>NZ_JALJRY010000013.1 GCF_024519455.1 Streptomyces sp. STR69 | reverse complement strand
CGATTTTCCCGCCCTCGGGGCGACGTCCGCAGGACCTCCGGCTTGCTGATTGAGATGTGCGCGGTCGCTGATTACGGAGATGACAGCGGGGTGTTCCTCGGGCCGGCGGCATGCCGAACGGTGCGAGGAGGGGCAAGTGAGCAAGGGAACGGCCCAGGTCTGGGCCGGTGTCGACGCGGGTAAAGGCCACCACTGGGCGGCGGTGGTCGACGAGACCGGCGCGGCGCTCTGGTCGAAGAAGGTCGACAACGATGAGTCGGCGATCCTGACCGCGCTCGGCGAGATCCTTGACCTGGCGGACCGGGTTCACTGGGCGGTGGATATCTCCGGGACATCCTCCGCGCTGCTGTTGGCGCTTCTCGCCGCGCACGGCCAGAGGGCCGTCTACGTGCCCGGACGCACGGTCAACCGCATGTCGGGCGCCTACCGGGGCGAGGCGAAGACCGACGCCCGCGACGCCTACGTCATCGCCGAAACCGCCCGCCACCGAAACGACTTCGCCACGATCGACGTGCCCGCCCAGCTCGCCGCCGACCTCGCTCTGCTGACCGCCCACCGCTCCGACCTCGTGGCCGACCGGGTACGGATGATCAACCGCCTGCGCGACGTGCTGACCGGCGTCTTCCCCGCGCTGGAACGGGCCTTCGACCACAGCTCGCACAAGGGCGCGCTGGTCCTGCTGACGGGTTACCAGACGCCGGCGGCTCTCCGCCGCCGCGGCCGGGCAAGGCTGACGGCCTGGCTGGCCAACCGCAGCGTGCGCAACGCCGATGCCGTTGCCGCGACCGCGCTGGAAGCCGCACAGGCCCAGCAGACCGCGCTGCCCGGTGAGGATGTCGCCGCGCAGATCGTCGCCGACCTGGCGGCTCAGATCCTGGAGCTCGACGACCGGCCGAAGCGGATCGACAAGCAGATCCGCGAGACGTTCCGCGGCCACCCGCAGGCAGAGATCATCGAGTCCCTGCCCGGCATGGGCCCGATACTCGGCGCCGAGTTCGTCGTCGCTGCCGGCGACCTGTCGGCCTACGACGACGCCGGTCACCTGGCTTCGGCGGCCGGACTGGTGCCCGTGCCACGCGACTCCGGGCGCCGCACCGGCAATCTGCGCCGGCCCAAGCGCTACAGCCGCCGCCTGCGGCGGGTCTTCTACATGTCCGCGCAGACCAGCATCATCCGCGAGGGCCCGAACCGCGACTTCTACCTCAGGAAGCGCGGCGAAGGCTGCAAACACGTCCAGGCCGTCATCGCCCTGGCCCTCCGACGAGCAAGCGTGTTGTGGGCCCTGCTGCGTGACGGACGAGTGTTCATCTCCGTCCCACCGGTCACGCAGGCAGCTTGACTTCGTCATTGAGACTCCTTCAGCGGGATGGTCGCAGGCCGTGAACCGTGGCGGCGGCGCTGTCGCGTCCGACGCCCGCGGCGATCAGGGCCGCGGTGGTGGCGGCTGTGCCGTCGTCGTTCCAGAGGCCGGAGTTGACGCTCTCCAGCAGTGCCAGCAGTTGCGCCTCCAGGGCTCTGCTGAGCGGTCCCGGCGGGACGACGGTGTGGAAGACGCCCTGTTGTTGGCCGTGGGCGAGGATCTTGGTGACGGTTTCGCGGGCCGGGCTGAGGAGCGCGTCGACCGCGTCGGGGCCCAGGTCGTGGTGGGTGAGTCCGATGAGCGTGCGGTAGCGGTCGCCGACCGGCCACAGGGTGAGGACGAAGCGGGCCAGCGCGGTCACGGCGTCCGGTGTCGGCGTCCAGGCGGCGGCGCTCACCCGCCGTACCGCCTCCCCGGCCTCCGCGGCGAGGCCGTGGACGAGCGCGGCTCGCCCTGTGAAGTGCCCGTAGATGGTGCGCCGGGCCACGCCCGCGGCCCCGGCGATGTCGCCGAGGCTGCAGTCGGGGTCGCGGGTCAGTTCCCGCCGGGCCGCTTCGAGGATGCGGGCGCGCGTGGAGTGCGCCTTGGCGCTGTCGCGACCGGTCACTTCGGCACCTCCTGGGGCGGGCTCGTCCCGGCATAGTTGCACATCGATGGGCAATAAAATAGTCTGCACATCAGTGAGCAATTAATGCGTCCCCAGGAGTCCCCGATGCCGCTCTTCGTCACCACCCCCGTCGACCGCATGGCCGGGCCCTACGCACACCGCTGGTCCGCCCTGATCGTGCTGTGCCTGAGCCTGCTGATCGTGGTCATGGCGAACACCTCGCTGATCGTGGCCGCACCCGACATGACCACGTCCCTCGGCCTGAGCAGCAGTGATCTGCAGTGGGTCATCGACGGCTACACCGTCCCGTACGCCGCGCTGATGCTCGTGCTGGGCTCGATCGGCGACAAGTACAGCCGCCGCGGTGCCCTCGTCACCGGCCTGGTGATCTTCGCCGGCGGATCGGTGATGGGCAGCCTCGTCCACGAGACCGGGCTCGTCATCGCGGCCCGCGCGGTGATGGGCGTGGGCGCGGCCGTGGTCATGCCGGCCACGCTGTCCCTGCTGGTCGCGATCTTCCCGAAGCGCGAGCGGGCGCGGGCCATCACGGCGTGGACCGCCACCTCGGGCCTCGCCATCGCGGTCGGCCCGCTGGTCGCGGGATGGCTGCTTGAGAACCACGCCTGGGGCTCGACGTTCCTGATCAACGTCCCCATAGCCGTCCTCGCGGTGGTCGGCGCCCTGGTCCTGGTCCCGCCGTCCAAGGCGGACACCATGGGTCGCATCGACTACGTGGGCGGTCTGCTCTCCATCGTCTCGGTCGGCAGCCTCGTCTACGCCATCATCGAGGGCCCGCACTTCGGCTGGGGCGCGGGACCGGTCACCGCGGCCGTCGTCGCCGCCGTAGGACTGCCCGCCTTCGTGGCCTGGGAGCTGCGCCACCCGCACCCCATGCTCGACGTCCGTAAGTTCGCCCACCGCCCCTTCAGCGGCTCGATGACGGCGGTGCTGTTCTTCTTCTTCGGCACCTTCGGCGCGATCTACTACGCCACGCAGTTCCTGCAGTTCGTCCTCGGCTACAACGCGCTGGAGACCGGGGTACGACTGCTGCCGCTGGCCGGAGCCGTGTTCCTCGGCGCCGCCGTCACCGGGCGGCTCACCCCGAAGCTGGGCATGAAGCCGATGGTGGTGACCGGCATGGTGCTCGGCACCGTGGCCGTCTTCCTGCTCACCCAGGTCGACAAGACCTCCACCTACGGCGACTTCCTGCCCACGATGATGCTGCTCGGCTTCGCGATCGGACTGAGCGTCTCCCCGGCCACGGACACGATCATGGGCTCCTTCCCGGAGAACGAGCTCGGTGTCGGCGGCGGCGCCAACGACACCGCACTGGAACTGGGCGGCTCCCTCGGCATCGCCATCCTCGGCTCGCTGCTCGGCACCACCTACAAGGACAGGCTGACCGACCTGGTCGGCGGCCACCTCCCCGCCGCCGCCCTCGACACCGCCAAGGACTCGGTCGGCGGCGGCCTGGCGGTCGCCCAGGAGATCGCGAAGACGCCGTCAGCCGGACCGCAGCAGGCGCAGGCCCTGGTCGACGCCGTGCACGAGGCCTTCGCCCACGGTGTCGCGCAGACCAGCCTGGTCGGCGGGATCATCATGGCCGCCGGCACACTGATCGTCTTCGCGGTCCTGCCCGGCCGCCGCGCGGTCGGCGAGCCGGAGCCGGATCCGAAGCCGACGGAGACCGAGACCAGCCGAGACCAGGAGCACGCCGACTCCGTCTGAACTCCGGCGCGATGCGGGCCCCTTCGTGCAGAGGGGGCCCGCACGCTCGCGCGCGGGGCCGACGAATGCGGCGCGGAGACGGTGTGCGGTCGGGGCGAACGGACGGGGGCACACGCCGGTCCGCCGGGCCATCGTGCATAAACTGGCACAGTTCCGCCTCGGCGCCCGCTCCCTCGTCCGCTCGGAGAACACCGTCCCCGCACTGAGCGGCGCCGGGGTCGCCGACGGTTGAAGCTCACTTCACGAAATCGACGGTCCTGCCTGTGCACGCTCCGGACACCACCGCCATCACCCCCGAACCGGCAGACACGGCGCCGCGTCGCACCCGGCGCTGGCTGCGCCCGGTGGTGATCACGGTCCTCCTCGCGCTGTTCACCACCGAACTGGTGTTGGGCTGGCCGTCGCTCGCCGCCGCCCTGTCGGAGCTGCGCGCACCCCGGCTGAACTGGTTCGCCGTCGCGCTCGTCGCCGAGGTCGCCGCCATGGGCTGCTACGCGCGCATGCAGCGTCGGCTGCTGCGCTCGGCCGGGGTGGTCGTGCCGATCCAGAAGCACGTCGCCCTGGCCTACGCCGCGCACTCGCTCAGCGTCACGTTGCCCGGCGGACCGGCCTTCTCCACCCACTTCAACTACCAGCAGATGCGCCGCTTCGGAGCCACGCCCGCCGTGGCCTCCTGGTGCATCGCGCTGTCCGGCATCCTCTCCGCGGCGGCCCTGGCCGTCGTCACCGCGATCTCCGCGATCGCCTCCGACGGCAGTCTGCAGTGGCGCAGCCTGGTCACCCTCGGTCTGGCCGTCCTGCTGCTCACCGTCGGCATCCGGCGCATCACCCGGCACCCGGAGAAGGTCGAACCGGCGACCCGGGCCGCGCTGGCCAAGGTCAACAAGTTGCGGCACCTGCCCGAGACCCAGGGCCTCGACCGGATCCGCGGCTTCGTCGAGCAACTCCGCACCGCCCGGCTGCAACCCCGGCACGCCGTCGCCGCCGCCGTCTTCGCCGTGCTCAACTGGTTGCTCGACGCGGGCTGCCTGTGGCTGTGCTTCCACGCCATAAGCGACACACAGATCAGCAACGCCCAACTCCTGCTGGCCTTCTGCGCGGGCATGGCCGCCGGCACCCTCACGATCATCCCGGGCGGACTCGGAATCATCGACAGCGCGCTCGTCCTCGGACTGGTCACCGGGGGCGTGGCGACCAGCACCGCCATCGCCACGGTCGTGCTCTACCGGATCATCAGCTTCGGGTTCATTATCGGCGTCGGCTGGATAACGTGGCTGGTCATCCGCCGCCACAACCGCCGCGAGCCGGTCGTCCCCGTAGACGCCGATGGTGCCCAGGAGGACAGGGGTCCCCTGGGCACCGGTGCCGGTACGTCGGCGGGTCGCTAGCTGAGCGTGAAGTCGTCAGCCGTGACGTTGGACTGGCCGTACCAGCCGTGGACGAAGACGGTGACCGTTCCGCTGCTGCCGGTGGTGAAGGGGACCGACAGCTGGTTCCAGCTCGTGCTGTTGGACCAGGTGCTCGCGGAGGCACCGCCGCTCACCCCGAGGTAGGCGTACGGTCCCTGCACCCAGGCGGTGAGCGTGTAGCTCTTGTTGGGGGACAGGGTGACGGTCTGGTCGCATTCGCCGGTACCGCTGGCACTCGGCGTGACCTGGAGGCTGTGGCTTCCGCTGTGCACCGGACTGGAGACCACCGCGCTGCCGCCCGTGCAGGTCCACGGACTCAGACTGCCGGTCTCGAAGCCCGCATTGGTCAGCGAGCCCCCGCCGCCCCCTCCGCCACTGCTGCTGGTGACGGTGAGCGTGTACGTGGCACTGTGGCTGCCGGTCGTGGCGGTGCCGGTGACGGTGATCGGGTAGCTGCCCGCGGCCACGGACGAGCCGACCGTCGCCGTCAGCGTCGAACTGCCCCCGGATGTCACGGAGTTGGGGCTGAACGAGACACTGACGCCGGAGGGCGCGCCGGAGGCGGAGAGGCTGACGGACTCGGCGCTGCCCGAGGTGACGGCGGTGGAGACGGCCGAGGTCGCCGAACCGCCCTGGGCGACCGAGGCGGAGCCTGGCGACAGGGACAGTGAGAAGTCGCTGGTGGTGCCTCCGCCGCCGCTGCCCGAGCCCTCGTAGGGCACGAACGCGTCGGTGAACGCGAGGCTGTTCTGGCTGATCTGACTGCATGTGGGCAGGGAGTTGGCGCTGCCACCGCACGCCTGGTCCCGGGTGATCGCCCAGAACGCCAGCCGGCCGACACTGTTCTGCGCGGCGAAGCTCTCCACTGTCTGGGCGTCCGCCAGGGTGAAGGTGGAGCCGTCGTCGTTCTTGCCGATCATCGGGGTGATGCCGAGGTTGGCGTAGGTGTAGCTGGAGTCGACGGACTGCATCTGCGCCAGTGTGGCCTTCGCCGCGGAGACCGCGGCCTGCCCCATCTGGGTGCCGGTGCCCGCGTAGTAGTCCATGGCCATGATGTTGAGCACGTCGATCTTGATGCCCGCGTTCTTGGCGGCCTTGACGATGTTCACGCCGTCGCCGGTCAGCCCGCTCGTCAGCACCGGCAGGGTCATGGAGAACTTCAGGTTCGGGTTGGACGCCTTGAGGTCCTTCATCGCCTGCATCTGGCGGGCCGCCGCCGCGGTGTCCGCGATGGCGGCGCCCTCGATGTCGAAGTCGAGCTGGGTGACGCCGTAGTCGTTGATGATGGCCTGGTATCCGGCGTCGATGCTGCTCTGCGTGGAGCACGTCCAGGCCAGCGGCTCGCCGCTCGCACCGCCGGAGGAGATGATGACCGACGCGCCCTCGGACTTCGCCTTGGCGATCAAGGGGTCGGTGAAGGAGTCGTTGCCGATGGGGAGTGTGTCGCCCCAGATCTGGTTGCAGCCGACGCCGAGCACGAAGGCCGCGGTGTACGCCTTGAGTTGGTGTCCGGTGATGGCGGTGTCGAGCAGTCCTTCCTGACTGTTCGACATGTCGACGTAGGGGGCCACGGAGTAGACGCTGCTTCCCGCGGCACTGCTCGCGGGGGCCAGGGCGACGGTGACGCCGGTGACCGAGAGCGCGAGGGTGCACACGGAGGCCGCGAGTCTTGCCAGGCGCATGACAGATCCCCTTTCGGGGGTGCCTATAAGGGGGGAGTGTGGTGGGGGGTGGCGCGTGAAGGCTTTGGTATATACCAAAGCGCTCGCGCCGCTCTCCGTCAAGAGGACTAGACCAACTCGATACCGTCGGGTCGGTTCGCCTCAACTCCCCACGGGTGTCGGCGTGATGAGGTGCCGACACCCGCCTCCTGGGGCCGGTCCCGGCTCAGGCCGGGTTCGCCGCGCGTGCGACCAGGTCCAGCGCGATGTCCGTGATCATGTCCTCCTGGCCGCCGACCATCGCCCGCCGCCCCGCCTCGACCAGGATGCTGCGCGTGTCGAGCCCATAGCGGGCGGCGGCCGTCTCGGCGTGGCGCAGGAAGCTGGAGTACACGCCCGCGTACCCGAGGCTGAGCGTCTCGCGGTCCACTCGCACCTCGCGGTCCTGCAGCGGGCGTACGATATCGTCGGCCGCGTCCATCAGCGGGAACAGGTCGCAGCCGTGCTTCCAGCCCATCAGGTCGGCGACCGCCACGAACGCCTCCAGCGGACAGTTGCCCGCGCCCGCGCCCTGGCCCGCGAGTGAGGCGTCGACGCGGATCGCGCCGGCCTCGACCGCGACAACCGTGTTGGCCACGCCCAGCGCGAGATTGTGGTGGGCGTGGATGCCCAACTCGGTCTCCGGAGCGAGGACTTCGCGGTAGGCGGAGAAGCGGTCCCGTACCCCGTCCATCGTCAACCGGCCGCCGGAGTCGGTGACATAGACACAGTGAGCGCCGTAGGACTCCATCAGCTTGGCCTGGCGGGCGAGTTCGGCCGGCTCGGCCATGTGGGACATCATCAGGAACCCGGCCACGTCCATGCCCAACTCCCGTGCGGCGGCGATGTGTTGGGCGGAGATGTCGGCCTCCGTGCAGTGCGTGGCGACCCGTACCGAGCGGATGCCCAGCGCGTGGGCCTGCTTGAGGTCGTGGACGGTTCCGATACCCGGCAGGAGAAGGGTTGTCGGGATCGACTGCCGTACGACGTCGGTGACCGCCTCGATCCACTCCCAGTCGGTGTGGGCGCCGACGCCGTAGTTGATGCTGGAGCCCGACAGTCCGTCGCCGTGGGCGATCTCGATCGCGGCAACCCCGGCCGCGTCCAGGGCGGCGGCGATCGCGCGGGCCTGGTCGACGGTGTAGCGGTGCCGTACGGCGTGCATGCCGTCGCGGAGGGTGACGTCCTGGACGTAGAGGGACGGGGTCACTTGGCGGTCTCCTTGCCGGTCCGGGCGGCCATGCGTTCCGCGGTGCGCAGGGCGGCCGAGGTCATGATGTCGAGGTTTCCGGCGTAGGCGGGGAGGTAGTGGGCGGCGCCCTCGACCTCCAGGAACACCGAGACCTTGAGCAGGTCGCCTGTGCCCGGGGCGAGGGTGCGCAGCGGGTCGGCGACGGCCACCTTGTCGTACTGCACCTTCTGCTTGAGCCGGTAGCCGGGCACGTACGCCTGGACGCGGCCGACCATCTCCTCGACGGACGCTGTGACGGCCTCGGTCGCGCTGTCGGAGACCAGGCAGTGCACGGTGTCCCGCATGATCAGCGGGGGTTCGGCCGGGTTGAGGACGATGATCGCCTTGCCGCGCGCGGCGCCGCCGACCGCCTCGATGGCCCGGGAGGTGGTCTCGGTGAACTCGTCGATGTTCGCGCGGGTGCCCGGTCCGGCCGAGCGGGAGGCGATGGACGCGACGATCTCGCCGTAGTGGACCGGCGAGACGGCGCCCACGGCGGCGACGATCGGGATCGTGGCCTGGCCTCCGCAGGTGACCATGTTGACGTTCGGGGCGTCGAGGTGGGCCTCGCCGTTGACCGGCGGGACGACGTACGGGCCGATGGCCGCCGGGGTGAGGTCGACGAGGGTGCGGCCCAGGGGCCGTAGGACCTCTTCGTGGTGGCGGTGGGCGCCGGCCGAGGTCGCGTCGAAGACGAGGTCTACGTCGGCGAACTCGTCCAGTTCGACGAGTCCTTCGACGCCCTTGTGTGTCGTGGCGACCTTCAGGCGGCGGGCTCGGGCCAGGCCGTCGGAGTCCGGGTCGATGCCGGCCAGCGCGGCGATCTCCAGGGTCTCCGAGAGACGCAGGACCTTGATCAGGAGATCGGTGCCTATGTTGCCGGAGCCGATGATGGCGACTTTCGTGGTCACTTGCCGTCCTCTTCCGTTTCCGTGGCGAAGCGGACCCGTACCGAGCCCAGGTCCGAGATGCGGGCCTCGAAGGCGTCGCCCGGGGCGGCCGGGGTCATCGGGCCGAGGGCGCCGGTCAGTACGAGGTCGCCCGCGCGCAGCGGGTCGCCGCGCCCGGCGAGGGCCGAGGCCAGCCAGACCGCCGCGACGAGGGGGCTGCCGAGGCAGTCGGCGCCGGTGCCCTCGGAGACGGTCTCGTCGCCCCGGCTCATGGTCATAGTGACCGCGCGCAGGTCCACGGCGGTCAGCGGTACGGGCGTGCCGCCCAGGACGTACAGACCGCAGGAGGCGTTGTCGGCGACGGTGTCGATCAGGGAGATGTCCCAGTTCCGCACCCGGCTGTCGACGATCTCCAGCGCGGGCAGCGCGAAGTCGACCGCGCGCAGCACGTCGACGATCGTGCACTCGGGGTGCGGCAGGTCCCGACCGAGGACCAGCGCGACCTCCGCCTCGACCTTCGGCTGGAGCAGTCGGCCCACCGGCACCTCGCCGCCGTCCGGCACCGCCATGTCGGCGAACAGGGCGCCGAAGTCCGGCTGGTCCACGCCGAGTTGGCGCTGTACGGCGGGGGAGGTGAGGCCGATCTTGCGGCCGACGACGCGACGGCCGGCGGCCAGACCGCGGCGGACGTTCAGCTGCTGCACGGCGTAGGCGGTCTCCAGGCCGCCGCCGTCGAGCAGGTCGCGCACCGGCGGACAGGCGACCCCGGTACGGGTGGCCTCCGCCAGCAGGTCGGCGGCCTTGACCACGGCCGGGGACACGGCGTCCGGGCGGGCGCCGTCGGGCACGGTGGGCACGGGTTACCTCCTGGGAGAGCAGTGCGGGTACACCCCTCGGTATAGACAGCATCCCCGCCAAGGGACAATCTTTGTTCCGTGACACGGAACAACGCGGGCGGCAGCATGCTGGAGAAGGCCGCGCTCATCCTCGACTGCTTCAGTCCGAGCGGCGGACCGTACCGCCTGTCGGAACTTTCGGAGCGCACCGGACTGCCCAAGCCCACCGTCCACCGGCTGGCGGCCGACCTCGTCCGGCTGGGCTGGCTGGAGCGCTCGGGCCCCCGCTATCTGCTCGGCGCGAAGCTGTTCGAGCTGGGCTCGCTCGTGCCGCACCGGCGCGATCTGCGCGAGACGGCCCTGCCCTTCCTCCAGGACCTGTTCGAGGCCACCCGCGAGACCGTCCACCTCGGTATCCGAGAGGGCTTGGAAGTGGTCTACCTGGAACGCATCCACGGCCACGAGGCACTGAGGCTGCCCTCCCGCATCGGCGGCAGCCTTCCCCTGACCTGTACCGCCGTCGGCAAGGCCCTACTGGCCTTCTCCGGCGCCGAGTTGACGGAGGAGGTGCTGTCCCGCCCGCTGCCGAACCTCACCCCGCACTCGATCACCGATCCGGCCCGGCTGCGCACGGCCCTGGAGAAGATCCAGGTCTCCGGCCTCGCCTACGAGGAACAGGAGGCGGCCTCGGGCGTGAGCTGCATCGCGGCCCCGGTGTTCGCCGGCGACACCGCGGTCGCCGCGCTCTCGGTCGCCGTACCGCGCACCCGCTTCCGGCCCGCCCAACTCGCCCCGGCAGTACGGACGGCGGCGTTGGGACTGTCCAGGGTGCTGCGTGGCGGAGGAGTCGCGAGGGCGCCCCTGTCCTAGCGGTGAACCCGACCGTACACTGACAAGTCACGGTAACGGGGGCGTTGTTGAGCGGGGGGAGAATCATGTCCGGGGACCAGTACGGCGGTTATCAGGGGTATCAGGGCTTCACCGTTCCACCCATGCCCTCGTCCCCGCCACCCGCTCCGCCCGACCGACTCAGATCCGTCGCGGTCGGTCTGCTCAACCTCAGTGGCCTCGGCCTCGGTTACGCGCTGACGCGCCGCTGGCTGCTGATGGCCGCGTGCTGGGTCGCGACCGCCATCCTGCTGCTGGTGGCCCTGCCGGCCGACCCGGACGGCGTCTCGGGCCCGCTCGTCGTGCTGTACGTCGTGTTCCTCGTGTTCGCCGCCGCCCACGGTGCGTTGGTCGGCCTGCGCACCCGCCTGACCTGGCCCGCACCCACACCGCTCGCGATCCTGCTCGGCCTGGTGCTGCTCGCCGTACCAGCCGGGGGAGTCGTGCTGTACGACAACGCGCGTGACGAGGCGACCCAGCAGATGCTCCTCGACCGGCTGGAGAAGGCCGACCAACTCGTGGCGGACAGCGGGAGGTTGTCGTTCTCCGCGGCCGAACCCCACTACCGCCAGGCGCTGGGCGTGTACGACGACCTCACCACCGCGCACTCCGGATCGCGGGCGGCCGGCAAGGTCCCCGACCGGTTGAAGACCTTCTACACGACGGTCGCCGCGGCCTACCCGCAGAAGAACTACTGTGACGCGATACCCCAGTTGAAGTATCTGCGGACCGTCCCCGGCACCATCGGCAAGAAGCAGTTGGGCACGCTGACCACCTGGCCGGACGACCGGCTGGCCACCTCCCTCTACGAATGCGCCTCCGCCTCGCTGGCCACTCGGAGCGCCGACTGGCCCACGAACTTCGGGGAGCTGCTGGCCACGTTCCCGCAGTCGTCCCAGGCCGGCCAGGTCGAACCGGCCGTCAAGTCGGCCGTCACCAAGGCGGCGCAGGGCGTGAGCGGTAGCCAACCGTGCGCGGCCGTCGAGCAGTTGCAGAGTCTCTCCTCCCAGATCGGGACCTTGTCGGGCGAACAGGCGGGCGTGGCCGACGAGCTCGGCGCGGACGCCACACGGGCCGGCAACCAGGCCGACGCCGGGGCCTACCAGTGCGGTGTCTCGCAGTACAAGGCCGGTGACTTCGACTCGGCGCTCAGCACGATGAACGACTTCGTGAAGAACAACACGCACGACAAGAACCGGGCCCGCGCCAAGAAGATCGCGATCGCCGCCGAAGTGGCCCAGACGGTCCCCGCCGCGGGCAAGAAGCTGCCCACGACCGCGTCCGGCGGCAGCATCTCCGTCACGGTGAAGAACGACAGCCCCGACGACATCACCGTCCTCTACACCGGGCCGGTCACCGGCAGCTTCACGCTCAAGGGCTGCGGCAGCTGCACGACGTACTCCCTGAGCACCACCCTGCTGTCCGGCTTCAAGCCGTGCAGCAGCGGCAAGAACTACCCGCAGAAGACGATCAGTCTGCCGACCGGCACCACGTACTTCGTGCACCGGCCGGACAGTTCGACCGCGAGCCCGGCCTCCGACACGGCCAAGCTCAGGTCGGGCTACATCTACACGGAATGCGCCTACGCCACGGGGGCCTTCGGCACCGGCTGACGCGCGAGGGGCCGCTCACAGCAGTGCCGGTGCGTGGAAGGTGCCGAGGCCGGTGGTCAGGTCGCGCTCCATCCAGTACCGGCGCGGCTCCGCGAGCATGACGGAGACGCTGACGCCGAGCAGGCCGGGAATCCTGGCCAGTTCGGCGTCGACGAAGAGCGCCAGGGCGGAGCGGTCGGTCACCAGACCGGTGGCCAGCACCGACATGTCGCTGGCGACATGCGCGGCGAGCCGCGTCTGCGGGAGCTGGTCGATGCGGTGCATGACCTCGGGCGTCGCGCCCGGCGCCACCCTCAGGCGCAGGATGAACGGGGTCTGGAAGCCGAGCCATTCCGACACGATCTCCAGGCGCGGCTTGACCCATCCCTCGTCCAGGACCCGGCGGACGACGCGGTGCGCGGTGGAGGTGGCCAGACCGGTGGCCCGGGAGACGCTCGCGGCGGACGCGCGACTGTCCTGGAGCAGCTCGGCGACGACGCCGCGCTCCGCCTCGCTCAGCGGCTTCGCCGGGGGTGTCGCGGTCGCGGTGCCCTCGGGGCGGGCGCCGACGAGCTTGAGGAGCTCGGAGCGCTCGGTGTCCGTGAGGAACTGCGGGTCCCACGTCCGGCCCCGGCGCAGCGTGCTGAGCGCGGGCAGCGCGTTGACACGGCGGACACCGGGGACGGAGAACATCCGGTCGATGGCCTCGCTGGTGGCCGCCTCCGACGGGGCGTGCACGACGGCGTAGAGCGGGTAGTCGCCCGAGATCTGCGCCAGCAGCTGGAGATGGGGCAGGCCGCGGAGCCGGTGGAGGACTGCGAGCGGGCTCTCGCCGGTGATGTCCAGGAAGACGTGGACGGGCATCGCCGTGGAGTGGATGCCCCAGTCGGCCTGCCCGATCACGCGCACCATGCGGGCCTCGTGCAGCCGGTCGTAGCGGCGTTTGAGCGTGCTCGCGTCGGAGGCCAGGATCTCGCCGATGTCGTCCCAGGTGGCCCGGGGCGCCAGGTGCAGCGCGCCGATGAGGCGCCGGTCGAGCTCGTCGAGGAGAGGACGGGTCATAGGGCCTCACTCTAGATGCCGTTTAATCCCACCGTTACATCTAGGGGATGGAGAATCTCTCACTTGAATGCCATTGTTCGCAGGAACATCCCCCCACCGTGTGAAGAGGTACCGATGAGTGCGACCTCGGCCCAGCCTCAGCCGCCGTCCACCGAGCCTCGGTCGAGGGCCCTGCGCACCGCGTTCCGGGGCCTGACGGCGATAGAGAAGATCGGGAACAGACTCCCCAACCCCTTCTGGCTGTTCTGGATCCTCGCGGGCATCGTCGCCGTCCTCAGCGCCGTCCTCGCGACGACCGGCCTGAGCGCTGTGCACCCCGGCACGCACGAGACCATCAAGGTGCAGAACCTGCTCAGCAAGGACGGCCTCACCATGGCCGTCGAAGGAGCCGTCGACAACTACGCGGCCTTCCCGCCGCTGGCCACCATCCTCACCGTGATGTTCGGCATCGCCGTCGCCGAGAAGAGCGGACTCTTCGCCGCCCTGCTGCGCCGCATGGTCGCGCGCGTGCCGGGGAGGTACCTCACCTTCGCCCTGTCGATGACGGCCATGGTCAGCCACGTCGCGGGCGACGCCGCCTACGTCACCCTGATCCCGCTCGGTGCCCTGGTCTTCCGCGCGGCCGGCCGCAGCCCGGTCCTCGGCTGTGTCGTCGCCTACGTCTCGATCGCCGCCGGCTACGACGCCTCACCCTCGCTCACCACCACCGACGTCCTGCTGTCCGGGATCTCCACGGCCGCCGCCCACACCATCGACTCGCACTATGTCGTCACCCCGGTCGCCAACTACTTCTTCGGCCTGGGTTCGTCCGTCCTGGTCGCTCTCGTGATCACCCTCGTCGTCGACAAGGTCCTCGCCCGCCGCTCCGACCTGGAACCCGACGAGCCGGTCGCCGCACCCGACGCGGAGGAACTGGCGGAGATCGAGATCACCGAGCGGCAGCAACGCGCCCTGCGGGTCACCGGGTTGGTGGCCGTCGGCTTCCTGGCCTTCGTCGCGGCGGCCATGATCCCCGTCTCCTCACCCCTGCGCGGCGAGGGCGGCGGCATCGTCAACTCCCCGCTCATCGGCGGGATGGCGCTCGTCCTGGGCCTGTTCTTCGCCGTGCTCGGCACCGTCTACGGCCGGATGACCGGCACCTTCACCGCCGCCCGCGACAGCATCGGCGCGATGGTGGACGGCACCCGCTCGATGGCGCCGATCCTCGTTCTGTTCTTCGCGATCGCCCAGTTCCTCGCCTACTTCAAGTGGACGAACATCGGCAACATCCTCGCCATCAAGGGTGCCGAGACGCTGCGCGACCTGCACCTCCACGGCTGGACCGTGCTCGTCGGCATCGCCGTGCTGATCACCTTCATGAACCTCGTCATCACCAGCGGCTCCGCACTCTGGGCGCTGGCCGCGCCGGTCCTCGTGCCCATGCTGATGCTCATCGGCATCGAGCCCGAGACCACCCAGGCCGTCTACCGCGTCGCCGACTCGGTCACCAACTGCGTGACGCCGATGAGCCCCTACTTCGTCATGGCCCTCGGCTTCATCCAGCAGTACCGCAAGTCCGCCGGCATCGGCACCCTGGCCTCCTTCACGATCCCCATCGCCGCCGTCGTGTGGGTCGTCTGGGTCGCCTTCTTCGTGGCCTGGTACCTGCTGGGCATCCCGCTCGGCATCGGCTGAACCCCAACTGCGCAACGTCACCCGCCGGTTCGGAAACGAAAGCAGACAATGACCGCCTCACCCGCACCCGCCGCCGCCCTCACCACCCGCGCACACGACGCCAAGTCGCGGATCGTCGACGACATCCTGACCCTCGTCCGCCACGAGACCGGCAGCTACGACCTTCCCCGCCTCGCGACCGGCCTCGACCTGCTGCGCGAGCTGACCGTGGAGCGGCTCGGCCGCCCCGACCACGAGCAGCGCCGTCCCGGCGGCGCGTACGGCGACACCCTCACCCTGACCTACGCAGGTTCCGGCGCCGGCCATGTGGCGCTCATCGGCCACTACGACACCGTGTGGCCGACCGGAACCCTCGCCGGATGGGAGCAGCCCGGGGCGCCCGAGGACGGGCGGCCCCGGTTGAGCGGACCGGGCATCTTCGACATGAAGACCGGTCTGGCACAGGGCATTTGGGCCCTGAAGCTGGCCCGGGAGAGCGGTTTGCCCCTGCCCACCGTCACCTTCCTCTTCAACGGCGACGAGGAGATCGGTTCGCTGTCCTCGCGGCCGGTGATCGAGGAGGTCGCGCGGAAGGCGGACGTCACGCTCGTCCTGGAGCCGAGTGCCCACGGCGCGGTGAAGACCGCCCGCAAGGGCACCGGGATCTTCCAGGTCACGGCCACCGGCGTCGAGTCCCATGCGGGGCTCGCACCGCAGGACGGGGCGAGCGCGATCACCGCGCTGTCCGAGTTCGTGGTCGCCGCCGCGGCCGTGGCCGCCCCGGACAAGGGCACCACCATCAACACCGGTCTCATCAGGGGCGGTTCGGCCATCAACGTAGTCGCCGGGCAGGCGACCGCCGGTGTCGACATCCGGGTGAGCAGCGCGGCCGAACAGGACCGGGTCGACGCCGAGTTGGACGCCATCAAGGTCAGCGACCCGCGCGTCCGCATCGAGATCGACCACGCCTGGAACCGGCCGCCCATGACCCTCAACGCGGCCTCCGCCCCGCTGCTCGACCTCGCTCGGACGGTCGCCCGCGAACAGGGCCGCGCCCCCCTGCGCGACACCGCCGTCGGCGGCGCCAGCGATGCCAACTTCGTCGCCGCGCTCGGCCTGCCGGTGCTGTGCGGCATGGGCGCGGTCGGCGACGGGGCGCATGCGCAGGGGGAGTTCATCTATCCGGACACGGTGCCCGGGCAGACCGCGCTGGTCGCGGGGATGTTGGGGCGTCTGGCGGACAGTTGAAGGGCTGACCACGACCGGCCGGGGCCCCCAGGGCGGGGCGCGTCGGGCGACCGACCCCTGACCGGGGACAATCGGTGTCATGACGGACGACAGAGACGACCCCGCGAGCCGCCTGGCCAGGATCGAGCGGCTGCTGGAGGACGGCAGCCGCGATGTGGTGCCCGCGTGGCGCCAGGTGACGCAG
Organism: Streptomyces sp. STR69; assembly: GCF_024519455.1. GTDB lineage: Bacteria > Actinomycetota > Actinomycetes > Streptomycetales > Streptomycetaceae > Streptomyces. The sequence continues at coordinate 279,279 of NZ_JALJRY010000013.1, read as the reverse complement.
GGCGAGACGCGGTGGGCGGTGTCGGCCGTCATCCTGGTGGCGGTCGCCCTCCAGCTGATGCTGCCGCACCGGCTCGCCTTCCAGCCGTACTGGCTGCTGCCGGCCCTGGAACTCGCCCTGATGGTCGGTCTGTTCGTCGCCAATCCCCGGCGGATCGTGCCCGGGACGCGGTGGCTGCGCTGGCCGAGTCTGGTCCTGACGGGGGTCATCAGCCTGGCCAACAGCTGGGCGGCGGCCCGGCTGGTGGTGGGCCTGGTCAGGGGCACCGAGGGCCTGGACGCCGGACCGCTCCTGCTGACCGGCGGGGGCATCTGGCTGACGAACGTCATCGTGTTCGCGCTCTGGTACTGGGAGTGGGATCGGGGCGGGCCCATGGCGCGGGTCATGGGCGACCACCGGTACGCCGACTTCCTCTTCGTCCAGATGCAGAGCCCGGAGACCGCGCCACCGGACTGGGAACCGGCGTTCCTGGACTACCTGTACCTGTCCTTCACCAACTCCACGGCCTTCAGCCCGACCGACGTGATGCCGCTCTCGCGCTGGGCCAAGATGCTGATGATGGGCCAGTCCTCGGTCTCCGTGTCGATCGTCGTCCTGGTCGTCGCGCGGGCGGTCAACATCCTTCGCTAGCGGCGGACTTCGGACTTCGGACCTCGGACAGCGACGCCGAGTACGCCCTGCTCAAGGCGTAGTCGACGTCGCAGCCCATGTCCTACTGATCCCGCCGGATCAGCAGGAGCCCTCGTCCTGCCAGGGGCCCCACTGGGAGGCACCGGGCACCTCGTTCTGGGTCCACCACTTGGCCACCCAGTTGTGGTTGCCGTACGACACCTCGTTGCCCTGCGTGTAGACGGCCGTGGAACTCCACGCCGTCTTGCACGTGCCGGGGGTCGGTGTGGGAGTCGGGGTCGGTGTCGAGGTCGGCGGGGTCACGCCCGCGAACTGGACCGAGTACTTGGCGAAGTCCCACGCGTTCTGCGCCACGCTGGAGCAAGTCCCTGACGTGGTCCCGCCGTTGTCGACCGGGCTGCACTGACGGTCGCGGTTGAGGGACCAGAACGTGAAGCGGTCCATGTTGTGGCTGGTGGCGTAGTTCAGGACCGTCTGGAAGTCGGCCTGGGTGAAGTACTCGCCGGTGTCGCTGCGCCCGTTCATGCCCGAGAAGCCCTCGTGGGCGTACGCGGTCGCCTGGTCCCAGCCGAACGTTGACTGCAGGATGGAGTTGAAGTTGGTGAGCGCGCTGGTCTGGGAGGCCGCGCCGTTGAAGCCGCCGTCGAACGGCATGATGGAGAAGTTGTTCGGGGTGAACCCCTGCGACTTCGCCTCCAGCAGCATCTGCTTGCCGAACCAGCCGGTGCCGTCCGCCGTACCGGCCGTGGTGACGGAGACGTACAGTCCCGAGTTGTTCTGCTGGAGGATCTTGGCCGCGCCGATCTCGTTGTGGATGGCCGCGGTGTTCTCGTACTCCGGCTCCTCCAGGTCGAAGTCGATCGCGTGCAGGCCGTACTTGGTGATGACCTGCTGGTAGGCCGCGGCGGTCGAGGCGGGGTCGGAGCAGGCCTGGCCGAGCTTGGTGCCGCCGTAGCCGCCGATGGAGACGGAGACGTCGCCGCCCTTGGCGCGGATCGTGTTGATGACCGACTGGACGGCGGTGTCCGAGGAGACCGGTGAGGTGCCTCCCCAAGTGGGGGTGCAGCCGCCGCCGTTGGGGGCGAGGACGAAGGCGAGCTGGAAGGCCTTGAGGCCGGTGGCGTCCATGATGGTGCCGGCGTCGGGCGGGTTGTTGTCCGTCGGCATCAGGTAGGGAGCCGCGGCGTACCAGCGGTTGCTGAGCGCGGTGGCCGCGTTGGTCGCGCCCTGGGCGGTGGTCGCGATCAGCGCGGTCGTGCCCGCGGCGGCGAGCGTCACGGCGGCTGCCGCGCCGAGACATGCGCGAAGACGTGTCACGTTGTGCCTCCGGTGGGAGTGGGGGAGGCTCCCAGCTTCTGGCGCTGTCGCGGTCACGTCAATGGATTGGACTGGACCAAAGCTCGCTTTGGACTAGACCATACGATTTCTTTACCGTCGGCCCGTTGGAGCGCGTCGCGCGACACGTTTGCGACTAGTGTCCCGGCTCACATGGCGTTATAGGGGTGACGCCGACACCATGGTGCACGTCACCGGCAGGCTGAAGGGATCGGGAATGTTCCGCAAGGTGCTGGTCGCCAACCGTGGAGAGATCGCGATTAGGGCGTTCCGCGCCGGCTATGAGCTGGGCGCGCGAACCGTCGCGGTCTTCCCCCACGAGGACCGCAATTCGCTGCACCGGCTCAAGGCCGACGAGGCCTACGAGATCGGTCAGCCCGGGCATCCGGTCCGCGCCTATCTCTCGGTCGACGAGATCGTCCGCGCGGCCCGGCGGGCGGGCGCCGACGCGGTGTACCCGGGCTACGGGTTCCTCTCCGAGAACCCCGAACTCGCCCGCGCCTGCGAGGAGGCGGGCATCACCTTCGTCGGTCCCAGTGCCCACATCCTGGAGATGACCGGCAACAAGGCCACGGCGATCGCCGCCGCCCGCGCGGCCGGCGTGCCGGTGCTCGGCTCCTCGGAGCCCTCCACCGACGTCGACGAACTGGTGCGCGCCGCCGAGGAGATCGGCTTCCCGGTCTTCGTGAAGGCGGTCGCCGGTGGCGGCGGACGCGGTATGCGCCGGGTCGAGGACCCCGCGACCCTGCGCGAGTCCATCGAGGCGGCGGCCCGCGAGGCCATGTCCGCGTTCGGCGACGCCACCGTGTTCCTGGAGAAGGCCGTCGTCGACCCCCGCCACATCGAGGTGCAGATCCTCGCCGACGGCGAGGGCAACGTCATCCACCTCTTCGAGCGCGACTGCTCACTCCAGCGCCGCCATCAGAAGGTCGTCGAGCTGGCCCCCGCGCCCAACCTCGACCCCGAACTGCGCGACCGCATCTGCGCCGACGCCGTCCGCTTCGCCCGCGAGATCGGCTACCGCAACGCGGGCACCGTCGAGTTCCTCCTCGACCCGCACGGCAAGCACGTCTTCATCGAGATGAACCCGCGCATCCAGGTCGAGCACACGGTGACCGAGGAGGTCACCGATGTCGACCTCGTCCAGGCGCAGTTGAGGATCGCCTCCGGGGAGACCCTCGCCGACCTCGGCCTCTCGCAGGAGACGGTCACCCTGCACGGTGCGGCCCTCCAGTGCCGTATCACCACCGAGGACCCCGCCAACGGCTTCCGCCCCGACACCGGCCGCATCAGCGCCTATCGCTCGCCCGGCGGCTCCGGTATCCGTCTCGACGGCGGAACCACCCACGCCGGTACGGACATCAGCGCGCACTTCGACTCCATGCTGGTCAAACTCACCTGCCGGGGACGGGACTTCACCACCGCCGTCAACCGCGCCCGGCGTGCCGTCGCCGAGTTCCGCATCCGCGGCGTGGCCACCAACATCCCGTTCCTGCAAGCGGTACTGGACGACCCGGACTTCCAGGCCGGACGGATCAACACGTCGTTCATCGAGCAGCGCCCGCACCTGCTGACGGCCCGTCACTCCGCCGACCGCGGCACCAAGTTGCTCACCTACCTCGCCGATGTCACGGTCAACAAGCCGCACGGCGAACGCCCCGACCTGATCGACCCCACCACCAAGCTGCCGCCGGTCCCCACCGGTGAACCCCCGTCCGGATCACGGCAGTTGCTCGCCGAACTCGGCCCCGAGGGCTTCGCCCGCCACCTTCGCGAATCACCGACGATCGGCGTCACCGACACCACCTTCCGCGACGCCCACCAGTCGCTCCTGGCAACCCGCGTCCGCACCAAGGACCTCCTCGCGGTCGCCCCGGTGGTCGCACACACCGTGCCGCAACTGCTCTCCCTGGAGTGCTGGGGCGGTGCCACCTACGACGTGGCGCTCCGCTTCCTCGCCGAGGACCCGTGGGACCGGCTGGCCGCTCTGCGCGAGGCCGTCCCCAACATCTGCCTCCAGATGCTGCTGCGCGGGCGCAACACCGTGGGCTACACGCCGTATCCGACCCAGGTGACCGACGCCTTCGTGCAGGAGGCCGCCGCCACCGGCATCGACATCTTCCGCATCTTCGACGCGCTCAACGACGTGGGCCAGATGCGCCCGGCCATCGACGCCGTACGGGCGACCGGAACCTCGATCGCCGAGGTTGCCCTCTGCTACACCTCGGACCTGTCCGACCCGGGCGAGCGCCTCTACACGCTCGATTACTACCTCCGCCTGGCCGAGCAGATCGTCGAGGCGGGCGCCCACGTCCTCGCGGTGAAGGACATGGCGGGTCTGTTGCGCGCACCCGCCGCCGCGACCCTTGTCTCAGCGCTGCGCCGCGAGTTCGGCCTGCCGGTCCACCTGCACACCCACGACACGGCGGGCGGCCAGCTCGCCACCTACCTCGCCGCGATCCAGGCCGGCGCGGACGCCGTCGACGGCGCGGTGGCCTCCATGGCGGGCACCACCTCGCAGCCGTCACTGTCGGCGATCGTCGCCGCCACCGACTACTCCGACCGCCCAACAGGCCTCGATCTCCAGGCCATTGGCGACCTGGAGCCGTACTGGGAGAGCGTCCGCAAGATCTACGCCCCCTTCGAGGCGGGCCTCGCCTCGCCCACCGGCCGTGTCTACCACCACGAGATCCCCGGCGGCCAGCTCTCCAACCTGCGCACCCAGGCCATCGCGCTCGGCCTCGGCGACCGCTTCGAGGACATCGAGGCGATGTACGCCGCCGCCGACCGCATCCTCGGCCACCTGGTGAAGGTCACCCCGTCGTCGAAGGTTGTCGGCGACCTCGCCCTGCACCTGGTCGGCGCCGGAGTCAGTCCCGCCGACTTCGAGGCGTCTCCCGACCGGTACGACATCCCCGACTCGGTAATCGGCTTCCTGCGCGGCGAGTTGGGCACCCCGCCCGGCGGCTGGCCCGAGCCGTTCCGCACCAAGGCACTCCAGGGCCGCGCCGCCCCCAAGCCCGTACAGGACCTGACCCCCGAGGACCGCACGGCCCTCGACAAGGACCGCCGCGCCACCCTCAACCGCCTGCTGTTCCCCGGCCCGACCCGGGAGTACGAGACGCACCGCCAGACCTACGGCGACACCAGCGTCCTGGACAGCAAGGACTTCTTCTACGGCATCCGCCCCGGCAAGGAGTACACGGTCGACCTGGAACCGGGCGTCCGTCTCCTCATCGAGCTGGAGGCCGTCGGCGAGGCCGACGAGCGCGGGCTGCGTACGGTGATGTCCACGCTGAACGGCCAACTCCGGCCGATCCAGGTACGGGACACCGCCGCCGCCTCCGACATCCCCGTCACCGAGAAGGCCGACCGCACCAACTCCGGCCATGTGGCAGCCCCGTTCGCGGGCGTGGTCACCCTCGCGGTCGAGGAGGGCGACGAGGTGGAGGCCGGAGTCACCGTCGCCACCATCGAGGCCATGAAGATGGAGGCGGCGATCACCGCTCCCAGGTCCGGCCGGGTCTCGCGCCTCGCGATCAACCGCATCCAGCAGGTGGAGGGCGGCGACCTGCTCGTCGAACTGAGGTAGCCGGCGGAACGGCGACAGGCCCTCTGCCGGGTGACCGAATCGGTCCGGACCCGGACCCGATGCGGCCTGTCGCCGCCCCACCCGCACGGCGCATTCTTGGGACATGACCCGAGCACTGATCGTCATCGATGTCCAGGAATCCTTCCGCGCCCGCCCGCTCTGGGAGACCATCTCCGACCCGAAGATCGCCGAGCAGGCCGACCGCCTGGTGCAGCTCGCCCGCCGGGCCGGCGACCTGGTGGTGTGGGTACTGCACTCCGAGCCCGGCAGCGGCGACGTCTTCGACCCGGCCCTCGGCCACGTCCGCCTCATCGACGGACTGGAGCGCGCCGAGGGCGAGCCGCTCATCCACAAGACCTCGCACAATGCCTTCACCACCACCAACCTGCAGCAGATCCTCACCGAGCACGGCGTCCGCGAGCTCACCGTCTGCGGTATCCGCACCGAACAGTGCGTCGAGACCACCACCCGGGTTGCGAGCGACTTCGGCTACCAGGTCACCTTCGTCACCGACGCGACCGCCACCAACCCCATCGCGCACCGCGACGCCCCCGCCGACCAGACCGTCGCCGAACTCCTGGCCGACCCCCGCACCCTCCCCGCCGACGAGATCATCCGGCGCACCGAGTACGCCCTCGCCGGCCGCTTCGCCACCATCGCGACGGTCGCCGAACTGGAAGCCGCCGCGGCACATCAGGCATGATGACCGGATCGTGAGCCACGTCGTCTTCTTCCTGGTACCCGGAGTCCATCTGCTGGACCTGGCAGGCCCCGCGCAGGTCTTCTCCACGGCGGCCGACTTCGGGCACCCCTACACGCTCTCCTACGTCGCCGAGCAGCCCCAGGTCACCAGCGCCCAGGGGCTGCCCCTGGCGGCCCGGCTCGACTGGCCCGAGCTCGGCCTCGAGGACCTGATCGTGGTGCCCGGCTGGCGTGCGCTCCGGCTCGCCCAGGGGCCCGCCATCGGCCCCACACCCCTGCGGGCCCTACGGGACCACCACGCCCGCGGCGGAACGGTGGCCAGCGTCTGCGCCGGAGCCGACGCGCTGGGCCGGGCCGGACTTCTCGACGGCCGCCACTGCACCACCCACCACGACGTGCAGGACGAACTCGCCCTGCGCCACCCGAAGGCGACCGTCGTCCGGGACGTCCTGTTCACCACCGACGACCGGGTCATCACCTCGGCAGGCATCGCCAGCGGCATCGACCTCGCCCTGCACCTGATCGCCACCCGGCACGGCCCCGCCGTGGCCGCCCAGATCGCCCGGGACATGGTCGTCTACGCCCGCCGCAACGGCCACGAACCGCAGACCAGCGCGATGCTCCGGCACCGCTCCCACCTGGACGACACCGTGCACCGCGCCCAGGACCTCATCGACACCCGTTTCGACGAAGCACTGCCCCTGCCCGCCCTCGCCTCGGCCGTCGGCGTCAGCGAACGCACCCTCACCCGCCTCTTCACCCGGGCCACCGGACTCACCCCGCTGCGCTACCAGCAGACCCTCCGCCTCGAACGCGCCGAGCACCTCATCAGGCACGGCACCACGATCGACACCGCCGCCCGCTCCGTCGGCTTCGAGGACCCGCGCATGCTGCGCCGACTGCGCGCCCGCAGCCAGTAATTGACGGGTGGCTCGGCGGGAACGCTGTTAGGTTGCCGGGTCGACGACCGACCGGCTCGCCCCCAGGAGTGCCCAGTGATCCCACCCCGTCTGGCTCCGCTGCTCGACCAGTTCGACTTCGCGTGCGAGCGCCTGTCCGGCCGTATGACAGGGCCCGTCACGGACAGCGGTGACGGGACGGACACCCGGGTCGGGCCCATCACGGACGAGGAGTACTTCTGGGAACCGGTGCCCGGCTGCTGGTCGGTGCGGCGGCGCGCGGACGGCCCCGGAGCGCGGGCAACTCTCCTGGCGGGACAGGGTGATTGGGGCCGTGACGCAGCCGCCTACCCGCACCCCTGGCCGCCGCCCTTCACTACCCTCGCCTGGCGCCTGAGCCACCTCACAGAGATGCTGACCCTGCGCGCCGACCACACGGCCGGCAGCCGCACACTGACCCGCGACGACCACCCCGTCAGCGGCGATGCGGTCGGTGCCGTCGAGGCTTTCGACGCCGGTGCGGGCGCCTGGCGGAAGGCGGTGCTGAGCGTCGACGACACGGCGCTCGACACCGTCGGGTACTGCACCTATCCGCACGGCAGCGACGCGGAGGAGCCGCTCATCGACATCGTGTGGTGGGTCAACCAGGAAGTACTGCACCACGGAGCCGAGATCGCCATGCTGCGCGACCTGTACCGAGAGCGCGGCTGAGCGTCACAGGACCGCTCCCATGCGCCAGGGGACGATCTCCTCCGTCCCGAAGCCCAGCGCCTCGGACTTGCTCTCCGCACCGGAGGCCATGTCCACCAGAGCCTCGAACAGGGCGGTGCCGTAAGCGACTTGATCGGTGTGGCTCATGGCGGGTCCGGCGTCGAAGTCGATGTCGCCGCGCATCCGCTCGTACAGTTCGCTGGTGGTGCTGATCTTCAGCGACGGCACGGGACGGGAGCCGAACAACGAGCCGCGTCCGGTCGTGAAGGCGAGCAGGTTGGCGCCGCCCGCGACCATCCCGGTGGCCGACACCGGGTCGTAGCCGGGAGTGTCCATGAAGGTGAGGCCCGGCGCGGTGACCGGCTCCGCGTAGTCGACGACGTCGTTGAGCGGACTCGTCCCGGACTTGAGCACGGCGCCCAGGGACTGCGCTTTCGGGGAGGGGCCAACTCGCTTGCGGCGCTGGCTACTTGGCGGGGGCGAAGACGTGCTGGGCGGCTATGGCGGCGCCACCGCGGGCCCATTCCTCGAAGGGGAGGGGCCTGACGACGAGGTCGCAGTCGACCGCCGCTCCGAAGGCACGGGCCGCGAAGGTGGCGCGGATCTGGTCCTCGTACAGGTCGTAAGTGGCCACGCCCTCACCGGAGATGATGATCCGTTCGGGGCCGATGAGGTTGGCGACGGAGGCGATGGCCAGGCCCAGGGCGTGACCGGCCCGGGTGAAGACGGCGCGGACGGCGGCGTTGCCCGCGTGGGCCAGGCGGACCGCGCCGTCCATCGTCAGCTCCGGGTCGCCTGTCGCCTGGCGGGCCTGCTCGGTGATGGCCTGGGTGGAGGCGACGGCTTCGACGCAGCCGGTGTTGCCGCAGGTGCACACCCGGTCGGTGCCGCCCACGGGAAGGTGGCCGACCTCGCCCGAGACACCGTGGGCACCGGAGACGACCCGGCCGCCGATGGAGATGCCGCAGCCGATGCCCGCGCCGACGGTGACCAGGGCGAAGGACGACAACCCGGCCCCCACGCCGAACCACTGCTCCGCGACGGTCAGGGCACGGACGTCGTTCTCGATGACCGTCGGCAACTCCGTTGCCGTACGGACCAGTTGGGCGAGGGGTACGCGGCGCCAGTTGAGGAAGGGGGAGTACTGGACGGTCCCGGTGTGGCCGTCGACGTCCCCGGAGATCGTGACGCCGATGCTGTGCAGGGCACCCGGTGCGAACGGTCTCGCCTTCGCGTTCAACTCCTCGACAAGCCGGGCGACGGCCAGGACGACCGTGCCGACGTCACGCGAACCGAGCGCGGACCGCGCGGTGGCCAGTGTCCGTGCGGTCAAGTCGGCCAGTACACCGATGAGTTCGTCACCGGTGATCTTCACACCCACGAAGCGGGCGCGCTCGCCGCGCACCGCCATGAGCGTGGCCGGCCGGCCCTGGGTGCGCTCGGTGGAGCGGCCCAGCTCGGTGATCCAGCCGTCGGTCAGCAGGGGAGTGGCGACCTTCGTGACCGCGCCGGGCGACAGACCGGTACGACGCCCGACCTCGGCGCGTGTGAGCGGGCCATGGGCCAGGAGGGTCTGGAAGAGCAGAGATGCCGCGGGTGGCTGATCGGCGAGCGTCATGCGGTGACCATACATTTCCATTGGAAAAGAAGATAGAAGAAGGATCGCGTGGATCCACGCCCGTCTTCCGTGCTCATCTCCTGAATCCGGCTCCATTCTTTCCGTGAATGTCGATGATTCGCGCGGCGCAATATGTTGACGCTGGAAGAAAATCCTGGCTACATTCGCGGCACCTCACGACAGGTGCATGGGACGTCCACCGATGCAGGTGGCGGCCGGTTTCCTCCCCGACCGGCCGTCGTCGTACGGCTACGAGGGCGGATCCGAACGCCCACTCACCAATTCCCCATGCGGCTGACCGTGCAGGGGCACTTCCGGACCTTCCTGGGCCCCGCCGTGCCTTTTCGCGCCGAGATGGAGTAACCACGTGCCTCGTCCAGCAGGACCCGCTTCATTCGTACGGCGCAGATCCCGTGCGGGCGGTGCGCTCCTCCGTCACCTGCCCGTCCTGGCCGCCAAACCCTATATGGGCTGGAGCAGTTGGAGCCTGGAGGCCACCAGCTATCCCTGCTACGGCGGACAGAAGATCGGCAACCTCGGCGGCGGGGTCGTGGCCTTCACCCACGTCAGCGCGCCGAAGGACGGCACGTATCTGCTGAAGCTGGACTACGTGGACGGCGACTCAAGTCGCGTCATCGACCTGACCGTTGGGGCCACCACCCTCCAGATCCCGGTGCCCGGCACCAACGACAACGCCTGGGGCACCCCGCAGTCCCTCGCCGTCCCGGTGCATCTGGCGGCCTGCGCTGCGGCGGTCGTCGCGGCGGGGCCCTGGCTGGGGGCGCGCCCACGGCGGGCGCTGTGGGCGCTGGCCTCCTTCTGTGCCGTGCTGAGCGTGGCCGCCGCCGCGATCGTGCCGCTGGACGCCGTCGCCGCACTCGCCATGGGCGGCGCGGCCGGGTCGGCCGTACTGCTGCTGGCCGACGCTCCCGCCGACCGCCCGACGGCGCAGGCGGTCGCCGACGCCCTTGCCGCGTCCGGGATTTCGGTCACCACGCTGCATGAGCTGCCCGCGAGTGAGCAGCTGCCGGGGGAGGGGACCCGCTACCGGGCCGAGACCTCCTCCGGGTCCAGGCTGGCGATGCGGGTGCTGGCAGCCGAGGACCACAACCGGGATCTGTTCCACCGGCTCGCCCGGCGGACCCTGCTGCGCCACCCCGCCGACACGACCGCCCCGACCCCCCTCGTTGCCGCCGAGCACGAACTGCTCATGCTCGTCTTCGCGGCCCGCACCGGCGCCCGGGCCGACGAACCGGTGATGGCCTATCCGGTGGTCGGCGGCGGTGCGCTGGTGGTGACCACCGCACCGGACGACGCCCGTGCCCTGTCCGCCCTGCGGGACGAGGAGTTGACCGATCCTCTCCTCGCAGGGGTGTGGAACTCCGTGGCCCGCCTCCAGGAACACCGGCTGGGACATGGGGAGTTGCGCCCGGAGCACGTTCTCGTCACGCCGGGCGGTGGGAGCCGGCTCACCGCGTTCGCGCGCGGCCGGCTCAACGCCCCGTCCGAGGTGCTCGGCAGCGATCTCGCGGAGTTGCTGGCCACGACCGCGATACGCGTCGGGCCGCAGCGCGCCACCGCGTGCGCACTGGCGGGCCTGGGACCGGAACTGCTCGCGACCGTGCTGCCGTACCTGCAGCCGCTCGCGCTCATGGGGCGCGCGCGGAGTGCGGTCGCCCACTACGACCAGGCCCGTACACGGGCGGCCCGGGAGAAGGCCGGGCGGCGGACGCTGCGGGCAGGCGGCCGGCCCAGTCTGCTGCGTGATCTCACCGTCGAGGTCTCAACGACCACTGGCGCGAAGGAAGTTCAGCTCGCGCGGCTGGCGCGGTTCACCTGGAAGAGCGTCCTGGGGCTCGCAGGCGCGTTCCTCGTACTCCACCTCGTACTCCCGCAGTTGGCCAACGCGCCCGCGGCCGTCGACGCGCTGCGGGACGCCAACTGGTGGTGGGTGCTCGCGGTGTTGCCGATCACCTTCCTCTCGCAGGCGTTCTCGACCTTCCTGCAACAGGGCACCATCCCGGAGCGGCTGCCGTTCGGCCCCACCTACCAGGTGCAGTTCGCCAGTTCGTTCCTCAACCGGATCACCCCGAGCAACGTGGGCGGCATGGCGCTCAACCTGCGCTACCTCCAGAAGACGGGGATCGAGACCGGAGCCGCCACCGCCTCCGTGGGGCTGCAGAGCCTGGCCGGCGCGCTCTCCAACACCGTGGTCGCCGCCGTCTTCCTCACCTCGGCGGGACGACGTCACTCCGGAGTACATCTGGACCTGTCCGCGGGCCGCCCCGTGCTGTGGGCCCTCGCCCTTGTGCTCGCCGCCGGCGGACTGCTCGCCTTCACCCCGCCGGGCCGGCGTTTCCTGGGCGACAAGGTGTGGCCGTTCCTGCGGGCGGCCGGTTCGACCGTCGCGGGGATCGCGACCTAGCCCGCCAAGATCGTCGTGGGCACCGTCGGCGCCCTGGGCCTCCCCCTCGTCCAGGTCGTCGGCCTCGCCATGAGCCTGCACGCACTGGGCGCCGACCTCTCCTTCGTCCAGGTCGGTGCCGCCTACATGGCGGCCCGGCTGATCGCCAACGCGGCTCCCGTGCCCGGCGGGCTGGGGGCGCTGGAGGCCGGACTCATCGCCGGCCTGACGGCCCTCGGCGTCCCGGCCGGGGCGGCCACCTCGGCGGTGCTCGTCTACCGGCTGCTCACGTTCTGGCTGAACGTCCCGCTGGGCGCCCTGGCCCTGAACGTCGTGCAACGGCGCGGCTACGTGTGACCGGCCCGGCCGTCGTACGGTGGACGAGCGGGCGGGTGCCGCAGCCGTACAGTTCCGGGCGCGGTCGGATGACTCAAGCCCTGCCGCCGGGGAGAACCCTACGATCCCGCTGATGAAGACATGAGGTGTCCTGGACGGCTGGAGGGCACATGAACGAAGCCGAACTCCTCGGCCGTGGACCGCAGTTGAGGATCCTGCACGAGCTCCTGGGCAGGCTGCCCGACGCCGGCGGTGCCATGGTGCTGCAGGGCGGTCCGGGGGTCGGCAAGTCCGCGCTGCTGCGGGCCGTGGCGGAACGGGCCCGGGCGGCGGGATGGCGACTCCTGGAGGTGACCGGGGGCGCCGACGACACGCCGTTCAGCGGTCTGCGTACGCTGCTGCGCCCGATGTTCGGCACGGCGGACTCCTTGCCGGCGGGGCAGGGCGAGATCCTGCGGGCGGCCTTCGCCGCCGGTTCGGGGCCGCCACCGGAGACCTCGCGGGTCGCCCTGGCCGCGTTCAACCTGCTCACGGCCAGGGCCGCCGAGCAGCCCACCGTGTTGATCGCCGACGACACGACGAGACTCGACGGGCCCACCCGGGACGTCCTGGCGTTCATGGCCCGCAGAGCGAGCGACAACCCGATCGTGGTCCTCGCGGCACTGCGCGGCGGACGGACCCTGCCGGGAGTCCCCGTACTGGACGTGCTGGCGCTGGACGAACCCTCGGCCCGGCGGCTCCTGGCCCGGCACGCGGACGCACTGCCGCAGGCCGTCCGGGAGCGGATCCTCGGGGAAGCCTTCGGCAACCCGCTCGCGCTCGTCGAACTCCCCGCGGCCTGGCACCCGACGGGACCGCCGGGATCCTGGGCCCACCTGCCGGTGAACGCCACGTTGGCGAGCGCCTTCGCGACCGGTCTCGGCGAACTGCCGGACCGGACCCGGGACGCCCTGCCCGCCGACGAACGCGCCCTGCTGCTGGACACGTTGGAGGCCTGGTTCGACTCCGGCGGCTCGGCCGGGGAGGCCGCCAAGGTGCTGTACGTCCACCCCAACACCGTGCGCACCCGCCTGCGCCGGATCGCCGAACGAACCGGCCGCTCACTGACCGACCCCCGCGGCATCACCGAACTGTCCCTGGCGCTCCGCGCCGTCCGGCAGACCCCGAGGCCCCCGTCCTCGGAGTCGACCGGTGCGAACTAGGCGGCGGTTCCGCCCGCGTAGTCGCTCTTGAAGGTGGTCTCAATGGTGGTGGCGACGGACTGGGCCACTCCCGTGCCGGTGAGGATGATGCCCAACTCCCGGTTGTTGGAGAGGGAGTTGCTGCTGATGTTCATCGAGCCCGCCTCCACCTCCTGGGTGGAGAGACCGTAGTCGGCGACCATGGCCTTGGCGTGGATGTAGAAGCCGTTCGGGTCGGAGTACCCGACGACCGTGCCGCCGGCCGCCTTGATAGCGGACACCTCGCTGGCGTAGCTGGACGGGGTCTCCAGCACCACCCGCACGGTCACGCCCGCCTTCGCCCTGGCCACGATCGCGTTGACCACCGTGCTGTCGCTGAACTCCAGTTCCTCGACGTCGAGCGTCGTGGTGGCCGCGTTGATCACGGTGAGCAGTCGGCTCCGGGAGTCCGTGGGGGACCAGAGCAGGTGGTCGCCGTCGGTCGGGGTGATCGAGGTACCGGCGTAGTCGGCGTTGAAGACCTTCTCGATCGCGGCGACATCACGGGTGTCGTCGGTGAAGACGCCGTAGTCGCGACCTGTCGTGTAGTACTGCGAGGTCAGATTGCCGGTCAGGATCAGGGACTTGGTACCGTCCACGGTGATCGTCTTCTGGTGGGTGTAGACGAAGCTGGACGGCGACCACACCACGCCGACGCCCGCGTTCGTCAACGCCGTGTACGCAGAGCTGTTGGCGGACTGGTGCGCGTTGTCGAGGACCACCCGTACGGTGACGCCCTTCTTCTCCAGCGCTATCAGGTCATTGACGGCGGTGGTGTCCTCCAGCTCGTACATGGTCATGTCGAGCGAGGAGGTGGCCGAGTTTATGAAGTCGTAGATCGTCGGCTCGCTGGTGGTCTGCGAGAAGGCGAACGCGGTGTAGGTCGCCGCGTCGGCGGGGACGGCAGTGACGAAGACGGCGGCGCCGGCCACCAGGGTGACGCCGGCACGGCTGAGGAACGTCCTCAACATGCGTGACTCCTAGTCGAGTTGATGCCCACGTGGGGGGTGGTGAGCATGCGCATGACACCACGCGCGTAGAACGCTGAGGAAGAGAACCTCGGTGAACTCGGGATTACCGGCGTCGAGCAGGAGCGGACAAAGGGGACTTCGTGCAGGTGGGGGTCGGTTCATGGAGTCCCCGCGAGTTCGCAAAAACTTCGTAGTCGCGCTCGTGGGCACGCCGACCGTCGGCTCAGCTTGCTGTCGGGCTCTGCGGACCCCCCGGTCGGGTGAACCCCTGGCTCCGCTCCACTTTCGCCACGTGCAGCGTGTAGCTCTCGTACCACTCGGCCCGACCGCGCTGCTGCGCCGCGCGGTGCTCGGTGTTGTTCCGCCATTCGGCGAGGGCGTCGGCGTCACGGAAGTAGCCGACGGTGATGCCCAACCCGCCCGGGGTCTGCGCATGGTCCATCCCGAGGTACCCGGGTATCTCCCTCACCAGGTCTTCCATACGCGCGTTGGTCTCGCCGTAACCGCTCTGCTGCTGGGTCCGAACGGTGGTGAAGACGGCCACGTAGTACGGGGGTTCAAAGGCCTCGACGGGCGTGACGGGTGTTTCGGTGGGATCGCTCATGGCGCCACTGTAGGGCGGCGTGAGCCGCCTCCCGTTACGGCAGGACAGGACGGACCACGGCATCCTGGACACCGTTAGAGGATCTCCAGAAGACGCATGCCCGACCATGCCCTTCCCCGTGGTAAAGGATCTTTCGATGAGCCAGCAGAACACGCAGGACGATCGGTTCGACGTCGTCGTACTCGGCGCGGGCCCGGGTGGCTATGTCGCCGCCATCCGTGCCGCGCAACTCGGCAAGCGGGTCGCGGTGGTGGAGGAGAGGTACTGGGGCGGCGTCTGCCTCAACGTGGGCTGCATCCCGACCAAGGCACTGCTTCGCAACGCCGAACTGGCGCACATCTTCACCCGCGAGGCGAAGACCTTCGGCATCAAGGTCGAGGGGGAGGTCTCCTTCGACTACGGGGAGGCGTTCCGCCGCAGCCGCCGGGTCGCGGACGGCCGGGTCAAGGGCGTCCACTACCTGATGAAGAAGAACAAGATCACGGAGATCGACGGCCGCGGCACCTTCCTCGACGCGCACACGCTCCAAGTGGCCGGATACGACGGCGACACCCGCACCATCGCCTTCGAGCACTGCATCATCGCCACCGGCGCCACCCCGAGGCTGCTGCCCGGCACCCGCCGCACCTCGCGCGTCGTGACCTACGAGGAGCAGATCCTCGCCGACGACCTCCCGCAGTCCATCGTCATCGCGGGCGCCGGCGCCATCGGCATCGAGTTCGCCTACGTGCTGCACAACTACGGCGTGAAGGTCACGATCGTCGAGTTCCTGGACCGCGTCGCGCCCCTCGAAGACATCGAGGTCTCCACCGAACTCGCCAAGCAGTACCGCAAGTTGGGCATCGACGTCCTCACCTCCACGCGTGTCGAGTCGATCGACGAGTCCGGCCCGCAGGTCCGCGTCACGGTCACCGACAAGGACGGCACCCAGCAGGTCCTGGAGGCCGACAAGGTCCTCCAGGCGATCGGCTTCGCACCGAACGTCACCGGCTACGGCCTGGAGAACACGGGCGTACGGCTCACCGAGCGCGGCGCGATCGACGTCGACGGCCGGTGCCGTACCTCCGTCCCGCACCTGTACGCCATCGGCGACGTCACCGCGAAGCTGATGCTCGCGCACGCGGCCGAGGCGATGGGCGTGATCGCCGCCGAGACCCTCGCCGACGCGGAGACGATGGAGCTGGACTACGCGATGATCCCGCGCGCCACCTACTGCCAGCCGCAGATCGCCAGCTTCGGCTACACAGAGGCGCAGGCGCGGGAGTTGGGCCACGACATCAAGGTGGCGAAGTTCCCATTCACCGCGAACGGCAAGTCGCACGGCCTCGGTGACACCACCGGCTTCGTGAAGCTGATCAGCGACACGAAGTACGGCGAACTCCTCGGCGGCCACCTCATCGGCCCCGACGTCACCGAGCTCCTCCCTGAACTGACCCTGGCCCAGCAGTGGGACCTCACCGTCCACGAGGTCGCCCGCAACGTCCACGCCCACCCGACCCTGGGCGAGGCGGTGAAGGAGGCGGTGCACGGCCTGGCCGGACACATGATCAACATGTGACCGTCCTCTCCACTCGCCGACCTTCGAGCCGGTCACGGCAGCCGTCACCGTGACCGGCTTTCTCACGCCCGGATCAGGGTCTGTCCGGGAGCTCACGACCCCGTCCCCGGCGTGGCCCAAATCGTTCGCATGGGCAACCAGAGGTCGTCGGAGCGTCGGGCCGGACAGGTCTGGATCAGTCGGATCCGTGAGTGAACCTCCCCCCAATCGCCCTTCAGGAACCGGCTGATGTGTGTCCGGCCCCGGGAGGACGGAAGGGTCACACTCGCGAACAGAGTCCTCACCGTGGAGCGGAGCGGGGAGCGGACCAGGGAGAGGATCGTGACCGACGAAGGGCTGAAGCAGGCGCTGGGTACCTGGTTCGGGATCCATCTCGACGAGGCGCCGAAGATCCCCGGCAGGACCGCGGTGTCCGCCGCTGCCGGAGAGGGGCGTGCGTAGCCATGGCCGGGAACGTAGCTCAGGATCTGGCCCGACTCGCCCATTTCAGAGGGTGGGAGGACCGGATCGCCTTCCTGGCCGACGACCGCGCCTGGACGTTCGCCGAGGTCTTCGACGGCGCGGCGCGGGCCGCGCGGGGGTACCGGTCGGCGGGACTGCGCCGGGGCGATCGCGTCCTGCTGGCGCTTCCCGACAGCGTGGACATGGTGTGGTCCGTGCTCGGCGCCCTGCAGGCCGGTCTTGTCGCCGTTCCGGTCAACGTCCAGATGAGTTGGGAGGACCTGACGCGGGCCGTCGAGACGGTGGAACCCGCGCTGGCCGTGATCGACCCGGACACGGCAGGACGGCTGGAGGCGCCGGGCTTCGCCCCCGCCGTGAAGGTCTCGACACTGGTCGCGGGCGAACCGGACCCGGACTTCGCCGAGGGCGGGGACGCTCCGGCGCTGGCGGTCTTCACCTCCGGCACAACGGGTGCTCCGAAGCTGTGCTTCTTCCTCCACAGCAACTTCGTCGGCCCGTCTGGCCGGCAGGACGGCGACCTCAGGACCGTCGGCCTGTCGGTGTCGCGCATGTACTTCCTGGGCGGACTGCACTTCTCGGTGCTCACCACCCTCGCCACGGGGCAGACCGCCGTCCTGTCGCGTGCCCGGGCGACCCCGGCCGAGGCGATCGAACTGATCGACCGGCACCAGGTCACGAACCTCTTCGCACAGCCGAGCTTCCTGGCCCGCATGCTCCTTGCGCCCGGCCACACGGAGACGCTCGGCCGCCTCCGGGAGGTGTCGAGCGCGGGGGAGGTCCTCTCGCCACGACTGCGCGAGCAACTGGTGCCGATCCTCGGGAACCGGCTGATCAACAACTACGGCGCCACCGAGATCGGCGTGATCTCCATGGGCCGGCCCGCCGCGTGCGACACCCCCTCGGCGGTCGGGCCCCCGGTCCCCGGCCGTCCGATACGCATCGTCGATGCCGACGGCCAGGTGGTGCCCGCGGGCCACCAGGGCGAGCTGCACGTCTACGTCGACTACGCCTCCCGGGGCGTCGTCCGGGGGAGCGGGGGCCCCGATCAAGTGACGAACACCTGGTGGCCGACGGGAGATCTGGCGTCCATCGATGACGACGGTGTCGTCCATGTGCACGGCCGGCTGGACGACGTCGAGGTGATCGGCGGGCAGAATGTGGTGCCGGGCGAGGTCGAACGGCTTCTGGAGAGCCATCCGCGCGTCCTCGAAGCGGCGGTCAGCTCGGTTCGCCGTCCTGCCGGGGACACGAGTCTGCGCGCCTATGTCGTGACCGTCCCCGAGAAGGAGCCGGACGGCGCGGCGGACGGCGACGCCTTGGACGCCGAGCTGATCGCCCTCGCCCGGTCCCGGCTGTCCTGGTACAAGGTCCCGCACGATGTCGTGCGGATGGACGCGCTGCCCCGCAACGCGAACGGCAAGATCCTGCGCAGACACCTTCGCGCGGCGGGCGGCCAGTTCGTCTGATTCCGCGACGGGACGTCGTACGAGAGACAGCGCGCACAGCTGATCAAGTCGCCTTGTCCCATGCGCAATTGGCCCGCAACCCTGAGTCCGGCCGAGCACCGCACAGCTCGGCAGGAACGGGAACCGCACGGGTGGCGCTACGCTGCCGTGTCGTGCAGCAGACACGCCTCGACACGGCTCGGATCAGGGCGGCCCGCCGGGTGATCGACCCGATGTTCCTCGACACTCCGCTGTACCGCTGCGAGGCGCTGGAGCCCGGCCTCGGGTGTGCGGTGAGCATCAAGCTCGAAACGGCGAACCCGGTCCGCAGCTTCAAGGCGCGCGGAACCGAAGTCGTCGCGAGTCGGCTCGCCGACAGTGGCGTGCGGGCCGTCGTGTGCGCCAGCGCGGGCAACCTCGGCCAGGCCCTCGCGTGGTCCGGTCGCGGCCGGGGGATCGACGTCACCGTAGTGGCGTCCCGTTTCGCGACCGCGGCCAAGCTCGACCGCATCCGCGCGTTGGGCGCTCATCTGCAACTGGTGGACGGGGACCACGAGTTGGCCCGCGGGCGGGCGGCGGCCGTCGCACGCTCCGATGGCATGCGGCTGGTCGAGGACAGCCTGGACATCGAGACGTGCGACGGCGCGGCGACCATCGGGCTGGAACTGGTGGACGCGGCGCGGCCGTTCGACACCGTGCTGATCGCCCTCGGCGGCGGGGCGCTGGCCACCGGAGTGGGCCATGTGCTGAAGTCCCTGGCGCCCGAGGTGGAGGTGATCTGCGTCCAGCCGCTGGGCGCACCGGCGTTGACGCTCTCGTGGCGCGCGCGGCGGGTCGTCAACACCGACTCGGCGGTCACCATCGCCGACGGTGTCGCCGGCCGGTTTCCCATCCCGGCCGTCCTGGACGACCTCCTCCTGGTCGCCGACGACGCCGTTCTGGTCCGAGAGGAGTCGATCGTCACCGGTATGCGGATGCTCTTCGACCACGCCGGCCTAGTCGTTGAACCGTCGGCCGCGCTCGGCATCGCGGCGGTCCTCGAAGACCGTGACCGCTTCGCCGGCCGCCATGTGGTCATCATCGTGTGCGGCGGCAACGTCGATGCGGACACGTATCGCCGCTGGATCGGTTCGGCTCCGCTCTAGGGGGCCTCTTGCACGGCGCCCCGGGCACGCTCGTCACGTGCCCGGGATGTCCCGCCGCGGTGGCCGCTTTCCCTTCACCGTGGCGGTGTCCACCGGTGTGCGGGACCAGAGTTGCCGCTGTGCGGCGACGGGTGAAGGCCTCGGGAGGCCGCGTCAGACTCTCGTAAGATCCACTCCGCGCACTCGCTTACGGGGTAACGGAGTTGGTCCAGCGGACCGGGTGACCGGACGCATCCGTGGTGAGCCAGGTGCCGTCGCCGAGGGGATGGACGTCGTAGGGATTGTCCGTGTGCGGGTCGAACTCGGTTTCGACCCGGCCGGAGCGCACATCCACCCGGTAGTGCCGGAACCACTCCTGCTCGTCCTCGGTCTCGCCACCGAGGGCGACGACGACGGTGTCCGGGTCCAGGTAGCCGCCGCTCCATTCCACGTAGACGTCGTCGGGATCGTGTCCGAAGGCGTCGACGGAGAGCGTGAACCGCACCTGTCCGTCGGGGTAGGTGTGGAGGGCGACGTCGGCCTGCTCGTGGTGAACGGTCATGAACTGATGTCCGTCGGGCGACAGGGCGATGAGGCACCGGTCGTCCCACGGATAGGCGACGAGATCCATCCGGCTCCCGGTCAGCGACGCGCGGAAGACGACCGAGCCGTCCTGTCCCTCGCCCACATCGAGGAGGATCTCGTCGCCCGCCGGGTGCAGCAGGTGCTGCCCGCCGTGCCCGACGGTCGGCAGCTCCGCCTGTGCGACGGCCTCCCCGGTCGCGGCGTCCAGGGCGACCCACTGGTCGTGTGGGTCGCGGCCCGCCATGGCGTCGGGCCGGTAGACCCACATGATGAGTTCGTCCGACGACAGCACACAGCCGGGACGGTGCCCGTGTGGCCTGTCCGACCGTGGTTCGAACCGCGACCGCCAGACCTCGGTCCCGTCCGCCGTCACGCAGACCGCCGCGTGGAGGGTCGTGTAGTAGGCGCGCTGACGGCCGACGGCAACGGCGTGGTCGACGACATCGTCATCGGGGGACGGTCGGCAGACCAAGACCGGCGACAGCACGCCCTTGACGTCGCCGGCCAGGTCGTAGGCGCAGATCCGTCCCTCGATGAACCGTGTGATCGTCGGTAGGGGACGAGGTGATGGAGGCACGCCCCGGAGGCTAGCGTCCCCGCGTCTTCGGCGGTCAGGGGGGATCCCTCACGTACTCGTCCACCTGGCGCCGCAGCGGCCGACGACCCGCCGACTCCTCGTGCGGTCGTCCCACTCCGTCCGGATCGTGCTGCCGAACAAGTGGCGCCGGGCCCATCCGTGCCTACTTGAGGGCGTTCGGCGAAGCGAGTGCGCTGAAGGTCGACGTCGACGAGATGTCGAGCGTGATGATCAAGTACTGAACCCGCGACGACTTCAAGATCCCCGTCCCCTCCGCACCGATCTCCGGGGGCCCTAAAATGTGGAGCTATGCCAAGATCACCAGGGCACGGGCCGGACTTCGAGATCAGGCGTCAGGAGATCATCGACAAGGCGGCCGCGTTGTTCGCGAGGAAGGGCTACGCCGCCACCGGTATCGCCGAGGTGGGAGACGTCGCCGGTCTCGGCAAGGGCGCGCTCTACTACTACATGGGCTCCAAGGAGAATCTCCTCGTCGAGATCCAGGACCGGGTGATGCGCCCCTTGCTGGCCTCCGCCCACCGGATCGCCGCCCTGGAGGACGTCGACCCGGTGCTGCGGCTGCGCATGCTCTCGCAGACGCTGCTGGAGAACACCCTCGCCCGGCTCGACCATGTCTGGGTCTACGAGCACGACTACCGGAACCTGCGGGGAGCCAACCTGGCCCGACTGCTGGACCAGCGCCGTGAGTTCGAGGAGCTGGTCGAGGACCTGCTCGTCGCCGCGATGGACGACGGTTCGTTCCGCCCACTCGATCCCAGACTGGCCACTCTGCAGTTCCTCAACATGCACAACCACACCTATCAGTGGGTGAAGGTCGACGGCGCGTGGGACGCGTATTACCTGTCGCGCGCCTACTGCACCACCCTCTTCCGCGGCCTGGGCGTTCCCGGCAGCCGGTTCGACTACATCGAGGACCAAATGGTGGAGTACCTCGCCAAGAGGCAGTCCGCCGTCCCCGAGCCACTGCCCCACTCCGCCACGGACTGACTCCCGTTCCCGGCCGCGAGGCCCAATGCGCCGGAGACCAGGTGGATCTCGTCACCGGCACTCTCGTGCACGCACGCGATCACGGGGCCGAATGGTTGGATACGGGCATGGACCACGGCGGCCACCAGGAATCGGGCCTTTCCAAGAGCGTCTGGAGTGACGCCGACTTCCCGGAGATGGGCTGGCACGACGCCACCGTCCACGGCCTGTCCGTGCAGCCGACCGACGACATCCTGCCGCGACTGCTCCTCGACCTCGACTACATCGTCCGCTGGGTCCACCCGGTCCCGCCGGCGACACATTTCTCCTTCTGGATCGCCCCGGCGACGCTCGTCTTCGACGACGTCTGGGACCTCGAAGGAGACCTCGACTTCAAGGGCACGACCCCGGACCTGGAGATCGACGGCGTGCACCGACTCGTGCCGGACGACGGCCGCGATGACCTTCCGCTGTGGCACATCGAGGGCCACGCCTTCGACTTGAGGTTCCGCGCGTCCGGCTACCGCCAGTACTTCCGGAAAGCACCGACGCTGGCAACACGCCAAGCGCTGCCTCACGCGGCCCGGGGCGGGTGTGCCTTCACCGAGGTCGGCTTCCGCTGACCCACCCAGTGGCCGGATCTCGCGAACCAGCAGCGCTGCACGCCAGGTTCAGCGTGGCCGCCGCTGTACGACGTCGGCGAGCACCGTGGTCACCAGCTTGCCGACGGTTGCTGTGGTCGGAGGGTCCGAGGCCCGGTCGGCGAACAGGAGGTGCCCGCCCCCGACCAGGGAGAGGGTGAGCGAGTCGATGTCGGCGTCGGCCGCGATACGGCCCCTCGCGCGCTCGTCGGCCAGATAGGCGGAGACCGCCGTCGTCACCTGGGCCAGGATGGCGATGCCGCCTCCGGGCCGGGCCTGCCGCAGCCGTGCGCGCAATTCGTCCCGGAAGGTGATGAGCGGGATGATCGCCACCGGAACCGGTCCGAACAAGGTGGTCAGTGCGTCGGTGAGGTTGTCGGCGACGCTGCCGGTTCCGGCCGAGTCGCGCAGCGCCTGAGCCTGCGTCTCCAACTGCGCGGCCCGGTCGAGAACGAGCTCGGCCAGGAACGCGTCGAAGTCGGTGAAGTGCCGGTGGAGGACGCCTTTGGCGCAGCCCGCCTCATCGGTGACGGCCCGGCTGGTCAACCCGTTCGGGCCGTCCCGCAGCAGTACGCGTTCGGCGGCGTCGAACAGCTGCTGCCGCGCATCACGAAGGTGCACCCCGGTCGGCACTTGTGGATCCTCTCCCGCGCCAGTTCGCTGGCACCCATTGGCTTGTGGGCGCTTGCCCACTAAGGTGAACGCATGCCCACTTTACCGCGAGAACAGCCGGAGCCCGCCCCACTCCATCAGGCCCGACAGATGGCCGAGTCCTTCGGCGCGGACGCGCAACGCTACGACCAGGCTCGCCCCGGCTACCCCGATGACCTGGTGGCCCAGGTCGTCGCCGGGAGCCCGGGAACCGACGTGCCCGACGTGCTCGACGTGGGCTGCGGCACCGGCATCGCCGCCCGCCAGTTCCAGGCCGTCGGCTGCACCGTGCTCGGCGTGGAGCCGGATGCGCGCATGGCCGACTTCGCCCGGTCCCGCGGCCTGCCGGTCGAGGTGACGACCTTCGAGGCCTGGGAACCGGACGGCCGTACGTTCGACGCGGTGACCGCCGCCCAGTCCTGGCACTGGGTGGACCCCGTCGCCGGTGCCGTGAAAGCCGCCCAAGTGCTGCGCCCGAACGCCCGATTGGCGATCTTCGGGCATGTGTACGAGCCGCCCGCCGAGGTGGCCGAACCCTTCGCCACTGCCTACCGGCGCGTGGTGCCCGACTCGCCGTTCAGAGGTGGGTCGGCCCGCCGCCCGCTGGAGATGTACCAGGCGGCGTACGCGAAGGTCGCCGACAAGATCCGCGAGACCGGACAGTTCCACGACCCGGAACAGTCGCGATTCGACTGGGAGCGGTCCTACACGCGCGACCAGTGGCTGGACCTCCTCCCCACGACCGGCGGCCTCACCTGCCTCGGCCCCGGCCAACTGGCCGAGATTCTGGGCGAGGTCGGCCTGGCCGTCGACGCCCTGGGAGGCAGCTTCACGATGCCCTACACCACCCTGGCGGTCATCGCCGTATGCGCCACCACCCCCCTCTGATCCCCTTTGATCCACTCTCTTTCGGAACGGCGGGTTCCAGAGCGTTGCTTTCCGAATATCCCGCTCGTTGATCTCCGCATGCAGTGAGCGGTGCCCGAGCGGCATGGAGGCATGGATCGACAGTGGTGCCCGGCGGCCTCCCGTGGGCAGGCGAACGGAGAGCCCTGTGCGCATGAGTGACCTTCAGCGGTGCGAGATCCGTCCCGGACGACTCGTCGAGTGGACGCTGCACCCGACGGCCGTAGGAGCGGCGCGGGTGCTTCCCGACGACGTGCGGCCACCGGCGTATGTGCAGGAGTCCCATATCCGTACGGCGCGTTCGGTGCGCGAGGACGGGCTGTTCGTGCCGACCTGGCTCGGTACCGCCTTCGACATGCCGGGGAGGATCGAACTCGACGTTCTCCAGGGCGCGTTGCGGGCCTGGATGCTCCGGCACGAGACGCTGCGCAGCGGCTTCCGGTGGGCCGGTGACGAGATGCGCCGCTTCACCCTGGACGCCGACGCGGTGGCCCTGCACCGCGAGGACGTGGGCGAGTTCGCGGACGCGGGGACTCTGACCCGGTATCTGCAGGACCGTTTCGATGTCGCGGCGGACGCGCTCACCTGGCCCAACTTCCTCTTCGCCGCGGTCGTTCGGCAGGACTGCACGAGCGTGTACCTGGCGTTCGACCACAGCAACGTCGACGCCTACTCGCTCCATCGCATCGCGGGCGAGGTGCACGAGTTGTACGAGGCCGGGCTCGCCGGGAAGACGGTCCAGGCGGCGCCCGTCGCCAGCTACATCGACTTCTGCGCGGGCGAACGCACGGACGCCGACCTGATCGACGACACGCACACCGTCGTCTCCCGCTGGCGCGAGTTCATCGCCCGCTGCGACGGCAAACTGCCGAACTTCCCCGTCGACCTCGGCCTCGACCCCCAAGGGCCGCTGCCCACACAGAAGTTCCTCCAGGAGATGCTGACCGACGACACGGAGGCGGCGGCCTTCGAGGCATACTGCCGCCCGTACGGCGGAAGCCTCGTCGGTGTGCTGGCGGCCGTCGCCCTCGCCGCCCGCGAGATCAGCGGCCTCGACGTGTACCGCACCGTCGTGCCCTTCCACACCCGGGCCAAGTCCCGCTGGGCCGACTCCGTCGGCTGGTACGTGGGCGGCGCGCCGATCGAGATCCCCATCGAGCGGGCGACGGACTTCGACGACGCCCTGCGGATGGTCCGCGCCACCCTCCGCGAGAACCGCTCGCTGGCCCGTATGCCCATCGCCCGCGTACTGCGCCTGCTGGGCGCCGACTTCCGGCCCACGTCCCCCGACCTGTATTCGATCGTCTCCTACGTCGACTCGCGCGCCCTGCCCGGTTCGGAGCGCTGGCAGGAGCTGAAGGCGTACGGGCTGATCCGGGTGTCGTACGGCGACCAGGTGTGCGCGTGGGTGACCCGGGTCCACGAAGGCCTGCAGTTCGCCTGCCGTATCCCGGACAACGTCATCGCGGACAAGAACATGCGGCTGTGCATGGAGCTGGTGGGGGAGCACCTCGTCTCGGTGGCCCGGCGGGCACTGCCCGTGCGTCTCTAGCCCGTACACGACAGGTGATGCGCCGCAGCCCGGAATTACGCATCACGTGTTGAATGCCTGTCCCCTGCCGTGATGTCACACTTCCTGAAAGCCGAACCCGGCGCTCCGTTCTGCGGGGCGCCGCCACGGCCGGGACGCTGCTGGCCGGCGGTGCCCCGCTCGCCGCGTGCGGGCGGCAGCCGGTCCCGGCGTCGGCCGGGCCGACCGGACCACCGCGCAGGGGCGGCCGGCTGCGGCCGATGCTCGCGACGTCCTGTACTCGCTGAAGTGGATGGCGAAGCCCGGCAACGGGCTCGCCCTCGACATCGCCGACGTCGACCTGGAGAAGGTGTCCGCACCGGAGCCGTACACCGTGGTCGTCCCATGGAAGGGTCCCGACCTGCTCCCTGCCCGGGCCACACCATCGACCTGAGCACCTTCTCCAGGCTGCGGCCCGTCAACGACAAGAACTCGGGAACGGTCCTGGGCTGACGGTCACCGCCCCGCCTACACGCCGGCCCGGCGGACCGCCGCGCGCGGGTCCCAACCGCTCCAGGCGGGGATCGCCTCCAGGGCCTCCCGCCAGGCCGACGGGATGCCGCCGGTGCCGGTGCGGGCCGCGACGACACCGCCCACGATCGCGCACGTCGTGTCCCGGTCGCCCCACCCGGCGACGGTCTGCCACAGGGCCTCCGGCAGGTCGTCGGGATGCCCCGCTGCCGACCACAGGGCGAACGGCACCGTGTCCGGAGCCGAGATCAGCGTCCCCGAGCCCAGCACGGACGCCGCGTGCCGCACGGACGTCCGCGCGGAGAAGCCCGCTGCCACCAGCAGACGGGAGCGGACGTCGCCGTCCGGCACGTGCGAGGCGACCTCCCGCAGGAACTCGGCGCGCGGCAGGGCCTGTTGACCCGCACCGGCGGCGGCCAGCGCGGCGGCGACCGCCACGGCCACCGCCCCCGCGACGGCCTCCGGGTGGGCGTGCGTGGTCAGTGCGGAGAGCCGGGCCTGCTCGGCGGCGACCTTCGGGTCGTCCCGGAACCAGGCGCCGAGCGGGGCGACCCGCATCGCGGCGCCGTTGCCGTAGGACCCCTGCCCGCCGAACTGCCCCGTGGTGACCGCCCGCCAGTCCTCGCCCTCGCCGATTCGGCGCAGCACACCGTGCATGGAGGGGCCGTACTTGCGCCCCGGTTCCCGCTCGTACTCGGCGGCGAACTCCCTTGCCAGCGAGTCCGGTTGTACCTCCCCATGGGCCACCAGATGTGCGAACAGGACGAACGCCGTCGCCGAGTCGTCCGTCCACAGCCATGGCGCGGGCCGCAGTTCCCGCGCGGCCCACAACTCCTCGGCGGGCTCGTCGGACCGGGTGAACCAGCTGTCCCCGAAGGCGTCGCCCGTCACCAGCCCGTCCAGGGAGGCGTGGGCGTGTTGCGGACCGCTCATGGTGGGGCTCCTGTTAATGATCGGTGGACTTCGCACATGGTAGTTAGGGTGCGTGGATGGAGCGGATCCTGGTGGTCGGGGCGACGGGCGCGGGCAAGTCCACGCTGGCCCGGGGCGTGAGCGAGCGGCTGAAGCTGCCGTACCACGAGATGGACGCCCTCTACTTCACCGGCCCCGACTGGGCCGTCAACGAGGCCCTGACCGACGATGTTCTGCGGCTCACCGCCGAGCCCCGCTGGATCGTCGACTCGATCGGCTCGCCCGAAGTCCGCGACCTGCTCTGGGAGAAGGCCGACACGGTGCTCTGGCTGGACTATGGGAGACGCGTGATCATGCCGCGTGTCCTGCGCCGCTCCCTGTGGCGCACGGTCACCCGCGAGCGCATCTTCGGAGGCAACAGGGAGACCTGGGCGGGCTGGTTGAGCCGCGAGCACCCGGCTTGGTGGGCCTGGTCCCAGCACGCGGGCCGGCGCCGCGAGATCGAGCGCCGGACGAACGACCCGCGCTTCGCTCCGCTCACCGCACTCCGGTTCGCCCACCCCCGGGACACCGCGGCCTGGCTGGCGTCCCAGGGTTGAGCCGTCAGAGGAAGGGGGTGCCCGCGTCGAGTCCGGAGAGGACCCGGCCGTACAGCTCCAGGTTGGTGGTGGGGTTGACGAAGGAGTGCAGGCTGAGCGCGTGCAGATCGCGTACCGCCCGCTGGACGGGGACGTCCCGGTGCAGCGAGGACGCGCCCGACGCGGACGCGATGAGGTCCACGGCCTCCTTGCACAGCCGGGTCGTATAGCCGCTCTGCGCGCGGATCCTGGCCCGTTGCTCCTGTGTGTACGGTTCGCCGTGCTCGGCCGCGGACTCTATCCGGGCGACGAACTCTCGGGTCAGCAGTTCCGCGCAGGAGATCTTCAACGCGGCCTCGGCGAGCTGGAGATGGGTGACGCCCGCCTCGTACTGCCGCTCGTGGAAGGTGTACGTGATGCCCCGCCGGTGGATGCGCTCCGTGAACTCCGCGAGGGCCGCCCGCGCCAGGCCCAGCGCGTTCGGCGCCGTCCAGGCGCAGAACAGCATCAGGACCGGCATCCGGTAGAAGGGGTCGTCGGCGTTGGCCTTGGAGGGGAAGCCGCCGCCCAGCAACTGCCCCACGGGCAGGATGCGATGCGCGGGCACGAACACGTCCCGTGCCACGACGCTGTTGCTTCCGCTGCCCGCCAGCCCCGACACGTACCAGTCGTCGAGGATCTCCAGATCCGACATCCGCACTGCGGTCCACAGCACCTCGGGCGGCCCGCCGTCGGACTCGACCCGGGCCGTCAGCAGATGCCAGTCGGCGTTCTGACAGCCGGTGGCGAAGCCCGAGGTGCCGTTGACGACATAGCCGCCGTCCGTCGCCACCGCGACGGCGTCCGGGATGAGCGTGCCGCCGACCCGCACGTCCGGGCCGGTGAAGATCTCGTCCTGCGCCTCGTCCGGGAACAGCGCGGCGATATAGGAACACCCCGCCTGGATCAGCGCCATGAAACCGGTCGAACCGCATCCGGCGGCGATCTCGCTCAGCACCTCGACCTGAGTGCTCAGCCGACTCTGGTAACCGCCGTACCGCCGTGGGACGTTCATCCGGTACACCCCGGCGTCCGTCAGCGCGGACACCACCTCGGCCGTCACCCGCCGCTCCTGCTCGGTGCGCAACGCGCTGTCACGGAGCAGGGGTTGTAACTCCCGTACGCGTTCGACGAGACCGGCATCGGACGGGAGCGGAGCCATGGGCGACCTCCGAGCGCTACGGGCCCTCACCGTGACGCGGATCGCACAAGGTGTCAACGCCTGTGCTCAGACAGGTGAGTTGAGGGACCGGTAGAAGTCGAGGTGGCCTCGGGCCGCGGTGTCCCAGGTGTGCCGGGCGGCCAGCTCCCGCCCGGCAGCCTGTCGCGCCGGGTCTTCGACGGTGAGGGCGTGACCGAGTTCCGTGGCCAGCTCCTCGGGCGAGGCGGCGAACCGCGCGGCGGCCCCGAACACCTCACGCAGCACGGGCAGATCCCGCACGACCAATGGCACCCCCGCCGCCAACGCCTCCATGGCCGCGAGCCCGAACCCTTCCTTCAGCGACGGGAACGCGAACACCTCCGCCGCCCCGACCAGAGACGGCAGCTCGTCCTCCGCGACCTGCCCCAACACCACCGGTTCTACGGCGAGTTCGGCGGCCCGCGCCTCCCACCCCGCCCGGTAGTCGCGGTAGTCGAAGAGGGTCTCGCCGCCCGCGATCACCAGTCGGACATCGGGACGCGCGGCGCGCAGCAGGGCGTAGGCCTCCAGGAGGTCCAGGGAACCCTTGCGGGGCTCGATGCCGCCCACGGTGAGGACGTACGGGCCGAGACGGGAGCGCCAACTCGCCCGCGCGGCCCGGTCGGTGACGGCGAAGCGGTCGTATGCCACCCCGTTGGGAATGACCCGCGCCTCGATGCCCCAGCCCTCGGCCAGCTCCCCCGCGACCGCTTCCGACACACACAGGTGCGCGAACGGCTCGACGATCGCGCGCTCGTGGCAGGCGGCCAGTTCGGGGGTGGTGAAGTGGTCCAGGTGGTGGACGGTGCGGACGCAGCGGCCGGCCGCGTTGGCGCTGATGCAGTCCTGGGCGTGGACGATGTCGTACGGGGTGGGGTCGAACGCGGTGCGGAGGGTCGTGATGGAGCGCAGGACGCGTGCGCCGACGGTCTCCTCGGGCGGGCCGTCCGGGAACGGCACGACCTGGAGCCGTACCGCCGGGTCCACCGGGCGGAAGAAACCCACGTCGCCGCCCCGGCCCAGGGTCCACACCGTGACGTCCTCGCCCAGGGCCGCGAGGGCCTCCGCGAGGGCGAGGGTGTGGACGACCCCGCCGCGCGGCCTGGTGGAGTAGCTGAGCAGGGCGATCTTCACGTGCGGGTCTCCCGGTAGGCGTCGGGGCGGCGCTCGTCCAGGTGCCGCAGGACGCGTCGGGCGCGGTCGGTCTCGGCGGCGACGTCGATCTCGGCGACGGCGAGACCGGCCTTGGACCAGGTGCGGGCGAGGATGTCGCCGCCGGGGCCGACGACCTTGGCCTGGCCGAGGAAGCGCATGCCGCCCATGGCGCCGGTCTGGTTGGAGGAGGCGAGGACGACCTGGTTCTCGGCGGCGCGGGACTGGTCGTAGAGGTCGAAGAGGCGGGCCTGGCGGTCCTGGGCCATGCGGGGGGCGCGGTTGGTGATGCTGGTGGGCCAGGCGGAGAGACAGGCGAGGATCTCGGCGCCGTCCAGGGCCAGTGAACGGGCCGACTCCGGGAAGGTCTTGTCGTAGTCGATGAGCATGCCGATCCGGCCGACCGGGGTGTCGAAGGCGTCGAAGCGGTCGCCGGCCGAGTACGCGGCGACCTCACCGGCCGGGAGGTGCACCTTGCGGTGCCGGCCGAGGACGCCGTCGCCGCTGACGCACACGGCCGCGTTGTAGCGCTCGGTCCCGCCGTCCTCGCAGTAGCCGACGCACACCACCATCTCGGCCGCCAGCCGGGCGACTTGGAGGATCAGCGGGTCGTCCGGCTTGAGCGCCGGAGGCAGCGCCTGGGGATCGGGGTGGCGCAGGTCGGAGAGGTAACCGCCGAGGGCGGCGTCCGGCAGCACCAGCAGTCCGGCGCCGTTGCCGCGGGCGTCGTCGATGAGCTTGCCGACACGCGCGAGGTCGAACTCCAGGTCGCGGCCGAAGTGGGCGGCCGCAGCCGCGATCCGGACGGTGCTCATACGGTGACTGCTCCCGGGGCTGGGCCATAGGTCTCGGGTCGCCGGTCGCGCAGGTGCCCCATCGACCGGCGGGCGGTCTCCAGAGCCTGTGCGACGTCGAGTTCGGCGACGGCGATGCCGGCGGTCACGCCCGTGTCGGCGAGGATCTCGCCGCCCGGGTCGACGACCTTGGCACTGCCGACGAAGCGTAGCGACCCGAAGGTACCCGCCTGGTTGGCGGACAGCCACACGATCTGGTTCTCCAGGGCGCGGGCCCGGTCGAACAGGTCGAAACGGCGCTTCCAGCGGTCCTTCTCCAGGTCCGCGCTCGCGTTCGTCCGCGCGCCCGGCCAGGCCGACACGCACACCCCGATCTCGGCGCCGTCCAGGGCCAGCGCCCGGGCCGACTCCGGGAACGCCTTGTCGTAGCAGATCATCATGCCGATCCGGCCGACCGGGGTGTCGAAGGCGTGGAAGCGGTCGCCGGAGGAGTAGCTGGCGTCCTCGCTCAGGGGCTGGTGGACCTTGCGGTGGTTGCCGAGGACGCCGTCGCCGGTGACGCAGACGACGCTGTTGTAGCGGGTGTCCCCGGAGACCTCGCAATACCCTGCCACGACCGTCAACTCCCCGGCCAAGGCGGCCAGTCGGCGGATCTCCGGGCCGTCGAGGGCGAGTGCGGGCGGCCCTTCGTCCAGTGCGCTGTCGTCGTCCAGGCTCAGCAGGTATCCGCCGAGGCACGCCTCCGGCAGGGCGAGGAGCCCCACACCCTGCTCCCGGGCCTCCTTGATCAGCCGTTCGGCGATCGCGAAGTCCTCCTCCAGGTCGCGGCCGAACTCGGCGGCCACGGCCGCCATCCGCAGCGTGCTCATGCCGTCCCCATTCCGGTCACCGTCGAGGTGACCGCCTCGGTGATCTCTCCGTCGGGCCAGCGCAGCCCGACGCCCTGCCCCGTGGTCAACTCCCCGCACACAGTGCCGATCGCGGGCCCGGCGGGCAGCGGGGGCGCGTCGGGCCCGTCGGCGGTGAGCATCGCGAAACCCGGGAAGCAGGTGAGCCAGTCGCCCATGGACGCGCCCGCCGGACGGGGTACTGCGGCCACGTCGAGCACCGCCCCGCAGCCGCTCGCCTCGGCGAGCATCCCCAGCGTGCCGGCGATCCCGGCCATCGACACGTCCTTCGCGGCGGCCGGTCGTGCGGCGGCCACCGCCCTTGTCATCGTGCGGAGTTCGTCGGTACGACGCCGGGTGGTCGAGTCCCACTGGCGGCCCCGGTAGCCGGTGCGCCAGCCGCCGCCGAGGTCGGCCGTGAGCCGTACGGCATGTCCGGGACGACCGCCACCGCCCGGTACCGGCCGGCCGGTGCGGCCGAGCGCGGTCACCGACAGGGCGGCGGGGACGCCGAGTTGGGTGTGCCCGCCGAGCACCGGGACGCCGTAGGCGCGCGCGGCCCGGGTCAGTCCGGCGAGGACCAGGGCGGCATGCGCCGTGTCGCGCGCGCCGATCGCGTCCAGCAGGCCGACCGGTGAAGCACCCATCGCGGCAAGGTCGTTGACGTTCACCAGGACCGCGCACCAGCCCGCCCACTCCGGGTCCCGCTCCACCATCGACGGCACGATCGCGTCGCACGCGGCGATCACATCGGTGCCGAGGACGGGTGCGCCGTCGTCGCCGACGAAGCCGGGCGGCGCGGGCAGCGCGGCGAGCAGGGGACCCAAAGCGGCTTTCGTGGCTGCCACTTGGGCCGCGACTCGCCCTATGGGCCACCGCATGAGGACGTGCGGGGTGCGGGCGATCTCCGTGGCGCGCACGGACCGCCAGCCGAGTCGCCGGAACAGCACCTCGTTGCGGGCCTGCACGGTCGCGTCGAACCGCAGCACACCCTCCGCCTCCGCCCGTGCGCAGGCCGCCCGGACCAGCGCTGCGCCGATCCCGCGCGGACCGCGTGCCTTCGGCGCGACGACCAGTCGGCCGCCCTGCCACCAGCCCAGGTCGGGCCCGTCGTCGACCGGGCCCAGCCGCACCCCGCCGATCACCGTGCCGTCCGGGGCCTTGGCGACCAGCACGACGGTACGGGTGTCGGCGTCACGGTCGTCGAGGTCGTCGCCGGTGAAGAGTCCCTGCTCGTGGACGAAGGTGTCGGTACGCAGTCGTCGGTAGGCGCTCAACTCGGTCTCGTCAGTGGCCTGTTCGAGGTGGAACGCGGGGCGGCGGGCGAGGGTGCTGCGGTCGCCGAGCAGCGCCAGGATGTCCACCGGCCCGTCTGCCACGAGCGGTGCCGCCGAGCCGTCGAGGTACACGGCGTTCACCCGCCCGCGCTGCGCAGCACACTGCACGCGCCGCAGGCCGCGCAGCCCGCCTTCTGGTCGGCGCCGCTCATCCCGGCCGTGCGCAGCCCGGCGGCGACGCCTTCGGTGACGTACCGCAGGAGTTCCGCACCGGGCGGCTCGATCCCGTCGCGGGCGGCGAGCGTGCCGCGCATCGGACGGAAGGGGACGACGAAGGGGTACACCCCTCGGTCGATCAACTCCACTGCACCCGCGATGAGTTCGTCGGGATCCTCGCCGAGTCCGACGAGCAGGTAGGTGGAGACGCGGTTCGGTCCGAAGACCCGCACCGCCTCGTCCCAGGCGGCCTCGTACTCGGACATCGGGACACTCGACTTGCCGGGCATCCAGCGTCGGCGTACCTCCTCGTCGAGGGACTCGACATGGATGCCGATCGCGGTGGCCCCGGCCTCGTGCAGGGCGCGGATCCAGGCGAGGTCGCCGGGCGGTTCGCACTGCACCTGGACGGGGAGGCCGGGTACCGCTTCGAGGACGGCGCGGACGGATCGTACGAGAGTGCGCGCGCCCCGGTCGGGTCCCGTCGTCGTGCCGGTGGTCATGACCATCTGCCGCACGCCGTCCAACCGGACGGCGGCCTCGGCGACTTCGGCGAGTTGCGCCGGAGTCTTGGCGGCGACGGTCGCGCCGGCGCGCAGGGACTCCTCGATGGTGCAGAAGCGGCAGCGGTCGGACTCGGCGTAGCGGATACAGGTCTGGACGACGGTGGTGGCGAGGACGTCGGCGCCGTGCAGGCGGGCGATGTGCTCGTAGGGTATGCCGTCGGCGGTGGTGAGGTCGTAGAACTTCGGGCGGTCCACGGCGGACAGCGTCAGGCCGGTGTCGTCGTTGCCGAGCCAGACCCTGCCGTCCCGTACCGAGTAGGGGCTGTCGGGGTTGGTGGGCAGCGCGGCGTTGGCACCGTCGACGAGGACATGGCCGTCGTCGCTGGGTCCCGCGCCGTCCGGCCGCCGTACCGGAGCCTCCAACCGGACTCCGTGGAGGGCGAGTTCGGCCCGGGTCATGATCCGCACGTCCACCGCTGTGTTGGTGCCAACGCTCACGGCCCGCCCCTTACAGCTGGTAGGTGGAGTTGATGATGGCGCCCTTGCGGGCGTAGTGGATCAGCGCGTCCTGGACGTCGAGGGGGTGGGTCGGGATGACGCCCTCGATGAGGTCCTCCTCGCGGGCGCCGTGCAGGGAGAGGCCGAAGCGGCAGCAGAAGACCTTGCCGCCCTCGGAGATGAACGTCTTGAGCTGGTTGTTGATGTTGTGCTCGCCGGGGAAGGCCGAGTTGCCGGTGGTCGGGAACCCGCGGGTGGCAAGGCAGTTGAGGGAACCGGGGCCGTAGAAGTAGATGGCCGTCTCGAAGCCCTTGCGCAGGGCGCGGGTCGCCTGAAGGACGGCGACGAAGGAGACCGACGACTCGTGGGCGATGCCGTGGACGAGCGTGAAGTACGTCTCGCCGTC
This sequence comes from Streptomyces sp. STR69, assembly GCF_024519455.1. Classification (GTDB taxonomy): domain Bacteria; phylum Actinomycetota; class Actinomycetes; order Streptomycetales; family Streptomycetaceae; genus Streptomyces. The sequence goes on along the minus strand of NZ_JALJRY010000013.1, from coordinate 244,835 downwards.
CTCGGCCTTGTAGTCGGGGAACACCTTGGTGGAGCCGTAGATGCTGGTGCCCTCGGGGAGGGACGGGTGGGGGATCTCGGTGAGGGACTTCTGCTCGATCTCGCTGAGTTCGACGGTTTCGGACATGGCTGTCTCCTTGTGCGTTACCGGACTTGAGAGGGGAGGTGGAGGTCGGTCAGTCGTAGAGCGCGGCGAACGTGTCCCTGAAGACCAGGTCGCCGAGTGCGCCGCCGCCGGTCGCTTCGGCGAGGCGGGCGTACTCGCCCGTGAAATCGCCCCACGGCTGGTCGCTGGCGAAGAGCACCCGGTCGTGGCCGATGCCGCGGCGCTCGATCTCCTTGGCCAGCCAACGGGGAGTGAAACCGATGGCCCAGGAGAGGTCGGTGTAGACGTGCTTGCCGGCGGTGATCCAGTCGAAGAACCGGGAACCGGCGAGCTTGATGTGGCCGCTCATCCCGCCGCCGAAGTGCACGAGATGGACGGGGACTTGATCGGCGTACCAGTCGACCAGGTGGCCGACCTCGTCGATGTCGGAGGCGGCACCCGGGGAGGTGTGGACGTGCACCACCAGCCCGTGCCGGGCCGCCACGGCGAAGATACGGTCGAGGTGGGGGCGGCAGGCCGGGTCGGTGGGACGCCCGCCGAGCAGAAAGCTCAGCTTGAGCGCCCTCACACCCCGTTCGCCCGCCAACTCCAGCGCCTGGGCGGTGCGTTGCTCGTCCTCGGGGCGCGGGGAGACCCACAGTCCGGCCCGGATGCGGTCGTCGGTCTGGGCGGCCTCGACGGCCAACTCGTTGAACGAGAAGGCGATGGAGGGATCGGGGACGCCGTAGTTGGGGATTACCAGGGCACGTTCGGTGCCCTCCGCGTCCAGGTCGGCGATGAGTTGCTTGACCGTGGCGCGGGCGGTGGTGTCGGGGTTGACGGGCGGGCCGCCGTAGAAGGGGTGGGCGGGCAGGACGCCGATGTGGCGATGTGCGTCGTGGACCATGGTGTTCCCGTTCCTCAGCCGATCGGGAGGGCGGAGGCGAGGTCGGTGGGGGCGCCGGTCAGGGTGCCGCACACGTCGGCCAGGCGGCGCGAGGCCTCGATGTGGTTCGCGAGGAACTCCGCGTCCCTGCCCACCGCTTCGAAGCGTCCCGAACCCCATGAGTGCTGCCAGGGCAGGCCCAGGAAGTACAGGCCGGGGACGCTGGTGGCGCCGCGCCAGTGCATCGGGTAGCCGCGGCCGTCGAAGACCGGTGCCTCGATCCAGCGGTGGTCGCGGCGGAACCCGGTCGACCAGACGACGGAGGTGATGTCGGCCTGGTCCAGGTCGAGTTCGCGGGGCTGGTCGTCCGGTTCCCACACGGGTGTGTAGCGTGGTTCGTCCGGTGCGGCGATGCCCTGCGCGGTGATGTGGGCGTCGACGGCGTCCTTGATGCCCTCGGCCACGGCGTCCGCGTGGTCGAGGTTCACCTTGAGGTCGTCGGCGAACTCCAGTGCCGTACCGCCGACTTCGGTCAGTCGGCCGTACAACCGCATACCGTCGCGGGCGAAGGCGCGCAGGTCGATGTCGCGGCCTCCGTCGCGGCCGGTGACGTAGTGGTTGACGCGCATCCGGACCGCGCCCGCGTCGTCGAAGTCGTCGATGCTCTTCGCGTAGTGGCCCATGTCGTCGAGCCAGGCCACACAGTCACGGCCGCGGTAGAAGCGGGCCACGCGCGGCGCACTGCCGACGGCCAGGTGCACCTGGCGCCCGGCGAGGTGGAGGTCCTCGGCGATCTGGCAGCCGGACTGACCGGTGCCGACCACCAGGACCGCGCCCGGGGGGAGTTGGGCGGGGTTGCGGTAGCGGGAGGAGTGGACCTGGGTGACGGAGTCGGGGAACTGCCGGGCCATCGGGGGGAGGGAAGGGGCGTGGTAGGGGCCGGTCGCGATCACCACCTGGTCGGCGGTGAAGTCCCCTGCCGTGGTGGAGAGTTCGAAGGCTCCGCCCGGGGAACGTCGCAGCCTGGTGACCGTCACGCCCTCGACCAGCGGTGGCCGGAAATGGGCGACATAGCCCTCCAGGTAGCGCACGATGTCGTCGCGGACCATGAACCCGTCGGGGTCGTCTCCCCGATAGGGGTAACCGGGCAGCCGGCACTGCCAGTTGGGGGTCACCAGACAGAAGGAGTCCCAGCGGCGCTCGCGCCACTCGTGGCCGACCCGGTGGGCCTCGACGACGACGTGGTCGATACCGCGTTCGCGGAGTTCGTGACTGACGGAGAGTCCGGCCTGACCGCCGCCGACCACGGCGACGGAGTAGTGTGCGCGGACAGCGAAGTACATCTCGGGCATGACATCCTCCATGCCGCGCGCCGAGGTCTTGCCACCTCGCCGCTCTTCATGGCGACCAACTTCAGCCCTGGGGATTTCCGAGTGAAGTCATCGGGAACAAAGGGGAGTTGCGAAAACCTCACCGTTGCCGCAGAGGCAAGTCGGCTATTCGGCGATCCTGGTGGCCGCTTCCGCGTTCGGCCAGCGGGCGAGCGAGATCATTGCCATCACCCGGTGGATCAGATAGCCGGCCAGTGGCAGTTCGGCGAAGACCGCGAGGGCCGCCGCCGACCAGACGTCGTCGGTGCCGAAGGCCAGCGACACGTCGAACCAGGCGTCGCAGATCAGCAGCGCTGCCGAGAAGACCGCCGCCACGATGACGCCCCGGTGCCGCCGCCAGCCGAGCAGCGCGGTGGCCGCCATCGCGAGCACGAGCAGGACGTCGAACCCGACCCAGGTGACCCGCCACTGGTGCACCTCGTAGGCGGACGGCAGCGTCACCGCCAGCAGAACCGTCCACGGGACCAGTCCCACGGCACACACGGTGAGCAGTTCCAGGGTGTGCCGTCGGTGCCGCCGTACCCGCTCCAGTGTGTCGGGCGACGGAGTCGGAGCGTCCGCCACCTGGCGTATGCCGGCCTTCGACGCGTTGTTCACCTTGACTGCTCCGTTCTCGGAGTCCGGTCTTGATCCGGTACCGACAAGCTAAACAGTCCTGCGCTGCGGTCTCTTCCCGGGGCGCGCGAACGCGGAGTCTGTGCTTCCGGATCCCGTCAAACCGGATGGATTATCCCGATAGCGGATGAACAGGGCGGCGGGCTAGACTCGCGCAACCTACGAAGCGGGGAAGGTCCGGCATGCGACGGTGGGCCGAATTCGTACTGCGGCATCGCAAGGCGGTCGTGGCGTTCTGGGGTCTGGTGCTCATCGCCGGCATCGCGCTGGCCGGCCGGACCACGGACCGGCTCACCATCGACTTCTCGCTGCCCGGCCAGCCTGGCACCGTGACCGCGCACAAGATCGAGAAGGCCTTCGGCAGCGGCGGCGACACCAATCCGTATCTCGTGGCGGTCACCCTGCCGGCCGGGCAGACCGTCACCGGTCACGAGACGGACGTCGGGAGCGTGTTCACCGCAGCCGGCACGGCCGCACCGGGGCTGCGGGTGATCGACGAGGCGAACACCGGCGACAAGGCGTTCCGGACGAAGGACGACCGTACCGCCTACGCGCTGGTCTTCTATCGGTTCAACCCGTCACCCAGCCAGACCCTGCTGACCGACCCGATCAAGACGGCCGCCGAGAAGGCCGCGCCGGCGGGCGCGAAGGTCGGCGTGACGGGCGAGGACCCCCTCGCCTCCGGCGGCGACGACGGGGGCGGCCCCGGAGTACTCGGCGAGACCCTCCTCGGCGCCGTCGGCGCACTCGCCGTCCTCGCCTTCGTGTTCGCCTCCTTCCTGGCCCTGCTGCCGCTGCTGGTGGCCGCGGTGTCGATCCTCGCGACCTTCGTGATGCTGCTGCCGCTCACCTACGCCACCGACGTGTCGTTCATCGTGCAGTTCCTGGTCGCCCTCATCGGCCTGGGCGTCGCGATCGACTACTCGCTCCTCTTCGTCACCCGCTGGCGCGAGGAGCGCGACCGCGGCCGGGACAACCACGACGCGGTCGTCGTCGCGATGCAGCACGCCGGGCACGCGATCGTGTTCAGCGGGGTCACGGTCGCCATCGGCCTGCTCTCCCTGGTCGTCCTGCCCGTCCCGTTCCTGCGCAGCATGGGCTACGGCGGAGCGCTCATCCCGCTCGCCAGCGTGCTGACGACACTCACCCTGACCCCCGCGATCCTCGGCGGTATCGGACCCAAGGTCGACTGGCCCAAGATCCGGCACGAGAACCGGGCGAGCCGCTTCTGGAGCCGCTGGACCGCAGCCGTCGTACGGCGCCGCTGGCTCGCGGCCGGCGCGGCGCTGGCCGCCCTCGCGGCCCTCGTCGGCGTCTTCCTCGGCATCAAGATCGGCCTTGCCTCCTCGGGGTCGCTCGCCAAGAACGGTTCGGCCTACGACACCCTGCAGACCCTGGAACGCGGTGGCGTCCCGACCGGCGCGCTCACCCCGATGGAGGTCCTGGTCAGCACCGACCAGGCGAAACCCGTCGCCGCCGCACTCGCGAAGGTCGACGGCGTGACCAGCGTCCTCGTGCCGACCGGGCCCGCGGGCAACCGGGGCGGACAGAGCATCGTCGTCGTCATCCCGGACACCGAGACGGTCAACTCGAAGAGCGTCGACGTCGTCAAACGGGTCAAGACCGCCACCGAGCACCTGCCCGGAGCCGTAGGCGTCGCCGGAGTCGGCGCGGCCCAGATCGACTTCCTGCACGCCGTCTACGGCAACTTCCCGCTGATGCTCACGATCATCGCGCTGCTGACGTACATCCTGCTCGTACGGGCCTTCCGCTCGTTGCTGCTGCCGCTGAAGGCGGTACTGCTCAACCTGATCTCACTGGCGGCGACCCTCGGCCTGATGGTCCTCTTCTGGCAGGACGGCCACGGTTCCAACGCGATCTTCGGCATCGCCGCCACCGGGGCCGTCACGTTCTGGATCCCGATCATGATCTTCGCGTTCCTGTTCGGACTGTCCATGGACTACGAGGTGTTCATCCTCACCCGCATCCGGGAGGAGTACGACGCCGGTCTCTCCACCGACGACGCGGTGGTCGAGGGCATCGGCCGCACCGGCCGCCTCGTCACCAGCGCCGCACTCATCCTCTTCCTCGCCTTCGCCGCGCTCGCCTCGGGACCGGGCACCGACCTCAAGACCCTGGCGACCGGCCTCGGCATCGGCATCCTGCTCGACGCGACCATCGTGCGGATGCTGCTCGTCCCCTCCCTCGTCTCCCTGTTCGGCGGCTGGAACTGGCATCTGCCCGCCTGGGCGGCGCGTCCGCTGCGGGTGGCCCCGTCCAGTCCGCACCCGGAACCGTCCGAGCCCGCGCCGACACCACCGGCGGCCTAGGCCTTGGCCCAAGGCCCCCGGCCGAAGCGGAACGGCGTGAGCACGTCCGGGCGTCGACCGGTGCGCACGTAGTCGGCGAGACGGTGTCCGGTGACGGGCCCCAGGGTGACGCCGAGCATGCCGTGTCCGGTCGCCGCGAACGCGTTGTCGTGCCCGGGGACGCGGTCGATGACCGGAAGCCCGTCGGGGAGGAAGGGGCGACCGCCCACCCAGGGATCGCGGATGAGGCTCACCAGGTCGTCGGGGTCGTCGAACCAGCCGCCCAGATAGTGCCGGCTCGCGAGCGCGACGGCGACGATGCGGCGCCAGTCGAGACGGTTGTTGTTGCCGCTCAACTCCATCGTGCCGCCGATACGCGTGGTGGGGCCGATCGGCGAGGCGACGGCCCTGCGCTCGCCGAAGTACAGCGTGTGCCGGGGTGCCGGGTCCAGGTCGACGGAGAAGCTGTAGCCCTTCCCCGCCTGGAGCGGCAGCGGATGGCCGAGCGAGCCGAGCAGATCCGAGGAGCGCATTCCGGCCGCGATGACGGCGGCCGAGCAGGGGATCTCGCCGGTCGCGGTGCGCAGCGCGGTGACGCGGTTGCCCTCGGTACGGAACCCGGTGGCGTCCGTGTTCTCGTGGATCTTCACCCCGGACGCCGCCAGGGCCTCGCCCAGCGCACGGGCGAAGGCCTCCGGATCGACCACGCCCTCGCCCTCCACGAGATAGGCGGCGCGGACCCGGGAGGACAGCGCCGGGTCGAGGAGACGGGCCTCGTCGCCCGTGACCACGTCGTCGGGCAACGGATAGCGGCCGTGCGCCATCTGCCGCTGGACGGCGAGGTGATGGCGGGCCTCGGCGGGGGAGAGGAACGCGTGCACCATGCCGGGCCGGGTGAGACTGGTCTCGACCCCGGCCGCGCCCAATCCGTCGAAGAGGTCGAACGTGGTGCGGTTCAGCTCGGCGATCGCCGTGTAGCCGCGCCGGAACGCGGCCGGTGTGCTGCTGCGCCAGAACCGCCACAGCCACCGTACGAACGCCGGATCGGGCAGCGGCCGTAGATACAGGGGCGAGTCCGGGCGGCCCAGGGAGCGGAGCGCGTAGCGCACCACGCCGGGGGCCGGGACCGGCGTCGAATGGCTGAGGCAGACCCAGCCCGCGTTGCCCCGGGACGCACCGGAACCCAGCGCGCGCCGCTCGACGACCTCCACCTCCAGGCCGGCCTCGGCCAGGTAGTACGCCGTGCACAGGCCCACGACGCCGCCGCCGACCACGACGACGGGAGCGCCGTTCCCGGTCATGACGTCGATCCGTAGGAGGCGAGGAACTCGCGGGTCCGGGCCTGTTCCGGGTGGTCGATGACCTGTTGGGGACGGCCCTCCTCCACGATCCGGCCACCGTCGACGAAGACGACGTGGTCCGACACCTCGCGGGCGAAGGGGAGTTCATGGGTGACCAGCAGCATCGTCATGCCGTCGGCGGCCAGTTCTCGCATCACGCTGAGCACCTCGCGGGTGGCCTCGGGGTCCAGGGAGGAGGTGGGTTCGTCGAAGAGCAGCACCTCGGGCCGGAGCGCCAACGCGCGGGCGATGGCGACGCGTTGCTGCTCGCCGCCGGAGAGCCGGTCGGGCAGGGCGAGGCCGCGGTGGGCCACCCCGACCCGGCGCAGCAGGGCGACGGCCCGTTCCAGGGCCTCCGACTCCGGTACACCGGCCTTGCGTTGGGCGACCACGATGTTCTCCACGGCCGTGAGATGGGGGAAGAGGTTGAAGCGCTGGAAGACCATGCCGACCGTGCGGCGCAGCCCGGGCAGGTCGCGGCAGACGATGCGGCCGTCGCGGTGCACCACCTCCCCGGCGACCTCGACCGTGCCCCGGTCGGGGCGTTCCAGCAGGTTGACGCAGCGCATCAACGTCGTCTTGCCGCCGCCGCTCTGCCCGATGACGCTGACGATCCGGCCGCGGTCGACTTCCAGACTCACGTCGTCGAGCACGAGCCGCCCGTCGAAGGACTTGCTCAGCCCCTCGATCCGAACGATCGCTTCCGCAGGGGCAGTTGGGGCGGACTTCGCCGTGGTGACGGGCTCGGTCATACGGCCGACTCCTTCAGGTTGGCTCCCGTGCCGAGCTCGGCGGCGAGCAGCGCCCGCGCCGCACGCACCCGGCGCCGTCGCCAGGGGGACAGCGGGACGCCCGCGCGCACCTTGCGCTCCAGCAGCAGAAGGAGCTGGGAGAGCGGATAGCACAGGGCGAAGTAGATGGCCGAGATGACCAGGTACACCTCCAGCGCCCGGAAGGTTGCGGACGTGATGAGCCGTCCCTCCGACATCAGCTCGGCGGCGGACACGGTGACCAGGAGCGAGGTGGACTTCAACAGGTCGACCAGCATGGTGTTGGTACCGGCCAGCGCCTGCCGGACCGCCTGCGGCAGCACGATGTGGACGAAGATGCCCACCCGGCCCAGCCCCAGCGCCTCACCGGCCTCGGTCTGCCCGTCGTGCACCCCGCTGATCGCGGACCGGAAGATCTCGGACAGATAGGCGGCGTAGAAGACGACGAGGCTGAGGCACCCGGCCGTGAACACGTCCAGCCGGATGCCCGCCGAAGCCAGACCGAAGTAGGTCAGGAAGATGATGGCCAGCAGCGGGACGTTCTTGAAGATCTCCGTGTAGACGGCGGCGACGGCACGCGCGGGCCAGGCCTTGCTGAGTCTGAGCAGTGCCACGACCAGGCCCAGCACGACCGCGCCGGTGAAGCTGACCACCGTGTACGAGACCGTGCGCCAGAGCGCGTCGATCAGGTCGGACCGGTAGTCGGACCAGGGGACTTGGAAGAGACTCGACATGTCGGTTCCTCACTTCCCGATGGACGGCGGGGTCCAGTCGCTCGGCCGGTCCACACCGCGTCGGGCGGCGGCCATGTCGGCGGCGGGCTTGAGGAACTGCTCGGGATCGCCGCCGTACTTCTTGACGAGCTTCGCCAACTCGCCGTTCTTGTACATGGCGTCGATCTGCGCGGAGATCGCCCGCTCCAGCTTGGTGGCCTTCTTGGGGAGGTAGAAGCCCGTCTGGTACGGCTGGAAGTACTGGTAGGCGGGCTTCGCCTTCACCTCGGCCGCGGTCGGCGGGGTCAGGTACTCCGTGGCGATCTTCAGGTCGGGCCGCTGCTTCTGCGCCGCGATGATGATCAGCGGGTCCAGGAAGCCGACGTCGATCCGGCCGGCGCCGAGGTCGTCGAACACCCCGTTGGCGTCCGGGTAGGCGTGCAGCTTCGCCCCGGGCACGGCCTGGATCGACTTGACCCAGACGTAGCCGTCGACCGTGCCGAGACTGCGGCCCTTGAGGTCGGCGACCGTCCTGTAGGTCTTGCCGCTGCGGACGGCCATCGCCGGGGGCGAGTAGTACGGCGGGTCGGTGAACAGCCCCTGTTTCTGCCGGTCCGCGGACCAGGCGACACCGCCGACGGTGATGTCGACGCGGCGGGACTGGACCCCGGCGAGCATGCCGGCGAAGTCCGTGACCTGCGGCTTGATCTGCAGGCCCAGTTTCTTGGCGATGTAGGTCAGGATGTCGCCGTCCAGCCCGACGATCTTTCCGCCCTGCTCGGTGGTGTAGGGCGCGTACGGTTCGACGGCGACCTTGAGGACGCCGGGCGTGAGCGTGCCCAGGGCGGCGGTCTTCGCGGAGACGTTCTTCGGGGCGTCGTCGCCCCCGGAACCACAGGCGGCGACGGTGGACAACATCAGCGTCGCGGACAACGCGACGACAAGCGAGCGCACACGGATCATCGGCACGGGCCTTCCGTATCGGCACTGAGGGATCGGCACTGAAGGGACCCGCCGTTCACCGCGCTGTGCCCTCGGCGGGAAGTGATTGGGCCCAAACGCTAGGCATCGGCCGAGCCCGCGTCATCGTCCACTTCGTACGAAGTTGTGGCCGGATTCGCGCGCTCCGCTGTACGGTGCGTCCAGTCCGGCACGTACCGCCAGGGGAGGAACGCCTGTGCTGAGCCCCTCACTCGCGCAGGAGATCGCCGGGGACACCTCCGCCGTCATCGGCTTCAACGTGCTGATCACGGACGCGGAGGGCATCGTCATCGGCAGCGGCGACAGCAGCCGCGTCGGCAGTTTCCACGAGGCGTCCGTAGAGGTCGTCCGTACGAAGGAACCAGCCACGCACAGCGCCTCCCAGGCACAGCAACTGCGCGGCGTACGCCCCGGTGTGACCCTCCCGCTGATCACCAACGGGCAGGCGGTGGGGACGGTCGGTATCACCGGCACACCCGCCCAGGTCCGCCGCTTCGGACTCCTCGTCAAACGCCAGACGGAGATCCTGCTCCGGGAGTCCGTGATGCTGCGCTCCCGGCTGCTCGCCGAACGGGCCGCCGAGAAACTCCTCACCGACATCGCGTCCTACGACCCCCAGGTCGTCGAGGGCGACTTCCTCGTGTTCCGCGCCGCCGAACTCGGCTTCGACCTGCGCCTACGGCGGGTCGCCGTCGCCTTCGAGGTGAGCGTGCCCCATCCGGCGCCCCGCCGCCAGGGCGGCACCCAGCCGCGGGACATGGCTCTGGTCCGCTCCGAACTGCTGCGTACCGTGGGGGAGATCTTCGCCGACCCCCAGGACATCGTCGCCTCCACCGCACCCGGCTGGATCGGCGTCCTGCACCGGCTCCCCGCCGGCTGCTCCACGACCTCCCTCGACGGCGACTGCCGGCGGGTCACCGATCTCATCGCCGCCCAGAACGGACTCGTCGCCCGCGCCGGCCTCGGCGAACCGGCCACCTCTGTGGGCGGCCTGCACGACTCCTACCAGGACGCGTGCGACGCGCTGCGGCTCGGTGCCCGGTTCGCCGAGGCCGCCTCCGTGCACCTGATCACGGACCTGCGTGTCCACCAGGTGGTGACGGCGGTGAGCCAGGCGGCCCGCAACCGGCTGCTGGACCTCACCGCCACCGAACTGCGCGCGCAGCCGGACTGGCAGGCCCTCCGCGACACGGTCACCGCCTGGTGCGAGAGCGGGTTCAACCTTGTCCGTACCGCCGAGGCCCTGCACATCCACCGGAACACCGTCGTCTACCGGATGAACAAGATTGAGCAGATCACCGGACGTCCCCTGAGGGAGTACCGGACGGCCATGGCCCTCTATCTCGCCTGCCTGGCCGACCGGTTGGGTGGTGGAACGAGCCGCTGAGCCCGTCAGGTCACCTTGCCCCGGGCGCGGAGCATGCGGCTCACCTCGTCCGAGCGCTCCAGGAGCGTGGTGCGGACCACCGGCACCGCCTCCCGGGACGCCTCCTGGGCCCGCTCGATGTACGTCGGGTCGATGGCGTGCAACGGGAAGAGGCGGTGCGTGTAGCTCATCGCCAGGAGCATTCCTCCCTGGTGCAGCTTCGGGATCGCCTCCAGATAGCGTTCGGCGTACGGGGTCAGCAGCGCGTCCTGGCCCGGGCGCCAGAAGGCCGCCGCCACCAGACCCACCGAGTTGACGGGGACGGCGCGGTCCACGGCCAGTTGCTGCCAGACCTCCGCCTTCGTGGCCGCGTCGGGCAGCGCGGCCCGGACGGTGAGGGCGCGGGTCCAGGCGTCGGGGTCCGGGTCACGGGCGAGCAGGAGCTCGGACTCCGCGGCCACGTCCCCGCCCAGTTCCGCGTCGCGGACCAGCGCGCGCCAGTGCAGGTCCACGTCGTCGCCGGCCTGTTCGCGGAGCCGGCCGAGATCCTCCCGGGTCGTCGCGGTGCGGGCCAGCCCGCGCAGCGCGACCTGACGGCGGCCCGGGTCGTCGGCGAGCCGGAGACAGGCCGCCGCTACCGCGGCCGACAATGCGGTCCGCTCGGCGGACGGCGCCCACAGTTCCGCGATGTTCGCGGCGAGGGTCAGATACGGCTCGATCACCGCGTCGGACGTCTCGGCCGCCAGCAACGCGGTGAGGCACCGCCCGGCCTCCGCCGCCGTGGCCTCGCCGGTCGTCAGCATGTCCCACACGGTGGCCGCGGCCACGCCCCGCGAGATCGCCGTGGGCAACCTCGCCGCCGTACGGAAGAGAGCGTCCCTGGTGGCGGGGTCCGGGCGGGTCGTCGCGAAGGTCAGGTCGTCGTCGTTGATCAGCAGCACGTCGGCGGGCGGGAGGCCGGTCACCGGAGTCCGGGTCTCCGTCACCTCTACCCGCACCAGCGCCCGGCGTTCCAGCGCGTCGCCGTTCTCCCCGTACGCGCCCACCGCCAGCACCTGCGGACGCGGGCTGCCCTCGGCCACCAGCGTGAGGGTGTCGCCGTCGCGCTCCAGCGAGAAGCGGTCGGTGCCCGCCGTCGTCAGCCAGGCCGTGCGCCAGGTGTCGAGGTCGCGGCCACTGGCCTCCGACAGCGAGTCGATCAGGTCCTGGAGCGTGGTGTTGCCCCACGCGTGGCGGGCGAAGTAGGCGGCCATACCTGTCCTGAAGTGCTCTTCGCCGACGTACGTCTTGAGCTGCTGGAGGACGGACGCGCCCTTGGGATACGTGATGTTGTCGAAGATCGACGCGGCCTGGGCGACATCGTGGATGGGCTGGTGGATCGGGTGCGAGGCGGGGCCCTGGTCGGACAGGTACGCGCTGATCTTGCCGATCATCAGATGGCTCGCCCACGCGTCGGTGTGCCGGGTGGCGCGCTCGGCGGCCCAGTGGCAGGCGAACTCCGCGAACGCCTCGTTCAGCCAGAGGTCGTCCCACCAGCGCATGGTGACGATGTTGCCGAACCACATGTGCGCCATCTCGTGCAGCAACACCCGTGCGAGCAGCCCGTGTTCGGCGGGAGTCGGCGTGGCCCGCCGCAGGAACGCGTCCGACCACGTCACACAGCCGTAGTTCTCCATCGCCCCGCCGAACTCGGGCATGAAGACCTGGTCGTACCGGCGCTGCGGGAACGGCATCGCGAAGGCCTCGGCGTAGAAGGCGAGGCCCTGGCGGGTGAGGGTGAAGATCTCCTCGGCGTCACGGTCGAGGACCTCCGCGAGCGAACGGCGGGCGTACAGGCCCAGGTTGTGGCCGTCCACCTCGCGGCGGACCTCGTGGAAGGGGCCCGCGTTGATGACCGTGTTGTACGTCGACAGGGGCGGGGTGTCCGGGAAGGTCCACCGGCGGGCCGCGCCCAGCTCCTCGACGTCCGCGTCACCGGAGTTGCTGGTGACGGTCCACGCTGCCGGGGCCGTCACGGTGAAGGCGTGCGGGGCCTTGAGGTCGGGCTGGTCGAAGCAGGCCCACACGAAACGGGCCTCGTCCGGTTCGAAGCTCATCCACACGTACACCTCGCCGTCGCCGGGGTCCGTCGCCCGGTGCACGCCCTCGCCGGTGGTGGTGTCGGCCTGCACGCTCTCCACGCGCAGCACGTTGTGCGCGGCGAGACCCGGGAGCTGGATCCGCCCGTCCTCGCCGGGGCCGACCTCGACCCCGTTCAGCGTCGCGCTCAGCACCCGCGCCGCGCAGTCCACGAAGGTCGCCGCGCCCGGCTCGCGACACGTGAACGCCACGGTGGAGACGGAGCGCACCTCCGGCCCGTCGGGCAGCGCGGTCAGATCGACGTCCACGTCGTACCGCTCGACCGCGATCAGCGCGGCCCGGTGCTCGGCTTCGGTGCGGGTCAGGCTTCGGATCCCCATGTGTCCTCCCTCGGCAGACAGCGGCCGTAAGCCTATGACGGAGATCGCCGGGGAGCAGGGGGTTTTCGCCGCCCCGCGGACGGACCGGCGACGGTGGCCGATCGCCCACTTGGGCCGCCCGGAGCAGACCTCGCCCTCTCCGCCACGTCGGCCCGGCGTATTCGCGGACACGGCCGTCGCCGCGGCCCGGTGCTCATCCCCGCACGAGCGCCGGGCCGCGTCGTCGGCCCCCTGGTGTCACCGCCCCCGCAGGCCCATGCCGATGGCCCGGGCGGTACGGCGGGCGGCCTCCGCGAGCCGCTCCAAGTGGTGTGCCGGGTCGGTGAGGACACAGAGCGCCGCCAGGGGCGTGGCGCCCGTGCCGAACAGCGGAACCGCCGCACAGCACACCCCGCCCACCACTTCCTCCCGGTCGAACGCGGTACCCCGCTCCCGAATCGCGGCGGCGTCCCGTGCCCAGGACGCGGGCAGCGGCCCCAGCAGCGGTGCCGGACCGGCCATGGCCACCAGGACCTTGCCCGCCGCGGTGAACCACGGCCAGGTCATCCGGGTCTGCAGCGGATCGGGCCGTTCGGCGTCGTCGGGACACCACTCGACCATCAGCGTCTCGCCCTTCCACAGCACGGCGATCCCCACCGTCGTGCCCGTGAGCTTCGCCAGCCGGCGCATCGGTTCCCGGGCGGCGGCCCGCAGCCGGGGGTGCGGTTGCCAGGCCCGCCCGAGGCGGAACATCCGCGGGCCCACCCGGTAACTCCCTCCGCACCGCTCGACCGCGCCCAGGTCCGCCAGCTGTTCCAGCAGCCGGTACGCCGTCGTCTTGGGCAGCCCGCAGTCGGACGCCAGCCTGGTCGGCCCGGCCTCCACGGCCCGCTCCACCGCCTCCAGCAACGCGAAGGCACCCTCCAGCACGCTCCTTCCGCCGGCGTTTCCCGTGGCGGCCGGTAACGCCTCCGGCCGCCGTACCGGCACCCGTGTCCCAGGTGCCATCACTTCCCCTGTGATCACACTTCTCGCCCCCGTTTGCCTGTTGCGCAGCCGCCAGGCGACGGCCCTGCCGTGGTGCCCGAACGGCGCCTCGGTCAGGGCCCGTTCGCTCCCCAGCAGACTGGCACCGGTGTGTGGCGGGAAACCTTGTCGAAGGCTTGTCGCGCCGCGTACACGTCTGTGAAAGAAGGGAGGAGGCTTTGTGCGGGGGGTGGCGCACACGATGGTGGACGTGCAGTTGCTGGGGCCGGTGGAACTGTCGGCGGCGGGGCGCGCGGTGGAGGTTGGCCCGCCCCAACGCCGCACCGTGATGGCCGCGTTGGCCGTGGACGTAGGCCGGCCCGTCGCGGTGGACGTGGTCATGGAGCGGGTCTGGGGCCCACACGCGCCGGACGGGGCGCGCGGCGCCGTGCACGCCCATGTCGCCCGGATCCGGCGGGTGTGCGAGCAGGCCGCCGAGACCGCGCGGGAACCGTTGTCGCTGGTGCGGCGCTCCGGCGGCTACCTTCTGGAGGCCCGACCGGACCAGGTTGACGTGTACAGATTCCGGCAGTTGGTCGACCAGGCACGGACCGCGGGCCCGGCCGACCCGGAGCGGGCGCGGCTGCTGCGCGAGGCGCTGGACCTGTGGCGCGGGGAGCCGTTGTCCGGTCTGCACGGTCAGTGGGCGGCCCGGATGCGCGAGGCCTGGCGGCGCCAGCACCAGGACGCCGCCGTCGGCTGGGCCCGCGCGGAACCGGTCCACAGTGATCCCGCGTTAGTCATCGGCCCGTTGACCGGCCTGCTCGGCGAGTACCCGCTCGCGGAACCCCTCGCCGAGGCGCTGATGCGGGCCCTGCACGAGACGGGCCGCAGCGCGGAGGCCCTGGACTGCTACGCGGCCGTCCGCAAACGGCTCGCGGAGGAACTGGGCACCGACACGGGACCGGCACTGCGCCAGTTGCACCAGACGATCCTGCGCGGCCACCGCTCCGGCCCCGCCAAACGGCCCGAACCGTCCGAGGCGGCCCGCTCGGCGGAACTCCCCGCCCAACTCCCCATGGGCGTACGGGGGTTCACCGGCCGCGACGAGGAACTGACCCGGCTGGAGGCGATCCTCGCCTCGGCGGAGGGCGAGTTCGCCGCGGTGGTGATCTCGGCGGTCTCGGGCATGGCGGGCGTGGGCAAGACCGCGCTCGCGGTGCACTGGGCCCGCCGGGTCGAAAGTGCCTTCCCCGACGGGCAGTTGTACGTGAACCTGCGCGGCTTCGATCCGCAGGGGGCGGTGCTGGCTCCGACCGAGGCGGTCCGCGGGTTCCTCGACGCGCTGGGAGTACGGCCGGACCGGATACCGCCGGGCCTTGAGGCCCAAGTCGGCCTGTATCGAAGCCTGCTGACGGGGCGTCGGATACTGGTCGTACTCGACAACGCCCGCGACGAGGAACAGGTGCGCCCGCTGCTGCCGGGCGCGGTCGGCTGCATGGCGTTGGTGACCAGCCGGAACCGGCTCACCGGGCTGGCCGCGACCGAGGGCGCCCATCTGCTCGCGGTCGACCCGCTGACCCCGGACGCGGCACGGGACGTCCTGGCGGAACGGCTCGGCACGGGCCGGGTGGCCGCCGAACCGGAGGCCGTCGCGGACGTCGTCACCTGGTGCGCGGGACTGCCGCTGGCCCTGGCGGTCGTGTCGGCCCGCGCCGCCGCGCAGCCACGACGGCCGCTCGGCACGCTCGCCGAGGAACTCCGCGGGGCGAGCGGCCGACTGGACGCGCTCGACGGCGGCGAGGAGGCCAGCCAGGTACGGGCAGTGTTCTCGTGGTCCTACAGCGCGCTCAGCCCGGCCGCCGCCCGGCTGTTCCGGCTGCTGGCCCTGCACCCGGGCCCGGACCTCGGACAGCACGCGGCAGCCGCCCTGGCCGGCGCCCCGCCGGGACGCGTCCGCGGACTGCTCGCCGAACTGACCGGCGGGCACCTGTTGGCCGAGCACGCTCCGGGACGGTACGCGTTCCACGACCTGGTACGCGTCTACGCCGGGGAGCTGGTGGCCGCGTACGACGACGAGTGGGAACGGCGTGCGGCACTGCACCGGATGATGGACCACTACCTGCACTCCGCACGTGCCGCCGATGTCCTGGTGACCCCGCAGCCCAACCCGGTCGCCTCCGCCGCGCCCAGAGCGGGGGCGAACCCGGTCGAACCCGAGGACTACGGCAGAGCGCTGGCCTGGCTCGTCGCCGAACACCCGGTACTGCTGGAGATCGTGCGGCAGCCACCGCCCGGCTTCGACGGCCATGTGTGGCGACTGGTCACCGTCCTGACCACCTTCCTGGACCGGCACGGCTACTGGGAGGCGCTCCTGACCGCCGGCCACAGCGCGCTCGCGGCGGCCGAACGGGACGGCGACCTGGTCGGAAGAGCGGGCGCCCACCGCGGACTCGGCCTGGCCCTGGACCGCCTCAAGAGCCCCGAACCGGCCCGGGAGCACTACTTACAGGCGTTGGAACTCTTCGCCGAACTGGGCAGCGACGCGGGGCAGGCCCGTACCCATCAGCATCTTTCACGGATGTCGGGAACCCAGGGCAATCACGGACTGGCGCTGGAACACGCCCACCGGAGCCTGGAGCACTACCGGGTGGCGGACGACCGGGCCGGACAGGCCGCGGCGCTCAACCACATCGGCTGGCTGGAGGCCCATCTCGGCGAACACCACAGCGCGTTGGCCCACTGCGAGCAGGCGCTCGAACTCGCCCGTGAGGCCGGCGACGTGGACGGACAGGCCCACATCTCCGACAGCCTCGGCTACATCCACCACCAACTCGGCCGTCACCGACAGGCCGTCGACCGCTACCGGGAGGCGGCGGCCCTGTTCCGCGCCACCGGGGAACGCCGCAGCGAAGCCGACTGCCTGCTCTGCCTCGGCGACAGCCACCACAGTGCCGGTCAGCCCGACGCCGCCCATGAGGTCTGGGCCCGTGCCCTCGCCCTCACCGACGAACTCGGCCTGCCCGACGACGATCCCCTCCGCACCGGCCTCCGCGACCGCCTCGGCGAACGGCCCCTGCTGTAGCGGACCTTGCCAACCGTGCCGCTGTGGTGAGTGGGTACAACCCTCCCTGGCTGTGCCGCGTCGAACCTCCCAGGGAGGCGATGGTGGGCGGTACCTGGGAAGCGGGGCGACGGGCGTGGGGGCTGGCGGCCTTGGCGCTGCTCCTCGTCCTCGGCGGAGCTGCCGTGCTCGCGGTGCCCTATCGCCACAGCCTTTCCACCGCGCGAGCCTACGAAGCCGCACCGGCAACCCGTGGCGTCCCTGCCGTGGTCAGGAAGCTGGAGGACTACTCCAACGGTCATGGCGGCACCTACTGGGTGGAGGTCGCGGGTCCCGCGTCGGTATCCGGCAGGATCGTCCTCGGCGACTCCGGCCCTGTCCTGTCGAGGCTGCGGAAGGGCGACCGCATTGGAGTGGTCGTCTGGCACGGTCGCCGCACCGACATCACCTTCGACGGGCGTGTTCAGCAGACAGTTGAGGCGCCGACGTTGAATCCGGGTCTGTACCTGGGCGCCGGCCTGAGCATGCCGGCCGGCGGGGTGCTCGCGCTGTACATCGCCGTCTGGCTTCGCCGTAGGACGCATGAGCAGGCCCGGGGCCGCGCCGCAGACGGGTTCCCGCTCACCGGCAAGATGATCGCCGGAGCCTGCGCGGTCACCGTTGTCTCGGGCATCGCCGCTTCCGACGCACACGAGAGCGATCCACCTGCATTCGTCGGCATCTGGCTGACTGTCGCCCTCATCAGCCTCGCTGTGTGGGCGGCACGGCACCGGATACGGAACCGACGGTCTGGCTGATGGTCCCAGCACAGGTCAATCCCCGGGGCAACTCGAAGACGTCCGCCGCTACCGCCCCCGCGCCCTCCTCGACCACCCTTGCGAAAGGCCGCACTTAGAGGTCCAGCTCCAGCACCGGGGAGTCGGAGCGGCTCACGCAGATCATCATCGTAGTGGCGGCGGTGCGTTCGGACGGCTCGATCACCGAGTCGCGGTGGTCCGGGAGCCCGGCCACGACCGCCGTCTCGCAACTGCCGCAGTAGCCCTCCTCGCAGGAGAAGGGGACGTCCGGGAGCTTCTCGCGTACGACGTCCAGTACGGAACGGTCGGCGGGCACGGTCAGCCGCAGCCCCGAACGGCTCAGCACCACCTCGAACTCACCCTCCGGAACTGCGAGTCGGCCCGAGACCGTGTCGTCGGCCGCGGTGAAGCGCTCCAGGTGAAGTGCCCGCGCGGAGTCGGCCGTGCGGCACAGCGCCGTCACCGCGTCGAGCATCGGCTGCGGACCGCAGGCGTAGACGGCGTGCGCGGCCGGGGCGGCGGCGAGTTCGGCCGCCAGGTCCGGCAGACCCGCCTCGTCCTGCGGTACGAGCAGCACCCGGTCGCCGCCCAACTCCACCAACTCCTCGGCGTACACGAGCCGCGACCGGTCGCGGGCACCGAGGACCAACCGCCACGGCAGACCGCGTGCGGTGAGCTCACGGACCATCGGCAGCAGCGGGGTGACGCCGATGCCGCCGGCCAGCAGCAGATAGCCCTCCGCGGGCACCAGAGGGAAGCGGTTTACCGGCCCGTGTACCTCCAACTCCCGTCCCACCAAGGCGGTTTCGTGAATCTCCCGGGAGCCGCCCCGCCCCTCGGGCACGCGATGCACGGCGACCGTCCATGCCTCCGTGTCCGCCACGTCCCCGCACAGCGAGTAGGCCCGCCGCAGCCCCGAGGGCAGGGTCAACTCCACGTGCGCGCCCGGTTCCCAGGCCGGGAGGGCGCCGCCGGCGGGCCGGGTCAGGCGTAGTTCCAGCACCTCGTGGGCGATCCAGCGGGCCTGTCGGACCAGGAGGCGCTCGGTGTTCGCGCGGGGGGAGTCGAGGTCAGAAGACACGGAAGTACTCCCGTTGTTCCCAGTCGGTCACCTCTTGGCTGAAGCGGTCGATCTCGGCGCGCTTGATGCCCGTGTAGTAGGAGACGAAGTCCTTGCCGAGGCGGGTCGCCAGCGCCTGGTCCGCCTCCAGCGCGTCGAGGGCTTCGCCCAGCGAACGGGGAAGGGGTTCGGCGTTGGCGGCGTACGGCTCGTCGGCCGCGGGGCCCGGGTCCATGCCGCCCGCGACCCCGTCGAGACCGGCGGCGAGCTGGGAGGCGAGGTAGAGGTAGGGATTGGCCGCGGGTTCCCCGATCCGGTTCTCCAGTCGCGCGCTTGACGGATCGTCACCCAGCACCCGCACCATCGCCCCGCGATTGTCGCTTCCCCACACCGCACGGTCCGGCGCCAACGACAGCGAGCGAAAACGCTTGAAACCATTGAGAGTCGGCGTGGAGAACGCGCTCGTGGCCCGCGCGTGCCGGAGCAGTCCACCGAGAAAGGCGGTCCCGTACGGCGACAACGGCGGCCCGGACACGGTGAGTTCGCCGCCGTCCGGTGCGAAGACCCCCACACCGTCCCGCACCATGCTCTGGTGCAGATGCCACCCGCTGGAGAACACCCCGGGCAGATGGGGGCGGCACATGAAGGTGGCGTGGTGGCCGTGGCGGGCGGCGACCTGCTTGACGGCGCTGCGCAGCAGGACCATCGCGTCGGCGGTGCCCAGGCCGTCGGCGGGCTGCAGGGTCAACTCGACCTGGCTGGGCCCGAATTCGACCTCCAGACTGCGCAACGGCAGCCCCAGGCCCTCGATGTTCGCGCGCAGGACGTCGAGGATGGGGTCGAGTTCGTCGTAGCGCAGTTCGCTGAGGTACTGGTAGCCGTGGTTGAGCATGCCGACCTCGGGCGCGGCTCCGGGCTGGCCCTGGTCGCCCGGGCCCAGACGGGGGTCGTCGAGCCGGAAGAGGTGGAACTCCACCTCCAGGCCGGTGCGGTAGGTCAGTCCGTCGGCCTGGTCGAGGACCGAGCGCAGCAGGCCGCGCGTGCACAGCGGGACCGGAGCGCCGGAGGTGAAGCGCAGGTCGCACAGCAGCCAGCCCGTGCCCGGTGACCACGGCAGCATCCGGAACGTCGACGGGTCGGGCACCATCACCATGTCGGCGGCGCCGCGCAGTTCGGGCAGCCCGAGCGGGGTCTCCTTGGTGAAGAGGGGGAAGACGGTCCGCCCCGACGTGTCCTTGGCGAGCAGGGACGAGGCGATGCCGGTGCCGTCGCGCAGCACATTGGGCAGCTCGCCCACGGTGACGGTCTTGCCGCGCAGCAGACCGTGCTGGTCGGCGAAGACCAGCCGTACCACCGTCATCCCACCGCTCTCCGCGCGCGACTGTATCTCCCGTGCGGCGGCGGCCTGTTCGGGGTTCCACAGGCCGTGGCGTTCGATGAATCCCACGCGGCTCAGCCGTCCGTTCCCAGTGGCTGCGCCCAACTGCTGTCGGCGCGCTGCTTGTCAGTGACGGCCGTCCAGTGCTCCCGCCAGCGCTCGGTGGGCCCGATCCCGTCGAGGGCGACCGGCCCGTGCAATCGGCCCGCCTCCTCGGCGGACAGGACCAGGGGCGGATCCTCGCCCCGCTCGACGGCGGTGACGGCCTCGCCGAGCATGCGCCGGTACATCACGATGGCCTTGTCGGAGCGGCCCAGATGCTCACGGGTACGGTCCTGCACGGCCCCCTGCCCCTCCACCGCCCACTGGTCGTGCACGTTGATGTCGAAGCCGAGCCCGGTGTACGTCGTCGTGCGCTGCTCCACCGGGTCGTAGCCGTAGCCGTTCGCGCGGCCGAAGCGCGGCCGGTAGTCGGGCAGGGTGACCGCGCCGACCCGCTGCCGGCGCATCTCCGCCTGGTCCACCGGGCCGCCGACACTGGTGAACAGGGCATACCAGTAACTGGAGTTGTCGTCGATCGGCACATGCCACTGGGTGATCGCCGTCTCCGCGTCCAGCGGGATGTGGAAGGCGTGCGGGAACACCTGGTGGGTGATACGGACATGGGTACGGCTGCCGTCCATCGGCAGGCCCTGCGTGTCCGTTCCGTCGAGCGTGCGCCGGGCGGTGATGCGGATGCCGTACGGGGTGCGGACGGCGTCGATGTCGGGGCGGCCGTACTCGCGCAGGATCTTCGTCATCGGGAGGTCGGTGCCCTGGGAGGCGGCGCGGAACTGTTTGCCGTAGCTGTCGGCGGGGTCCTCGTCCAGGAAGAAGCGGTGGAGGTAGGAGGCGTGCGCGGGGTCGATGCCGACCTCAAGGGCCTGGAGCCAGTTGCACTCCAGCAGCCCTTTCCAGGCGAAGGCGTGGTCCACGGGTGCCTGGAAGCAGTCCAGGGCGGGGAGTTGGGGCGGCTCGCCGGGGCCGAGGTAGCCCCAGATGATCCCGTTGATCTCGCGGACCGGATAACTGCCCAGCCGCACGCGGGACTTGAGCAGGCTGTCGACGGGCTCGGCCGGTGTGTCGAGGCACGAGCCGTCGCGGGCGAACAGCCAGCCGTGGAAGCAGCAGCGCAGTCCGCCGTCCTCCAGGCGGCCGAGCGCCAGGTCGGCGCCCCGGTGCGGGCAGCCCCGGTCGACGAGACCGAGTTCGCCGTCCTCGTCACGGAACAGGACCAGGTCCTGGCCCATCACCTTGGGTGCCACCAGCGGCCGTGCGCCCTCGAGTTCCTCGCTGAGGGCGATCGGCTGCCAGTAGCGGCGCATCCACTCACCGGCCGGGGTGCCGGGCCCGGTCCGGGTGAGCCGGGTGTTCTCTTCCTCGCGCATGGGACGCCTTTCGGGGGAGGGGTGGCGCGGTCAGCCGCAGCAGTGGTCCGGGGCCGAGGGGCTCGGCGTGTGGCAGGAGACGGGGGCGGGCACGTCCAGGGCCGGGTTGCGGTCGAAGAAGCCGTCGGGCTCCAGGCGCAGCCGCGCCTTGGCCACCGGCATCACCGGCCACTCCTCCGGGCGCGGGAAGTGGTGCGAGCCGACCGTGGCCCACAGCACCAGGTCGGTGCCGTCCAACGACCGGTTCTCCTCCTGCCACTTGTGGACGCCGTCCGCGCCCGGCTCGGCCTGGTTCGGGTACTCGCCGCCGACGAACCGCCGCTCCGCGTCGTAGGCCGTCGCCCACAACTGCCGCCCCACGAACGGCGCTCGGCGTGCGCAGACACTGTCCTCGCGCACCGGCAGCACCGCCGTGTTCTCCAAGTGCACGCGGTACGCGGTCGGTTCACCCATCCGGTTGCGGGACTCGGTGCTCTCCACCCGCCAGTGCAGCCCGCGCGACGGATCGGTGCGCCGGGCGCCCTCCGACTCGCTGAGGATCGGCCGCAGCACGGTCCGGGCCGCGTTGCCGTACGGGTCGAGCACCGGGTCGGGCTCGTGCTCGGCGGTGACCTCGACCAGGCGGTTGGGATCGCCGTCCACCGCCATGTCGAGGCGGACGCTGAAGAAGTGCTGGTGGTTGGTTACCGCGACGTTCGGCGCGACCCGGCGCGCGTACGGCGTCGCCTCGTCCTCCTCGACACCGGTCGCGGAGAGGATGCCGGTCATCTTGATCTCCAACATCACCGAACCGTCCTGGTACAGCGACCAGTAGAAGCCGTAGTCGTAGTTGGCGACGGTCGCGAACGCCGAGATGATCAGCCGGCGCGAACGGCGCACCTCCGTACGGCCCGTGCGGCCGTCGTGGTGCTTCCAGAGGATGCCGTCGTCCTCCTCGTGCACACAGACGGCGTTGGGGACGATCCGGGGGACGCCGTCGCCGCCGAGCACGGCCGCGTCGAAGTACTGGATGACACCGAGGCAATCGCAGCCCAGGGCAAGGGAGTTGGTGAGCGGGCCCGCGCCGTACTCGCCCCAGTCGAAGAAGTTCTTGCGGTACTGGGTGGAGGCGGTGTCGAAGTAGGGGACGTACATCTCGTTGACGGCCGCACGCCGGATCACCTGGCGAGGGCCCTTCCCGGCCGCCGCGAAGGCGAGGTCGTGCAGCACGAGCCCCTCGCGATGGCTGAAGCCGACCCGAACGGACCACCCCTGCCAGTCGATCCGCTGCCCGGTGACGGTGAAACTCGGACCGCCCGGCTGCACGACCTCCAGCGGCTTCAGCCCCGGGCGCTCGGCCACCGTCCCGGCCGCGAACACGCCCGACTCCTCCGACAACGGGATCACCCCGTGGTCCTCGATGTGCAGGATCTCCATGGTCTCCATGTCGATGATCGGCACGACCCCCTGCACCGGGCGGGCATAGCCGTTGTCGTCCTCGGAGACGCGGTGCCAGACGCTGCCCCAGGTCAGCCGCCGGCCCGCGTACTCGGGCGGTTCGAAGCCGCCGATCGACTCCGGGTCCACCATCACCAGCGACACGTCGTGGATACCGCGCAGCGCGAGCGCCTCCCGGAAACGCGGGTCGGCGCGGCAGGCGGCAGCGGCCTGCCGGGCCTCCTCCGAGGAACAGCCCGGACTGCGGACGTCCAACTCCCGCCAGGCGGTGGTCTGCGGCTTGTCGCCGAGTTCGAGATCGACCTCGAAGGCATGGCGTACGGAGGGGGAGAACACGACCGCGCGGGCCCGCCGGGTGTCCCCGGGCGCGGCACGGCGGGCGTGGTCCTCGTCCAGTGCCACCCCCCAGAACCGCGAGTCGTCGGGGACCCGGGTGTCGGCCCTCAACGCCCCTACGGCCGTGGCGAGTTCGGTGACGGTGAGTGGGTCCAGCGGATGCGGTGCGTCGGCCGGTACGGGTTCGGGGGCGAGAGCGCTCACAGGGAACTTCCTTCCAAGGTGGTGCCACCGTCGGCGCGGGGATCGGAGGCGCCGTCCAGCCGACCGCCGGCGGACAGTCGTACGGCCTGCGTGTGACCGGCCAGATCGGTACGGCCCGGCGCCACGACGACCGGAACCACCGATGGGAACGCGCCCGCCGGAACGGATCCGGGCTCGGCCAGCAGGGTCGGTGTCTCGTGGCCGATGTCGCGGGCACCGATCACCCACCGGGGCCGGTCCAGGACGGCTGCCGGATCGGCTGCCGGGTCCATCAGGTCGGGGACGGTCTGGGCGAGGATCTGCGGCTGCGCCCGGCCGCCCTGACAGCCCGCCGCGAGCAGCAGGTCGGCCGACCTGCCGAGCACGGGACAGAGGGTGTGCGGGGGACGCAGGCCGGGGCCGATGAGGGCCGGATGGCCGGGGAGCAAGCTGAACGCCGAGCCCCGGTTGTGCAGCACGATGCCCGTCTCCGGATCGCAGATGCCGGAACCGAAGGTCTGGTACACGCTCTGGATCAGCGAGACGGCCAGCCCGGACACGTCTACGGCGGTGATCGCGACGGTGTCCCCGGCGGGCCGGAATGACGGCTCGGGCGGTTGCGCGCCGGCGAGCGCCGCCGGGCGCAGCAGTCCGTCCAGGTCGACGGGTGAGGGGCCGAGCGGATCGCCGAGCAGCAAGTCCCGTGCCGCCGAGGCGTCTTGGCAGCGGACGGCCAGCACACCGGTGCGCTCCGGTTCGGGCAGTTTCGCCACCGAGGCTGCGGTCTCCAGTACGGCCAGCAGGCTCGCCCCCTGACTCGGCGGCGGCGCGGTCCACCACCGCGTACCGGCCACGTCCAGCGTCAACGGCTCGACGCTCGCCGCCCGATGAGCCGCGAAGTCGCTCGCGGAGAGTGAACTCCCGGCCAGGCGCAGGCCGTTCACCAATGCCTCGGCGACCGCGCCCCGGTAGAAGGACGACGGGTCGTCTGCGAGTGTGCGCAGTACGGTGGCCAGCCGGGGCTGGGGGAGTGGGTCGCCCTCGTCGAGCGGTGCGCCCTCGGGCCCGGTCAGGAGCGCGGTGAGCCCGGGGTCCGCGGCGATCTGTGGGGCCCGCTCGCGGACGGCACGAGCCAGACCCGCCGAGACGGTGGCCCCGTCCTCGGCCAGGTCGGCGGCGTCCCGCAGCGCGGCGGACAGGGCACCGGGTGTGCCATGGGCCTCGGCGAGCGCGGCCCAGCCCGCCACCACGCCGGGCACGGTCACCGTCTGTGGACCCTGCGCGGGCATCCGCTCGTCGGCCGCGCGCAGAGCATCGACGTCTACGGACTGTGCGGCGGCCCCCGCCGAGACCACCGCGCGCACCGAGCCGCCGGGTGCGTGGACGAGCGCGATCAAGTCACCGCCCAGGGAACACTGGTGGGGATAGACGACGGTGAGAGCGGCGGC
This sequence comes from Streptomyces sp. STR69, assembly GCF_024519455.1. Lineage (GTDB taxonomy): Bacteria > Actinomycetota > Actinomycetes > Streptomycetales > Streptomycetaceae > Streptomyces. The sequence continues at coordinate 219,846 of NZ_JALJRY010000013.1, read as the reverse complement.
TGCCGCCAGCGCCGCGTCCACGGCGTTGCCGCCCTGCTCGGCCGCGCGCCGGGCAGCCGCCAGCGCCGCCGGATGCGGTGCGGCGAGGATCAGCGGCGAGGAGGCTGTCATGCCTCGTCCCTGGGGAACAGCACGGTTCGGGAGGGGGCTGCCTCGGCGCCCTGCAAGGGCAGGGGGAGGGAGATCATGTCGTAGACCCCGGCGGGGCTGTGCAGCAGATCGACCACTTCCAGGATCAACACCTCGGCCGCGCACAGGAGTTGGTGGGTCTCCCAGTGGGTGGTGTAGGCGACCGCCTCGATGCTCAGGTAGTCGATGCCCGCGGTGCGTACGCCGGCCTCGATGAGCCGTTCCGCGCCGTCCGGGGCCAGTCCGACCCACTGCCGGGCCTTCCACGGGCTGCGCAGCACGCCGTCGGAATTGCTGGTGCGCAGCAGCACGCGTTCCTCGGTGCCGAGACCGGCCGCGTCGAGATCGGCGGCGGTGATCTGCTCCTTGACGTGGGTGAGATCGAGGACGCGGGCGGTGCCGTTGAGGGCGGACAGGTCGAGCCGGTCGACCGTCCTGCCGCCGTCGATGAAGTGGGCCGGAGCGTCGATGTGGGTGCCGGTGTGGGCGCCGATGCGCCAGCGGCTCACATTGGAGGGATCGCCTGCGGTACGGGACTCGACGATCTCCACCTCGGGTCGGCGGCCCCAGTGCAGCATGCCGGGGTGGATGGGAACGGACACGTCGATCGCCTTGGCGAAGTCCAGATTCATGCGGCCCTCCTATTGGATGCGGATATCATGGAAGTGGATCCAAAAGTGTGTGGCTGTGGACGCCCCGGGCCGCGTGGGAAACTGCTCCACCACCGCGCACCCCCCGACCGCCCCCGAGAAGGGTTTGACCGACTCCCATGACCCCTCAGACTGACGACGAGCCCCTCGTCGACGACATCGCGGCCCGAATCCGCGCGCGGATCATGAACGGCGAGCTGGCGATCGGCAAACCGCTGCGCCAGGCGGCGCTGGCCACCGAGTTCGGGGTCAGCCGCACACCGGTGCGCGAGGCGCTGCGTCAGCTCCAGAACGGTGGGCTGATCGAGATGCAGCCGAACCGCGGTGCGGTGGTCCGGGTGCCCGCGCCCTGGGAGGTGCGGCAGGCGTACGAGGTGCGCGCCGAACTGGAGGGCATGGCCGCCCGGCGCGCCGCCTCCCGCATCACGGAACGCGGGCTCGCCGCACTGCGCGAGCACAACGCGGTCCTGTGCGAGGCGGTGGCGCGGGCCGCCGGTGAGGGGACGGGGGGCGGTAGCGCCGCGACCACCGCGGCGAACGACTGCTTCCACACGGTGATCTGCGAAGCGGCCGACAACCCCTGGCTGACCCGGATGATCGACCGGATCAACGAGAGCTTCCCGCGCAACGTCTCCTCGCTCGCCCTCGCAGGTGACGAACGCCATCGGCAGCTCAACATCCGTGAACACGAGGCCGTGATCGAGGCGTTGGCTGCGCATGACGCCGACCGTGCGGATGAGTTGATGCGCGAGCACGTCATCAGTTCCGGGGAGCATCTGACGGCCTGGTACGAGCGCCGGTCCCAGACGGTCTTCCACGGCTGAGTGGATTTTGTGGCGCCGCTTCATGAGGTTCCGCCGGGGAACAGTCGGGCCGGGGACAGGAAGTCCAGGTCCGGGCGGGCGATCCCGCACACGAGGTCGGCCAGCGCCTCGCCGATCGCCGGTCCGAACTTGAAGCCGTGACCCGAACACGCCGAGCCCAGCAACACCTGTGGTACGCCCGGTAGTTCGCCGACCACGAAGCGGCGGTCGGCGGTCATCGTGTAGAGGCACGTCAGGCTCTCGGTCACCGGCCCGGCACCGGGCAGCACCTGCGCCACCGCCTCGCTGAGCAGGGCGAGTTCCTCGGCGGTGGCTCGGGGGCGAGGCGCTTGCGGGTCCCAGGTCGGGCCGCTGTCCAGACCTGCCTTGAGACCGCGCCCGTCGGCCGAGGGAAACCCGTACAGCAGGCCCTGCGGCAGATCGACGGAGAAACTTCCCAGGCCGGAGGGGCCGAGCGGGCCCGCCGGGTCGGCGGCGAAGTAGGCGTTGACGATCCGAGTGACCGTCAGGTGCTCGGCGAGGGACGGGACTTGGGCTGCGGTCCAAGGACCGGTGCACAGCACCAGACGGCGGGTGCGCAGGACGGCCTCAGCGGTGCGGACCACGACCTCGTCGCCGTCCGCTTCCCAGCCGAGGACGGCGGAGTTGTCCTCCACGCGTGCTCCGGACCGTTCGGCCAGGGCGAGTTGGGCGCGGAGGGTCTCCTGCGCGTCGATGATCCCGGCCCGAGGGTCGTGCACCGCGGTGAATCCGGCGGGCAGTCGCAGCCCCGGGAAGATCCGTGCCGCCTCCTCCGCGTCGACCTCGCGGCAGCCGGGGCCGCGCAAGGGGTCCGGGCGGCCGTTCGGCGCCGCGTACAACCCGCCCGTGATGTCGAGCAGTTGGGCCTTCGAGGCGCCCTCCAACTCCGTCCATGCCCGGTAGGCGGTGTCGACCAGGGCGTCCCAGTCGGGGTGGGGGTAGGCGCGACGGATCATCCGGGTCGCCCCGTGCGAGGAGCCCAGGTCATGGCCCAGGCCGTACTGTTCGAGCCCCAGGACGTCGAGTCCGCGCGCGGCCAGGTGACGCAGGGCGGCACTGCCGTGGACGCCGAGACCGACCACGATCGCGTCGTGGCGGCGGGAGTCGGGGCGTGTGGTGTGCGGGCTGGGAGTAGCAGCCGTGGGCGTGATGTGCGATGTCGAGGGTGCCGGTGTGGGCGTCGCGGGTTCGATCCCGGCCCGCGTCTCCCCCCTCGCGTCCTGCCGACCCGTGCCCGACGCCGTACCCCGCCCGTGCAGGCACACGATCTCGCGTACCGCCTCCACCAGGGCGTCCAGATCGTCCACGTCGTTGTAGACGTGGACGGAAGCCCGGACCACCTTGGTCAGGCCCCGGTGGTCCATGTCCCAACGGCCGTGTCCTGCCGGAACCGCGATCAAATGGACCCGGCGGTAGGTGAGTCGACGCTGAACTTCGGAGGCGTCCAGCCCGTCGACCACGAAGGTGACGATGGCGCCGCCCGCGGCCGGCGGATCGGTGACCCGGACGCCCGGCAGCGCGGAGAGACGTTCCCGCAGCGAGGCGGCGAGAGCGGCCAGGTGCCGGGCGACTGTGTCCACGCCGAGCGCGCCGAGGTCGGTCAGCGCGGCGCCGAGGCCGAGGCGCAGGGCGTGTGCGGCCTCCCAGAGCTCGAAGCGCTTGGCGTCCGGCACCAGTTCCCAACTGCGCTCGGCGGTCCATACGGCGCCCCGGACATCGGGTGCCTCGGGGGCGAGCCGGTCCAGCAGGGGGCGCCGGACCGCGAGCAGGCCGGTGCCGCGCGGGCCGCGCAGGAACTTCCGGCCGGTGCCGATGAGCAGGTCACAGCCGATGGCACCCATGTCCACCGGCAGTTGGCCGAGGGACTGCGTGGCGTCCAGGAGAAAGGGCACCCCGTGGGCGCCCGCCAACGCGCCGATGGAGGACGCGGGTTCGACCAGCCCCGAGGACGTCGGGACATGCGCGGCCGTCACCAGCGCCGCCGGTCCCGCCCGCAGTGCCGCCTCCAGGGCCTCCAAGTCCACCGCCCCGTCAGGGCCGTTGGGCAACAGCTCGACCCGGACACCGTGGTCGCGTTCGACCGACAGCAGGTGCAGCGCGCTGCTCACGTAACTGGAACGGGCCGCCAACACCCGGTCCCCGGGACGGAGTCGAAGCGCCGACACGGCACGCTGCCAGCCGGCCGTCGCGCTCTCGACGAGGGCGACCTCCTCCAGTCGCGCGCCGAGGAGTTCGGCGGTACGCGCGTAGACGGCATCCAGCGCGGGAGCCGCGTGTTTCGCGGCCTCGTAGCCGCCGGACAGGCTCTCCGCGCGGAGGTGGTCGATGACCGCCTCGACGGTGCCGTTGGCGAGCAGGGCAGCGCCCGCCGAGTTGAAGTGGTGACCGGTGAACGAGCCCGGGGTGCGGGCGCGTTCGGCCGCGACGTTCAGGCTGCGTGGGGGCGGGGGACTCGGGGGCGAAGCGGCCGTACCGGCCGTGACGGGCGCGCTCACAGGGCGATCGTCACGCTCTTGAGCTCGGTGAACCCGTCGACGGCGGCGTCGCCGAGGTCCCTGCCGAGGCCGGACTGCTTCATCCCGCCGAAGGCCACGGCGGGGTCGAACTCGTTGTACGTGTTGACCCACACGGTCCCCGCCTCCAGCGCGGCGGCCGTGCGATGGGCGCGGGCCAGACTGCCGGTCCACACACCGGCGGCGAGGCCGTACTCGCTGTCGTTGGCCAGGGCGATGGCCTCCTCCTCGCTGTCGAAGGGCAGGATCGCGGCGACCGGGCCGAAGATCTCCTCCCGGGCGATCCGCATGTCGGGGGTGACCTCGGTGAACACCGTCGGCGGTACGAACCACCCCGGCCCGGCGAGCGGTTCGCCTCCCACGGCCACCTCGGCGCCCTCGGCGCGGCCCAGTTCGACGTAACCGGTGACGCGGTCGTACTGCTCCTGCGACACCAGCGGACCGATGTTGATGCCGCCTGCCAGCCCCGGGCCGATCCGCAGCGCCTCCACGGCCGGCACCAACCGGTCCAGGAACTCCTTGACGATCGTCCGCTCCACCAGCAGCCTGCTGCCCGCCGTGCACATCTGCCCGGAGTGCCCGAACACCGCGCGCACGGAGTTCGGTACGGCCGCGTCGAGATCCGCGTCGGCGAAGACGATGTTGGGGGACTTGCCGCCCAGTTCGAGCGTGAGCCGCTTCAACGACGGCGCCGCCGCGGCCATGATGTGCCGCCCGACCTCCGTCGATCCCGTGAAGGACACCTTGGCGACGCCGGGATGGGCGACCAGTTCCGCACCCGTACGGCCGTCACCGGTCAGGACGTTGACGACGCCCTCGGGTACGCCCGCCTCCAGGCAGAGCGCCGCCAGCCGCAGCGCGGTGAGCGGGGTCTGCTCGGCCGGCTTGACCACGACCGTGCAACCGGCGGCCAGCGCCGGGGCGACCTTCCAGGCGGCGATCATGAAGGGGAAGTTCCACGGCAGTACGGCGGCCACCACGCCCACCGGTTCACGGACGCTGTACACATGACGGTCGGGACCGGCCGCGTGCACGGTGCCCGACAGCCGGGTCGGCGTGCCCGCGAAATGGCGGATCGCCTGCAGCCCCAACTCCACATCGCCACGGGCGCGTTCGACGGCCTTGCCGTTGTCCAGGGTGTCCAGCACCGCCAGTTGCTCGGCGTCGCGCTCCACCAGGTCGGCGAGACGCAGCAGGACGTCACGGCGCTGCCGGGGCGCCAGCCCGCGCCAACGTTGGTCCCGGTGTGCGGTGTCGGCGGCCTCGACTGCCGCGGACACCTCGGCCGGGCCCGCCTGGGCGACCGTGGTGAGCTGGTCCCGGGTGGCCGGGTCGAGCACCGGTATCCGCTCCGTCGCGGTGCCGGTGGTCCACTCGCCGCCGATGAGCATGGGCTCGCAGTCAGGCAGCCGGGGGAGCACGATGCTGGGGTCCACGGTGTTCTCCTTCACGCCTGGCGTCCGGGTTGGTGAGTGGGGTCGGGCCACGGCTCGCGGACCGCCGTGGACACCGCCCGGGCTGTGGTCAGGACGCAGCGGTCGAACTCCGCCTCGCCGTGCTTGGGGTTCGCGTCGGCCACGTCCCGGCCCCAGACCCCGGTCTCGCTGACCTGGTCCATGCGGTAGTCCCAGAACGAGTCGACGTCGACATGCGAGGTGGCCCGCTCCATCCGCACCAGCTCGGGTGCGAGGTGCAGCATCACGGACGTCTCGAAGAAGTTGGCGTGCATCAACGCCCGCCCGTACGTGACGTGTCCGTCGACCTCGGGCCCCGGGTACATGGTCACGTACCCCAACGCCCGCACCCGCGCGTCCCGATGACGGACCCTCAGCTTCTCGGCCGACACGTCGAGCGCGCCGTTGTTCCAGATGTGCCCGTTGAGCAGCACGAACTGCCGTACTCCGGAGGCGTACAGCGAGTCGATGACGTCCTCGATCACGGCGATCATCGTCTCGGGCCGCAGCGCCACCGTCCCCGCGAAGTCGCCGTGGGACGCGGACACACCGAAGCTCAGCGGTGGAACGACGGGCACGCCGGTCAGTGCGGAGACGCCGAGGGCGACCGCCTCGCAGATCCGGGTGTCCACGGCGAGGGGGAGATGGGGGCCGTGCTGTTCGGTGGCGCCCACGGGGATGATGACGGCGTCCTGGGCGGCAGCCGTGGACTCGGCCTCCGGCCAGGTCAGCTCCTCCCACAGCACCGGCGTCCCGGATCCGCCCAACTGCGCGGCGAGTTCGGGGACATCGAGCCCGGTGGGGACGGTCCGTCCGGACGGACCGGTGACGAAGACGGACGACATGGCTCTCCTCTCCTCGGGGCCGGTGGCGCTCACCATCGGCGTCGGCTCTTCTCGGGCAGCAGGTCCAGGGCGCGCAGCGGGACGGGCTTGTCCCCGTCGACCGTGGTGACCCACACGGTGGCGTCCGGGCAGTAGTCGCTGATCAGCTCGCGGCACACCCCGCACGGGGCGATGATCCGGAACCAGCCCGCCGGCTTGATCTGCACCGACACCACCGACGTGATGCTCAACTCCGCCCCGGCGGGCAGGGCGCCCCGGGCGGTGCCCATGGCAACCCCCTCGGCACAGATCGAACTCCGCCGGCAGGAACCCTCCACATGGACCCCGGTGTGGACCCTGCCGTCCGCCGTGCGCAGCGCGGTCGCGACCTCGTGCCGGCCCGACTGCCACACCCGGGCCAGCAAGTTCTGTGCGGTGGCGAGGAGTTCGACGTCGTCCTCGTGCATCGACGGCGGTACGGCCACGGGGCGCACGCTCGCGGCGCTCATACCGTCAGCCCCAACAGCCGGGCCATGTTGCCGCCTTCGACGAGCGCCCGGTCCTTCTCGTCCTCGACCGCCTTGGAGATCTTCATGCGTTCCAGGTCGAAGTCGGAGCCGGGCCACTCGCTGCCCATGAGGATCTTCTCCGGCCCGAGCCGCGCGTAGGCGCGCTTCACGTCGCTCATCAGCGTCGCCGAAGTCTCCAGATACACGTGCGGCTGCCGCTCGGCCACGATGATCGCCTCCGGCACGTTCCACACCGCCCCCATGTGGGCGATGATCGTGGGCACTTGGGGGTGGTCCCGGGCGATCTCCTCGATGGCCAGCGGCGCGCAGAAGGCGTCGTCGAGAGCATTGACGAGGACGAGCAGTCCGCGCCGCGCACACGCCTCGAAGACCGGGTCCAGGAGGCCGTGGTCGGCGACGTGATAGCCGTGCAGGCTCGGGTGCAGCTTCAGCCCCACCAGCCCCGCGTCGGCCATCCGGTCGATCTCGTCGAGCGCGTCGTCCGCCTGCGGCATGACCTGGCCGAAGCCGAAGAACCGGTCCGGATACGAGGTCACCAGCGAGGCGATGAAGTCGTTCTCGATGCGCTGCGCGAGCGAGCACACCATCGCCATGTCCACCCCGGCCGCGTCCATCCGGTCGAGGATGCGGCGCGGCTCGAAGGGTTTGTACGGCGGCGGGGCCTGGCCCTTGCGGGCGCCGGTGAGGTAGTCGGAACGGCCGCGGACGTCCTGGGTCGTGTTGTACGCGTCGATGATCAAGGCGGTTCGTCCTTAGCTTGTTGTTGGCTGTTCGCTACTCGCTGGAGACCAGGGGGAGATGGCAGCGCACACTGCGGCCCGGCGCGATCTCGCGCAGCTCGGGCGCGCTGGTGCGGCACTCCTCCGTGGCGATCGGACACCGGGTGCGGAACAGACAGCCCTCCGGCGGATTCGCCGGATCGGGCAACTCGCCCTCCAACACCTCCTGTTCAGGCTTCTCCCCGGGCCGCAGCACCGGAACGGAGGACAGCAGCGCCCGGCTGTAGGGGTGCGCGGGGGCGGCGAAGAAGGCGTCACGGGAGGCGACCTCGATGATCTGACCGAGATACATGACCGCGATCCGGTCGGCGATGTGCCGTACGACGCCCAGGTCGTGCGAGATGAACAGCATCGTCAGGCCCCGGTCGCGGACCAGGTCCGACAGCAGGTTCAGTACCTGGGCCTGGATCGACACGTCCAGCGCCGAGACCGCCTCGTCGGCCACCACGAACTGCGGTGAGGAGGCCAACGCCCTTGCGATGCCGATGCGTTGGCGCTGTCCGCCGGAGAACTCGTGCGGCCTGCGCCCGCCGGCCTCCGCGCCGAGCCCGACCAGGTCGAGCAGTTCGGCCACCGCCTTCGCGGCCTCGGCGCGGGTGGCGCCGCGTGCTCGGAGGAGGGGTTCGGCGACGATGTCGGCGATCCTGCGGCGCGGGTTCAGCGAACCGAACGGGTCCTGGAAGACCATCTGCAACTCGGCGCGCGTACGCCGCAGTTGGTGCCCGCGCAGGCGGGTGAGGTCGTTGCCGTCGAACTCGATGCGGCCCGAGACGGGTTCGATCACCCGCAGCAGGGCCCGGCCGAGCGTGGACTTGCCGCAGCCCGACTCGCCGACCAGGCCGAGGGTCTCGCCCTGGAGGATGTCGAGGTCGACGTCCCGCAGTGCCCTGACCCGGCCGCCCGCCCGGCCCGGATACTCGACCCGCAGCTCGCGTGCCTGGATCAGCGCGGCGGTCATGCGAGGCCTCCCTGGGAACGGGCCGTGGCGCGGGCGGGGGAGGGCAGCACACAGGCGTCGAGGTGTCCGTCGTCGCCGTGCCGCTGCCGCAGCACGGGTCGTTCGGAACACGCGTCGTGGACGAAGGGACAGCGGGGTGCGAACGCGCAGCCGGAGGGTCGGTCCACGCCGGTGAGCGGGCTGCCCGAGATGGTCGGCAGCCGTCGTACGACAGGACCGTCGATGGGTGGGACGGAGCCCAACAACCCCATCGTGTAAGGGTGTTGGGGGTGGAACAGCACCTCCTCGCGCAGACCCTGCTCCACGATCCGGCCCGCGTACATCACCGCCACCCGGTCCGCGACCTCGGCCACGACGCCCAGGTCGTGGGTGATCAGCAGGACGGAGGTGCCGTGGTCGCGCTGGACGCGTTTGAGGACGGCCAGGACCTGGGCCTGGATCGTGACGTCGAGGGCGGTGGTGGGCTCGTCGGCGATCAGTACCGCCGGATCGTTGGCCAGGCCCATCGCGATCATCACGCGTTGGCGCATGCCCCCGGAGAGTTGGTGCGGGTAGGCGCGTGCCGTGCGGTAGGGGCCCGCGATGCCGACCTCGCCGAGCAACTCCACGGCCCGGGCCGTCGCCTGACCCCGCGTCACGTCCCGGTGGGCGCGGATCATCTCGGAGACCTGGGCGCCCGCGCGGTGCAGTGGGTTGAGTGCGGCCAGCGCGTCCTGGAAGACGACCGAGATGTCCTTGCCGCGCACGCCGCGCAACTCCCGCTCCGACGCGGCGACGAGGTCACGGCCCTTGAAGACCGCCTCGCCGCTGATGTGGGTGCGTGGACCGCGGTTGAGGCCGACCAGGCTCATCGACAGGGCGGACTTCCCGGACCCCGACTCGCCTACCAGCGCGAGGACTTCGCCCTGGTGGAGAGTCAGGTCCACTCCGTCCACGGCCGGCAGTCGGCCCGCCGGTACGTCGAACTGGACGCGCAGATCCCGGACTTCGAGCACGGGTGCGGACGTCATGAGCCGTCGCCCACGGCCAGGGCCGCCGTGTGGATCAGGTCGGCGACGCGCTCCGGCCACACCAGGGTCGTGTAGTGGCTGCCGGGTACGTGCTCGACGGTCGCCTTCATCCGGGCCGCCATGTCGTTCTGGATCTCCGGGCGCAGCGTGCGGTCGTCGTCGGCGACCAGGTACCAACTGGGGAGGGTGCGCCAGGCCGGTGCGCCCGTCGGCTGGGTGAAGATGAGGTTCTCCGCCTTGCGGCCCTCCGCCTCCACCACGGCTCGCTGCTCGGGGGAGAGGTCGGGGCCTATCTCCGCCCAGAACTCCTCGCTCGTCTCGGACTTCCACTCGCCGTTCGGGCCGCGCCGCATGTACTTGGAGATCTCGGCCTCCTCGTAGCGCTCCACGATCCCGCTGACCGTCTCGCCCTCGTCCGGCCCGAACGCGGCTATGTAGACAAGCCCCTTGACCCGCGGATCGCGCCCGACATTGCTGATGACCGCGCCGCCGTAGGAGTGCCCGGCCAGCAGCACCGGGCCCGTCGTCTCCGCCAACACGGCCGCCGTGTTGGCGACGTCGTCCTCCAGCGAGGTCATCGGGTTGGTGACGGTGAACAGCCGGTGGCCGTGGGCTGCCAGCAGGGGCTGCACCGCCGACCAGGTCGTCGGCCGTCCGCCGGCGCCGTGGACCAGCACGATGTCCATGCGAGTCATCCTTTCCGTAGCCGCGGATCGAGGACCGTGTAGAGCACGTCCACCGCGTGGTTGACCAGGGTGAAGAGGAGCGCGATGGCGAGGGCGGCGCCCTGCACGACGGGGTAGTCCCGTTGCAGGACGCCCTGCACGAGCAGGCGGCCGACACCGGCGTACGAGAAGACCGTCTCGGTGATCACCGAACCGCCCAGCAGGGACCCGAACTGGAGCCCCAGGACGGTCACGATGGGCAGCCAGGAGTTGCGCAGCACGTGGTGGCGGATCACCACGCTCTCGCTCAGGCCCTTCATCCGCGCGGTCCTGACGAAGTCGTCGTCGAGGACCTCCAGCACCGAGGCGCGCACGATGCGGGTGATGAACCCGGCCATCGACAGCGCCAACGTGACGGCGGGCAGGATCAGATGCTGGATCCAGGGCCACACCAGCTCGGGGCGGTTCTGCAGAATCGCGTCGAGGAGAACGAAGTTGGTGGTCGGGTTGTAGTCCAGCGAGCTGGGCAGTCGGCCCAGGACCGGGAGCCAGCGCAGCCACACGCCGAACACGACGATGCCGAGCACTCCGAGCGCGAACCACGGCAGGGAGAAGCTGACCGTGGCGACGGCCCGGGTCGAGTGGTCGATCCAACTCCCCTTGCGCAGCGCGGCGATGACCCCGGTGACGACACCGAGCAGGACCGCGATCGTCATCGCCGCGAGCGTCAGCTCGATCGTGGCGGGGAGTGCGTCGCCGAGCAGACCCAGGACGCTGTTGGAGCCGTAGAACGAGGTGCCGAGCCGCAGGTGCACCAAGTCGTTGAGGAAGGTGCCGTATTGGGCGAGGAGCGGTCGGTCGAGGCCGAGTGCCTTGTTGACGCGAGCCTCGTTCGCGGCCAGTTCGGCTGCGGAGAGGTTGTTGCCGCCGGCCGCGAGCGAGGTCGCGGGTGAGCCGGGCAGCAGCCGCATCGCGAGGAACACCAGGCTGGCCAGCGCGAACAGGACGACGGGGATGACCGCGAGCCGTCGTAGGACCAACAGGGTTGGTCCCGCTGCCCACTTGGGCCTGCGGAGGGGGAGCAGTGCGGTGGTCACGCGGGCCCCTTCACGTCGAGCGCGTCCCGCAGGTCGTCGCCCACGAAGTTGCAGGCGACGACGAACAGCAGCGTGAACGTCGCGGGCAGGACGACCAGTCGGGGTGCCGTGTAGAGGAACTCCTGGCCCGCCTGGACCATGTAGCCCCAGTCGGGCTGCGGGGGCTGGATGCCGAGGCCGAGGTAGGAGAGGCCGGCGGCGAAACCGGCTGCGATCGACAGCGTCATGACGACCTGGGCGAGCATCGGTCCGGCGATGTTCGGGAGGAGTTCGCGGGCAAGGATGCGCGAGGTGCGGGTGCCGCCCAACTTGGCGGCGACGACGTAGTCATGAGCCGCCTCGCGCGCGGTCAGGGCACGGGCCAGCCGGGCCAGACCGGGTGCGAGGGACACGCCGATGCCGAAGACCAGACTGAGCGTGCCCGGTCCTGCGGCTGCCACGAGGAGGATGACGAGCAGGATGGAGGGGAAGGCGAGGGCGAGGTCGACGATCCGCATCAGGATCTGCTCGACGACACCGCCCGCATACCCGGCGACGAGTCCGATCCCGGTTCCCACGACGGCCGCCAGCGCGGTCGCCGCGAACGCCACCAGCAGCAACGGCCGTGCGCCGTGCACCAGTCGGGCCAGTTCGTCGCGGCCCAGGTCGTCCGTGCCGAACAGATGGCCGGACGAACCCATGGGCAGCAGCGCCGACGAGGTCTGACGCAGCGGGTCCGTCTGGACCAGCAGCGGTCCTACGACCGCCACCAGGACCAGGACGATCAGCACCAGCCAGGACAGCACGGCGGGCCAGGACCGCGCCAACCTGCGCCCGCGCCAGGCGGCCAGGACGGTCCGCACGGTCGAGGAGGCAGGGGGCGTGGGAGGCCGTGCGGTCGCCACGGGCGCCGGAGCGGCCGTCGTCTCAGACACTTGCTTTCTCCATGTAACAGCGGTGGTTGGCCAGCGCCGCCGTGTTCATGTGCTTCACGTGCGAGCCGCTGACCACCAGGTTGGCGAAGCAGGCCAGCATCGACAGGACCATGTAGTCCTCGGCCCAACGGCGTTGGATCTTTGTGTAGGCAGCCGTGCGCTGGGCGCCGAGGGGGAGGTTCTTGGCCGTGTCCAGCTCCGTCTGGAGCGAGGCGGCGTCCTTGAGCGTGTCCATGCCGGTGATGGTCGCGCCGTAGAGACCGGTGGGGCTGGCCATGGCGCCGACCATGTCGTTGGCGTCCGGGACGTAGGTGTTGCGCTCCCAGATCATCAGGTCGTGATAGTCGTCCTTGCCGTCGAGGAGCCGGGTGAAGTAGGTGGCCGGGTCGACGGAGGTGGTGACCACCTTGAAGCCGACGTCGGTGAGGTTCTGGGCGACGATCTGCGCGGCCTTCGGGTGCCAGGAGTCGCTCGCCGCCATGAGCCGGATGCGCCGGCCGCCCGCGCCGGCCTCGGCGACGAGCTTCTTCGCCTTCGCGGTGTCCTGTGTGCTGAGGTCGGCGAGGCTGGTGTCGTAGCCGCTCTGCGCGGGCGGGATGGCGTAGCCACCGGGCAGCGCGCCGACGCCGTAGAAGGCCTGGTCGAGGATGGCCTTGCGGTCTATCGCGAGGTTGATGGCCTGGCGGACCTTCAACTCGGGGACCCGGCGGGCGTCGATCATCAGGATCGCGTTGGCGTTGTACGGCGTCTTGTAGACCGTCACCGAGTCGTCCTTGCGCAGCTGTGCGGCGGCGGAGTACGGGGTGAACTGGGTGGCCGAGATGTCGCCGCTGAGCAGCGAACTGACGATCGTCGAGGGGTCCTGGACCTGGCGGAGCACCAGCCGGTCGACGGGCGGTCTGCCGAGGCGGAAGTCGTCGAAGGCCGTGAGGGTGATGGACTGGCCGGAGGTGGCGGCGGAGAAGGCGAACGGGCCGGTGCCGACGAGGTGCTTGCCGACGTCCGCGCCGTACTTCTTCAGTGCGGCCTTGGAGATGATGCGGCCACCGATGTCGGACAGCTGGCCGAGGGCCGTCCGGTCCGGCTTCTTGAGGACCATCTTGACGGTGAGGTCGTCCGGAGCGGTCAGCGAGGCTACGTTCGCGCCGAGGTCGGACAGGGGGCGGGTGGCGCCCTTGGGCAGCGTCGGGTCCTTCTCGTCGAACTGCCGGCCCAGACTGGCCAGTACGTCCGCCGAGGTCAGCGTCGTACCGTCATGGAACTTGATGCCCTCGCGCAGGGCGAAGGTGTAGGTGAGCTGGTCGTCGGAGATGGTCCAGCTCTTGGCCAGGTCGGGGGTGGGTTCGTTGGTCTCGAAGGAGATGAAGGTCAGGCCCCGGCAGATGCAGTCGACGGCCATCCAGTCGCCCAACGAGGTGTAGAACGACGGGTCGTTGACTGCGCTCGTGGCGTCGATGGCGAGGGTCAGCGTGCCGCCCTTGCTGCTTCCCTTGGCGTCGTCGGCCGCGGCACCGCAGGCACTGAGCAGGGCGGGGAGCCCGAAGCCGACTCCCACTCCGAGGAGTCCCGCGCCCCGGAGCATGGTGCGGCGCGACGCCGTCGACGGGGTGGAGCCGGGTGAGGACGATCCAGCTGACTGGTCCGGCATGTGGGCCTCCTTGGGCACCGATCCTCGGATAATGGATCTCAAAGTGTCAAGATTGGATCCAATAACATGTTCACGGGCCACAGAGTCCCTCCCGTGTCCCGGGTGTTAAAGGCGTGTGAACCGGGCTGTGGGCGCTGTTCGGCCACTCCTCGCTACGCGTCCGGTACGCCCCGGCGGTGGATCAACTCCGGCCAGACCACGGGGTCATGACCGGGGACGAGTTCGTAGCCGCGTTCGGCGGCGATGCGCTTGAGCCGGCGGATGGGCTCCACCGTGCTTTCCGGGTCGACACCGATCGAGGCGCCGATCGGACGCTCGTGCTCGATGTTCTCGGTGAGGTCGGCGGCGTCGAAGGCGAACACGAAACCGCCGCCGTCCGCGAGGTCGACCACGAAGCTCTGGTGTCCGGGAGTGTGCCCGGCCGTCAGTACGGCGGTCACACCCGGGGCGATCTCGGTGTCGCCCTCGGCCTGGCGCCAGTCGATGCGCGGGTCGTCGAAGTCGACGCGGAAGATCGAGTGGCGCTCGACCTCCGGCTGCCCGGACAGGCCGTAGGCCAGCTCCTCGCGCTGTACGTGCACCGGCACCCGGCCCGCGAAGTGCTTGAGTCCGCCCGCGTGATCGGCGTGCAGATGACTGACGGCCACCGCGTGGATCGCGTCCATCGCGATGCCGGCCGCGTCGAGGGCCTCCTCCAGAGGCTCGCCCGGACCCGGCAGGATCGGCCGGTAGTTGGGGGAGCCGTAGAAGCGGCGGCGCAGGGCCGGGTCCCGGATCAGTGCCGTGTTGAAGCCCGTGTCGAGCAACAGCCAGCCGCCGTCGCACTCCAGGAGGACCGCCGGTACGGGTTCACGCAGCCGTTCCTCGTACGGGGCGCCGTGCACGGAGACGGACTTGGGGAGTTCCTCCCAGCCCAGCAGCAGGGGGACGATCCTGCGTACGCCGTGGCGTGTCATGAGGTGTGCGGGTGGGGTGGGAGGTGCATGGGTGATCCGTTCCGGGGGTGCCAGGGGCTATGTTCGGGGGATCGGCTCTTGGGTGTGGGGACCGGGATCCACACTTTAAGTATGTGGATCCCAAAGGCGGTTGCGGAGAGGTGAACAAGTTCTCTCTGGCGCGCTGATCAGGCAGTCCTGCCGCGCAGCGTCTCCTTCTTGGCGCGGTTTCCGCAGGTGTCCATGGAGCACCAACGGCGGTTCCCGGGGCGCGAGGTGTCGAGGAACAGGGCGCCGCAGGCGGGGCCCGCACAGTTGCGGAGGCGGGCGAGCGACGGGGAGGTCACCAGGTCCAGGGTGTCGCGGGCGACGAGGGCGAGGGTGGCCCGGACGGGGTCCTCGGCCAGCCAGTCGAGCCGCCCCGCGCGGTCCAGACGCGGTACCGGGACGGGATGTGCGGCGGCCTCGTTGACCAGGGCGAGCGAGTTCGCGTCGGGCATCCGGCCGGACCGGGCGTCGGTGATCAGGACGTAGACCGCCTCGCGCAGGTCGCGGGCCCGAGCCGCATCGGCGTGCCCTCCTGTCTCGCACGGGCCGCACTGCCGCACCCATGCCGACAACGCCTCGGCGTCGGGGAGTTCCTCCACCACCCCGGGCGAACCACGGTGGCGCAGGGTACGGATGAAGTCCAGGCACAGGCGCCCGGCACCCTGGCGGAAGCGCGGAGTCGATGGCACGCCCTCACCCTACTCCCATGGAACCGGTTTAAGTGGTGCCAGTGGAACGGCTCTCCTGCTACCGTCGGCCGAACCAGTCAAACCGGTTCTCGCGTGAGGTGTGTCCGTGCCCCGCTGGGTGATCCTCGTCCTGTCCCTCGCCTGCGGTGTGGGCGTCTCGACCATCTACTTCCCGCAGGCGATCAGCTCGCTCGTCGCCGCCGACCTGGGCGTCTCCGCCGGCTCCGCCGCCCTCGTCGTCACGGCGGCCCAATTCGGGTACGCCGCCGGGATCTTCCTCCTCGTCCCCCTCGGTGACCGGCTCCCGCACCGCCCCCTGATCGTCACCCTGCTGGTGCTCACCGCCGCCGGACTGCTCGCCGCGAGCGCCGCACCGTCGCTCCCGCTGCTCATCGCCGCGAGCGCGGTCACCGGCGTGACGACCGTCGTGCCCCAGATCATCACCCCGATGGCCGCCGGACTCGTACCCGCCGAACGCCGAGGAGCCGTCACCGGCACCCTCCTCAGCGGCCTGATCGGCGGCATCCTCCTGGCCCGCACCTTCAGCGGCACCCTCGGCGAACGGTTCGGCTGGCGGGCGCCGTACATCGTGGCGGCGGTGATCGTCCTGGCGCTGGCAGCGATCCTCTCCCGCGCCGTCCCGCCGACCACACCGTCCACCCGGCACGGCTACCCGGCCCTGATATCCGCCCCGCTACGGCTGCTGCGCACCGAACCGGACCTCCGCCGTTCCTGCCTCTACCAGGCCATGGTCTTCGCCGGCTTCAGCGCCGCCTGGACCACGCTCACCCTGCTCGTCACCGGACCGACGTACGGCATGGGCGCCCAGGCGGTGGGCATTCTCGGACTGGTTGGCGCGGCCAGCATGTTCAGCACCCCGCTCGCCGGCCGTCTGGCCGACCGCAGAGGCCCCGACACGGTCAGCCTCCTCGCCATGCTCGGCACGATCGCCTCGGCGGCGCTCCTCGTGCCCGCCGCCGGGGGCGGCCGGGCAGGCCTGCTGACCCTGGCCGCCGGCATGCTGCTGCTCGACGTCGCCGTCCAGTCCGGCCAGGTCGCCAACCAGGCCCGCATCTTCGCGCTGCGGCCCGAGGCCCGGGCCCGTATCAACACCGCGTACATGACCTGCGCGTTCCTCGGCGGCAGCGCGGGTTCCTGGCTGGGTGTGCGCACGTACGACCGGTTCGGCTGGCGGGGTGTGACGGGTCTGGTCGCCGCCCTGGCCGTGGTGGCGCTGGGCCGCCACCTGCACCACGTACGCCGTGCGCACCAGGACGGGAGGCGAGCGGACCGGTCAGGATTCGAGAAGCGCGAGGCCACGCGTTCCCCCTAGCGTGACTGCCAGGTGCAGCACCGTGCACCGGAAGCGGACGTACCGCTCGAAGCCTGGTTGGATCGAGCCGGGCGATGTCCCGCCGATCGACTCTCGGCGGCCCGGCGCAAACGGAGGGAACGCACGATGAGCAAGGCCACGAGGACGGACACGCAGTCGTCCGGGCTGCACGCCGCCGACAGCCACGACCTGATCCGCGTGCACGGGGCGCGCGAGAACAATCTCAAGGACGTCAGCATCGAGATCCCCAAGCGCAGGCTGACGGTGTTCACCGGGGTCTCCGGCTCGGGCAAGAGCTCACTCGTGTTCGACACGATCGCCGCGGAGTCGCAGCGGCTGATCAACGAGACGTACAGCGCCTTCGTGCAGGGCTTCATGCCGACGCTGGCCCGCCCCGAGGTCGACGTCCTCGACGGGCTGACCACCGCGATCATCGTCGACCAGCAGCGGCTGGGCGCCGACCCCCGCTCCACCGTCGGCACCGCCACCGACGCCAACGCCATGCTGCGCATCCTCTTCAGCCGGCTCGGCACGCCGTATCTCGGCTCGCCCAAGGCGTTCTCCTTCAACGTCGCCTCGATCAGCGGCGCGGGCGCGGTCACCATGGAACGCGGCGGACAGAAGGTGAAGGAGCGCCGCAGCTTCAGCATCACCGGCGGCATGTGCCCGCGCTGCGAGGGCCGCGGCTCGGTCACCGACCTCGACCTCACCCAGCTCTACGACGACTCCAAGTCCCTCGCTGAGGGCGCGATCACCGTGCCCGGCTACACGGGCGGCGGCTGGAACGCGCGCCTCTACACCGAGTCCGGCTTCTTCGACCCGGACAAGCCGATCCGCAGGTTCACCAAGAAGGAGCTGCAGGACTTCCTGCACCGCGAGCCGACCCGGATGAAGATCGCGGGCATCAACATGACCTACGAAGGTCTGATCCCGCGCATCCAGAAGTCGATGCTCGCCAAGGACCGGGAGGGCATGCAGCCGCACATCCGCGAGTTCGTGGACCGGGCCGTCACCTTCACCACCTGCCCCGACTGCGACGGCACCCGCCTCAACGAGGGCGCCCGCTCCTCGAAGATCAAGGACATCAGCATCGCTGACGCCTGCGCGATGCAGATCAGCGACCTGGCCGAGTGGGTCCGCGGACTCGACGAGCCGTCGGTCGCGCCGCTGCTCACCGCGTTGCGGCAGGCCCTCGACTCGTTCGTGGAGATCGGTCTCGGCTATCTCTCGCTGAACCGGCCCGCCGGCACACTGTCCGGCGGTGAGGCGCAGCGCGTCAAGATGATCCGCCACCTCGGCTCCTCCCTCACCGACGTGACGTACGTCTTCGACGAGCCGACCATCGGACTGCACCCGCACGACATCCAGCGCATGAACGACCTGCTGCTGCGCCTGCGCGACAAGGGCAACACGGTGCTCGTCGTCGAGCACAAGCCGGAGACCATCGCGATCGCCGACCATGTCGTCGACCTCGGCCCGGGCGCCGGTACGGCGGGCGGCACCGTCTGCTTCGAGGGCACCGTCGAGGAGTTGCGCACCGGCGGCACCATCACCGGCCGGCACTTCGACGACCGGGCCAAACTCAAGGAGTCGACCCGCAAGCCCACCGGCACCCTGGAGATCCGGGGCGCCGCGACGAACAACCTCCAGGACGTCGACGTCGACATCCCGCTCGGTGTCCTCGCCGTCATCACCGGTGTCGCCGGCTCGGGCAAGAGCTCGCTGGTGCACGGGTCGGTCCCGGCCGGCGAGAACGTGGTGTCGGTCGACCAGGGTGCCATCCGGGGCTCACGCCGCAGCAACCCGGCGACGTACACCGGACTCCTCGAACCGATCCGCAAGGCCTTCGCCAAGGCCAACGGCGTGAAGCCCGCCCTCTTCAGTGCCAACTCCGAGGGTGCCTGCCCCACTTGCAACGGCGCCGGCGTCATCTACACCGACCTGGCGATGATGGCGGGCGTGGCCACCACCTGCGAGGAGTGCGAGGGGAAGCGGTTCGACGCGTCGGTGCTGGAGTACCGCTTCGGTGGCCGTGACATCAGCGAGGTGCTGGCGATGTCGGTGACCGAGGCCGAGGAGTTCTTCGGCGCGGGTGAGGCGGCAACTCCGGCCGCGCACAAGATCCTTACCCGCCTCGCCGACGTGGGCCTCGGCTACCTCAGCCTCGGCCAGCCGCTCACCACTCTCTCCGGCGGCGAACGCCAGCGCCTCAAGCTGGCCACCCACATGTCCGAGAAGGGCGGCGTCTACGTCCTGGACGAGCCCACCGCCGGCCTCCACCTCGCCGATGTCGAGCAACTCCTCGGCCTGCTGGACCGGTTGGTCGACTCCGGCAAGTCCGTCATCGTCGTGGAACACCACCAGGCCGTCATGGCCCACGCCGACTGGATCATCGACCTCGGCCCGGGGGCCGGACACGACGGCGGAAAGATCGTCTTCGAGGGGACACCGGCCGACCTGGTCGACGCGCGGTCGACGCTCACGGGGGAGCATCTGGCGGCGTACGTCGGCGCGTGACCGTCGTTCAACTCCCCTTGCTCTCAAGGGGTGTTGAACGACCGCTCACGTCTTCTTGCCGATGTCGTGCGACCGCGCCACGAAGCGGGCGGCTCCGCCGGTCACCCGGTACAGGAACCCTCCGCCGTCGTCGCCCGTCTCGAAGTACTGCGTGGCGGCGTCGAAGTCCATGAGGCGGGTGATGCCCTGCCAGGGGCGGCGCAGGAGTTCCGAGCGCAGGGCGGTGCGGCCGTCGTCGCCGACGGAGGCGAGGCCGTGGGCGGCGAACCGCACGGCGTCGTACGCCTCGGCCGCCCAGGGGCCCGGCGCGTGTCCGTGGCGGGCACGGAACGCGGCGGCGAACGCCTTGGTACGGGGGTCGGCGTTCGCGTCGGTGTAACTCGTACCGATCCGCCAGTCCTCGCCGACAGCGAGGAAGGGGGCGCCGAGGACGTGCTCTCCCGCGACCCGGGCGCCCTTGTGGCCTGCGTCGCGCAGCGCGCGGGCGCAGGCGGCGGCGCGGTCGGGGTTCACCCCGCCGAAGAACACGGCGTCGCGGGGGTGCGTGGCGATACGGCCGGCGGCCCCGGTGAAGTCCTCGTCCGGGGCGACCTCTTCCACCGACGTCTCGCCGTCGACCTTGCCGTAGACGGTGGTGATCCGGACCGTGGCCAGACTCTCCACCTCGGTGGCCAGGTCGTGCACGATCACCGTGCGGGCGGGTTTGGCGACCCGGTTCAGATAGATCAGTGCCGCGAACGGGCCGACGGTCCGGGTGGCGCGCAGGACGAGCGCGCTGTTGACGTTGACGGTGTCGAGGACGTCGGTGTCGGCGCGGGTGACCAGCAGGGTCAGCCGGGCCTTCGCACACGGGTCCAGGGCCGCGGGCACGGTCGTGTTCGGGCCCGCCGCGAGCACCACGGAGACGTCCGGGTCGGCGGCCAGCCGGGTGGCCGCCGCGGCGGAGCCCTTCGCGGTGCCGGCGTCGTCCGCGGTGCGCAGGACGAGGTCCAGGGTTCGCTCGGCGTCCTGGTTGTGCTGCTCGACGGCGAGGAGGGCGCCGCGCTCGTGGTCGGTGAAGAAGGGGTCGTCCGGGCTGCCGAGCAGGGCGACCACATGGCGGGAGCGCCGTACGGAACCGGTGTTCGCCGACGCGGCGCCCCGGCCCCACCGCCACCACGCCCCCGCCCCGGCCGCCGCGGTGACACCGAGCGCGGCCCCTGCGACGAACAGGCGCCGCCGGGTGGGCAAGGGCGGCGCGTCCACAGAGGTGGGCCCGGCGAGCACGGTCGGGTCGGGAACGGGCAGGTCCAGGACGCGTGCGGCACGGGCGGCGACCAGGGCAGGCAGCCCCTCGGGCAGCCACTCGTCCACGGTGAACTCGCCGAAGACGTCACGGAGTTCACGGGCGCTGGGGCGGCGCTCCGGTTCCTTCGCCAGACATCGTCGTACGGTCCGGGCGAGGCTTTCCGGGATGCCGTCCAGGTCGGGTTCCTCCCCGACGGTCCGGTAGAGCACGGCCGCCGCGCCGCCGGTGCCGAACGGCGGGCGGCCGGTGGCCGTGCGGGCGAGGACGCAGCCGAGCGAGAAGACGTCGCTGAGCGGACCGACGGTGTGTCCGCGGGCCTGCTCGGGCGAGAGGTAGCCGGGGGAGCCGACGACGGAGCCGTCCGCGGTGAGCGCGGTCGCGCCTACGGCCCGCGCGATCCCGAAGTCGATCAGGCGTGGCCCGTCCGCCGCGAGCAGCACGTTCGCGGGCTTCACGTCCCGGTGGACCAGCCCGGCCGCGTGCACCCCGTCCAGTGCCTCGGCCAGCACGGCACCCAGCCCGCGCAGCTGCGCCTCGGGCCACGGGCCGCGCAGCGCCACGGCCTCGGCGAGGGACGGGCCGGGCACATAGGCGGTGGCCAGCCACGGGGAGCGGGCGTCGGCGTCGGCCGCGACCACTGGCACGGTCCACCGGCTGGTGAGGCGCGACGCCAGCTCGGCCTCGCGGCGGAAACGGGCGCGGAAACCGGGGTCGTCGGCGTACTCCTCGCGGATCACCTTCAGCGCGCACCAGGCGCCGTGCGGTGAGCGCGCCAGGTAGACGACGCCCATGCCGCCCGCGCCGAGCCGCCCGGCGAGCCGGTGCCCGCCGATCACGGACGGATCGGTGGGCAGGAGCCGTTCCACGTCGGCCGCCTCCGTTTCCCCGTCGTTCCCGTCCGCCGACCCGGACTTCCGTCAGCTCTGGCTCTCCGCCGCGCGATGCAGATCGCCGAGCGATCCCAGCTGCCGGAACCGCCCGCCTCGCACCTCGTGGACGAAGGTCTCGTCCGCCCAGCCCGTCGAGCTGTTGTCGTACTGGTGGAAGTCGCCGAAGGCATACGTCCGCGCGATGCCCTGGTACTTCACCTTCGCCAGCCGCACGGCGAGATCGGCCCGCACCGGCCGCCGCCGCGCCCCGGCCGGAACCGTGCGGGAGAATTCGGCGAGCAGCATCCCCACGCTGTCGTACGCCTCGGTCGCGTACGGCTCCGGAGTGCTGCCGTAGCGCTTCCGCCAGGCCGCGGTGAAGTCCTTGGCCCGCTTCGTCGTCAGTACGGAAGGGTCCACGGCGTCCGTCACCACGTACCAGCCGTCGCCCGCCGCACCCGCGAGACGCGGGAAGTCCGAGCCGTACAGCCGGTGCTGCATCCAGCGCGGGCCGGTGAAGCGGGCCGCGACCAGATCCTGGGCCGTGCGGACGGTGGCGTCCAGGGCGCCCAGATACACAAAGGCTTTGACACCGGCGGCGAGCACGTCACGCACCGCCTTCGGACCGTCGTCCGTGTCCTCCGCGACGACGCGGGGCACGACCTCGCCCTTGAGGACGGTGCGCCAGTTGGTGACCACCTGAGTGCCCTCGTCCTGCATGGCCGGGCCCCCGGCCCGGTCGATCACGACGCCGGCTCGCACCACCTGTCGGGTTATGTAGGCGTGCAGTCCGATCCACGTGCCGAGCGCGCCGTGGGCGGGGCTGCTCTGGAACGAACTCTTGGGCGACGTCAGGAAGTAGTCCTGCGTGCCCGTGGTGCTGGAGACATGGGTCAGCCCCGCCGCGCCGTAGACGGTCGCGGCCCGCTGCATGGGGAGCTCGGCGACCGGTCCCAGCACGGCGACGACGTCCCGGTCGGCGGTGAACGTCCGGGCCACCGCCCGCGCGGTGTCCGCGTCGCCCTTGTCGGCGAGGACCTTCACCTTCAGGTCGTAGGAGCGCTCCTGCGTGGCGTTGTGCTGGGCGACGGCGAGGCGGGCGGCGCGCTCGGAGGCCCTGCTGACGGCGGCCTCGGTCGAGCCGGTGGTCGTGTGCACGCCGAGGACGTACACGGGACGTGCGGCGCCCGCGGACGGCTTCTCGTCGTCCCCCGATGCCCACACCGCCGCTCCGGTCCCGCCGCCCGCGAGCAGCAGCGCACCGCCGGCCAACAGCAGGCGGCGCCTGCCCGGGTGCCGGACGGGGACGGCCGGATCGTCGAGGACCGTGGGTTCGACGTCCGGGAAGGCGAGGCTCTCGGCGGCCCGTGCCGCGACCATCCGGGCGACGGGGTCGGGGAGCCAGCCGCCGGAGGTGTCCGGAGCGTCGTCGGCGAGCAGGCCCCGTATGTCGTCGGCCGTGGGCCGCGCGTCCGGGTCCTTGGCCAGGCAGCGTTCCACCAGGGTCCGCAACTCACCCTCCACACCGGCGAGTTCGGGCTCGTCGTGGACCGTGCGGTACATCAGGGCGTCGGGCGTCCCGGTGCCGAAGGGCGGTGCGCCGGTCGAGGCGTATGCCAGCACGCAGCCCAGCGCGAACACGTCGCCGGCAGCGGTGGCGGGCTGCCCCTCGGCCTGCTCCGGGGCGAGGAAACCGGGGGTGCCGACCACCAGCCCGGACGCGGTCAGTGCCGTGTCGTCGACGGCGCGCGCGATGCCGAAGTCGATCAGGCGCGGCCCGTCCAGGGCGAGCAGGACGTTGCCCGGCTTGACGTCCCGGTGGACGAGCCCGGCCGTGTGCACGGCGTCCAGCGCCCCGGCCAGCAGCCCGCCCAGGATGCGTACCGCCTGCGCCGGCAGTGGGCCGTGCGCGGCGACCGCCTCGGCGACGGAGGGCCCGGGGACGAAAGCGGTGGCCAGCCACGGCTCGCGTGTCCCGGCGTCCGCGTCCAGGACGGGAACCACCCAGGGGCTGTCCACCCGCCGCGCCAGCTCCACCTCCCGCGCGAACCGGGCCCGGAAGTCCTCGTCACCGGCGCCCTCTCCCCGGATCACCTTGACCGCGGCGAGTGCCCCGGAGTCGGTGCGCCCGAGGTAGACGACGCCCATGCCGCCCGCGCCGAGCCGCCGCAGCAGCCGGAAGCCCGCGATACGGGAGGGGTCTGACGGCCGCAGCGGTTCGCTCACTGTCCCGCCCCCTTCGTCCCGGTCGGTTCGGCGGGGGACGCATCCGCATCGGCCGCCTTGCCCCGGCTGTCGATGCTCGCCGCGACGAAGGTCATTCCCTTGCCCATGCCGGTCGTGACGTCGGAGTCCTCGGCCTCGGTCCGGCCCGCGCCGTGCCGCGCGGTCGCGGCCACGGTGACCGGCCCCATCCGGAACTTGTACCAGTCGAAGGGATGCGCCTTGCCGCCGCCGGCGACCCAGGTCCCGGTCTCCGTCAGGTCGTCGTCGGAGATCACGGTCCGCCCGTCGGTGAACGCGTCGGCCCGGGAGAACAGGCCGAGCACCCGGTCCGTGGCGTTCAGTTGCTGCCCGGGGCAGCGCAGCGCCTCTTCCAGCGACCCGGCCATGTCGCGCCGCGCCGACACGACGTCCTGGTGCACGGTGACGGTCAGCGACACGTACACCGGCCCCTTGCCGCCCTTCGCGGGCAGCTCGTACGCCCGGGTGAGGCTGGCCAGTACGGTGCCCGGCAGCTCCTCGCGCCGCCACAGGCAGTCCGCGCCGAGTACGGCCCACTCGGCCGGATCGCTCTCGAAGGGATCGCGTTCGCGGTATCCGGTGCCGAAGTAGTCGGGGCGCACGGTGAGTTCACGAACGAACTGCACCGCCTCGGCCCGAGTCCTCGGCGCCCGGTCCTCGGCGAGCGTGTACGGCTCGTTCACGGGTGACGCCGATTCCGAGACCGAGGGCGACGCGTCGGCACCCTTCTTCGGCGTCCCCTCCGCCCTGGGCTCGTCGCCCGACCCGCCACTGCATCCGGCCAGCAGCAGCACACTCGCCGCCGTACCTAAGACTGGTCTCCACCCGGCCATGCATCACTCCCACCCCTACTGCCCGCACCCTTGGGACGAGTGTGGCGCATGTCAACGCTCTCGATTTCCAACTGCCCTTACAAACATGAGTAGTTAGGGGTTCTGACGACGGTGTACGGCGCTCCGGTTGCAGCCGGTGCGTGCGCGGTGCTCGGTCTTCGGCCACCGCCGTCAGCGGAGCGTGGCCACCGCCGTGCCGTGGAGGACCTCTTCGGCACGGTCCCACGACCAGCCGTTCTCGACCACGAGCGTGCGCCAGCCGGTGGGGCCGAACCAGTACCAGAGAAGGTCGCCGGTCTCCTTCGCCGAGTGCGACGGCGGGGGAGTGAGACTGTGCAGATGGCGGGCGGCGGTGCGGAGGGCGTCCCGGTACGCGGCCGTCGCGCGCTCCCACAGCTCCTCGCCGTTCTCGTGGACGGGCAGCGCCTTGCGGATCGCCTCGTGCACCGCGAACTGTCCCTCGTTGCCCAGGCGAGTGCCGTGGGCCAGGGCCTTGAGAACCGCCTCCGGGCTCCGCAGTTCGAGCAGTTCCTTCATGGCCTGGTCGTAGCCGGAGGCGAGCACGCCCCGGTCGACGATGTGATCCAGGATGTCGCCCTTGCTGCCGACGCTCGCGAAGACCGTCTTCGAGGCGACACCGGCCGCCGAGGCGATGTCGGCGACGGTGACCCGGCCATAGCCGCGCTCGGCGAACAGCTCCGTGGCGTGTTCGAGGATCAGCTCGCGCGTCCGCGCGGCGGCCTGTTCGCGCAGCGGGGAGACATAACGGCGCTTGGGAGGCATGGCCAGATCCTACGGGTGAAGAATTCAATAGGCGTCCTGTAACCTCAATTCCTGCCGGACGGCAGCACCCCTCGGAACGCACCCCCTGCGAAAGGGATCACGCAATGGGCATGGACGCCACGGAACTGGCCCACGGGCTCTTCCGCATCCTCGAAACCGGCGACCCGGTACTGGCCGCCGAGGTGGTCCACGAGGACTTCCGCAACCGCGAGGCAGCCGTGTCGCCCGCGGCCTGCGCGCTCCCCGGACCCGCGGGCGTGCTCGCCTCCAGCGCGTGGATGCGCTCCGCCTTCAGTGACCTGACCTTCCCCGTCCTCGGGATCGCCCACAACGACGAGCAGGTCTGGCTACGGCTGCGGATGCGGGGCCGTCACGCAGGACCCTTCGTGCGCTTCCGTGACGGCGCCCTCGGCCAGGCGATACCGCCGACCGGGCGGGACGTCGACTTCGAGCAGATCCATGTGCTCGACCTCCGCGACGGCAAGGTGGTCGGACACGAGGCGGTGCGCGACGACGTGGCCATGCTGGGACAGCTCGGCATTTTCCCGCCGAGCCCTGGCACGGCACTGGGCATGCTCGCCTGGCGGGTGACGGGACGAGCCGCGCGCGCCGCCGCCGACGTGACGGCGAAGGCCGCGGAGGCGGCGGCCGGGGCGGTGCGGGTGAACCGGGGACAGAGCGGCTGAGTCGGAGGTCCTCCCCTCCCGCCGTGGCCTCCGCGGGCCCGGGGGTGACGACCAGGGTGTCCCACCGGTGCGACCGGCGGACCGCGCGCGGGACCGTGGCACCAGGTGGCGGTTCCGCAGTGTGAACGCAGGCGGCGGGCCCTGGACGGCAGGAGTGATCGAGATGGCGAGGGTTCTTTTCGTGCTGACCGGCGCGACGTACTGGGTGCTCAAGGACGGCCCAGGTATGCGACCGGGTACTGGGCCGAGGAGTTCGCGGCCCCGTACAAGCTGATCACGGAGGCCGGTCACGACGTCGTGGTCGCGACACCGAACGGTGTGACACCGAACGTCGACATGATGAGCCTGCGCCCCTCCATGGCGGGCGGTGAGCAGGGGGCCCTCGACCTGGAGGAGATCATCCGGTCCGCGGAAGTGATGCGACGGCCGCTCAAACTCTCGGACGTCCGCCTCGAGGACTACGACGCGGTGTACCTGCCCGGCGGCCACGGCCCGATGGCGGACCTGGCCCTGGACGCCGACGTGGGCCGGATCCTCACGGCACAGCTCGCCTCGGGCAAGCCCCTCGCGATCGTGTGCCACGGCCCCTCCGCGATCCTGGCCACCAGGATCCACGGCGAGTCGCCCTTCAAGGGCTACCGGATGACGTGCTTCACGAACGACGAGGAGGAAGGCGTCGGCCTGGCCTCCCGGGTGACGTGGCTGCTGGAGACGGAGCTGAAGGACAAGATCGGCGTCGAGTTCAGCCGCGGCGAGATCTGGAAGCCGTACATGGTGGAGGACCGCAACCTCATCACCGGGCAGAACCCGGACTCGGCCGCGGTCCTCGGCGAGCGGCTGCTGGAGTTGCTGAAGTAGCGCCCCTGCGCATGACTGGTGCCCGGGCGAGAGGCCGTACCTCCCACATACGAGGAAACCGGTCGTGGCGCCCAGGACGACCGGCAGCGGAACCTGATCAGGGCCGCCCTCCAGCGGGTGGCACTCCGGCACCCCCAGAGGCAGGACGGTTCACATGATCAACAGGCGAGCGCTCGGCAGGACCATCGGAGCCGGGACCGCGGCCGCGTCCCTCGCGGGATGGCTCAGCTCGTCACCCGCGTCGGCCGCTCCCGCCGGACCGGAGACGCCAACTCCCGCGCGGACGACGGCTCGTACGTCGTTCGAGTCGCTGAAACAGGTCAGGGCTGGCGAGTTGACCATCGGCTACGCCGAAGTCGGCCCGGCCAAGGGCCCGGTGGTCGTCCTGCTGCACGGATGGCCGTACGACATCCACAGCTATGTCGACGTCGCGCCGCTGCTCGCCGCCGAGGGGTACCGGGTGATCGTCCCCTACCTGCGGGGCTACGGCACCACCACGTTCCGGTCGCCGAAGAGCTTTCGCAACGGCCAGCAGGCCGTGGTCGCCCTCGACATCATCGCCCTGCTGGACACCTTGCGGATCGAGAAGGCGCTGCTCGGCGGTTTCGACTGGGGAGCGCGGACGGCCGACATCATCGCGGCACTCTGGCCGGGGCGGTGCAAGGCGCTCGTCTCGGTCACCGGCTACCTCATCACCAACCGGGAGAAGAACAAGCAACCGCTGCCCCCGGCCGCCGAGTTGGCGTGGTGGTACCAGTACTACTTCGCCACCGAGCGCGGTGAGCTGGGCCTGGACCGGTACGGGCACGACTTCGCCAAGCTGATCTGGCGCAGCGTCTCCCCGACCTGGCACTTCGACGACGCCACCTTCGACCGCACCGCGAAGGCCTTCGAGAACCCGGACTACGTGAGCATCGTGATCCACAACTACCGCTGGCGGCTGGGCCTCGCCGCGGGAGACCCGCGCTACGACGGCATCGAGGCCCAACTCGCCGCGGGACCGGCCATCGCCGTCCCCACGATCACCCTCGACGGTGAGCTGGACCCCTTCACCCCGGCGGGCGACGGGAGCGCGTACCGCGCCAAGTTCACCGGCCCGTACGACCACCGTGCCCTCGACGGCATCGGGCACAACGTGCCCCAGGAGGCGCCGGAGGCCTTCGCCCGTGCGGTCCTGGACGCCGACCGCCTCTGACGCGCGGGCCAGGGAGTCTCCCTGGCGCGAATCAGGGCCGCAGCGGCGATTCTGGTGGAGTCCGCAGTTCGTCCGAGAACGGAGGCGCAGCTCATGGACATGAAGCTCGAAGTCGTCGTGGTGCCGGTCGGTGACGTGGACCGGGCCAAGGACTTCTACACGGCGCTGGGCTGGCGGCTGGACGCCGACGTCGCCACCGGCGAGAACTTCCGGGTGGTACAGGTGACCCCGCCGGGCTCGCCGGCCTCCGTCATCTTCGGAACCTCCGTCACGTTCCAGACACCGGGCTCGGCTCAGGGCCTGCACCTCGTCGTGGACGACATCGACGCCGCCCACGACGAACTCAAGCGGGTCGGCGCCGATCCCAGCGACGTGTTCCACGACGAGGGCGGCGTCTTCCACCACGGCGGGACCGACGCCCGGGTGCCCGGTCCGGATCCCGAGCGCACCAGCTACGGATCGTTCGTGTCGTTCAGTGACCCGGACGGCAACGGCTGGATCCTTCAGGAGATCACCACCCGGCTCCCGGGCCGCCTGGACCCTGCGGCCACGACGTTCGCCTCGGCCGAGGACCTGGCGAGCGCACTGCGCCGGGCCGCGACGGCGCACGGCGAGCACGAGGCGCGTACCGGCGCCGAGGACCCGGACTGGCCCGACTGGTACGCCCGGTACATGGTGCGCGAACAGGCCGGTACCGAGCTGCCGTCGTGAGCACGGCCGCCGGGGCGGCGGCGGAGAAACCGCTGGCCGGAGCCGTCGCACTGGTCACCGGTGCCAGTAGCGGCATCGGTGCCGCGACCGCGCGCCGGCTGGCTGCGGAGGGTGCGGCGGTGGCGCTCGTCGCACGGCGTCGCGAACGCCTGGACCGGCTTGCCCAGGACATCACGGAGGCGGGCGGCCGGGCTCACGTCGTGGAGGCCGACATCAGCGAGCCCGAGCAGGCGTACCAGGCGGTCCAGGTCACCCTCGCGCGGCTGGAGCGGCTCGACATCCTGGTCAACAATGCCGGGATCATGCTGCTCGGCACGGCCCTGCACGCCACGATCGAGGAGTGGGACCGGATGGTCTCGCTCAACGTGGCGGCGCTGCTCCACGTCACCCACGCCGCCGTGCCGTACCTGATCGACGCGGCCACCACCTCCCCACGGCAGGTCGCCGACATCGTGAACGTCGGCTCGACGGCCGGACGTGTCGCCCGCCCCGGGAGCAGCGTCTACAACCTGACGAAATTCGGCCTCAACGGCTTCACCGAAGCCCTGCGCCAGGAGTTGCTCGTGGAACGGGTACGGGTCGGCGTGGTCGAACCCGGCACCGTACGGACGGAGCTGGTGGACCACCTCGGCGAGGCCACCCGGGAGGCGGCTCTCCGGCAGGTCAGCGGGATCGAACCGCTGCGGGCGGAGGACGTCGCGGACGCGATCGCCTACATCGTCACCCGGGAACGGCGGGTGGCCGTCAACGAGCTGCTCGTCCGCGCCGGCGACCAGACGTGGTAATCGCAAGTGAGGAGGACGGACCGATGAGCCACGACTACGACGTCATCGTGATCGGCGGCGGATCGCCCGGAGAGCACTGCGCCGGCGCCCTGGCCGACGGCGGCCTGCGGGTCGCCCTGGTGGAACGTGAACTGGTCGGCGGGGAGTGCTCGTACTGGGCGTGCATCCCGTCGAAGACGCTGCTGCGCCCGGGCGAGGCCGTGCACGGCGCACGAGAGGCCGCGGCGAGCGCCGAGGTCGACGTCGAACAGGCCCTGGCCTGGCGGGACTTCATGGTGTCGGACTACTCCGACGCGGGACAGGAACGCTGGCTGGCCGACAGCGGCATCGACCTGCTGCGCGGCACCGGCCGGCTGGCGGGACCGGGGGTCGTGGAGGTGGCCGGAGCCCGGCACACCGCCGAGCACGTCGTCGTGGCCACGGGAGCGTCGCCGATCATGCCGCCGGTCCCGGGCCTGTCCGAACTGACAGGCGTGTGGACCAACCGCGAGGTGACCGGCATGAAGGCGGTGCCGCGTCGGCTGATCGTGCTCGGCGCGGGCCCCGTCGGCGTGGAAATGGCCCAGGCCGTACGCCGGCTGGGCGGCGAGGTGGTCCTCACGGCCCACGGCCGCTACGTCCTGCCCCGCGAGCCCCGGCGGCTGGGCGAGGCGCTCGGCGAGGTGCTGCGCCGCGACGGCGTCGAGCTCCTCCTCGGCCCGCGGACGGTCGCCGCCGGGCGCGACGGCGAGGACTACGTCCTGACGCTCGACGACGGGCGGGAAGTGCGCGGCGACCACCTCCTCGTGGCCACCGGACGCCGCCCGCGCGTCGACGACATCGGCCTGGACACGGTGGGCGTGAAGGCCGACGAGCACGGCATTCCCGTCGACTCGCGACTGCGCGCCGCCGAGCGGCTCTGGGTCGTCGGCGACGCCACCGGGCTCTGGATGCTCACCCACGTCGGCAAGTACCAGGGCGAGATCGTCGCCGCCAACATCCTCGGCGAACCCCGCGAGGCCGACTACACGGCCGTGCCCCGCGTCGTCTACACCGACCCGCAGGCGGCGTCGGTCGGCGCGGACGAGGCACGGTTCAGCGCCACCGTCCCGATCTCCGGGGTGGCCAAGACCGCCGCCTACACCCGCGCCTACGCCGACGCCAACGGGTTCCTCACCCTGCTCAGCGACGGCCGGGTGATCACCGGCGCCCACGCCCTCGGCCCTGAGGCGGGGGAGTGGCTGCAACAGGCGACCCTCGCCGTCCGTGCCTGCGTCCCGCTGGACGTGCTGCGGGACACGATCCAGCCGTTCCCCACGTTCTCGGAGATCTACGTCGCCGCACTCAAGGACCTGCACGACCGGATCCGCGCCACGGACGGGAAGGCGTCACGATGACGCGCTACCGCACGCTGAAGGTCGACGACCTGGAGATCTTCTACCGAGAGGCCGGACCGCCCGACGCCCCCGCCCTGCTGCTCCTGCACGGTTTCCCGTCCTCGTCGCGCATGTACGAACCGCTCCTCGGACGCCTCGCCGACCGGTGGCGACTGATCGCGCCCGACTACCCGGGGTTCGGCCACAGCAGCGCTCCGGCGCCGACCGGGTTCGCGTACACCTTCGACCACCTGGCCGAGGTGATGAACGGCTTCGTGGACACGCTCGGCATCGAGCACTGCACGCTCGTCGTGCAGGACTACGGCGGCCCGGTCGGGTTCCGCATGGCCATGGCGCACCCGGAGCGACTGGAGGCGTTGGTCATCCAGAACGCGGTGGCCCACGAGAGCGGGCTGGGGCCGCTGTGGGAGACACGACGCGCCTTCTGGGCAGATCGTGCCACCCATGAACCGGAGCTACGGGAGAACTTCCTCTCCCTGGCCGCCACGCGGGGACGACACCTGGGGAACGATCCCGCGACCGACCGCTACGACCCCGACCTCTGGACGGACGAGTTCGCCTTCCTGAACCGGCCCGGGCAGGCGGACATCCAGGTGGACCTGTTCTACGACTACCGCACCAACCTCGCCGCCTACCCGGTCTGGCAGCAGTGGCTGCGCGCCCGTCAGCCGCGCACGCTGGTGCTCTGGGGACGCCACGACGCGTCGTTCCGGGCGGGGGAGGCCGACTTGTACCGGGCCGACCTGCCCGACGCGGAGGTCCATCTGCTCGACGGCGGCCACTTCGTCCTGGACACCTGCGCCGACGAGGCCGCAGAGCGTATCCGGGCCTTCCTGACCGCATTGGCCTGAAATCTGCCCCCAGTGGCCTGACTCGCCGCCTGCGACGAGACCACGAGCGGGGCTTTACCCCGTCAGGATTCAGGGTGCGGCCCCACCGTTGTAGCGTGCAGTGTGACCAGGGGGCAGACCGCGACGAAGGCGGGCAACCGTGGCGCATGCGGAGCACAGCTCACGGGACGGGGCACAGGCCGGTCTCCTCGGCAGGCGGACCGAGTGCGCCCTGCTGGACCGGATGATCGGCGCGGCCCGTACCGGAGAGAGCAGCACGCTCGTGGTCCACGGCCCACCCGGCGTCGGAAAATCGGCCCTGCTCGACTACGCGACGCAGGCGGCGACCGACCTGCGCGTGCTGCACGCCGTCGGCATCGAGTCCGAGATGGAGCTCGCCTTCGCCACCCTGCACCAGGTCTGCGTGCCGCTGCTCGAACGCCTGAAGAACCTCCCCCAGCCGCAGTGCGCCGCACTGGAGACGGTGTTCGGGATACGGGCGGGACCCCCGCCCGATCGCTTCCTGGTCGGGATGGCGGTACTCGGTCTGCTGTCGGACGCCTCCGCGAAGCGCCCGCTGCTCTGCCTGGTCGACGACGCGCAGTGGATGGACCGGGTCTCGGCACAGATCCTGGGCTTCGTCGCCCGCCGACTGCTGGCGGAGTCGGTCGCCCTCGTCTTCGGAGCCCGCGAGGAGCCCGAGGACCTGCGCGGACTGCCGGAGCTGGAGGTCACCGGGCTGCGTGAGGCCGACGCCCACACCCTGCTCGACTCGGTCACCCACACCCGGCTCGACCAGGACATCCGCGACCGCCTCGTCGCGGAGACGAAGGGCAATCCCCTCGCCCTCCTCGAACTGCCCCGCGGGTTGACGCTCACCCAACTCGCCGGAGGATTCGGCCTCTTGAACGGCGACACACTGCCGGGCCGTATCGAACGGAGCTTCCTGAGCCGGATCGAGGCCCTCGCGCACGAGACCCGGCTGCTCCTGCTGATCGCCGCCGCGGAACCGGTCGGCGACCCCGCCCTGGTGTGGGCGGCGGCCGACCGGCTCGGCGTGACACCGGAGACCGCCCTCGTCGGCGGCACGGACGGGCTGCTGTCCTTCGACATACGCGTCACGTTCCGTCACCCGCTCGTACGGTCGGCCGTCTACCGGTCGGCGACGGAAGAGGACCGCCGGGCCGCGCACCTGGCCCTGGCGGAGGCCACCGACCCGCAGGCCGACCCGGACCGTCGTGCCTGGCACCTCGCCTCCGCCGCCGCGGGCCCGGACGAGTCCGTCGCCGCCGAACTCGAACGCTCCGCCGGCCGCGCGCAGGCACGCGGCGGACTGGCCGCCGCGGCCGCGTTCCTGCAGCGATCCGTGGCACTCACCGGCGACACGTCACGGCGCGCCGAACGCGCGGTGGCGGCGGCGGACGTCAGCCTTCAGGCCGGCGACCTCGACGCCGCCCGCCGGTTCGCCGACATCGCGGACCAGTACGCACAGAGCGAGTTCCATCGCGCCCGAGCCCATCTCGTACGCAGCCGACTCGCGTTCGCCGCCGGCCTCAACCAGGAGGCGCCACCCCTGCTGCTGACGGCCGCACAGCGGCTCGAACCCTTCGACAAGGACCTCGCGCGTGAGACCTATCTGATCGCGTGGGGAACCTCGGCTCTGGTCGCCGCGGACGCCGACAGCCTCCTTGCGATCTCGCGGGCGATGAGAGCACTTCCGGCGGCGACGGGAACTCCCCACGCTCTCGATCTCGTCATCGAGGCCTGCGCGCTGCTCGTCACCGACGGCCGCGCCGCCGCCGTCCCCGCACTGCGGCGGGCAGCCGCGGCGCTCGCGGATCTTCCCGCGTCCGACGTCCTGAAGTGGGGCTGGGTGGCCAACGGCGTCAGCGCGGCCGTCTGGGACGACCGGGCCATGCGCAGCACGTACCACCGGGCCGTCGAGGTGGCACGCGCAGCCGGCGCCCTGACCGAACTCCCCTTCTGCCTCGCGTCGTTGGGCGTGGCGACCACCTGGACCGGGGACTTTACCGCCGCCGCGTCGATCGTCGACGAAGCGGACATCGTCGCCGCGGCGACCGGCGTTCCCCTGGCACCGCACGTCAAGCTGCGGCTCAGCGCACTGCGGGGCCGTGGCGCCGATGCGGAGGCCCTGATCGCCGCCACCATCGAAGAGGCCGGCGCGAGCGGCCAGTTGATGGGAGTCACGACCGCCCACTGGGCCGCCGCCGTCCTCTACAACGGCCTCGCCCGCTACGAACAGGCGATGTCGGCGGCCCAGATCAGCAGCCGGATCGCCGAACTGTGGGTCTCCGTGTGGGTGTTGCCCGAACTCGTCGAGTCGGCGGTGCGCGTCGGGGAGAAGGACGTCGCCGGTGACGCGCTCGAGCGACTCGCGGACGCGGCGGAGCCGTGCGACACCGACTGGGCGCAGGGAACCCTGGCCCGCTGCCGGGCCCTGCTCAGCACCGGGGCACCCGCGGACCACCTCTACCGCAGGGCGATCGAGCGACTGGGCCGGACCCAGCTGCGTCCCGAACTGGCGCGTGCCCACCTGCTGTACGGCGAGTGGCTGCGCCGGGGCCGGCGGCGGAGCGACGCGCGCGGCCATCTCCGTACGGCTCACGAGATGTTCGGGTCGATCGGCATGGAGGCGTTCGCCGAACGAGCCCGCCGCGAGTTGCTCGCCACGGGGGAGACCGTACGCAAGCGCACGTTCGAGGCCTCGTCGAGCGACGAACTGACGCCGCAGGAGAAGCAGATCGCGTCGCTCGTGCAGGACGGCTTCTCCAACCCGGAGGTCGGGTCCCGCCTGTTCCTGAGCCCCCGAACGGTCGAGTGGCATCTGCGGAAGATCTTCGCCAAGCTGTCGATCACCTCGCGCAGACAGCTCCGCGATGTACTGCCCCGCGCCGAGTTCGGGGCCACGCCGGAGTAGGGGGCCGGGGTCAGGGGATGAGCTGCTGGCCGCCGTCGATGTCGTAAGTCGCCCCGGTGAGTGCCGTGTTGGTCATCAGGTGCCGGGCGAGCGCGGCCACGTCCGACGGTCCCACGACCCGCCGGATCGGCAGCGTGGCGCGCAACTCCGCACGGCGATGCTCCAGTTCGTCGCCGAGCAGGCGCGCCGACAGCGGGGTGTCGACGAACCCGGCGGCGATCGCGTTGACCCGGACCGGGGCGAGTTCGAGGGCGGCGTTCGCCGTGATGGCGGGCAGGGCGGCCGCTCCGTCAGCAGGCAGCAACGACTCCAGCACCAACCACTGCTCATCAGAAAGATCCCCACGCCCCACACCATGATCATCATAGTGCGAGGCGTGGACCGGAACCCCGGCCTAATACCAAGGGCGGGTGTCGTGCGCGGGCAGCGGCCGCAGTCTCGGCCAGCATTCCAACAGGCGCCCGGCCAGGGTCGAGCTGAGGCGGCCTACAGCGTGCAGGTGGTCTTGATCACGGGTCATGTCGGCGACCACGCCGAGGCGGTGGACGAGCCGCTCGCGGGCGGAGATGTAGCCCCACTCGAAGTCCTCGGTGGATACCCGAGCGAGCTGGTCAACCGTCCCGCGGTGAGCCCGCTCGACAAGCGCGTCCCCCTGGATCAGCCAGCCGGCGCACGCGTCGGCGAGGTCGCCCGGCACATCCCCGCCGGTGAGGCCGCGCCAGGTGGTCCGGTAGATGTCCTCGACCTCCGCGAGCGGGGCCGCGGTGACCGACATCGCGCACCAGCAGGTGGGAAAGCCGATGCGGAAGTACGCGAGCTCGACCAGTCCGTTGCCGAGCGAGGCCCGTTCGAAGTCGACGAAACGGACACCGTCGGTGGTGCGCAGGTCGTTGCCGGGGCACGGATCACCGTGCAACAGCGCATGATGCGGAGTGGGGTCCAACCGGTCCAAAAGAGCGGTGAGTTCATCGAGTACCGCGGACGGGACGGGCACGTCGAGCGCACGGGCCAGAGCGAGGAAGGACTCCGCGTCGGCGGCTGTAGGCCCCGACCAGGCCGGAAGCGCGCCCGCGTCGGCGGGTCCGGTCAGGGCGTGCAGTCGGGCGAGCGACTCGGCGTACCCCGGCATCCAGTCGTCCGTCTTGCCGAGGTCGTCCAGGTGCTCGAGGACCATAACCCGCGCGGGCAGGTCCGTGGCGAGCACCGCGGGAGCCACGGCGGGCCCGATCGCCCGCCCCGCCAGGCGCAGCCCGGCGACCTCCCGCGCGAAGCGCATGTCCGCGTCGGCTCCCGCGTCCCCGCCGTCGGTGATCTGCTTGACGATCACCAGACTCCGGTCGGCCAGTCGGACCCGCCACACCCGTGACCGCGGACTGCTGTCCAGGAGCTTGCTCCACTTGGGGATGCCCACGGTGGAGCGCAGCGCTTCGTTGAACGGAAGCCGATTCAGCATGCGGACGACCCTAGTCGTAGCTCCGTACGCATATGAGCGCCATGGACTGGGCCGATCCCTTAACACACGCGCCAGACCGTAACGCCGAGCCCGGCCGGGCGAAGGACATCCATGTGATCGGCGTGTTCGTGGGTCACCAGCACGGCGTCGGCGCCGGTCAAGGCAGCCGGCTCGCTCCACGTCCCGGGATCGATGCCCTGCGCCGGCCATCGTGTTCAAGCCGTACACATACGTGGGTGTACTTCGTGATCCGCATGGCGCCCAAACGTACGTTGCCGCACCACCCCGCCCGCTGGTCCCAGGGTGAACACGGACCTGCGTGACGACGTATGCAAACTCGACCCGGACGTTTGCCTATCAACCGCCAAGCCCTAAGTGATCGTGAACCAGAGTTCGGGGCGCTCCCACGTGGTCATGGGAGGCTTCGCCGGCACGGTACCGATTCGGCGAGCGCCAAGGCGGCTGCAGAACCCCTCGGCCGGCGGGTGAGAGACCACCCTTCCGCCTGCAAGCCGGCTCCGTCGCGTCCGTTCAATCATGTGATCCACAAGTAGACGACCGATCCCCCGCCCTTGCGCCTGGTCGGCGACGAAGAGCATGTCCAGTTCCGGCGGATCGCGAATCAATGAGCAGAAACCGAGGAGGTGGGCGTCCTGACCGGCAGCGAGGAAGACCAGGTGTCGAGTGATGTAGGCAGGTGTGAGCTCAACTGTTGAGATTGCCTCCGCGTAACCCCCTGGTAGCTGCTGGACGCATGACACAGGCGCGTGAGCCGCTGAGCATCTTCGGTCGAAGCACGCGTAATCGTCACCTGTCCCATGCAGCGAACTCGACACAGGGACGGGGCGGTCGGCTCTCGGCCAGTTCGCTGGACCATGGACCGTCTGCATCTGCTTTTCGCTCGGGCTCGGGCATCGTCGCGGCAACCGTGGCTGCCGCCTCCACCCGTCCGGGCGAAGTGCAGGTAAGCCGATCAAGCCGTGCAGCCGCTGGAAACGCGGGGCCCCTGGACGCTCGCCGGGTCGCCGGGATGCCTGGTCAGCGGCATCGTCTCGACGGTGAGCCAGTCGGCAGGCGGCAGGGAGCGCAGGACGTCCCGCATCTGCCCGGCTCCGGCGGCGTGCCAGAGGCCGAGGTTGCGCCCCTCGCCGGGCAGCCTCCACAACCGGATCAGATGGCCCTCGGCGGCCGGATCACAGGCGCGGTCGTCGTCACGGGTGGTCATCTCCTCAAGGCCCTCGCCGCTCGTTCCGTACGGCAGCTCCACGACGAGCGTGACCAGGAACTCCTGGCTGCTCTCCGAGAGCGGAATCCGGCCCCGCCCGGGGTCGCCGGGGTGCGGGCCGAGCGCGGTGACCTCGTCCGTCCGCCAGACCCGCAGGGGCATCGAGGCGAGTGTCCGCTCCAGGCCGTCGGAGTCGTCGGCGGCGAACAGCCCGGTCGTGCGCCACTCGCCCGGCTCCGGCGGCGGACGCCACAGGCGCAGCACCTGCCCCCGGGCCGCCAGTTCACGGGTGTGCGTGGCCTCGCGCCCCCGGACGTCCTCCACCTCGTACGCCGGT
Source organism: Streptomyces sp. STR69 (assembly GCF_024519455.1). Classification (GTDB taxonomy): domain Bacteria; phylum Actinomycetota; class Actinomycetes; order Streptomycetales; family Streptomycetaceae; genus Streptomyces. The sequence goes on along the minus strand of NZ_JALJRY010000013.1, from coordinate 181,897 downwards.
GTTCCGCCCGGAACCCGGGTCGTCATCGTGACCAGGTACTCCATGTGGGGCCTCCTCGGCCGTCGCCCCGCCCAGCATCGGCCGGCCGGGTCGTCGCTCGCGCCCGTGCTCCTCCCTGGCCGACGGCCTTCCAGGGTGTCGCCCGTTGCCCGCCCGGTACGGCACGGACCAGTGAGTTCCACGGGCGCGACGGTCTCCGGCGCCGCGGGACGCTGGACGAAGTCACCCACCGTCCCGCGAGTCGCAGCGCCAGGGCGACGAACTCCGCACTGCGCGACCACCTCGTGGCCGACCGAGGGAATCGCCATGTCCAACCACTTCAGCGCCGCCTATCTCAAGTTCCCCGGCGACGACGCGCGCCTGGACCTGACCGACCTGTACGCCTTCCCGGCGTCCGGCGACGCCGGCAGAACGGTGTTGATCATCGACGTGAACCCCTTCGCGACGGGTATGAGCGCGACCCCGCCCTTCCTGATGAGCTCGGAACTGCACCCCGACGCGGTGTACCGCATCGCCGTCGACAACGACGGCGACAACCAGGCCGACGCCGCCTTCTCCTTCGTGTTCACGGAGGAGAAGGACGGCAGGCAGACGGGCACGGCCTTCTACGCCACCGGAACCGACGCCCGCAGCGCCGAGCCGGCCGGCGAGGTGCTCGCCAGTGCCGTACCGGTCGGTTTCGACGCGTCGGCGCAGCCCGTGCAGGCGGGGCGCTGCCGACTGTTCACCGGCGTGCGCGGCGATCCGTTCTTCGCCGACGCCGAAGGCGCCCTGCACGGTTTCGAGTGGACGGGGCAGGACGCCTTCGCCGACAAGGACGTGCAGTGCATCGCGCTGGAGGTGCCCGACGACATGCTCGGCCCGGATCCGGTGATCCAGCTGTGGGCGACCGTGAGCGTGCGCCGCGACGGGGCGCTCGTGCAGGTGGACCGCGGTGGGCATCCGACGATCAACCCGTTCATCAATCCCGACTACGCCAAGGACGCGTACAACGCCGGGCATCCGTCGGACGACGTGGCGAAGTACCTGGAGCCGTGGTCGAAGATCCTGGAGGGGAACGGCTATCCGCCTGCCGAGGCGAGCGCGGCGGCTGCCACCGTCCTGCCGGACCTCCTGCGCTACGACCGCGGCCGGCCGGCCGTGTATCCCAACGGGCGGGGACTCACCGATGACGTCTTCATCGCCCGGATGGCCTTCCTGACCAACGGAAAGGTCACCTCCGGCGGGGTGCCGCCGCACGACTACCTGCCCGAGTTCCCCCACCTCGGACCCCCGCACAGGTAGGCATGCCCCACCCGAGCGGGACCGGCCGACACGGTCCGGTCCGCACCGTCACCACCCAGAGGCCGCCATGGACACTCCCGTCAGGAAGGTCGCCGTCATCACCGGCGCCTCGCAGGGCATCGGCGCAGGCCTTGTCGAGGCGTACCGGAAACTCGGCCATCGCGTCGTCGCGACCTCGCGCGGCATCTCGCCCTCAGCGGACCCGGACGTCCTCACGGTCCAGGGCGACATCACCGATCCCGGCACGGCCGAACGCGTCACCACCAGGGCGATCGAACGGTTCGGCCGGATCGACACCCTCGTCAACAACGCGGGCCTCTACCTCGCCAAGCCGTTCACCGACTACTCCCGGGAGGAGTACGAGACGGTCGTCGGCGTCAACCTGACCGGCTTCTTCCACATCACCCAGCTCGCCGTCCGGCAGATGCTTCGTCAGGGCACCGGACACATCGTCCAGATCAGCACCAGCCTCGCCGACCACGCCAACTCCACGATCCCCGCGGTGCTGGCCTCCCTGACCAAGGGCGGGCTGCAGTCCGCCACCAAGGCGCTGGCGATCGAGTTCGCCTCCCGCGGCATCCGCAGCAACGCGGTCGCGCTGGGCGTCATCCGAACTCCCATGCACCCGGAGACATCCGCGAGTCTCGCCGCACTGCACCCGCTCGGACGGATGGGCGAGGTCGCCGATGTCGTCGACGCGATCGTCTTCCTGGAGAACGCGGCCTTTGTCACAGGCGAGATCCTCCACGTCGACGGCGGCCAGAGTGCCGGCCGGTGAACTCGCCACGGTGGTGGGCTTTATGAGCAGTAGTGACGAAGTATCGATTCGGCTAACACCTATCCAGGTTGTGCAGGAAATGTGTGAACGTCGTGATTGAATCATGCACAACTCGGCCTGGTGGCTTGAACTCGACCGTTCGGTTCCCCGTGTCCTGTCTCCGTTCGCAGGATGTCCGCGCGCTCGTGCACGTCCGCCCGGCCGAGCCGGTACGAACGTGCGGCAGGGGCGGGAGTGGTCGATCCGCGCGCGCCCCTGCCGTGGCGCACCCTGTGTCCCCGCGCGTCTCCCGACCGGAGGCCCGCGCCAGGCGCGGCCCGGCGGTTTCCGTGGCCCGTCGGACGGGAGCGTGCGCACGTCACCGTGCCGGCCCGCCGCTCCTGCGGTGCGGCCTGCCGTCACGTACGTGAAGGGAACCTCGATGACCGCCACCGTCTCCGACTTCTACTACGGCGCAGTGACACCTGTCGCCGCCTACCTGATGGCATGCCTGGGAGCGGCCCTCGGGCTGCGCTGCACGACCCGTTCGCTGCGCCGCCCGCAGCACAGAGCCCGGTGGCTGGCCATGGGTGCCGTGTCGATCGGCTGCGGCATATGGACCATGCACTTCATCGCCATGATCGGCTTCAGCGTCCAGGGCGCGCTGGTCAACTACGACACGACGAAGACGCTCCTGAGCCTCCTCGTGGCGATCGTGGTGGTCGCGATAGGCGTGTTCCTGGTCGGCTACCGGGGCGGCTCACCGCTCAACCTCGGGGTCGCGGGCGCGGTCACCGGACTCGGCGTGGCGGCCATGCACTACCTCGGGATGGCCGCCATCCAGACGAACGGCACCCTCCACTACAACCCGCTGACCGTGGTGCTGTCCGTGGTGATCGCGGTCGGTGCCGCCACCGCGGCGCTGTGGGCGGCGGTCTCCATCCACGCACTGTGGGCGAGCCTCGGCGCGAGCCTGGTCATGGGTGTAGCCGTGACCGGCATGCACTACACAGGCATGGCCGCGGTCTCCGTGCACCTCACCCACCAGGCCTCGTCCGCGCAGTCCTCGGCCGACCTGGTCGCGTTCCTCCTGGTCATGCTCGCCGGCCCGCTCGTCGTCCTGCTGATCGCCGCCGTGATCGTCATGTTCGACCCCGACATGATGCTCGGCGACGACGAGGAGACGCTGCAGGCGCCCGCGCCCGCGCCGCTGTTCGGCGGTGACTCCGTGTTCCCGGCGCAGCAGTCGTCGGCGCAGCAGTCGCAGACGCGCACCTCCTGGTGACCTGACCCGACACCCCGAACACACACGGCCGTCCGGGCCCGATCCCGGGCGGCCAGATGCGCTCACATGCCGTTCTCCGCAGGGGTGGTCCGGGTGCGTGACGCTGCCGCACCCTCGGTCCTGGCCTCCAGCGCGCGCAGTACGGCCACCATGTCCTCGCCGCCGTGACCCCGTGCCACGGTCTCCTCGTAGAGGGCGTGGCAGACGTCCAGGAGCGGGGAGGACAGCCCCGCCTTGCGGGCGGCCTCCGCGATCAGCCGGTTGTTCTTCAGTACGTCGGTCGCCGCCGCCTGCACGGCGAAGTCGCGGGTCACCAGCTTGGGCGCCTTCACCCGGGAGACCGAACTGGCCATCGGTCCCGCGTCCAGGACGTCCCCGAGCAGGCGCTGGTCGAGCCCGTGCCGGTCGGCGAAGTGGAACGCCTCGGCGAGCCCGGTGACCAGGGTGATCAGGAACAGGTTCACCGAGAACTTCATCAGCAGGGCACCGGGTACCGCACCGCAGTCGAACGTCTCCTGGCACACCGGGGCGAGCAGCGGTCGTACGGCCGTCACGGCATCGGTGTCCCCGGCCAGCATGCCCACCAACTTCCCCTGCTCGGCCGGGACTCGGGAACCGGAGACCGGGGCCTCGACATATCTCCCGCCCGCGATGCGGATGTCGTCCTGGAGGGCGCCCGAGTACTCGGCCGAGGTCGTGCCCATGTGGACGACGGTGTGTCCGGCGACCCGGGCCGCGAAGTGCGGGGTGCCCCGACCCAGTACGGCGTCCACGGCCGTCTCGTCGGCCAGCATCAGGAACACGACGTCGTCGGCCCGGTCGAAGACCTCGGCGGGGCCCGCCGCGACCTCGGCCCCGGCGGCACGCAGGGGTTCGGACCGGCCGGGCGTGCGGTTCCACACCACGAGGGGTGTTCCGGCGCGGGCGAGGTTGAGCGCCATGGGCTGGCCCATGACCCCGGCGCCGACGAAACCCACGTACGCCACGACGCACCGCCGTTTCCCTCCGGGGCGAGGCCGGACCGTTGCCGTCTGCATCGCCGCTGTTATGACAGCGGTCATAGTAGTTCACGCTATGACGGCGGTCATAGAGTGGAGTCCGGAGAGCCCGTGCGACGGTGACGGAGGTCGGGGATGGCGGCGGCAGAGGTGCCCCGGTACGGGGCACGCGAGCGGATGGTCTTCAGTGCGGCGCAGCTCATCCGGCGCGACGGAGTCGCCGCCACCGGGATGCGCGAGGTCGCCGTGCACGCGCACGCGCCGCGTGGCTCGCTGCAGCACTACTTCCCCGGCGGCAAGGAGCAGTTGGTCAACGAGGCCGTCGGCTGGGCCGGTCGGTACGCGGGCAAGCGCGTCGACCGTTTCCTCGCCGCGCTGCCCGAGCCGACGCCGAGCGGGCTGTTCGCCGAGATGGTCCGCCAGTGGACCGCCGAGTTCACGGCCGTCGGCTTCGCGGGCGGCTGTCCGGTGGCCGCCGCCACGGTGGACTGCGCGGAGACCAGCGCCGCCACGCGCGAAGCTGCTTCCGCCGCCTTCGCCACCTGGAGCGGCTCGGTCGCCCGCGCCCTCACCGGGATGGGTGTGCCGGAGGAGCGGGCCGGCACGCTGGCCACCCTGATGGTCAGTGCCCTGGAGGGGGCGATCCTCGTCGCCCGGGCCGAGCGGGACGTCCGTCCCCTGACGACCGTGGCCGGGGAACTCGGCCCCCTCCTTGACGCCGCGGTGCGCGAGGATGGGTGATCGGAGGCCCAGGGGCATCGTTCGTACCGCCAGTAACAGGCCATCCTGTCCGACACGTCGGACGTGTGGCACCCTCACTGTTACGATTCAGTGACGCACGCCACCCCGGTCGGGCGCACGGCACCGGCATGTCCGAGATGTTCCCAGGAGGCTCCCATGGCGGGCAGGACCGGCCGCGTGACGGCGACCGACGTCGCCAAGGAGGCGGGAGTCTCGCAGACCACGGTCAGCTATGTGCTGAACGACGTCCCGCACCAGAAGATCTCCGAGCAGACCCGGCGCAAGGTCCTCGACGCGGTGGCGAAGCTGGGCTACAAACCGTCGGCCGCCGCCCGCGCCCTCCGGCTCGGCCGCAGCGACCTGGTGCTGATGTTCCTCCCGGACGTCCCGGTCGGCGGCACGATCACGGCCCTCGTCGAACTGCTGGGTGACGAGCTGGAGCGGCACGGCCTGAACCTCGTCACCCGGCGCGAGCACCACGCCCCGCTCAAGTCGCTCTGGCAGGAACTCATGCCGGTGGCCGTGATGACGGCGTTCGAGGTCTCCGCCGAGGACGTGGCCGGTATGCGGGCGGCCGGCATCCACGTGGTCAGCGCCGGGATGGGCCCCGACGCCGCCCCGGGCGTGCTGACCATCCCCCAGACCCTCATCGGCGCGATGCAGGTGGAGCGGCTGGCCGACACGGGGCATGTCCGCCTCGGCTACGCCGCGCCGGGGGATCCCCGGCTCCGTGACTTTCTGACCCTGCGGCTCGAAGGTGCCCGAACCGCCTGCGCGGAGCGCGGACTTGAGCCGCCCGTGCTGCTGGACGTGCCCCTCGACATCGGGGCCGCCGCCGCCGCGGCCGAGCAGTGGCACTCGGCCGTCCCCGCCGTCACGGGAGTGTGCGCCTACAACGACGAGACGGCTTTCGCCCTCCTCGCCGGCATGCGCCGGGTGGGCCTGTCCGCCCCGGGCGACCTGGCCGTGATCGGCGTCGACAACGACAAACTGGCGCCCTTCGCGATGCCGCCGCTGACGACGATCGACAACAACCTCGACGTCGTGGTGGGCCGACTGGCCCGGATGATCGTCAGCGGCGTGACCGGCCGGGCACTGCCGGCGTCGCCCCAGGTGACCCCGCTGAGCCTGGTCGTGCGCGAGTCGGCCTGACAGTGGTCGGCCCGATCTGACAACAGCCGTTCCGGCTCCGGGCGCGCGGTGACGCGACGCTCCGGTTAATTCCGGCTTTCCGGAAAACAGTGACGCACGGGTCTTGTGGCCCGCCAAGGGCTGGGCTTACGTTACGCATACGTTTCACTTGTACGTATCAGTGGCTGGTTCTCACCCACCGAAAACGGTGGCGAACACACCCCCTTCGGCCAGGGACGGCTGACCGCCAAGAACGGTTGACGCCGCGTCAGGACCTGGTTCTCCCTTCACCTCCGAGGCTCTTGAGGGCGGCTCTACGCCTGATGCCGCCCGGTCATCCACTCACCAGCGGAGTACCCATGCGAAGAATCGCGCTGACGGCCGTATCCGCGGCCCTGATGTTGTCCGCGGCCGCGTGCGGCTCGGGTTCAGGTTCCGGTTCCGGCAAAGCGGCCACCGGCGGCACCCTGACCCTGGCCCCGCTCGTCGCGGCGCAGCCGTGGGACCTGGCCGACGCCGGACTCGGCAACAACGCGCAGTACTACCAGCCCGTATACGACTCGCTGTTCCGGCTGTCCCCGACGGCCGAGGTCGAACCCAACCTGGCGACCAAGTGGTCCTACGACGCGGCCCGCACGGTACTCACGCTGACCCTGCGCAGCGGCGTCAAGTTCACCGACGGCACCCCCCTGGACGCGACGGCGGTCAAGACCAACCTGCTGCACACCAAGGGCGGCACCAGCGAGGCGGCGGGCCAACTGGCCAGCATCAGCGGGGTCGACGTCGTCAGCGCCACCGAGGTCAGGATCCGGCTCTCGGCCCCCGATCCCTCGCTGGTCCCGAACCTCGGAAACGTGGCCGGCATGATCGCCAGCCCCAAGGCCATCACCGCGGGCACGATCAAGAACACCCCGGTGGGCTCCGGCCCGTACAGCCTGGACAAGTCGGCCACCACGGCGGGCAGCACCTACACCTTCGTCCGCAACCCGGGGTACTGGAACAAGGCCGCCTTCCCCTTCGACAAGATCGTTCTCAAGCCGCTGACCGACCCGACCGCCGTGCTCAACGCGCTGCGCTCGGGCCAGGTCAACGGCGCGCTGCTGGCCAGCGCCAAGAGCATCGCGCCGGCCAAGAGCAGCGGGCTGACCGTCACCAAGTTCACCTCCGGTGACGTCGAGGGCGTCTACATCTGGGACCGCGCCGGAAAGATCGTCAAGGCACTCGGGGACGTCCGGGTCCGCCAGGCGCTCAACTACGCCTTCGACCGCTCCACGATCGTCAAGACGGCGAAGCAGGGTCTCGGCAAGGCGACCACCCAGATCTTCAACCCGGCCGGTTCGGCCTTCGACAGCACCCTGAACTCCCAGTACACCTACGACCCGGCGAAGGCCAAGCAGCTGCTGGCCGAGGCGGGCTACCCGCACGGCTTCTCGGTCACCGTCCCGGACGTGTCCTCGGTCTTCCCGGACCAACAGGCCGCCATGGTCCAGCAGTTGGAGGACATCGGGATCAAGGTCAAGGTCGACAAGATCCCGGTCACGCAGTTCATCAGCGCCCTCCTCGCCGGCAAGTACCCGCTGTCGTACATGACGCTGGCCTCCTTCCGCCCCTGGGACACCATCCAGATCGAGGTCGGCAAGAGCGCGCTGTGGAACCCGCTGCACACCGAGGACCCCAAGGTCACCGACCTCGTCACCAAGGCCCGGTCGGCGACCGGCGCCACCCAGGACGCCCTGTTCACGCAGCTCAACACCTACCTCGTCGACCAGGCGTGGAACGCGCCCTGGGACTCCGTCGAGGCCGTCTACGCGACGACCAAGGGCGTCACCTTCACACCGCAGACGTTCGCCGCGGTGCCCCCGATCTACAACTTCAAGCCCGCCGGCTGACCAGGACGGCGGACCGGGCGGGCACGGTGGCACCGATCCCGCCCGGCCGCCGACGCACCGTAACGGCCGAGGAAAGGCAAGGTGGAGAGACTGATGATTGTTTTCTTGGTCCGGCGCATCGCCGCCGGGCTGGTCCTGGTCCTGGTCATCGCGACCACGACCTTCGCGCTGATGGGCCTCACCGGCTCCGATCCGGTGCGCCAGATCGTGGGACAGACCGCCACCCAGCAGCAGGTGACCGCGAAGTCCGCCGAACTCGGGCTCGACCAGCCCTTCGTGGTCCGCTACGGCCACTGGCTCGCGGACGCGGTGCACGGCAACCTCGGCAGCTCGTGGTTCAGCGGTGAGTCCGTGACGACCTCGCTGGAGAACAAGCTGCCGGTCACACTGTCGATCGTGCTGGCGGCACTGCTGCTGTCGGCCGTACTGAGCACCGTGCTGGGAGTGGCCGCCGCGGTCCGCAGGGGAGCACTGGACCAGGTGGTGCAGCTGCTCGCGGTCCTCGGGTTCGCCGTGCCCAGCTTCCTGGTCGCCCTGGTGTTCGCCGTGGTGATCGGTGTCGACCTGGGCTGGCTGCCCGCGACCGGCTATGTCCCGCTCGCGGACTCGGCGGGCGGCTGGCTGAAGTCGATCACCCTCCCCGCGCTGTCGCTCTCCGTCGGAGCGATCGCCGCCACCGCACAGCAGGTACGCGGCTCCATGGTCGACGTCCTGCGCGCGGACTACGTACGGACCCTCCGCAGCCGTGGCATCAGCGAGCGGAGCCTGCTGTTCCGGCACGCGCTGCGCAACGCGGCCCCGGCCGCGCTGACCGTGCTGGCCCTGCAGTTCATCGGCCTGGTCGGCGGCGCGGTGGTCGTCGAGAAGGTCTTCGGCCTCAACGGGATCGGCAGCGAGGCGACGAGCGCCGGATCCCAGGGCGACACCCCGGTGGTCATGGGCGTCGTCGTGGTCATGGTCGCCCTCGTCGTGGTGGTCAACATCCTGATGGACCTCGCGTACGGCTGGCTCAACCCGAAGGTGCGTGTCGGATGACGCTGCCTCAGTCCGAAGAAACAGCGGTCACCGCGGCCGTCGCCGCACACGGAAGGGCGGGCCTCCTGCGCCGGCTGCTGCGCAGCCCGGTGGCCGTGACCTGCCTGGTCCTCCTCGCCCTCGTCTCCCTGGCCAGCCTGTTCGCGCCGCTGTTGACCAGCCAGGACCCGGCGCACACCTCGCTCACCGAGAGCCTCGCCCCGATGAGCGGCAAGCACCCCCTGGGCGGTGACGGCGTCGGCCGTGACGTCCTGGCGCGGCTGCTCTACGGCGGGCGCACCAGCCTGCTGGGCGCTCTGCTCGCGGTGGCCGTCGCCCTGGTGATCGGTGTTCCCGCCGGTCTGGTGGCCGGTTACTACCGCAAGTGGTTCGACGCGGTGAGCAGTTGGCTGGCGAACCTGCTGATGGCCGTACCGGCGATCATCGTGCTGCTGGTCGTGATGTCCTCGGTGGGACAGAACACCTACATCGCCATGGCCGTCTTCGGCGTGCTGATGTCACCGGGTGTCTTCCGGCTGATCCGCGCCTCGGTGATCTCCGTGCGCGAGGAGCTGTACGTGGATGCGGCCCGGGTCTCCGGCCTGGCCGACCGTCGGATCATCCGTCGGCACATCCTGCCCGTCGTCCAGGCGCCGACCATCATCCAGGCCGCCCAGATGCTCGGTCTCGGCATCGTCATCCAGTCCGGTCTGGAGTTCCTCGGCCTGGGCTCGGCGACCCAGGCGAGCTGGGGCTCCATGCTCAACGACGCCTTCGCCAACATCTACAACAAGCCGGAGTTGATGGTCTGGCCCGGAGCGGCGCTCGCCGTGACCGTCGCCGCGTTCGGCCTGCTGGGCAACGCCCTGCGGGACGCGCTGGACGGGACCGCGACCCGCGGACGGAAGCCGCGCGGCGCGACGCCCCGCAAGCCGGTGGTGGTGAAGCACTCCGTACGGCCCGAGGCGACGGACGCGCTGCTCGCCCTCGAAGGCCTGACGGTCTCCTATCCGACGGCCGAGGGGGAGAAGACCGTCGTCGACGGCGTATCGCTCACGGTGCGCCGGGGCGAAGTCCTCGGTCTGGTGGGGGAGTCGGGCTCGGGCAAGAGCCAGACCGCCTTCGCCGTCCTCGGCCTGCTGCCCCCGGAGGCCCGCGTCTCCACCGATCAACTGGTCTTCGACGGCACGGAGTTGGGAAGCCTCGGCCGCGCGGAGATGAACCGGTACCGGGGCCGCCGGATCGCCTATGTGCCGCAGGAGCCGATGTCCAACCTCGACCCCTCCTTCCGTATCGGCGCCCAACTGGTCGAACCGGTGCGCAGACACCTGAAGTTGTCGGCCGCCGAGGCGAAGGCCAAGACCCTCGCCCTGCTGGATCGGGTCGGGATCGCCGACCCCGAGCGGGTCTTCAACAGCTATCCCCACCAGATCTCCGGCGGCATGGCGCAGCGCGTCCTCATCGCCGGCGCGGTCTCCTGCGAACCGGACCTGCTGATCGCCGACGAGCCGACCACGGCACTTGATGTGACCGTGCAGGCCGAGGTGCTCGACCTGATCCGGTCCCTTCAACGCGAGCGGAACATGGGCGTGATCCTGGTGACCCACGACTTCGGTGTGGTGGCCGACATCTGCGACCGCGTGACGGTGATGCAGACCGGCACCGTCGTGGAGTCCGCCCCCGTAAGGGAGTTGTTCGCCGGTCCCCGCCACCCGTACACGCGGATGCTCCTGGCCTCCACGCTGGAGGACGCCGAGCCGAGGTCGCCGCTCAGCCGCATCGTGCCGGCGAGCGTCGCGGGAGCCACGCAGGTCGCGGGCCTCACGGACACCGCAGGGATCACGAACTCCGCACATCAGGAGGGTCCGGCATGACCGCGACCATGAACGGGACTCCGAACAAGGAACTCCCGGCCGAACCACTGCTGGCAGCCGACGACTTGGTCGTGGAATACCCGTCCAAGGGCTGGCGAAAGCCGCCGTTCCGGGTGCTGAAGGGCGTCTCGATCACCATCGGCGCGGGCGAGACCCTCGGACTGGTCGGTGAGTCGGGCTCCGGCAAGACCACCCTGGGCCGGGCCGTCCTCGGACTGGCCCCCGTCGCCTCCGGCACCGTCCGCTACGCCGGCAAGGTCATCTCGGGCCTGGGCCCGAAGGAACGCCGGGCGCTCAGCAGCGACATCCAGGTGGTGTTCCAGGACCCGTACACCTCCCTCAACCCGGCGATGACCGTGAACGACATCCTCAGCGAACCGCTCCGCGTCGCGGGCACCCCTCGCGCGGAGGCCGAGAAGCGGGTGCGGGACCTGCTCGACCAGGTCCGGCTGCCCGCCGACGCGGGGGAGCGGATGCCCCGGGAGTTCTCCGGCGGCCAGCGCCAACGCATCGCCATCGCAAGGGCGTTGTCCCGGGACCCCAGGGTCATCGTCTGCGACGAGCCGGTCAGCGCACTGGACCTGTCGACCCAGGCCCGGGTCCTGGACCTGTTCGTCGAGATCCAGGAACGCACCGGTGTCGCCTATCTGTTCGTCACCCACGACCTGTCCGTGGTCCGGCACATCAGCCACCGGGTCGCCGTCATGCGCGACGGCGAGATCGTCGAGACCGGCGACGCGGCGACGATCACCACCACACCCCAACACCCTTACACGAAACGGCTGTTGCTCGCCGCGCCGGTGCCGGACCCGGCTCGTCAGGCGGAACGCAGGGCCGAACGGCAACGCCTGGCGGCGGCCATGGCGGCCGGCGCCCCCACGAACACCCCCGTTATCGCCTCGACGTCGGGAGACCGAGCATGACCCTGCCCAACCCCACCGTCCCCGGCTTCCACCCGGACCCCAGCGTCACCCGCGTCGGCGACGACTACTACCTGGCCTGTTCCAGCTTCGAGTACCTCCCCGGCATACCGCTGTTCCACAGCCGCGACCTGGAGCACTGGGAGCCGATCGGCCATGTCGTCACGCGGCCGGGGCAGTTGGCGGTCGAGAAGGTCCCCACGCTCGGCGGTGCCTGGGCACCCACCATCCGCTTCCACGACGGCCGTTTCTGGCTGGTCGTCACCGACGCGATGGGACGCGGCAGCCTGATCTTCACCGCCGACCGTGCCGAGGGCCCCTGGTCCGACGGCATCGTCATGCAGGGAGCGCCCGGTATCGACCCGGACCTCGCCTGGGACGCCGACGGCACCTGCTACGTCACGTACTCCGGTCTCCAACTCGACGGCGACCGCGCCGGCGAACACCTGGGCGTCCAGCAGGTCCGGATGGACCTAGAAACCGGCCAAGCCCTCGAAGAACCACGGTCGTTGTGGTCCGGCACGGGCCTGATGTTCCCCGAGGCTCCGCACCTCTACGAGATCGACGGCACCTGGTACCTCCTGATCGCCGAGGGCGGCACCGAGCGCGGGCACTCCGTGAGCATCGCCCGCGGCACCCGTCCCGACGGCCCCTTCGAGGGCTGCCCGGCCAATCCCGTGCTCAGCGCCCGCAGCACCGCCCGCCCGATCCAGAACACCGGCCACGCCGACCTCGTACGCACTCCCGACGACGGCTGGGCCCTGATCCTGCTGGGGATGCGGCCCGGCGGTCTGACCAGGGCCTTCTCGCCCATGGGCCGGGAGACGTTCAGCACCGCGCTGGAATGGGTCGACGGCTGGCCCGTGGTACAGCCGGTCCAACTGACCCCGTCCACCCGACCGGTTGAGCAGACCGACACCTTCAGCGGCGCCCAACTCGGCCTGGAATGGCTCTCGATACGCACACCCGCCGCCGACTGGTCCTCGCTCACCGAGCGCCCGGGGCACCTCGTCATCCACGCCGACGGCTCCACCATGGACGACCCCCGACCACGGTTCGTCGGCCGCCGCCAGCAGCACGAGTCGGCCGTCTTCACGGTCCGCGTGGACAGCGGCGAGGGAGTCGGCGGACTGAGCCTGCGCATCGACGAACTCCATCACTACGACATCGAGGTGGGCGCCGGCCTCGCCCGTGCCCGCGCCCGGGTGGGCGGACTCTCCCAGACCTGGGAGCAGCCGATTCCCCCGGGACCGGTGACCGTACGGATCGAGACCGAACCGGTCACCGGTACGGGCCTCGACGCCCTCGGCCCCGACGTGGTCCACCTGTCCGTCGACTCCGGCACCGGACCGGTCGAACTCGCGGCCCTCGACGGCCGCTACGTCTCCGCCGAGACCGCCGCGTCCTTCACGGGCCGGGTCGTCGGCATGTACGCCGCCGAAGGCTCGGTCGCCTTCGCGCAGTTCAGCTACCGGGGCGAGGACTGACGCCTTCGTTCCGTCCCGAACCGGCCGACCGGTTCCTGACAGAAAGTCACCAGCACCGTATGGGCACTTCCTCCTCACGCATGCTCTTCGGAGCCGCGTACTACACCGAGTACCAGCCGTACGAGAGGCTCGCGCAGGACCTCGATCTGATGGCCGGGGCCGGGTTCAACGTCATCCGGGTCGGCGAGTCGGTCTGGTCGACCTGGGAACCTCGCGAGGGACAGTTCGAGCTCGACTGGCTGCAGCCCGTGCTCGACGCCGCCCACGACCGCGGCATCAAGGCCGTCGTGGGCACCCCGACCTACGCCGTCCCGCCCTGGCTGCGCCGCAAGTACCCCGAAACGGCGGCCCGTTCACGCACCGGGGAACCGATCCCGTACGGCATGCGACAGGACGCGGACTACTCGCACCCGGCCTTCCGGCATCTCGCCGAGCGGCTGGTCCGCAAGGTCGTGGGACGCTACGCCGACCATCCGGCGGTCATCGGCTGGCAGGTCGACAACGAGCCCGGACTGCGCCTGTTCTACAACGACTCGGTGTTCCAGGGCTTCCTCGACCACCTCCGCGACCGCTACGGCGACGTCGAGACCCTCAACCGCCGCTGGGGACTCACCTATTGGTCCCACCGCCTGCAGGACTGGGCGGACCTGTGGACCCCCGACGGCAACACCACCCCGTCGTACGACCTCGCCTGGCGCCGCTACCAGTCCCGGCTGACGCAGGAGTACATCACCTGGCACGCCGAACTGGTCCGCGACCTCGTCCCCGAGCACCACTTCATCACCACCTGCGTCGCCCTCGGCCAACAGGGCCTGGACATCTCGGCCATCGGCCAACCCCTCGACGTCGCCGGGGCCAACATCTACTACGCCACCCAGGACGGACTGGCCCTGCCGGGCCCCGACGAGCCCGCCGGCGGACTGCACCCGTTCTTCGTCCCCTGGTCGGGGCCCGCCTGGCTCTCCCTCCAGAACGACCTGGCCCGCGGCATCCGCCAGGAACCCTTCCTCGTCATGGAGACCAACGCCACCTCCATCGGCGGCTCCGCCGACAACTTCCCCCTCTACCGGGGCCAGGCCCGCCAGGCCGTGTGGAACATGGTCGCGCGCGGCGCCAGGATGATCGAGTACTGGCACTGGCACTCCCTGCACTACGGCGCCGAGACCTACTGGGGCGGCATCCTCGGCCACAGCCTGGAACCCGGCCGGACCTATCAGGAACTCTCGCTGATCGCAGGGGAGTTGCAGCAGGCAGGCCCGACGATCGAGGGTCTGCGCCCCCGCAGCGACGTGGCGATGCTGCTGTCCGCCGACAGTCGCTGGGCCATGGAGTTCATGGCACCCCTCAGGGGCGGCGCCCCCGCCTGGTTCGGCGACCCGCAGTCCTACGACTGGATCGTCGCCGCGTACTACCGGGGGCTGTTCGACGCCGGACTGTCCGTCGACATCGTCGCCCCCGAACAACTCCCGTCCAGTCCTGAGGAGGTGGCGGACCGCTGGCCGGTGCTGGTCGTCCCGGCGCTGTACATCGCGGACGACACGACACTCGACCTGCTGCGCCGGTACGCCGAGGCGGGCGGCCATCTCGTCCTCACTCCCCGCACCGGCTACGCCGACGAGGAGGCCGTCGCCCGGCACACGGTCATGCCCGGAGTGCTGCGCCCCGCCGCCGGCGCGCACTACCAGGAGTTCACCAATGTGCTGACCCCGGTCACGATCACCAAGGGCGAGGGGACACCGAACGGCCCCGCCCTGCACGGGCGGGCCACCGCGTGGGCCGACGGGCTGATCCCGGACGGTGCGACCGTCCTCGCCGGGTACGACCATCCGCACCTGGGCGAGTTCGCCGCCGTCACCACCCACGAGTACGGCGCCGGCCGGGTGACGTACGTCGGCACCGTCCCGGACCGCGAACTCTCGCACAGCCTCGCCGACTGGATCGCCGCGACCTCGCTGCCGCCCGACGCCTGGCGCGCGGCCCGGCCGGCCTCCGTCACCTGCACCTCGGCCACCACCACCGACGGCGCGATGCTGCGCTTCGTCCACAACTGGGCCTGGGAGCCGGTCGATTACCACCTGCCGGAAGACGTCCGCGACCTGCTGACCGGCGAGCCCCTCGCCGCCGGCAGCGCGCTCCCACTCGGGCCCTGGGACGTCCGGGTGCTCGTCGAGCACCCGGACGACACCCCCGCGACATCCCTTTCGCCCGCCGACCCCACTTCTTCGAGGAGGACGCCGTGACCCGGCAGCCCACCCCCACCGACGCCCCGCCCACGGCCGACGAGGCCGAGCTCGCCAGGCGCCTCGGCGCGCTCACCCTGGAGCAGAAGGTGCGGCTGCTGACCGGCGCGGACTTCTGGTCCCTCCATCCCGAACCCGCCGTAGGACTGAGGCGGTTGGTCGTCTCGGACGGCCCCGCCGGAGTCCGCGGCGAACTGTGGGACGAGCGCAGCCCCTCCGCCAACGTGCCCTCGCCCACCGCCCTCGCCGCCACCTGGGACGAGCAACTCGTCGAGCAGCTCGGAGGGTTGCTCGCCCACGAGGCGCGCGCCAAGGGCGTCGACGTCCTCCTCGCCCCCACCGTGAACCTGCACCGAACCCCTTACGGCGGACGGCACTTCGAGTGCTTCAGCGAGGACCCGCTGCTCACCGCGCGGATCGGCGTCGCCTATGTGAAGGGGGTGCAGGGCGGCGGCGTGGCGGCCACCGTGAAGCACTTCGTCGGCAACGACTCGGAGACCCAGCGGATGACGCTCGACGCCCGCATCGGCGAACGCGCCCTGCGGGAGCTGTACTTGACGCCCTTCGAGGCGATCGTCGGCGAGGGCCGCGTATGGGCCGTGATGGCCGCCTACAACGGGGTCAACGGACACCCGATGACCGAGAGCCCACTGCTGCGCCAAGTCCTGCACGACGACTGGAACTTCGACGGACTGGTGATGTCGGACTGGTTCGCCGCCCGCACCACCGAGCAGTCCGCGCGCGCCGCGCTCGACCTGGTGATGCCCGGCCCGATCGGCCCGTGGGGCGACGCGCTGGTGGCCGCTGTACGCAAGGGCAAGGTCGACGAGACGCTGGTGGACGACAAGGTGCTGCGGCTGCTGCGCCTCGCCGCCCGCGTCGGCGCGCTGGACGGCATCCCCACCACCGCCCGGCCGCCGGAGCAGGACACGGCATCGGTGGCGGCCCGGCTGCGCGAGACAGCCGCCGCCGGATTCGTGCTCGCCCGCAACGAGAATGCCGTACTGCCCCTGAACCGCGTGGTGTTGAAGAAGATCGCCGTCCTCGGCCCCAACGCCGCCGTGGCCCGCACCCTCGGCGGCGGCAGCGCCACCGTTTTCCCGCCGTACACCGTCTCCCCGCTCGACGGCATCCGCGCCGCCCTCGGCGACGGCGTCGAGGTCACCCACGGCATCGGCGTCACCCCGCAGACCCGCACCCCCGTAGCGCCGCTGTCCCACCTCCGCCTCCCCGACGGCACCGGCGAGGGCACCGAGGTCCGCTTCCTCGCCGCGGACGGAACCCTCCTCGGTTCCGAGCGCCGCGCCGGAGCCGCCTACACCTGGATGGGGTCCTACGGTCCCGGAGTGCCCGTCGGCGAGGTCGCCCGGGTGGAGGTGCGCACCGTGGTCCGCGCGGCCGGGGCCGGCCGCTACGCGATCGGCGGCTCGGGCATCGGCCGCTTCCGGATGTCCGTCGCGGGGACCGAGGCCTTCGACGTACGGCTCCAACTCCCGCCGGGCGCCGACCTGGTGGAGGGGCTGATGACCCCACCCCAGCGATTGCACACCGTCGAGCTGGCAGCGGGGGAGGAGACCGAGATCGTCCTCACCCACGACATCGACACCGAGTCCGCCTCCGGTTCGACGGGCGAGGCCATCGGTGACGCGGTCACCATGTTCCAGTTCAACCTGCAGCCCCCGCACGGCAGCGACGACGAGGAGATCGAGCGGGCCGTGGCACTCGCCCGCGATGCCGAGGTCGCCGTGGTCGTGGTCGGCACCACCGAGGAGGTCGAGAGCGAGGGCTTCGACCGTACCGGCCTCGCCCTTCCCGGCCGGCAGGACGAACTCGTCCGCCGGGTCGCCGAGGCCAACCCGCGCACCGTCGTGGTGGTCAACTCCGGTGCCCCTGTGCTGCTTCCCTGGGCCGACGACGTGGCGGCCGTGCTGCTCGCCTGGTTCCCCGGCCAGGAGTTCGGCAACGCGCTCGCCGACGTCCTGCTCGGCACGGCGGAACCCGGCGGACGGCTGCCGACGGTCTGGCCCGCCTCCGAGCGCGGACTGCCCACCACCGAACCGTCCGACGGCGTCCTCACCTACGACGAGGGACTGTTCATCGGCCACCGGGGCGCCGGCCGTCCCGAATGGCAGCCGCCCCGCTACGACTTCGGCCACGGACTCGGCTACACCACCTGGGAGTACGTCTCGCTCGACGTCCCCGGTGAGACGCCGCCCGGCACCGACTTCACGGCGGAGGTGCGCGTCCGCAACACCGGTACGCGGCACGGCAAGGAGGTCGTGCAGGTCTACGCCCGCCGTCCCGGAAGCGAGGTCGAACGTCCGGTCCGCTGGCTGGCCGGGTTCGCCGTGGTCGAGGCCGCGCCCGGCGAGGAGATGGTCGCGACGGTGACGGTGGACGCGCGGGCCCTGCGGCACTGGGACCCCGAGTCGGGTCGCTGGACGGTCGAGCCGGGGACCTTCCGCCTGGATGCGGGCCCGTCCTCGACGACCCTCCCGCTCACCGCGGACATCGTCGTCGGCCGGTCATGAACACTGCACGACCGGAAGCGGACCCGGTGACCGCCCCCTGGCGGCAGACCGAGATCACCCTCACCGGGGTCCGCGACCACGCCAACCCCTACACGGACGTCGACGTTTGGGCCGACTTCACCCACGAGTCCGGGACGGTCCTGCGCCGCCCGGCCTTCTGGGACGGCGGCCGGGTCTGGAAGATCCGGTTCGCTTCCCCGGAGCCGGCCGGCCGCTGGACCTGGCGCAGCGACACCAACTGCCTCACGGACGAAGGCCTCTCCGGGCGGACCGGAACCCTCGACGTCCGCCCCGCCACGGACGATGCCAACTCCTTCCACCGGCACGGCTTCTGGCGGATGTCGCCCGGCGGACGCAGCCTGGTGCACGCCGACGGGACGCCCGCGCTGCTGGTCGCCGACACCGCCTGGGCCCTGCCCTGGCGGGCCACGGAAGAACAGGTGAGGCAGTACGCGGCCGACCGGCGGGCCAAGGGCTTCAACGCGGCCCTGCTGATGAGCGTCCAGCCCGACATGGACGCGCGCGGCCCGCGCGACCGCACCGCCGACGAGGGGTTCGACGTCGGCTTCGAGGACCTGCCCACCGGGCACGTCACTGTCCTGAACCCTGCGTACTTCCAGTACCTCGACCGGCTGACCGGCATCCTCCGCGACCACGGGATCGTGCCCGTCCTCCAGCCGCTCTTCCACGGCTTCGGCTGGAAGGGCCAGCGGGTGGCGGGCCCGGTGGTCCCGCCGCAGGAGTACGCGCGCTACTGCCGCTACCTGGTCGCCCGCTACGGCGCCGCCCCCACCGTCTACCTGGTCGGCGCCGACGGCGAGGGCGGCGAACCGCAGATCGCGGCGGGCGGTGCGGAGATCGGCCGCTGGGACGGCTACGGCCAGCCCTGCGGCATCCACTACCGTCCGCACTCCGCCAACCGCGCCCACCAGAGCGAGAGTTGGCTGCACTTCCAGTGGTGCCAGACCGGCCACATGGGCGGGCACGTCCAGGAACGCGTCGCCGACATGTGGCGCAACACCCCGCCCAAGGCGGTCGCCAACGGCGAACCCACCTACGAGAACACCGGCCGCCCCGGCCGCGCCGCCGGCTGGTGGCAGGGGCACGAGGCCTGGAGCAATCTCTGCGCCGGCGGCACGATGGGCGTGGTGTACGGCGCGGCGAGCCTGTGGCAGTGGCGACTGCACGCCGAGGAACCCGGCCACGAGGACTACTTCCTCGCCGAGGGCGCGGGCTGGCGCGAGGCACTCGACTTCGAGGGCTCGCACCACGTCGGCCGCATCTCCCGCATCCTCGACGGCCTCCCGCTCACGGACATGCGCCCGGACTGGCACTCCACCCTGGCACCCCGGGGCCTGTCCGTCCCCGGCGAGCTGTACCTCTGCTACGCGGAGGAGGGCGGCCCACTGATCATCACGGACCCGCAGAACGTCCCGCTTCCCTACCGCGTCGTGGACCCCCGAACCGGAGCCACCGTCCGCGAGGGCGTGCGCGCCGCCGCAGGGGACCCCGTGCCCGACGAGGGAGGTGCGCCGAGGGTGTACATCTGCCATGACCCGAGGGGGAGTTGACCTCTGGGGCAGGCTGCCGTGCGGCATCCCGTCGAAGGCCGTGTGTCAAGCATTTCGACCACGTTCGCAAAGCACGGCAGCCGTCCCCTCGCCGCCCCTACGATCGCGCGCATGCTGATGCGTCGGACATTTCGGTTGATCATCGTGCTCGTCGTGGCCCTGGCCGGAGCGATCGGGGGTGCTGTCGGGACGGCACAGGCCGAGGGAGGCCGGTCCTCGTACGATCGGCAGCTGCTGTTCTACAACCACTCCTACGGCGTCTTCGACCGGGAGACCGCCGACGCCATCGAACACTCCGACTATCTGCGGGACTTCGCCAACTTCCAGGTCCGCACCACGACCGGCACCGGCGGACAGACCTGGACCGGCCGTTACCTGATGGGCCGTGAGACCTACTTGGAACTGTTCGGAGTCGGCGACGTCGCCGGCCAGGACGGCACCCTCGGCTCCGCCGGGCTGGGCCTGTCGACCGAGCGGGCGGGCGACCTGGCCACGGTCACCGCACGGCTGAAGGACGAAGGGGTTGCCGACCCGATCGCGTTCCTCCAGACCCGCGATTTCGGTGACGGTGTGCCCGTGCCGTGGTTCGACGCCGTTCTCACCACCACCGAGTACGACGCCTTCGGCGCCTGGGCGATGGAGTACCGGCCGGAGTACTTCGCCGACCCCCGCGGCAACACCGAACCGCCGCGCTATCCAGGTGACGTAGGCCGGGAACGCTACCTCTCCGACGACTACCGCACCCACCTGATGCGTGACGTGACCTCCGTCCGCATCGCGGTCACCCAGGGCGACCTCGCCGACACCGTGCCACTGCTGCGGGCCGGCGGGTTCACCGTCCGGACCGTGGCGGGCGGTGGCGTCGTCGCCGAGGGCGGCGGCACCACGATCCGCCTGGATGTCGTACCGCGGGAGAACGCGGGGATGCAGCGGGTCGACTTCGCACTCAACCGGCCCGTGAAGGACCGGCATGTGGAGCAGATCGGCCACTCGACCCTCACCGTCGGCCCCGGCAGCCGGGCCGTGTGGACGTTCGCCCACAACGGCACCCGGTAGGGGCCCGGACGGCCCCTGTCCTGGGCCATGTGATGCTGACGTCATGACTGCTCAGGACCAGGTCTCCGTCGTCCGCCGACCGGCCGGGGATCTCTCCGCCGAGGACGGCACGGCCGCGCTGCTGACGGCCTACCATCTGTGCACGGAGGCCGAGAAGGGCCGTGCCGTCGCCGATGCGGACGGTCTGCCGGACCGCTACCGCGCGGAGATCTCGGACCCGCGGACCGCGTTCGCCGACGATGTGGTGCTCCTGGCGCTGAGCGGGAGCACCCCGGTGGGCTGTCTTGTGGTGACCGCCCCCGCCGACGGACGGTCGGAGATCAAGAGGCTGTGGACGGACCCGGCATTCCGGGGCCGGGGCATCGCGTCGGACCTGCTCCGTGCCGCACTCGAGCATGCCGCGGAAAGCGACGCGGGCACCGTGCGGCTGTCGGTCTGGAAATGGCGCACCGGGGCCATCGCCCTGTACGAACGGTTCGGCTTCACCGTCACCGAGTCATGGGACGACCGCGATCAACTGGTGTGCATGGAGCGCGCCGTGTGAGCGGTCTCCCTCAACTTGCTTTCTACGACGGCCCGTTCGGCCCGGCCTGCGTGGCCTCGGGTGTCTCGGCGGGTGCGGGCGGCAGACCGGCCGGAGCCGGTCCGGGACCGGGCTCGGACTGGTGGCCGCCGCGCAGGGCCGAGGCGATCGCGGAGACCAGCGCCATGCCCGCCGCCACGCCGAAGACGATGGTCAGGCCGTGGTGGAACGGGCCGGAAACCAGCCGGGGGAAGAAGGAGTGGCCGGTCAGGACGGCACGCTGGGCCGTCGACAGCTGGTCGAGGACACCGTTGGACGCGAGCAGGTGCTGAATGGGGTTGTTGCCGAGGAAGGTGGCGAACAGCGTGCTCACCGGTGGCAGCGACGCGGCCTGCTCGGCGGCACCGGCCGGTACGCCGTGCGCCTGGAGCCCCTTGCTCAGCGTCCCGGGCAGCGAGGAGGCGAGCCCGGAGACCATCAGCGAGAAGAACACGCCGATGGACAGGGCGGTCCCCGAGTTCTGGAAGGTGGACCGCATGCCCGAGGCGACACCCCGGTACTCGCTCGGCACACTGCCCATGATCGAGGACGTGTTCGGTGCGGAGAACATGCCCTGCCCCAGCCCGTTGAGCAGCAGCAGCGCCGCGAACATCCCGTAGTCGAAGTCGATGGGCAGCGCCAGCAGACCGACGAAGGACAGGGCTACGACGACCAGCCCGACCGTCGAGAACATCCGGGCGCCGAACCGGTCCGACAGATATCCGGACACGGGCCCCGCGATGAGGAACCCGACCGTGAGCGGCAGCATGAAGATGCCCGCCCACAGCGGGGTGTCCTCGTAGTCGTAGCCGTGCAACGGCAGCCAGATGCCCTGCAGCCAGATGATCAGCATGAACTGCAGCCCGCCGCGCGCGATCGCCGTCAACAGCGCGGCCAGGTTGCCCGCCGCGAAGGCCCGCACCTTGAACAGGGCCAGGTTGAACATCGGTTCGGCGATGTGCGTCTCGATGTAGCAGAAGACCAGCAGCAGTACGACGCCGCCGATCAGACCGCTGAGCACCCACGGGTTCCCCCAGCCGGTGGCGCTGCCGCCGTAGGGCTGGATGCCGTAGGTGATGCCCGCGAGGAGGATTCCGGCGCCCGACGCGAAGGTGAGGTTGCCGAGCCAGTCGATGCGGCCGGGGCGGCCCGCCGAGGTCTCGCGCAGGCTCAGGTACGACCAGATCGTGCCGGTGATGCTGATCGGCACGCTCACCCAGAACACCGCGCGCCAGTCGACCACGGCCAGCAGCCCACCGGCGAGCAGGCCGAGGAACTGCCCGGCCAGGGCGGTGATCTGGTTGACGCCGAGGGCCATTCCGCGCTGCCGGGCGGGGAACGCGTCGGTCAGGATGGCGGCCGAGTTGGCGGTGAGCATCGAGCCGCCGAAGGCCTGCACGATCCGCCACAGGATCAGCCACATCGCCCCCGCGCCCGCACGGAACGGGTCCAGGGACAGCGCGACGGACGCGCACGCGAAGATCAGGAAGCCGATGTTGTAGATCTTCACCCGGCCGAACATGTCACCGAGCCGGCCGAGCACGACGACGAGCACCGCCGAGACCAGCAGATAGCCCAGGATCATCCACAGCAGATAGCCGATGTTGCCCGGTGCGAGCGGATCGAGGCCGATGCCCCGGAAGATCGCGGGCAGCGAGATGATCACGATGGAGGCGTCCATCGTGGCGATCAGCACCCCGAGCGTGGTGTTCGACAGCGCGACCCACTTGTAGTTCGGCCCCGGTGGAGCGTCCTTACGACGCCCCGAGCGCACGGCACGCGACAGAGACGGCTGAGCACCGTCCCCCTGCCCGTCCCCGGGTATGTGTGTCTGTCCGCTCACAGCCGCTCCGCCAGTCGGTCGAGGAGTGGCAGGGCCGACGCGAGGGTCGCGCGCTCCTCCGCGGTGAACTCGTCGAGGACGGCCCCGAGCCGGTGCACGGACGCGGAGCGCCGCTCGGCCAGCACGGCACGTCCCTCGTCCGTGATCTCCAGAATGCTGCGCCGCCCGTCCGCCGGATCGGGGCTGCGGCGGACCAGCCCGCGCTGTTCCAGCAGTGCGAGCGTGCTCGCCATGGCCTGTGGGCGGACCCGCTCCGCCTCGGCGAGGGACGTCGGCGACTCGGAGCCGTCCCGGGCGAGCCGGGCCAGGACCGAGACTCCTGAGAGCGACACATCACCCACGGCGTGCGCCTGGCGCAGGCGCCGCGTCACCCGCCCCACCGCGAGCCGCAGCTCGGACGCGAGCCGAGCGGTGTCGTTCGGACTGTCCACCTTCATGGGTACTAACACTAGATTTATCAGCCTGGACTGCTCAACCATTTGTTAGTAAATCGAGCGAGGAGGTCGCCGGTGGAGCGAGGACGCCCTGCGGGACTGTTCGTCGGGCTGTGCACCCTGGACGTCATCCAACTCGTGGACCACGCCCCGGGCCCGAACGAGAAACTCACCGCCCGGGACCAGGTGGTCGCCGCGGGCGGCCCGGCGGCGAACGCGGCCGTGGCCTTCGGCCATCTCGGCGGTACGGCCACGCTGCTGACGGCGATCGGCCGCCACCCGTTGGGAGCCGGGGTGGCCGCCGACCTGAACGCGCTGGGCGTGACCGTGCGCGACCTGGCGGCCGACTCGACGCGACCGCCCGCCGTCTCCACCGTGCTCGTGACCGCGTCCACAGGGGAACGCGCCGTCGCCTCGACCAACGCGACAGCGCACCGGCTCGCCCCGCCCGGCGATCTCGACGCGCTGGTGGCGGCCTGCGACCTCGTCGAGTTAGACGGCCACCACATGGAACTCGCCATCGCCGCGGCCCGTTCGGCACGGGCCGTCGGCCGCAAGACCCTTTTCGACGGCGGCAGTTGGAAGCCCGGCACGGAGGACCTGCTGCCCCTGCTCGACATCGCCGTCTGCTCGGCCGACTTCCACCCGCCCGGCACCCGCACACCGACCGACACGCTGCGCTTCCTGCGGGAACACGGGGTTCTCCGGTCGGCGGTCAGCAGGGGAGCGGACCCCGTCCTGTGGGCGGGCCCCGACGCCGAGGGTGCGATCGAGGTGCCCGAGGTGCACGTCGAAGACACACTGGGCGCGGGCGACGTTCTGCACGGCGCCCTGGCCCATCACCTCGCGCTCCAGGACCGCCTGACCTCGGAGGGCTTCGCCGAGGCGCTGCGCACGGCGGCCACCGTGGCCTCGCGGGCCATCGGCTCGTTCGGTACGCGCGAGTGGATGCGGGAGGGGTGACCCGGGCCGACGCGCCCGGACCTGAGAAGATCATCAGGAACGTACGCGTCACCGGACCGTACGAACCAGGGGTGGGAAACATGATCGTTGCAGTGCTGCTCGGTGTCCTGGTGCTCGTCATCGGCGGGTGCGCATGTGTGTTCTGGGCCGAGCGCGGCGGGCCCCGCTGGGCCCGCGTCGTGGCGACCGCGACACTCATGGCGAGCGAACTGCTGCGCAGCTCCGACAAGAAGCGGCGCCGGGGCCTGAACCCGAGCAGCCAGGACGACGACTAGCGGGGCCCGGCTGCCGCGGCACGTGCCGAACCGGTCGGGGAACGCGCCGCGACGGACCCCTGTTCCGGACCCCAACGTGCCTAGACTGAGCCGTCGTTGATCGTTTCAACCGGACGGTCTCAGGAGGACCACATGCCCCGCACCCCGACCCGACGCACCGCTCTGCGCGGCCTGGCCGTCGCCTCGGCCGCGGTCATCGGCTTCGACCCCTTCACCCGGAGCTGGGCGGTGACCGACTCCGGCGGACCGCTCAGCGGCGTCCCGCACCTGGACGGGACGCTCCACACCGACGACGCCTCGCTCACCGCCGACGCGGACGACTTCGGACACATCGTGCACCGGCGCCCGGCCGCGGTGCTGCGGCCCGGCTCCGTGCGGGACGTCGTCGCGATGGTCCGGTTCTGCAATCGGCACGGCCTTCGCGTGGCCCCGCGCGGACAGGGCCACGGCACGAACGGGCAGGCGCAGGTCGAGGGCGGCCTGATCATCGAGACCGAGCCGCTCGCCTCCATCGGGCCCGTACGGACGGGCAGTTCACGCGTCACCGTCGGGGCGGGCGCGAAGTGGAGCGACGTCGCCAAGGCCACCCTCGCCCACGGTCTGACCCCTCCCGTCTTCACCGACTACCTCGAACTCTCCGTCGGCGGCACCCTGTCCGTCGGCGGCCTGGGCGGTCAGACCCACCGGCACGGCGCACAGGTCGACAACGTCCTGGAACTCGAAGTCGTCACCGGCGCGGGGGAGTTGCTCCGCTGTTCCCCCACCCGGCACCCCGACCTGTTCCACGCCGTGCTCGCCGGACTCGGACAGTGCGCCGTGATCGTCGCCGCCATCCTGCGCCTGGTGCGCGCCCCGGAGACCGTACGGCACTACCTCCTGCCCTACGCCGATCTGCGGACCTTCCTCGACGACCAGCGCCTGCTCGCCACCGAGGGCCGTTTCGCCTACGTCGAGGGCCAGGTGAGCGCGGACACCGCCGGTGCCTTCAACCAGTTCGCCATCGAGGCCGTCGCCTACGGACCGCCGGTGGGGGACACCCCGGACGACACCGGGCTCCTGAGTGGCCTGCGCCACACCGCGTCCAGCGTCCAGATCACCGACCTCGGCTACTACGACTTCCTCGACCGGCTCGCCCCCTCCGTCGCCGCCGTGAAGGCAGCGGGCCTGTGGGCCTACGCCCACCCCTGGCTCAACCTCCTGCTGCCCGGCCGCAGCACCGCCGACCTCGCCGCCACCCTCCTCGACGCGCTCACCCCGGCCGACCTGGGACCCGGCGTCGTACTCCTCTATCCGCTGCTGCGCGACCGCCTCCACACCCCGCTGCTGCGGACGCCCGACGACCCGGTGCCGTACCTGTTCGCCGTCCTGCGCACCACACCGCCCGAGGACACGGCCACGGTGCAGCGCCTGCTGAGCGCCAACCGGTCCGCCTACGACACGGTCCGCGCGGCCGGCGGCACGCAGTACCCGGTCGGCTCCATCCCGTTCCAACACGCCGACTGGAAACGGCAGTTCGGTCCGGTCTGGAACCGGTTCGCCGAGGCCAGGAGGACGTACGACCCGAAGGGGATCCTGGTACCGGGGCAGGGCATCTTCTGAATGCCGACGCCGTCCTGCTGGCGCAGATGGGCGGCGACGGTGTGGGGCGAGAGGAAGAGGCGTTCGGCGATCTGTTTGTTGGTGAGGCCGGCCGCCGCGAGGAAGGCGATCTCCCGTTGCTGAGGTTTCAGTGACGCGGGTCCGGTGACGTCGACCGGCCCGACGGACAGGCCGGTCGCCCGCAACTCGTTGCCCGCCCGGGCCGTCCAGGGGCGGGTGCCGAGCCGCTTGAAGGTGTCGATCGCGTCGGCGAGCCGGGTGCCTGCCTCCGTCGTGGCCCACTTCACGGACCGGCACACCGGAGGATCGGTGGTGATCGAGGCCGACGTCCTCGTCGGCGCCGACGGCATCGACTCCCGGCTACGGGCCCAACTGCACCCCGGTGAAGGCGCCCCGAGCGGGAACGGGGTGCGCATGTGGCGGGGGATGAGCCGGTATCCGCACATACTCGGCGGGCGGTCGATCGTGGTGGCCGGAGGACGACCCGGGGACAAGTTCGTCGCCTACCCCGTCGAGGACCCGGCCGCCGAGGGCGGGCCCACGCTGATGAACTGGGTGCTGGAGCTCCGGGGCCCGCGGCCCGGCGAGGGAACGGACGGCTCCTACGGCCCGGTCGCCGTGGACGAGGCACTGGCCGGGGTGGCCGAGTGGAGTCTGCCGTGGATCGACCTGCCCGAACTGGTCCGCGAGTCCACCGGCATCCACGAGTATCCGATGGTGGACCGCGACCCACTGCCGCGTTGGAGCTTCGGCCGGGTGACGCTGGTCGGAGCCGCCGCCCGTCCCATGTATCCCATGGGCATGAACGGCGGCTCCCAGTCCATCGTGGACGCCCGGGTCCTGGCCTGGACCCTCGCCCACCACGACGATCCGGTACGGGCGTTGGCACGGTACGAGGAGCTGCGCCGCGAACCCCTGAACCAACTGGTCCTGGCCAACCGCGAGTTGGGCCCGGAGAAGATCATCGCCCTGGCCGAGCAGACCGGCGGCCCGGTGCCCGCCGAGCATGCGACGGCCGTCTCCGAGGGCTACAAACAACTCGCCGGGTGTACGACCGCAGTGCTCAACTCCCGGGATTCCTGGTCGGTTTCACCGGTGAGCCCCTGAGAGCGCGGAAGGACTAGTGCGCCTCCTCGTGCCGGCGCCGCGGTGAAGCCGTACCGCCCGACGCGGTGGTCCCACGGGCGGCAGCGGCGCGGGCCGGGCCGTCGGGGAGGGTGAAGGCGAAGAGGGAGGTCGCCGCGGCGAGGGCGGCCAGGGCGAGATAGGCGTGCTGGTAGGCGGTGATGGGCGGATCCGCCGCGGCTGCCGTGGGGGTGCTCAGCACCAGGGCCGTGGTCACCGCCGCCGGGGCGAAGGCGCCCCCGGTCTGCCGTACGACGGTGTTGAGCGTCGACGCCTGGGCCAGGTCCTTGCGGGAGACGGTCGCCAGCGAGGCCACCGTGGTCGGCATGAAGACACCGCCCATGCCGACCCCGAGCAGGAACATGTACGTACGGAACGTCCAGAGACCGGTGTCCTGGTCGCAAGTGGCGAAGAGCAGCAGCACCCCGCTCACCATGGCCAGGCCGCTGGCGATGATGATCCGGGGGCCGACCCTGGAGTACAGGACCCCGGCGATCTGCACGGTCAGCAGCACACCGAAGGCCTCGGGGAAGGTGCTGGTGCCGGACTCCAGTGCCGAACGGCCCTGCCCCTGCTGGAGAAAGAGCGGGCCGAGGTACATGGCGCCCAGGATCGGCACCAGGCCCACCAGATTGATCAGGTTGGTGTCCCGGAAGAGCCGGTCCGCGAAGAGTCGGAGCCTCAACAGCGGTTCGGCGATGCGCAGTTCGAAGAGGACGGCGGCGGTGAGCAGGACCGCGCCGAGCACGAGGGCGGTGACGACGGCGGGGGAGGACCAGCCGCGGTTGGGGCCCTCGCAGACCCCGAACATGACGGAACCCAGAGCCGCCGCGCTCAGCAGCAGCCCGATGAGGTCGAAACGGCCGGGCCGATGACCGCGGTGCTCGGCCAGGAAGACCGCTCCGAACACCACGGCGGGCACGCCCAGCGGCAGGTTGACGTAGAACACCCAGCGCCAGGACAGATGGTCCACCAGCAGGCCGCCGAGGATCGGCGCGACGGCCGGGGCCATCTGCTGCGGGACGATCATGTACCGCGAGATCCGCACCTGCTCCCACGAGTTGAAGGTGCTGTAGAGCAGCGAGGACGCGGCGGGGAAGAGCAGTCCTGCGGAGAGGCCCTGCACCGCGCGGAAGGCGACGAGCTGACCGAGGTCGGCTGCCGCGCCGCACAGCAGTGACGAGCCGAGGAAGGCCCCGAGAGCGGTGAGCAGCACGCGCTTGGCGCCGAACCGCTCCACCAGCCAGGCGGAGGCGGGGATGGCCATGGCCAGACAGACCGGGTAGACCACGACCACACCGTCCAGGGCGGCCGTGGTCAGGTGGAAGGTGCGGGCGATGGAGGGGAGCGCGACGGTCGTGATCGCTCCGTCGACGATCGCGATGAACGTCACGCAGACACACATGACGGGCACGACCAGACGCTGGCCCGGGCGCGGACGGAGGCGTATTCGGGAGGCGAGAGGGACGGGGGAAGCGGGGGAGACGGAACGGCGTCGGAACAGCAGCACATGCTGAGCATACTCACTATGTGAGTGCTCATAGGTCGCGGTCGAGGAACGTAGAATCGGTCCTCACCGCGAAAACGGGGAACGGGGAACGGCATGGCAGTGCACGGCAGCAGCGACATCCTGGTCGACGAGCTCTACGAGACGACCCACCGGCTACGGCAGTTCGTGGAGACCCGGCTGCGCGCCAACGGCGCCTCGGTCGCCAGGCTGCGCGCCCTGCGGATGCTCGCCCATGCCGAACAGCCGCTGCGCATGCGGGACTTGAGCGAGATGACCGGCGTCGCGGCCCGGACCACGACCAGCATCGTCGACAGCCTGGAGCGCGACGGACTGGTGGAGCGCGTGCGACATCCGCACGACCGGCGCGCATTCCTGCTGCGCCTCACCGACAAGGGCCGGGAGTGCCACCGCGAGGCCGAGGAGGTCGACGGCCTCGCGCTCGCGGAGGCGACGGCCGACCTCGACGCGGAGGACCGCGCACAGCTGCGCGCCCTGCTCGCGTGTATCCGCAAGGCGACGTCCTGAGTCCGGACCGGGAGACTCAGGCGGTGGTCCACTCGCGCAGCTGCCGGGCGATCCTGGCCAGGCCCAGTTCCCCGGAGGCCGCGTCGCGCACGAGCGCCACGGCCGCCTTGGGCGGGTAGTCGAGGCGGCGCTCGTTGAGGATCAGGTAGGCCTCGGTGGCGTGCCAGGCGAAGGCCTCGTTGGAGTGTTCCAGGCAGGGCAGCTTCGCCAGGGTCTGCAGAAGCGCCGCCGCCTTGAGGTGGAGGGAGCCGTAGATGTCGCGCTCCATCGCGCGGGCGTCGACGCGTGCTGCGGCTGCGTACAGCGGGCCGTAGTCGTCGACCTGGGGATCACGGTCGAGCAGTTCGGCGGCGTGCAACAGGAACGTGACGTCCAGCGTGTGCGGTGGTTCGGGCTGGGTCACGCGGCGTGCCCTTGCTCCTGGCGTTCGAGTTCACGCAGCGCGTCCGCCTCGGCCGCCCGCTGCTCCGCACTGGAATCCGCGGTGCCCGGCTCGGCCGCGAACGCCGCGCCACTGCGCGCCATGGACTCCTTGAAGCCCGCGAGGAACCTCTCCTCGACGGCCGTCGCCCGCGCGTAGGCGGCCGAGAGGATGTACTCCTGCAGGCTGACGCCGGCCTGCTTGGCCGCCGCCTCGATGGCCGCGCGTTGCCGGGGGTCTCGGAAGCGGAGGTTCATGGCTTTCGGCGTGTTCGGCATGACGTTCACGGTACCAGTGGTACCACGCGGGCGGGCCGGCATTTCCTACACGGGCGTATGGCCCTCCAAGTAGGCCCGCACCGCCGCGGGCAGCCCACCCTCGATGGCTTCGGCGAAGGGCGCCCACCGGAGCTGCCCCGCGGTGAGCTGTGCCTCCCCGGACGGATCCTGGCTCAGCAGATGACAGACCACGGCCGGCGGTTCCGCCGCTCCGGCCGCCGAGTCCGACCCCAGGAGACTCGACCCGTCCACGAGATAGCCCGTGAGTTCATAGACCACACGCGCGGCGGTGGCCTGTGCCGTCTCGGCCTCCTCGGGGACACCGGACGGCAGCCCCCAACCGCCCTGCACATTCACCAGCAGCAGCTGTCCGTCGTTCACGACGACCGCGTCCACCAGCTGCTCGGAGGCCTGCTCCAACGCCATCTCCGCACCGTTCCCTTCGCAGAAGCAGCGACCGTCCGTCCGGCCGCGTCCGACCCCGTTTCCTACCCTGGACGCAACGGTTCACGCGGTGCGACCACGAGAGGGTCGGCCAACTCCGTCAGCGGACAGGGCTGTTGCGTATCGCCGCCAGCCGGGCCATCTGCTCACCCATGCCGCGCGTTCCGGCGAGCGGTGTGTGGGCGTGCGGCCACACGGCGTGCACCAGACCGACGTGCCGGGCTCCTCCGAGAGCGACGACGGGATCGAGGCGCACGATGCCGCGCAGCGTCGCCTGTTCCAGAAGAACTGGGGCCGTAACGGCGCCTGTTGCCCCGTGCGGAGTGTCGTACGGCTCGACGACGTCGTCGAGATCGAGCAGGCCGTACCGCGCCGAGAGGATCAACAGCCGGTCGGGGCGCAGGGCTTCGGCCGCGCTGCGGCACGCGCGGTGGTACGAGCCGACGTACATGTCCGCGGCCCGCGCGGGATGGTCCAGTTTGCGGCTGCCGCACGGGATGACGACGAGTTCCGGCTTGAGGTGGTGGAGAGGGTGGGGCGTGGTCATGCCGGTGTCCTGTTCCCGTGCTTGGTTCGTCGGACACCATCCTGCTCCCGCCTCCGGACCTCGTGCCAGGATCGGGTTCCTCCCTGCTGAGAGGCGCCGTCTACCACCGACGGTTGAGAGGGCGGCGGTTCAGGACGGTCGTCCGCCGAACTGCCAGTTGTGGACCTCGATGTCCGCGTAGCGATCCTGTGTGAGCACGGCGCGTGCCGCCCTCGGGTCGGGTGCCCGGAGCAGTGCCGCCGTGCCCAGCCAGAAGGTGCCGTCGTCGGACAACAGCGGTCCGTACGCGATCAGTTCGTCGCGGTCGGGCGGCACGGCGAGGTCCGCCGCCGGACCGGCGCCGAGGCCGATCACCAGGTACCGGTCGCCGCCGGTCCGGCCGCCGGGGAAGTCCCACATGGTGCGCCCCAGCGCGTTCCGCCAGCGGCGCAGGAACACGTCCCGGTAGACACCGGCCTGGTGGTTCGGCTCGTCGAAGGCGAACGCGCGGGCGGCGGCCGGAGAGGGCAGGTCGAGGATGTGCACGCTGCCCGTGGGGGCGCCGTCGTCGGAGAGGGTCGGGCCCCGGGCGATCATCTCCTTCGCGTACCGGTCCATGTAGGACCAGTGCCGCTCCGTCAGTTCCTCGCGCAGGGCGAGGGAGCCGGGCCGGTCGCGGTGGAGGCAGAGGAACTCCATGATCAGCGGATTTCCTGTTCCCCGGCGCCCTCACCGCAGGCCGTCAGGAAATCGATGAGCGCCGCGTTCACCTCGTCCGGACGTTCCTGCTGGGTCCAGTGGCCGCAGTCGGCCAGTTCGACGGGCTTGCGTACCAGGTTGGGCATGAAGTCGGGCAGCTGCGCGATGAGTTCGGGGGCGCCCGGGAACGCGGGGACGAGGTCGCGGTCGCCGTACACATACAGGGCGGGCGGGGTGACGACGGCGTTGTGCCAGGGCGCGGTCAGCTCCCAGTTGCGGTCGAGGTTGCGGTACCAGTTCAGCGGGCCGGTGAAACCCCCGGCGAAGCTCTCCGTGAGCGCGTCGAGGGCCTCCTCGGTGAGCCAGTCCGGCAGCACCTCGGGATCCTCCATGGACGCGAGCCAGCCCTGCCCCGAGGGGACCAGCGGCTGCATGATCTCGCCGGAGGGAGAGGCCGCGGCGGAGGCGGAGTAGAGGAACTTGCGGAGCGTGGTCCGGGTGTCCGCGCCGAACTCGGCGTCGGCGACCCCGGGACGGTCGAAGTAGTTCCAGTAGAACCGGCCCCCGAACCGCTCCTGCGTCACGGCCAGCGGCGGGTACTGGCCGCGGAAGGGCGGCGGGACGCTCAGGCCGGCCACCCCGAGCACCATGTCCGGCCGCAGCAGCGCGGTGTGCCAGGCGACCGCCGCACCCCAGTCGTGGCCCACGACGTACGCCTGCCGCTCGCCCAACTCCTGGATGAGACCGACGACATCGCCGACCAGATGGAAGACGGTGTACGCGTCGACGGCCTCGGGACGGTCGCTGCGGCCGTATCCCCGCTGGTTGGGGGCGACCACCCGGAAGCCCGCGTCGGCCAGTGGGCCGATCTGGCGGTGCCAGGAGTGCCATGACTCCGGGAAGCCGTGCAGGAGCACCACCAGCGGGCCTTCGCCCTGTTCGGCGATCTCCAGCCGTACGCCGTTCACGTCGACCATGCGCTGCGCAACCATGCGGGCGAGCCTACGTGCCGTCAACATCGCCGGGCAGTACGGGTCCTGGAGCGGGGGAAGGTCTCGGCCACTCAGGCGCTGTGCTCCGTACCGTCCTCGTCCTGCTCCTGGTAGGAGTAGCGCTGTTCTTTCCAGGGGTCGGCGATGTTGTGGTAGCCGCGTTCCTCCCAGAAACCGCGGCGGTCCTCGGTGAGGTACTCGACGGCGCGCAGCCACTTGGGGCTCTTGTAGCCGTACAGGTGCGGCACGACCAGGCGCAGGGGGAAGCCGTGTTCGGCGGTGAGGGGCTCGCCGTTGTGGTGGGTGGCCAGCAGGGTCTGCGAGGCCGTGAAGTCGGCGAGGCGGAGGTTGGCGGAATAGCCGTACTCCGCCCAGGCCATGACGTGCGTGACCTCCGGCGCGGGCGGCACCAGGTCCAGGAGGGCGGTGGCGGGGATGCCGTACCACTCGTGGTCGGTGGAGGTCGGGCCGGACGCGCAGTGCAGGTCGGCGACGACCGTGACATGCGGCAGGGGCGCCAGTTCGTCGAAGGTCCAGCTGTGCTCGGTGCCGTCGGCGGTGGCGCCGTGGACCCGCAGGTTCCAGCGGTCGGGGCGGAAGCGGGGGACGGGCCCGTAGTGCGAGACCGGCCAACCGTGCACATGGCGCTGGCCGGGCGGGATGTGGCGGTCCGCGTCGTCGGCGGCCTCGGCCGTGCCCTGTCGGTCGCTTGCCACGCGGGACGTCCCTTCCTCACCGGTGACCTGGTTACGGCTACCTCTCCCGAGCAGCGTAGGCGCTCCCGGCCGACGCGACCGAGGCCGGGTCCGGGTGCGCCCGCGCGCATCGCCGCTCTGCGGGGTACGGGCCGGAGACCGGCGTCTGACCAGCACACCCCGAACAGGTCAGACGGTCGCCAGGGACACCTCGGTCGACTTGATCAGCGCGACGACCGGTGAACCGGCCGCCAGACCGAGGTCGCCGACCGCGTCCTTGGTGATCGCCGCGGTCAGCTCGCCCCCGTCGACCGTGATCTTGACGACGGCCATCGCCCCGCCGGTGGCGACGTCGCTGACTGTGCCGGGCAGCTGGTTGCGGATGGACAGCCCCTCCACCCGGCCGGTGGCGAGCGCGACCTCGGTGGACTTCATCATGGCGCGTACGGCCGTACCCTCGGCGAGCCCCAGGTCCTTCACGGCCTCCAGCGTGATCGCCGCCGTGAGGTCCTGGCCGCCGTCGAGGCGCACCTTCACGGTCGCCATCACCGCGCCGGGCGTGACGGCCGTGACGGTGCCGGGAATCTGGTTGCGGATGCTCAAGGTCATGACGGAACGCCTCACAGGAGAAAGTTCTGGATTGCCGGATTTATCACCGGTTGTGCGTCCACAAGCTAGCCGCTCCGGCCGCGCCCGTCACAGACCTCGTCGCATCCGCCACCTGGGAGTTTCCTCCGTCCTGGCAAATCGGAGAAAGCCGCGAAAGGGGGAGGGCGGGCGCCGGAATCCCGCCGCTGTGGCAGGGGTATTCGCCCGCGCCTGGGCAATGAGAGGTATGTCCTGGCAATTGCGAGGCAGGACGAGCTCTTCGTCTCGTATCCGCGTTTGGTTTCGGCCATCGTCCGGGTACGGTCGTGCGGGAGGTGGTCGCCCGTGATTCAGATCGTGGAGCACGCACCGCACGAAGGCCCCTACGCCATCGGCTCCGCGCTCAAGGCGGCCGGGCTGCCGACCCGGGTCTGCCGGACCTGAGCGGGCGACCCGGTGCCGGACACGGCCGACGACCTGGTGGGTCTGGTGGTGATGGGCGGGGCGATGGCCGCCTACGAGGACTTCCCCGGCCGGAACGCTGAACTGGCCCTGCTGCGCGCCGCGTTGGACGCCGAGATCCCCGTACTGGGCGTGTGCCTCGGCGCGCAGTTGCTGGCCGTCGCGGCGGGCGGTGCCGGACGGCCGGGCGACGGGGCACAGATCGGCTGGGCCGACGTGTGGATGACGCAGGCCGCGCGCAGCGACGCCCTCTTCGCGGGCGTTCCCGAGCGGCTGCGGGTGCTGCACTGGCACGGCGACACGATGGACCTGCCGGCCGGGGCGACCCTGCTGGCCTCCTGCGACCGGTACCCGGTGCAGGCGTTCCGGCTCGGCGGCTCGGCGTGGGGAACGCAGTTCCACCTGGAGGTGGACGAGACCGCGGTCGGCGCCTTCGCCGACGCCTTCCCCGAGGAAGCGGCCACCGCCCCCGGCCTGATCGAGTCCGCGCCCGCCGAACTGGCCGTACTGGCCCGGCACCGCGACGGTGTGTTCAAGCGCTTCGCCGCCTTCGTCGCGGCGCGCGCCGAGCAGACCGCGACCCGCGCCTTCTTCACCCGGCGGGCGGCCACCTGGGAGGAACGGTTCGCGGACGACGGCCCCCGGTACGCGGTGGCCGTCGAGCGGATGGAACTGCGCCCCGGCGCGCGGGTCCCGGACCTCGGCTGCGGCACCGGCCGGGCACTGCCCGCACTGCGCGCACACGTCGGCGACGCGGGCCTCGTCCTCGGCGTCGACCTCACGCCTGCGATGCTCACCGCCGCCCTGCGCGAGAGCCGCGACAAGGACGGGCACCTGCTGCTGGCCGACGTCTGCCGACTGCCGCTGCCGACCGCCGCGCTGGACGCCGTCTTCAGCGCGGGCCTGATCAACCACGTACCCGACCCCGCGACCGCCCTGCGCGAATGGGCCCGCGTCACCGCACCCGACGGCACCCTGCTGCTCTACCACCCCTCCGGCCGCGCCGAACGCGCCGCCCGCCACGGCCGCCCCCTCGACCCGGACGACCTCCTCGCGGAGCACCGACTGCGCCCCGCCCTGCGCACGGCGGATGGGACCTGTCCCGCTACGAGGACGCTCCGCACCACTTCCTGGCCCGCGCGTCCCGCGTCGCCGGCTGAACCCGCTGCCCACGCCACGGGGTGCGGCGAGCCCGGCATGCGGAATACCGTTGCCGACAATGATCGGGCTGGTTAGGTTCGGCCCATGGCTGACGACGAACCCACGCGGGCCGCACGCCTGCTCGATGCCCAGGCCAAAGCCGCACTGCTCTTCGCGGAGATCGAGGAGCGCGGGCTCGTCGCGCCCGGCGAGGGGGAACGCGCGGTCAGCGACCGGATCCGCGATCTCGCGAACGAGATGTTCGGCACCACCCGGCACTGGCACAAGCGGATCGTGCGCTCGGGACCGAACACGCTCAAGCCGTACAAGGAGAACCCGCCGGACCGGGTGATCGGCGCCGACGACATCGTGTTCGCCGACTTCGGACCGATCTTCGAGGAGTACGAGGCCGACTTCGGCCGGACCTTCGTCCTCGGCGGCGACCCGGTCAAACACCGACTGCGCGACGACCTGCCCAAAGTGTTCGCGGCCGGCCGGAGCTTCTTCGAGAGCACCCAGGACATCACCGGCGAGCGCCTGTACGCCGAGGTCGTCCGCCTCGCCGAGAAGGCGGGCTGGGAGCTGGGCGGCTGGCACGCCGGACACCTGGTCGGCGAGTTCCCGCACGAGACGATCGAGGGCGCGCACGTCGAGTCGTACGTCACCCCGGAGAACGTCACACCCATGCGCCGCACCGACAAGGCCGGCCGCAACTGTCACTGGATCCTGGAGATCCATCTCGTCGACCGTGAGCGGGAGTTCGGGGGTTTCTACGAGGAACTGCTCACCCTCTGAAGGAGATTGCTCCATGGGGACTGTCGCGGCGCTGTACCGCTATCCGGTGAAGTCGATGGTGGGCGAGGCCGTTGTCGCCGCGGCGGTCACGGAGCGCGGGCTCTCCGGGGACCGGGTCTACGCCGTCCTCGACGGGACGGGTGCGGTCGGCAGCGCCAAACACCCGCGGAAATGGGGTGAGTTGCTGCGCTGCCGCAGCCGCCTTGACGACTCCGGCGTGGTGAGGGTCGTACTGCCGGACGGCACCGCCCTCCCGGTCGAAGACCCGGACCTGGACGGGGAGTTGTCCAAACTGCTGGGTCGCCAGGTCTTCCTGTCGGCCGTCGTGCCGGAGGACAGCAGGCTGGAGCGCGCGGTGCCCGCGTACGAGGGCGGGGTCCCGGACTCCGTGCGGGAGTCGGCCACCGTCGACGTCACCGGGGAGAGCATCACGACGGGCGGCGTCGCCCCGGGGACGTTCTTCGACTTCGGCCGGGTCCATCTCGTCACCACCGCGGCCCTGGACCGGATGCGCGCCGTCCACCCGGCGGGGGACTTCGACGCCCGCCGCTTCCGGCCGAACCTGGTCGTGGACACCCCCGGGGAACCCGGCTTCCCGGAGGACGCCTGGGTGGGGTCGTGCCTGCGGGTGGGGGAGGCCCTGTTCCGGGTCCTGGTGCCGACACCCCGCTGCGTGGTTCCCACCCTCGGCCACGACGAACTGCCGCCGGACCCCGGCATCATGCGCGCGGTCGCCCGGGAACACCGCGTACCGGTCTTCGACCTGGGCCGGCTCTCGTGCCTCGGCGTGTACCTGGACGTTCTGGAGGCGGGCACGGTCCGGGTGGGTGACCCGATCTCGTTGCGGCACGCCGGGTGATCGTCCCGACGGAACGGACGGAGCGGGTACGGAACGCTCACTCCACGAAGCGGTACTTCAGATGGGTGGCCAGGGGAGTGTCGACCACCCCGACCTGCTCGACTCGCCGCCGTCCCGTACCCGTTCCCTCGAAGAGGCGCAGGCCGTCGCCGAGCAGCGCGGGCACCACATGCAGCTGGAGCTCGTCGACGAGCCCCGCCCCGAGGTACTGCCGGACCGTGCTCGCACCACCGGCGATGTCGACGTTCCTTTCACCGGCGGCGGCCCTCGCCCGGTCGAGGGCGCTGTGGATGCCGTCCGTGACGAAGGTGAAGGTGGTGCCGCCCTCCTTGACGAGGGTCGGTCGGGGGTGGTGCGTGAGCACGAACACCGGTGCCCGGAACGGCGGGTTGTCGCCCCAGAACTCCTCGCCGGTGTCGTACATCGTCCGCCCCATGACCACCGCCCCGGTGGCGTCGAACCACTCGCGCATCAACTCCGAGTCGCGGTTCTCCTCCCCACCGGTCATGCCCTGGCGCTCCCGCCAGCTCGCCAGGTTGTGGATCCACTCGAAGAGCAGCTCGGCGCCGTCGCCTCCGGGGTTGTCGACGGTGACGCCGGTACCGGCGATGTATCCGTCGAGGGACATGGCGAAATCCGCGGTCACGGTCATGATGGGGCGCTCCTGAGTCGTGGAGGTGGTGCTTCCACTCTCACGTCGATCGGGAACCGGCGCATTCGACACGCTGCGCCGGCCGGATGCGGCGGGCCGGAGGCGGCGGGTCGGGCACGGCGCCGGTTCAGATCAGTCCGGCCCGGATGGCGGACGAGACGGCGTGGGCCCGGGTGCGGGTCCGCAGGCGCTTCATCGCGCCGTAGAGGATGTACCGCACTGTGCGCTCGGAATAGGAGAGTTCCGTCGCTATCTCGTCGCACTGCCTTCCTTCGGCGATCAGGCGCAGCACCGCCACCTCGCGCGGGCTCAGCGCGGCCCGGTCCCCGGCGACCGCGACGGCTCGTTCGCTCGGTGTGGCATCACGCGGCTGGCGTGCGGGACTTCGCCGGGCGGCGGGCTCCCCGGCCACCGCGCGGACCGTACGGACGAAGACGTCCGGGCTGCAGAAGTCCCACCACACGACCGCCCGGACACCCCGGTGCCGCGCCGCCGACACATCGGCCCGCCACTGCTTGCCCACCACCACCACAAAACGCGCGCCCGGCTTGTCGCACAGGCTGCGGAGCAGGTCCAGGACGGCGGCGTCCGCCACGTCCACGGCGACCACGATCGCGTCGGCCTCCCGGATCCTGTCCGGTGGCACCTCGCGCAGTCGCGGCTCCATGGCGACGAAGCCGGCCAGTCCGGCGCGGACGAGGGGAGCGGGCGCGTGAATCGCCACGCGCAGGGTCTCGCCGAGTACGTGCTGAGGCATGTGCCCCCACCTCCCAACTGCGGTCGTACGGGAGGACGATGCTGCCACCGGCACCGACCGCGCATCCGTGCCACCGCCCCCTCGCCGGTCAACCGAGGGAAATCTGCCGCGAGTTGACGAAGCGCCCTGACCTCGGTCCGAGCGGCGCCGCGGCCCTGGGTGGTGGATCCCACCAACTCCCTGTACGGACCGGCAAGGTTGGCGGTTTCGCCCTCCATCGGAGACGACAGGCACGCGACGATGCCGTGCGGTGAACACCGGGGCCCGGTTCAGGGGACCGCCGGCGTTCCACCCTGACGGGCCGCGTCTCCACGGAGCCGGTGACCGAATCCGACAACTTCTAGCAACAAAGGTGGCCGCATGCTCGCGTCCATTGCCCTGTGCGTGCTGCTCGGCCTGCTCCTGGTCGGGGCCGCGCTGATCCGCCGTAGCCGCAACTCGCCCTCGGAGCGGGTCCGTTCAGGGCTGTCGGGCGCCCACCGCAAGGCGCTGGAGACCGTGGCCCTCGGTCTGCGGGCCGTGGCCGTGGGCCGTACGCACGGCGGGCGCCCGCTGCCGGACCTGCAGACCGTCGTCCACTCGGGGCAGCGACTGACGTTACGGCTCACCGAGGCGGACACCCACGCGCCGGCGCCGTGGACCGCGGACGTCTCCGGGAAGGAGTGGTCGGTGGACACGAAGGACCTGCGGCGGACCGGCAACGCGGGTGACGCGCTCACCCACCCGTACTCGCTGACCGTCACTCTCGGTCTGTACAGGGGCGAAAGGACACTGGTCGACCTCTCCCGGCTCAGCGGCCCGATCGCCCTGACGGGAGACGACGACGATGTCCTGCGTCTCGCGCAGGCCCTCATCTCCGAAGTGGTCTCGGGACCGGTCGGAACCCTCGCCACGGTCGTCCTGGTGGGCTCGGCCGCCACTCCCTCGGTGACCGACGGGCTGGGCGCGCGATCGGCCCGGCTGCGCACCGCGACCGGCCGGGGCGAGGCGCTGTCCGTCGGCGAGAACCAGGTGTCCGGACCATCGGCCCTGCACACCCTGTTCATGGGCAGGGACCGCGGCGGGGCGAACGCTCCGACACACGCCCGCCGGCTCTTCGTGGTGACCGCGGCCCAGTACCGCAACGAGCGATGGGGCGAGACCCCGTTGCGCGGGACGGACACGCTGCTGGTGCTCGGCTACATCCCCACCCTTGAGTGGAACCTCCGGGTGAGGTCCGACGGCTCCCTCGACACGGGCCGGCTCGGTGTACCCATCGACACCCACACCGCCCGCCTCGGCTGACCGGCCGTCACAGCCGGCCCGGCGGTGTCGTTCCGCCGGGGCCCGGCAGTGTCGTTCCGGCCCGGTGGGTGCCGTCCGGGACCAGGACACGGCGGGCGAGGCTGCCGTCCAGCCAGGCCGCGGCCAGCTCCACCCGGGAGCGGCACCCGGTGCGCTGGAAGAGCCGGGTGAGCCGCCGTTCGACGGTCTTCTCGCTCCACGCGAGGCGTGCCGCGATCTGGCGGTTGGTCGCCCCGTTGCTGACCATCGTGGTCAGCCTGACGTCGTCCTCGCCGAATGTGTCCTTGGCCGGGCGCGTCCTCGGCAGCCCGAAGGTCCGCCGCCGTGTCATGTGGCCGAGCGTCGTGCGGGTGGCCCGCCCGATCCCCAGCGACCGCGCAATCCGAGAGGCCTCGGCCGGCCACGGTTCGGACTCGTCGCCGATCTCCATCAGGGACAGACAACAGAGCAGGTTCTGGTACGCGTCACCCCGCCCGCGCACCGACCGCAGTGCGGCCAGCGCGCTGTCCGCGTCGCCGTGCACCAGACCACGGCCGAACAGCACCGCCTCGCGCGTCATCGCGGAGCCCACCACCTCGTGCAGCGCCTCCAGTTCGGCCAGCCCCTCCCGCATGGCCTGCGGCAGGTCCGCCACCAGGGCGAAGGCGACGTACCGCAGCAACACCTTCTCGGTACCCGAGTGCACACCGCTCCCGTGAGCCCGCCGTACGTCCCTCAGCGCCGTCTCCAACGACTCCTCCACCTGCCCCGACCAGTACCGCAGGCCGAGCCTGGCCCAGGCGACGAGCGGGTGCGACACGCTGTCCGGAACCAGCTCCAGCCAGGTCCTGGCCCTCCCCAACTCCCCACGCGTACAGAGGATTTCGGCCGCGAGCACCCGGGCGGACTGCGCGGCGCCGGCCGTCGTGCCGCGCGTCCGGCTGCGCGCCTCGATCCGGCGGGCCGCCACCAGCGCCCGGTCCCAGTCGCCTTCGAGGTAGTCGCGAACCATGGCGTGGTACCAGGCGGCCGTGCTGTTGCCCGCCCCCGTGTAGCGGTCCCCGAGCACGGTGGCCAGAACACCGGTCAGGTCCGCGTGCACGGCCGCCGTCCGCAGCCTGTCCAGGTCCAGCGCGCCGCTCGCCTCGGGAGACAGGGCGTGCAGCGCGCCCGACAGTTCGGCACGGCTGCCCGTGGCGGCGGCCAGCAACCGCAGCTCCGGCGGGGAGGGCAGCGGTCCGGAGCCCGGACGGCGGGCGGGAGTCGGGGGCTGGTGAGTCCCGCCTGTCGGTGGGGACGGCGGTGGTCCGGCGTCCCCACGAGGGTCGGGGGCATCCGGTTGGCGGGGCCCGCTTGTCGGTTGGGACGGCATCGGTCCGGTGCGCGTACGGTGTCCTGCGGCCGACGGCCGAGGAGTCCCGCTCGCCGGTCTGGGCGTCGTTGCGCCGAGCCCGAACGGGCCGACGAGTTCCGCGAATTGGGCTACGGCGGGAATCTGATTCCGGACATCGTCGGCGGGGAGACCGGTGCCTGCGGTGTCCGGCAACCGGTGCTCGTGCAGCGCCGCCATCGCCCACACCTCCGCGACGAAGTCGAGACAGTCACGGTCCTGCCGGGCCGGTGACGCGGACAGGTGGGCGAGCAGCGGTTCGCCCAGGGCCAGCGCACCCGGGTGGTCGGCGTGGCGCAGGCTCAGTTCGGCGGACTCGCGCAGGACGCCGGGCGTCCGGTGGTCGTGCGGTGCCAGGCGCCGCAGCGCCGAGGCGTAGGCGCGGACCGACCGGGGCCAGTCCGACCTGGCGTCCGTACGGGCAGCCGCGAGCAGTACGTCCACCGCCAGGGCGTCGTCCAGTTCGGCCCCGGCCGCCGCCACGTGCTCGGCGAGGCGCGGATAGCAGCTGCCGGCCGTCTGCGGGCCCAGCCGGTCGGTCAACGACCTGGTGATCAGGGCGTGCAGCGACGACACGCCGTGGTGCGTGGGCAGTGCGCGCAGTGCCGCCGCGAGCGCCGGAACGGCGAACGCCATCCGGCCGTCCCCGTCCACGGTCAGCGTCCCGTCCTTGACCAGCGGGGTGAGCGAGCGGTCGACCAGACCCGCCCGACGCGGTCCACCGGGCTTCAGGCGGAGCAGATCGTCCAGGCGCACTTCGGCGTGTTCGAGGTTGCGGGCCACCGCCGCCGCGGCGTCCAGGGCGACGGGGTCCGGCGGCGCGTCCGGCCAGCACAGGCGGCTCAGCTTCTTCACGTCGGTGGTGAGCCGCAGCGCCCGCTCCGGTTGGGTCAGACAGACGTGGCCGTCGAGTTCCAGGAAGCCACCGTGCTCGGCCATCGCGTCGAGCACCGACAGTACGGCTTCGGGGATCCCCGCCATCGGGCCCAGCGCGCCCAACACCGCTGTCACCAGGGCCGGTTCGACCGGTCGGCCGAGCCGCCGTACGACGAGGGCCTCGATGTCGGTGGGCCGCAGCGGCGGCAGTTCCAGCAGTCGGTCGGCCGCCGCTGCTAGCGGTGGGGCGCCGTCGTCCGGGGGACGGAGCGGTCGGCCGGCCATCACCATCGGCACCCCGACCGGGCGGAAGACGCGCAGCAGCAGGCCGAGGGCGGACGCCGTCCGCGGTGGCATCCGGTCGATGTCGTCGACCACCACCGCGAAGGGGAGGTGCGCCGCCGCGTCCGTGAGGATCTCGCCGAGAACGGACAGCAGCGCCAACTCGCCGTCGTGGCCGGTGGATTGCAGGCGGATCCGGCGGACGGCACCGACCCGGACCGGGCTGCGACGGTCGTGGAACTTGGCGAGCACCGAGTGCACGCCGTCGGCCAGGGCGGCGGCACCGGGCGGGCTCGCACCGTCGTGACAGCGCAGCCGTAGGACGTGGGCGCCTTCCTCGGCCGCGGCCCGCCGGGCCTGTTCCACCACGGCGGTCTTGCCCGTTCCCGGTCCTCCGACGACCAGGAGGGTGCGCGCCGAAGCGCCGGTGGACATCAACGTCCGCGTCACGTCCCGGAGTTCACCGTCCCTGCCGATGACAGGCTCCCATGCCCGCACGTCCACCCCTTCCGGGTCCGGTACTCCGCGGGTGAACGGCCGCCAGGAGCGCGCACGTTCGGGGCGCGCTGGGTGCGGAGTCCGCCGGCCGACGGAAACGACCGTCCGGATGTGATCATAATGTGGCCGCGGGGCCAATTTCCGAACACATGGCCGACCGGACTCGTCACCGTCCACCCGGCACAAGTCGTCGAAGAGAACGTAGTGGACCATGACTCTTGCGTCCGAGGACCCCCGGTCGGCGCACGGCGGCACGGCAGTCGGTGTGGGCCCGTTGGCTGGCCAACTCGTGGGGCGTGAGCGGGAGTTGGGTGAAGTCCATGGCTGGCTGAGAGACACGGACGGGTCGCGCCTGGTGCTGGTCCGGGGTCGGCGAGGCGCCGGACGCACGGTGTTCCTGCATGCCGTCGCCGAACGGCTGCGCGCTCAGGGGGTGTTCGTACGTGCCGTGGGCTGCGTTCAGGGCGACGACGCGCGGCCCTTCCTGCTGGCGCTGCGGCTCGTCATGGCGTTGGAGGACCGCCGGAACGTGGAGGCGGTGCGGGCGGCCGGGCGGGGCGACGGGACGGGGATGGCCGCACTGCTGCACACGGCCCTGGCGCGGACCGCGTCCGTGGTGGTGATCGACGACATCCAGCACGCCGACGCCGACTCACTGTCCCTGCTCGGCGGCATCGACTTCCCCGGAATCCCGTCCGGTGCGCGGCTGGTGGCCTCGGCTGTGGGGCGAGACCACGCATCCCGGCACCGGAGGGGCGTCGACAGGGCCCGCACGATCGTGCTGCCCCCTCTTACCCCGGAGGAGACGACCGCCATGGTGGCGCGGCGGTTGGCGGCGATCCCCGACACCGGCCTGGCCCGGCGGGTACGCGACCTCACGCAGGGTCTGCCAGGGGCGGTCGACGCACTGCTCACCGCCT
Organism: Streptomyces sp. STR69; assembly: GCF_024519455.1. Classification (GTDB taxonomy): domain Bacteria; phylum Actinomycetota; class Actinomycetes; order Streptomycetales; family Streptomycetaceae; genus Streptomyces. Next base: position 137,746 of record NZ_JALJRY010000013.1, on the reverse strand, counting down.
GGACCCGGCAAGGGGCGATCAGGGTGACGGACGGCCACGCCTTCGTCGGGGCGCGGACACCGATACCCGAACTTCCGGACAGCGACCGGCACATGAGGGCACTGGCCGCGCTGGGCGAACCGTGCCGCACGGTGGCCGGGGCACTGAGTATCCTGTGGCCCCTCGGCGTACGGGCCGTGGAACTGATCGCGGCCTCGGCCGGACTCTCCACCGACGAAGTCCGCGAAGCAGTCCGCGAGTTGATCGACGCGGAGATCATCGAGGAGACCGTCGGGGGTCTGCGCCAGCTCAACTCTGCCGAAGCGCACCAGGGTTGGACGTTCACCGTACCGCTGGCGGCACACGCCGTACGCGAGCGGCTCGGGCCGCTGGAACGCAGCCGGCTGTCCGCCACCGCAGTGGAGACCCTCTGGGCCGATGCCGACGAGGCAGACACGGCGTCAGGGATGCAGCAGCGGCCGACGACAACCCGGCTCGACGACGTCGACGCGGTGGCCTACCTCGCGGACCGCATCGCGGAGGCGGGCACCCTCGTCGAACGCGACCGCGCGGCACGCGAGTTGACCGCGGCGGTCGAGCGTCTGCATCCCGACGCCGAGGGCAGGGGAATGCTCCGGTGGTGTCGCGCGGCCGGCTATCTCATCGAGCGACCCGCCGACCGTGTCCCGGCCCTTCAGCGGTACGCCGTCGCCGCCTACTTCGCCGGAGACTTCGCGACCGCACGCGCCATCGCCGAGTCGATCCTGCGCAACCGCCCGGACATCCTCGGCCCGCTCGAACTCCAGGAGACAGCCACCCTGTTGACGGCGGCGACGGCCGACGACCTGGACTGGGCGGCGCTGTCCCGGCTGGCCACCCCGCGCTGGTGGGACGAACTGCGGCTGCCCGTCCTGGCCGGCGCGACCGGCCGTGCGCTGGCCCTGTGTCTGCTGGCGAGATGGCACGAAGCGCTGGACCTCCTGGCGCGGACCGAACCCGTGTGGAGCACCGACGTCCGAGCCCGCGCCAATCCCACCTGCTTCCGCGACGCGGCGGAACTCGCGCTGGGCCGGCCGGAACGCTTCCGACGCTCACTCGCCGTCCCGGAAGTCCCGCACATCGGCCCCGACCGTACCTATGCGCTGACCGTCACCAAGTTCGACGAGCTCCTCAACGGCGGGGACCTGCACGCCGCCGAAGCCCTCCTGACCGCTCAGGGCATGACCCCCGAACTGCTGCCCCGGTCCGGTCGGTTCCTGCGGCACCACCTCCGGGGCGAGTGGGACCAGGCACTGGAGCCAACCCGCTGGATGCTGGCGAACAACCAGTTCCACACGCCCGCGCTGGACAAGTACCTGATTCCGGCGCGGACCGTGGCGATCCTGCTCGCCCGGGGCCGCGTCACCAGCGCCCGTCGCGTGATCGACGGCGTGCGCGTCCCGGGCGAAGGCCCACCGGAACACTCACTGGACGCCGCCGAGGCCGACGTGCTGCGGACCCTCGGCGATCCGGTCGGCGCCGAGCGGTCGCTACGGCGCGGTCTCGCCGCGGCGGACGCACACGCCCAGGTCGCCGGCACCGACGAACTCTGGGCGTCCCTGACGGAGTTGCTCGCGCAGGCGGGCCGCAGGGCGGAGGCGGCGACCTGCCTGGACCGCCTGGAACACATCTCCGCCCGGATGGGCACCGGAAGGACCCGCCTGACGTATCTGCTGGCCTCGGCCCGGCTGTTACGGCAGGAGAGTCCCGGCACCGCCGACCGCAACCTGCGGGAGGCCGTGGAGCTGGCCCGCTCACGCAGCCAGCCGTTCGAGACGGCGGTGACGTTGGGCGCCGCCGCCGACGCGGGCGCAGGCCCGCCCGCACTGCTGCGCGAGGCGTACGAACTGTTCGGGCAGTGCGGTGCCGCGCTGGAGCGTTTCCACGCCCGGGCCGCCATGCGCGCGGCCGGGATCACCGTCCCCGGCCGGAGACAGGCCACCGTCGAGAGCGAGCAGCTGCTCGCGACGCTGATCGCCGAGGGCCTGACCAACCGTCAGATCGCCACGGTGCTACGGCTCACGGAGGACGCGGTCGCCAACCGGCTGTCCCGGCTGTTCGCCCGCACCGGGCTGCGCTCCCGCACCGAAGTGGTCACGGCCGTACTCACCGACTACCGCGTCCGCGGGCTCACCCCCGACGCGTAGGCGAGTACGGCCTGATCCGGTCCATCCGGTCACGGGACGGGATCCGGATCCGGTGACCGCTCGCCGAGATAGGCGCGTTCCAGCAGGCCGGGGTCGGCCGCGAGCCGGTCGGCGGAGTCGCTCAGCACGGTTTCGCCGTGCACCAGGACCGCCGCCCGGTCCGCCACGTCGAGGGCCAGCCGGACGTGCTGCTCGACCAGTACGACGGCCGCGCCGGTGTCCTCGGCGATCCGCCGTACCACCGGCAGCAGTTCCTCGACGATCACCGGCGCCAGCCCCATGCTCAGCTCGTCGACGAGCAGCACCCGCGGATCCTGGATCATGGCCCGGCCCAGGGCCAGCATCTGCTGCTCCCCGCCGGAGAGCAGGCCGGCCGCGACCTTCAGCCGTTTCCCCAGTGCAGGAAAGAAGTCGAGCACCTGGTCCACGGTGCTGCCCTGCCGCCGTCGTGCGAGCGTCAGGTTGTCCCGCACGGTCAACTGCGTGAACAGAGCGCGGTCGTCGGGCACGAGGACCAGTCCCCGTCGGGCTGCCTCGCGCGCCCGGCCGCCACGGATCTCCCGGCCGTCGAGGGCCACCGTCCCGCCCAGTCGCGGCTGCAGACCGGCGAGCGTCGTCAACAGGGTTGTCTTTCCCGCCCCGTTGGGCCCGAGAAGGGCCAAGACCTCACCGGGCAGCAGCTTCAGGTCGAAGGCGCGCACCACTGGTCGCCCCTTCGTGTAGCCCGCGTCCACGCCCTCGCACATCAGCAGCTCCGGCCCGGTCACTGGACGACCTCCCCCCGCACCTGGTCCGTATCGCTCTGCGCCGCGCCGAGGTAGGCGGTGGCGACGCGTGGATCCGCCTTGATCTCGGCGGGAGTTCCGTCCGCGATGACCTTTCCGATGTCCAGCACGACGATCCGGTCGCACACGTCGAGCACCAGCCCCATGTCGTGGTCGATCAGCAGCACGGTCACACCGTCGGCCCGCACGGCCCGCAGCCGGTCGCCCAGCCACCGGCTCTCGGAACTGTCGAGACCGGCCGCGGGCTCGTCCAGCAGCAGCATCCGGGGGCGGCCCGCCAGGGCGCGCGCGATGGACACCAACTGCCGCCTGCCCTGGGAGAGTTCGCGGGCCGGCTGGGCCCGGAACCGGCTCAGGTGCAGCGTCTCGAACAATCGGTTGCGCAGCTCCGGCCCCTGCACGGAACCGACATGGTCGCCGCCGTGCCGGGCCGCGGCCTCCCCGACCAGCACGTTCTCCTCCACGCTGAGATCCTCGTAGAGCTCGATGCCCTGGAAGGTGCGGCCGAGGCCCGCCCGGCCGCGCTGATGCGGCTTCAGGGACGAGATCTCCCGGCCGTCGAACTCCACTGTTCCCGTGCTGCGGTGGTATCCGCTGATGGCGTCGAGCAGGGTGGTCTTCCCGGCACCGTTCGGCCCGATCACGCCGACGATCTCGCCCGAACGCACCTCGAAGGAGACCGAGTCGACGGCCACCACACCGCCGTAGCGCACCCCGACCTCGCGCACCGCGAGCACCACCTCGCCCGGTTCGGGAACCGGGCGACGGGCGGCCGGTGCCGAACCGGTCAGCGCGTCGGCGTCCTGCTCGTCCACGGTGTCGACGGCTGCCGGGTGGCGTGCGCGCCGGACTCGCGCCGCCAGTTCGTGCGCCGGGCCGACGACGCCCTCGGGGTTGGTGATCACGGTGAGGACGAGTCCGACGCCCATGATCACGTCGTACCACTCGCCGAGGGACAGGGCCCGGTCCAGCAGGACGGGCAGCAGGCCGCCGGCTCCCATGACACCGGCCACGATGCCGCCGGACAGGGCGGTGACACCTGCCAGATAGGCGGTGGCGAACAGGCCGAGGCCGCCGATCGCGGTGAACATCTCGGCGTCCGCGACGGTCTGTTGGTAGCCCAGGAGGGCGCCGCCGAGCCCGGCGACGAACGCGCCGATCGCGAAGGCGACGATCTTCGTGCGGGCGACGTCGATGCCGGCAGCCGCGGCCGACCGTTCGTTGGCACGCACGGCGAGCATCGCGGCGCCGAGCCTGCTGCGCCGCAGCCACGCCACGCCCAGGCCCACCAGCAACAGCACCACCAGACACAGCAGCGCGAAGGGCAGCCGTGGATAGTCCTCGCCGGAGCCGATGCCCAGGTCGAGGCCGAACAGGTGCGGCGAGGGGATCTTGGAGCCGCCGAGGCCGCCGTTGAGTTCGGGGTTGCGGAACCAGAAGGCCTCCAGTGCCACCGCCAGCGCGACCGTGACCACCGCCGCCGGAAGACCGCGGATCCGCAGCGCGGGAAGCCCGATCACGACCCCGATCACCATCGCCGCCAGGGCCGCCAGCAGTGGGGCGAACGGAAAGGGTATACCCCATCCCGCACTCAGCCTGCTCAGGCTGAACGCGCCGACTCCGGCCAGCGTCAGCTGCGCCAGCGAGATCTGCCCGGCGAACCCGGTGACGACCACCAGCGACAGCGAGATCACCGCCAGGGTCAGCGAGGTGATCACGGCGGCGCGAATGCTGCCGTGGGTGGCCAGGAGCACGACGACACCCAGGGCCGTACTCACGACGGCCGGGACCAGCACACGGTCCGGGCGCGGTGCCCGGCCGAGCGCCTGCTGGATCAGCGAGCCACGGGTGGGAAGCGGACGCCCGCGCACCACCAGGTAGGCCAGGATGACGGCCAGCGGCACCAGTTGGGCCAGACCGGTCTGGGGCAGCCACGACCATTTCCCCTGCAGGAACTGCACCTCGGACTGGAGCATCCCGATGACCAGCCCGGCTCCCACGGCCGGGATCAGCGCGGTGAAGTTGCCGACCAGCGCCGCCGCGAGGGCCGGGACGATGAACAGCGTGTAGGACACCGGGACCAGCGGCACGATCGGCGCGATCAGGATGCCGGACAGGCCGGCGATGGCCGAGCTGAGCGCCCAGTTCGCCACCGCGATCCGCTCCGGCGACAACCCGCTGACCAGCGCGCCCTTCTCCGACTCCGCCACCGCCCGGGCCGCCAGACCGAACCGGGTCAGCCGGAACACCAGCGCCAGCACGACGGTCAGTACGACGATGACGGCTGCGAACCACAGCCGGTCGCCCGGGATGAGCGAACCGCCCCAGGACACCGGGTCGTTGGGCAGGATGGCCTTCACCGACACCGCACCCGTACCCACGCCCGCGGCCAGCACGGCCTGGATCACCAGCATCACCCCGATCGAGGCGACGGCCTTCGCCACCGGCGGTGCGGTGCGCAACGGCCGGAAGACCAGCCCGTACAGCACCACCCCCAACAGGGCCGCCAGCACAAGGGAGATGACCACCGCCGGGAAGAGACCGAGCGGTCCGCCGAGCCCGACCTTCTTCGGCACACCCGGCAGCGGCACCAGCAACTCACCTTGGCGCAGGAACGCGTAGGTGTACGCGCTGTACAACGCGATCGCCCCGGTGGCGAAGTTGACCACCCCGGAACCGCGGTAGGTGAGCACCAGTGCCAGCGCGAGGGCGCCGAACACCGCCCCACTGCCCAGCCCCAGCAACAGAAACACGACGTACTGGCTCATCGGCGAGACCGTCCCTCCCGGTTGCTCCGACCACCGCTGCTTCGACTAGCGCGCGAACAACGAGCTGGGATCGACGACCCGCAACTGCCCCAACTTGCCGTCGGACACCGTGCCGGTGACCTCCTTCGCCGAGCAGGCCGCGGGCAGTCCGGGTACCGCTTTGGAGTCGCAGCTGAAGGTGATGCCGTGGCCGGCCGGCAGTACGACGTCCTTCGCCGTGCGCAGCGCCGCCGTGATCGTCTTCGCCGAGACCGTGCCGGTCAGTCCGTGCAGGGCGCGCACCAGGCCCAGCACGCCCTGGTAGCCGACCGCCGCGTAGCCCTGGGTGGGGGTGTCGGGGCTGTACTCCTTCATCACCTGCCGGAAGAGCTGGGCCTCCGGGTCGTTGCCGGCGACGTCGAAACTGCTGAAGACCTGGACGCCGTCCATGCCCGCGCCCACCGCCTGTACGACCTCCGGGGACACGCACGACTGGACGGTCATCCGGGCGATGCCGGCGCCGAGGGTGCCCATGGCCTGGAGCACGGAGGTGCACACGGTCGGATCCGCCACGACGGCGACGGCGTCGGGCTTGTTCCGCAGCGCGGCGCTCACCTGCGGAGACGCGTCCGGGGTGCCCGCGGCCACCGTCACGACCTGGAGGCCGATACCCGCCCTGGCGAAGACGGGCTTGCCGATGGCCTCGATCCCGCTGACCGCGGCCGGTGCGTCGATCACGAACGCGGCGACCTTCTTGTACCCCTTCTCCTTCGCGTACGCGGCCATCGACGTCATGGTCGTCGGGAAACCGCCCGTCCAGGAGAAGGCGTTGGGCGTGGTGCCCTCGGAGTTGCTCGCGGCGATGGCGGTCGCCCAGGGAATGCCGGCCTTCGTCACGATCGGCACCATCGAGTCACCCAGACCGCTGCTGGTCAGGACCACCGCGTCGACCTTCTGCTCGACCATCTGGTTCGCGCAGTCCCGGGCCGTCGCCGGTTCCTCCTTCGTCTTGCAGACCGTGAGTTCGACGGGCCTGCCCGCGATCCCGCCGAGGTTGGCGTTGGCGTACTTCATGGCAGCCTGGGCGGCTTCCCTGGTCTCGGGCTGGCTGATGGCGGAGCCGCCCTCGTTGGTGATGAGGCCGATCCTGACCGGTGCGCCGGTGGCCTTCTTCCCGGGGAAGGCGCTCGCCAGTGCGGCCGGGACTTTCGTGCTGTCCGCGGCGGTGGTGGCGCCGTCACCGCCGCTGCCGCAGCCCGCGAGCAGGAGCGTGGCCGACACCAGCGCGACCGACGCGCGTGACCTGGGTGAGGAAATGGCTCGTCCGACCGACTCGATCATGTCTGCGTCCCAACGTGTCGGCGAGTGCCCGGCACTCGCTGCGATCAGCGACCGGCGGCGCCGTGCGGCGGCGCTGCCGTCCGAGAAAGTGAAGAGAGAGCCGCGAGTGGAGGTCGAACGGCACGAGGGCCGGGCGCCGCGGCAGACCATGCCGGCCGGCGTGCCGAGGGCTTGCCGAGGACTTCACGACCGGCGACGAGACGGACCCTGCTCCGATGCGGGGAGAGGGACAGCCGATCCCCGCAAGGACCAGCCGCAAGCAAGAAGAGTATACGTAATTGCGTCACGCTGGAATGGGTCGTACGGGACTTGTCCATGCAGTCGGCCCCTCTTCCGGCATCACGCCTGGAATGAGGGGCCGAAATATGCGGGTGGGCTGGTCAGTGGCCGCGGTGCACCCAGCCCGCGTCGTGCCAGTACGTCTCAAGGTTCTCCATCGGCTCGGGCCAGGTCTCGACGTAGGTGACGCCCTCCGGTCCGGCCGTCATGAGATAGGGGGTTCCGGCCTCGCTGATCCAGAACTCGCCCGGACCGATGGTCCGGCTGCCCTCTTCCCCGTCCTTGCCCCAGTCGACGTGGAACTCACCGCCGAAGACGATGATCAACTCGTCGAGGTTGTGATGGTGGCGGGGGACCGCGAAGTTCGCTGCGCACCGCAGGCCGTTCAGATTGAACGACGGGTCCACCTTCGTCGACCACCACATGTTCCCTTTGAAGGTCTGCTCCATGTCGACCGGCGCATCGGCCAGGAGACCGCCCTCGCTCCACAGATACGTGGGAGCGGACTGGTCGACCGGCAGCTCGATCCAGCCCTCGTCCGACAGCAGATTGAAGAACTCGATTCCCATGCCCCGATACTGGGGACCGGGGTCTGGCGTGTCATGCGTGAATCCCGTTGGCCGGGACCGGAGCCGGGATCGCAGCCCCCGGCGGGCGGGTCCCGATGAGCGGAACCTTCCGACGACACCGTGTCCGGCCGTGCGTACGGTCGCCGCGTGACTCTTACATTCGGTGATCTGGTGGAAGACGCGGACTGGGTTCCCATGGGCCTGGAGCAGCAGGGCCATCCGCAGTACTTCTGGAACGACGGCGGTCTGCTGCGGGACGCGCCCGTGGACTTCGCGGCGACGTTCGACGGCGCGATGTGGGTGACCACGAAGCCGATCGACATACCGCGCTTCAACCGCAACCCGCTGCGCGTGCGCCCGAACTTCACGGTGCCCCGGCACCACCACAACGTCGACGAGATGCTCTTCGTCTTCGCCGGTGAGTACCACATCGAGCACTACGAGTCGGGCGAGCCGCAGACCGTGCGGGTGGGTCCGGGGGACGTGTTCCTCAGCCGGGCCGGCACGCCGTACACGATGACGGCGGGACCCGAGGGTGTCACCTACATCGAGACCTGGCCCAAGCCGGTGCGGGAGTTGGAGACGTACTGGCACGACGTCGGCTGGGTCCGGCGGTAGGTCGCCGACACGATCGTGTCCCGGCTCCTGGGAGCCGGGACCACGGATCGGACGTCGGACGGGTCAGTCCGTCCAGAGGAACCGGTCGGCGACGCGGTGATGGTTGTAGATGGTCATCTCCTGGTCCTCGCTCAGCCGGTGGCCGTCGAAGCTGGGGGAGTGCATGCCCACGGTCACCTCCTTGGCGTTCATCAGGTCCTGGGTGAAGATCTCGCCGAGGTCGGCCTCACGGAAGTCCTCGAAGAACTGGGGCTGGAAGTCCCGCTTCTTGTCGTAGTCGGCGACGGGGACCTGGTCCAGGCTGAAGATCTCGAAGATGCAGCTGTCCGGGTCGAGTCCGTCGGGCCGCGCCCGGTAGCCGAACACCGAACCCTGGTTGGGCAGCAGGATCGTGTTCGGGAACACGTTCCACGCCGTACCGGCCTCCGCCCACTGCTGGGGCGTGATCTCCGGCCAGTCGTAGCCCTCGGCGAGCGACAACTCCTTGTACAGCTGGAGGTAGTACTGACCGGCGGTCATCCCCTCCGGCACGTCCGCCGTCTTCAGCGCCTCGGCTGCCCGCCAGCTCCGCTCGTTCTCCAGACCGCGCATGTCGTCGGCGATGTACTGCACGCTCAGCGCGACGCTCAGCCGCTCGTCGGTCACGCCCCCCGTGCCCCGGTTGGCCGGGTCCTTGGCGGTGTCCTTCTTCTTCGGGCCGACACTCGAATAGTGCGCGTGCCGCTCGTACACGGTCGTCGGCGCCCACATCCGGTTCTCGAGTTCCTTCATCGAGGCGATGTTGGTGTTCGACTTGTCGAAGCGGTACAGCTGCGGATGCGTCCCCGCCACGTGATAGGCCTCGAGGAACCCGTCCAGCGCCGTCTTCCAATTGCACGGCAGCAGCACGCTCTTGTGCCACCGGTACCGCATGTTCTCGAACTGGAACGGCGCGAAGATCCGCGGTATCGGGTCGAGGTATTCGAGCAGCGGTTTCGCGTCCGGGTCCATGTTGATGAACACGAACCCGCCCCACTGCTCCGCCCGCACCTGCACCAGACCGAGGTCGTCGTCCGAACGCGGCACGAACTCCTCACGGTCCAGCACCAGCCTGATCGAACCGTCCAGGTTCCAACGCCAGCCGTGGAACGGGCAGATGAGCGAACCGACCCGGCCCCGGCCGCGCGCCAGCCGCGTACCGCGATGCCGGCACGCGTTGAAATAGGCCCGGACCGAGTCCTTGCCCTCCCGCACGACCAGGATCGAATGACCACCGATCTCGTACTCGACGAAACAGCCGACACCCGGCAGTTCCTCCAGCCGGCAGGCCATCAGCCAGGCCCGCGTGAACACCTTCTCCAGCTCCAGCTTGAGGAACTCGGGGTCCAGATAACGGGCCTTGGGCACGAACGCACGCGAAAGCCGGTACTTCTCCGGGACCTTCTCGGCCGGCACATCACCCTCGAACCACGGGACACGACGGTCCACTTGGGGCTCAACCACGGCAGACACCGATCACCACTCCTCCACTCGACATACGTGTACGGCTCCAGCGGGCCGCAAGGTGAGATCAGCCGGCGTCGGGCCCGGCGACCTCGGCCCCGTCGGCGCGCCGCACCACGTGGATGCAGTTGCCAGGGCACTCGTCGGCGGCGTCGATCACGTCCAGGCGCAGCCGCTCCGACACATCGGCCTGTGCGCCCTCCGGCGTCAGCAACTCCCCGTCGGGGGCGTCCTTGACGTAGGCCAGCCCGTCGTCGCCGAACTCGAAGACATCGGGGGCGTACTGGGTGCACAGACCGTCACCCGTGCACAGCTTCTGATCGATCCACACCCGCACCTCATCGCTCACGGGCCCTGCCTCCTCGTCCACGAAAAGCTCCCAGCACCACAGGGCGAACGGGCGTCGGCCCGTCGTCGCGGTGGCGGTGAGAACGACTCTCCACGCGGCGCCCCGGACCGTCCACCGACCGTCCCATCAACCGGGACCGGCGCCGACGCCCCTGGTCGGACGCCTCCTACACTCGACCGGCCGACGCGGGGGCGACGTGCGTCACCGCCGCCCACCGCCCGCCTCACGGCCGTCGCCGGAGCACCCCGCCCACCACACCCAGGAGGCCGGCCCGTGGCCGAGACCGTGACCACAGACATCCTCATCGTCGGCGCCGGCCCGATCGGGCTCTACGGCGCCTACTGCGCGGGCTTCCGCGGGCTGCGGACCGTCCTGGTCGACGCGCTGCCGCAGTGCGGCGGCCAGATCACCGCGCTCTACCCGGAGAAGGAGATCCGTGACATCGCCGCCGTCCCCGGCACCCGTGGCCGCGACGTCGTCACCGCCCTCAAGGACCAGGCCGACGCCTTCGACCCGACGTATCTCCTGGGCCGCCAGGCGGTCGGCCTCGCCCGCTCGCCCGAGGGGCGCCCGCAGGTCACCCTCTCCGACGGCGTCACGGTCGACGCCGGAGCGGTCGTACTGACCGCCGGGATCGGCACGTTCACCCCGCGGACCCTCCCGGCCGGCGAGGAGTTCCTCGACCGGGGACTGAGCTACTTCGTCCCCGACCCGGCCGAACACACCGACCGTGACGTCCTCGTCGTCGGCGGCGGGGACAGCGCCGTCGACTGGGCCCTCGCCCTGCACCCGGTGGCCCGCTCGGTGACCCTCGTCCACCGCCGCGGCACGTTCCGGGCGCACGCGGCGAGCGTCCGCGAACTGCACGAGTGCGGGGTCGGTATCGTCACCAACGCCCAGGTGGAGACCCTGGTCGGCGACGACCGGCTGCGCCAGGCGCACTTGAGGGTCGACGGGGAGACCGAGCCCCGGGTCCTGAAGGTGGACGCGGTCGTGGCCGCGCTCGGCTTCGTCAGCAACCTCGGACCCCTGGCCGACTGGGGCGTCGCACTGGAGCGGCGCACGATCGTCGTCGACACCAGGATGCGCACCACGGTCGAGCGGATCTACGCCGCCGGTGACGTCACCGCGTACCCCGGCAAGGTCCGCCTGATGTCGGTCGGCTTCGGGGAGGTCGCGACCGCGGTCAACAACGCGGCCGTCGCCCTGGACCCCGCGTTGTCCCTGTTCCCCGGGCACTCCACCGAGTCCGCCTGAACACGCCGCAACTCCCGCCCGAAGAGACCGTCTTCGGGCGGGAGTTGAGCGTATTCCTCGTGCCTATCGGCTCTCGTCGGCCATGTCGACGGCGGCGATGTAGGAGAACGCCATCGACGAACCCACGGGGCCGCCCGCGCCCGGGTAGATCCGGCCGGACATCGGCGCCATCGTGTTCCCGGACGCGTACAGACCGGTGATCACCGAGCCGTCGGGGCGCAGCACGCGCGCGTGGTCGTCGGTCTTGAGACCGCCCTTGGTGCCCAGGTCGGACAGCACGATCGAGGCCGCGTAGAACGGCGCCTTGTCGATCACCCCGAGACAGGGGTTGGGCCCGTCGGTGTGGGACCCCGCCATGTGCGTGATCATCAGGTCCCAGGGATCCTCACCGCGACCGAACTCCTCGTCCTTGCCGCCCCGGGCATAGCCGTTGAACCGCTCGACGCTCTCGGTGAGCGCGCCAGGAGGCACCGCGATCAGCTCCGCCAGCTCCTCCAGCGAGTCGGCCCGCTTCAACACACCGGCGGCCAGGAACTTCTCGACGTCGAACCAGCCAGGAACCTGCGGCGCGACCGGCAGCCCGGCGAACGCCCTCCTGTTGTCGAGCTGGCGCTGGTCGAACACCCAGTGCGTCGGCAGGTGCGACACGCCCGACGACCTGTGCGCCTTGAGCATCTCGTGGCCGGCGCGGTCGTAGGGGAGACGCTCGTTCATGTAGCGCTGTCCCGCCGCGTTGACCCAAATACCGCTCCAGACCGACGTGTAGAACACCGGGCGGGTGTCGGGCACGACGAGTCCGGGTGCGTACCACGACTCGTCGAGCAGGTCGGTCGCGGCGCCGATGTCCATGCCCGCGACGAGGGCGTCGCCGGTGTTGCCAGGGCAGCCCTGGGTCCACTCGTCGGTGACTCCGGGCTGGAACCGCTCACGCAGCGGGCCGTTCCGCTCGTAGCCGCCGGCCGCGAGCAGTACGCCCCGGCGGGCGCGGAACGTCACCGGCTCGCCCTCGCTCAGGGCCTCGACGCCGACGACCGTGCCGTCCTCGACGAGGAGACGCGACATCCCGGTGTTCGTGCGCACGGTGCCGTTGCCGGTCTCCATGAAGGCCAGCAGCGCCCGGCCGATCAGGGCCTGCCCGCCGATCATCCTCGGGCCGACCTCGACACCCCAGCGTTCCGTCCACAGCGGCCTGCGCACCAGCGGTTCCAGCGCGCCGAGTTCGGACCGGTCGAGGTCCGGGGGGAAGACGGTACGCCCCTGCGGCAGACTCCCCGGCCGTCCCGCGAAGTAGTCGGGCACGCCCTGCCAGACGAACTGGCCGAACCGTGGATTCCGCTCCAACTCGTCGATCAGGACGGGCCCCGCCTCCAGGAAGGCCTCCCGCAACGAGGCCGGCGAGTCGTCGCCGACGATCGCGTCGAGATAGGGACGCGCGACATCGGGACCGTCCTCGATCCCGGCGCGTTGCTCGGCCGCGTTGCCGGGCAGCCAGATCCCGGCGCCCGAATAGGCCGTGGTCCCGCCGACGTACTCCGTCTTCTCGATGACCAGCGTACGGAGCCCGCGGGAGGCCGCCGCGTACGCGCCGACGAGCCCCGCGCCCGAACCGACGACGATGACGTCGTAGGAATCGGCTGTGCCTTCGTCGCTCATGACGTTTCCTCTCCCGATCCCGAATGCCCTTGTCACCGGCCCGCGTTGGACGCGGCCTCAAGGTGGGCGAACCCCTGGGCGGATGCCTCGTCCAGCTCCATGACCTCGACGTAGTGGCCCAGTTCGGCCGTCATGTCGAGGTAGCCGAAACGGATGCCACCGCTGTCCCCGAACTGCTTCCAGGTCCTGCCGCTCGCGGCGACGATCGCGGTCGCCTCGTCGAAGTCGTCGACGCGGAAGCCCAGATGATGCAGCGTCGCCGGTTCCCCGGGCCGGACGGCGCCGCGATAGAGGTCGACCGCGCCGCCGACCGGGCGGATGATCTCCAGGTTGGTCGGCCCGGCGTTGACCAGCGCCACATCGATGACCCACTCGTCGGCGGGCGCACCGTCCACCACCACGAAGGGGGTGCGCGGGGCGTCGGCACCGACGGGCGGCAGGCCACCGCCCAGCGACGACTTGAAGTGCTTGACGGATCGCACGGTCCCGAGCCTCGATTCGAGGAAGGTGGCCGCCGCGTCGATGTCGTCCGTCACGTATCCGAGCTGCATGAAATTACGGAAGAGGTCACTCAACGACCGCACTCGGCACCCCCTGCTCTGGCTGGCCCGGCGGACCACGGGCATCGACTGTCCACCCGCCGAATACGGTCGTCCACCGGATGTCCCACCAGCCGGAATCGGCGGCGCCGGCGCGGACCCCGCGTGGCACGATGCGGCGATGACCACATCCAGCGCGGGGGCGGCCCAACTGCCCGTGGACCGGGCGTCGATCGAGCACCGGCTCATCACCGTGCGCAAGTCGGTCGGGCAACTCGACGGGCTCGGAGCGCTGGACAGCGCCCGCCTGGCCGCCGATCCGGGAGCCGGGCTCGTGATCGAACGCATTCTGGCGCTCTTGTACGACCTGGCCGCCGCCGTCAACCGCGAGGTGTCGACAGCGGTACTGGGCGGACAACCGACGTCACCGGCCGCCTCGTTCGGCGCGGCCGAGAAGGCCGGAATGATCGACGCCGAACTGGCAGGCGCCCTCGCACCGGCGGACGGCCCGCACCACGTCCTCGTACAGCTGTGTCTGGACACCGAACCCGAGCAGGTCCCCGCGATCGTGGATGCCGCGCGGTCCGGATACCGGGAGTACGTACGGCAGGTGACCGACTGGATCACCGCTGATCCAGGGCAGGACTGAGCCGGTCAGGACGGCCATTCCGGTTCGGTGACGGTCGCGGCGAGCGCGTCGAGGAGCACTTGGGCGGGCTGGGACGCGGGCGGCTTGCCGTAGACGGCGGCCACGACCTGGCGGCGCATCCCGGCGATGCGGTGGAGGCTGACCCCGGGGTGCCGGTTGGCGAGGAGGGTGAGGCCCGGCAGCAGGCTCACACCGAGCCCGGCCGCGACGAGTGCCTGCACGGCGACATAGTCGTCGGTCTCGAACTCGACCACCGGCTCGAACCCCGCCCGCCCGCAGGCCGCGACGAGATGCTCGCGGCAGCGTTCGCACCCGGCGATCCAGCGCGCGTCGGCATAGGTGGCCAGCTCCGCCCGGGGTTTGTCCCAGCACCGATCCGCCGGGGTGACCACGTACAACGGCTCGTCGAGCAGCGGTGTCATCGTGGTGTCGCGGCGATCGCGCTGGGGCGGATCGCCGTGCTCGAAGATCAGCGCCACGTCCACGTCGTTGTTGCGCAGGGAGTTGAGCGCGTCGGGCGGTTCGGCCTCCCGCAGGGTCAGCTCGATCGCGGGATGCTCGGCGGACAAGCGGGCGGCGGCGAGCGGCACCAGGGTGGCCAACGCCGAGGGAAACGCGGCCAGCCGGACCCGACCGGTGCGCAGCCCGGCCAGCTCGTCCAGTTCCGCGTGCACCGACTCGACCTGCGCCAGGATCGACTCGGCCCGGTCCACCAGCAGCCGGCCGGCCTCCGTGAGCCGGATACCGCGCCCCATCCGCTGCAACAGCGGCACGCCGACCTCGGCCTCCAGCTTGGCGAGTTGATGACTCACCGACGGTTGGGCGTAGTGCAGTGCCTCGGCGGCTGCCGTGATCGAACCCTCCCGGGCGACGGCGACCAGGACGCGCAACCGACTCAAGTCGATCATTTGTGAATCATAGTCCGCGTCGATGACAGCCTCGAAAACACGCATTGGACCATTACCGGGCTGACTGCGACGGTGAATCGATAGTGGGTGCGAGAGATCCATGCCGCACACGTCCCCGTCGGCGATCTCACCCCTCACGCGTGCCCGGATCCCGGGCGCCGAAAGGAGATGGCGCATGACCACGGCTGTGAATCCACCGTCGCGATCGATGTCGGTGAGCGACAGCGCGGCGCGAACCCTCGCGAACGCCACCAAGACCGTTCCCCAGATGAGCTCCATCACGCCTCGCTGGCTGGTGCATCTGATGTCCTGGGTTCCGGTCGAGGCCGGCATCTACCGGGTGAACAAGGTCGTTCACCCCGAGTCGGTGCGCATCGAGTGCGACAACTACGACGAGTCGCCGCTCCCGGACACCTTCGTCGACTACGAACGCGAGCCCCGCGAGTACCGGCTCAAGGCCGTCCAGACCGTCCTGGACCTCCACACCCGGATCTCCGACCTGTACTCCAGCCCGCACAACCAGACCGCACAGCAACTGCGGCTGACCATCGAGGCGGTGAAGGAACACCAGGAGGGCGAGCTGATCAACAGCCCGGAGTACGGGATGCTGGCCAGCGTGGCGGATACCCAGCGGATCTCCACCATGGCGGGCCCGCCGACCCCGGACGACCTCGACGCCCTCATCACGAAGGTGTGGAAGCAGCCGGCCTTCTTCCTCACCCACCCCGAGGGGATCGCCGCGTTCGGCAGGGAGTGCACCCGGCGAGGCGTACCGCCGGCCACGGTCAGCATGTTCGGCTCGCAGTTCCTCACCTGGCGCGGCCTGCCGATCATCCCGTCGGACAAGGTCCCGCTGGAGAACGGCAGGACCAAGTTCATCCTGCTGCGCACCGGTGAGTCGCGCCAGGGCGTGGTCGGACTGTTCCAGCCCGGGCTCTCGGGCGAGCAGGGGATGGGCCTGTCGGTGCGGTTCATGCAGATCGACCGCAGCGCGATCGCCTCCTACCTGATCTCCCTGTACTGCTCGCTGGCGGTCCTCACCGAGGACGCGCTCGCCGTGCTCGACGACGTCGATGTGGACAAGTTCCATGACTACGCGCCGAGTTACCGGTAGCCATGACCACGCCCTCAACCACCGGTAACGAAGCCGCCCCGGCGTGGCTGCCGGACGAGGAGACGCTGAGCCGGATGGCCGGGGAGTTCTTCCGAGCACTCCCCGGGCAGTCGGCGGACCCGGAGACCCCGGTCCTCGACGGCCCGACGCAGTGGCCGACGCCGACGGGCCCGCCGACGGCGGACCCGTCCGCCCCGGTCCCTACGGCGGAGTCCGCTCCGCCGGTCTCCACGGGCCTGCCGGCCGCAGCCCCCTCCGCGCCGGTGCCGACCGCCACGCCCGGCGCGAACCCGGCCCCTCCGCTGCCGACCGGCCTCCCGTCCATGGACCCGCCGCCCCCGGCACCGACCGCCGGAATGAGCCCACCGTCCGGGCCGCCACCGACCAGTGCCCCCGCCACGTTCATGGCGAACCCCCATGCGGTGGGTGCGCCCGGCGGCGCCGGACCCATCCCGGAGACACCGGCCCCGCCGGTACCTCCGGGGCCGCCGACCGCCCCCTCACCGACCGCACCGGCCCGCCTCCCGGACCCCGGGCCGTACTACTTCCTCACCGAGGCCGCCGGGTACCCCGCCCAGGCACCGGAGCTCCCCGGCTTCGGGCACCTCGGGCTGCCGCCCCTGCCCGAGGCGATGGCACCGACAGCGACGACCGCGCCGTACTACTTCGTCCAGGAACCCGACGTATCCGGCGCCCCGTCGGTCCTGCCGCTCGACCCGCACCCGGCCTTCGACGTGCAGGCGGTGCGCCGGGACTTCCCGATCCTGTCCGAACTGGTCAACGGGCGTCCGCTGATCTGGCTGGACAACGCGGCGACCACGCAGAAGCCGCAGGCGGTGATCGACCGGCTGGCGGAGTTCTACTCCCGGGAGAACTCCAACATCCACCGGGCGGCGCACGAGTTGGCCGCCCGGGCGACGGACGCCTACGAGGGCGCCAGAAAGACCGTCGCCCGGTTCATCGGGGCGGGTTCCGCCGAGGGGATCGTGTTCGTCCGGGGCACCACCGAGGCGATCAACCTGGTCGCCAAGGCATGGGGTCCGGCGCACATCGGCGCGGGCGACGAGATCGTGCTCTCCCACCTGGAGCACCACGCCAACATCGTGCCCTGGCAGATGCTCGCGGAACAGACCGGTGCGGTGATCAAGGTGATCCCGGTCGACGACGACGGACAGCTGCTACTCGACCGGTACACCGCGCTTCTGTCCGACCGCACCAAGCTCGTCGCGGTCACCCAGATGTCGAACGCGCTCGGCACCGTCGTACCGGTCGAGCAGATCATCGAGCTCGGGCACCGGGCCGGGGCACGCGTCCTGGTCGACGCGGCCCAGTCCGTCCCGCACCTGCCGATCGACGTCAGGGCTCTCGACGCCGACTTCCTGGTCTTCTCCGGGCACAAGCTGTTCGGACCGACCGGGATCGGCGTGCTCTACGGCAAACGGGAGGTCCTGGAGGACATGCCTCCGTGGGAGGGCGGCGGCAACATGATCACCGACGTCACCTTCGAGAAGTCCACCTTCCAGCCGCCACCGGGCCGTTTCGAGGCCGGCACCGGCAACATCGCCGACGCGGTGGGGCTGGCCACGGCCATCGACTACGTCGAGCGCATCGGCCTGCCGAACATCGCCGCCTACGAACACACCCTGGTCGAGCACGCCACCGAAGGTCTGCGGTGCGTACCCGGACTGCGGTTGGTCGGCACGGCTCCGAACAAGGCGAGCATCGTGTCGTTCGTCCTGGACGGCTACGAGCCGGCCGAGGTGGGCACCGCGCTCAACGAGGAAGGAATCGCGGTGCGTTCGGGCCATCACTGCGCGCAGCCGATCCTGCGCCGGTACGGCCTGGAGGCCACCGTGCGGCCGTCGTTCGCCTTCTACAACACGCATGGAGAGGTGGACACGCTGATCGCGGCGGTCCAACGGCTCGCGGATCGTCGCGGCGGGCGGCGCTAGCGCGCATGCGCTCGCCTCACCAGTACGGCGGAGACCTGCCAGAGGTCTCCGCCGTACCGGCACGTCCTGGGGCGAACTGCCAGCCCTCCCGGGGCAGTTCCGTCGGCTCGCTGTGCGGATACCGCCGTCGGGTGAGTCGTGCGGTACGAGCTCCTTGCTCGCTGACGGGGGAGGACCTGGTGCTCGTCCAGCGGGAGAGCGGCAGGGACCGGACGGGCCCGTCCACGATGAACTCGGCTGTCGTCAGGCCGCGTACGGGCTCCGCGCCCCGCGTCGCCACGGGGAGGTCGAGCAGCAGGCCGCCGTCGCCCGGCGGCAGATCGCCCTGCCAGGCGCCGAAGACGACTGTGTCCTGCGGCGCAGCAGATAGCCGCCCTAGGCGAAGCGATGACCGTCGGCGAACGGCTCCCGGGTGTGGACGTCCAGTCGTACGGCACTCATCGCGCGGCCTCCAACTGTGCGGGGCGCCAGCCGAGTTCGGGTACGACCAAGTGGAGCACATCGTGCAGGATCTGTTCGTACTCCTCCCGCCGGAACTCGTACGGCAGTTCAAGGCGCAGCTCCGAGACCGCCGACACCACCGGATCCGCGGCCAGTTGCTCCAGGATCTGTTCCGCCGTGCCGACCACATCGGGTGCGAACAGGGTCCGCCTCGGGCCCTGCGGGCCAAGGGTGCGGGCATGACGGCTGTCGGCATACGTGCGGTAGCGGGCGCGGGTGGCCCGGTCGGCGCTGTCGAACGGCACGACGACGCGGCCCAGCGCGACCCGGGCGGTGGACCGGACGCGCCGGTACTCGGCGAGCAGGTTCGACTGGGCCGTGGTGAAGTCGTCGGTGTTCTCGCCGGTGACGATGTTCCTGGACAGCAGGTTGAGGCCGCTCTCGCCGGCCCAGCGGGCGGAGCGCAGGCTGCCGCCGCCGTACCAGATCCGGTTCACCAGAGCGGGGTTGTGCGGTTGCAGCCGCGGTCGCTGGGTGTTGCCCGGTGACTCGATCACCGTGTCCGGGCCGCCGAGGTAGTCGCCGCGCAGGTTGTCGACGACCCGGGCGACCCGGCCGTAGGACAGGTCGAAGGCGCGCCAGTCGCCGTCGTACACCAGGTCGCCGAGGAGTTCGGCGTGCGGCATGCCGGTGCTGAAGCCGACCTGGAGCCGGCCCCGCGACAGGACGTCGGCCAGTGCCAGGTCCTCGGCCAGCCGGAACGGGCTCTCGTAGCCGATCGGGATGACCGCGGTCCCCAACTCGACGCGCTGCGTGCGTTGTCCGGCCGCGGCGAGGAACACCGCGGCCGAACCGACGCCGTGTTCGAGGTGCCGCTGCCGGATCCAGGCGCCGTCGTATCCCAACCGCTCGCCGTACTCGAAGAGTTGGAGGGTCTCCTCCAGACCGGTGTACGGGTCGTCGTCGGCGAAGTTGCCCGGGGTGAGGAAGGCGAGGGAGGTGATGCTCATGCGCTCCGCGTCCTCAGGTCGTGGTCGTCCCGGTGGCCGGGGATCGCCGCGAGCAGCTCGCGGGTGTACTCGTGGCGGGGGTGCGTGAACAGGTCGTCGGGGGCGCCCGTCTCGACGACGCGGCCCGCTCGCATGACGGCGACCTCGTGCGCGATCTGTCGTACGACGGCCAGGTCGTGCGAGATGAACAGGTACGCCACGCCAGTGTCGGCCTGCAACTCGGCGAGCAGGTCGAGGGCTTGGGCCTGCACGGAGACATCGAGCGCGGACACCGGCTCGTCGCACACCACCAGGTCGGGGGAGAGGGCGAGGGCCCGCGCGATCGCGACACGTTGGCGTTGCCCGCCGGAGAGTTCCGCGGGGCGGCGGTCCAGGGTGGTGGCGGGCAGGGCGACGCGGTCGAGGAGTTCCCGGGCCCGGTCCAGCCGGGACGCGCGGTCGCCCACCTTGAAGGCGCGCAGCGGTTCGGTGATCACCTCGCCGATGGAGAAGCGGGGGTCGAGTGAGGCGTACGGGTTCTGGTAGACGAGCTGGGCGCGTCGGCGCAGTTGCCTGGCCTGTGCGCCCCGGGCGGTGGTGACGTCGGTGCCGTCGAACAGGATGTGTCCGGCGCTCGCGTCGGTGAGGCGGAGCACCAGGCGGGCGGTGGTGGACTTGCCCGAGCCGGATTCACCCACCAGAGCCAGGGTTCGACCACGGTGGAGGGTGAGGCTCACGTCGTCGACCGCGCGCAGTGTCCGGGACTCGCCCTCCGCGCGGGGCAGCCTGAACTCCTTGACCGCGTTGCGGAGTTCGACCAGCGTTGCCGTGTCGGTGGCCGGGGGTGCGGTGACCTCGGTGCGGGGGGCGGCGGTCGTCAGGCTCGGCGCGCTGGCCAACAGCCGTCGCGTGTAGTCGTGTTGGGGTTCGGCCAGGACCTCACGCGTTGCCCCGGCCTCGACCACCCGCCCCTGGGACATGACTACGAGGCGTTGTGCCCGGTCGGCGGCCACGCCGAGATCGTGGGTCACCAGCAGGATCGCGGTGCCCAACTCCTCGGTGAGGCCCTGGAGATGGTCGAGGATGACACGTTGCACGGTGACGTCGAGCGCGCTGGTCGGCTCGTCGGCGACGATCAGTCTCGGCCGTGCGGCGATGGCGATCGCGATCAGGGCGCGCTGCCGCATACCGCCGGAGAGCTCGTGCGGGTACTGCCGGGCACGCGTGACCGCGTCCGGCAGTCCGGCCCGGTGCAGGATGTCGATCGCCTCCGACGGCGCGGAGCGGCGGGTCGCAAGACCGTGGATGCGCAGCACCTCGGCGACCTGCTCACCGATGCGTTTCACCGGATTGAGGGAAACCGACGGATCCTGGGGCACCAGGCCGATCTGCGCACCGCGCACGGTGCGCAACTCCGCCTCGCTCAGCGCGGTGAGGTCGTGCCGGCCGAAGCGGATCGTGCCCGCGTCGATCGTGGCGTTGGCCGCCAGCAGCCGGGTGATCGCATGCGCGGTGGTGCTCTTGCCGGACCCGGACTCCCCGACCACCGCGGTCACTTCGCCCGGCCGCACGTCGAGATCGACGTCCCGCACGGCCCGTACGGTGCCGCCGCGGGTGCGGTACGACACGGACAGGCCGCGTATCTCCAGCGCGGCGCCCTCACCGGGGTCCGGGGCGGTGCTCGGTGTCGTGCTCAAGTCCTCATCCGTTCCAGGTGTGTTCGGCGGGCCATCGCTCATGACTGCCGGGACCATTCGCCGTCCAGCGCGCGTGCGATGCGGTTGGTGGCCAGCACGGTCGCCGCGATCGCGAGCCCGGGCAACGCCGTCAACCACCAGGCGTTGGCGAGGTAGTTGCGGCCGTCCGAGATCAACGTGCCCCACTCCGGTGCCGGTGGCGGGGCGCCGTAGCCGAGGAAGCTCAGGGCCGACACGGCGAGGATCGAGGAGCCGAAGTCGAGGGTGGCCAGGACGATCACCGGACCCGCCGCGTTGGGCAGCACATGCCGTCCCAGTACCGAGTACCAGCGGGCGCCGCACGACCGCGAGGCCTCGACGAAGACCGCCTGCCGGACCCGCAGCACCTCGGCGCGCGTCACGCGCGCGAAGCTCGCCACGCTGGCGATGCCGACCGCGACCGCCACCTTGACCGTGCCGTAGCCGAGCGCGGTGACCAGGGCCAGGGAGAGGAACAGCGCCGGGATGGAGAGGAGTACGTCGACGAAGCGCATCAGCACGTCGTCGATCCAGCGGCCCACGAACCCGGCGACCAGTCCGATCAGGCTGCCGACCACGAAGGCGACCGCCACCGCGATGAGGGTTGCCTTCAGGGAGAGTTGGGCGCCGTGGACCACTCGGGAGAATACGTCGCGGCCGAGTTCGTCCGTGCCGAACCAGTGCGCGCCGCTCGGGCCCCGGAAGTTCTGCGACGGTACGCCCGTCAGCGGGTCCCGGGAGGTGAACAGGCCGGGCCGGAACGAGGCCAGCACCACTAGGACCAGGACGATGACCGACAGCAGCAGGCCGGGACGGCGTACCAGGAACCGCAGGACCCGCCGCGCGTCGACGCGGCGTCCCGGCCCGGGGCCGGACCCCGGCTCGACCGGCCGCGCGAGGCCGAGCGCGGCAGCGGCGGCGGTGTCGTCGACAAGACCCTGACTCATGCGGCAACCGCCTTCCGGCCCGAGGCCACCACGATCCGCGGATCGAGCAGCGGATAGACGAGGTCGACGAGCAGGTTCGTCATGACGAAGATCAGCGCGCCGAACACCACCACGCCCTGCACGAGCGGGATGTCCTGGGCCGTGACCGCGGCGGCCGTCACCCGGCCGAGTCCGTCACGGGAGAACACCGTCTCGACGACCACCGAACCGGCGATCAACTGCCCCACCAGCAGGCCGACTACGGTCAACGCGGGCAGGGACGCGTTGCGCAGGGCGTGCCGTAGGTGCACGCGCCATCGGCCGGCGCCCTTGGCGCGGGCGGTCTCCACATAGGCCTGGTCCAGCGCGGTGAGCAGGCTCTTGGCCAGTACTTGTGCCACCTGCGCGCCGGTCGGGATCGCCAGCGTCAGGGCCGGCAGGATCAGCCCCCGCAGGCCGTCGTTGCCGAACGCCGGGAACCAGTGCAGCCGGAAGGAGAACGACTCGACGAGCAGCAGCCCCACCCAGAACGTCGGGACCGACACCCCCAACGGCGGGAGGGACAGCAGCAGTTGACGCAGCCACCGACGCGAGGTGTAGGTGGCGACGATCGCCAGTCCACCGCCGAGGAGCACGGCGAGGAGCAGCGCGGCACTGGTCAGCTGGAGGGTCTGCGGCAGGGCGTCGGCCAGCGTCGAGGACACCGGTCGGCCCGTGGAGACCGAGTTCCCGAAGTCCCCGCGCACCGCCCGGCCGAGGTAGTCGGCGTACTGCACCAGAATCGGCTTGTCGAAGCCGTACTCGTGGCGCAGCGCGGCGAGTTGGGCCGGGTCGACCGTCCCGGAGTCCATTCCCGCACTGGCCATCGCTGTGACCGGATCACCCGGCAGGAAGTCGAGGACCAGGAAGGACACCGTGTAGGCGGCCCACAGCACCCCGACCGCCTGGGCGAGCCGCTTGATCGCGTAGCGACGCATGCGTCAGCCGATCCAGGTGTCGTGCAACTGGATCCGGCTGGAGGCGTCGAAGTTCAGACCGTGCACCTTCTTCGCCACGCCGATCTGGGTCTGGAGCTCCACCACCGGCGCGTAGTAGGCGTTCTGCACGATCAACTCCTGTGCCTGCTTGACCAGTTCAGCGCGTTTCGTGGAATCCGTGGTCGCCGCCTGGCCGGTCAGTGAGGTGTCCAGCGGGGTCACGGGAAGGCGGTAGAAGTTGGCCAGCTTGGTGGAGAAGGAGCTGCGCAGGATGTCCGGGTCGGCACGGGTCACGTTCCCCCACGCCGCGTCGTAGTCGCCCGACTGCAGCGTCGGGGCGAGCTGGGTGACCTGCAGCTGCTTGAGCGTCAGACCGACTCCCACGGCCTTCAGTTGCTGCTGGATCAGCTCCAACGCGGGCTGATTGGTCGCCGAGTTGGGGATCCAGTCGACCGTCAGGCTCAGCTTCTTTCCGTCCTTCGTCCGGATGCCGTCGCTGCCCGCCTTCCAACCGGCCGCGTCCAGCAGGGACTTCGCCTTGGCCGCGTCGGTCGTCAGGTCCGAGGACAGGTCGGCGTAGTCGGGTGTGGTGTGTGCCAGGACGCTGGTCGCGGGCTGGGTCCCGGTCGGGAACACCGTGTCGGCGATCTGCTTGCGGTCGATGGCGAACCCGATGGCCTGACGCACCCGCGCGTCCTTCAGAACCGGCCGAGAGTTGTTGAAGGACAGGCCGAACACCACGCCCGGATTGGCCCGCCGCTGAAGGGTGACCTGGCCGCCCTTGAGAGCCGCCTCGTTGGCCTTGCCGACGCTGCTGATCGCGTCCACCTGCCCCGACTGGAGGCTGCCGGCCCGCACTCCCGCCTCGGGTACGACCTTGAAGACCACCTTGTCCAGATAGGCCTCGCCGCTCTTGTGCCACAGCGAGGAACCCCAGGCGTACCCGGTGCGCTTGGCGAGCGTGATGGACTGGTTCTGTACGTACTGCTTGAGGACGAAGGGCCCGGAGCCGACCACTCCCTGGCTGCACTTCTGCTGCGGGGTCTTCTTTGCGCTCGCTGATGACTCGATGCCCAGCGAATGCGTCGAAGTGGCCTGCAGGAACTGGGCGTTGGGCTGCTGGAAGGTCACCTTGACGGTGAGCGGGTCGACCACGGTGGTGCTCTTGACGCCGCTCAGGTAGCCCTCGGCGAGGGTGCCCAGCGCGCCGAGCTTCGGCACGGCGTCGAAGTTGTCCTTGACCACCTGCGCGGTCAGCTCGGACCCGTCGCTGAAGGTGACACCTGATCTCAGGTGGAACGTGAACGTGGTCGCGTCGGAGCTGATGTCCCAGCTCTTCGCGAGCCACGGCACGATCTTGCCGGTCGTGGGGTCCTGGTCGGTGAGGGAGTCCACGATCTGCCGCACCGAGTAGATGGTGTCGTTGCTGGCCACCTGCTGCGGGTCCACGCAGCCGGCGTCGGAGCCCACCGCGAAGGTCAGGGTGCCACCGGACCTGGCCTGTCCGCCGCCGCCGTCGGAGCCACCGCCGCCCGATCCGCAGGCGGTCAGCAGGAAACTGGTGGTCAGAAGGGCGGCCGTAGCCGCGCGTCGAGTGGTTCGGGAGACCGGATGGCCTGTCACGGAGAGGTGCTCCTACTCATGTCACCGCGTGCTCGCGGACCTGTGCGGACCGTGGCTGGGCGCGGGCGGTGTCGACCCCGACGGGGGTGGGACTCCTGAGGCGTGGAAAGCGCGTCGACGGGCACGGGGCGCACCCGCGCATACGTCGACTCGTGGGAGAAGGGGGGAAGGGGCCCGTTCGAGACGGGCGACCGCAGATGTCAGCTTCGAAGGCCGGACAGATGTCAGCCCGGAAGGCCGGACAAGGTCAGCTGTGACACAGACAGCTGGTGAAGCGCTGCAGGTCGATGTGGCGCCGGCGCGACAGCCGGGAGAAGACGACGGCGTCGTGACAGGAGGCAGTCGGGTCGTAGCTGTTGGGCACGCCGTCCTCCATATCCGGGACCCCGGTCATGGGGCCGCGCGTTCGCAGAGCCATCAGCGTCCCTGCCGGGCTTTCGCCCTGAGTGCCCCACTGCGTCGGGGGGTTGCCGGTCGGTCGGCCAGGATTCGATGCTGACACTCAATGCCGCTGTTGATCGTATGGAGCGGTGCCGCCGTGCGTCAATGGCGGGTCAGAGGCGCGGAGTTGGTAACGCGTTCACCGCCATCTCACTCACACCTTCCACCACCCACGCGCAACTCGGCCCCGACCGGCGGACGGCGACCGGAACAACACCGCCTGGGCATCTGCGCCGCTAGCCGACAAGTTCGCGGACGAGTGCCGCGACCTGTTCCGTCTCGATCAGGAATCCGTCGTGGCCGTAGGGCGACTCGATCACGCGGAGACGGTCCGCGCCGGGGATGCCGGCCGCCAACTCCGCCTGCTGGGACGGGGGATAGAGCCGGTCGGAGTCGACTCCGGCGACGAGTGTCCGCGCGGTCACCCGGCGCAGAGCCGTCCGCGTGCCACCGCGGTCGCGGCCGATGTCGTGGCTGTTCATGGCCTCCGAGAGCGTGACATAGCTGCCCGCGTCGAAACGGCGCACCAACTTGGCGGCGTGATGGTCGAGATACGACTCGACCTGATACCGGCCGCCGTTCCACGGATCCTCTGCACCCTGCGGCGCACGGCCGAAGCGGACCGCCAACTCCGGCTCGCTGCGGTAGGTGACATGGGCCAGGCGACGGGCGAGGCCGAGTCCGGCATGAGGGCCCCGGTCGGTGTCGTGGTAGTCGCCGTCCTGCCAGTGCGGGTCCGAACGGATGGCGTGGAGCTGGATGGTGGTCCACGCGATCTGCTCGGCGCTCGCCGAGGCGGGGGTGGCGAGCAGCAGGAGCGCGTCCGTACGCTCCGGATACGTCACGGCCCACTCCAACGCGCGCATCCCGCCCATGGAGCCGCCGATCACCAACGCCCAGCGTTCGACGCCGAGTTCGTCGGAGAGACCGGCTTCCACGGCCACCTGGTCGCGCTGCGTCACGAACGGGAAGGCCGCGCCCCAGCGGCGGCCGTCCGGGCGGAGCGAGGACGGGCCGGTGCTCCCCTGGCAGCCGCCGAGCACGTTCGGCGCGACGACGAACCAGCGGTCCGTGTCCAGGGCCCGTCCCGGTCCGATCAGCGCGTCCCACCAGCCGGAGGTGGGGTGACCGGGGCCGACCGGTCCGGCGGCGTGGCTGTCGCCGGTGAGCGCATGCAGCACGAGTACGGCGTTCGAGCGGTCCGGCGCGAGCCGTCCCCAGGTCTCGAACGCCAGCCGTACGCCGGGCAGTTCACCGCCCGCCTCCAGGGCGAGGGGCTTCTCCCGGGCGTGCCACTGGCGGCGCCCGGGCGGGTTCCCCTCCCGCCAGGCCCCGGAGGCCGGCGGGAGGGGGACCGCTGACGGAGTCGGTACGGTGTTCAGGACGCGCCCTTGGCCGCGCGGAACCCGGCCTCCAGGTCGGCCTTCAGATCGGCGAGGTTCTCGATGCCGACGGACAGACGCACCAGACCCGGCGAAGTGCCGGTCGCCGCCAACTGCGCCTCGTCCAGCTGACTGTGGGTCGTCGACGCGGGGTGGATGATGAGGCTGCGTACATCCCCGATGTTGGCGAGATGACTGAAGAGTTCCACGGCGTCCACGAAACGCTTTCCGGCCTCGACCCCGTCCCGCAGCTCGAAGGCCAGTACCGCTCCGGCGCCGCGCGGAAGGTAACGCTGCCCCGCCTCGTACCACCTGTTGGACTCAAGTCCCGGGTAGTGGACGGCGGCCACCTCGTCGCGCTGCTCCAGCCACTCGGCGAGGGCCTGGGCGTTGGACGAGTGCCGCTCGATGCGCAGGCTCAGCGTCTCCACGCCCTGGAGGAGCAGGAACGCGGAGTGCGGCGAGATCGCCGGGCCGAGGTCGCGCAGCAGCTGCACACGCAGCTTGATGGCGAAGGCGCCAGGGCCCAGCGCCGGCCAGTACCGCAGGCCGTGGTAGCTGGGATCGGGCTCGCTGAAGTCGAGGAAGCGCTCGGCGTGCGCGCCGAAGTCGAAGGTGCCGCCGTCGACCACGACACCGCCGATGGTGGTGCCGTGCCCGCCGAGGAACTTCGTCGCCGAGTGGACGACGATGTCGGCGCCGTGCTCGATCGGCCGCAGCAGATACGGCGTCGGCACGGTGTTGTCGACGATCAGCGGGACGCCCGCCTCGTGCGCGACGTCCGCCACGCCTCGTACGTCGAGGACGTTGCCGCGCGGGTTGCCGAGCGTCTCGGCGAACAGGGCCTTCGTGTTCGGCCGGATTGCCGCCCGCCAGGCGTCGAGGTCGTCCGGGTCGTCGACGAAGGACACCTCGATGCCGAACTTCGGCAGCGTGTGGCGGAACAGGTTGTATGTGCCGCCGTACAGGGACGTGCTGGAGACCAGGTGGTCGCCCGCGGACGCCAGCGTCAGGATCGCCAGGGTCTCCGAGGCCTGCCCGGAGGCGAGGGCCACCGCGGCGACTCCGCCCTCCAGGGCGGCCACGCGCTGCTCGAAGACGTCCTGGGTGGGGTTGTGGATCCGGGTGTAGATGTTGCCCGGCTCGGCCAGCGCGAACAGGTCGGCCGCGTGCTGGGTGTCTCGGAAGACGAACGAGCTGGTCTGGTAGATCGGCGTCGCCCGCGCCCCGGTCGTCGGGTCGGGTACGGCACCGGCGTGGATCTGCTTGGTCTCGAACGACCAGGCCGAGGTGTCCGGACCTGCGGGTGCGTCCTCGGGCGTGTGACCCCCGGTGACGGCGTCGATGGGCTGGCTCATGGTTCTCCCTTGTGCGGGCGTGCGGGTGCGTGGGACGAGACGATCGCGGGGCCGCTGTCCTGAAAGAAGGCACGGCGAATACCGGCGCGGCGCGCCCGTGAAGTGGGGAATCGGATGCCGGAGCGGAGCGTCAGCTCAAGGCGGGACACCCCGTGCTGGTGACACGCACGTAGTCGACGTGGCGGCGGGTCACGAGCACGGTCATGCAGTGAGAGAACCACAGCCGTTGCCGGAGAACCAGCGTGACGTGGGCAGTTGAAACACGACTGCCACAACCACGCCGACTCCCGGCCCCGTTCACCCCGTGGACGCGAGCACGGCCGTGCGGCCTCTCAGCGCGCTGGAGAAGAGATCCGTGACCTGCTCCAGCGCCGAGGCAGCGGCGGGCGCCACGGTCAGGGTGCAGACGTGGGGCGGAGGAAGGGGAGTTGGGAGTCAGTCAGGTGTGGTCCGCCGTTCGCTGGCGTTCAGACCGCGGAGTGTCCAGAGCCCGTACAGCGCCAGCAGCGGTTTGACGATCAGCCACTCGCCGGGGCGGTAGTCGTCCGCGCGCACGAGCCTCTTCGCGAGATCGGGGCGCTGTCGCCGCAAGTACGCGCGGGCCTTGAGGGCGTGTGCCGGCTGGGAGGCGATCTTGATGCGGTCGACGTTCTCAAGCAGCGGGATCACATGGGTGACGTTCTCCCACGTCGTCGTGCTTTCCTCTTCGAGGAGCACTGTGCCGTCGAACTCGAGCACCGATCGGGCGTAGTCGGCCATCAGTCGGGCTTCGGAGACGCCACCGCTGGTCGTACCGCCGCTGAAGATCACGCGGGTGTCGTGCGTGCTGTCATCGGTGAGGGAGCGAATTCCGGCGCGGACGCGCCAACGGTTGATGAAGTTCGCCGTCGACTGAGGGTTCCGGTATCCCAGCACGACCACAGCCTCGGCATCACCCTCGTTGTCTCCCACGAGAGTTCGCGACCAGCGCCGGTTCATCCACTCGCCCCAGGCGAGGACCGCCACTCCAGCTGCCGCCACACCTGTCCTTCGTCGCATCCGGCGACTCTAGCCCCGCGGTTTCATGGTCGGGAGCAGACTCCTTGACGGACCGGCCGCCACATGGTGGTGACGATGTGGCCGGTGGCGATGGTCGCTCTCCTCGCTGTCGTCCGGAAGGGACGCTCGCCGCGGGCAGACGGCCCTGGTGTGCGACCGCGAAGGCGCGCAGTTCAGCTCGGGGGCGGTGAGCGGCAGCAGGCGGCCCCTCCGCCCTAGGTGTCGTACTGCTGGCCCAGCCTGGCACGGGGGCCTCGACGCGTTCAGGGCGGGATACGCGTCGGCCGCCGCGGCCTGCTGAGCCGCCTGCATCTCGCATTTCTCGCCCTGCGCCGCCAACGCTCCCAGTCCGGTTGACAGCATGGCTACCCTCTGCTGTTCCGCGGAAAGGAATCCACCGTGTCCGACCACCTCGACACCCAGATCCCCTATTGGGATGCCGCCTCGGCCACGAAGACTTTCACGCATCCCCTCCATCTGCCCTGGCTGGAGGGGATCAGCAGGCAGGCCGCGATGCTCGACTACGGATGCGGATACGGCCGCACGATGGACGAACTCCAACAGCACGGTTTCCGCGATCTCACAGGCGCCGACATCTCACCGGCAATGATCGAGCGGGCCCAACACCTCCACCCCGCCCTGCACTTCACCACCCTCGACACACCTCCGTCCTTGCCCTCCCCGGACGCCGCCTTCGACGTGGTTCTGCTCTTCGCCGTGCTGACCTGTGTCCCGGGTGACGAAGCCCAACACCGGCTGATCGCCGAGCTGCACCGCGTCCTCAAGCCCGGCGGAGTCCTCTACGTCAGCGACCTCCTGCTGCAGAACGACGAGCGCAACCGCAGCCGCTACGAGCACTACGCCACCCTCAACGGCGGCTACGGCGCGGTCGGTTACGGCGTGTTCCAGACCGGTGACGGCGCCGTGTGCCGCCACCACTCCCGGGAGTGGTTCACCACCCTGCTCCTGGACTTCGAAGGCATCAGTACCCGGACCGTGACGGTGTCCACGATGAACGGCCATGAGTCGACGGGGATCCAGATCCTCGCCCGCAAGGCCGCCGTGACGTGAACCCGGGCGGGATCAGGCATCCTTTCCGGCTCGGGCCAGTGCCTCCTCGGCCTGTGCGGCAAGGGAGTTGACGAGATCGGTGGCCGATGGGAGGTCGTTGATGAGGTCGACGGCTTCGCCGGCCCACACGGGCAGGGGTGGTATGTCGCCCTGAGACAGGGCGACTTGGTAGGCGTGCCGGGCGTGGGGATCGTCGGCGAGCTCCGTCTCCCGGCCGCGCCACTGGTCGAGGAACGGGTGGCCGAGCGTGCGGGCGGTGTACTTCGACGGCCAGCGGGAGCCCCGGGCGATGTCGAGGATCCTGTTGCGCTCGGTGTCCGCGCCGTGGCCCTGGATGATGGCCTTGCTGGTCGAAGCGGTGACCAGGGCTTCGGTGGTGGCCTGGAAGCGGGTGCCGATGAGTGCACCGGCGGCTCCCAGAGCGAGAGCCGCGGCCACCCCGCGGCCGTCGGCGATGCCACCGGCGGCGAGTACGGGTACCGGAGCGGCCAGATCGACGACGACCGGCACGAACGGCAGCGTGGAGCGACCGTGCCGGGCGCCGTGTCCGCCGCTCTCGCAACCCTGGGCCACGATGACGTCGGCGCCCAGGTCCGCTGCCCGCCTGGCTTCCTCCAGATCGGTGACCTGGATGACAAGTGCCGTGTCTGTGCGGCGAATTCGTTCGGCGAACGGGCTCGGATCCCCGAAGGACAGCATCACCGCCCGGGGTTGGTGTTCCAAGGCGTGCTCTATCGCGCGGACATCCATCTGCCAGGTGAGGAAGCCGATTCCCCACGGGTTCGTGGTGTTCTCGGTGACGATGGCCAACTCCCGCGCCAGCCAGCCGCGTTCACCGTTGGCGCTGCCCAGCAGACCGAGCCCGCCCCCACGGGAGACGGCCGCGGTCAGTGCGCCACCGGCCGATCCGCCCATCGGCGCCAAGGCGATGGGGTGTTGCACTCCGAAGAGCTTCGTGAACGCCGTCGTCAAAGCCATGGCCCCCATCATCACCCGACGGACCTCTCGGGGAAATGGGCGGCTTGGCCACGTACCCGCAGCCTAATCTCGGCCCATGAAGCAGCGGCAGCAGAAGAAGCTCACCCGGCGTCTCTTCGGGGCGATGGTCGTGGGTGACACGGGCGTGGTGAGGGCGGTGCTGCGGGCCGGAGCCGACCCCGGGCGGGCCGACAGCGAGGGCACCACACCGCTCTACGCCGCTTCCGTGAACGGGGAGGCCGCGATCGTCCGTCTGCTGCTGGAGGCCGGTGCTTTCCCCGACGTCGAGAGCAGCGGAACCGGCGCGGAGGGCCTGCCGTTGTGCGCGGCGGCTTGCTGGGGGCACACAGACACGGTCCGCGCACTGCTGGCGGGCGGCGCCGATCCGAACGTACGGGAAGATCACGGCACTGGTCGGTCCCCTCTGGAGTGGGCGAACAACGGTCCTCATCCCGAGACGGCCGCTCTCCTCACCGAAGCAGGTGCGAGCGCCGGGCATGGCGGATACTCGGGTGTGGAGTGGCACGTGGGTGCTGCGCGGGCTGGAGGTGCGCCGGCGTATGGAGAATCCTTGGCGTAGCCTGCCCGGGCGGATTCCGGCGTGGTTGCGTGACCATGATCCGGGGCTCGCGGCCACTCGCAGGGCCGCACGCACCGCACTGGTGATGCCCGCGTTGTTCGCCCTGTGCGGGCAGCTGCTGAAATCCTCGACGATGGCCACCTACGCGGCGTTCGGGTCGTTCTCGATGCTCCTGCTGGTGGAGTTCACCGGCCCGATGGTGCAGCGTCTGCGGGCTCACGTGGGTCTCGCGCTGGGCTGGGCGGCCCTCATCTGTCTCGGCACGCTGGTGGCGCGGACGACCTGGCTGGCGGTCGCCACCATGGTCGCAGTGGGCTTCCTGGTGCTCTTCTCGGGGGTGGTCAGCTCCGTTCTCGCGGGCGCCTCGACCGCGCTGCTCCTGGCCTTCATCCTCCCCGTGACCTCACCGGCCCCGCTGTCACAGCTGCCCGACCGGCTCGCGGGAGCGGGCCTCGCCGCGGGCGCCGCCATGCTCGCGATCTCCCTGCTGTGGCCCCGGTCCACCGCGGACCCGCTCAGCGCGCCCGCCGCCCGGGTCTGCCGCGCGGCGGCGGCACAGCTGCGCACCGACGCCTCCTGGATGGACGGTGGGCCGCAGGCGCCGACCGCCCGGCAGTGCGAGGTCGCCGCCGACCGGGCCACCGCCGCGGCGGCGGACCTGCGCGCCGCCTTCGACGCCACTCCCTACCGGCCCACCGGCCTGTCCGTCGGCTCCCGCGCACTGGTCCGCCTGGTCGACGAACTCACCTGGCTCAGCGCCATCGTGGAGGAGAGCGGTCCCGTGTCGGACGAACACCGGGTCTGCGACGTCGACGCACGCACCGTACGACGGGCGGCGGCCACGGCCCTGGACGAGGCGGCCGTACTCCTCGACTCCCCGCGCGAAGCGCCCGACGCGCTCCGCGCCGCCCTGGTGAACCTGCGCGCGGCGATGGACGGGATGGAGGACGGTGCCACCCACCGGCTGCCGGTGGAACAGCCGAAGCCGCGCACGGAGTCGGAGGTCCGCGCCTTCATCGAGACCCTCGATCTGTCGTTCCGCGCCCAGGAGTTGGGCTTCGCCACCCTGCAGATCGCCGGCAACGTGGATCTCGCCGCGGCGGCCGAGCGGCGCAGCTGGCCGGAGCGGCTGCTCGGCGGAGAACCCGGCGCACTGGCCCAGCCGCTCGGGTCGGCCGTCGAGCGCGCCGCCGCCCACCTGGAGCCGCGTTCGGTCTGGCTGCACAACAGCCTCCGGGGTGCGATCGGTCTCGGCATCGCGGTGGCGCTGGCGAACGCGACGGGTGTCCAGCACTCGTTCTGGGTACTGCTCGGAACCCTGTCGGTGCTGCGCTCCAACGCGCTCAACACCGGGCAGAACGCGCTGCGCGCCCTGGGCGGCACCCTGGTCGGTTCGCTCGTGGGGGTCGGGCTGCTGCAGGTCATCGGTCACCATGGCACCCTGCTCTGGTTCCTGCTCCCCGTCGTGGTGTTCGTCGCCGGTATCGCCCCCGCCGCCGTCTCGTTCGCCGCTGGACAGGCGGCCTTCACCGTCGCCCTGGTGATCCTGTTCAACATCGGCCAGGACCCCGACTGGCACATCGTGCTGCTGCGGATCCAGGACATCGCCCTGGGCTGCGCGGTGAGCGTGCTGGTGGGCCTGTTCTTCTGGCCGCGAGGTGCCGGGGCCGCCGTGGACCGGGCGCTGTCCGCCGCGTACGACGCCAGTGCCCGTTACCTCGCGGACGCGGTGGAGTACGCGGCCAGTCGCTGCAGCATCGGCTGCCTGCCGACCGACGCACCGCTGGAGGCGAGCCGGCAGGCGGCCGCCGCGGCCCGCCGCCTGGACGACGCCTTCCGCAGCTACCTCGCCGAACGGGGTGCCAAGCCGGTGCGCCTGTCCGACATGACCACCCTGGTCACCGGGATCGTAGGACTGCGCCTCGCCGCCGACGCGGTGCTGGAACTGTGGCAGCGCAACGGCGGCGACGAACAGATCCAGCCCGACCGCTCCGAGGCCCGGCTGATCCTGCTCGACACCGTCGTCCGACTGTCCGACTGGTACCGCGACCTGGCCGCAGGCCTCGGCCAACACACCGCCGTACCGGCTCCGTTGGCCCGCAATCCGGAGGAGGAAGCGCGTCTGGTCGACTCCCTGCGCCGCGACCTGCTCGACGACGACGGACGTGCCACGGCCACGGCCGTCCGCATCATCTGGACGGCGGACCACCTCAACGTGGCCCGCCGCCTCCAGTACATCCTGACGGCGGCGGCGAAGCCGGGCGCTGCGGTTTGACGGCTGCGCTGCGTCCGTGATCCTGGCCGCCGGGGTCAAATACGTTGGCCATGCCCCGAGTTGGTGCATTCCTTTCTGCCCGTGCCCGACGCCGCCGCCCCGCACCCGTCGAGACCGTTCCTCCGTCCGGGTTGCTGGGCGTGTGCACCCCGTCGCGGGATGGTGGGTGGGTGCCCCTACCCGAACGGAGGGCAACCACCTTGAAAGCCATCGTGCAGGATGTCTACGGCCCGGCGGACGTACTGGAGTTGCGGGTCGTCGACCGCCCGGCGCCCGGCCCCGACGAGGTACTGATCCGTGTGCGGGCCGCCGGTGCCGGGCCCGACGTGTGGCACCTGATGACCGGACTGCCCTATCCCGCGCGGCTGGTCTTCGGGCTGCGCAGGCCGAAGAATCCGGTCCCGGGGTGGGACGGGGCGGGGGTGGTCGAAGCGGTCGGCCCCGGCGTGGGCGACCTCGCGCCCGGAGACGCCGTCTACGGCCAATGCCGGGGCTCCTTCGCCGAGTTCGCCCTTGCCAAGGCCGGCGCGATCGCGCGCAAACCCGACAGCCTCACCTTTGAACAGGCCGCCGCCGTCCCCTGTTCCGGTGTCACCGCCCTCCAGGCGCTGCACGCCAAGGCAGGTCTGCGACCGGGCCAACAGGTCCTGGTGATTGGTGCCTCGGGTGGAGTGGGCAGTTTCGCCGTCCAACTCGCCACCGCGCAGGGCGCCGAGGCGACCGCGGTCTGTGGTCCGGGAGCGGCGGACTTCGTCCGTTCCCTGGGCGCCGTCGACGTCATCGACTACACCCGCGAGGAGATCACCGACCGGCCCCGCCGGTACGACGTCGTCCTCGATGCCGCGGGCAACCGCAGCGTCTCGCTCCTGCGCGGCGTGCTGACTCCGCACGGCACCCTCGTCCGCGTCGGCGGCGAAGGCGGGAGCCGCTGGTTCGCCGACGCGGGCATCCGGCTGGAGATGGGGCTGCGTTCGCTGCTCGGGGGCCAGAAGCTCCGGGGCATGCTCGCGATCGTACGCCGTGCGGACCTCCTGACTCTCAACGCGATCATCGACAAGGGCGAGCTGACTCCCGTGGTCGCCCGCACCTTTCCGCTGTCCGAAGCCGCCGACGCCGTCCGCCACTTGGAGAACGGCCACCCGCAGGGCAAGATCGTCGTCACTGTCGCGGGACCGAAGGGTTGACCGTCGACTGCCACAACTCCCGTGCCTCCGCCGCGACTCCGGGCGCGGCCAGCAGCAACGGTTCGTCGTAGGACGGGAGTTGGGGTACCGCGACGGCCCCTGCCTCCGTCGCGATGAGCAGCGCCGGGAGACCGTCCACCGGGTGGAACTCGCCGATCGCGGCGGCGGCTGCCCGGCCCGCCGCGACCTGCACCAGGGACAGTGCCGTCGAGCCCATCACGCGTACCGTGCAGTGCCGGACGGCCAGTTGGGCCAGCAGCGCGTCCAGGCCCGGCCAGTGCGCGTGCGCCGCCCACTCCGTCATGAACACATGGCCGGTCAGCGTCGTGTGGTCCGCGGCCTGGATCGGGACGCCGTTGAGGTGCGCGCCCTCGCCCCGCACGGCCGTGAACACCTCGCCCCGCCACGGGTCCGCGACCAGGCCCAGCAGAGGGGAGCCGTCCGGCTGCGCGAGGCCCAGCGAGAAGGAGCACCAGCCAAGCCCGTGGGCGTAGTTGGTGGTTCCGTCCACGGGGTCGATCACCCAGTGCGGGGCGTCCGACGCGCCCTCCTCGATGCCGTACTCCTCGCCGTCGATTCCCCAGCCAGGGAACTCGCGCCGCAGCACCGACCGTACGTGCCGCTCGACCGCCTCGTCCGTGTCCGTGACGATGTCGGCCGGGCTCGCCTTCTGCCGGACCGGCCCCGAGGCTCCGGCGTTGCCGTTGCGGATCGTGTCCGAGGCCCACTCGGCCAGCTCCACGGCCACCCGTAGCGCGTCGTCCAGGTCATGGTCTTTCGTCACTGCTCTTCACCACTCCAGTCGTGTGCGGGGGAACCTGGCCGGGCCGGCCTCGATCCAGGAGATCACGTCGTCGTACGCCTTCGTCGGCGCCCTCCACCTCGTCGAGCCGTACGCCCGGTCCACGGACGCCTCACGAGTACGGGGTGTGGGCGTGGTTGGCGGTACATGACGTGCGATGCGGCACGGTTGCGGTTCGGATAGGCGGTATGCGACGACGAATATCAACCTGGGACGGGTTCTTCCGTCTGTGCGTGGCCGTGGTGCTGTCGGGCCTTCTCCTCACCGTGACCGGTATGGCTCCCGCGCCGACCACGGACGAACCCTTGCCCGTGCGGGGCAGCGCCTACATGGGCATCGGCGTCATGGCCCATGACGGGACGGGCGGCAGGACCGGCGCGGTGTCCCCGGAGGAGCGGGCCGGGCAGACCGAGGGCGTCGATGTCTCCAGCTATCAGCGTGCTGTGGCGTGGCCCAGTCTCTGGAGCGCCGGTACCAGGTGGGCCTATACGAAGGCCACGGAAGGTACCTCTTACCGCAACCCGTACTACGACGACCAGTACGCGGGTGCGTACGACGTCGGCATGGTCCGTGGGGCCTACCACTTCGCCACACCGGACGGGAGCAGTGGGGCCGCGCAGGCCGACTACTTCGTGAACCACGGTGGAGGCTGGTCGGGCGACGGCCGGACCCTGCCGGGGGCACTCGACATCGAGTGGAATCCCTACGGGGACTCCTGCTACGGCAAGTCCGCGAGCGGCATGGTCACCTGGATCGGTGACTTCCTGAACCGCTACAAGGCCCGTACCGGTCGTGATGCCGTGATCTACACGTCCACCAGCTGGTGGAACAGCTGCACCGGCGGCTATCGGGGATTCGGTGCCACGAACCCGCTGTGGGTGGCCCGGTACGCCTCGTCGGTGGGGGCGCTTCCGGCGGGCTGGTCGGCGTACACGATGTGGCAGTACACATCGTCAGGGCAGACGGTCGGTGACCACGACCGGTTCAACGGTTCCCCGGACGCGTTGCGCGTGTTCGCCGCCCACTGACAGGGCGTGATGAGCCGGGGGCCGCGGCCCCCGGCTTCGACCCGGGCCCGGTTTCGTCGGAGAGGTGTCATCCGTTCTTGGGTTGCGCCGGCCCGGCCAGCAGGACGGGCTCGATGGCTTCGTAGCGGTTGCGCGCGCGGGTGTCGGACCTTCTGCGGGACAGCACGGTGGCGATGAGGCCGCTGAGGAACCCGGCCGGGACGGAGACGAGAGCGGTCGTGGTGAACGGGAACCAGTTGAAGTCGGCGTCGGGGAAAGCCGATTGGGGAGTGCCGGAGACGAGGCTGGTGCCGGGGAGGAGGACGAGGACGCTGACGGTGCCGCCGATGAGGGTGGCCAGCAGGCCGGCGCGGGTGTAGCGGCGCCAGAAGAGGCTGTAGAGGAGCGCCGGGGCGATCGCCGAGGCGCCCAGACAGAAGGAGAGGATGGCGAGGGGCTGGAGACTGCGGTGCTGGGCGAGCACGGCCAGCGCGATCACGGGGATGCCCACGGCCAGGGCGGCCAGCCGTGCCAGTGCCATTTCGCGCAGCGGCGGTGTGCCGGGGCGGGCCGCGATGTCGTGGGCGAGGGAGTTGGCGCAGGCCAGGGTCATGCTCGCCACGGAGGCCAGCAGGGTCAGGAAGATGGCCGTGGTGACGGTGGTGAACAGCAGGCTCTCCGGACGGGAGAGGTCGGTGCCGAAGGCGGCGCGCGCCCCGAGCAGATAGGCGGTGCTGCCGCGCGGATCCGCGGCGCTGATGGTCTTCGCGCCGATGAGGGCGGTGGCGCCGACCGCGACGACGGTCATGACGGCGATGAACAGGGCGACCGCCGACACGGCCCAGGACATCGCGCGGCGTACCTGCCGGGTGCTGCCGGCGGTGTACATCCGCATGGTGACGTGGGGGAGGGACGCACCGCCGAGCACGATGGCGCACTGGGTGCTGACCATGTCGAGGGCGGGGTGCCGTCCGCCGGCGAACTGGAGCCCGTAGCGCAGGTAGTTGGGGCCTGCCCCGCTGTTCTGTGCGGCGGTCCGGAACATGGCCGGGGGGCTCCAGCCGAACGTGTGCAGGATGAGCGCGGCGACGACCAGGCCCGAGCCGAGGAGGATCACGGTCTTCAGGATCTGGATCAGTGCCGTGCCGCGCATGCCTCCGAGGGCCGCGTACGTGATCATCAGCCCTCCGGCCCCGACGACGCAGCCGGTGCGCATCGTGCTGTCCGAGAAGCCGAGGACGTATGCCAGCAGCTGTCCCACCCCGGCGAGCTGGACGACCATCATGGGCATCAGTGCGGCGAGGGTGACGGCGCACGCGGTGATGCGTACCGCGCGGCCGGGCATCCGGCGGGCGAGTACGTCGCCCATGGTGAACCTGCCGGTGTGGTGCAGCGGTTCGGCCAGCAGGAACATCAGGAGCAGCAGGGAGAGCAGAGTGCTCAGGGCCAGGACGACACCGTCGTAGCCGCAGAGGGCGATGATGCCGCCGACGGTCAGGACGGTGGCCGCGGAGATGTAGTCCCCGGCGATGGCCAGGCCGTTGCGCAGCGGGGAGAGGAACCGGTAGCCGGTGTAGAACTCGTCGAGGTCGTCGCGGTCGGGGCCGGTGACCACGCACAGCAGCAGGGTGAGGGTGACGACGCTGAAGAACGCCACGAGTGACCAGGACTGTGCGGCGCCCTTGAAGTCGGTCACGGCCCGGCCTGCTCGTCGCGGGGGCGCGGCGTCTGGTGGCGCACCCGGCGGGCGAGGGGGTCGACGTGGCGTCGCGCGGTGTACTCGTAGAAGAGCACGGCCAGCCAGGTGACGGGGAGTTGGACCAGGGCCAGGCAGAGCCCCGTGGGCAGGCCTCCCAGGGCGGGAGCGGTCATGACGGAGGGGAATGCGACGGTGAGGGTGAGGAAGACGACGAAGTAGCCGAGCGCGGCGAGTGCGGCGACGCGACGCTGCCGGCGGCAGGCCCGGCGCAGGAGTCGTAGATCGCGGTGTGGTCCGGTCCATGAACGGGCCCGGACCGCACGCCAGTTGCTGCTGTGCGCGGCGGGTGGCGGAGAGGACGGGGTGGGGGAGGCGTGTCGTGCGGGCCGGTGGCGCAGCGGGTGTAACTCGGAGCTGTCGGTGGACATTCCAAGGTCTCCTAGTGGGTCGTGGGCCCCAAGAAGTGCCGACCGTGAGAACGCGGGGGAGCGGTCCCGGTCACCGCACGCTATGCGGGTGTCGGAGCGCGCGCAGGACTTCCGGCGAACTCCCTGGTGAGGACCGCTGCACCGCGCTGACCTCGGATGTTGTGGGTGTGAGGGGTGAGATGGAACACCACGGGAGTGTCGTGTGAGCCCCTACTCAAGGACGCCGACAGCGGACCAGGCGTCGAGAACCGCGCGGTGTTCGTCGCCCTCGCCGTAGAGGCGGAGAGCCGCGGTGGCCGTCAGGCGGGCGAAGTCGGTGAACTGTACGTTCTCGCGGAGTTCGGCGCTGGTGAGGGCCGCCCACCAGATCTGTCCGGCCCGCTCCCACGCCTTGCCGCCGAGTCGCTCGGCCACACGGTAGAACGCGTGGTTGGGAATGCCCGAGTTGAGGTGCACGCCCCCGTTGTCGTGTTCCGTGTGCTGGTAGCCGTCCATCGTCCCGGGCTGCGGGTCGGTGCCCAGAACGGCGTCGTCGTAGGCGCTGCCGGGATCCTTCAGCGAACGCAGCGCGCGGCCGTTGACGCCGGGAGCCAGCAGACCGGCGCCCAGCAGCCAGTCCGCCTGATCGACGGTCTGATCCAGCGTGTACTGCTTGAGCAGCACTCCGAAGACATCGCAGATCGAGTTGAGCAGGGCCCCGGCCTGTCCGTCGTAGGGGATCGGACTCAGTTCGCCGATTCCCTTCCAGACCTCGACGCCGATGATGTCGAGGCACTTGCTGAACCGGGTGAAGATCCGGTCGTCGCCGTCCCCCAGGACCAGGACCTCACCGTTCCAGAACGCGTTGTTGTACTTCCGGTCGTAGTGGACGACCGCCGCGATCGGTCCCTCGCCGGGCCTCGCGACGTACTCGCGGCCGAAGACCTCCCGCAGAAACCTCGACGCGGCCACGAGCCCCTCGTACGTCTCGTCGACGGCCGGGTCACCCACCGGACCCTGACCTGTGGAACGGGCCGCCGTGGACAGGCGGTTGAGATCGGTGCCCCACCGTGCGTCGAAGACCACGTGCTTCACGTCGTCGGCCGACGCCATGTCCGGATTCCGTACGACGCGCCCCTCCTCCACGTACACCTCGGCCCGGCGGAGGAGGAGCAACGGCGGAGCCTGGTCGGTCAGCCGTTGCACGATGAACGGTGGGACCACACTGGAGCGCAGCAGCGCGGGGTCCAGCGGACTGGCGCTGCGTTCGACCAGTTCCAGTCGGCTCGTCCACGCCCGGATCTGGCCCTTGGAGATGCGGGCCACCTGGCCGATCTCCGTGATCGCCCGCACCAACCGCTGCACGGCGTCCCGGGCCAGGTCCTCGCGAGCCTCCTCGGAGACGGTGTCCCCGGTGATGAACGGCATTGCTTCCAGGGCCTCGTAGCCACGCAGCACGGCTTCGAAGATCCCGCTGTCGCGTTTGCGCGCGAGCAGCGGCCCGTGGTCGTCCCACGCGGTGCGACTCGGCGCGGGCGCCACCCAGTGCCCGTACCTGCGGTAGTACGCAACTGCCGCGCTGTTCCTGGTCAGTTCGGCGTAGATCAGCCTGGCCGCCGTGCGGGCGTTGCTGTGGGTGCGCAGCAGTCCGCCGGCGGCCGTGGCGACGCCGCCGCCCGCCGCACCGATGAGCGCGGCTATCAGTGTGCTGTCCATGCTTCCCCGCTTCCCCCTGGCGTTGACGCACACGGTCAGGCAAGCAGCCGGCCCCGGCGACGTCCAGGGTTTTCACCCACTCAACGAGGGGTCACGGACAGGGGAGGGGATGACGTTGGTGTCGGCGGTCGCCTGTGACGTATGTTTGGCATAGGACAAACGTTGGCATAGAGCGAATCCTTTCGCGCGGATGACTCCTTCAGCTCGGACGGAGCCGATCACGTGGGTATCAGGGGCACCACCGCGGCCGAGATCGCGGGGAGCGTGCGGGACCAGGTCGCCTTGGGCGAGCTGGCGCCGCAGTCGAGTCTGCCCCCGGTACGGACGCTCGCGGCCGAACTGGGCGTCAACCGGAACACGGTCGCTCTCGCGTACCGACGGCTTGTCGAGGCGGGAGTGGCCGAGACGCGGGGCCGCGGCGGCACGGTCGTCGCGGTGGTACCGCAGCTCGCGCGCGAAGGCGTCGGTGTCGGCGGCGACTGCGTCGACCTGGCCAGCGGCAACCCCGACCCGCGACTGCTGCCCGACATCCTGGCCGCCGCCCGGCGCGGCGACTACAGCCCGCCGCTGTACGGCATGCCCGCCATCGACGCCGGCCTGGAGATGTGGGCCTGTGCCGACTTCTCCGAGGACATCGACCAGCCGTTCCGCGTGCTGGTGACGCATGGAGCGGTGGATGCCACCGAGCGGCTCCTGAACGCCCACCTCACCCGTGGGGACCTGGTGGCGATCGAGGACCCCTGCTTCCTGGCGAGCATCGGCACCCTGCGTCTGAACGGCTACCGCACCGCGCCCGTCGGGGTCGACGGCGCCGGCCTGCGCCCCGACGCCCTGCGGGCCGCCCTGGAGGCAGGCGCCCGCGCGGTCGTCTGCACACCCCGGGCCCACAACCCGACCGGTGCGAGCCTCACCGAGGAACGGGCGGCCGACCTCCGTGCCGTCCTCGCGGAGCACCCCCAGGTCCTGGTGATCGAGGACGACCACTTCGCGGCGGTCTCCGCGCGGTCGTACCACCGGATCACACCGCCGAGCAGTTCACGCTGGGCGCTGGTGCGATCCGTGTCCAAGTTCCTCGGACCGGATCTGCGACTCGCCCTCGTCGCCGCCGATGCCGAGACCGCCGCGCGCCTGGAAGCGCGGTTGAGCGCCGGCACCGCATGGGTCAGCCGTCTGCTGCAACACATCACCCGTGAACTCCTGCGCGATCCCCGAGTCCACGAACTCCACGAACGGGCCCGTGAGCTCTACGCCCGGCGCAGCGGCCTGCTCGTCGAGCAGCTGCACGCCCATGGCGTCACTCAAAACCTCACCCACGTCGTCACCCACGGCATCGACGTCCCGCAGCGGCCCGACGGGCTGAACGTATGGGTCGAACTCGACGTCGACGGACGCGCCGCGGTCGCGGCCCTGGCGCAGCGGGGTTGGGCCGTGCGGCCGGGGCACCTCTTCGCGCCGGATCCGGCCGCTCACCAGGGCGCGATCCGGGTCACCTCCGCCACCATCACCGAACCGCAGGCCGAGGCCTTCGCCGCCGCGCTCGCCGCGGTCGTCGCCGAACTGCGCGCGGCGGTCAACTGACCATCACCAACGCCCCGCTCACTCAAGGAGTCATCATGTTCAGCGGCCTGAGCGCCTTCCCCCTCACACCCACCGACGAGCAGGGCATCGACGAAACGGCGTACGCGGCGCTCGTCGCACGGCTCGCCGCCGCCGGCGTGGACTCCATCGGCGCGCTCGGATCCACCGGTGGCTACGCCTACCTCACCCGGGAACAGCGAGCCCACGCCGCGAAGATCGCGGTGGAGGCCGCGGACGGCGTGCCCGTCATCATCGGCATCGGCGCGCTGCGCACCTCGCACGTGCGGGAGCTGGCCGAGGACGCCCAGCGGGCGGGCGCCTCCGGAGTGCTGCTCGCCCCGATGACATATCAGGCGCTCACCGAGGACGAGGTGTTCGGCCTGTACGAGGACGTCACGCGTGACCTCTCCGTGCCGTTGTGCGTGTACGACAACCCGGGCACCACGCACGTGCGCTTCACCGACGAACTGCACGGCCGTATCGCGCAGTTGCCGAACGTCGGCTCGATCAAGATCCCCGGCGTGCCCGACGACCCGCGCGATGCCGAGCTCCGGGTCGCCGCGCTGCGCGCGCTGATCCCCGACACCGTCACCATCGGGGTGAGCGGGGACTGGACGGCCGCGCGCGGTCTGAACGCCGGGTGCGACGCCTGGTACTCGGTCCTAGGTGGCACCTTCCCGCTGACCGCCCTCGCTCTCACCCGCGCCGCGCAGTCCGGCCACGCGGGCCCGACGGTGGACCTTTCCGAGCAACTGGAGCCGCTGTGGGGCCTGTTCCGCCGCCACGGCAGCCTGCGCGTCATCTCCGCCGCAGCCTCCCACCTCGGCCTGACAGCTGAACCGACCCTGCCGCTGCCGCTGCGGGGGCTGGACGAGAGCGCCCGCCAAGAGGTCGCCGCCGCGCTGGACACCCTCGGCCTCACCTCCTGAGCACGAACGCCGTGAACCCGCAGCACGCGACAAGCACCGCACCGAGGTCGCGGGAAGCCTCAACTCGGCCCGGACAGGGCGCCGGCGGTCTGGCGCGCTACGTCGTCGCAGCGGCCCTCGCCCGCACTGCCGACGGCGGAGCCGTGGTCGCCGTCGTACTGCTCGTCACCTCGTCCGGCGGCTCGGGGACGCTCGCCGGGGTACTCGGGGCCTGCATCACCGCCCCGCACCTGCTCGGCCCCTTCGTCGCGCGCTCGCTCGACCTCGCCCGGGACGGCCGCAAGGTCATCGCGGCGGCCTGCCTGCTGTACGCCACCGCGCTGACCGCAGGTGTGCTGAGCTACGGTCACTCGCCCGTCGTACTGACCGCGCTGCTGCTGGCCACGGTCGGCGCCTGTGGGCCGCTGCTGACCGGCGGCATCAGCAGCAGACTCCCTGCCATCGTCGGACCCCGACTGCGCACCCAGCGCCGGGCCCAGGGCTGGGACGTGGCCACCTACGGCATCGGCGGCACCGTCGGCC
The DNA here is from genome assembly GCF_024519455.1 of Streptomyces sp. STR69. Classification (GTDB taxonomy): domain Bacteria; phylum Actinomycetota; class Actinomycetes; order Streptomycetales; family Streptomycetaceae; genus Streptomyces. The sequence continues at coordinate 93,701 of NZ_JALJRY010000013.1, read as the reverse complement.
CGTCCCTGGTGGCCGCCCTGTCGGGCTGGGTCTCGCCCACCGCCGCGGCTCTCGCACTCGCGGTCGGGGCGGCCACGGCGGCGGTCGGTGTCCTGCTGCTGCCCTTCACCCCGCCGTCTCACGGTGGCGACAAGTCGGCCGTCCTCAAGCCGGGAGCGACCCTCGCGCTGATAGCCCGCACGGGCCGGCTCCGGCGCACCGTCTACCTGACGATGGTCGTCGCCCTGAGTGTCGCCGCGCTGCCGATCACCGCGGTCCACCTGACGAAGATCCTCGGCATCGAGCCGGCCACCGCGGCGCTGCTGACCGCCGCCTACGGCCTCGGCAATCTCACCGGGTCCATAGCCGTCATGGTCTTCCCCCTCACCGGCGCCCCGGACCGGCTGATGCGCCGCCTCGCCCTGGGCGTCGTCGCCGGCCTCCTCACGGTCACTGCGAGCCCCGCCTTCGCGGTGTCCGTCGTGGCCTACGCCCTCACCGGGATCCTCAACGCCTTCTTCTTCGCCTCAACTCTCGCGGCCCGCACGGAGTACGCGCCGAGCGGAGCGCGCGGCCAGGTCTTCATCTGGGTCGCGGCACTGAAGATCACGTCCGGATCCGCCGGTACGGCACTGGCCGGCTCCCTGACGGGCGTGTCGGTCGTACTGCCACTCGTCGTCGGCCTCCTGGCCGTCTCCGTTGCCGTCGCTGCCGCAACCGTCGAGACGCGTTTAGCGCGAGCCGACGACAAACATCCGTGACCGCACCGAGGGAATCGTCTTCGGGAAGTCGCCTGCGCTCAAGTGCGTTATTCGTCGGCGGTATCCAATTCGCGCACCATATACACCTCGTCGTACAGACTGCCGTCGGCGGCGAGTGTGTTGTGCGGCATGCGACCGACCTCGACAAACCCCTTATTTCCCGTGGAAGTCCACGGCCCTGTCTGCCTGTTGGTCGTCAAGTAGAGCTGACTCATCCCCAGGGCACGGCAGATATCGACAGCGGCGTCGAGCATCACCGTTCCGAGTCCCGCGCTCCGGGCTTCGGGAAGCATTTGAGAATGGGCATCTCATGGCGTCAGGATGACCCGGTGCTGGGAGATATTTGCCGGAATCATTGCCGCGCCCACCGGTTGTGCACTCCTTCGAGAGGCAAGCCGTCGGCTCGACGAGTTTGCGACGGTGTTTGCGCACAAGGGCGAGGTGTGTCGATCCGCTCCGGAACCCCGGCATCCCCCTGGGGTGCCGTCGCCGCACGCGCCTCTGGGTGAACTTCGCGTTCAGAAAGTCACGTTGGCCTCGTTGACACGCCATCAGCTCACACGTTTCACTCGACACTCGTGCATGGCAACGTTGTCAGGCCGTCGGGGGCGACCGGGACTGTTGCCTGTCGCCGACGTTCCGGGATCTCGGTGCGTCGGCATCTGTTGTGCCAGGCACGAATTGCTGCGGAGGCAACCGATGGTGAGACCCCGACATTCAGCTGCGCCACGCGACCGCAAGAGATCCCGCCGACATCTGGCCCTGTTCTGCGTCCTGGGAATGGCCGTTCTTCCGCTCCCGGCAGTGGGCAACGCCTATGCCGCGAGCGGCGCGACGCCGGCTTTGGTGAATGACCCCGCGTCCCTCGTCAACCCGCTCATCGGCACCTCCGGTGCGGTGGACACCTTCCCCGGCCCCGACATGCCGGCCGGGATGGTCCAGTGGGGTCCCGACACGACGCCCGACCGCCCCGACGGCGGCGGCTACGAGTACAACGACAACAAGATCTCCGGCTACAGCCTCACCCACATCTCGGGCCCGGGCTGCCCCGTCGCGGGCGACCTGCCCATCCTGCCGGTGACCGGCGCACTGTCGGGCGACCTCGGCAACACGTCCGCCGGCTTCAGCCACGCCGACGAGCAGGCGGGGCTCGGCTACTACAGGCTCACCGACGCGAACGGCGTCAAGACCGAGTTGACCGACACCACCCGCGCCGGGCTGGGCCGCTTCACCTTCCCCGCAGGGCAGCAGGCGAACCTGCTGTTCAAGCTCAGCGGCGGTGCCACCCAGATCGACGGAACCCGCGTCCAGGTCGTGAACAGCCAGGAGATCAGCGGCGCGATCGACAGCGGTCACTTCTGCGGCGCCGCCAACAGGTACACGCTGCACTTCGACATCAAGTTCGACCGGCCGTTCACCGCGAGCGGGACCTGGGTCGGCAGCACCATCACCCCCGACGCGACCTCGCTGAAGGCCGGCAAGGTCCAATCGGCCCCGCAGACCTCGAAGTCGGCGCCGCTGAAGGAGAAGCACTTCACCGTCCCGGCGAAACCGGCCCCGACGATCCACACGAGCGGGACCAAGCACTCCGGTACGCCGTCCCCGGCAGCGAGCGCCGCCGCCACGACCGGCTCGTCCGCCACGGCCAAGGCCGCCCAGCCGCCCACCACCGGTGCGAACGGCATGTACCTGACCTTCGACACCGCCTCGAACCCCACGGTGAACGCCAAGGTCGGCATCTCGTACACGAGCGACGCCGGAGCGGCGAACAACCTCTCCACCGAGATCAAGAAGTGGGACGTCGCCGCCGTCGAACAGGCCAACCACGACGCCTGGAACGCGGTGCTGACCAAGCTCCGGATCGGCGGCGGCTCCGCCAACCAGCAGACGCAGTTCTACACCGCGCTCTACCACGCGCTGCTGCACCCGAACGTCTTCTCCGACGACGACGGCCAGTACATGGGCATGGACAACCAGATCCACACGCTGGCCAAGGGACAGAAGGCCCAGTACGCCAACTACTCCGGCTGGGACACCTACCGCTCCCAGACCCAGCTGATGGCTCTGGTCGAGCCGAAGGTCGCCGGCGACGTCGTCACCTCGATGCTCAACGGGTACGACCAGACAGGCCTGTTGCCCAAGTGGGCCTCGAACAACGGCGAGAGCTACGTCATGGTCGGCGACCCGGCCGCCGGCATCATCGCCGACGCGTACGCCTTCGGCGCCACGAACTTCGATACGGCCAAGGCCCTTTCGGCCCTCCAGCACGAGGCCACCGTCCCGAACAACGACCGCCCCGGCGAGCCGGTACGGGACGCGAAGGGCTACCTCCCACTCGACGAGAACGACTACAACTGCTGCAACTTCTACGGCCCCGTCTCCACCCAACTCGAATACGACTCCGCCGACTACGCCCTGGCCGCGTTCGCGAAGTCGCTCGGCAAGACCGACGTCTACGAGAAGTTCGCCACCCGCGCCCAGGACTGGATGAACGTCTTCAACCCGCAGACCGGCTACATGCAGGCCAAGAACAAGGACGGCCAGTTCGCCGGCGGCTTCACCCCGGGCACCTCCAACGGATTCGTGGAGGGCACGTCCGCCCAGTACACGCCGATGGTCCCGTTCAATTTGCGGCAACTCATCCAGGCGCGCGGCGGCGACACGGCGTACTCGACATACCTGGACAGTCTGCTCGACGACATCACGCACCCCGGCAACACCGACGCCGACCTGAGCAACGAGCCCAGTGTCGAGATCCCCTGGGAGTACGACTACACGGGCCAGCCGTGGAAGACCCAGGCGGCGGTCCGCGACGCCCAGCAGAACCTGTACTTCAACGCGCCGGTCGGCTCGTTCGGCAACGACGACCTCGGCGCGATGAGCTCCTGGTACGTCTGGTCCGAGCTCGGTATGTACCCGGAGACCCCGGGTACGGACACCCTGGCGCTGGGCAGCCCGGCGTTCCCGGTGGCCAAGGTGACCCTCGGCAACGGCAAGACCGTGGGGATCAACGCTCCGCAGGCCGCGCCCGACGCGCCGTACGTGCAGGCGCTCGCCGTCAAGGGCAAGGCGTGGGACAGCCCCTGGCTGAGCTATCAGCAGTTCCAGGGTGCGGGCACGCTCGACTTCACGCTCGGTACCGAGCCCAACAAGGCCTGGGCGTCCGCTCCTTCGGCGGCACCGCCCTCGGACACCACGGGCGGCGGCCGGGTGCTGGCCGCGACCGGTCCCTCCAGCGACGGTCTGGTGCTCCAGCCGGGCGCGTCCGGTGACGGCACCCTCGACCTGACCAACCTCGGAAGCACGGCCGTCACGGTCGACTGGAAGGCGACGGCACCCTCCGGCGTCACGCTCGACACCTCGTCCGGCTCGCTGACGGTACCCGCGACGGGCAGCGCCGAGGCGAAGGTCGGGGTGACGGCGGGCGCGAGCGAGGGCACCTACCCGGTCACCTTCGCGCTGACCGACCACAGCACCGGTACGGCACTGAGCGGGGCGACCCTCCGCGTGGCCGTCGCCAAGGCCGGTGCGCTGTGGCCGTACGACACCAACGAGGGCATCTACCCGGACGGCACCTCGTTCTCGGGCGGATTCGACAACGGTGGCTGGGCCTTCTCGCAGAACGCACTGTCTGCGTCCGGTGTCACGAGCGGCTCGACCGTCACCGCGGACGGCATCTCCTACACCTGGCCGACGGTGACGTCCGGGCAGCTGGACAACCTGGAGATGGCCGGCCAGACCATCCCGATGCCGGCCGGTGCCTCCGGCGCGTCGCTCGGTCTGCTGGGCACGGCCACCAACGCGCCGACCGACGGGAGCGGCGTCTCGGGCACGGTGACCGTCACCTACACCGACGGCACCTCCTCGAAGGCGACGATCGGCTTCTCGGACTGGACGCTCAACGGCGGCGGCAGCAAGCCCCTCGCGGGGGACACGACCGCCGTCACGACCGCCTACCGGAACACCGGGAGCGGGGGCCGGGACAACGTCAAGGCCTACGTCTTCGCCACGAAGGTCCCGCTGGACGCGTCCAAGCAGGTCGCGTCGATCACTTTGCCGGTGACCGGCTCGACGGGAGCGGACCACCTGTTCGCGTACGGCTTCGGCCAGTGAGGCAGTTGAGGCACCGGCGGTCCTGATGACGCCGGGCCGGTTCCCGGACGTGAGTCCGGGGACCGGCGTCTCAACTGTCTTCTCCCGACCCATTGTGGTGCGCCCTGTGCACCTTTACTGTTCGGCTTTGCCTGAGTCTGTTTGATGTTGTTCGCCCAGTCGGTCTGGAGGCCGCCGTGCGGGGTAGTCGGAACGGTTCAGAGGGTGCGAGACCCGGTCGACGCCGGTGGTGGAGGGCCGTCCTCGCGGCGACCGCGACCATCGCCCTCGCGGCGGGCATGACCGCGCCGGCCACGGCGGCGGCGCAGGACGTCGGCGAGCAGACGCCCACCGTCAGTCCGCAGGCGCACACCGTGACCCTCGACGGCTACTCGTTCCTCGTCGACGGCAAACGCACCTACCTGTGGTCGGGCGAGTTCCACTACTTCCGGCTCCCGAGCCAGGACCTGTGGCGCGACATCTTCCAGAAGATGAAGGCCGCCGGCTTCAACTCGACCTCCCTGTACTTCGACTGGGGCTACCACTCGTCCAAGCCGGGCGTGTACGACTTCACCGGCGTGCGGGACGTCGACAAGCTCCTCGACATGGCCCAGGAGGCCGGCCTCTACGTCATCGCCCGCCCGGCGCCGTACATCAACGCCGAGGTCGACGGCGGCGGACTGCCCGGCTGGCTGACCACCAAGGCCGGGAACAACCGCAGCGACGACCCGCAGTTCCTCAAGTACGCGGACGAATGGCTGACGCAGATCGACCGGATCATCGCCCGCCACCAACTGACCAACGGCACCGGCTCGGTGATCGCCTATCAGGTCGAGAACGAGTACTACAACGGCTCGGCCGCCGGCCGCTCCTACATGCAGCACCTGGAGGACAAGGCCCGCGCCGACGGCATCACGGTCCCGCTGACCGGCAACAACAACGGCACCTTCAACTCCGGTACCGGCGCCCTGGACGTCGACGGCCCGGACTCCTACCCGCAGGGCTTCGACTGCTCCAACCCCGCGAAGTGGAACGGCGTCCCCGACATCAGCTACGACCACCCGGCCGGAAAACCGCTGTACTCACCGGAGTTCCAGGGTGGCGCCTTCGACCCCTGGGGCGGACCCGGCTACGACAAGTGCGCCCAGCTCATCAACGACCAGTTCGCCAACGTCTTCTACAAGCAGAACATCGCCGTCGGCGCGACCGCGCAGAGCTTCTACATGACCTACGGCGGCACCAACTGGGGCTGGCTGGGCATGCCCCAGAACTACACGTCGTACGACTACGGGGCCGCGATCCGCGAGACCCGCCAACTCGACCCGAAGTACTACGAGGACAAGCTCATCGGGTACTTCACGCAGTCGGTCGCCCCGCTGACGAAGACCGAGGCGATCAGGGCCACACCGCCGGACGACTCCGCGGTCGTCGACACCGCCCGGATGAACCCCGACACCCGGACGCAGTTCCACGTCCTGCGGCACGGCAACTCCACCTCCACAGCCGTGGACAAGACCCACATCTCCCTGGACTTCAACGCCCAGCCGACCAACGACACCACCTACACCTGGGACGACCCCGACTCCGCGCTGCAGTACGCCGGTTCGTGGTCCCACGTGGCCAACACGAGCTACACCGGCGGCGATTACAAACACACGGAGTCGTTCTCCAACAAGGCCGGTGACTCGCTCACCGTCCCCTTCGACGGCACCGCGATCCGCTGGATCGGCTCGAAGACCAACAACCACGGCAACGCCGACGTCTACCTCGACGGCACCAAGGTGGCGACGGTCGACGACTCCGGCAGCGAGAGCCAGGCGGTGCTCTTCCAGAAGACCGGCCTGGCACCCGGCGCGCACACACTGAAGATCGTCGTCGCCGGGAACCACAGCTCGGGATCCACCGACAACTACGTGGCCGTCGACGCCATCGACGTGCCCACGGCCGCCACTACGGAGGCGACCTACCCGGTGGTGCCGCAGCAGCCCGGCACCGCGATCACCCTCGACGGACGCGACTCCCACGTGATCGTGGCCAACTACCGCCTCGGGGATGCCCAGTTGCAGTACTCGACCTCCGAGATCATGACCAGTGCGACCATCGGGGACCGGGACGTCGCCGTGCTCTACGGCGACCAGGACAGCGACGGCGAGACGGTCCTCCGCTACGCCACTGAGCCCACCGTCACCGCCAACGGCGGGACGGTCACGACCAGTTGGGACCCGTCCACCGGTGACCTGCGGCTGAACTACACGCACAAGGGCCTGATCCGCATCAGCATCAGCGGCGACGGAAAGCGCCCGCTGCTCCTGCTCGTCGGCGACAAGGCCACGGCGGAGACCTTCTGGCGTCAGGACACGGCGAGCGGCCCGGTGCTCGTGCGCGGCACCCACCTGCTGCGGACGGCGACCAGCCTGCACGGCGGCCACACCGTCGCGCTCACCGGCGACAACGCCGACGACAAGAACATCGAGGTGTTCACCTCCGCCGCCCAAGTCACCTGGAACGGCAGGGCGTTGACCACCCACGCCGCCGACACGGGCAGCCGCACCGGAAAGATCCCGGTGGCCGCCCCCGTACACCTGCCGACCCTCACCAACTGGAAGCACGCCGAGGAGTCCCCCGAAGCGTCCACCGGATTCGACGACACCAGCTGGCAGGTTGCCGACAAGGCGACCACCAACAGCGTCTCCGGCGTCAACTCGCTACCGGTGCTCTACGCGGACGACTACGGCTTCCACACCGGCAACACCTGGTACCGGGGCCGCTTCCGCGCCACCGGCAAGGAGACCGGCATCCACCTGGTCTCGGACTCGGGAGGAGACGCGCAGGCGTTCTCCGTCTGGCTCAACGGGACCTTCCTGGGCAGCTCCACCACGGGCGGCGGTGACTTCACCTTCCCGGCGGGTTCGGTGAAGTCCACGGGCGACAACGTCATCTCCGTGCTCACCGTCAACATGGGACACGAGGAGGACTACAACTCCACCAACGGCAACAAGGCCGCACGCGGCCTGACCAGCGCCTCCCTCGTCGGCGCGCCACTGACGTCCGTCACCTGGCGCCTCCAGGGCGTACGAGGCGGCGAGGACCTCCAGGACACCGTGCGCGGTCCGCTGTCGACGGGCGGCCTCTACGGCGAGCGGGCCGGCTGGTCCCTGCCGGGCTACCCGGACGGCAAGTGGAACCGCGTCTCCCTCCCGACGGCCGACACGACACCCGGGGTCTCCTGGTACCGCAACGACGTCACCCTGGACCTGCCGCACGGTCAGGACACCTCGCTCGGGCTCACGTTCACGGACGACCCGGCACGCAAGTACCGGGCCACGATCTTCGTGAACGGCTGGCAGGTCGGCAACTACGTCAACTACCTCGGCCCACAGCACACCTTCCCGGTCCCCAACGGGATCCTGAACCCGAACGGCCACAACAGCATCGCCATCGCCGTGTGGAACCTCGACGGCAGCACCGGCGGCCTCGGCCAGGTCTCACTGACCGACTACGGCAGCTACGCCTCCTCCCTGCGCGTCGCACAGAACGACAGCCCGCGCTACGACCCCCGGACCTACGCGATGCCGAAGCGTCCGGGCGCGGATGTCACCCTCGACGTGCCGGACACCGCCCAGCCGGGACAGGCCTTCACCGCCACGACGACGGTCCGGGTACCGAAGGACGGACAGTCCGCCTCCGCACTGACGGCGTCGCTCTCGGCGCCCGACGGCTGGAGCGCGAGTGCCACGAGCCCCCTGTCGGTGAAGCGCCTGCGGCCCGGCACGTCGGCCACCTTCACCTGGCAGGTCCGGCCCCCGGCCGGAACGCTGCCGTCCGCCTCGGCACTCACCGCCACGGTGACCTACCGGCAGAGCGGACGGCAGGCCGTCGGCGACGACGAGCGCATCGTCCGCGGGATCCCGCCGGCTCCGCCCGCCGGACAGAGCGACGTGAGCGGTCTGCCGTTCCTGTCGTCCACCAACGGATGGGGCCCGGTGGAACGCGACACCAGCGTCGGCGAACAGGCGGCCGGTGACGGCCGTCCGATCACCATCGCGGGCGTCGGCTACGCCAAGGGCCTGGGCACCAACTCCGTGAGTGACGTCGAGCTGTACCTCGCCGGACAGTGCTCGCGGTTGACGGCGTACGTCGGCGTCGACGACGAGACGAACGGTGCGGGCACGGTGACGTTCTCCGTGATCGCCGATGGCAGGACCCTCGTCACCACCCCGACGATCCGCGGCAAACAGGCCGCGGTGCCGATCGACGTCGACATCAGCGGCGCCCAGGTGCTCGACCTCAAGGTCGGCGACGCGGGGGACGGCAACGGCAACGACCACGGCGACTGGGGGACACCCACGCTGACGTGTGACTGATCGGGCGCAGGACCCGGATCGTCTCCCTGCGGACGGATGCGGCACCGGTTTCAGGAACAGGGCAACCAGGAGCGTTCTTCACGGGTCTAGCGACCGATGACACTCCATCAGGTCCGTCGCGCGGGGAGGCGGCGGACCCAGCGTCCCGAGGGGGGACTCCATGCGCATCCGCCCGGCCGTCGCCGTCACTTTCCTGACGGCCACCCTTTCCGCATCGATGCTTCCGGCCACCGCCCAGGCGGCCGACCGGAGCGCCGCCGACGACACCACGTTCTCGAACGTCGTGGTCAACGGAGGCAAGGACATCGTGCTCGGCCCGACCACCAGAACGACGGTCACGATCACGTGGACGGCCCACGACCCGGAGGGGGTCGCCACGTCCTGGGCCTATCTGTGGCACGGGCCCAACACGGACGACGCCGACGGCGCCCTGCCGCTGTACCCGCCGACGGGAACATGCGCGGTGTCGCCGGCGGACCCGACCACCTCCACATGCAAGGTGAGCCTCGCTGTGGACGCCGCGCGGGACTTCGACCACAACGGCCTCGCCGGAGCCTGGAAGGTGCTCGCCGGGGCGCAGGACACCAAGGACGAATGGACGGAGATCGACGTCGCCGGCACGGCGAACTTCAAGCGGTACGCCAAGGTGACGGTCAACGCCTCGCCCGAGCCGGTGAAGAAGGGCAGGACGATCACCGTCACCGGGAAGCTGACCCGCGCCAACTGGGAGAGCGGCACCTACACGGGCTACCAGGGACGGCCGGTCCAACTGCAGTTCCGTAAGAAGGGCAGCTCCGTCTACACCACGCTGAAGACCGTCACCAGCGGCGTCGGCGGCACGCTGAAGACCACGACCAAGGCCAGGACCGACGGCTACTTCCGGTTCGTCTTCACCGGCACCCCCACCACCGGCCCGTCCACGGCCGCAGGCGACTTCGTCGACGTCCGGTGACGATCGGCGCCCGCGCCCGCCTGTCGGCGCGGTAGTCCGGGGCCGGTCCGGCGTCCGTCCGGGGTGGACGCCGGCCCGGCCGACGGATGCGGAAATCGCGCCCGCAGGTGACGATGAGCGTCAGCGAGGGGAGTGGAGACACCCGAAAGGCCACCGCATGTCCGGAACCGGAACCTCGTCCTCGTCCGGGCGGCTGACGCTGGCCGCGATGATCTTCGCGGTGGCGATGACGTTCATCGACCAGACGATCGTGTCCATCGCCGCACCGAACATCCAGGCCGAGCTGGGGCTGTCGAACACCGGCGTGCAGTGGGCGATCAACTCCTACCTGCTGGCCATGGCCGCCCTGTTCGCCTTCGGGGGACGGCTGGCCGACACCGTCGGGCACCGGCGCATGGTCGTCCTCGGGGTGGTCGTCTTCGCCGTGGCCTCCGCACTGTGCGGACTGACCCCCGAGGGCGGCGCGGCCGAAGGATGGCTGATCGCGTTCCGGGCCCTCCAGGGAGCCGGCGGAGCGATCATGTACCCGGCGGCCCTGGCCATCGTGGTCGACTCCTACGCGCTGCAGGAACGCGGCAAGGCGCTCGCCCTCTTCTTCGGCATCGCGGGCGGACTCACCGCGGTCGGACCGATCCTCGGCGGCTGGCTGACCCAATGGACCTGGCGGGCCATCTTCTGGGTCAACATCCCCGTCGCCGTCGTGGCACTCGTACTCATCGCGATGGCGCGCCCGCACACCCCGAACCGGCCGGCCCCGATGGACTACCGCGGACTGGCACTCATCGTGGCCGGCGTGGGCCTGAGCATCTTCGGCTTCCAGCAGTCCTATCTGTGGGGCTGGCACTCCGCGGCGACCTGGCTGTGCATCGTCGTGGGCCTGCTGCTGCTCGTGGTCTTCGTCCTCGTCGAGCGGCGAACGACCCATCCGCTGCTGGACGTCGACCTCTTCCGCGACCGGGCCTTCACCGTGCAGAACATCGTCCTGGGCGTGGCCATGGCCGCCTTCGTGCCGGTGTTCTTCTTCACCAGCGTCTACGCGGAGGTCGCCCTCGGGAAGAAGGCCTCCGACGCCGGCCTCGACCTGCTCTACTTCTTCCTCGGCTTCGTGGTGGCCGCCCAGGTCGGCGGACGGATGCTCGACCGGATCGGCGCCAAACGGCCCGTCGTGCTGGGCTGCGCACTGGCCTGCGTCGGCTTCTTCCTCTGGGCGGGCCGGGTGACTGACCTCAGCGAGAGCCGCATCGTGTGGTGCATCGTCCTCGCGGGCGCGGGAATGGGGCTGATGCTGGGACAGGCCAACACCGACGCGGTCAACCGGGTGCCCCAGCGCTCCTACGGCGAGGCGACCGGCGTCACACAGACCGTGCGCAACTACGGCTCCAGCCTGGGCCTGGCCGTCCTCGGCACGATCTTCGCCTCCGTGCTGCAGTCACGGATCACCCAGTCCCTGACCGCACAGGGCATGGACCACGAGGCGGCGAGCCGGGAGGCCGAGTCGATCTCCCGGCTGAGTTCGGGACAAGGCGGTGGAAGCACCGAGTCCATTCCGCACTTCGTCCGGCTGGGCGTGGCCGAGGCCACCCGCTCGGTTCTCCTCGGCATGGGCGTGATCATGGCCGCCGCCTTCGTCGTCGCCCTGCTCGGCCTGCGCCGCGGAGTCCAACAGGAACTGCCCCCGGACAAGCGGGAGTTGAGGGCGACCCCGGCAGCGGGAAAGGGAGACTGAACGCCCAGGGGATCGGTCCGACCGGTCAGCTCGCGTCCGGCGGCTCCCAGGTCGCGCGGACCAGCGCCCGTTCGGTGTCGGCCAGGTAGACGGCCGCGGCGAGCCAGGCACGCGCGTACCCGTCCGGGTCGGCTTCCTCGGTACGGCCGAACACATCGCGCCCACGCCGATCCGCCTCCGCGGCGAGGGCGTGCGACAGGTCGGCGGCCGTCCGGAAACCGGCCCGCCGCAGCGCTACGACGGCCCCGCCCCGGTCGCCGTCACGCGCGGGCTCGGCTGCGGCCCTGCGTCCGCCGGACACGGCGACTTCGACCATTCGCCGTAGCCGCCACAACGGCGCCTCGGCCACCGGGTCGGACGGGACGTGGGGGAGCCCGGCCGTTTCCGGGAGAGCGTCGACGGGTGGCAGATGGATGCCCTCGATGCGGTCGTAGCCCAGATCGGCGTGGCCCAGCCACTCCGCGGGCAGCCGCAACGTCGCCGTACTCGCGTCCGGTTCCGGTAGGGGGCCGACTGCGAGCGGCCGTAGCGTGGCGGCGTGATCGGGGTCGAGGCGGCCGACGACGCGCAGCCGCAGCCCGGGGCGGGAGGCCAGGCGGCGAAGGTTCGCGGTGTGGGCGAGGTCGGGGTGACCGTTGGACGGCAGGAGGCGGATCAGCAGACCGTCCGAGTCCGCCCGGCCGGGGGCCAACTCCTGGGCGAGCACCTGCTGGTCGACCACTCCGACGATGACCAGATCACAGCCGATCAGCTCACCGGCCGTCCGCTCGGCGCCCTCCGGATCGCTCACCGGAGCGTTCCCGAGCCTGGCGGCGACGGCCTCGGCGAGCGGCCGGGCGAACAGGGCGGCCAACGGGCCCGAGGTCCAGGACCGGCCGGCGACCGGCGTCGCCCGGACTCCCTTGCCGGCACCGAGACGACCGTCCGAGGACAGCGTCGCCCCCGAGATCAGCAGCCCGCCTCGGGAGAGCCCGGCATGGTCGACGCTGCCCGAACCGAGCGCGACCGTGGCCGTGGCGGCTCCGCGCGCACGGGCTGGACCCCCCGGTTTCACGTCCGCGACGGTGAACCAGCGCCCGTCGTCGGAGATGACATGGGTGACCACCCCGCCGTAACCGGTGGCGGAGATCACCGGCTCCCGGCACACCCCGTGCACGCGCAGCGCGCCCTCCGGCCGGTAGGCGCGGCGGGCGGTTCCGACCAGCGCCGGGGCCGGATCCGCCGCCGCCAACAGGCCTGTGGTCAGCAGGAGTTCACGCAGATCGGCGACCAGGTCGGCCAGTCGGTGGCCGTCGTGGCGCGATCGGGCGCCCCGCAGGCCGCGGACCACCCGCAGCGCCGCCGCCTCCGCGCGGTGCAGCCCGGCCAGGCGCGCCGTGTGCGAGGCCCGCAGCACCTCCGCCTGCGCCACCGCGCCCGCGGCGGGCACCCCGGCGGCCAGAACAGCAGCCGCGGCGTCCCACAGCGAGCGTGCCGCGGTCGACTGCGCGTCCGTGGGGCCCGTTTGCGGCGGTGGTGCGGCGGTGTCCGGTCCGGGCACGCCGACGACGGATTGGACGGTGCTGTGCGTCGGCGATTCGGCCTCCGCAGCGGTGCCGACCTCTTGGGCTACGGCTGTCTCCGCGTCCGCCACCGGACACGCGCCGAGCACAGCGGCGAGGTGCAGGCACCTAGGGGCCAGCAGACAACTGCACACGGCCTCCCCTGCGTCCGCGACCGCCCCGGAAGGACCCGGAGTGAGGACGACCTCCGCGTCCTCACCGCACCGCACACGCCGCACGGCGCCCTCGACGACGACGGGTGCGGCCACATACGTCTCGATCGCGGCGTCCAGCTTCTTGCGCAGTCGGGAGGTCAGGGCCTCCACGGCGGCAGCGGCCACCTCGGGCGCCACCGGGGGCAGTTCGGGGTTCATCGGGACTCTCCGCGGAGGCGTTCGCCCACCCAGCGGGCGAGGGCGAGGGGACTGAGGGCGGCGACGGGCATTCCGGCCGCGACGAGTTGTCGGGCCACCGGCACGGAGTAGCGCGGGGTGCCGTGGTCGTCCAGAGCGGCGCAGCCCATCAGATGCACCCCGGAACTCGCGAGCGCCCGTACCTCGCCCAGGAGTCCGCCCAGCGGGTAGCCCTCCTCGAAGTCACTCACCACCACGACGAGGGTCCGGCTGGGTACGGTCACCAGGGAGCGGGCGTGGGCCAGACCGGCCGCGATGTGGGTGCCGCCGCCCACACGCACCTCCAACAGCAGGGACAACGGGTCCTCGACCTTGTCCGTCAGGTCGATCACGTCCGTCGAGAACGCCAGGAAGTGTGTGCTGAGCGTGGGCACTCCGCCCAGCACGGCCGCGGTCAGCGCCGCCCAGATCACGGAGGCCTCCATCGACCCGGACACGTCGACCACCAGGATCAGCCGCCAGTCCGCCTCCTTGCGCGAACGGGTGCTGAACACCGGCCGTTCCGGTACGACCAGGGTGCTGCCGTCGGCCCTCCTGCGAGCGTGGGCCAGGTTCGCCCGCAGCGTGCGCGGCAGGTCGATCCGGCCGCCCGGACGGCGGGTCGGGCGAGGCGTGGCCAGTCCGGACAGTGCGGGCCGCAGCCGGGTGGCCAGCTCCTTGGCCAGTTCGTCGACCAGCCGGCGCACCAGCGGTCGCAGCCGGGCCAGCTGTTGCTCGGGCATCCCGCCGGCCAGCGACAGCACGGATGACAGCAGGTCGACCGAGGGACGTACGGACGTGGGGTCGAGCTCGGCCAGTACGTCGCTACGACCCTGATCGGCGGCGCCGGCGAGAACCTCCTCGCGAACCTCCGCGCCGAACAGCACCTGGAGTTCCTCGGCCCACTCACGCGCGGACGGGAAGGAGGCGTCCTGCCCGCCACCGGGACCGCTGTCCCGGCCCAGGTCCGAGGAGCCCTCGCCGCGTCCCCTGCCGTACAGCTCGTCGAGCGCGTGCGCGTAACGGCGGGCGCCCGCAGGCAACTTGTCGTTCTCCCTGCCGAGGAGCAGCCGCCACCGGTCCGTCGGTGTGAGACGGAGTACGTCATTGATCGACGGATCCGGTACGGGCGCGGGACGTGTGACGGCGGTCCCGGGGTCCGGCGCATCGGCGGTTCGAGGCGTCGGGGGTGTCATCCGCAGCGCCTCCACCGCCGTACGGCCGGCCTCGTCCGCCGCCGCCCACAGGGCCAGCAGACGCGGGGAGGCGGAAAGCGTCAGGTCGAGGCGATCACCCAGCCTCTCCGTGACCGTGTGCAGAAGACGGTCGCGGCCCGCCGGGCTGAGGGTGTCGAAGCCTCCGCGCAGCGCGGGCAGTCGGTCCAGGAACGCCTGGTCGCCGAGCGAGTCGACCCGGTCGAGGAGTGGGTCGAGCGCGGTCGGCGCCGACTGGAGCAGGGATGCGGCACCGGTCAGCAGTCCGGCGAGTCTGCGGGCCAGTGCGTGCCGTGCGTCGGGGCCGGTGGCGGTGTCGATCCAGCCGGCGGCCCGTGCGCCGAGAGCGTCGGCGTCGTCCAGGTCGAGCAGGACCCGGCAGGCGAGAGCGGCTCCCTGGACGAGGGGCGAGCCGGTGTGCGCGAGACCGCCCAGGGCTTCGTCCATGCGCAGTCCGAGGCGATGGTCGGCGGCGCGCGTGGCGAGGGCGACGAGCGCGGCGGCCTCCTCCGGGTCGTCGCTGCCCGCCAGACCCGGCAGGGACCGTACCGCCGACTCCAGTAGGTCGGCGGCGAGCAGGCCGGCAGCCTGTTGGGTCTCGGGCGTGGTGCCGGGGAGATGGCCCCGGCGCAGCGCCTCCAACAGGTCGAGTCCGGTGAGGAGTTCGGGGAGCGTCGCGGAGGCGGGCAGCACTTCGGCGGCCTCGGTCAGCCGCTGGGCGACCAGGACAGGCAGGTCGCAGCGGGCGGCGTCCCGAAGTCCCGTCAGGACGAGGCCACTTGTGGGGCCGCCCTCCGCCGACTCCCGGCGGAAGGTCTCCCGCAGCGTTCCTTCTGCCGCCAGCGCGGCGGTGACGCCCCGCACCCCGGCCAGGTCCAGCCGCACGGGCACGGACGGCACCCACGCCAGCCGCCATCGGGTGGAGAGCGCGGCGGCGTCGCCGGTACCGGTCACCTCCACGGGTTCGCCGTATCCCACCCCGCACACGTCGAGCCGCCTGAGCAGGATCTCGCGCCGGTTGTCGAGGGCCGAACGGAGCGGGTCCAGGCGCAGTTCGCGCGAAGCGGGGTCGTCCGGACCGGGCAGTCGCAGGGCGGCGAGTTCGGACTCGACGGAAGGGGCGAGCCCGGAGCGCGGCGTGCCCGGCGCGACCCGGCCGCGGTCGGTGCCCACCAGGACCACTTCCAGGGCCCGCGCGAGAGCACGGCCCCGGCCGAGCGGCTCACCCTGCCCCATCACGGACGTGAGCGCCTCAAGGACCTCGCCCCGACCTGGCGCCGGGAGCCCGCGCACCCTCGCAAGATCGCAGGCCACGCGCAGCGTCTCGCGGGCCTCGCCGGTCCCCGCGGTGTGCCCGGCCGCGCGCAACTCACGGCACACTCCCGTGATGGCCCGGGCGGCGGCGTCGTACAGCAGCTCGGGATCGCCCGCCGCGCCGAACACCGCCTGCTGCCAGCGCGGGTCGCGGATCCCGGCCGGATAGCCGGACCGTGAGTCCAGCAGATCGAACGCGTACGGGACCAGGGAGGTGACGACGGAGGACGGCTCCGTCGGGAGCGCCGAGCCGGCCGACGCCTGCTCCGGTCCGTCGGCCCCGTGAGCGAGGGCCGGTGCGTGGAAGGCGCCGATCACCGCTGCGACGCGGCGTCCGCCGGTCGCCGCGAGGGCGATCGTCTCCCGCATATGGGCCTCGCGCGCCAGGTCCACCGGGGGCACACCGCCGTTCGACTCGGCGTCCTGGCGCAGCGCCCAGCCGACGCCCAGGGCGGCCCGGCGGAGCGACTCGGGGGCGCAGCCGGGGGCGCGGACCTCCACACTGCGGTCCCACAGGTCGTCCCCGTCACGGCCGGTCCCGGCCGCGGTGAGCGCCTGCGCGAAGGAGGTGGGCGCCTGCCGGCCGGCCGCCTCGGTGCACTCGGGCACCTCCGCGTGCCAGCGCGCGTCGGCCATCGGCAGGTCGCAGCAGACGACCTCAACTCCCCGCTCCCGCGCCCAGCGGACCGCGGCGAGTTCGGGCGAGAAGTCGGCGAACGGGTAGAAGCCGAGCCGTCCGTCCGCACCGGCACCCGCGAGCGCGACCGGCGCCAGTGTGCCGGGTGCGCCGAGATGGGTCAGCCACGGCTGGAAGTCCACCGGCAGCTCCACGCACACCACCTCGGCACCTGCCGCGTTCAGCAGCGCGGGCACGGCGGCGGCGAGCGCCGGGCTGTGGTGCCGTACGCCCAACAGGTACGGCACCACCGAGTCGGCCAGGGTGTCGAGCGCGACCCTGGGATCCTGAGCGATCGTCACCGAAGGTTCTCCCGCAGGTCCCAGAGGCGGCGCCAGGTCGCCGAACCGTCCTCGGCGCGGCGGCGCACCGGACCGTCCCAGTAGCCCAACAGGCGTGCGTGGTCGGTCGGATCGTCCTTGCGGACCACGCCCAGGAGATGGCCGGGCACCAGGTCGAGGGGGTCCCCGGCGGGCAGGTAGGCGGTGGCCACCCCGAGGGACACGGCGACCTGCACCGCCTCCGCGGTGGACATCACCGTGCCGGGGCGCTCCACGTCCCAGCCCTCGGCCGAACGCCCGGCCCGCAGATCACGGAAGACGGTCACCAGGACGTCGAGCACCGCGTCGTCGACGTCGAAGGCAGCGCCCGCCCGCTCGACGGCCGCGACGGCCTGTCGTTTCACGAGCGCGGTCTCGGCGTCGACGTCCGCGATCGGGTGCACCGTCTCGAAGTTGAAGCGGCGCTTGAGCGCGGCGGACATCTCCGAGACACCGCGGTCGCGCAGGTTCGCGGTGGCGATGACGGTGAAGCCGGGAGCGGCGGCGACCTGCGCGTCGTCCGTGCCGGACAGCTCGGGCACACTCATCCGCCGGTCGGAGAGGATCGACACCAGCGCGTCCTGCACCTCGGGCAGACAGCGGGTGATCTCCTCGACGCGCGCCACCCGCCCGGAGCGCATCGCGCCGAGCACGGGCGAGTCCACCAGCGCCTGGGGAGTGGGGCCCTGGGCGAGGAGGAGAGCGTAGTTCCAGCCGTAGCGCAGGGCGTCCTCGGTGGTGCCCGCAGTGCCCTGCACGGTCAGCGCGCTGGTGCCGCAGACGGCCGCCGCCAGCAGTTCCGAGAGCATCGACTTGGCCGTGCCGGGCTCACCGACCAGCAGCAGTCCGCGCTCTCCCGCGAGCGTGACCACGCACCGCTCCACCAGGGCGCGTTCACCAACGAACTTGGGGGCTATGACGAGTTCGCGGGGCAGTGTCTCGTGGGGCTTGGCGAGCTTGAGCGGTCCGCCGGCGCTGCCGCACACGAAGGTGATGACGGAGCGGGGCGTCAGCAGCCACCCGGGCGGGCGGGGCCCCTCGTCGTGGGCGGCGAGGAAGGCGAGTTCGGTGGCGTGGCGCTCTTCGGCGGGCAGCGTCTGCCGGTCGGGCAGAGTCGTCGCCGTGTCGGTCGGGGTCATGAATGTCCTTGCTGCGTAGGTCTGTTGGTCGTTGATGAGGGGGCGCCGGTGATGTCCGGCACCCCCGGTACGGCGTCCGTCAGCGGCGGCGGCCCCGGCGCACCTTCAGCTCCTCGAACCGGGGAGCGTCCCCCTCGCGGACCCGCTGCCAGGCTCTGCGGTACAGGTCCGCGGCCGGTTCGGTCGGCACGATCACGCCGAGCGGCGCCTGATCGCCGTCGACGAGGTCGAACAGCGGCAGTTTCCAACGCTCCAGGGGGACACGCGGGGACGGCTGTTCGGCCCAGCCGCCGGGCAGGAAGAGCGAGCGTCCGGCCCTGGTCCGGGTGGCCCCGACCACCATGTCCGTGGCGGCCAGCTCGGCGCGGGCCGCCTTGAGACGGACCGGCTTCCACCCCGTCCACCGGGCCGTCGTGCGGTCGGTCGGGTCGGGCATGGCGAGCAGCATCAGATACAGCGTGGCCGCGTCCTCGCCGAGGCCCTGCTCCTTGGCCACCTCGATGACCAGGTCGGGCACGGAGTGGCCCGGGTCCTGCGGCCACCAGGTGCCGTCCTTGTCGCACTCGCCCGCGATCGGCTCGCCGGGATCGGCGAGGAGCGCCGCGAGACGGGGGTCGCGGACCAGGCGCAGGGCGACCTCGGCCGGATACGGCTGGTCGTTGACGCGGGTCGCGGGCAGGTAGGGATCCTGACCGGCCTCGTCGAGGAGGTCGACCCGGATGCCCGGGGCCGGCTGGTCGTCCTGGGTGGCGAGGACGACGGCGCCGTAGCGCTCGAAGCCCGCACCGGTCTCGGTGGGAGTGCCCGCCGTCTTCCGGAACGCGGGGAGGCTGATGTACTGGCCGAGGTCGAGCATCAGCCCGGGGGCGGCGAGGCGTTGGCGCACGGCGGTGAGCGCGGGCGGCAGCGCGGCGCGCAGCGGGTCGCCGGCGGGCAGCCGGTGGGCGAGCCACGCGGCGAGGCCGACCGAGCCGACCAGGGTCTGCGCGGTGAACCCGGCCGTGTCGTCGCCGACCGGCCGCACCCGGTCGCCGATGACCTCCCAGCGCAGATCCCGGCTGAGCTCCGGGGCGCGGGCCGGGTCCAGCAGCGCGGGCAGGGCGTCCCGAACTCGCCACGGCGCGTGCTTGAATGCGCGGATGGCGTCGCTGAGCAGGTCCTCGGGTATGGCCGGACGCTTGCCGAGCCTGCTGTTCCACACCGCGGCGCCCGCCGCCACGTCCGGGCCCTCGGTCCACAGGCGCACCGGGTCGGCGGGCAGCAGCGCGGCCACGACCGCGGCACGGACGGCACCGTCGAGGGCGCGCAGTTCGTCCTTCGCGACCCCCGCGGGGGCCACCTTCACCCCGATGACGGTTCGGGCCTCGGTGGTGAGGAAGGTCCGCTGGTAGGCGTCGACTCCCGGCAGCCCGGCGACGACGAGCCGGGCCATGGTCTCGGTGACACCGGTCAGCCGGGCGAACTCCTCGGCGGCGTCCGGGAACCACGGTGCCGGACCGCGCTCGGCGAGCGCGCCGAGGAAGGCACCGAGCCCGCCCGGGTGCTCCTCCTCGCCGATCGGGTCACAGGCCAGGACCTTGTACGGCTCCGGAACGGCGAACCGTCCTGCCGGATCGTGGAACAGACCGGTGAAGTCGCAGCCGTCGTCGTCCGGCAACCCGTGTCCGGTCACCGCGACGAAGGCACCGTCCGCCAGCGGCAGCAGTCCGTTCCAGGAGCCCTGCCGCCAGACGCCGGGGGCCGACCGCAGCCGGTGCGCGTCCAGGTGCAGGGTGACCGTGCGCCAGCGGCCCGGAGCACCGGACTGCCCCAGCCCCAACCGCTGGAATCCGGCGAGCAGTTGCTGAAGTGCCTCGCGGTGCTCCTCGGGAGTGGTGCCGGCCGCCGCCCGGTAGGCGATGGCCGTCACCCGCCCGAGCAGGGCGTGCAACTCCACCTGCCCGACGGGCAGTTCGGGTCCGTCGAGATGGAGCCGGGCATCGTACGGTTCCGGTACGACCTCGGTGGCGTCGGCGGCACGGGCCAGCACCCGCAGGACGCGGAAGACCGTGTCGGCCTGGTCCTCGCGGTTCCACCAGTAGCCGTGTGCCGCGCCGAGACCGCTCGTCGCGTCGCGCAGCAGGCTGTCCGACGGACCGGCCGGACCCTCGTCCTCCAGGCCGCCTTCCAGGGCCAGGGTCAGTCGGGTCGCCGCCTCGTCCAGGACCGCCTGCTGGGCAGCCGCGTACCGCACGACCCCGGCGATACCCGCGAGCAGGGCGGGGTGGGTGACGGGCAGCAGCGCGCGGATCGCGCCGGGCAGCGCCTCCGGTTCCTTGTCGGTGGCGGCCGACAGCAGGGCGGCGGCGGTGTCCCGGTCGATGTGGCGCAGTCCCGTGGAGCCCGCCGGGTCGCGCGGGGTCAGGCACTCCCAGTACTGCACCGGCGGCAGCAGCAGGGAGCCCTCGCCGAAGACGCCCGCCGTACGGTCGGTCTTTCCCCAGGCGGTGACGACACCGTCCGCGTCGACCAGGTCGAGCTGCCAGCCGTTGTGCACGACGGCGGTGGGCCGCTCGGCGCCCGGGAACATCACCAGCGTGAACGGCCGGCCCGCGTCGGCGGGCAGCGTGAGGGTGTGTCCGGCGAGATCCTCGACACGCGTGGAGCCGTCGGGGAGTTCCAGCCTGCGCAGGCCCACAAGGCCGTCGACGGGCGCCGAGGCAGGGGCGGCGCCGGTCGTGGGGGAGGGCCGCAGCCGGCCCCCGGCGAAGGTGCTGCCCGCAGGGGCGTCGCGCAGCGCGTCGGCGAAGAAGGCGGGGCGGCTCATGCGTCCGCGCTCGTCGGTGGCCGGGTCGTACTCGTACCAGCCGTGCGCCTCCCGGTCCTCGGAATCCGCCTGCCAGACCCAGTAGGTGGAGCCGTCGAAGAGCAGCGGACGCTCCTCGGGCACGGTGGTGTCCCCGGCGTGGAGCACACCGCGGCCGGTGGCCCGGCCGCCGCCGGGCAGCGGCAGGGTGATGGGGAAGTTGCCCTTGTACCAGTCCATTTCGGTGCCACGGGTACCGCGCGGGCCTTCCAGTTTCTCGACCCGGTCGGCGCGGGTGTGCCAGTAGCCGCGCAGGCCGTCGTTGCGGCTGTTCCAGTAGACGAGGAGCTCGCCGTCGACGTGGTGGAAGCCGGGGTCGCCGTACCGGTCGTCCTTGGGGATGCGCAGGTCGTGGGTGAGGAGGGTGCCCTCGGCGCCGATCACCCGGGCCTGGGCCTCGCCGGCCACCACGAGGTGGGGCCAGGCGTCGGCGACGATCAGATCCTCCACCTGCTTCTTCGGGACGAGTTCCGCCGCCGCCTCCTCCCAGGCGGGCCAGCCGAGTTCGTCGAAGAGCCCGGCCCGCAGGGTGCGCGCCAGCACGGGGGCGAGGTCGGTGGCGACCGCCTCGCGCACGTCCGCCTCGGCCAGCGCCAGCGCCTCGGCGGGCAGCCACTTCAGGCGCGCCAGCGCGTCGGGCAGCTGGGGCAGACCGACCGCGGTGAACCGCTCGACGACCCTACGAACCCACTGGGCCAGCAGCGGACGGCAGCCGGGCGACTGCGCGAGCAGCCGGATGGCCCGCAGACCTGGCTCGTCGTCGCCGAACCGGTCCGCGCCCTTCAGGAATGCGCCGTGGAACCGGGCGTCGGCGCCCAGGCGCAGCAGGTCCCGGTGCCCGTCGCCCGACGCCCACTGCTCCAGCGGCAGTGCGTGGCCCCGTTCCGGAGCCGCCACGGGAATGTCCAGGGACAGCAGCAGGTCGATCAGATCGATGTCGTGGGTGACCTTCAACGCGCCGCCGGACGCGGCGAGTTCGGCCCGCAGCCGGTCCACCGCCCGCTCCACGAGCGGGTACAGCTGCGGCATCCGGGTCGAGCCGCGCCAGGACCGGGCCCGCTCGCGGAACGTCAGGAAGCGCTCCAGCCAGCCCGCCGTGCCGTCCCGGGGACGCTCCTCCTCGGGCAGGGCGGCGTCCCACAACCCCGCCGTTGCACCGGAGTCCTCCAGCACCTGGAGCCACAGCGCGGGCATCTCGTCGTCGGAGCCCGCGGGGAGCATGTCCAACAGGGTGCCGCGCACCCGCCGTTCCCGCGCGGCCAGTGCCACCAGCGCGGCACGGTGGCCCTTCCACCAGCCGGCCGCGGCACGCAGCGTGGCCGGCAGACCGAGCAGCTCGGACAGATAGTGCTGCTCGGCCAGGTCGGCGTCCTGCCCCGCGGCGCGGGCCAGCTTGCGCAGGTCACCCGCCATCTGCGCGGACGGCGGCAGACCGCCCGCGGTACGGCGCAGACACAGCCGCGTGAACCGCCGCAGCGCCTCCTGGGCCGGCACTCGGGCGCCCAACTCCTTGCCGTAGGCGGACAGCACCTTCACCGGCAGCGCGCCCGCCAGCGCGAACTCCAGGAACACCGCGTCGAGTCGGTCCTCCTCGATGACCAGCCCGTGTTCCGCCTCGGCCTTGCGGGCCCGGGTGAACAACTGGGCCGCGTAGGTGGCGTTCTCCTCGGCGAGGAACACCCGGCCCGCCTGCTCGTAGAAGGTCGGCAGGAAGTGCGGTACGGAGGCCGCCAGTCGCGCACCGAGTTCCACGTAGGCGTCCAGCGCGGCCTTGGGCCGGGACTTCGCCTGCCGGGCCGCCCGCTCCAGGTCCGGCACGACACCGAGCGCGTGGTGTCCGTCCTCGGGATGGTGCACCAGCACCCACTCCGGGAAGCCCAGCGACTGACGCAACCCCAGCCCCACGACGGCCGGTTCGGCGGCCTGCTCCAGGCCGAGGAAACCGGCGGCCAGGTCCTCCGCCGCGCCCAGTTCACCCGCGACCAGCCGCACCACCACCCGGTCGTCAAGACCCGGGTGCGTATAGGTGCGCGCCGTCAGCGGCACCGCCCGCTCACCGGCGCCCTCCGCGTCCGGCGGCAGCACCGCCCCCGCAGCGAGCATGTCCTCGTACGACACCTGCGTCCCCCCGCTCATGCGCTCTTGCCTTCCTCGATGTCACACCCGGCGTGCAGTGCCGCGGCCATGCGCATCCCCTCGGACCAGGCCACCGGGCCCACCTCCCGCAACGGGAGGGCACGGCCGTTCTGGTCCTGCCAGCTGAGGCCACCGGTCTCCACCGTGTCCTCCCAGTACGGCTCCCCGATCCACACGGAGGCCTCGACCGTGTGCCCGCCGTCGCGCACCCTGGCCGTGGCGTAGCCGCCGGAGACGCGGTAGCCCAGCGAACTGGCGCGCGCGGCGAGGGCGAAGCGCGAGCGGAACGAGCCGCCGGCGAACTCCCGTACCTCGGTGGCCTTGGGGGCGAGTTCGTCGGGGCGCTGCCAGGTCGCCCGGTGGATCTGCTCGACGCGCTGGACGATGCCCAGCTCGGCGGCGAACTCCCGGATGTCGTCGAGGTCCGGCAGCAGCACCGGGTGCGGCAGGGTCACCGTGCGCGGGGACAGCCGTACCGTCTCGCCGTCGAGGTTCACCACCCGCAGCTCGCCGTCCTCGGTGGTGCCTCGCAGGAAGCCGACCTCGTCGGGGTCGTCGCCGACTACGGCCAGGTCGCGCAGCGCCGACTGCCAGGCCTCGTCCGGCCACACCCGGACCAGCAGACCGGTCGGGACGGGCAGTGACGACACCATCCAGGAGTCGACCTGCGCGACGCACCCCGCAGCGTGCCGATCCAGCCATTCGGCGAACCGCCGCAGCCGGTCCACCTCCGGGTGGTCCTTGAGCGCGCGCGGCAGGGACTTCAACTGCCGCCCCGCAGACCGGCCCCCGGTGGCTCGCGCCGCCACCCGCCCCTCCACCAGGGCGACTTCATACCCGTCACCCGCCGACAGCCAACCCACTATGCCCCCGCCTCCACATCAACGCAGCCCGAAGAAAGCACAGTTCAGCCGGGACGTCCCGACATCTGTGCGACGACAAGTGGAACGTTAGCGGCGATCACTGACAATCGGCCGGGGAAGCTGTGGACGGGCTGAGACGAGACAGCGATTGAACCGGCGAACGCAGCGCGCGGCCATGCTCGTTCCACGTCCTCGCACAGGGCCGGCGGGCGGTTCGCCGGGCCACGAGTTCAGGCCAAACGCACGGCCCCTGCCCGGAACGGACGTGCTGTCAAAGACGCAGGACGATCAGGGCCGTGTCGTCGGTGTTGCCCTCGGCGGGGAGCAGGTCGGCGAGCAGGGCGTCGGCCAGGGACTCGGGTTCCGCGTGCCGGTGGTGGGCGAGGGAGTCGGCGAGGCGGGCCAGACCGCGGTCGATGTCCTCCGTGCGACGCTCGATCAGTCCGTCGGTGTACAGCACCAGGGTGGCACCCTCGGCGAAGGGGATGCTCGTCTGCACCCGGCCGACATGCTCGGGTTGGGCGCCCAGGGGCGGGTCGGTGGCCTGGTCGAGGAAGGTCACCGTGCCGTCGGGGGCGAGCAGGGCCGGCGGCGGGTGGCCCGCGCAGCTGTAGGTGATGGTGTGATCGTCCCAGTCGATGAACGTCGTGACCGCGGTGGCCGACTCGGCGCCCTCGACGAAACGGGAGTACAGACCGAGAGCCTCAAGGGCGGGGCCCGGCCCGTCCGCGACCCGGCAGGCCGCGCTCAGGGCGCTGCGCAGCTGGCCCATGGCGCAGGCCGCCGCCAGACCGTGTCCGACGACGTCACCGGCGGCGACCGCCATCCCGCCGTCGGGCAGGTCGACCAGGTCGTACCAGTCCCCGCAGACGTTCAGCGCGCCCACGGCGGGCCGGTAGCGGACGGCCGCCCGGTGGTGGCCGACGGGGCGTGGCGGGGGCAGCATCGCCGCCTGCAGGGTCAGGGCCACCTCGCGCTCGTGGGCGTGGGCCGTGCGCAGCCGCTCGTTGACCTGCTGCAGCTCACGTGCCCGGGTGTACAGCTCAGCTTCCAGTACCCGGGCCCGGTTGTCGTCGGCCCGGCCGCCGAAGGCCCGGACGAACTCGGTGACCTCCTCCACCCGGTGGACGATCAGCATCACTCGGCCGTCCGGACCGCGGACGGGCGCGTTGACCGGGCTCCAGAAGTGCTCCACCCATCGGCCGGACAGCTGGGGGTCCTCGATGTCGTAGCGGAGCAGGGCCATGGTGTCGCGCTCCCCGGTGGTCAACGCCCGCAGCATCGACTCCCGGGTCTCGCGCATGCCGGCCGCCGCCGGGTCCTTGGGGTTCTCGGGGAAGACGTCGAAGATGTAGCGGCCGACCAGTTCCTCCCGCTTGCGTCCCGACAGGCGCTGGAAGTCCTCGTTGGCGTCGAGGTAGACGAGCTCGGGGGTGAGCAGCGCCACCATGCCGGGCAGGTCGCGGAAGACCGCCGCGTAGTCGATCTCCGGATCCGGATCCTGCATGGCCTGCCCGCTTCGACGCCGATGGTCACTGTGTCGCTCCACGATAAGAGGGATCTGGCCATGAAGCCCGGAAACGGCACTTTTCGGTCCGGCAAGCAGCGATGATGCCGCCGGCCGTCACCCGACCGAGTGGCCTGCCCGCGGGGGCCGCCGTGGGCGGCCGGGCGATGGTATTGCCCGCTGAGCGGCCACACCGTTCATGATCCGGTGTCTGTCGCGCCGGCGACGCCGGTGGTGACCCGGCGGTAGGCGGCACGGGCGTGGAGGGGGCGGGTCAAAGCCGCGATGCCGGGGGCCGCTGTGAAGCGGGCGCACAGACCGAGCACTGCGGACAGCAGGGCCAGCGCCGCCGGCGCCGGCGAGGGCCGATCGGGACCTATGAGCGCGTTCAGCAGTGCCACCAGCACCGACGCGCCACCGGATGCCGCGGCCCGGACCAGCGGCGTGGCCATGGGCGACGGGACGGGCCCTGCTCCGGTACGGAGAGGCACCCGGTCGATCATGGCTGAGACTCCTTCTGGTCGCCCCGCTCCTCCTGGCGACCGGGGAAGCAAGCCCGCGCGAGTTCGTGCCACCGCTACAACCTCACCCCATGGCTCAGGGCGCCGTCCTCACGACGCCCTTCGACGACTTCGTCGCCCGTCGCTCGTAGAGGATCGGCCACAGGGTGATCAGGACGAGCAGCCAGACAACTGTCACGGTGCGCAGATGTGCGCCGAACGCCGCCAGCAGCAGAGGGAGACGATCCACGGGATCACGCCGAGCGACATCTGAGCGGCCGGCCAGTCGACGAGGATCTGGCGACGGTGCTGCCAGGCCCGGCTCGCAAGCCCCCGGATCAGGACGTAGGCGAGCGCGAACACCCGCGCGTGCTGGTCGTCCCCCTCGTGCACTCCGGCAACCGCCGCGGCCATGACGGCCATGCCGAACATCGCGGCGAGCACCGTACGGACGTGGGTGTTCTGGTAGGCCACGTTCGCGTAGAGGGTGAAGATGATCCAAGCCGTCCAGAAGGCCAGGAACAACAGCGCGTACATGCCCAGGTCGGACACGTCCGGGACACCGTGCAGCAGGTGCGCGATCTGCGCCACACCCGCCACGGCGACCAGATCGAAGAACAGTTCCAGCCAGCTGGCGTGCCGGTTCTCCTCAGCGGTCGGTTGCGGGGTCGGCGCGGTCGTGTCGTCGTCGCTCACCGCATCACCATGCCTTGTCATGGCGGCGGTCAGGCCTGGGACGGCGGGGGAGCCAGGATGATCGGCCACTCGTCGTCGGCGAGCAGATCGTCGAGCGTGACGTCGGGTCCCGCGATGAACACGGCGGTCGGCTCACTGAGGCGCGCGCAGAGTGCCGGATCGACCGTCGTCCGGGCCGACAGAAGCAGCACGGCGTCCGGGTCGATTCCCGACCGTTCGGGGAACTCGGCCGGGTCCGCGCCCGCCTGCCGGAGCGGCAGGGGATGGACGGCGATGCCGACCACCAGCCGCCCGGCATCGAGCGACCGCTCGGCCCAGCCGTCGGTCCGCACGAGGAAGAACGCCCCCTCGCCTTCGTAACAGTGACCACCGAGCCGGGCCACGGCACGCTCGCCCGGGGTGCCGTCGGGATCGACGACGAGGACGGGGAAGGCCGCGTCCGGCGGGTCGGGGGCGATGCCGGAGCGGACGTACAGGCGGGCCATGGGCCAGGGCCTCCGAAGCGGATCGGATCTGGGCGGGGAGGGGCGTCAGTACGGTATGCCACCGATTCCTGCCGGAACTGATGCCCCGGTGATCCCGATCCCGGCCCAGCCACAGTCAGCCGGCCGCGACCGCAACCGATCTGCCGGAACGCGTCCGTACGGCGATCCGGGCCGCCGCCGTCTCCCAGCGCGAACTCGCCCACCGCATCGGCATGGACCCGACCGCCCTGTCCAAGGCACTGCGCGGGACCCGGCGGCTGCGCGACGAGGAGATCGCCGCCATCGCGAAGGCCTGCGGGGTGTCCACCGGGTATTTGGTCGAGGGAACCGGCCCCGAGCCCGTACTTCCGCCCGACACCGGGCGGGACCGGGCGCAGCCGGTGACGGCACAGGAACGCCGGGACCAGATCCTGGAGGCCGCGACCGTCCTCATCGCCCGTCACGGCTACCACAACGTGCGCGTCTCGGACATCGCCCGCTACTGCGGGACCAGCACGGCGACGGTGGGTCCCGGCGCCCCCGCCGACATCGATCTGTTGGAGCCTGGGATTCAGGCTCGGGGTGTCACGGCTTGCGGGCGAGGCCGCCGTGCTCGCCGATGGGTTCCGGAGCCGGAGAGGTGGATTCCGGACGCCAGAGGGGAACCGAGACCACACCGGGGTCCACCAGTTCCAGGCCGTCGAAGTACGCCGTGATCTCGTCGACGGTACGCAGGTTGTAGGGGACGGCGCCGCTTTCGTTGTAGGCGTCCTGAGCCTGTTCGAAGACCGGGTCGATGCCCCGCGAACCGTCGTTGATGGAGAGGTAACTGCCGGACGGCAGCGCGTCCATCAGGCGGGTGACGATGGAGAGCGCCTGGTCGTGCTCGGCGACATGGCCCAGGATGTTGCTGAGGATGAGGGCGGTGGGCCGGGTGAGGTCCAGCGTCTCGGCGGCTTCCGCCAGGATGCGGTCCGGGTCCGTCACATTGGCGTCCACGTAGGCGGTCACCCCCTCCGGCGTGGAGTAGAGCAGAGCGTGGGCGTGCGCGAGGACCATCGGGTCGTTGTCGACGTAGACGATCCGGGCCTCGGGGGCGATCCGCTGGGCGACCTGATGGGTGTTGTCAGCGGTCGGCAGGCCGGTGCCGACGTCCAGGAACTGCCGGATGCCCGCCTCGGAGACCAGATACGTGATGTTGCGGCGCAGGAACGCGCGGCTGCTGCGGGCGATGGTCACGATGCCGGGGAAAACGGCGGTGTACGCGTCGCCGGCCTGCTCGTCGACGGGGTAGTTGTCCTTGCCGCCCAGCCAGTAGTTCCAGATCCGGGCCGAGTGCGGCACCGATGTGTCGATCTTCTGATGTGCAGCCGATCCGGGTGTCATTGCTTGGTCTGGCATGGGTAGCGTTCGTCCTTCAGCCGAGGTGTGCGGTGTCCGCCGCTCAACTTACGTCCCAACGGCCCGGCCGCGTAAGCCAGTTCGTCTCTCCCGTGGAGCCGAGTGTCGGTCCGT
The DNA here is from genome assembly GCF_024519455.1 of Streptomyces sp. STR69. Taxonomy (GTDB): domain Bacteria; phylum Actinomycetota; class Actinomycetes; order Streptomycetales; family Streptomycetaceae; genus Streptomyces. Next base: position 64,705 of record NZ_JALJRY010000013.1, on the reverse strand, counting down.
GCACATTCCGTGGCCCGGGGCCGCTGTCCGACCCCGGTCGGCCCGGGAGCAGTGGTTATCCTCACAAATGGTACCCATGGTGCTTTTTCGTGGCACTGGTCACGTCGCGAAACCGCCGCCTCGTCTACGTTCGCAACTCTGTGCCCCCGCCCCCGAACCGCCGAGGCCCCATGTCGTACCGATCGAATCCCCGACCGACCACGCCGACCGCGAGCACGCCCCTCCGACGGGGCAGGCCTGCAGGTCTCCGCGCGACGCTCCTCACCGGCGCCGTCTCCACCCTTCTCGCGGTCGCCGTGGCCGGTCCCGCCGCTGCGGCCGACTCCGGGACGCCGGCGCGCTCCGTAGCCGGCAGCACGCAGACGGCCACGACGAGCGAGGCACGCCTGACGACCGCGGTGCTGGACCTGGACCACCCCGCCCTGAAGCCGCAGGTGCGTGGCAAGGACGTCCCCTACGACACGGCCAGCATCATCAAGGTCGACATCCTCGCCACGCTGCTCCTTCAGGCCCAGGACGCCGGACGCGGTCTCACCCAGCAGGAGCTCACCTGGGCCACGGCGATGATCGAGCACAGCGACAACGACGCCGCGAACGCACTCTGGCGCCGGATCGGCCAGGCGCCCGGCCTGGCGGCGGCGAACAAGCGCCTCGGGCTCTCCTCCACCGTGGGCGGAGCCGCCGGCAAGTGGGGACTCACGCAGACCACGGCGACCGACCAGATCCGCCTGCTGCACGCGGTCTTCGCCGACGGCGGGACCTCCTCCGCGAGCGGCTCCGCACTGACCGAGGCGTCCCAGAGCTACATCCGTACGCTGATGACCCGCATCGCCGCCGGACAGTCATGGGGCGTCTCGGCGGCCTCCGACGCCGGGTGGGCGCTCAAGAACGGCTGGCTGCAGCGCAGCACCACCGGCCTGTGGGACATCAACAGCGTCGGAGAGATCACCTCGGGAACGCACCACTACCTCGTCGCGGTCCTCTCCGACGGCAACGCGTCGATGGCGGGCGGCATAGCGGCGGTCGAACGCGCGGCCCGCACGGCGGTCTCCTCGGCACGGACGGTCGGCTGACGTAGGACCGCGACGGCACATCGGGCCGACGGCCCGACCGCACCCGACACACCGCGTCGTGCCACCCCGTGGAACTCACTCGCTGTTCCCCGCGGCCGAGCCGCCCAACGTCGGGTCGTACCCATCCGCGTGCCGGCGCGCGAGAGGAAGGGGATCGACTACCGACACCCACTCGACGGACCGCATGCGCCAACTCGTCCAGGCGCAGCACGCAGACCACCCACCGAGCCGGGCCGTGCTCACCGAAGGCAGCACCCTGCTGGAGCGCATCCCTCACCCCAGACCGCCCCAGGCCGTGGTCGGTCTGCTCCGCCTGCGCCCCACCGATGTCGACTGGCTGCATCCCCTCGTGCACGACACGACCCTCCGGCACGAACTGACCCTCGTCACCCGCCGCTGGCGACAGCAGTGACGGGCCGGCGCAGGGACACGCGTCCGTAGCCTCCCGGCTTCCGTCGTGGTGCCCCCAACCCGTGGGCGTGGAAGCCGAGTTGCCGGCCGTGTCGACACCGCCCCGGACACTCAGGTCCACCGTGGGCACGACGTCCCGCCGCCGATCCCGCCGATCCCGCCGATCCCGCCGATCCCGCCGATCCCGCCGAATGGGCCGCAAGGTTTTCGCAAGGCGGTCCCTCCAGCATGGAGCGCGCACGGCATGTTCAGGTCATACGGAAAGGTACGAGCGTGAGAATGCTCAACAGATCGGCTGTCGCTCTCGGGATGAGCACGCTGTTCCTCGCTGTCGGTGCCGCCGGAGTCGCCACCGCCGCTCCTGCGGCACCCAACACCCCGCGAGTGGCGCTCGGTGGATGCAGCAGTTTCCCGCCCACCCCCTGCGGTGAGGTGCAGAACAACTCCAGCCGAACGGTCCGTGTGTCCTTGAACTGGACCTGCACCGCGGACACCGGCAATATCGGCTCGACCTGTCCGAAGGACATCAAGTCCGTTGCGGCGGGCCACCACATCGGCGGCGGCAGCGTCGACGTCGATGCCTTCGAAGTGCCGACCGGCTGCACCTTCGCGTTCGACATCGACGGTCTGAATCTGACCCGGGGCGCGGGCTGGTACAAGTTCTCCAGCCTGAACACCGTCACCATCCACCGGGCCACCTGCTAGGGGCTTTCCGCGCCACCAGGCACGCCGTGTCGCCTGCCGCCGAGGGAACGGCAGGCGATACGGCCATTTCACGGACGAGATCGCCGTAGCTGCGTCCTGCTGGCACGTGGGCACCTCGGGGCCGGTGCGCAAGGTTTTCGCAAGGTGGATGGTTCAGCGTTGGTGTCATCGAGCACGGACGATCGTGTCCCGGGGGCGTGAACATGCAGGTGAAAGAGACGATCACCAAGCGGTGCGGCACCGGGCGGACGGGCAGTCCAACTTAACGCGCACCTACGACCGTCGGGGCACACGTCAGCGCTCCGGGGCCCCGTGGGAGTCAGCGGTGGGGCGTTCGGAACCGGGAGACATCCGCGAGCGGGCAGGTGCCGTTGCGCGCAGTGCCGACGTGCCGAACGCCGTCGGAATGTTCATCGTGACGGAGGGATCCAGCATGACCATGAAGAGGACAGTGGCGGGGTGGGCGGCGTTCGCGGCCGTGGGCGCGGTGGTGGCGAGTGCCCAACCGGCGGCTGCCGAGACGACCTTGCACGGATGTGTCTATCCGCGGGTCTGCTTCTACCAGACGGAAGCCCAGTTCACCGCCGGCAATCCCACGGCCGCGTACCAGGACGCGGACTACAACCAGACGCTCGGTCCCAACAGCAAGGGGGCTGATGTGGTCTACAACTCGCGCAACGACGACACGGTCCTGCTACGAGTGGGCAGCACGAGTATCGCGATCTGCCTGGATCCGAACACCACTTTGCACAACGACTCGACCGTCACGGTGACAGCCATCCGGATCCGGTCCAACCCCTCGACGTGCAGCGACCTGCTTGTGACGTGGCCGTCGAGTTGATCGTCGCAGGACCGTCCGCCCGCTGTGGGTGAAGGCCGTCGAGCGGTCGTCCGAGAGTTTGAGCGACGTACTCAGTGAAGGGGATGCATGGTGAAATTCAGAACGCGGGCTTCGCTGCCGAAAAGGCTGGCCGTGGTCGCCGTATCGGCCTCCGCCGCCCTCATCGGTTTCTCGGCTGTTCCTGCCCAGGCGCTGACCTACAACCTGAGCACGACCGGCGCCGCAGGTTCCGTCACCTATGTAGGGAACGGGGACTGGTCGCTCCACGCCCATGACCCTCTCACCGATGGCCACTGCGCGCGCTTCCAGGTGAAGGACACGGACGACACCAGCTGGCGGTGGTACGGCGACATGGTCTGTACGTCCGCCGATCAGTACGTGACGGGAGCACGCAGCTTGTGGTCCGTCCGTATCTGCCGGACGGGAATCGGGAACTGCTCCGCTGCCGTCAAGCTGTGAACCGGACAGCCGTCGTCCGCGCCAACCTGATCGGCTGAGGGTGGCCCTGCCTCGGCTGCTACCGGGGCGAGGCCACTCCGGCACGGTGGGCGGGTCACTGCACGTCGAGCATCTTGCGGATGTCCTGGGCGCGTGGGGAGTTGAGCGCGGTGTAGAGGTCGAGGGCTTTGGACAGATGGTCGGCGACCTTCTCCGGTCGGCCGTTGTCCCGAAGGACGGCGGCTGTGCCGAGGTGGGCGCGGGCCTGTTCTTCCTGTTCCTCGATCTCAAGGGCGACATCCAGCGCCTGGGCGTGCGCCTCGAGCGCCTCGGTGGCCTGTCCGAGGCCGTTGAGGGCTTCGCCGAGGCCGTTGAGGGCGCCGGTCTCGCCGTACCGCTCGCCGATGTCGCGGAACGTTCTCAGGGCTTCGCGCTGGTGTTCGGCTGCTTCTTGGTGGCGGCCCAGGGCGCTGAGCGCGTTGCCCAGGTTGGACAGTGCGTGTCCGGTTCCGGCGGGGTTGGTCAGCCGCCGGAACAGTGTCAGCGCCCGCTCGAAGTAGCCCGCTGCCGCCGTGTGGTTGCCCTGCCGCGCTGTGAGGATGCCGAGGTTTCCGAGGGCACTGGCCTCGCCGAAGGGGTGGTGCGCGGCGCGGTACAACTCAAGGGCCTGCTCGTAACGTTCGGCCGATGCGGTGAAGTCCTCCAGCAGCTCCAGCACAATGCCGAGGTTGTTGAGGACGTCCGCTTCGCCGTGGGCGTCGCCGGCCGAGCGGAAGAGCACCACCGCCTGCTCGTGGTGTTCGGCGGCCTGCCGGTAGCGTCCGCGCAGCTCAAGCAGGACGCCCAGGTTGGTGAGGTGCCGGGCTTCGCCGGCCGGATGGTCGGTGTTGCGGCACAGGGCGAGAGCGGTGTCGTGGAGTTGGCGCGCGCTGTCGTAGTCGCCGAGCCGCCGGTGGACGGCGCCCAGGCAGGCGAGGACGTCCACCTCGCCACGCGTGTCGCCCGCGGAACGGGCGGCCCGTAGGGCGTGCGTGTGGATGGTCAGGGCGTCCGTGTAGTGCCCTGAGCGTTCGTAGTGGCGGTGCAGCGTGGTGGCGATGCGCACCGTGTGTCCGGACGGGCCGGGCTCCTCGGTGCGGGAGCACAGTGCCACGAGGGTGGGTTGCGTGGCGGTGAGCCAGGCGCGTGCCTCGTCCGCGGTGCGCAGGGGTGGCAGTCCGGTGCCGGGGTGCTCGACGAGGGGGCGCAGGTGGCGTTCGGCGGGGTAGAGGAGGTCCATGGCGGCTGCGGATGTGGCGAGGCAGTGGTCGAGCAGGCGGGTGAGGGCAGCCCGGTGTTCGGCCGGTGTGTCGTGCCGGGCGGTGAGTTCTGCGGCATAGGCCCGCAGCAGGTCGTGCATGGCGTACCGGCCGGCCGGGGTGCGGTTGAGCAGGTGCGCGCGGGCCAGTACGTCGAGGGCCTGCCGTACGGTGTCCACGGGCTCGTGGGCCAGTGTGGCGGCCGAGTGGGCGTCGATGTCGGGTCCGGGGTACAGACCGAGGAGCCTGAAGAGGCGGGCTGGCAGGTCGGCGAGGCGGGCGTAGGACCAGGAGAAGACGGCGCGGACGGCGGCGCGGGGGTCGTCGCCCAGGTCCAGCAGGTCCAACCGCCGCTGGTGGTCCGCGAGTTCGGACACCAGGCGGGCCAGTGTCTCGGTGGGCCTGGACAGGACCAACTGCGCCGCCACTCTGAGAGCCAGCGGCAGCCGTGCGCACTGCTCCGCCAGATCCGTGGCGGCGGGGCGCTCCGCCTCCATCCGTTCACCGATCAGCGCCCGCAGCAGCTTGAGGGCATCGGCACGGGAGAGCGCGTCGAGCACCACGGAGTGTGCTCCGTGCACCGCCATGAGCCCGCTCAGCGAGTCCCGGCTGGTGATCAGTACCCGGCAGCGTGGGTTGCCCGGCAGCAGATGCCTGACCTGCGCGGTGGAGGCGGCGTTGTCGAGGATCACCAGCAGCCGGCGTCCGTCGAGGGCCGTACGGTAGCGCGCCGCCCGGTCCTCCAGGCGCAGCGGGATCTCTGGCCGGGGCACTCCGAGGGCAGTCAGGAAGCCGGTCAGTGCCTGGGCCGCGGAGACCGGTTGGTGCGGGTCGTAGCCTCTGAGGTCGACATACAGCTGTCCGTCGGGGAAGGCCTCCCGCGACCGGTGCGCCCAGTGCACGGCGAGCGCGGTCTTGCCGACGCCCGCGGTGCCCAGGACGGCGGAGACGGTCGCTTCGGTGTCGCCCGCGGCACCGCCTTCGTCGAGCAGGACCCGGGTCAGGGCGGAGAGTTGGTCGTCCCGTCCGGTGAAGGGCCGGATGTCCATGGGCAGTTGGGCCGGAACGGGAGCTGCGGCCGGTGGAACGGCCGGCCGCGGCCTCGCCATGGTGTCGGCGGTCAACTCCTCGTACACCGACCGCAGTTCGGGTCCGGGCGCCTGCCCCAGCTCGTCGGCCAGCTGCTCACGGATCCTGGTGTAGACGTGCAGCGCGTCCGTACTCGAGCCGGTGGCCGCCAGTGCGCGCATCAATACCATGGCCAGGTGCTCGGACAGCGGATGTTCGGCCAGCAGGGGCCGTAGCAGCTCCGGCACGTTGTCCGGGCTGCCCTGCCGGAGTGAGCCCTGTGCCCAGGCGTATGCCGCTTCGATCCGCTCCTGACCCCAGGCCGCCCGGATGCGCTCCGCCCAGGCTCCGGGCAGTCCCTCCAGCGCAGGGCCCTGCCACAGTCGCAGCGCCTGTTCGAGGAACTCCGCACGTTCCCTGTCGGAGTACGCCGGCTTTCGCCCGCGGGCCACGAGCCGGCGGAACTGCGTCAGGTCGACGGCGTCGTCGTCCGCCTTCAGCAGGTATCCGCCGGACACCTTCCCGATGTGGATGGACGGGCGGCGCACCCCCGTGCCGCTCTCCTCGGCCGCGGCATCGTCCAACAGCCGCCGTAGACGGCTGACATGGGAGTAGACCACCGAGCGCGCGCCGTTGGGCGGATCGCCGTCCCAGAGCCGGTCAATGAGCGTTTCGACAGCCACGGGCCGTCCGGCGTCGGCCGCCAGCGCGGCCAGGATCACCCGCCTGCGCGGCTGTCCCGGATCCCGCTCGCTGTGTGCGACGCGCAGATGCACCGGTCCGAGCAGAAGGAGCTTCAACAACCCTCCATCACAAGATTTTCGCAAGATGGATCCTAGATCCTCACATGGCTGGTCGTCAGGGGGATGGCACGACCCAACTGCCGTACACGCGCGGGACATTGACGACACAACAGAAAGTGACGCGACGCCGAGGCTCCGCGGTCCTGTCTCTCGACCTACGGCCTGCCCCGTCACCGAGGCCGTCCATGAACTCCACGGCGTCGATGAGGCGGCTGAGGGCTTCGCTTCCCGTACGGCGACGCAGTCCTCCGCGCAGGCAGGACGGAGCGGGGGCCGGTTCGGTGATGAACCGGCCCCCGCACCAGGTGTCGGTGGACGTACGTCAGCAGTAGAGGTTGCTGCCGGGGCTGACGCCGAGGATGGAGGTGAAGCGGTTGTAGGCGTCGACGCGGCTCTGGACCTGCGCGGGGTTGCGTCCGTCGCATTCCAGGGAGCCGTTGATGGAGCGGATGGTCTGGCCGAAGCCGGCGCCGTTGACCATGGCGTTGTGCGGGGTCATCGTGCCCGGGCCGGACTGGGTGTTCCAGTACCACAGGCCGGTCTTCCAGGCGACGGCCGAGTCGTTCTGGACCAGCCAGGGGTTGTTGAGGAGGTCGATGCCCAACGCGTCGCCCGCGGCCTTGTAGTTGAAGTTCCAGGACAGCTGGATGGGGCCGCGCCCGTAGTAGGCGGCCTGTCCGGCCGGGCAGCCGTAGGGCTGGCTCGCGTCGCAGTAGTGGGGGTAGTTGGCGGTGTTCTGCTCAACGACGTAGACCAGTCCGCCGGTCTCGTGGCTGACGTTGGCGAGGAAGGCGGCGGCCTCCTGCTTCTTGACCGTGTCGGAGCCGGTGTTGGCGAAACCGGGGTACGCGGACAGGGCGGCGGTCAGGCCCTGGTACGTGTAGAAGCCGTTCCGGCTCGGGAACATCTGGTTGAACTGGGCCTCACTGACGACGAAGCCGGACGGGGTGGTGCCGCCGCCGCTCGCGGGGGCGTTCCACTTCTGGTTGGCGCCGCCCGAGCAGGTCCAGATCTGGAGGCGGGTGCCGTTGGCCGAGTTGTTGCCGGTGACGTCCAGACACTTGTTGGCCTGCGGGTTGACGATGTCGTTGGCGGAGCTGACCGCCCACTTCTGGGCGGCGCTGCCGTTGCAGTCGTAGAGCTGGACCGTCGTGCCGTCCGCCGTGCCGCCGGAGGTCACGTCCAGACACTTGCCGAGCGCGCGCAGTGTTCCGTCACCGGGGTTGGACCAGGTCTGGGCGCTGGTGCCGTTGCAGTCGTAGAGCTGTACGGCGGTGCCGTTGGCGGAGTTCGCCCCGGCGACGTCGACGCACTTGCCGGCCAGACCGGTGATCCGGCCGTCCGCCGCGCGGGCGGGGGAGACGGTGAACAGAGCGGACAGAGCCGCGGCGAGCAGCATGACGAGGGTCAGTCTGCTCAGAGCCGTAAGTCTGCGGAGACTTGGTGCGGAGTGGGGGGTGACCATGGGTCTTTGCTCCTGTGGTTGAGAGGCGGACGAGAGCGGTCGGTCGGCCTGCGTCGGCCGGTACGGCGAGCCGGGCGTGCCGCAGTCGTCAGCCCAGAACCGTCTGGGTGACGACGATGTGACCGGCGTCCGGGTCGAGGACGCCTCCGAGTCGGCTGAAGGCGCCGTCGGTCAGATCGAGGCACTTCGGTTCCTGCGGGGTCTGGGCGAACGTCCCGCGGTCATTGATCCGTACGGTCAGGGAGCGGCCGTTGGCCACATTGGTGACCTGGACCCGTGTACCGAACGGCAGTTGGGGCTGGCGCGAGAGCGAAGTGGCCGCCGTGTCCGCGTTGTTGTCGAAGACCTCGCCGCTGGCCGTGAGGGCACCGGCGGGCTGGGGACCGTAGTGCGTGGCCCAGCACTGCTCTCCCGACTGCTGCGCGGGGGCGTTCCACTTCTGGTTGGCTCCTCCGGTGCAGCTCCAGATCTGGATGCGTGCCCCGTTGGCGGAGGAGTTGTCGGAGACGTCCAGGCACTTGTTCGAGGCCGGGTTGACGATGCCGTTGGCGGCGGTGACGGTCCAGTGCTGGTTCGCGCCGCCGGTGCAGGTCCACAGTTGGACCTTGGCGCCGTCGGCGGTCGAATTGCCGGTGACGTCAAGGCACTTGCCCAGCGCGCGGACGGTGTTGTCCGTACCGACCGTCCACTGCTGGGCGCCGGTGCCGTTGCAGTCGTAGAGCTGGACCGGTGTGCCGTCGGCGGTGCCGGCTCCGGCGACGTCGAGGCACTTGCCGGCGAGGCCGGTGATCGCCCCGGTCGCCGCGGCTGCCGGTGCTGCGGCGAGGAGGCCGAGCAGCAGTGTCAGCAGGGCGACGACGGGGGTGCCGCGTAACGCGCTGCGGGGGAGAGGGGAACGAGTGGTCATGGGGGTGTCGGGGCCCTTTCGAGCGGTTCGGCGCACGCGGAAGAGAGCGCACGTCTCAACTGGGCGCGAGCCGAAGGGAGTTGACCACTCGAAGGTAAAAGTCTAGACCAATTTGGTCAAGATGTGTGCATGACAGCATTCGGACATCAGGAGCGCCAAGAAGGAAAGTCGGCGCCTCAATACAGCTGGACACGGCGGAAGTTGATGGTCCTGGGCGGGGACCTGGCAGCAGTCGGAACCGTGGCACGCCGATCGGCACCTGCACCCTGCGGCTGGTCTTCAGGAACGGGGCCTTCGGGATGGAGGTCGTCAGGAGGGAGAGGGGCGCGAGGAGCATGTAGGCGGTGGTTGCCTCAGTGGGTCGTGGCCTTCGGCGCGCCACTGTCGACCAAGCCCGATCCGGTTAACTGGAAGTGAATTATCCATAGCCATCAGGCGTACAACCCTTCACTCCTTCCTCGCGTCGAACTGGCGTGCAACGGCGCCGCCGTCGCGGGAAGTCCTGTGGGGGGATCCCTTGTCCATGATGGTCCGTTGGTTGTGTGCTGCCCTGCGCGTGCGGGCGAAGGCCGACCTTCTGCTGGTGTTCCTGTTCGCTGCCGGCTTCGCCGCGCTGCCCGTCTTCGCGCTGCTGCCGTCCCTGTGGGGCTTCGCCGTCGCGTCCGCCGTGAGCTACATCGTGGACGAGGCCTTGCATGTCCGCGCACCCCAGTTCGTCCGCCGGCTCGCGGCACTGCAACTCGACCGCACCCTGCGGTTCGCCTTCAGAACGCTGATGCTGCTCGCCCTGGCCGACCGGACGGGGGCCCCGGACCGGGTGCTGGTCGCCGGACTCGCCGTCTTCGGCGCCCACTTCGCGCTGGTGATGCTGTACTCGGCGGTGCATCACGCGATCAGTCGTCGACGAACGCTGCCGGTGGCCGTGCGCAACCTCGACATGAGCGGGTCCGGCATCGAGAAGCCCCCGCCCACGTATCTCTACCGGCGTTTCCTGCGCAAGCTGCTGCACCTGGACCTGCCCGCACACGCGGGGCTGCTCGTGGCGCTCGCGGCCGGGACCTGGTACCCCGCCGTCATCGGCTACGCGCTGACGGCCGGGTCCGCGGTGACGGCCGTAGTGGCACTGCTGATGGCGTTCCGCCGGGCCCGCCGGATGCCCGCGAAGGACGAGGTGATCGCCGAGGTCAACCGGCAACTGGCCGGCTACCGACCCGAGGTGGCCCTGTACTTCAGCTTCGCGGCGGTCTCCCGGGACTTCATGTACCAGGTCAACATGTGGATCGAGACGCTGGAGCAGCTCGATCGGCGCCCACTGATCATCCTGCGTGAGCAGGCCTCGTTCCGATACCTCAGCCGCACCTGGATCCCGGTCCTGTGCGTGCCCAAGGCCGACGACCTGGCCGAGCTGGAACTGCCCGACGTCCGAGTCGTCCTGTACCCGGGCAACGCCGGCAAGAACGTCCACATGCTGCGCGTCGCCGAGGCCAAGCACGTCTTCATCGGCCACGGAGACAGCGACAAGCTCGCCAGCAGCAACCGTGTCAGCAAGGTGTACGACGAGATCTGGGTGGCCGGACGGGCCGGGCGCGACCGTTACCAGCGGGTGCGGCACGCCATCAGCGACGAGGCGATCGTCGAGGTCGGGCGCCCGCAACTGTCGTCGATACGGCTCCACGCCGACCACACGCCGGGCCCACTGCCGGTCGTGCTGTACGCCCCCACCTGGGAGGGCTGGAGCGACGACGACTGCCACACCTCCCTCATTCCGATGGGCGTGCCCCTGATCGAGAAGCTCCTCGCTCAGAACGTACGGATCATCTACAAGCCGCACCCGCTCACAGGCCGCCGCTCTCCCGAAGCGGCTGCCTCCGACCAGGCCGTCCGTGAACTGCTGAGCAACGACAACGAGCGACGCGAATCCATGCAGGCGCAGGCGCAGGCGCAGGCCGCGCTCAGCGTCGGACCGAGGCTGCGGCAAATCCGGGCCCGGATCGACGAATTGGCCGGACGGCACAGCGGCGACTACACCCAACAGACCCGTGACTCAAGGGTCCCCGACCGCGGCGACACGGCCGAGTGGCACGCCCTGCACAGCGAGTGGCACCGGCTCTTCTGGGAGAGCCACGAGCCGGTCCGGCACCATGTCATCCTCGGACAACTGCCCACGCTCTACGAGTGCTTCAACCAGGCGGACATACTCATCAGCGACGTCTCCTCGGTGGTCGCCGACTTCGTCGCCAGCCTCAAACCCTATGTCCTGACCAACGCACACGACCTGCCCGACGACGACTTCCGCGCCGCCTACACCACCGCCGGCGGCGCCTACCTCCTCGACCGCGACTGCACCCGGCTGCCGGACATCCTTCGCTCGGTCCGCGAGCCGCGCCACGATCCGATGGCACCGCTCCGTCACGACTTCAAGGAATACGTCCTGGGCGCGGACCGCCCCAGCTCCATGGAGCGCTTCAACACCGCCGTCAACACCCTGGCCGACACGTCCGCCGCGGAACGGGGTGAATACCAGGCGGACGGAGATCAGCACACCGTCAGGGAGTTGGCGTAGTCGTATGACGTCCGGTTCGTGATGCCGGGGAGCCCGTCAAGGAGGGGCCGGCTCCCCGCCATCACCGGCCTGTGGGACATCAACAGCGTCGGAGAGGTCGCGGGCGGGGCGGGCGAACACTATGAACGCAATGATCAACGGCTGGTCCCTGCATGCGGCGCTTCCTAACATCACGGATCGCAGGGCAACTTCGCACAGCGAATTCATAGGAGCCGCTCCCGTGACGACATTTGACGCGCCCGTGCCGGTACGCCGACGGCTCTCGGCCTCTCGTCACCGGCGGGCGGTGCTGGCCGTCGGCGTGGCCGCGACGCTCTTCGGCACACTCGGCAACGCACCCGCACCCACGGCAGGGAGCGCGCGGCCGACGGTGGCCACCTGCCCGTCCGACCTGGTCGGGAAGGCGACGTGTTACACCGGCCAGGACAGCAACGGGGCGTACTACGCGATGGCCGTTCCGACGCACTGGAACGGATCCCTCGTGGTACACGCGCACGGCGGACCCGATCTCGGCGACTCCTCGGACCCGGCACGCAGCACCGACGACCTGGGGCGTTGGGCGGTGATGGTCAAGGAGGGGTACGCCTGGGCCGGCTCGTCCTACCGGCGCGGTGGGTACGGAACCCGGATGGCCGCCGCCGACACCGAGAACGTGCGCAAGCTGTTCGTCTCGGAGTTCGGCAAGCCGAGGCGGACCTACGTGCACGGCCAGTCCTGGGGCGGCGACGTCGCCGCCAAGGTCGCGGAGACCTACGGCAGACGCCCCGGCGCCTACGACGGCGCGCTGCTGACGAGCGGCGTCCTCGGCGGCGGTTCGCGCGGCTACGACTACCGGGTCGACCTACGGGTGGTCTACCAGTACTACTGCCACAACCACCCCCGCCCGACGGAGCCGCAGTACCCGCTGTGGCAGGGGCTGCGCGCGGACTCCACCATGACGAGCAGCGGACTCCGCGCCCGCCTGCAGGAGTGCACCGGCTTCTCCTCCGCCCCCGCGGACCGGACCGCGCTGCAGCAGCGCAACCTCGACGACATCCTCGCCGTCACCCGCATCCCGGAGCGCGCGCTGGAGTCACATCTGCGGTTCGCGACCTTCACGTTCCGGGACATCGTGTCGAACCGACTCGGCGGCCGCAATCCCTTCAGCAACCAGGGCGTGCGGTACGCGGGTTCACACGACGACAAGGCGCTCAACGCGGGTGTCGAACGGTTCTCCGCCGACCCCACCGCGCGCCGCGACCTCTCCTACGACAGCGACCTGACGGGCAAGGTCTCCATCCCCGTCCTCACCCTGCACGCCATCGACGACCCGACCGCCTTCGTCGAGCACGAGGCGGCCTACCGCGCCACTCTCCAGGGCGCGGGCCGGGGCGGCAACCTCGTCCAGACCTTCACGAAGGAGACCGAGCACACTGCGTTGAGCGACTCGGAGTACGCCGACTCGCTCGCGGCGCTCGACGTCTGGGTGCGCCATGGACACAAGCCGACCGCGCGCTCGATCGCGGCTTCCTGCGAGGCCTTCGACCAGAGGTATGGCACCGGGTGCTTCTACGACCCGGCCTTCCGCCCCGCGCCGTACGCCTCACGGATCAGGCCCCGGCCGGGCGGACTCGCTTGGCCCGCCATGACCGCGAAGCAGGAGCGGGCGTGGAGCCGGATCGACGGCGTGGGGATCGCTCCCTGACCACGACTGCACGAGGCCCGTCACGCCGGACTCCGAGGCGCGAACGCCCTGGACTCCTTCCGGGACAGTGATGGGCGACTCCACGGCTGCCGGGATCCGCGCGGCTGGGGTCCGTCCCATCAGCCCCGCCGGTGGCGCACGCGCCGGGGCTGGGGCCACTGACTGCTGTGCCCACAGCGGGAGTTGGACCGGTCCGACCAGGCCGTAGCGCCGTCGACGGTTCGCTGTACGGCGGCTTCGGCCTGGGCGGGGTCGGTGATGTCGGCCCCCACTGCCAGTGCACTGCCGCCCGCCTTCTCGATCTCGGCGGCGAGGTCGTCCAGCCGGTCCTTGCGGCGTGTCACGAGCGTCACGGAGGCGCCGTGCTCGGCCGGCCGATGGGTGGTGGAGGCGCCGATACCGCTGCTCGGGCGAGTGACGAGCAGGACCGGCCCCACCGCGAGCGTAACTTCGCCCGCTACGACTTCAGGACGATCACGCCCTCGGCCGATCCAGAGGAGGCCTGACCAGCGGCCGAAGCCGAAGGTGCCGACGGACGTGCTCAGTGCTGTACTGCGAGTCCGGGGCAGTGACGCCGCATCGCGTCCAGGACCGTCTCAGGCGGTACCGGCAAGGTGTTGGTGGCCATGATGGCCGGACCGAAACCGAGTCGGGCGTTCATGGATGCGGTGCTGCGGACGAGCTTGGGTGCTCGGGCCAGATAGGCATCCGGATCGTGGAGTACGAGCTCGATGAACCGCTGCGAGGCGTTGCGTACTCGCTGTTCGCGTATCCGTACGGCGGCTATCTCGTCCCAGCCGAACCGGCCCAGCCTCTCGTGGTCCACTCCTGTGTCGTCCAGCATCAACTCCGGCCGGTCTCGGCGTAGACGCTGAATGATGATCACCGAGCACAACCCGAAGAAGGGCACGGCCAGCGCCCCTGCCACAGTCATCTTCACGGTGCTGTGGGCGACCAGGAAACCAATGCCCAGAGCGACGAAGACCAGAGCGCCGGCCAACATGGCCCACACCCGTCCCTTGGCGAGCGGGTAGACCGTCGGGGGCAATGGAACGCCGTTGCTGATCACGAGGTCAGACGATAGGACGAGAGCCCTCGTCGGCGAAAGCCTTTTCCTGGGCTGTCCGGCCCGGAGCAATTGTCAAGAACTGTAGATCGGTGGTGCCGTTCGGTCTTCCTCGGGCTTGTGATCCTCGGCTTCGAGGAGGCGGCGGAGACGTCGGATCTCGGCGTGCGGCCTGACGTGTCTGCCGGTCGGGTCTGAACTGGCCTGCTGGGCGGGGGAGATGACTGATGCCACTGAGCTTAGGGAGGGAGTCGCTGGGACCCGGGCTTCGATGCCGATGAGCGGGTCCGTCCACTGTGTGCCCCTGTGGTTGTCGGGGTCGCCGCGTACGCCTGGTACGTGCACGAGCAGCCCTCCGACTGGGCTGCCGCGAGGCAGGCTCCGGAGCAGTGATCGCCGAGGTGTCCTGTTCCATCGTTGGGGGACCCCGTCATTTGGTCCGTGGCTACGGGATGTGCACCGCAGCGGACCGCACGACAGGTATCCGTAGCCCCGAAGACGTTCCGAGGCATACCCACAGTGTGACTCGCGCTCGACCGGGTGACCGTATTCGCAACGGGCTCCGGCGCGGACGAACGCAACGACGTGGGGTACGGCACCGACCGAGAAACCCGGATCGCGGATCGCGCACCCGATGGACGGGTAGTCACACCCGCGCGGTTGCCTCGTGGCGGATCGCGGCATCGGACAGCCGCCCGGGTTCGAAGACCGCCATCGCCACGCGGAATTCCGGGGTGAGCGCACCCCACACCTCCTCCAGGAGCTCGGCCGGGTCGGCTGCCCCGGTCCGGGCTTCGAGGAACGGCTCACCGGTGGCGACCTGGTGTCCGTCCGATCGGTACGTCGTCATCAGAACGGCGTCACCGGGACCCAGGTCGCGGACGGCGAGCGTCAGTACGTTGGCCGACGTCCTGCCGCCGGTACTGCGACGGGCAGCACCGAACCAGGCGTCCTGCCCCACGCCCAGATCAGCCACCACCGTGATGCGGGGCGTGAAGATCGGCGGGTCGGGTTCGTACTCCAGGCCTGCCATCGCCTCGGTCGGCGTTCGTCCCTCCTGGAGCAGGTCCGACACCACGGCGACCTGCTCTCCGTTGCCGAAGACCAACCAGCCACCCAGCTCGCGCGCTGCGACATAGTGCCGCAGCGGATCGTGAGCCGACTCGCCGGTCGGCGCGACGATCACCTCCCCGTCCCCTCCGCGCAGGACACGGGCCTTGGAGGCGGCACTCCGTCCGGTGAGGAAGTAGGCGCCGCACAACGCGCCGCCCAGAGTCCTCGCCCACAGCACACCGCGCCCGGGATAGCGATTGCCTGTCAATGCCTCGTGCACCAGGTCCACAGGGACACTCCTCTGCCGGTACTTCAGCTCGACGGCGAGCGGGGAAAGCGGTCGCCGACGACGAAGGCAGCGGGCCAGGTCTCCGTCAGCACCTTGCTGAGCAGGGGATCGCTGGACTCCAGCACCTCACTGAGGCGGACCGAGCCGTCCTCGTTGATCCGTTGGCCGCCGAGAACGACGGGGGCGCGCAGGACGTCCTCGCCCCATGGGTCGATGGCGTTGCACAGCAGGCCCTCGAAGCGGTGGCCGGCCAGGTCGTCGTCGTGGACCCGCTGCACGAAGTCGTCGAACACGGTTGGCCGGAGGTAGATCCAGGCGAGGTAGACCACCGTCCTTCCGTCGTCCAGACGGATCGGGAGACGGACCTTGAGGAAGTTGCCGACGCCCTCCGCGGTGATGATCGCGCCCGTGTCGGACTTCACGCGGCGCCTGCGCTCCTCCTCGGAGAGCTCGGCGACCAGGTGGGGCAGAGCCAGGTCGAAGCCGGGGTGCTCAGGGTCGAGGTGGCCGCCGCAGTCGCAGGTGTCGCCGTGGGCGTGGGTATTGGACTGCGCTGGGGCAGGAACGAGATCGGGCCGGGGCGTCGGGTGGCTCAGTTCGCCGTCTGCCGGTAGCGGAAGCAGCAGCGCGTAGAACCGCACTGCCGTGAATGTTGTCGGCTCGGGCAGTCCGAGCGCCGTCATCGCTGCCGAAGCGGCCTCGTGGCGCTCACCGTTGACGCGGATCTCGGCCTGCATCGCGCCGGGGCGACCGCCGTAGAAGACCTTGACGCCGTTGAAGAAGGGCGATTCCAGGTCCGCGGTGAACGAGTCCGCGATCCGGTGCAGCACGTTCGCTTCCAGCAGCGCGCCCTGCAGTCGCCGGCTCTCGTCGACGTCGCTTCCGAGACCGACCGCACCCGACGTGATCATGTGCCAGCCGGGCACGCCGCGCTTGTCGTCGGGGCCCGCGTGGTCCGCGAACTGCTCGCGGTAGTCGAGGAGTTCGAGCAGGCAGGCGCCCGCCGTCTGCACCCATGTGTTCGCCGCGTCCTGCGGATCGGCGGACATCGACACGACACAGTCCATGAAGCACGGTACGTCCGGCTGGAGACTGACGTCCGGCAGCGCGACCAGGTCGTAGTGGTGGCCGCCCCCGTGGTGCGGCGGGGCCACGGCCACCGCCCAACCCTGCGGGCTGATCAAGGAGTTGCCCTTGAGCTGGGCGCCCTGAGTCGCTCCTGGCGCGAACTCTTCGAGCCCGGCCCTGACCAGGGCGAGGAACTCCAGGTCGGGCAACCGCTTCGACGGCGGCTCCTCCTTGCGCTTACGACGTTGTATCCAGGACACCCGTGGATGGTACTGAGCCCGGCCGACGACTGACGGACCGCATCACCTCAACAGCGCGCTCCGGCACCACCGTTGGGCAACGGCGGCACCGGAGCGCGCGGGACGGGGATGGGTGGGCAGGTGTCAGAACCAGCTCTGGTTCTGACCGGAGTTGCACGCCCAGGTGCGGAATCCGGCGCTGCTGTCGTCGATGCAGCGGTTGGTCTGCTGGTTCCTGAGCTCGATGGTGTTGTCACCCCACTTGTGCACGAGCCAGCTCTGGTTGGTGCTGGAGTCACAGTTCGCGGTCTTGAACCCCTGATCGCTGTCGTACATGCAGCGGTTGGTGAGGGCGTTCTTCAACTGCACAGTCCCGTCACCCCACTTGTGGACGATCCAGTTCTGCGGGGTGGAGCCGTTGCAGTCCCAGGTGCGGAACCCGGCATCGGTGTCGTCGATGCAGCGGTTGGTCGCCTGGTTCTTGAACGTGTTCACGGCGTCGGCCGCCGAGGCCGTCGCGGCGGGCAGCAGCGCGATGGCGGCGGCGGAGACGCCGAGCGCCGCGACGCGGGTCAGGACGGAGACGGACATGGGTGTTCCCTTCGGTGGGGTGGTGGTGCCCCGCAGCCGAGTGCGGCGGGGAGTCGGGTGCGGGCGCTCGGACCGGGGAGCGGTCAGCCGCACTGGCGGCTGACGTTGCCCTTGTCGTCGCCCTTGAGGTAGATCGCGCTGACGTAGCCAACGCCCCCGGAATTCAGGGCGAGTTGGACCCACTTGTCGTTGCTGTAACCCTCGGCCGTGACGAGCTGACCCGTCTTCCAGCAGTTCGCCGGGTAGCTCTCGTTGGGGTACACCTTGCTCACGGCGTCGCAGCTGGTGGCCGCGCAGGAGCGGACGTTGGCCTCCGCCCAGGCGGTCACGGTGGTGCCCTGCCCGCCACCGCCGGGCGTGCAGGGCAGGTTCACCCCGCGGTCGCGCAGATACGGCACCGGGTCGATACCGCGCACTGTGGTCGAGGTGCCGATCCTGACCCGCAGGTGCAGGTGCGGCCCTGTCGCCTCGCCCTCGCTGCCCATCAGGGCGATGCGCTGACCGGCCTGGACATGCTGGCCGACGACGACATCCCGCTGGTACATGTGCCCGTACTCGGTCACCGTGCCGTCGTCGTGCAGGATGCGGATCCACTGCCCGTAGCCGCTGGCGGGACCCGAGTTGATGACTTCGCCGGCGCCCACGGCGTAGATGGGCGTCCCTTGGGCGTTGGCGATGTCGACGCCGTCGTGGCTGTCGCTGTACCCCTGGGTGATGACCCCGGCGGTCGGGCACGAGGCGGCGAACGCGGCCGGGGCGGACGGTGCCGCGGCGGCGGGCAGGGCCGCCGTCAGCGGCAGCAGGACGGCAGCGGCTGTGACGAGTCCGGCGTACGGGAACAGACGCACGAGGCTTCCTCTCCGGTGACTTCTGGTGGACGGCACGGAAGCTATCCGCGCCCCCTCGGCCGGCGGCATCCGGAACGTTCCGGAATGACGTGACGGCGCGCGGGCGGATAGGGCTGTGGAGCGTCAACCGCACCGTTTTCCCGACCAGTTGGAGAGATGCGTCATGAGATCCACCACCAGGAGACTGATACGGGGCCTGTGCGCCCTGCTGGTTCTGGGCGGGCTGCCGCCGGTCGCCGCCGCTGCCGCCGACGGCCCCGGCCACGAACGTCCCGCCGCCCGGCCGGCGACCGACTGGCGCATCGATCTCGCCGCCGCGTCGGCCGACCAGCACAACATCGACCATCGCGGGCACGGAGCGCTGACCATCGGCGATCGCCGCGCCCGCACCGCGTCCGCTCCCGGCAGGGCGTTCGCCGTGTACACCGGGCCGGCCCGCAGCCTCGGGCGGCAGGCCGACGCGTTCACGATCCACCCACGGGCCCACGTACCGGCGGGAACGCAGGTGGTGACCGAGGTGCGGGGAAGCGATCACCCCGGACGGTGGACGCAGTGGACCACCCCCGACCGCGCCGGTCGGCTACGGCTGGCGCAGGCCGTCTCAGTCGTCCAGGTGCGGCTGACCCTGCTCGGCAGCCGTACCGCCGCCCCCGTGGTCTCGGCCGTCTCCGTGCACGCCGACCTCGCGCAGCCGGCTCCCCGGGCACCCCGCGCACTGACCGCGGCCTCCCCGACGTACCGGATCTTCGCCACTCGGGAGGGCCTGGCCGGGCAGACCACGGCCAACGGCCATGTCATCCAGCAGCGCGACCACTTCGTCGCGCTGCCGTCCCGGCGGATGCTCGCCTCCAACGGCGGCCACGAGTACCAGGTGCGGCTGTGCTACCAGCGCACGGGACGCTGCGAGACGGCACCGGTGTGGGACGTCGGCCCCTGGAACACCCAGGACGACTACTGGAACCCGTCCGCGCAGCGGCAGATGTGGCGTGATCTGCCGCAGGGCACGCCCGAGGCACAGGCGGCCAACCAGTCCGGCTACAACGGCGGCCTCGACGAGTTCGGGCGCAGGGTCGCCAACCCGGCCGGCATCGACGTGGCCGACGGCACCTTCTGGGACGGCCTGGGCATGACGGACAACGACTGGGTGGACGTGACCTTCCAGCCGTCCGGCGACACCGGCGGGCAGACGAACGTCACGGCGTGGATGGAGGCCAACGTCCGCTCCTGCGCCTCCACTTCCTGCGACGTGGTCAGCAAGGTGTACCCGAACCAGAGCTACCCGGCGAACTGCTGGAAGACCGGCCAGGTAGTCACCGATGAGGGCTACACCAGCGACAAGTGGATCGAACTGCCCCTGAACGCGGGCGGTGTCGGCTACGTCAGCGGCATCTACCTCAAGGGCGACGCGACCGGCGGCGTGACCCGCCAGTGCGGGACCTGAGCCACCCCGAGCCGGCGGCCACTCCGTAACGTGCCGGAGTCCCTTCCGAGCCGCGGTACGGCACCGTCGTCGCCGGCACACCGAGGCGAAGAGAGGACGAGGACGATGACGATGAGGCCGAGGCCGACGGGAAGAGCGGGTTGGGCGGCGACACTGACGGCGCTGCTGATGACGGCGGGACTGTGCGCGAGCGCACCGGCCGCGTCGGCGGCGCCCACCGCCCGCCCCGACTTCCGGCTGCCGTTCCCCTGCGGACAGACCTGGCAGCTGCAGACGTATCTGGGCCACGATCCCGACGACAAGAAACTCGACATGTACCACGTCGACGGCCCGACCCTGGGTGCCACCGTCACCGCGTCCGCCGCCGGCACGGTCACCGAGTTCTTCGAGCCCGGCGGCATCGAGATCAACCACGGTGGCGGCTGGTTCAGCGTCTACCTGCACATGGACCGCATCGACGTCCACCTCGGCCAGCAGGTCGCGTCGGGGGAACCGGTAGGGCGGCTGGGACTCGTCGGCACGGAGGAGGCGCATCTCCACTACGAGCAGCTCTACGACACCAACGGCGACAACGACGGCGAGACGGACGAGATGGTCCCCCCGGTGCTCCAGGGCACCGAGTACCGGCTCACGCCCGACGGCCCGTTCCCCCGCGTCACCAGCACCAATGCCTGCGACGGCGGGGGAGGGCAGCCGGCCCGGTACTGGGTGGACACCATGGCCGACGCCACCGGCTATCCGGACGCCGACTGCGTGAACGACGGCACACCGCGGTGCGCCGCTCAGGGCACGCTGCGCAAGGGCACCAACTACGTCCTGTGCAGGAAGTGGGGCGACGAGGTCCGGCACGGCACGGCGTACAACCACTGGTGGCTGCTGACCGACCTCGACGAGGTGACACCGGGCGGCCGGGGACGGGCGTACGTCTCCGCCTACTACCTCGACCGATGGGGCAACGACGAGGCGAAGGACAACGACGGCCGGGACATCCCCGCATGCACCTGATCCGGCCGGATCAGGTGCATGCGGCCTCATCGGCAGGTGGGCAGGGCGGGCCGGTCCTTCGTGCGCACGGCGGGGAACCACGCGGTGGAGTCGGCCGCGCCGCCCGGCAACCGGACGCGGTACCACTCGGTGGAACGGGTACCGAACTCGTCGGTCACCGGCAGCCCTTGAGGCAACCGGCACTGCGCCGTGAGGACGTCTCCGTGCCACACACGGGTGGTTACCACGTTGGCGACGGTGTAGGGCGCCAGCGGGTCGATCGCCAGACCGAGGCTGCACTGCTGATCACGGTCGGCCGCATGGGCCCGGCAGGTCGGCTCCACGTTGTACACCGTGATGGGGGCGGGACCGGCGGTGTCGGAGACGTTCTCGGCATGAACCGGGCCGTCCCGCTTCGTGCCGTTGTCGTCCGCGACGTACGCCCATCCGGCGACCGCCGCCGCACACAAGGCCGTGGCCGCCGCGGCGCCGAGAACGACCCGCCGACGGCGCCGATGCCGGCGGGCACGCGCCGCACCCGTGCCGTCGGCCGCGGCCTCGTCGCCATGGGCGGACGTACCGATGCGGGCCAGCAGGGCTCCCGCGGTGCAGGCGGCGCGTGCCTCATGGGTGGGGGCGAGGCAGTCGGTGGCCAGATCGCGCCAGAACGGCGGTACGGCGGGATCCAGCCGCAGAGGCGACCGTCCGCCCGCGTACTCCTGCGCCGCGGCTCCCCGCGCGGCCGGGGTCGCGCCGGGGAAGGGCGAGATGCCGCCGGTGAACATCTGGTGGACCATGACGCCGAGCGCCCAGATGTCGGCGCTCGGACGCGCCTGCACACCGCGTTCGCCCAGCGGGGCCTTCCAGCGCTCGGGCGGCAGATAGTCGGGCGTGCCCAGGGGCGGGATCCACGCGTGCGTGCCGTGGGTGCCGTCGAGTTCCGAGGCCAGCCCGAAATCCGACAGGCGAACCGATCCGTCCGCCATGAGGAGAACGTTGTCGGGCTTGAGATCGCCGTGCACCCAGCCCAGATCGTGCAGATGGGCGAGCCCCTCGCAGATCTCCGTCAGGACCCGCTCGGCCTGCCCGTCCGCCAACCCCGCCTCACCCGCGAGGAGTTGACGCAGACTGCGTTCGGCACGCTCCATCACCAGCACGATCGCGCCGTCGAGTTCGGGGTTGTCCGGTTCGTCCAGTACGAGTGAGTCGAGCACCCGGATCAGCCTGGGATGCCGCGTCCGGCGCCCGAACTCGCGCTCCCGGTGGGCACATTCCAGCAGCCCGCGCGCCTGCCGAGGGGCGAGTCCGGACGTGGGCAGGAATTTCAACGCGACGACAGCCGGGTGGTCATCCGTCCCGCGCACGCTCCGGCCCTCGTAGACCCATCCCCAGCCCCCGTCCGCGATCGGTTCCCCCACCTCCCAGTCTCCGACCCGGTAACCGGCCGGAACGCGCTCGGCCTCGGTCGCACGGCTCACCGGCCCACCGCCTGGGCGCTGTTGCAGGTGGCCGCCGAACGTGACGGAAGCAACCCCAGATGGGACTCGCCGACCACCCCGAACCGCAGGGCGATTCCCACCAGCGCCTCACGCTTGCCGTTGCGGCGGGCACCCCGGCCCGCATCACGCGACTCCGGCAGGACGATGCGCAGCTTCTCCTCGGCGAGGTAGTCGATGTGAGCACTCACCCCGCGGGCGGTGAGGCGCGCGCACTGCGGCAGTTGCCGCAGACGTTCGACGATCTCGGGCGTGGTCGGAACAGCCAGTGCGGACTCGTCGCGCAGCCGCGGCTCGCACAGGGCGACCAGAACCAGAAAGTACGTCGCGGTCTCGTCGAGCGAGTACGCGGTCAGGGTCTGCGTGCCCGGACGGCCGCCGACCGCCCCCTGAGGGTCCAGGTACACATGGTCGGGGGCGAACACCTGGAAACTCACCACCCGGTCCCGGGTGGGCAGGACAACACGCGCGAACTCGAAGGGAATGGGCGCCCCGAGGCGGCGCGGCGGCACTCGCAGATACTCGCCCGCGCCCTCCGGGTTCTCGACCAGATAGCTCTGTGTGGCGCTGAGGTTGCTCAGCAGCCAGTGATCCTCGCTCACCCGGATCTCCCCGGCCAGCCGTGACACCGCCGGATCGTCGAGCCGCAACTCCACGGCGACCGTGTCCGAGCCGCGCCCGAAGCGGGCGACCTCACCCGCGCCGAGCCGTAGCGTCAGCGGCGGGTCCTGTGGCACATGGATCAGTACGCCGCTCATCGTCCCCCGATTCCGGCCGTGGGTGCCTTTCCGGTGCAGGCCGACGGCTGCACATCGAGCGGCCCGACGCACATCTGTTGCTCGTTACCGATCCCGAATTCCCGGCCCCCGGTCCGAGCTGTTTCTCTTCCGGACAAGGCAGGCATACGAGCGCTGGTCATCGCGCACACCCCGTTTACCCCTATTCCTTCCACTGTTCCGCACGCAGGTCGAAGGAGCACACGAGCCCCATTCGTTAACACCGCTGAAGGAGTGCGGCGGTTGCATGCGCGAGGACTCTCGCACAAAGCTCTTCGAGCCGAGTGCCGGAGACTGCGGCTTTGGCCGATATCCGCTGCTGCCTCGCCCAGTTCCGCCACTGGCCGCGCGAGTACGGTGCCCCGCTCGCCGCCTGCAGCCGGCACGATGTCGACATCTGGCCGGCCGAGGACACCGTGACGCGGTTCAAGGTCTGAGGCTTCGTCCGGTGGGAGGTCCGTGACAACCACACCACCTACGAAGGCGCTCACCCCGCCCTCGCAGCCTGCGCCGACTGTGCACGCTGATGGGCGATCTCAAGCGTCGGGGGAGACGGGATGCGCTATGTCGGTGGCGGCCCGAGAACCACCCGGGTAAGTTGGCGATCTTCGGATGGCGGAAGCTCCCGGAGTCCTGAATGCGAACGCCTTGATGAATCCCGACCAGCCCTCCGCACGACGTCGCCTCGCTGCCGCGCTCGACGGCCTGGCCACTGCCTTCGGCGGGATGACGGCCCACCCCGACGAGCACAACTGCGAGTGCCACTGGGGCAGCGCCGAAGAACTCGCGCAGCTCAAGGTTCCCGACACCGAGCTGGATCTTGACCTCCTGCACCGCACGTGGCAGGCCACCGACTGGAATGACCACGCATCCGTACTGCGCCGGATCCTGCCCCAGTTGGCCACGGCCCTCCTCGAAGGCTCCGTCGAGCCGCACGACGGGTTCGAGGAAGTCGGCCGCTCGTTCGCTCGCGGTCATTGGCAGCAGTGGCCCACCGCGCAGGCCGAAGCAATCAGGGACTTCCTGCACGTCTGGTGGGCCGACACGCTCACCGATCCCGATCCCGCAGTACCCGCGTACGAGGTTCTGGCATTGGTCACCGAGGCGTCTGCCTCGGTGACCCCGTGGCTCACCACATGGGAAACGCTGACTGACCACCCGGCCGACGACCACCTCGCCGAGGCGGCAGCAAAGTGGGAGTACGACCTGCTCGGAGATCAACTCCCCTGGGATTCTTGGGAGAACGAGGACGAGAAACGCATCGAGCTGACCGCCTGGCTGGTCCGCAATGCCCCTGCCCGGCTCCGGGCCCATGGCGTATCAGAGGAACTGCTCCACCGAATACGACTGCTCGGCCTCTCCGGCGACGATCGTTGGGAGGCCCCTCACTGGCCCGGCTACCGTTACTGATCCGCCGACCGCGCTGTGCTGCCTGCCCTCGTCTTGGTGAGTGTCTGCGGAGTTGGATGCGGCGTCGCCCCGTGCCTCGGTGATCTGTCCGGCGCCTGTTGGGTGTTGGCCGAACTGCTGCTGGCCAGTCTTCGAGTGCCTCGGCGTCCCGCTGCGGCGCCGGGTGCGCGGGGGCGAGGGCAGTCGGTCCGGACCGACCGGGATGGTGATCTATGCGCAGAGCATCAAGACCTCTACCAACGTTCCGCCGTCGGCCAGGGCGCGTGATCAAGGAACTCTTCGACAACGGGAAGATTGCCTGGGGCCGGCAGACGTACGCGTGGTCCGGCGGGAACTGGGACAGCCGCGCGTAGTTGCGGCAGGTCCAGAACGGCATCACGACTGCCGGGTACGACGCGGACCTCGGCCAGGTGATGGCCGCCGACTTCGAGCAGGTGAGACGGCACGGGCGGCGGCGGAGGAGGCGGTTGCGGTGTCATCCTGCCGTCCTGGCCGAACATCACCGACGGCATGGCGGGGCCAGGTCCAGCGGTCGGCGGCGGCGGAGTTGCGTACGCGGGGCCGGGTCCTGCCGGGAGTCTGATGTGCTCAATGTCGAAGCGCCGTAGGAAAGCCTGCCGGCCGCGGTCGACATCGACCGGGGTGGCGTCGGTGCGGGACCACCGCAGCCGGGCCGGCTTGTTGATCCTGCAGGACGGCGGGTGTTCGACGGTCGGACGGATGACGGTGTCTTCGATGATCGGCAGGGGCCGTCGTGGCCGAGTGCGGCAGCGTGGCGGGTCGGCCGGGGGTGCGCCGGTCGCAGGCGCGCGGTGGCCTTGCCGTAGAGGCGGGTGTCGGTGACGGCCGGTTCGTCGTCCCATGGGGCCGGGTCGCCGAAGACGGACTCCCCACCGTGCTGGGCCGGCTCGCCGCCCTTTCCTGGTTGGTGGTGCCCGGGGTGTTCAGATGCCGTGGATGGCTGCCATGACGTGTGGCCAGGCGGCCGCTCCCAGTGCCGCGCCGGCTTCGGGGGTGCCACCGTGGTCGAAGCGAGTGGAGGGGGGTGGTGGTACCTCGTTGGGGAAGGTGATGCGGTGGCCTGCGTCGATGTGGGTGGTCACAATCGTTTCGCGTCCGGCCGTGGTACGCCGGTCGGCGAGTTCGTGGGCGAACCGCAAGGACGGCCACATCTTGTCGGCGCCGCCGGCGATCAGGACCAGATCGGCGTCGGTCTTCTCGATCGGGATGGCCGCAAGGCCGAGGCGGTCCTGATATGCCATGAGGCTGGATTCATACCAGTCGAGCAGGGCGACCGGCGTGTCTGAAGGCTCCGGCGGGAGCCAGGATTCGTCATAGGGGACGAAGGGCAGGGACTGTCCCTGCCAGGTCCAACTGGATCGGTACGGGTGATCCCGGCTGTCGTGTCCAGGGCCGACGTTGGCCCACACGACCGACGAGGGGGCAAGCGCGATCACGGCATCAGCGCAGTTTGAGAGTGTGGACACCAGCAACGCCGCCTCGGCGCTCTTCGAGAGCCCCAGGATGCTGACACGTTCGGCACCGCGCTCGCGCAGCAGAACAGTCGCCTCTACGAGGGTTTCCAGAGGAAGTTCACAGATGCCGGGAGGCTGCCCGGGCCCGCCGAACCACCGGACCGTCGCTGCGGTCACGCCGGCACGAGCGAAGAGCCGGCAGCGTTCGCGCTCGATCCGGCCGCTCGATCCGGACAGCACAAGTACACCCGCACTGCCGCTACCCGCTGGAGGCTCGGCGATGAAGCCCGTCCAGGGGTCGGTCAGTTCGTACTCGGCGATTTCCGCGGCCATGCCGTCAACGTAGCTGAGGCCGCCACAAGCGGGTCGGATGCCCCGGGCGCGTTCCAGAATCTTGTGATCCAGGCGCCGACCTTGTTCCTTGTCGTCTTAGCTTGCGATAAAACGTGCGGTGTTCAAGAGGCTGACCGTTCGGGGTGTCGCTCGTCTGTTCGTTGATCGTTCTCGAGCAGGGCGTTTCCCACGTTGTAGACGGGGCTTTCCGGTAGTTGGGGCGGCCGGGTGGGCGTCCGGGGCCGGGGCGGGAGGGTTTCGCGGGGTTCGTGAGAACGGGCAGAGGCTGCCGCGTAACTACTGTCCGGCAGGGGTCAAGAGCTTGTTCTGGTCTTGTGGTCGAAGAGTTTGCTGAGATTGTGGACCGCCCCGAGGAGTTTGATCTCGGTGTCCACGCCGTCGTGTCCGCGGTAGTTGAGCCGACGTCCGAAACGTTGGAAGAGCTGGGCGAATCCGGGCTTGACCAGGGCACTTCGCTGTCGGTACTGCTGCCGGCCCAGAGGTGTGGCGAGGCGGGCTGACATCTCGTGCTGGCCGCCGCGAGGGCCTTCGCGTTTCGCTTCGAAACCTGCCTGGTGGGCCTCGCTGGTCACCGAGACCAGCAGCGGGACATTAGCGAGGGCCTCGAATGTCGAGGTAGAGGCGTATCCACTGTCGGCGAGCCAGAGCAGGATGGGTTGCTCTATCCCGGCGGCAAGGCGGTTGACCTGTGTCTTGTTCACCATGGGGACGAGGGCTGTCATGTCGGACGGGTTGTCCTGAATCTCGATCGCCAGGAGGAACTGGCGGCGGGCGCACGCTATGTGGATGTTGTAGCCCTGGACGAACCCGCCGTGCTTGCTGAGCATCATCCGTGAATCAGGGTCGCTGAACGAGGCCCGGGCGGTCGGGGAAGGAACAGGTCTTGGGCTGCGGGCCCGCTCAAGCCATGCCTGGGCTCTGACCAGTCGTTCCTGCTGCCGCACGATTACGGTTTTGTGCTCCATCGGCACTGGCGGCCGGCCGTTGGCCCCGCGGCGGCCCGCCGCCAGATCCGCACTGGTTCGCGCGGCGTACTCCTCCAGCTTCTTCTGATGAGCCTCAGATTCTGCGGTCAGTCGCTTCTCCGCCCGGGCCACCATGCGCTCGGCGGCCTCGACCTTGAGCCGGATCTCCCCAGCCGAAGGAAGAGCCCGCTCGAACAGCCTCTCTCTGGCCACGACTGCCCGGTTTCGCCGGTCGAGTAATCGCGAAAGCTGGGGCCACTCATTCGGCGCCACCTCGGTATCCGCGTCTGTTCCGCCTACCGCCTCACAAAATCCGGTGAGTTCCAGTGAGTCGTCGAGCATCGAGTCGATCTCGGCTTCGCATTCCGAGATGACGCTCTCAAGCCGCTGCAGGCGCTGGTTGGAACCGCGTGAGGCGTTTGCCAACATGGGAGAGCCGTCTACCGCAACAGCCGCCAGATTCACCAGACCCTGTTGGCGACCGCACACCGCCAGGGCCTGCACAAACAGTAGCTTCAAAGCCGCCCGATGACGTCTGATGAACCGAGCGAGCGTAGAATGGTCGACTCTTCGGTTCGCGGTAATGATCCGGCAGCCCACATCATCGAAGCACGCCTGCTCAATCTTGCGAGAAAGCCGGATTCCCTTGCTGTAGCAGTGAGCTCTTTCCAACCTCGGTTTGAGGTGGTTGAGGCGGATGGCGAGGAAGGCCCGGGGATGAAGGGCCGCAGTCCTCACCGGATGCGACACACTCGCCACTTCAGACACGAAGGGCGTACAGCCCTTTCGCGTTGGAGAGGCGATATCTCATGTCCCGTCCTCAATGATCGGGACATCGTCCCGCCGACTGATTACACAAGGCGGTGGCCACCGTCGGCGTGCAGGACGGTGCCTGTGATGAAGCCGTTGCGCATCAGCGCCACGGTGGCGTGGGCGATGTCCTCAGGGCGGCCCACGCGGCCGACGGGGAGGGCTTCGGCCTTGGCGGCCAAGGTTGCGGCCTTGCCGCTGCCTGAGATGAGATCCCACACCGGGGTGTCGACCCAGCCCGGGGAGATCACGTTCACCCGGATCGGGGCCAGCTCCAAGGCAGCCGCGCGGGCGAACGAGGCGAGCGCTCCGTTCACGGCCGCGACCATCGAGCCGCGCGGGCTGGGACGGTATGCGGCGATGCCCGAAGTAAGGGTGATCGATCCGCCGGGCCGGAGGGCAGGGGCGGCGTGCTTGGCGAGGAGGACAGCACCGATGAGCTTGGAGTCGAGCACCCCGCGGGCCGTGGCCACGTCGAACTCGGCGATGGGCTGATAGGCGCCGGCCCCGTCGACCGCGGTTGTCACAACGTGGTCTGCGGGCTCGTTGAAGAGGCGCGCGACGTCGTTCTCATGGGTGATGTCGGCCTGAACGGTCCGTACGCGATCCGACGCAAGAGAGCGCCTTGCCTCTTCCAGGCGTTCGGGGGAGCGGGAGGCGATGGTGACCTCGGAACCCTCGGAGAGCAGGGTCTCGGCCAGCGCGAGTCCCATGCCGGAGCTACCACCGACGATGATGACGTGTTCTGTGGTCATGGCCCTACCGGATCATCGAGCCTGATCGTGCGTCCACGTCGTGTTATCGAATGGTCGTTCGGCGCAGACTAACGTTCCTGGTCAGAATGGGCAGGAGGGCGCGGAGTGCCGGATTGTGGCTGTCCGTGCGCCATGCGGCGGCGTACGTGATCGACAGTGGGGCGTTCCGGAGCGGCCGCCAGACAAGGTCTGGCGGCGAGACGGCGCGAGCCGAGCTCAGGCTGAACGCAGCGGGCCGCAGCGGTAGCACGGCGCGCAACTGCGCATGAGGCATCGCGCTCTCGCTGAGAGCGACATCGGCGCCGAGGGCGTGCAGGCGGTTCACCATCGCGTCGTGCACGTCGGGCGCGAACTCTCTCGCGAAGAGGATCAGTTCATGGCCGGCGAGATCGGTCGGATCAACGACCTCTCGTGCGGCAAGTGGATTGGCCGCCGACATCAGCACGCCGAGCTCCTCCTCGGCGACCTCCACCCGTTGTACGCCCTCGGGCGACGCGGACGGGACGCGCAGCAGTGCGAGGTCGACCTCGCCGCCCTCCAGCATCGCGAGCTGCTGCGCGGTCGTGCCGCCCAGCAGTGTCATCCGGCAGCCTGGCACGTGGTCGGCCAGTAGCTCCTCGATCTGTCCCGGGAGCCACGGCGGCACCCCGTTCAGTAGCCCGAAGCGCAGTACCGGGTCGTCGACACCCGCTGCGCGGCGCGTCTCCCGAAGTGCGTGGTCGGTCGCTCGCAGCGCCTCCTTGGCCGTATGAAGCAGGACCTCTCCCGCGGGCATCAGCCGTACGCCGCGACTGTGCCGGATCAGCAGCGGCGCGCCGATCTCGCGCTCGACCGCCTTGATCTGCTGGCTGAGCGTGGGCGTGGAGATGTGTAGTCGCTCGGCCGCGCGCCCAAAGTGCAGGGCCTCCGCGACGGCAACGAAGTAGCGAAGCTGCCGAAGTTCCACTGGCACATCGTACGAAGATCAACGCAGGCACCACATCGGTGGATGCTTGTCCCGGACATCAAGTCGGGGAGTACAACCATTTTGCCCCGCAGTGCCCAATCCATATTGCAGTTGCCGGGAGTTGAGGACCGGAATCGAGGCATGGACGTAGTGAGCTACTTGAGGGTGGCGACGGCTTGCTCGACGAGGGCACGAATCCTCGCGTGGGACCGGTTGACTGCCTGCTGACCTGTGGAGAGCGTCTCCCACCGGCCTCGGTAGGGAACACGGACCGTGCCTCCGGCACCCTGATAGCCCTTGATGCTCCTATAGAAGTCAAGTCGCTTAGGTAGTGCTGCCGGGGTGTGTGCGAGTGAGGGCGTGGTAAACCTCGCGGGCGATGAAGCGCTTGAGGCAACGGATGATGTCCTTCTTGGTCAGTCCCTGTTGGGTGCGGCGTGCAACGTAGGCGCGCGTGCGGGGGCAATAACGCATCCGGACCACCGCGATCATGTGGAGGGCACGGTTGGCCTGACGGTCCCCGCCTCGGCTGAGTCGGTGCCCGTCCGTGCGTCCGGAGGAAGCCGGAACTGGAGCGGCGCCGCACAGAGCGGCGAACGCGGCCTCTGTGCGCAGGCGTTCGGGGTTGTCGCCGGCCGTGACCAAGAGCTGACCGGCGGTCTCGGTGCCCACGCCAAACAGTGCGACGAGCTCAGGCCCGGCGGACGTGGTGAGCCTTGCCAGGCGTTCGGTGACCTCGTCGATCTCCTCGGTGAACATGCGGATGCGGCGTGCCAGTTGCCGCAGTGCATAGCGGGCGGCGTCGATGGGAGAGGTGAGATCAGCTGCCGGCCGCAGCCGGAGACAGCAGTTGAACAGGGCAGTACGGGTGAGCCCCGTGAGCGATGCACGCAGAGGTTCGGGAGCGGTTACCCGTAGGCCGATGAGCTGGTTGATCGCCTGGGTTCTGGCCTTGATCGCAGAACCTCGTGCATGAAGGGCGGCGAGCCGAGCGGCAACGGAAAGGCCGTCGGGGTCGCGTTCCGACGCGCGGCTTCGAGCCCGCCGCGGGATTGTTTGGTCCAAGACGTGCGAACCCACTGCACCACTGTCTCCACGAGGTTGATCCTGCGGCACGGTGCTGACCGGCCGCTACTTCGTTTCGGCGATGGCCGCCTGTGGCAGGCCGCGGCGGGCGAGTTCACGTCGTAGGTCGAGGTTCTCGCCATGGGCCTGCTCCAGCGCGTCCCGCAGGGCCTGTACTTCTTCTCTGTGCTGCTGCTTCAGGCGCGTGATCTGGCTGGGCAGAGCGAGAACGAGGGTGCTTTCCGCGTCGGCGGGGGCGGCCGGTGCAGGAACAGTGCGGGCTTGGGACCGCAGGCGTTCAATGCGTCCTCGCAGGTCGGGGTGGTTATAGAGGAAGGCATGCGAGACGCCTGCCTCGCGCTGAACACCTTGGAAGGTGATCGGTTCGCCGCGCTTGATGAGCGCGCGGATCGCCTGCTCGGCGGCCTTCGTCTTGGCTTGCGACTTCGCCTTCGCGGCGGCGGTGAGGGTCTGGGTGCGTTTGGTGCGGGCGTCGGTCATGGCCGAGTCCTTCGGTGACGGTCGAGATCGAGACTGATCGGGACGGGGCCGGCGGGGGCGGTGCCGCAGCCGGCGCCCTGGACCGCCCGGCCAGGCTGTGAGCCGATGGTGTCCAGCAGCTTCTCGAGAGCGGCGTGCTCGGCTCGCCGCTGCAGGAGCCAGACGTTGTCTTCGGTCATCGGGCGGCCGTGTCGTTCCTGAAAGGCGGTGGTGGAGCGGTCGATCAGTGCGGTGGTCTCGGTCAACTGCCGTTCCAGCGCCGCCTCGTGGGAGGAGTCGGTCACGAAGACTGAGCAGGTCAGGCAGACGTTTCCTTTCTCACAGGACTGCATCGGCGGCAGCATGCACCAGCCGTGGGGCAGGAACCGGTCGGCACGGTTGAACAGGTGGAGGCTGTCGTGGTCGTTGCGGGAGAAGACGACGTGGGTGCCGTCGGCCCTGAGTTTGGCGGTGGCCAGGAACGCCTGCTCGGCGTGTTCCTGGCGGGCCGCGACGTAGTGCATCGACATCGACGGGGTGGCGTGCCCGGCGTAGCGCATGAACACGTGGACGGGCAGGCCGAGTTCGGCGAGCCGGGTCAGCTTGGTGTGACGGAAGCGGTGGGTATGACTACTCAGGCCGACGGCCTTGCCCTTGCCCTTGCCACATCGGAGAGTACGTGGACAGATCAAAGCGTTCGCTAGGGCCTATGGCGCCAAGTGGCCCAAAGCCGTCTCGAAGATCACCGACGACCAGGACGAACTGCTGGCCTTCTACGACTTCCCAGCCGAGCACTGGATCCACCTGCGGACAACGAACCTGATCGAGTCGACCTTCTCCACCGTCAAACTCCGCACCAAGGTCACCCGCGGCGCCGGCAGACCGGCCGCAGCCCTCGCGATGGTGTTCAACGTCGAGTTCGCCCAGGCCCGCTGGCGCGCGGTCACCGGAGCCCACCTCGTCGCCCTGGTCCGTGCAGGCGCCAGGTTCGAGAATGGGATCCTCGTCGAACGTACCGAAACACGGGCTGCGTGAGGTCGTGGGGCTGGGGAGGCAGAAGAACCGTGGCGATCTGTTTCGAACTCGTGGTGAACTTCGGCGACGACGCCGAGGCGGCACAGGTTGCCGCTCGCATCGACCCCAAGCCACGGGTGCTTCGCGCGGGCACCCACCGCATCCCTCTCCATCGGCCGATGCTGGCAAAGGCGGGCTCATACATCGAGCTCTCGATCCTGCCCACGGCCGTCAGCTGGCACTGTGGCCTGGACGGCAGCCTCCCCAGATTCCAGCTCACCGCAGCAGAGCTGACCGAACTGGGAAACCAACTCTACGAGCTGCTCGCGCAGTTCCACGGATATGTCGCCGCCAAGGTCGGCTGGGATCCGGAATCACTCCTGGACCCTGCTGAGCTCAGTGACGAGTGGTCAGATGAACTGAACGACGGCAGCATCCACGGGCTCGTGCTCAGCGAAAAGCTGCATGCGGAACTTGGCCTGAGCGCCGACTACGAAGTGTTCCGGCCCGGATACCGATGGATACCGTATCGCGGGGAGGAATCGAGCAACCTCACGGCTGACTAACGAGTCAAGCCCTGCCCGAGCTTGCTCATCCATACATCTTGACAATTACTCACCCGGGTCGGAGGGTCTGGCGTGCAGTGAGCAGGGGTCGGCTGTCGTAGAGCACTGCGGCGAAGAGCACGGTGCCTAGCACCGCCGTCGCGGCCATCGGGCTGTCGGTCTCCGGCTCAAGAGTCAGGCCTCCTTTGTGAAGACAAGCACCTCCGTAGTCGCGACGCCCATGGGTGCCAGGAAGCTGGCCTCCAGGCTGCAGCCGAGGGTCGCGAAGAGGTCCACGCATGTCCGGCGAGGGAGGGCGGCTGGGTAGGAGCCGTGACCCGCGCCGCCCTGCGTCGCCCAGGCGCTTACCGCGGCCGGGGTCAGGCAGGTCTCCGTCATCACGTCGAAGACGATCCGGCCGCCGGGTCGCGTGACGCGTGCCATCTCGAAGAAGTAGCGGGAGGCACAGAGGAAGGTCACGGTGTTGAAGACCTTGTGGGCCTGAACGAGGTCGATGCTGCCGTCGGGTGTCGGGGACAGACTGCATCCTGCGGTCGGTTGGGCGACCACGCTGAATGTGTCCACCAGGTAGTCGGCCCAGGGCTCTGCCGTCTCGTAGATCTCGTAGCGGTCCGGTGAACACTCCTTCAGAGTCTTCTCCAGGTACCGTCCGGAGCCGGGGCCGATCTCCAGTACCGTGTTCGGGTTGGCAGCGAAGACGCCGAGAGCGCGTAGCTCATCGATGGTGGACTGGGTGGCGCCTGGCGTCCCATTCATGACCTCGTCGATGTGGTCACCGACCGACAGGCCGGCCGCCCGCGCAGCCCGCATCGTTGCCTCGAACGGGATGAAGTCGTCGACGCCCCCCAGGTTGTTGGCGCTGCGCACGATGTCGAATCCAGCACGTCCCAAGAGCCGCTTGACCCCCGACTTCAACACTGACGTCCTCCTGTCTGCTGCCCTCATCGAGCAGGCCCCCGTCTCCAGGTGATCAAGTTCGGAAGGCGGAAGCCTTCTCAGTTCCGCAGCGGTTGGCCGGTGTCCTCGCGGGTGGCGCGCAGCTCGGCGAGCTTCTTGCGTAGTTCGTCCAGTTCCGCCCGGGTGGCGGACGATCCCGCCCGCCGCGAGGTGCGCGAGCCGCCGCGCAGCATCAGCCAGGTCATCAGGCCCACGCCGAGCGGGCAGGCCAGGAGCAGCAGCGGATACAGGAACTGAGGCATGTGGGACCTCCCGGTGGGCGGAGTGTCGCGCGTGGGCCCGCCAAACGACTCTTTTACTAAGCAACTTAGATCAACCTGTGGGTCGATGCCACCCCTGAGCAGGGCGGCCCGCGGTTCACAGCGGCAGTTGAAAGCCGGTGATCAGTGTCTGGAGCCGAGCGATCAGCTTTCCCCACCAGCCGGTCGCCTGCATGACGCCCACCGTCACCAGCAGCACTCCGCCGAAGCGCATCACAGCTCGTGCGTGGCGTCGTGCCCAGGTGAAGCGGTGCATCGCGCCGGGACGGAAGGAGGGTCGCCGGCTGAACCCGGCCCACGGCACCTTCTCGTCGAGCAGTCCGGCGAAGACCAGGCCGAGCACGATGGTGAGCGCGCCGTAGCTGGTGAAGACGGCGGCGAAGCCGACCACGAAGAGAAGACGGCGGGCCAGGACCCGCCATCGCGCCGTGCGCCTGTTGGCCTCGGCGGCACCCGCGCCGGACATTCCGGCGACGTACGAGAGGTAGCCCGGAACCAGGGGAAGGCGGCAGGGAGAGAAGAAGGACAGGGCTCCGGCCGCGAAGGCCAGAACGAGGGCGAGGGCGAGGGCGAGGGCGAGCGGGCCTGAAGTGACCGTTTCGCCGGCGGCGGCGAGCATCACTTGGCCGCACCTCCGTCGTTCCGCCTCGCCTTCTCCGCGGCGCGATCCTTCGTAGCTCGGCCGGCGTCGTGTCCGTCGTCGGGCCGATGATGCGGACGGCGATGCGTCCGTCGCGGTCGATGAACACGGTGCTGGGAACGGCAGACAGTGAAATGCGGCCGTTGAAGCCCAGGAGCAGCTTGCCGTCGGGATCGCGGAAGCTGGGGTACGTGATGCCGTAGGTCCGTTCGAAGGCCTTGGCCGCCCTGTCGTTGTCGCGCGTGTCGACGCCGACGAACCGTACGCCGAGGTCACGTGTGTCGTCGGATGCCTTCTTCGGGTCGGGGCCTCGGCCCGGCATGGCGCGCACCACGAGCCCCGCATATTCTGCACGATCACCTTGCCGCGCAGGTCGGCCAGTTCCAGCAGGTCGCCGTTGATCGTCTTTCCGCTGGGCGTCGGCGCCGCGGGTCGGCTGCATGCCGGGTGCTGGGTGAGGGACTGCTGCGTGCTGGAGCGGGCAACCCTCCTCGTGTCCGGCGAGCCCGAGGTCGTGCCCTCTCCGCACGCGGCCACCAGTAGGCTCGCTGGCGCGATCAGACCCGCTGCCCGCCGCAGGGTTCGGCGACGTGCCCGTGTGCGGTTGGCACCTAGGCCCGGCGGTGGCGCTGCAAGGGCGGATTGGGTGCGGGGGGCCGCGGGGGGCACTGCTGTCTTCTTCGCCGACAGATTGGCGGATTCTTCTAAGCAGATTAGGAAATCCGTGTCGGTGTATCGGATCCGGGGTCCCGCGGGAGGAGCGGATCGAACTCGCCGCCCTGAGTCGCGGGCGGGCGATGGTGGCGGGCGTTGCTCCATTACCCCTGGAGGGTATCTTTCACCATGTGGTGCCCGACAGCTGTCGTCGACTGGTTCGGGCTGTCCCTGTCGATCGGTGTGCGCGGCGGGGTTGCCGAATTCTCCTCCAGCAGGTGCTCGGCCTGTGTCTCAAGGCGAGGTTCGTCATGTCAGGTGCCTGCCCGGAGCCGACGCGGTCGACGTCGGGTGACGGGCGTACAAGGTTCCGGTGCGGGGCGTGGCCCCGAGTGCTCTTTGCTGTTGGGTACCCCGCTGTGCTCAGACCGCCTCGGTGACCGGTGTGCTCGATGATGTAGAGCCCGAAGTCTCGATCGGAGGCTGCCACGTACTCCCTGTCGTAGGAGTTGAAGGTCTGGACGCCCCGGAAGTTGTTGCCGCCCTCGTCGATGAAGCGGCCGACCTCCACCAGGTTGTCGGTCTTGACCTCCTACCTCCGCGATATGCGGGCTGCCCGCTGTGCAGAGGTCCGTTCGCCTTCTGTCCGACGTCGATATGTAATACCCGCGGGGGGTATTGGGCAACTTGAACATGTCGAGGTTGAGCAGGCGCCACCGGGCTACCGCGACGACACGGACGTCGTCCTCAAGCGCCTCCGCCGCATCGAGGGGCAGATACTTGGACTGCAGCGCCTGGTGGAGGAGGATCGGTACTGCATCGACGTGCTCACCCAGGTGGCAGCCACTACCAAGGGTTTGCAGGCAGTGGCGATGCAACTGCTCGAGAAGCACTTGGACCACTGCGTGCGCGAGGCCATGGTGGCCGGAGGAGATACGGCCGAGGAGAAGGTCGCCGAAGCTTCGCGGGCCATCGCGCGACTGCTGCGCACGTGATCCCGCCCTTGTGTTCGGTGCTGTATTCGGCGAGCCCTGACTCCTTCGGGTCGAGCGGCTCAGGCGGCCTGAACTTAACGGTGGAGCTGGCCTGGAGCCTGCCGGACGAGGAGCGCCGCAAGTCCGACAGTGCCTCTTGCCTCGTTGAGGATCGTGGAGCCCGCGGGCGAGGATGCCGACGGTATCGGCCGAAGGGCTGACGTCGTCCCGGCCGGCGGAACGACGTCAGCCGACTCCGCAGCGGGCGGGGACGGGAGCCGCGGATGTGTGCCCTGTCCCCGGTGCCTGACGAGCTCATGCAGTCGGCGGTGAACTGGATCAACTTCGGTCGCCGCTGTGTCTGATCCGGCAACTCCGCCTCCCGTCCTGCTCCGCTGTGTGTCGAACGGATCGGTGGGCCGAGGCTGGGAATTGGCGGCTTGGGGTGCGAGCATCAATTAAGCAAGTTAGTATTTCCGGGCGTAAGAGGGATGGGACGTGCCCCCATCGAACCGCACTGCTGTGTCATTCCTGGGCTCTGGAACTCCCCGGCGACGCAGCGGCGCGGTGTCTGCGGCGAAAGAGCACCACCGGCCGCGTGCACGGGCAGGGGGGCAGTGAGGTGGCCCCCACGGACCGCTGCCCGTGCGCGCACTCCTCGGCCCCTCGGCAAGGGGGACGACCCGTGCCCGTCCTCCCGCGTCCGCGTGCCGTTGCCTGCGCGGACAACTGCGCCAGGCCCGCCTCTTCGGCTGGCGGCACGTCAACCGGGCGTGAAGGGGAGGGACTTCTCCCTGCACGGCCGTCGTCTCCACTGCGTCGATCACGGCTCGGGCGCGGAGGCGTTCTGTGAGGTTTCGTCGAGCGTCGATCGAAGCGGCACTTCCCCTGGGAACTCCAGCAGCGAGCGGCCGTTGCGTTGATTGAACCCGGACGGCGCACTCCTCGTGGGGGATGTCCGCCCCCCGCGTGCCGCTTCCGTGTCGAAGCCAACTGCGGCGGGGAACTGCTCGACACGATCTCGGCCCCTGATCCCGGCTGCTTTCCGCTGTCGCGTAGAGAGTGAGCGCCTTCGCGGAACGGGGGACATGGCCGACCGACGTGGAGTGAACTACTGTTCTACTTAGTAGCTTCTGAGTTTTGATCACTCGGGCAGGAGGTCGACGGTGGGACGTCGCAAAGAGAACTGGGGCGTCGTGATGAGCGGTCCCGCTCAGATGTGTTCGAGGGGTGCGGATCCAGAAGCGTCCGGTCACGGCGGCCGTATTCAGTTCGATGATCCGTCTCTCGCTGCCGCCTATGCCGCCTCGTATCAGGGCTCGGGGCCCGCGAAGCGGTACTTCTCCTCCAGGCTCTATGCGGTATTCCAGATCCTGGATCGATGTCCTGGTGGCGATCTTCTCGATGTCGGCTGCGGGCCAGGGATGTTCGTGCGGCGTGTGCTCGACACTCGTCCCGGCGTTTTCCGGATCACTGCCGTCGACAGGGCGCCCGCGATGATCGCCGAGGCCGTGGGCCGCACGGCGGGTGCCGAGGTTGAACTGTCCGTCGGAAGGGCAGAGGCGCTGCCGTTCCCGGATGCGAGTTTCGACGTCGTGGTCGCGATGGGGGTGCTGGAGTACTGCAACCCTTCCGCGGTCTTGCGGGAACTTGGCCGCGTCGTGCGCCCGGATGGGCTCGTTCTCGTCAGTATGTTGAACCCGCTGAGCCCGTACCGCCTGTTCGAATGGGGGGTGTACTGGCCGCTGCTTCGTCTGCTCGGCCAGGCCGAGAGTGTGCTCGGCCTGCCCCCGGAGCGAAGGCACGGTGTGCCGAAGTCCGGTATCCGAGCGCTCCCGGCCGGGCGGTTGCGGCGGCGGATGCGGGAAGCCGGGCTTTGCCCCGTCGACCTCGTCCACTACGATCTGACCCCCTCGGTCCCGCCATTCGATCGGTTCGTCTCCCGATGGACGCGTCGGCACCAACGGCCGGCGGACACCATCGGTCGGGGTCTCTGCCGTTGGCCGGGGACGGCTTACCTGGTCGCCGCCACGCGTTCTCGATGAGGGCCGCGTCGTCGGCCGGGGTCCCTCGATGTGGGTTCGACTGAGGTCAAGGCGACTCGGCGCACGGCCCGACCAGCGGCGCGGCCTGTTCGGCGGGTGTTGCCGGAGGAGGACCGGCGGATCTTGCAGGTGGTGAGGGCCGCAGACGGGTCGGTGATGGCCAAGGACGTGTGCACCGCCGGCCTGGGACATCAGAAGAAGGGGTGTAACCAAGCTGCCCCTGGCGGTGGTTGGGATTGGGGTGAAGGAGACCAACAGCCCCGCCCGGTGGTATGCGGGAAGCTGTCCACCAGCTCCGTCTGAGCCTGTCCACAGCCACCTTGACGCTGTTGGGCGAGGTGCTGTGCGCCCGCCTGAAGAAGTTCCGCTCGGACGGGTCCTAGGTGGCCCGACGCCGAGGCGCCCGGCCGGAAAGGCCGGACGCCTTGGTCAACCGTGCGGCTCGCGCACCTACTTGAAGGACCGCAGCCGCAGGCTGTTGGTCACCACGAAGACCGACGAGAACGCCATCGCGGCTCCCGCGATCATCGGGTTGAGCATTCCGAAGGCGGCGAGGGGGAGTGCGGCGACGTTGTAGCCGAAGGCCCAGAAGAGATTGCCCTTGATGGTGGCCAGCGTGCGGCGGGAGAGGCGGATCGCGTCGGCGGCCACGCGCAGGTCGCCGCGTACGAGAGTCAGGTCGCCCGCCTCGATCGCCGCGTCGGTTCCGGTGCCCATGGCCAGGCCCAGGTCGGCGGTGGCGAGAGCGGCAGCGTCGTTGACGCCATCGCCGACCATCGCAACGGTACGGCCCTCGCTCTGCAGTCGCTTGACGACGTCGACCTTCTCCTGGGGGAGGACTTCGGCGATGACCTCGTCGATACCGACGGCCCTGGCAACGGACTCGGCGATGAGCTGGTTGTCGCCGGTCAGGAGGACGGGCTTCAGGCCCAGCCGGCGCAGTTCGGCCACCGCCTCGGCGCTGGTCTCCTTGACGGCGTCGGCGACGGTGAGCACGCCGCGCGCCTCGCCGTCCCAGGCGACGGCGACCGCCGTACGGCCCTTGGCCTCCGCCGCGGCCTTGGCCTCGGCCAGCTCCTGGTGCAGGTCGATGACCCACTCCTTGAGGAGCCTCTCGCGGCCGACGAGTACGGCGTGTCCGTCGACGACGCCCTGGACGCCGAGTCCGGCGACGTTCTCGAAGTTCTCCGGAACGGGCAGGCTTCCAACCAGTTCGGCGGCACCGGCCGCGATGGCCTGGGCGATCGGGTGCTCGGAGGAGCGCTCCAACGCGCCTGCCAGCCGCAGCAGTTCGTCCCTGTCCACGCCCTCGGCGACGTACACGTCCTGGAGCCGCATGCGGCCCGTGGTGACCGTGCCGGTCTTGTCGAGGACGACGGTGTCGACGCGGCGGGTGGACTCCAGGACCTCGGGGCCCTTGATGAGGATGCCGAGCTGAGCACCGCGGCCCGTGCCGACCATGAGGGCGGTCGGGGTGGCCAGGCCCAGGGCGCACGGGCAGGCGATGATCAGTACCGCGACGGCCGCGGTGAAAGCAGCGGTGGCGTCCCCGGTGACGACCAGCCAGGTCAGCAGGGTGCCGAGGGCGATGAGGATGACGACGGGGACGAAGACGCCGGAGATCCGGTCGGCGAGCCGCTGTACCTCGGCCTTGCCGTTCTGCGCGTCCTCGACCAGCCTCGCCATGCGCGCGAGCTGGGTATCGGCCCCGATCCGAGCAGCCTCGACAACCAGGCGGCCTCCGGCGTTGACGGTCGCCCCCGTCACGGCATCCCCGACCGTCACATCCACCGGCACGGACTCGCCGGTCAGCATGGAGGCGTCCACCGCCGACGCACCCTCGACGACGGTCCCGTCGGTGGCGACCTTCTCGCCGGGGCGTACGACGAAGTGGTCACCGACGCCCAACTGCGCGACGGGAATGCGTACTTCCTTGCCGCCCCGAACTACGGAGACGTCCTTCGCGCCCAGCTCCAACAGCGCCCGCAGCGCCGCACCCGCCTTGCGCTTGGACTTCGCCTCCAGGTAGCGCCCGGCCAGGATGAACGTGGTCACGCCGGCCGCGGCCTCCAGGTAGATGGAGGAGGAGCCGTCGGTTCGGGCGATGGTGAACTCGAAGGCGTGCCGCATGCCCGTCATGCCCGCGTGCCCGAAGAACAGCGCCCACAGCGACCAGCCGAACGCGGCGAGTGTGCCGATGGAAACCAGTGTGTCCATGGTCGCGGCGCCGTGCCGGGCGTTCGTCCAGGCGGCCCGGTGGAAGGGGAAGGCACCCCAGACGACAACGGGAGCGGCGAGGGTCAGCGACAGCCACTGCCAGTTGTCGAACTGCAGGGAAGGGACCATCGCCATCGCCACGACGGGCACGGTGAGCACCAGCGACACGAACAGTCGCTGCCGCAGGGACATCAGTTCACCGTCTGCCGCCTCAACGCCCTCGCTTTCGTGGGAGGGGGCGGAAGCGGGTGCGGGCGGTTCCTCGGCGGTGTAGCCCGTCCTCTCGACGGTGGCGATGAGCTCGGCGACCTCGACACCCGCCGGATAAGAGACCTTCGCCTTCTCGGTGGCGAAGTTGACGGTCGCGGTGACGCCGTCCATGCGGTTGAGCTTCTTCTCGATGCGGGCGGCGCAGGAGGCGCAGGTCATGCCGCCGATGGAGAGCTCGACCGCGTTGGCGGGCGCGGGTGCCGCCTTGGGGACTGCCTTCTCGGGAGTTGTGCTGGTCATGGGCGTATCTCCAGGGGAGGCCGGGACGCACGGCGTCCGTATCGGCGGAGCGGCACGTCCCGGCGCGGGGAGGGATTCGCATTGCCGGGGAGGGCCCCGACGGAGTCGTCAGACGTGGCCGACGAGCTCGTAGCCGGCCTCGTCGACGGCGGCACGGACGGCCTCCTCGTCGAGCTGGGCGGTGGAGGTGACGGTCACCTCGCCGGTCTTGGCGACGGCCGTGACCGCGGTGACGCCGTCCAGGGCGGAGATCTCCTGGGAGACGGCGCCCTCGCAGTGGCCGCAGGTCATGCCGGAGACCTTGTAGACGGTGGTGACGCCGATGCCGTGGACGTCGACGGTGGTGCCGGACCCACAGGAACCGGTACCGCAGCAGGAGTCGGAGTTCGTCTCGGTGGTCATGGCTCATTCCTCAGGTGTGGATGCGTGGGGTGGTTCGCCGGGAGGGATGTCGTTCCTCACCTCTCCGTTGGAGGCCAACGGTATACCCCCTAGGGGTATACCGCCACCTGTGGTGCTACACACACGGCCCCGTCCGGCCGACACGCATATATCTAATTTGCATAGCAGAACCTGTGGTCTGGGATGGCAACTTCACATCGAGGCGACAGCGAGTGGGAATCCGGTGAAAAACCAAGGCGGTCCTCCTTCGGCCTGCTCGGTGTCAGGGCGGCCCGAACTCGGACGGTGGCGCGTATGCCCCCGCGTTCGCTGACTCGAAGGTTTGACCTCCGTTGGCGCCCGCGCGAGGTGCCGGCGCCGACCACGGTCTTCGATGCCTCAACGGGCGTTCGGTGTGGCCTTCGTGTTCGTGTCGAGGGCGCAGTCGAAGGCGTAACGACCGGACTTCGGCAGCGCGGTGAGCGTTCCGGACTTCCCACCGGAGAGACTCCCGGTGCCGAAGACGCTGCCCTGGTCGCTGTGACGGTGTGCCTGGGAGTCCTTGTGGGCGGTGGTGATCTTGTCGCCCGGCTGGACTCCGATGATCTCCGGCTACGAAGATCGTGCCAGAGCAACGTCAGGGGTGTGTGGAGAGCGCTCGCCGGGCGGCCCGCGCAGGGGATCGCGGGGTTCGAGTCCGCCCAGGCACCTGGGTTGCGCGGATCCGTTCTCGCCGTCCTGGACGCCGAATACGAAGCACCTCCGCAGGTGTGGGTTCGTGGTGATGGCGACGCCCACTGCGTTGCTCTGCGCTCCGGGCGGATGCGCACTTGCGCCGTCGCGCCGATCAGTCGTCCCCGACTGTCACGCGACCATCATGAGCAGCATCGTGGACATGGTCCCGCCCATGCCGACGTGCGCCGCCAGCGCCGCGTCCGGCGCGGCTCCCGGCTTGCGGCGCCGACCGTGGCCGGACCTCTGCGCCATCCCGCTCCTGTCCCACACCGAGATCGGCCACGCCAGCGGATCCACGGGGCGCCACGGCCTGGGTGGACCTCCAGATGAAGGTGAGGGACCGACGAGTTGCCGGAGCTGGGGTAGAGGGAAACCGGCGCGTCAACTCAGGGCGCTGCCCTTCTTCCAGGTGGTCCAGTCGACGTTCCAGTCGCCGTAGCCGTTGTTGGTTGCCACCGTGTCGACGGAGTTGAAGACGGTGACCGGGTCGCCGAGATGGACCT
Organism: Streptomyces sp. STR69; assembly: GCF_024519455.1. GTDB lineage: Bacteria > Actinomycetota > Actinomycetes > Streptomycetales > Streptomycetaceae > Streptomyces. Next base: position 21,882 of record NZ_JALJRY010000013.1, on the reverse strand, counting down.
GGTCGTAGAACCAGTTGGCGTCACTCGTGCTCATGCCGATGCAGCCGTGACTGCCGTTGACCACGCCGAACTTGCCTGCGTTCCACGGCGCCGCGTGGACGTACGTGCCGGACGGGGTGAGCTGGACGTCCCACTTCACCGTTCCGAGGTTGTACGCCTCGGGGCCGAAGATGCCGACGGTCGAGGAGTTCATGCGGATGGTCGGGACTTTGCTCAGCACGACCATCGTGCCGTTCCAGGTCTCGAAGCCCTTCTTGCCGGAGGAGATCTTCAGGGTTCGCAGCGTCCGGCCGTTTCTCGCGACCGTCATGGTCTTCTTGTCGACGTCGACGGTGCTGATCACGGCGTCGCCGATGGTGAAGTTCACGACGCGCTGCTGAGTGCCGTACACGCCGCCGCCAGCGTCAACGCCCGCGAGGTCCATGTGCAGGGTGACGTCCGTGCCGGTCTTCCAGTACTTCTCGGGGCGGTAGTCGACACGATCCTTGCCGTCGCGGTCCTTCATCCAGCTCCAGGAGCCCTGAACCGCGGGGGACGCGGTGACCTTGAGCCTCCGTTCCACCGCCGCCTTGTCGGTGATCGGCTTGTTGAAGGTGATCGAGACCGGCATCGCGACGCCGACCTTCGTGCCCTTGTCGGGGTAGTACTCGCCGACGAAGCTGTTCGTGGCCGCCTCGGTGGTGAAGGTGGCGGTCTTGTCGAGGACGGACCCGCCGGACGCCTTGCCATCGGCCGTCACCGTGTAGGTGGCGCCCGGGGCGAGCGGGGTCGTGGAGGTCCACACGGACTTGTCCTTCGACCAGGTGCCGGAGAGTGTGCCCGGGCCAGGGGATGTGACCTCGACAGTGGACAGGGAGCCGCCCCGGGCGCGCACGGTGACCTTCCGGTCGACCGGCACCTTCGTGTCGCCGTCGCCGGGTGCCACGGCTATCGTGGCCGGTCCGCCGTTCTTCCCGTCTCCGGCCGCCGTGTCCGAGCCGCTGTCCGCTGTGCCGCCACCGGAGCTGCATGCGGCGAGGACGACGGCGGCGGCCGAGGCGAGCGCGAGCGATCGCGCGGTGCGGCTGACCGGCCGCGCTGGCAGGCGCTGTCCCATGATGCTTCCCCTTATTCACCTAATGATCTAAGTAAGTTCGTAGACGATCGACGGACCCTTTCGGTTCCCACTCGTCGGCCTGCTGTCGGTGCCGATTGCAGCGTGTGTCAGACTTCTTCCGCGGCTACTAAAATTCTTCGTAGTCTCGCCGGTTCCTCTGTGCAAGGTGATATCGCTCGGAGAGATTCCGGGACTTCGGGCCAGGGAGCCGAAGGGTGAGCATCCCAGTACCCCCTGGGGGTAGGATGCCGACTTCGGTGATCGGTAATCACGACACAGGTGGAGATCATGGCGATCCGGACAGCGCGCGGCGGAGGCGGCACAGCCGTCCGCTGGACGTACGGGGTGTTCCTCACCCTCTGCGTCGCGCTGGCCGTGCTCGTCCACCACGAGACGTCCGCGATGGGCACGTCGTCGTCCATGTCGGGGTCGGTCCATGCCGGGCACGTGATGCCGGGTTTGGCCCAGGCTGCACACGTGATGGGTGGCGATGAGGCGACGGTCTCGGACGGCTCCTCGCACGACGTCGAAGACGACGGGTGCGCCATGCCCGGCATGCAACACTGCGCCTCGGCGAGCGTCGACACCGTGCAGCTCGCCGTACCGGACCAGAGCTCGTTCGACGCTCTGGTGACCCTGCGGCAGGCCGCGGCGGGACGCACACCCGCCGCCGCGGTCGGTCGTGCTCCGCCCGATCTCTCCGTCCTCTCTCAACTGCGTCTGTAGGCCGCGCCGGACGGCGCGCGATGTGCCGTCCCTCCGTGACCACATCGGCAGTTGCGAAACAGAGGACACAACGCAATGAACGGCATCAACCGACGCTCCGTCCTGCTCACCGGCCTGGGAGCCGCCGGAGCGGGCCTGCTTGCCGCCTGTAGCAGTGGCTCCGGCTCCGGCGGCGGCAACGCCCTGGTCAGCCCCACCGCCTCGGCCGTCACCGCCGCCGACATGAAGCGCAAAGCCACGGGACGGCGGAAGAAGGTCACCCTGACGGCGGCACCCGCGATGATCGACCTGGGCGGCGGGGTCATGCCCAGGACCTGGGCCTTCGACGGCCGCACCCCCGGCAGGGAGGTCCGGCTCTCCGCCGGAGACACTCTCGTCGCCGAGCTGTCCAACCAGCTCCCGAACAAGACCACCACGTCGATCCACTGGCACGGCATCGCGCTGCGCAACGACATGGACGGAGTGCCGCCCGCCGTCCAGACCGCCGTGCGGGCCGGTTCCACCTTCACCTACAGCTTCATCGCCCCCGACCCCGGCACGTACTTCTTCCACCCGCACGTCGGCGTACAGCTCGACCGCGGGCTGTACGCCCCGCTGATCGTCGAGGACCCCAGGGAGCCGCTGTCGTACGACGACGAGTGGGTGGTCCTCCTCGACGACTGGCTCGACGGCGTCACGGGCACCCCCGACGACGCCTTCGCCGAACTCCGGCGCGGCATGGCCGACATGGGGGACATGAGCGGCATGGACATGGGCGGCAGCCCGAGCCCCGGCAGTTCGGATGCCGGCATGGGCAACATGGGGGACATGGGCGGGATGGACATGGGCGGTTCCGCCTCCCCGTCCGCCCCGTCCGGCGACATGTCCAAGAAGTTCATGCTCACGGGCGCCGTCAGCAAGCTGCTCGGCGGAGACGCCGGCGACGTGAAGTACCCGCACCACCTGATCAACGGCCGGGTGGCCGCCGATCCCGACGTCTACACCGGCAAGCCCGGCAAGAAGGTGCGCCTGCGGATCATCAACGCGGGCTCGGACACCGCCTACCGGGTCGCCCTCGGCGGTCACAAGCTGACCATCACCCACACCGACGGCTTCCCGGTCCGGCACCAGGAGGTGGACGCCCTGCTGGTCGGCATGGGCGAGCGGTACGACGTCCTCGTCACCCTCGGAGACGGAGTCTTCCCACTGGTGGCTCTGGCCGAGGGCAAGAACGCGAGCGGGCTCGCCCTGGTGCGCACGGGGTCGGGGAGCAGGCCGTCCGCGACGGTCCGCCCGACCGAACTCGACGGCATGATCATGTCGGCCTCCCAGCTGCAGGCCGCCGACGGCGTGCGGCTCAAGTCCGCCAAGACCGACGTCACGCACCAGATCAAGCTGACCGGCAACATGATGAAGTACAACTGGTCCATCAACGGCAAGCAGTTCGACATGAACAATCCCGAGGCGCACCCGATCGTCATCGAGGAGGGCCAGCGCGTACGGCTCGACTTCGTCAACACGACCGAGATGTGGCACCCGATGCACCTGCACGGCCACACGTACCAGCTCGGTACCACCGGCCCGCGCAAGGACACCGCGATCGTGCTGCCCAAGAAGACGGTGTCCGTGTTCCTCGACGCCGACAACCCGGGCCAGTGGATGCTGCACTGCCACAACGCGTACCACGGTGAGGCCGGCATGATGGCGAACGTCGCCTACAAGGCCTGACGCTCTCCGCTCATCACCCGGGTGCGCTCATCGGTTGGCGGTGAGCGCACCCGCACCAGCGTGTATACGAAGGCTGGGCCCAGGAGGCGGGCGCGAAATCCCCCTGGCGGGACGCGAGTTCATGGCGACGACCCTAGCCGCTGGTTCATGGCCCACCGGTGGGCGCGGTAACACCTGACAACGCCGGACGCCATCGGCGCTGCCTCGGCATGCGCGAGGGCCACCTTCCCCGGACACGGTACTGTCCGGGGAAGGTGGCCCGTTGTGACATCGGCGTGCGTCAGAGCACGCGGACCGCGCCGGTCGGCGGGTCCCAGGAGAGGGGCCTTTCGACGATGCCCGTGGACGGGTTCTCAGCCCCTACGAAGTTGCCACCACCGACGTAGAGCGCCACGTGGTAGGCGCCGCTGCCGGCGGAGCCCCAGTAGAGGATGTCGCCCGGCTGGAGGTTGCTCAGCGAGACCGGGGTGCCCGCGGTCGACTGGTCCTGCGACACCCTCGGGAGGCTGATGCCCGCCTGCTTGAACGCGGCTTGGAGCAGGCTGGAGCAGTCCCAGGAGTTGGGGCCGGTGGCGCCGAGCACGTAGGCGTCGCCGATCTGCGCCTTGGCGAAGGCGATGACCGCGGCCGCCGAACCCGTGGCCGTCGACGAGCTCGTCGAGGCGCTGGAGGTCGTGGAAGTGGCCAGCGTGGTCCGCTCGGTGCTGCGGGAGGTGGCCTGCTCGGCGGCGGCCTTGCGGGCCGTCTCGGCCTTCTTCTTGGCCTCCGCCTTCTTCTTCGCGCTGGCGAGGTCCGCCTTGGCCTGCTTGGCGGCATTGGCCGCGGCCGTGTCGCGCTCCGCCTGCAGCTCGTAGTTCGCGGCGGCCTGCTGTGTGGCGTCCGCGGACTGGGCGACCTGAGTGGCCAAGTCCGCGGTGAGCGTGGGCAGTTCGAGGGTCTGCGTCACCGGCTCGGCGGCGTTCGCCGCGCCGGACGCTCCGGCCATTGCGAGGGTGCCGAGGACGCCACTGGCAACTCCGGCCCGCACTGCCATTCTCGACGTGTTGCGGCTGGGTTTCCTGTGGCTTGGTATCTGAGCGGTGTGGGGCATGGGGCAACTGGTACCAGGGTCTCCCTCGTATCTTCAAGGAACGTGTGGTGCGCCACATGTGTCCAGCGTGCACCCCGAATTCCGGCTACGTCGCTCCTTATTGACGCCATAACGGGCATTGCGGGCCCCGCGCGCAAGCCTTCAACTAAGCACCTTCGTTGTTAGGTCCGAATTGCGACTGCCTTATCACTGACCAGGGTTGGTGGCCAAGCTCGGTTCCTTCGGGCCCGAGGGGCATGTGACACAGGTCACGAATCGCATCTTGCTGTGGCCGCGATTTGTGGGGAGGTTCGATCGCCGGGTGAGCTCCGGTTGGCGGTGGGTACGCCCGAGGCGCGTCGCGCGGTTCTCCGGTTGGCGTGCGACCCCGATTATGCAGGGCGAGCTGGGTGGCGTGCGGCCCTTGACGACGAAGTCGAAGTGCCGCGCCCCGTCGATGGTGAAGCCGGCATGGCGTACGGACCCTGCATCGCGCGGATTCCGCGCTCTGTACGAGGCCCGCGGGGGTGGGACCAAGCCGTAGCCGCCGCTGATCGCGGGGGACTCGCAGTCGTCCGCGTGCCGAGGGTGCTGGCGCCCTCGTCAACCCTCTGTCGTCGTCAGTTCTGTGCCAGGGCCCGCAGGATTTCGTCGGCGAATTCGGGGGGCGGCGAATGAACCGCCCCGGGACAGTCCGGAGTCTCCATTCGAACCGGGGCGATTCAGTCCCTTCGCACAAGGTCTTCCGGCTGCGCTGCGACTGGGCCAAGTTCGACGAGCACCGCATGTACGTCCGGCGCGGGCGGGAAGGACGGATCGCGGTCACGGTTCCTGCTGGCTGGGACGCCGAAGCTTGACGGAGTGTGCCCACGTGGCCTCGAACGAGTCTGTTGGCCCCAGCAGAACGCTTGGGTTCTAAAGGTGGTTGCAACACCTGACCCTGCGGGGTGTTGCGATGGCCAAGCCGCGTCGAACGGCGGATTCCAGTCATCGTCGCAACACGGTGATCATTCCAGTGTTGCGACGAGCTTAGCGAAGAGGTTCGCTGGGGTGTTCCAGTTGAGGGTCTTGCGGGGGCGGCTGTTGAGTTCGGCGGCGACGAAGGCGAGGTCCTCGGCGCCGAAGACGGACAGGTCGGTGCTCTTGGGGAAGTACTGGCGCAGCAGGCCGTTCGTGTTCTCGTTCGAGCCGCGTTGCCAGGGGCTGGCGGGCTCGCAGAAGTAGACGGGGATGCCGGTGGCGCGGGTGAACTCGTCATGCCGACTCATCTCGCTGTCCTGATCCCAGGTCACCGAGCGGGCCAGCTCGGCGGGGAGGTCGCCGAGGGCGTGTACGAGCGCGTCGCGGACCTGCTTGGCGCCCCGGCCACCGGGCAGGTGGAGGAGTTTGACGTAGCGGGTGGACCGGTCGACCAGGGTGCCGATCGCGGACCGGTTACCCTTGCCGACGATCAGATCGCCTTCCCAACTGCCCGCTATTTGACGGTCGTTGAGCTCCTCTGGGCGGTGGCTGATCAGGGTGCCGGGGTCGATGAACCGGGTGGCGCGCTCGTCGGGCCGGCGGCGTCGACGGCGAGCGGGCCGGCCGCTGTGCAGGACGCCGGGGTGCGCTCCAGGCCGCCGCGGTGCGGCAGATAGACGGCCTGGTAGACGGTCTCGTGCGCGAGATGCCGCTCGGGCTCGTCCGGGAAAGCGGTGCGCAGGGCCTGGCAGGTCTGCTCCGGGCTCCATCGCCGGTCCAGACGCTGCTGGATGAACTCCTTCAGCTCCGGGTCACGCCGTATCTTGCCCTCCTTCGAGCGGGCGCGGCGTACGGCCGCCCGGCGCTGCGCCTGGAAAGGGTGGTACTTACCGGTGCGCGGGTCGCTGTTGCGCCGCACCTCCCGGCTGATCGTGGCCGGGCTCCCGGGCGATCGCGCACAGCGAGTTCCCGGACCGGAGCAAATCGGCGATGACGAGCCGCTCGTCCTCGGCAGGGAAGCGGTCTGAAGTCCCGTCGCGATGCCGCTCCTCGGTGATCGGCGCGTAGACGCGCTCACGCCCGGTCCGGTCGACTTCCTTGCGTCCGTACCGCCAGCGAGTCCCGGTCCTGCGGTTGATCCCGACCTCGCGGCACGCCGCCGAGTTGCTCATCCCTTGCGCCATGAGGCGAAGGTAATGATCACGCTTGTCCGCCAACGGAGCAGGTCCGCGCTTCTTCGATGTTCGACGCGGCTTGGCCATCGCAACACCCCGCAGGGTCAGGTGTTGCAACCACCTTTAGAAGCCAAGCCGGAAGAGCGGGGCCAGTTCAAACCGTTAACGCCACCTGAGGCCGTCGAATAATCCCGTGCCATGCCACCGGTGGACATTACAGACTCGCCCCATGGCGGACATGAGGGCGTTCCAGGATGCGGTCACCAGCTGGGCGACGGGCGGTCCCGACGGGCCGGCGCGCGATCTGGCGGAAAGCCTGGGGGCACGGACCGCGGTGCTCCTGGAAGGGCTGAGCGATCTCGCGGCCGTCGAGGCGCTGGCCGCCCGACGTGGCCGGGACCTGGCCGCCGAGGGAGTGTGTGTCGTGCCGATGGGCGGGGCGATGAGCGTCGGCCGCTATGCCGGGCTCCTCGGGCCGCCCGGTCTCGGTCTGCGCCTGACAGGACTGTGCGATGAGGGCGAAAAGGGCTTCTACGAGCGCGGCCTGACACGGGCGCAGGCACCGCTCCAGGACATCTACGTATGCACCGCAGATCTCGAGGACGAACTCATCCGAGCGCTCGGCACGGCAGAAGTCGAGGAGATCCTCCGTGCCGAGGGCGACTTCCGTGCCTGGCAGTCCTTTCAGCGTCAGCCCGCACAACAGGGCCGGCCCCGGCATCAGCAGGTGCGGCGCTTCCTCGGCACGAAGAAGGGCCGCAAGATCCGCTACGGCCGTCTCCTTGTCGAGGCTCTCGCACCGGACCGGACACTGCCCCCGCTCGACGGGCTCCTCGCGAACCTGTGAGGCCGTGAACGGACTGCCGTTTCGGCCGCCTGCTCCTACCGGGACACCTACGGATGACTTCTCGATTACACGCTCTCTGCTTCGATGCGCACGACCCGCTCCGTCTCGCGCGCTTCTGGGCGGACTTTCTCTGCTGGGAGACAGCAGAGGACTCCTCCGACGGCATCACACTGCTGCCCAGCGATGACACCGGGTTCCGGCTCCGTTTTCTCCTGGCCCAGGAGCGGAAGACAGGCCAGAACCACATGCACTTCGATCTGACAAGCACGTCCCTCGACGACCAGAAGCAGGTGGTGGAGAGGGCGCTCCAACTCGGCGCCCGCCACATCGACATCGGTCAACGCCCGGAGGAGGGGCATGTGGTGCTCGCCGACCCCGAGGGCAATGAGTTCTGTGTCATCGAGCCGGGCAACAGCTTCCTCGCCGAGTGCGGATTCATCGGAGCGCTGGCGGGCGATGGTTCGCAGGAGACCGGGTACTTCTGGTGCCGTGCACTGGGCTGGCCATTGGTCTGGGACCAGGACCAGGAGACCGCGATCCGCTCACCGCACGGACGTCCGAAGGTCACGTGGGGTGGTCCACCCCGTAGGGCTCAGCGAGGTGTTCGAGGGGGGCGCCGCCAGTGATGTGTGCTACCGGTAAGTGATCGACACCGCAAGCTTCTGAGATCGGCCGTGCGAATGAGAGCCTTGGCGGATGTTCTGACAGGGCCCTCAGACGGACAGCGCACCGGCGGGTGCGACACCTGCCGTCAGGGCGGGTGAGGTGTTTGCGTTGACGTGGAGGTCGGTTCGGTCGTGGTGGATCGGCAGGTGCGAGCCGCTCAGGGGCAGGCCTGTTCCGCTGTGGCGGGTGGCGATGATCTCGGCGGCGATGGACAGGGCGGTCTCCTCGGGTGTGCGGGCGCCGAGATCGAGGCCGATGGGGGAGTGAAGGCGGGTCAGTTCGGCTTCGGTCAGGCCGACTTCGCGGAGTCTGCGGTCTCGGTCCTGGTGGGTGCGGCGGGAGCCCATCGCGCCGATGTAGGCGGCCGGCAGCCGCAGGGCCGTCTCCAGGAGGGGTACGTCGAACTTGGCGTCGTGGGTGAGGACGCAGAGCACGGTGCGGTCGTCGGTCGGGGTGCGGTGGAGGTAGCGGTGCGGCCAGTCGACCACGATGTCGTCGGCCTCGGGGAAGCGTGACCGGGTGGCGAAGACGGGCCGGGCGTCGCACACCGTGACGTGGTAGCCCAGGAACTTGCCCACGCGTACCAGGGCCGCCGCGAAGTCGATGGCGCCGAAGACCAGCATGCGGGGCGGCGGGACGCTTGATTCGACGAACACGGTCAGGTCGGGATCGCAGCGGGTTCCGTCCTGCGCGATGTCGAAGGTGCCGGTGCGGCCGGCCTGCAACAGGGAGCGGGTTTCGTCGACGACGGCGCGGTCCAGGTCGGGACGTCCGCCGAGTCCGCCGTCGTAGGATCCGTCCTCACGGACCGTCAGCGGCCGTCCGAGGAGCTCTGCCGGGCCGCGGATCACGCGGGTCAGCGCCGCCGCCTCGCCCCGGGCGGCGGCCGAGAGCGCCGTCTGGAATGTTTTCCGGCCGGGCGCGTCGGCGGGTATGGGCGTGACCAGGATGTCGAGGACACCACCGCAGGTCAGGCCGACGGCGAAGGCGTCCTCGTCGCTGTAGCCGAACCGCTCGCGCACCGCCTGGCCGTCCTTGAGTGCCTGGGTGCACAGGTCGTAGACCGCGCCTTCGACACAGCCGCCGGAGACCGAGCCGATGGCCGTGCCGGCGGCGTCGACGGCGAGCGCGGCGCCCGGACCTCGCGGGGCGCTGCCGCTGACGGCCACGACAGTCGCCACCGCGAAGGCCCGGCCTTCCTCGAGCCACCGGGTCAGCTCGTCCGCGATGTCCAGCATGGCGTTTCTCTCTTGTGGTGGTCGGATGGCGCGGATCTGCCACAAGGCGGCTCGGTCCCTCGTCGGGCCGCAGACGCCCGGACGGGCACGGCGCGACGAGGACTTTTTGACCGCGGTCGCTTCAGAGCAGTTTGTCCAGCGTGATCGGCAGGTCCCGAACCCGCTTGCCGGTCGCGTGATACACGGCGTTCGCCACGGCCGCACCGACACCCGTGACACCCACCTCACCCGCGCCGAGGATGCCGAATGGCGTGTTCGGATCCGGTTCGTCGAGGAAGGACACGTCGATCGGTGGGATGTCGGCGTGCACGGGGACGTGGTACTCGGCCAGGCTGGGGTTCATGATCCGCCCGTTGCGCGGGTCGACGAGGGTCTCCTCGGCCATCGCCAGGCCCAGACCCATCACGATGCCGCCGCGCACCTGGCTGGCCGCCGTCTTCGCGTTGATCACCCTGCCGATGTCGAACACGCCGACCCACCGCGACACCCGCGTCTCACCGGTCTCCGCATCGACCTTCACCTCGCAGAACTGCACACCGGAGGCGGCCTTGATCAACCGCTGGGCCCCGAGCAGGAAGCCCGGGAGGAAACGTGCCCGCCCGGCGATGCGGCCGAGCCGCGTCTCGGATCCGATTTTGGCTTCGACGTGCGGCACCTTCGCGCGCCGGAGAATCTCCTCGTGGCTGTCGCCGCCGGTCTTGCGGGCCATGGACTTCAGCGTCTGCTTCAGCTCCTCGCACGCCTGCAGCACACTGGCGGCGGTGCTCGCGGTCTGGACGGAGGAAGCGGCGGCCGGCCCCATCGGCAGATCGGAATCGCCGTACTCCACGCGGACGGCGTCGAACGGCACACCCAGCGCGTCGGCCGTGATCTGGGCCTGGGCCGTGGCCGCGCCCATGCCCATCTCCTGGAAGGCGCAGCGCACCAGTACGCTGCCGTCGGCCGACAGACGGACCGTGACGTTGACCGGCATCGAGAGTGCTGGGTGGAACGCCGTGGCCACGCCCGTCCCGACCAGCCACCGCCCCTCGCGCGTCGAGCGCGGTTCGGGGTTGCGCTCGTGCCAGCCGAACTGCTCCGAACCCAGCGCGTACAACTCCGACAGTTTGCGGTGGGAGAACTTCTTCTTGCCGTCGATCGGGTCGACCGCGGTGTCATTGCGCAGGCGCAGCTCGATCGGGTCCATGCACAGCTCGTAGGCCAGTTCGTCGATCGCGGACTCCAGCGCGAAGGTGCCGATCGCCTCGCCCGGCGCCCGCGTGAAAGTGCTGGGCAGCAGGTCGAGTTGGACACGGTCATGCCGGGCGAGGATGTTCTCGGCCGCGTACAGATGCTGGGATGCGGAGGTGACCTGTTCGAAAGTGCCTCCGATCGCGCTGGCGCGGGTGATGCTGGTGTGCAGCAGCGAGGTCAGCTTCCCGTCACGGTCCGCTCCCAGCGCGAGCCGCTGGATGGACGGGGTGCGTCCGCCGACCGTGCGGTAGACCGCCTCCCGCGAGAGCACCAGCCGCACGGGCCTTTTGGTCGCCCGGGCCGCCAGCGCGGCGAGGATGGTGCCGGGCCAGATCTGGAACTTGCCGCCGAAGGCGCCGCCGACGAAGGGCGCCAGTACCCGTACGTTCGTCCTGGGTACGGAGAACCGCAGCGCGAGGTGGGTGCGGAACCAGTCGATGGACTGCGTCGCGTCGTGGACGGTGAGACGGTCGCCGTCCCAGACGGCGATGGTGGAGTGCAGCTCCAGTGCGTTGTGGCTGTGCTGCGGGGTGGTGTACCGCAGGTCCAGCGACACCTGCGCGTCAGCCAGCGCCGCCTCCGCATCGCCCCTGGTTGCTCCCTGGGGGAAGAACGAGTCGTTCGGTTGCGGCTGTGCGTCTTGTTCGGACCCCTCGAAGTCGACCAAGGACTTGGTGACGGTGTACTCGGCGCGCACCAGCGCGGCTGCCTCCCGGGCGGCGGCGGAGGTCTCCGCGACGACCACCGCGATCGGCTGTCCCTCCCAGTGCACCTCGTCGTTCTGCAGGTAGTTCACCGTGGTCCCGGAGAACAACGCGGTGAAGTTGAATGTTCCGGCCTTGGGCGCCGGTTTCATGGGGGGCGCGTTGAGGTGGGTGAGGACGGCGATCACGCCCGGCACCGCGCTCGCCTCGTCGCTGTGCAGGGCGGTGACCCGGCCGCGGCTGATGGTGGCGTGCACGAGTACGGCGTGCGTGAGGCCGGGATAGGAATGCTCGGCGGCGAACTTCGCCGCACCCGTCGTCTTGACGCCGCCGTCGACACGGTCGAGCGGTTGTCCGATCGTAGTCATGCCGCCGTGCCTTCCTCAGTACGGCCCGGGTGCACGTCACGCGGAAGCCGCGCGGGCCGGGCAGGGATGGTTGTCACGCTGACTGGGCGTGAACTGGTCGCCTTTGAGTTCGGCATCAGGCGGCGCTCCCCTCGGTCAGCAGCCGCCTCAGGGTCGCCACGATCGTGCGCCGTGCGAGTTCGATCTTGAAGGCGTTCTGCGGCCCGCCTTCTGCGGCGGCGAGTTCTGCTTCCGCCGCCCGTCGGAAGGCTTCCTCGGTTGCCGGCTCACCGAGCAGTACCCGTTCGGCTTCGGTGGCGCGCCACGGTTTCGTGCCGACACCGCCCAGCGCCAGCCGCACCTCGCTGACCACCCCGCCCTCGACGGCCAGCGCCGCGGCGACGGAGACGAGGGCGAAGGCGTAGGACGCGCGGTCGCGGACCTTGCGGTAGCGCGAGTGCGCCGCGGCCGGCACCGGCGGCAGCTCGACGGCGGTGATCAGCTCGTCGGCGGCGAGCACCGTCTCGAGGTGGGGCGTGTCGCCGGGCAGCCGGTGGAAGTCGGCGACCGGGATCCGCCGGACACCGTGCACGCTCTCCACTTCGACCACCGCGTCGAGCATGACCAGCGCCACCGCCATGTCCGAGGGATGCGTCGCGATGCAGTGCTCGCTCGCCCCCAGCACCGCACTGCCGCGGGAGAACCCGCCGATCGCGTCACAACCGCTGCCGGGCACACGCTTGTTGCACGCGGAGGCCTCGTCGTAGAAGTACATGCAGCGGGTGCGCTGCAGCAGGTTGCCTCCCACGGTCGCCATGTTCCGCAACTGGGCGGAGGCCCCCAGCAGGATCGCCTGCGCCAGCACCGGATAACGGGTCCTGATCAGAGGGTCCGCCGCGAGACGGCTGTTGGTCACCAGTGCGCCCACGCGGATGGCGCGGTCCGGGAGTTCCTCGATCCCGGTCAGCGGCAGGCGGGTGATGTCCACGACCGTCGCCGGGTGCTCGATGCCCTCCCGCATCAGGTCGACGAGGTTCGTTCCGCCCGCGAGGAACTTCACGTCGTCAGAGTCGGCGATCGTGCGCAGCGCCGTGGCCGTGTCCGGTGCGCTGAGGTAGGAGAACGGCTTCACTTCGCGACCTCCTTGATCGCCGAGACGATGCCGTTGTAGGCGCCGCAGCGGCACAGGTTGCCGCTCATCCGCTCCCGGATCTCCGTCTCGTCCAGCTGCCCGCCGGTGTCGGCGAGGTGCTCGGTCGCCGCGCTGGGCGCGCCTTCCTTGTGCTCGGCGAGCATCCCGATCGCCGAGCAGATCTGGCCCGGGGTGCAGTAGCCGCACTGGAATCCGTCCGCGCGGACGAACGCCCCCTGCAGCGGGTGGTCGACCCCTTCGATGGTGGTGATCTCACGGCCCTGGTACTGCACCGCCAGGGCGAGGCACGCGTTGATCCGCCGACCGTCGGCCAGCACCGTGCAGGCGCCGCACGCGCCCTGGTCGCAGCCCTTCTTGGTACCGGTCAGGCCCACATACTCGCGCAGCGCGTCGAGCAGACTCACCTGCGGCGCGACGTCCAGCTTCTGGGCGGATCCGTTGATCCGCAGCTCAATCTCCACCGTGGTCATTCCTCCGGTTGACCCGAGGGCTCGTTCTCTTGAGGGGGGCGCCATCAGGCACAGGGCTGGATCAGAAGGACTCTGGCCTGCGGCCTGGAACCCGTGCTGCCTTGTCACGCTCGCGAATGGTGATCTTTGTTCAGGTCACGCGCTGTCGGCGGGCAGCGTCGGGTAGTCGGTGTAGCCGCGGTGGTCGCCGCCGTAGAAGGTGGCCGCGTCGGGGGTGTTGTAGGGGCCGCCGGCTGCGAGGCGGGCGGGGAGGTCCGGGTTGGCCAGGAACAGCGCGCCGAAGGCGATGATGTCGGCGGTGCCGTCCTCGATGTGGGCGAGAGCGCTGGGGCCGGTGGTTTCGGGGTGGGTGAAGGGGTTGAGGATGAACGCCGTCGGCCAGTCCTTGCGCAGCCGGGTGGTCAGGTCGCGGTCCGGGCTCTCGACCAAGTGCAGGTAGGCGAGGTCCAGCCGGGCGAGAGCGGCGGTGAGGGTGGTGTAGGTCTCCAGCACGTCCGCCGGGTCCGTCTCGGCGATGTCGTTGTAGGGGTTGCCGGGGGCGATGCGGAAGCCGGTCCGGTGGCCGCCGATCGCCTCCGCGACCGCCGTGGCGACCTCGATACCGAAGCGGGCCCGGTCCGCGGGGCCGCCTCCCCAGCTGTCGGTGCGCAGGTTGGTGTTGGGAGCGAGGAACTGGTGGATCAGGTAGCCGTTCGCCCCGTGGATCTCCACGCCGTCGAAACCGGCGGCGATCGCGTTGCGTGCGGCGTCGGCGTAGTCGGCGATCGTCCGCGCGATGTCGTCGGGGTCCAGTTCCTTCGGCGTGACGTAGTCCTGGGGGCCCTGGTAGGTGAACACCTGGCCCGCCGCCGCGACGGCGGAGGGGGCGACCGGGATGAGCCCGTCGGGCAGCAGGCTGGGGTGGCCGATCCGGCCGGTGTGCATCAGCTGCGCGAAGATCGTGCCGCCCTGGGCGTGGACGGCGTCGGTCACCTTCCGCCAGGCGTCGACCTGCTCGGCGGAGTGCAGACCGGGGGTGTTGGTGTAGCCCTGGCCGACGACCGACGGCTGGATGCCCTCGGTGATGATCAGGCCGGCGCTCGCACGCTGGGCGTAATAGGCGGCCATCAGCTCTGTCGCCGTGGCAGCGGGAGCATCGGCGCGGCTGCGGGTCATCGGCGCCATCGCGATGCGGTTGGCCAGCGCCTTGCCGCTCAGGTCGATCGGGTCGAATGCGGTGGTCATAGCAGCTCCTTCGGGGAATGGGTCGGGTGACAGAGGCGGGCGACAGCCTGGCGGCGTGCAGGGTTCGCAGCACTGCGTTCGTAATGAAGCCTCCGGTCAGAGACTCTACACCTAATTGAGATTGAGTCTCAAGATGAGTCGTAGCTGTAAGATTGCTCGCATGACCGACTCCGCCAGCACCGCCGACCCCACCCCGCCGAAGCCACCCGGTCTGCGTGAACGCATGCGGGCAACAGTCCGGGCGGAAGTCACTGAAGTAGCGCTCCGGCTCTTCACTGAGCAGGGCTTTGGCCGGACGACCGCCGACCAGATCGCCGCCGAAGCCGGACTGTCGCGCGCCACCCTGTTCCGGTACTTCGGGACAAAGGAAGACATCGTGCTGGCCGGCCTGGAGGGCGATGCCCAGCAGGTCACGGAAGCGCTTGCCGCCCGCCCCGACGAGGAGCGGCCCTGGGTGGCGCTGCGCCGGGCCTTCGACGTCCTGGTACGGGTGAACGAGGAAGCACCCGAGCAGACGCTGAGCTTTCTGCGCCTGCTGCAGGAGACGCCATCACTGCGCGCCCGGCACTTCGAGAAGCAGCTGCAGTGGCAGGAACAGATGGTGCCGGAGATCGCCAGACGACTGGAAGCCAGTCCGGGCTGGCCGGAGGATCCCAGGCCGACCGCGCTGGTCGCAGCCGCCCTCGCCTGTCTGGACGCGGCCGCGAGAGGATGGGTGGCCTGCGAGGGCACTGTCTCCCTCGCTGTCCTGCTCGATCGGGCCATGGGCGCACTGACGGAGTAACCGGCCGCCCAAAGCCGGCGACCGGCGCTCGCCGACCGGGGCGGCGAGCCGCGGCTGTTCCGTGCGGAGTGCAGGACTTCGGAGAGGCCACCGCCGAGCTGTACCTGACACTCCGCCAGACCGACGTGCGGGCCGGACTGATTTCTTCGGCCGGAGCCCCACCGCTGCAATGTCACGGGTTCAATGGGCGGCGTGCGTCCATGGTCGAGAGGTGAAGCCGCGCGGCCGGCGGCGCAGGGTGGAGGCGGCACCGCGGGGGATCGGTGCCGCCTCCACCAGCAGCCTCTCCCACGAACGACCGTGGCCCCAGGTCCCGTTGGTCCCGGCGAGGGGCTGACCGGCCCTGCACCTGCCGGGCCGCGACCCCTTCCGCCGGCTGTCCGGTGCCGGGGAAAGTCGCCCACCGAGGGGCGCCCGCGGACGAGCAGGAGCAAGTGGAACGACCGGACATGGCCATGGCGACCACTTCGTGGAAGGTGCCGAGAGACGAGTCGAGCTACCCCTCGCGCGGTGAAGCACACCGTGTGGTCCGCTGAGCGGAACCGCCCACGACATTCGGATTTCTCCGGATCACCCTTCGACTGGCACCGCGTCGTCGGCGCGGAGGTCTTCCGATGGGTCGGAAAGGATCCGCGGACCTGTCACAACGAACATCCGAACCCGAATCGCGGTCCTGGTAGGGGCGGTGGTCATCGGCGGTGATCTCGTTCCCGGCGCCGATCGGTCGCAGCGCTGGGGGCCGATTCCGTACCGGCCACGGGGTGGACCGGTTCGTGGACTTCGTCCCGTTGTGGGTTCTCGGGCCCGGCCGGCGGTGGGGTGTCGGTGGGTGCCGGTTCGGCGTGCCGGGAAGGAAGGGGCAGCCAGCTGGGGAGGTACCAGGTGCGTTCGCCGAGCAGTGACAGTACGGACGGCAGCAGCACGCCTCGCACGATGGTCGCGTCGAGCAGGATGGCCACGCCGAGTCCGACGCCCATCTGCTTGAAGTCCTGCATCGACAGGGTGGCGAGTACTCCGAAGACGGCGACCATGATGATCGCCGCGCTGGTCACCACGCCCGCCGTGCTGCGGATCCCGCGTGCCACGGCTTCCTGGGTGGGCGCACCGGCGTCGTGCGCCTCGCGTATGCGGGAGACCACGAACACGTGGTAGTCCATCGACAGGCCGAAGAGGATGACGAACGAGAACAGCGGCAGCCACGACTCGATGGCACCGACGGCGTGCGTGCCGACCAGGGTGGCGCCCCAGCCGTGCTGGAAGACCGCGACCATGACGCCGAAGGCGGCGGCGACCGACAGCAGGTTCAGCAGGATCGAGACGGCGGCGATGGTCAGCGAGCGGAACGACAGCAGCATCACGAGGAAGGCGACGGCCATCACGAACACGAACACCGGCACGATGCTGCGGCGCAACTGGGCGTTGAAGTCCATGGAGAACGCGGTGTCTCCGGTGACGTACGTCCGCGCCCCGGAAACCTTTCCCAGGGTCTGCGGTATCACGTCGTCGCGCAGCACCTGTACCGCGCGGCGCGAGGTGCTGTCCGACCCGTTGCCCGCCAGCGGCACGCTGATCTCGACGACGTTCTGCTTCGGGTGTGTGGTGACCTGGACGGGCTGGTTGACCAGCTTGGTGTCCAGTGCGGTGGCGGTGAAGGCGGTCAGCGCCCGGCGCACCTGCGGCGCCTGGACGTCATCGGCCTTGACCACGACGTTGGCGGGGCTGGCACCGCCGGGGAACGCCGCGCTGATGTGACGGTACGTCTGGATGAGGGCCGTGTTCGACGGCAACTGCTTGTCCAGGCTCAGCTTTTCGGTGTGGATGCCGAGCACCGGGACAGCGAGCAGCAGCAGGATGCCCCCGGAGGCCGCGGCGGAGATGCCCGGGCGGGCCAGCACCGGGCGCAGGACCGCTCCCCAGACCCGGCTGCCGCTCTCAGGACGGCGCAGCCGCCCCAGACCCGGCACGCGGCCCCATTCCACCCGGTCCCCGAGCAGCGACAGCAGTGCGGGCAGCACGGTCACCGAACCCAGCATGGCGATGAGGACCACCAGGATGGTGCCCACCGCGAACCCGTCGAAGAGCTGCATCCCGGACAGGAACATGCCGGACATGGCCACCACGACGGTCAGGCCGGACACCAGTACCGAACGTCCGGAGGTCGCCGCGGCGATGCGCAGGGACGCCTGCGGGTCGCGCCCCTTCCCTCGCTCTTCGCGCTCCCGGCGCAGATAGAAGAGGCAGTAGTCGACGCCGACGGCCAGGCCCAGCAGCAGTACCACCGAGCTGGCCGAGCTGTCGACGTGCATGCTGTGGCTGATCAGCGCCAGCAGACCGTTGGCGGCAAGGAAGGCGGTGATCGCCAGCCCGACCGGCAGCACCGCGGCGAGCAGGGCGCCGAAGGCCGCGAGCAGGATGCCCAGCGCCAGCGGAACGGCTGTCAGCTCGGCCCGGTGGAAGTCCTTGAGGATGGTGTCGTTGAACCATTTGTTGGCGCTCGCCTCGCCGAACTGTTCCACGCGCATGCCCGGGTGGGCGGCCCGTACCTTGTCCACCGTGTCCAGCACCGGCTGGACCCGCTTGTACGCGGTGTTCGCCTTGCCGGTCATGGAGAACTGCACCAAGGCGCTGTGCCGGTCGCCGGAGATAAGGCCCGCCGTGGTGTACGGGTCGCGCAGACCGGTCACCGCTCCGGTGGCCCGGACTCCGGACACGAGTTCCCGCACGGTCGCCCGGAACCCGGCTGCGTCGGCGATGTCGGTGTCGCTGTGCACCAGCACCATCTCGTCCGCGGGCGGGATGAGCCCCTTCTGTTCCAGGACCTGCCACGCCTGGGCGGACTCGCCCGCCGCGTACTCCTGATCAGTCATGTGCTGTTGCCCCACGGCGCTGCCGATCAGCATCGCCGCCGCCACTACGGCCAGCCAGCCCACGATGGCGATGGCGCGGTGCCGGGCGCTCCAGCCACCCAGCCGTGCGGCGAGATTCTCCCTGCCTGTCATCGAAGTCCCCCTGTGAGATCTCCACCACGCAGCGCCCCCCGGGGCCTTGTGCGCGCAACGCGACATCCTTGCCCCCACCCTTCGGCGGCCGACGCGCACGTGCCATGGGCCGAAGGTCCCGCGGCGGCAGGCCGATCGGCGGTGAGGGGTCGTCCCGCGCGCACAGCCCGAATCGCGAGATGGTCGCCGTGATCCCGAGACGATCACTGTCACGGTCCAGCTGTATTCGTGGGGCGCCCGGAATCCCGACAGGCCCCTGTGCGCGCCGTGCCGTTCGGCCCGCTGCGTAGGGACCATCCGGCCCCAGCGCGCGCCCTCGAGGTAAAGGGACATTGATTGCGTAACTCAACGACCGGCTCGGCAGATCTCTCGCGTCGCCCCTGAAGGGACAAACATCGTGGCGATCCAAAGGCACCCGTCCCACCGCAAGGGATTCCACCTCCCGTGGCATGGCAACGGGCGTCCTACCACCGCATCCGGAGAATCCGACACGACCGGAGAAACCACGACCGGGGAGACCCACTCCGATGGCCCGGCCAGCGGGACCGGCAGCACATCGGCGGGCCACACCCCAAGCACGTCCGTAGTCGTCGGCGAGGGCAACCCCAACCAGGCTCGGCGCTGGTGGATCCTCGTGGTGCTCGGCGTCGCCCAGTTGATGGTGATCCTCGATTCCACGATCGTGAACATCGCACTACCCTCGGCCCAGCAGGACCTCGGCTTCTCCGACAACCAGCGGCAGTGGGTCGTCACCGCCTACGCTCTCGCGTTCGGCAGTCTGCTGCTGCTCGGCGGGCGGATCGCCGACCTGTTCGGCCGTAAGCTGACGCTGGTCGTCGGGCTGGCCGGTTTCGCCGTCGCCTCCGCGCTCGGCGGCGCCGCCACCAGCTTCGGGATGCTGGTCACGGCCCGGGCCTCCCAGGGGCTGTGCGCCGCGCTGCTCGCCCCCGCCGTCCTCTCCCTGCTCACCACCACCTTCACCGTGGCCGCGGAGCGTGACCGGGCGTTCGGCATCTACGGCGCCATCGCCGGCGCCGGCGGCGCATTCGGCCTGCTGCTCGGCGGAGTGCTCACCGAGTACCTCGACTGGCGCTGGTGTCTGTACGTCAACCTCGCCTTCGCCGCCGTCGCCCTCGCCGGCACCGCGGCCCTGCTGCCCCACACCCCCGTCGAAGGGCGACCCCGCCTCGACCTGCCGAGCACCGTCACCGCCAGTGCCGGTCTTTTCGCCCTCGTCTATGGCTTCGCCAACGCGCAGACCCATTCCTGGAGCGCCACGAACACCTGGGTCTTCCTGCTGGTGGGCGTCACACTCCTGACCGTGTTCGTGATCCGGCAGACCAAGGCCGCCCACCCCTTGCTGCCCCTGCGGATTCTCCTTGACCGCAACCGCGGTGGCGCCTATCTGGCCATGTTCGTCATGGGCGTCGGGATGTTCGGGATCTTCCTGTTCCTCACCTACTACCTGCAGCAGAACCTCGGATTCTCTCCCATCCGAACTGGCCTGGCCTTCCTGCCTCTGGTCGGCGCGACGGCCGTCGCCGCCACCTTCGCCACCAGCTTCCTGCTGTCCCGCACCGGCCCCCGCGTCCTCATCGGCGCCGGTATGCTCACGGCCGCCGGCGGCATGCTCTGGCTGACGGGAATCACCCTCCACAGCTCCTATGCGGCCGACATCCTGGCCGCCCTCGTCGTCACCGGCATCGGGCTCGGCACGGCCATGGCGCCGTCGGTGAACACCGCCACCAGGGGTGTCGCCTCCCACGACGCGGGCGTCGCCTCAGCCACTGTCAACGTCGCCCAGCAGATCGGGGGATCCCTCGGCATCGCCCTGCTCAGCACCGTCGCAGCCGATGCCGCCAGCAGCTACACCAAGGGCAGGGCCCCCACCCCCGACACCCTCGCCAATGCTGCGATCCACAGCTACACCACCGCTTTCGCCTGGGCCGGCGCCATCTTCGCCATCGGCGCCGTCCTGTGTGGCCTGCTCGTCCGCCCTGGAGCACCAGATACCGCCGACTCCACCGCGGCAATCTCCATGTAAGCCTTCTCAGGGGGTACACCGGACCGGATCGATCGGCTTGCGGGATGGTCCGGCTCCGGGCGGTGCCCGGAAGGGCCGCCGCAGCCGCTCGTTCAGCTCGTGGGTGGGAGGTTTTGCAGGGTGTGTGTGCGCCAGTGGTCAGGGCTTTTGCGGCTGGCTCGGGCTTCGGCGTCGTCGTGGCCGAAGCGTCGTTCGAACTCGGCGAGTAGGTGTGTGAGTTCCTCGATTCCGTGCGGGATGTCGCCGGCTGCTGCGGCCCAGTGGGCGGCGCGGCTGCGGCAGGCGAGGGTGGCGTAGGCGTGTTGTCCCAGGGCTGTTTCGCTCGCCTTGGCCAGGTCGTGGAGCCGGGTGGCGGCGTGTGGGTCGCCCGCCATGCCGGTCCAGGTGTAGAGCCGCCGGTGCAGGGACACACGGATGACGCTCGTCTCGTGGCTGGCGGTCTCTTGCAGGCGCACGACGTCGTCGAGGATGTGGACGGCTTCCGCGGGATCTCCCAGATGGCCGTTACAGGATGCGAGGTTGACCCGGGCGAAGAGTGCTGTGAGGTGCACGGTGCCGTGCCGGTCTTCCACTACGTGCTGGAGCTGACGGAACAGTTCCGCAGCCTCTTCATGGCGTTCGGCCTCTTGCAGTGCGTAGGTGAGTTGGGCGAGCGCGGATTGATGGTCTTTCGTGCGGACAAAGCGCGGATCGTCCAGTAGTCGGCGCAACACCGCGATCTGCTCGTCCCGTCGGCCAATGCGGCCCAGGCAGTAAGGGCTTGCAGATCATTAATACGTCGTCTTGATCTTGTTGTGGGGCTCGCCGGTTTGAGCGAGGACCCGAGCGTGGAGGGACGCGAGAACGACGGGTGGCGTCATCGCCGGCGGGATGACGATGCTGTCCGCCTCGCGGCTGTGCGTGCCTGATCGAGCATGAGGTCGGTGCCGGAGACGACCCCGAACACCCGCTCGTCGCCGTCCACGACGGGTAGGCCGCTGATCCTGTGGTGGGCAAGGAGACGGGCGACCTCCTTGAACGGAGTGCCGAACTCGACGCACACGACGTAGCCCGTCGTCACGGAGCCGATCTTGCTGTGTCGCAGGGCTGCAGGTCCCTCAGCTCAGCTAGCGGTTGTCGCGCACGATTGCCATGCTTTCTCAGCCATGGCCGTACGCATACCCGCAGGTACCCCGCCATCCCGCTGCCCAGCCTCAACACACAGTGCATCGACACCTGTAGCTGCCGTGTACTAACTAGTGCGTTTCTCCTTCCATACCCGTGGCCTTGCCGAACAGCAGGCCAAGTCGGTTGCGCAGTAGGGGCGCCGGGCGGCTGCGTGCGCGGAGTGTGGGATGCCGGACGCGGCGGGACTGTGCCCGCAGTGCACGTACCGGCGGAGCACGGACCTGCTGGTGGGGGAGGCCGTAGATCTGGTCGTCGCGGTCCGCGCGGACCTGA
>NZ_JALJRY010000130.1 GCF_024519455.1 Streptomyces sp. STR69 | reverse complement strand
GTCCCCACGCGCCGGCCGAGAGGGCGCCGTAGGGGCGCGCCGGTGTCGAGAGCCCGTGGGGGTCCCTCCCGCTCGAGCGAAGCCGAGAGTGGGGGAGCGCGGAGGCGCGCAGCGCCGAGCGCGGTGGGGCTCGCGACACCGGCTTAAGGCGCCCCGAAGGCGACCGAACCAAAAGAGGTGCGCGAACGGCGCCTACCCAACACCG
>NZ_JALJRY010000012.1 GCF_024519455.1 Streptomyces sp. STR69 | reverse complement strand
ACAGCGTCTCCGCCGGGTCGAGGTCACGGGTCGCCTCGTGCAGGTCGGCGCCGTCGACGTTCGACACGAACCGGACCGTCAACTCGCGGTCGGTGAAGCTGCGCAGCACCTCGTAGGCCATCGCCGGGCCGAGGTCGGAGCCGCCGATGCCGATGTTGACGATGTTCTTGATGCGCCGGCCGGTGTGCCCGGTCCACTCTCCGGAGCGGACCCGGTCCGCGAAGCCGGCCATCTTGTCGAGCACCGCGTGCACCTGCGGCACGACGTTCTCGCCGTCGACCTCGATCACCGCGTCGCGCGGGGCGCGCAGCGCGGTGTGCAGGACCGCGCGGTCCTCGGTGACGTTGATCTTCTCGCCGCGGAACATGGCGTCCCGCAGCCCGAAGACGTCCGTGGCGGCGGCCAGCGCGTGCAGCAGCCGCAGGGTCTCGTCGGTGACGAGGTGCTTCGAGTAGTCGAGGTGCAGGTCACCGACCTTGAGCGTGTACCCGCTGCCGCGTCCGGGATCGGCGGCGAACAGCTCCCTCAGCTGCACCTCGCCGAGCTCCTCACGGTGCTTGGCCAAGGCGGTCCACTCGGGCGTCTGGTTGAGCCTGGTACGGCCGTCTGCGTTCATTGCGACTTCAGCCTTCTTTCCTACCGACCTGGGGGCCGGTTCCAACCTAATTGATCAGCCCGTGGCGCGAGCGGTCGTCCCGTTGTCCTCCGGTGCAACAACAGGTACGTCCGGCTTGACCGCGGGTATCAACGAGGCGACGGCCAGCCCGAAGAGGGCTGCCGCGAGCAGGGCGGGGCCGTTCAGTCCGTAGGTCCCTGCCACGGTTCCGCCGAGCAGGGCGCCGATCGGGGCTCCCGACGTCGAGGAGGTGCGGAACGCGGAGGCGATGCGGCCGACCATGGCCGCGGGGCTGCGCTGCTGCATCAGGGTGACCTGGTTGACGTTCCACACCATGTTCATGGCGCCGAGCAGCAGCATGCCCGCGGCCAGGGCGGCCAGGTGGCGGACGGTCCCGATGAGCAGCAGCGACGACGTCTGGACGCTCCCTGCGACCAGCAGCGCCCGGACGCGGCCGGTGCGGCGCGCGATCCGCTGGGCGACGAAGCCCCCGGAGAAGCTGCCGACCGAGTACGCCGTCATCGCGGCGGCGTATCCGGCGTTGCCCGCGTCCAGCCAGCGCGTCACGTGCAGGACGAGTGTGGCGATCAGGGCACCCATGCCGATGTTGCACAGCAGGGTGGCCACGCAGGTCGCGCGCAGCACCCGGTCGCTCCACAGGGCGCGCAGGCCTTCCCCTATCTCCGTCCTGAGGGTGCTGCCGGCCGGGCGCGGCTCCCGCTCGGGCGGGCGGATTTGCAGGGAGGCCACGAGGGCGGCGGCCAGGAGATAGGTGCTCGCGTCGGCCGCGAACGGCATGAACGCCCCGGCCGTAAGCAGCAGCGGCACGAGCGGACTGGCCAGCAGACCGCCGGCGAGCTGCTGGCCGGTCATCAGCCGGGCATTGGCGCTGCCCAGCGCCTCACGGGCCACCAGCGACGGCAGGAGGGCCGTGGACGCGTTGTCGAAGAGGGTCTGGAGCGTGGTCAGGCAGAAGGCGAGGGCCAGCAGCAGCGGGATCGAGGCGTGACCGAGTCCGACGGCGAGCGCGAACGAGGCGACGAGCAGCCCTCGTACCGAGTCCACGGCCCACATCGCGCGCCGTTGGTCCACTCGGTCCGCGACGGCCCCGCCCAGCAGTCCGAAGAGCAGCCAGGGAAGGTATCCGCAGGCGGTGACGGAGGCGATGACGAGCGGATCGTCCGTGAGCCGCACGGCGATCAGGGGCAGCGCGGCCGTACGCAGCGCATCCCCGAACCGCGAGATCACGGCGGCGCTCCACAGCCGCCCGAACCCCCCACGCCACGCGGGCACATGACTGCCCGTCACCTCGACCGTCGTCACCACTCCCCCTCGCGGTTCACCGATGCACAAACCGTAGAGGGTGCCACTGACAATCGGTCCGGGGCCGGTCGGCCGCCGGGGTGCGAAACAGCTCCGGCCAGACACCCTGTGGGCGTCCGGCCGGTTCAACTCCTAGATTTCTCCCCGCAGTTTGGCGAGCGCCTCGGCGAGGATCGCCTCGCCGTCCGCGTCGCTGCGCCGCTCCCGTACATACGCGAGGTGCGTCTTGTAGGGCTCGGTGCGCGGCGGGTCCGGCGGGTTGTCCCGGTCCTGTCCGGCGGGAAAGCCGCAGCGCGGGCAGTCCCAGGTGTCGGGGACCTGCGCGTCGCTGGCGAAGCTGGGCTGCGTCTCGTGCCCGTTGGAGCACCAGAAGGAGATGCGCAGCCGGGGCGCGGACTCGCCACGCTCGGCCTCACCCATCGGCCCCGCCCCGACCCGGCTTCCTCGGATCGCGTTGCCACTTGCCACGGTCGTAACTCCCTGCGTGATGGTGCCGCGAAGCGAGTCGGCGTTTTCGCTCCGTTGCGAGCGCCTCAGTCTACGTAAGGCCCAACGCGCGTCCAGTGGTTGGAGTTACAGCCCCTACACCTAGACGCAAGCCCCATGATAGGCCGCGCTCAGCTGCGCGTACCGAACATGGGGCCTTACGTACGGAATGTGCGAAGGAACGTGCGGTCAGCTCGTCTTCATCAGCAGGCCGAGCACGACGATGCAGGTGAACCACAGAAGACCGAGCCCCACGGTGATGCGGTCGAGGTTGCGCTCGGCGACCGAAGAACCACCGACGGACGACGACATGCCGCCACCGAACATGTCGGAGAGACCGCCGCCCTTCCCCTTGTGCATCAGCACCAGCAGCATCAGCAGCAGGCTGAAGACGATCAGGGCGATCGAGAACCCCAAAACCACGGCTGGACCAACTTCCTCGGATTCGGACGGACGACGGGGACATGGCTGTGGAGCCATGTCCCCGCAAGGGTACGACGGATCGTCGCTACGGCCTACTCACGGTCTCACTGGTCACGGAAGCGCACGATCTTGACGAACTCGTCGGCGTCCAGCGAGGCACCGCCGACCAGGGCGCCGTCGACGTCGGGCTTGGCCATGATCTCGGCGACGTTGCCGGACTTGACGGAGCCGCCGTACTGGATGCGGACCTGGTCGGCCAGCTCCTGGGTGTACAGCTCGGCGAGCTTGCTGCGGATGGCCTGGCAGACCTCCTGGGCGTCGTCGGCGCCGCAGACCTTGCCGGTGCCGATGGCCCAGACGGGCTCGTAGGCGATGACGACCGACTCGGCCTGCTCGGCCGGGACGTCCTTGAGGCCGCCGACGACCTGGGAGAGCGTGTGGGCGATGTGGTTGCCCGCCTCGCGGATCTCCAGTTCCTCGCCGACGCACAGGATCGGGGTGAGGCCGTGCTTGTAGGCGGCCTTGACCTTGGTGTTGACGATCTCGTCGGTCTCGGCGTGGTACTGGCGGCGCTCGGAGTGGCCGACGGCCACGTAGGTGCACTTCAGCTTGGCCAGCATCGCTCCGGAGATCTCGCCGGTGTAGGCGCCGGAGTCGTGCGCCGAGATGTCCTGGGCGCCGTACTTGATCTTGAGCTTGTCGCCGTCGACCAGGGTCTGCACGGAGCGCAGGTCGGTGAAGGGCGGCAGGACGGCGACCTCGACGGCCTCGTAGTCCTTGTCCGCGAGGGCGAAGGCGAGCTTCTGGACGTGGGCGATGGCCTCGAGGTGGTTGAGGTTCATCTTCCAGTTGCCCGCCATGATCGGCGTGCGCCCAGAGGAAACGGATGGAGCCATGAGTGGTCAGTCCTCCAGTGCGGCGAGGCCGGGGAGCGTCTTGCCCTCTAGGTATTCGAGGGAGGCGCCGCCGCCGGTCGAGATGTGGCCGAATGCCGTCTCGTCGAAGCCCAGGATGCGGACGGCGGCGGCGGAGTCGCCACCGCCGACGACGGTGAAGGCCTGGGAGTCGACGAGGGCCTGGGCGACCGCCTTGGTGCCCTCGGCGTAGTCGGGGTGCTCGAAGACGCCCATCGGGCCGTTCCAGAAGATGGTGGCCGCGTCGGCGAGCTTCGAGGCGTACAGGGCACCGGTCTCGGGACCGATGTCGAGACCCATGTGGTCGGCCGGGATGGCGTCCGCGGCGACGGTGACGGGGTGGGAGGGGGCCTTCGTCTTCAGGTCCGGGAAGGCGGTCGCGGCCACGACGTCGACGGGGACGACGAGTTCGACGCCGTTCTTCTCGGCGCGCTCGACGTACTCGGTGACGGCGGGCAGCTGGTCGTCCTGGACCAGGGAGGCGCCGATCTCGTAGCCCTGGGCCTTGAGGAAGGTGAAGGCCATGCCGCCGCCGATGAGCAGCCGGTCGGCCTTGCCGAGGAGCTGGTCGATGACGGCGAGCTTGTCGGAGACCTTGGAGCCGCCGAGGGCGACGACGTAGGGCCGCTTGACGTCCTCGGTGAGCTTCTTCAGGACGCCGACCTCGGTGGCGATGAGGTAGCCGGCGTAGTGCGGCAGACGGGCCGGGAGGTCGTACACGGAGGCGTGCTTGCGGTGCACGGCGCCGAAACCGTCGCCTACGTAGATGTCGGCCAGGGCGGCGAGCTGGTCGGCGAACTCGCCGCGCTCGGTGTCGTCCTTGGCGGTCTCGCCCGCGTTGAAGCGCAGGTTCTCGATGACCGCGACCTGACCGGGCTCCAGACCGCGCACAGCGTCGTGGGCGGCGGGGCCGATCGTGTCCTGGGCGAACGCGACCGGCGCGCCCAGGAGTTCGGCGAGCCGCTCGGCGGGCTGCAGCAGGGAGAAGGCCGGGTCCGGGGCGCCCTTGGGGCGGCCCAGGTGCGAGGCGACGATCACCTTGGCGCCCGCCTCGACGAGGGCCTTGACGGTGGGCAGTACGGCGCGGATGCGGCCGTCGTCGGTGATGAGGCCGTCGGCCAGCGGGACGTTGAGGTCGGCGCGGACGAAAACCCGCTTGCCGTCCACGCCTTCGGCGAGAAGTTCGTCGATCGTCTTCATGAATGGGACTCCTAGGGAAGGCTCTTCAGGCTCTTCGGATCGGAGAGGGCTGATCGATCACCACGTGGCGCAGGGCCCGGACAGCGCGGCGTGCGCTGCCCGAGCCCTGGCTCACATCGAGTTGCCTGCTCTGGGGGTCAGAGCTGGCCGCCGACGAAGACCGTGAGGTCGACGAGGCGGTTGGAGTAGCCCCACTCGTTGTCGTACCAGCCGAGGATCTTCACCGACGTGCCGTCCTGGACCATGGTCAGGAGGGAGTCGAAGGTGCAGGAGGCCTGGTCGCCGACGATGTCCGAGGAGACGATCGGGTCCTCGGTGTACGTCAGGTAGCCCTTGAGGTCGCCGTCCTCGGAGGCCTTCTTGAACGCGGCGTTGACCTCGTCCTTGGTGACCTCGCGCTGGAGCTGGACAACCAGGTCGGTGGCCGAGCCGGTCGGGACCGGGACGCGCATCGCGATGCCGTCGAGCTTGCCCTTGAGCTGCGGGAGGACCAGGGCGGTGGCCTTGGCGGCACCGGTGGTGGTCGGGATGATGTTCTCGGCGGCGGCACGCGCGCGGCGCAGGTCCGAGTGCGGGAAGTCCAGGATGCGCTGGTCGTTCGTGTACGCGTGCACCGTGGTCATCAGGCCCTTGACGATGCCGAAGTTCTCGTCGAGAACCTTGGCCATCGGCGCCACACAGTTGGTGGTGCAGGAGGCGTTCGAGATGACGTGGTGCTGGGCCGCGTCGTACTTGTCCTGGTTGACGCCCATCACGATGGTGATGTCCTCGTCCTTGGCCGGAGCCGAGATGAGGACCTTCTTGGCGCCGCCGGCGATGTGCTTCTCGGCGTCGGCCTTCTTCGTGAAGATGCCGGTCGACTCGATGACGATGTCGACGCCCAGCTCGCCCCACGGGATGTCGGCGGGGTTGCGCTCGGACAGGACCTTGATCGTGTGCCCGTCGACGGTGATCGTGTCGGCGGTGTGCGACACCTCGGCCTGCAGGCGGCCCAGAATGGTGTCGTACTTGAGCAGGTGAGCGGTGGTCGCGGTGTCACCCAGGTCGTTGACAGCCACGATCTCGATGTCAGCACCCTGCTTCAGCAGCGCGCGGAAGTAGTTACGACCGATGCGGCCAAAGCCGTTGATGCCTACGCGGATCGTCACGAACCGATCTCCTCGTTGGTACGCCGGCTCAGTGCCGGCGAGTTGTATGGGATGTCCCCGACCGCCTACGACCCTACCTCCCTGAGCCCCCCGTGGTGACATCGAGATGCCCCATACACCGCAGGGCGGTCCGTACCCGCCAGTAGGGGTACGGACCGCCCTGGATGTTCATGACATCGTCACACCGAGTCAGCTCTTCAGAGCCGCGAGTGCCTTCTTGAGCAGGGCCGCGCGGTCGGCTGGCGCGGTGACCTGTTCCAGGCCGAAGCCCAGCAGCACGGTGCGGTCGGTGGTGATCGCGCCGTACGTCTGGAACAGGGCTCCGGTGCGCGTCCAGTCCTTCAGGACCGCCGGGCTGCCCGGGGGCGGTCCGGTCACGCTCCAGGCGCCCAGGGAGGTCTCGAAGCCCTCGGTCTGGGTGGCCGTGCCCCCGACGACGAGCGAGGCGTCGTCGGCGAGGACGCCGTGGCCGCCGGAGCCCGGGTCGGTGATGTAACTGAGCGATACCTCGACGGACTTGCCGGCGTAGGCGCTCAGGTCGAAGTTGACCTGCTGCCAGCCGTTGGAGGCGCCGGTGAAGCTGTTCCACGAGCCGGTGGAGCCGGTCGCGGTGCAGCCGGTGGTGGCGAACGTCAGGTAGTGCTTCAGCCACGGGTGTTCGGCGACCAGGAAGCCGGCCTCGCACTCCGAGGGCAGCGCGGTGCTGGTGGCGCCGCCCGCCTCCGGGAGCGTGGTCCAGTCGTCGGCGCCGGTGGTGTGGATCTCGACGACGGCGTGGTCGTAGCCGGGCTCGGTGTCCCACAGCAGCTCGCTGCGCAGCGTGGGCTTGTCGGCCGCGCTCACCCCGGTGAGGTCGATGGTGCGGGTGAGGCGCTTGTAGGCGTCGTCGGTGTGGACGGCGGCGGCCATGTATGAGCCCGCGAAGGGCCCGTACGGGTTGACGGTCCCGGCGAACTGGCCCGCGCCGGCGCTCGCGAACTGCGGGTAGGTGGCCGGGGACAGCGAGTCGGAGGTGACGCTGTAACTGCCCGCCCGGTCCAGCGGGTTGCCGGGCGCGCCGCTGAGCGGCCCGGTGAAGCCGGCGAGTTTGCCGGAGCCGTTGAAGCCGGTGGCCCCGGGGAGGGACGTACGGGAGTAGGCGCCCAGGTAGTACTGGCTGAAGTCGTTCGAGGGGGTGCCGTCGGCGAGGGCGACGGAGCCGCCGGCCTGTTCGCCGGCCTCGATCAGCTTGCCGCCCTCGTTGAGGAAGGCGCGCAGCTGGAGCTGGGTGTCGTTGCCCGGGCCTGCGGGCCCGGAGTAGTGGACGACCGTCTTGAAGTGGTCGAGCACGGCGAGCGCGTCGGGCGCGCCCTGCGTGGCGACGTCCCAGACGATCGCCTTGCGGCCGTTCGCCTTCAGCGCGTCGACGTAGGTCTGCGCCTGGGTGGCGGCGGCGCCCTCTTCGGCGACCACGAGGGTGTCGGCGGCGGGTCGTTGGGCGACCGTGTACGTGAAGTGGGCGCTGGAGGTGGGCTTCCCGGCCTTCGTCCTGCCGGTGAACCACACCTCGACCTTGTCGCCCGGGTCGCCGTCCTTGACCTTGGCCCGGTACTCGTCGAAGTACAGGTTGTCGTCCCCGCCGTAGGTCTGGCCGCCCTTCCAGGGCTTGAGCGCCACGTCCTGCGTACGGCCGCCGTTGACGCGGTACTTGAGCTCCTTGTCGCGCACGGACTTCCGTACGACGACGGAGACCGCCTGGTCGGCGCCGCGCGAGTACGACGTCGGGAAGGTGGCCGGGGTGAAGTCGGCGGCGCTCAGGCCGACCGACGAGGTCGGCTGGTCGGGGTGGGCGGCGGTCTCGGCGACGGAGAGCGCGAAGGGGATGTTCTTCGCGAACTCGTCCTGGATCAGCTTCTCGTCGTCGGGGAAGTTGAAGACGGACTGGCAGTCGGCCGCGTTCCAGGCGTCGTTCGGGTCGATGTTCGACGCGGTCTGGCAGGTCGACATCTCCGGGGTGAACATCGACATGCTGTTGACGTTCGACGCGTGGCCGTCCGCCTCGCCGTTGGTCGTGTACAGCTCCGAGGAGACCTGCGAGTGGTAGCCGGGGATCGCCGGATTGTCAGGCGTGCCCGCGAGTGCCTTGTAGAGCACGTCGTCCGGGGTGGGCGTCGCGACCTGCCAGCCGACCCCGTAGAGGAGGAGTTCGGCGGCGGAGTGGTAGTTGACGCCGTAGCTGAAGCCGATCCGCTTCTCGAAGGTGTCGAGTGCCTGCGTCTCGGGCTCGGAGGCGGGGGCCGTGCCGCGGTAGGTCTCACTCGTCGGGTTCGGGGACGAACCCTCGTCGTCGTAGCCCCACTTGTAGGCGAAGTTGCGGTTGAGGTCGACGCCGTCGCCGGTGGAGATGGTGCCGTCGCCGTTGACGTCCCGCAGGTTCTTGCGCCACAGGCGGGGGTCGGAGTCCTTGAAGGTGTAGTCGTAGCCGTCCGGGTTGGCGGAGAGCACGAACCACAGTTCCGTGGAGTCGACGATCTTCTTGATGCGCTTGTCGGTCTTGTAGTTGTCCAGGTAGTAGTGCATCAGCCGGCGGGTCATTTCCGGCGTGATCCACTCGCGCGCGTGCTGGTTGGACACGTACAGCACCGAGGGCTTGGAGCCGTCCTTGGTCTTCTTCGCGTTCTTGGTCAGTTTGAGCGCGAGGATGTCCTGGCCGTTGATCGTCTTGCCGATGGACTCGACCTTGGTGAGACCGGGGTTGGCCTGCCCCGTCCTGACGATCTCCTCCTTCAGACCGCCGCTTCCGCTGTAGGGCCGGAACACGCCCTGGGCCGCGTCCTCGACGCGCGTCTCGGCCTTCGCCGAGAGGGTGTGCTCGGTGAGGTCGACGCCCTGCTTCTCCAGTTTCTGGGCCTGCTGGTCGGTGAGGTAGACCTCGACAGAGGTTCTACCGGCGGCCGAGAACTTGTTGTCGCCGAGTTCGTGCGCGTCCTGTCCGGCCTTCAGGAGCAGGGGTATCTGCTTCTGGGTGACGTCGGCGTGGAAGACCTTGACCTCGTCGGGGTCGGCCTTCGTGGAACTCCCGCCCTGCGCCTGGGCGATCGGCGCGATGCTCGCCCCGGCGATCAGGAGTGCACCGACAGCGAGGATCGATCTCGCTCTGTGTCTCATGAATCCCCCTAGCAACTGTCCGCCACAGCAGCGAACTGTTGCCAGGCTCATGACACTTCATGATCGAGTCAAGGGGGCGCATCAGGACGGTCAAACGCCGGTGCGGATATCCCAAGGGGACATCCGCACCGGCGTGTTGAGAGATCGTCAGGTCGCAGGAGGCGTCAGCCGACCATGTTGTCGGCCATCTCCTCGGTGATGCTGGACTCCGTGCCCGGGATGCCGAGGTCCTGGGCCCGCTTGTCGGCCATCGCCAGCAGACGGCGGATACGGCCCGCCACGGCGTCCTTCGTCAGCGGCGGGTCGGCCAGCGCGCCCAGCTCCTCCAGGGAGGCCTGCTTGTGGTCCATGCGCAGCCGGCCTGCGGCGGCGAGGTGCTCGGGGACCTCGTCGGCGAGGATCTCCAGCGCGCGCTGGACCCGGGCTCCGGCGGCGACAGCCGCGCGGGCCGAGCGGCGCAGGTTGGCGTCGTCGAAGTTGGCCAGCCGGTTCGCCGTGGCGCGCACCTCGCGGCGCATCCGGCGCTCCTCCCAGGCCAGCACCGACTCGTGCGCGCCGAGCCGGGTGAGCAGGGCGCCGATCGCGTCGCCGTCACGGACGACCACCCGGTCCACGCCCCGCACCTCGCGCGCCTTCGCCGCGATCGACAGCCGGCGGGCGGCGCCGACCAGCGCGAGCGCGGCCTCCGGGCCCGGGCAGGTCACCTCCAGGGAGGAGGACCTGCCGGGCTCGGTCAGTGAGCCGTGGGCCAGGAACGCGCCGCGCCAGGCCGCCTCCGCGTCACAGGTCGCCCCGGAGACCACCTGCGGCGGCAGACCCCGGATGGGGCGTCCGCGGCCGTCCACGAGGCCCGTCTGCCGGGCCAGCTGATCGCCGCCCGCGACCACCCGGACGACGTAACGGGAGCCGCGGCGCAGTCCGCCGGGCGCCATCACGATCAGTTCGGAGCTGTGGCCGAAGATCTCCAGGATGTCCCGCTTGAGCCGGCGCGCCGCCATCGCGGTGTCCAGCTCCGCCTCGATCACGATGCGCCCGCTCACCAGGTGGAGGCCTCCGGCGAACCGCAGAATGGCGGAGACCTCCGCCTTCCTGCAGCAGGTACGGGTGACGGGGAGCCGGGAGATCTCATCCTTCACCGCTGCCGTCATCGCCATGGGCCGATCCTTCCATGCATCCGAAAAATACGGTCGTACGCGGCGGCCAACAGCTCCGGGTCGTGCCTTGGAGTTCCGTCCGGCCGGGCCACCGGCGCCAGCTCGACCGCGGCGCCGAGCCGCTTGGCGGCTTCGGTGAGCGACGCGCGATCGGGCACGGCGGCCTCGTCGGCCAGCACCACGTCCAGGGCGAGTTTAGGGGCGTGTCGTCCCAAAACCTCCAAATGACGCTGCGGGGAGAAGCCATCGGTTTCTCCGGGCTGCGGCGCGAGGTTCAGGGAGAGTACCCGGCGCGCCTTCGTCTCGGTGAGCGCGTCCAGCAGTTCCGGCACCAGCAGGTGCGGGATGACCGACGAGAACCAGGAGCCGGGACCGAGCACCACCCAGTCCGCGTCGAGCACGGCGGCGACCGCCTCGGGCACGGCCGGCGGGTCGTGCGGCACGACGTGCACGGACATCACCTCACCGGGCGTGAGCGCCACGGTCGCCTGCCCCCGCACGGTGTCGACATCGTCGGGCCGCGCCGGGTCGTGCCCCTTGACCAGTGCCTGGAGCTCCAGCGGTACGGCGGACATGGGCAGCACGCGCCCGTGCGCGCCGAGCAGCTTGCCGACCAGGTCGAGGGCCTGGACGTGGTCGCCGAGCTGCTCCCACAGGGCGACGATCAGCAGATTGCCGACCGCGTGCTCGTGCAGGTCGCCCTTGGACTGGAAGCGGTGCTGGATGACGCGGGCCCAGGTCTGGCCCCAGTCGTCGTCGCCGCACAGCGCGGCCAGCGCCTTGCGCAGGTCGCCCGGAGGCAGCACGCCCAGTTCGTCGCGCAGGCGTCCGCTGGAGCCGCCGTCGTCGGCCACGGTGACGACGGCGGTGAGATCGCCGGTGATCCGGCGCAGTGCGGTGAGCGAGGCGGACAGGCCCATGCCACCGCCGAGGGCAACCACCTTGGGCTGGGTGCCGCGCCGGCGCGGCTTGCCGCCGCGGGCCTCCACGGGCCTGGTCGTACGTCCCTCGGGTACCACTCGGCGCAGTCGGCCGAGCCGTGGGCTACGTCCCGTCATTCCCGTCCCATGTCCCGGTGTACGACCACCGTCTCGACGCCCTCGGCCACGAGCCGCGCGGCGAGCTTCTCCGCCGTGGCGACCGAGCGGTGCTTGCCGCCGGTGCAGCCGATCGCGATCGTCACGTACCGCTTGCCCTCACGGCGGTAGCCGGCCGCGATGAGGCGCAGCAGCTCGGCGTACCGGTCGAGGAACTCCTTGGCGCCGGGCTGGTTGAAGACGTACGCCGAGACCTCCTCGTTGAGGCCGTTGAAGGGGCGCAGTTCCGGGATCCAGTGCGGGTTGGGCAGGAAGCGCATGTCGGCGACGAGGTCGGCGTCGACCGGGAGGCCGTACTTGAAGCCGAACGACATGACGGTGGCCCGCAGTTCGGGCTCCTCCTCGCCGGCGAACTGGGCGTCCATCTTGGCGCGGAGTTCGTGGACGTTGAGGCTGGAGGTGTCGATGACGAGGTCGGCGTCCCCGCGCAGTTCGCGCAGGAGTTCCCGCTCGGCGTCGATGCCGTCGACGATGCGGCCGTCGCCCTGGAGGGGGTGCGGTCGGCGCACGGACTCGAAGCGGCGCACCAGGGCGTCGTCGGAGGACTCCAGGAAGACGATCCGCCGGGTGACGTTCTTGGACTCCAGGTCGGCGAGGGACTCGCGGAGGTTGTCGAAGAAGCGCCGTCCGCGTACGTCGACCACGACCGCGATCCGTGCCACGTTGCCCTGGGAGCGGGCGCCGAGCTCCACCATGGTGGGGATCAGGGCGGGCGGGAGGTTGTCGACGACGAACCAGCCGAGGTCCTCCAGACACTTGGCGGCGGTGGACCGCCCGGCCCCGGACATGCCGGAGATGATCACCAGCTCGGGGATGGCCGCCTCGGGCACCCCGCCGGCTGTCGTGCTGTCCGTACTCACTTCTGCTCCGTTGTCCTGGGTGCCTTCCGGTGGAGCCTGATCCTCGCCCGTCTCCTTGTGGGTCTGATCTCGGTCCGCTGTGGGCCGCTTCTCTTGCTCGCTCATGTCTCCTGCCCCCGTCGCTCGTCCGGGGCGCCCGCGGGTACGGGCTCCCCCGGGGCACCCGCCGTCGTCTCGGGTGTCCCGTCTTCCATGTCATCCATGATCTCTCCAGTCGCCGTGTTCACGGCGGGTGCGGCCGGGGCCGCCTGGGCGAGGGCCACCACGATGGTCTCGGCGGTCTTGCGACCTATGCCCGGAACCTCGCAGATCTGATCGATTGTCGCGGATCGCAGCTTCTTCACCGAACCGAAGTGCTTGATGAGCGCCTGCTTGCGGGTCTCGCCGAGTCCGGGCACGTCGTCCAGGGGGCTCGCCCGGAACCGCTTGGCGCGCTTGGCGCGCTGGTAGGTGATCGCGAAGCGGTGGGCCTCGTCGCGGACGCGCTGGAGGAGGTAGAGGCCCTCGCTGGTGCGGGGCAGGACCACCGGGTCGTCCTCGTCGGGCAGCCAGACCTCCTCCAGGCGCTTGGCGAGACCGCACACGGCGATGTCGTCGATTCCCAGTTCGTCGAGGGCCTTCTTGGCGGCGGCGACCTGCGGCTGCCCGCCGTCGACCACGACGAGCTGCGGCGGATAGGCGAACCGCTTGGGGCGGCCCTCGTCGTCCTTCAGGTCACTCAGCTCGTCGCCGTCCACCCACTCCCCCGTCTTCTCCTTCTCGGCGAGATAGCGCCGGAAGCGGCGGGTGATCACCTCGTGCATCGAGCGGACGTCGTCCTGGCCCTCGAAGCCCTTGATCTGGAAGCGGCGGTACTCGCTCTTGCGCGACAGCCCGTCCTCGAAGACGACCATGGACGCCACGACGTCGTCGCCCTGGAGGTGCGAGATGTCGTAGCACTCGATCCTCAGGGGGGCGCTGTCCAGGTCGAGGGCCTCGGAGATCTCCTCCAGGGCGCGTGAGCGGGTGGTGAGGTCGGAGGCGCGCTTGGTCTTGTGGAGGATCAGCGACTGCTGGGCGTTGCGCGCGACGGTCTCCATGAGGGACTTCTTGTCGCCGCGCTGCGGGATGCGCAGCGACACGTTCGACCCGCGGCGGTCCGTCAGCCACTGCTGGACCGGCTCCACCGGGTCGGGCAGGGCCGGGACGAGGACCTCCTTGGGGACGGAGTCCCCGGTCTCCTCGCCGTAGAGCTGCTGGAGTGCGTGCTCGACGAGGGCCGCGGTGGTGACGTCCTCGACCTTGTCGGTGACCCAGCCGCGCTGGCCGCGCACGCGTCCGCCGCGGACGTGGAAGATCTGGACGGCCGCCTCCAACTCGTCCTCGGCGACGGCGATCAGGTCGGCGTCGGTCGCGTCGGCGAGGACGACCGCGCTCTTCTCCATGGCCTTGCGCAGGGCCTCGATGTCGTCGCGCAGCCGGGCCGCCCGCTCGTACTCCATCTCCTCGGCGGCCTCCGTCATCCGCTGCTCCAGGCGGCGGATGTACGTGCCGGTGCGGCCGGCCATGAAGTCGCTGAACTCCTCGGCCAGTTCGCGGTGCTCCTCCTCGGAGACGCGGCCGACGCAGGGCGCGGAGCACTTGCCGATGTAGCCGAGCAGACAGGGGCGGCCGGTGCGCGCGGCGTTCTTGAAGACGCCGGCCGAGCAGGTGCGGACGGGGAACACGCGCAGCAGGAGGTCCACGGTGTCGCGGATCGCCCACGCGTGTCCGTACGGCCCGAAGTAGCGGACGCCCTTCTTCTTGTGACCGCGCATCACCTGGACGCGCGGGTACTCCTCGTTCATCGTCACCGCGAGGTACGGGTAGCTCTTGTCGTCGCGGTACTTGACGTTGAAGCGGGGGTCGTACTCCTTGATCCAGGAGTACTCCAGCTGAAGTGCCTCGACCTCCGTGGACACGACCGTCCACTCCACCGACGCGGCCGTGGTGACCATCGTGCGCGTGCGCGGGTGGAGTCCGGCCAGGTCCTGGAAGTAGTTCGCCAGGCGCTGGCGCAGGCTCTTCGCCTTTCCGACGTAGATCACCCGGCGGTGCTCGTCGCGGAACTTGTAGACCCCGGGCGAGTCCGGGATCTCTCCCGGCCTGGGGCGGTAGCTGGAGGGATCGGCCATGTTTCACACCCTACTGGCGCGGAGTGACAGCGCGGCGGGGCTGTGGACAACGCCGGGCATGCCCGGCGGAACTCCGAACGGAACTCCTACCGCGACTCCAGAAAGGTGAGAACCGCCAGGACACGGCGGTGGTCGTCGGCGGCCTCCGGAAGGCGGAGTTTGCCCAGGATGCTGCGGACGTGCTTCTCGACGGTGCCCTCGGTGACCCACAGCCTGCGGCCGATGCCGGCGTTGGAACGGCCCTCCGCCATGAGCGCCAGGACCTCGCGCTCGCGGTTGCTGAGGACGGACAGCGGGTCGTCACGGCGCTGCGCCGAGAACAGCTCGTGCACCAGGGAGGGGTCGACGACCGAGCCGCCCTTGTGGATGCGGTCGAGGGCCTCGATGAAGTCGTCGACGACCGTGACCCGGCTCTTGAGGAGATACCCGATCCGGTGCCCGCCGGCCAGCAGCTCCAGGGCCTCTTCGACCTCGACGTACGCCGAGAGGACGAGGATGCCGGTGCCGGGGTGGCGCTCCCGGATCGTACGGGCCGCCTTGAGGCCCTCGGTGGAGTGGTCCGGGGGCATCCTGATGTCGACGATCGCGAGGTCGGGCCGCTCGGTGTCGACCAGTTCCAGGAGCCGTTCGGCGTCACCGGCCTGGCCCGCCACCTCGTAGCCCAGGCGTTCGCACAGACTCGCCAGGCCCTCTCTGAGCAGGACGTCGTCGTCCGCGAGAACGACCCGTCCCCGCGCGGTCTGCTGCGATGCGTCCATCGTCTCGGCTCCCCTTGCCCGACCGGTGCCGTGCGCCACGCACAGCCTGCCGGACCCGGTCGGGTACGGCTAGCGGGTAAGGGAATTGGGGGGTGACCGTGACGACAAGGGGCCGGGTCCGGGCGATTCTCGAAGCAGTGCGGACGCGAGCGGACCGGCAGCCCGGGGTGAGGGGTGACGGGCCGCGGGTCGGAAGGGCTGCGGGAGATGCGGCGGACACGGGCGGAGAGACGACGGCCGTCGGTCCGTGTACGCCGATATGAGGACGACGTCCGGTCCCCGAAGGACTTCCTGGACCCCCGGGACCCGGACACAGTGCGCGCCGAGCAGCTGCGCGCGAGTCCCTCGCGGCAGCCCTGGAGCCGGACGGTCGCCTCTCCGTCCGAGAAGACCGCCCGAGGCGTACGCAACGTCACCGAGTCCACGCTCCCCCGGCCTGGACCCCAGCGCGTACGCCTCGGGCGGTCACCCCTCCGTCCGGGGCAGCGGCAGCCGTACGGTGAGTGTCGTGCCCTCTCCCGGTGGGCTGTCGACGCGCAGCTTGCCGCCGATCGCCTCCACCCGGTCGACGAGTCCGATGAGCCCGGAGCCGTGCCCGGGGTCGGCGCCGCCCACTCCGTCGTCGGCGATCGTCACCTCCAGGACGTCGTCCTCGGCCCGCGCGGTCACCTGCACGAAGCTCGCGCGCGCGTGCTTCGCGGCGTTGGTGAAGGACTCGGACGTCACGTAGTAGACGGCGACCTCCGTCTGTTCCGGGAGGCGGCCCGGGGGCAGCCGCAGGTCGAGTTCCACCGGGACGGCCGAGCGGCGGGCGAGCGCGCGCAGGGCGGGGCCCAGGCCGCCCTTGGAGAGGATCGCGGGGTGGATGCCGCGCGCGACCTGCAGCAGGTCGGTGAAGGCGTCGTCCAGGCCCTTGGCGATGTGGTCCAGTTGCTCGGCGAGTTCCTCCGGCTGTTCGTCCAGCATCGACTGGGCCGTTCTGAGGTCGAGTTGGAGCGAGACGATCCGCTGCTGGACTCCGTCGTGCAGATCGCGTTCGATACGGCGCCTGGAGGCGTCCCCGGCGGCCACCACGCGCGCGCGTGACGCCGTGAGCTGGTCGCGGCTGTCGGCGTTGGCGAGGGCGGTGGCGACGAGTTCGGTGAAGTCGGCGAGCCGGGACTCGGTGCCCGGGGGCAGCGGTTCGGGTCCGGCGGCGGTCGCGACGACGGCACCCCACAGCCGGTCGTCCACGACGATGGGGGCGCCCACCGAGCGGCCCACGCGCGCGGGGCGGGCGGTGCGGGCCACCTCCGCCGCAGCCGCCGTCGCGGCCGTGTCGGCCTCGGCGTCGGGTCCGTGGGCGGAACCGAGGACGGTGGCCGTTCCGTCGGCGCCGTAGCGCAGGACGGCGGCCGAGCCGCTGCTCAGGACCTTTCCCACCTGGTCGGCGACTTCGGAGAACACCTCGCGCGGTGGCACCCCGCGGGCGACGAGGGTCGCGACCCGGCGCAGGGCGGCCTGTTCGCGGGCGGCGCGGCGGCTCTCGGTGACATCGCGTGCGGCGGCGTAGATCAGGCCCTCTCCGGCGACCGGGCGGGCGCTCCACTGGAGCCAGCGTTCAGTGCCGTCGTCCCGGAGGAAGCGGTTCTCGAACTCGCCCAGTTCGACGCCGCCCGCCAGCCGGTCGAGGACGGCACGTGTGCGTGGCCGGTCCTCCGGGTGCACGAACTCCAGCCACGGTCTGCCGAGCAGGGCTTCGGCGGAGTGGCCGAGGGTCCGCTCGAAGGCGGGGTTCACCCGCTTGAAGTAGCCGTCGAGTCCCGCGATGCACAACAGGTCGAGGGAGAGGTGGAAGATGCTCGCCAGTTCCTGTTCGGCCTTGTCGCGTCGCCCGTGGGCGGCGGCGAAGGACGCCATGGTGCCGTTCATGCCGCCCAGCAGCTGTGCCCAGGTCCCCTCGAAGGCGACGACGTCCGCGCGGTGGCCGAGCCGGTTGTCGTCGATCGCCGCGCTCATGGTGTTGATCTCGGCGGCGAGCCGTCCGGTGGTGACCCGCAGTTCGCGGAACGTGTCGGCGACGGCGCCGAGTTCGTCCCGGCCCGCGTACCGGATGTCGTACGACAGGTCTCCCTCGGAGAGCGCCCGGGCGCCCGCGGAGACCTCGCTGAGCGGACGGGTGATCGACAGCCGCAGGGCCAGGGCGAGGACGGTGACGGCGGCCAGGACTGCCAGCGACACGGTGAGGTCGCGGGCCTCACGCGCGCGTGCGGCGTCCAGGTCGCGTGTGGCGTCACGGCCCAGTTCCGCGGCGGCCCGGTGCTGGATGACGCGCAGCGTCTCGATGCGCCGAGTGGAGGCGGTCAGCCAACCGGCGTACGTGGGCCAGGCGTTGCGCTGGGCGTGCGGGTCGGCGAGGGTCTCGCGGGTCTTGCGGACCACGAGGCCGGGGTGCTGGAGGAGGACGACGTACAGCCTGCCCTTGAGGCCGGCGGGCGCGGTCTGGTCGAAGTCGTCCAGGAGCGCCTTCTCCAGGGCGGACCAGCGGTCCGTGGCGGTGGGGTGCGCGGCGTCGGGGGCGGCGAACAGGACGGCCAGCTCGGTGCGTTCGCGTTCGGCGGCCTCGATGGCGTTCAGGAGCGCAATGTGGGCGTCGGCGGCCTGGCCCGACGCGCGGGTGGGGCGGCCGGACTCCAGGGTGGCGGCCAACTCCAGGAGGTCGTTCTCGATCGTGTCGTACTGGTCGGCGAGTTGGGGCGCGGTGAGGGAGCCGGTCCCGGTCTGGAGCCGCAGGGCGCGGAGTTGACGGCCGCGGGCGTCGAGGCGGCCCGGCACGTCGGGCGGTCCGGTCCAGCCGGCGGTGTCGAGGAGGGCCGCGTGCAGGGCCCCGTCGGTGGCGTGCTGGGCCCCGGTGCGTTCCTTCAGCGTGGCCGGTCCGGGGCGCAGCCGGGCCTTCACGGCGGCGATGCGTTCCCTAGCGAGCGCGTCGGTGAGCGCGGTGGTCCGGAACGACAGCTCGGTCGCCGTACGGAAGTCCCGGAGGGTCTGCGCGTCGTGCCACTGCGAGACGGCGCCGAACGCGGTGAACGCCATCATGCCGGTCACCGGGAGCAGCACCAGGAGCATCAGCTTGCGCCCGACGCGCAGCCGGGCGAGGAAGGGGATGCGGAGGGCGGCGGGGGGCCGGGGGCGGCGCATGGCGGGATCTC
Source organism: Streptomyces sp. STR69 (assembly GCF_024519455.1). Classification (GTDB taxonomy): domain Bacteria; phylum Actinomycetota; class Actinomycetes; order Streptomycetales; family Streptomycetaceae; genus Streptomyces. The sequence continues at coordinate 278,950 of NZ_JALJRY010000012.1, read as the reverse complement.
AGCAGCGGCCGGCGGGTGGGGAGTGCGGGTGGTGGTCGGTCACGTGCTCAGCCTGCCCCGAACCAGCCATGATCGTCAGGGTCTTGGAGAGGACGGGTACCACGAAGGCGGGCACACGCGCGTGGCGCTCGGGGCGGGCACGCACGCGTGGCGCCCGTTTTCACGATGGGTTCATCGGATACCCGTCGTGTGCCGCGAGGTCCTTGTCGATCGCCTTGGCGGCCTCGTCCAGGGTGGCCCGGACCGGCGCCCGATCGAAGATGATCTTCGCGAAGGCGCGGGAGAACGCGTCGGTGATCGCCGGGTAGGCCGGCGTCTGCGGCCGGGGGCGGGCCACACCGTCCCGGAGCTGCTCGATGAACAGGTGCTCGGGTCCGCCGGGGGCGTACTGCGGCGAGAGTTCGATCGCGCTCTCGGTGGCCGGGATCGCCCCGTTGGCCACGGTCATCCGGTGCACCTGGGCGGGCTGGAGCAGGAAGGACAGGAAGCGCCATACGGCGTCGCCGTCGGCGTCGCCCGCCGGAACCCCCCACTGGAAGGAGCCCATGCCGGTGACCGTGCCCTGGCCGAAGTCGGGCAGCGGGACGATCGTGACGTCCCCGGGGAAGGCCTTGTTGAATTCCGGATAGGTCCAGTGGCCGCACCAGGAGATCGCACTGCGGCCACTGACGAACGCCTTGTCGTCCTTGACCATGTCGATGAGCCCCGCCTTGGCCCAGTTCTGCAGGGTGGTGAGCGCCTCGACCGAGCCGGGGCCGTTCACATAGCCGTCGGCGGTGCGGTGGTTCGCGGGCTCGATGAGGTCGCCGCCCGCCGACCACACGGCGGGCGCGAAGCCGTAGGTGTTCCACTCCTGGCCCGGCTGCGAGTAGACGAGCCGCAGGTCGAGCGGCGCCTTGTAGCCCTGGGTGCGGAGCTTGCGGAGGATGCCGGTCAGTTCGGTGGCCGTCCAGGCGTCCTTGGGGCCGGTCGGGATACGTATTCCGGCCTTCTTCATGACGGACTTGCGCACATACAGGCCCATGCCCGAGTCGAAGGTGCCGATGCCCCACAACCTGCCCGCGTAGGTGCCCTGTTGACGGATCGTCGGCAGCAGGTCGGCGCGGACGCCCGCCGGCACGCAGGAGTCGATCGGCCGGAGCTTGCCCGACCAGGCGTAGCTGTAGAGGTTGGGCCCGTCGAAGTCGAGGAGGTCGGGCAGGTCCCCGCTGGCGGCGGCGGAGAGCACCAGGTCGTTGTAGACCCGGTCCTTCGGGAGGGTGACCAGCTCGACCCGCACCTGCTTCTGCCGCTTGTTGAACTCCTTCACCTGGCTCTGCAGCGTGGTGGACTCACCGCTCGGGCCCGCGTGGAACCACACGGTGATGTGCGCGGTGCCGTCGATCTTCCCGTCGCAGGTGGTGTCCTTCGGGGACGCGCTCGCCCCTTTGGCGTCGCTCCCGCCGCCGTCGCACGCGGCCAGCAGCAGGGCCGCGCACAGCGCCCAGGGCACCAGCGTGCCCCGTACCCGGCGAACCGCGGGCCACGCGCGCGTGGCGCTCGTACCGCTCATGGCACACCCCCACTCGACCGGACGACCAGGCCTCCCCAGGGCGCCGACATGCTACCGCCCGTCGTATCGCCATCGCCCTGTGTGCACGAGAACCTTCGTTCACGGCACGGGACTTCAGCACTTTCCGGCTAGCTGGAAAGCGCGACCGACCACTGGTTGGCAAGCTGTGGACATGTCGCTGCGCTGTCTCCTCGTCGATGACAGCGCCCGGTTCCTGGAGGCGGCCCGCGCCCTGCTGGAACGTGGCGGAGTCGAGGTCGTCGGCATCGCCTCGACGGGCGCGGACGCCGTCTCCCGGGCCCGGGAGACGGCCCCCGACGTCGTTCTGGTCGATCTCGACCTCGACGGCGAGAACGGCTTCGACGTCGCGCGCCGCCTGGTGGGTGACGTACCGGCCGTGATCCTCATCTCGACCCACTCCAGGGAGGACTTCCAGGAACTGATCGCCGCCAGCCCCGCGCACGGATTCCTGCACAAGTCGTCCCTGTCCGCGCGGGCGATCAGGGACGTCCTGAACGACGACGGGCCGACCGCACCGCCCTGAGCCCACCCACCACGACTCGGCCAGGTCACACCCGGCTGTTGGGCGACAGGTGTTGTCGGGACTTGGTCAACACGCTTCAATGCGGGGGAACTCGGGGCGTGAACGACGGCGTACGGATGTGAAGACCCTTCTCCGGCGCCGACGGGGGCCCCGAAGCAACCCGCGTGAACGGCCTGACCAGCCGTTGTGAACATTCACAGAAAGGGCCCCTGCATGCCGCACGCCACACAGCAGGCGGATGTCGCCACCGCGGAACTCGACTCTGCCCTGCGCGGCGGCCCCTTCCACGTCGCACTGCGCGCCGCCATCGCCGCCCGCGGACTGCCACTGCAGCGCGTCCAGCACCATCTGACGCGCTACGGGGTCAAGGTCGGCGTCACCAGCCTGAGTTACTGGCAGCAGGGCGCCCGCCGCCCGCAGCGCCCCGAGTCGCTGCGGGCCGTACGGGCGCTGGAGGAGATACTCCAGCTCCCGGAGGAGTCCCTGATCCGGCTGCTCGCCGAGGCCGAGGAACGCTCCGTCGCCGCCCGCCCCGCGGCCCGCTCCTACCGCTCCTTCGTCGAGGCCTCGGGCGTCCTGGAACAGCTGCTCGCCGAGCTGGAGTCCACGCCCGACAGCGGGCTGCACACCTTCGGGCACCACGAGCGGGTGCGCGTCGGCCCGCGCCGCGAGCTGGCGAGCCGCGAGTCGCACCACATCGTCCGCGCCCACCGGGACGGCATCGACCGCTTCATCGCCGTCCACTACGGCGACCCGGGCTGCACCCCGGAGCAGATGACCGTGCACGCCCTGGAGAACTGCCGCACGGGCCGCGTCCGCCGCCACCACGACACCGGCATGCTGGTCGCCGAGTTCCTCTTCGGCACCCGGTTGCGCTCGGGAGATACGTTCCTCTTCCGCTACGGCGTCGAGGACGGCACCGCCGGCGTCTCCCGCGAGTACGTCCGGGACTTCGGTTCCGCGGGCGGCCAGTACGCGCTTCAGGTGAGCTTCGACGAGAACGCGCTGCCGACGCGCTGCCACCGTTTCACCCAGCACTCGGCGGCGGCCCCGCGCAGCGGCCGTCAGGAGCTGCGCCTGACCGGACACCACTCGGTGCACCTCGTGGAGCCGCGGATGCGGTCGGGGATCGTGGGCATCGGCTGGGACTGGGAGTGAGCCGCCGCGGCCTCGGCTCCCCAGGGGTCGGGCGCCCGGCTCCGCGACGATCCTGCCGTTCTCGGCGCGGCTGACGACGTTGTGATCCCGGTGGAGCTCGGCACCGCCCTTGGTGACCTCGCCCTCCGCGCCGAGCTTCACGGGCCCGGTCGGCGTCACGGAGGCCCCTGAGCCGCCGCTCGAACAGGCGGCGAGCCCTGACCCGGCGACGATACCCACGGTGTTCCACCCGTTTCGCGATGGGCTCACCGGAGAGGCGCTCACGGTACGTAAACGTTTGCGCAAGCGTTTACGTCGAGCAGCGGATGGGATACGGTCCCGGCCGGAAGACCCGCCGCAATTCAGGGACTCGGGGAGGGGACCTGCGATGGCCACCATGGCCGATGTCGCCCGCAGCGCCGGTGTGTCCGTAGCGACCGTCTCGCACGTCCTGAACGACACCCGCCCGGTGCTGCCCGGCACCCGGCAGGCCGTGCTGAGCGCGATCGAGGAACTGGGCTACATCCCCAACACCCTGGCCCGCTCCCTGGTGACGTCCCGCACCCGCTCCATCGGCCTCGCGGTGTCGGCGATCAGCAACCCGTACTTCACGGAGATCCTCCAGGGTGTCGAGGCCGGCGCCCTGGAACACGGCTACAGCCTGCTCATCGCCGACCCGCACGACGACCCGGAGCACGAGCTCAAGGTCGTCCAACTCCTGCACGAGCGCCGGGTGGACGGCATGATCGTCGCGCCCTCGGCGAACCCCGACGCCCTCGTCGCCCACCTCGGGCGGCACTCCGTACCGACGGTGTTCCTGGACCGGCTGGTCGAGGCGCCCTCGGACGACCCGTACCCCTCCGGCCAGACGGGCGCCTCCGACCGAGCGGGCGCCTTCGACCAGGTGTGCGCCGAGAACATCGAACCGACGGCACAGCTGGTCACCCACCTCGCCGGACTCGGCCACCGCCGTATCGGCCTCGTCGCGGGCCTGCCCGGGCTCAGCACCACCGACGAGCGGATCGCCGGATACCGGTACGGCCTCGCCGCCGCCGGACTCCCTTACGACGAGCGGCTGTTGGCGCACGGCGACTCCGAGTCGGCCGCCGCCGAGCGGGCCACCGCGGCCCTGCTGTCCCTCGCCGCCCCGCCCACGGCCCTGGTCGCCGCCAACAACGCGATGACGATCGGCGCCCTGCGTGCCCTGCGCGAGCGCGGTCTGGCCGTCCCCGGCGACCTGGCGCTGTGCTGCTTCGACGACTTCGCCTGGGCCGACCTGTTCGAGCCCCGGCTCACCGCGATCGCCCAGCCCAGCAAGGAGATCGGCGCCGAGGCCGTACGGCTGCTGCTGGACCGGCTCGCCGCGCCGGACCGGCCCGCCCGTGTGCTGCGGCTCCCCTGCGCGTTCGTCCACCGCACCTCGTGCGGCTGCCCCGACCAGCCCGAGAAGTCCACGAAGGGAAACGTCTCGTGATCGTCGTCGCCGGTGAGGCCCTGATCGATCTGGTACCGCAGGGCCCGGGCGCCCTCGCGGTCCTCAAGCCGGCGCTCGGCGGCGGCCCCTACAACACCGCCGTCGCCCTCGGCCGCCTCGGCTCCGCCACCGCCTTCTGCTCGCGCGTCTCCCACGACGCGTTCGGCGAGGCCCTGCTCGCCGGGCTGCGACAGGCCGACGTGGACGTCCTGGACGTGCAGCGCGGCCCGGAGCCGACCACGCTCGCGGCGGCCACACTCGACGCGAACGGCTCGGCCACCTACTCCTTCTACGTCGACGGCACCGCCGACCGGCTCTTCGCGATGCCCTACACGCTCCCCGCCGAGACCGAGGCGGTGTCCTTCGGCACCTGTTCGCTCGTCCTGGAACCGGGCGCGAGCGCCTACGAGGAGCTGATGCGGACCACTGCCGCGCAGGGCGTGTTCACCGCGCTCGACCCGAACATCCGGACCGGTCTGATCCCCGACGCGGACGCCTACCGCGCACGCTTCAGAAGTTGGCTGCCGCACGTGTCGCTGCTGAAGCTCTCCGAGGAGGACGCGCTGTGGCTCGGGGGCAATCCCGTCGAGTGGCTGGCCGCCGGTCCCTCGGCCGTGGTGATCACCCAGGGCGGTGACGGTCTCACCGCGTTCACCCGGGACGGCAAGGTGTATCCGGTGCCGGGCGAGAAGGTCGACGTCGTGGACACGATCGGGGCCGGCGACACCGTCAACGCGGCGCTGCTGCACGGTCTGTCCGCCCGGGACGCGCTGTCCCCGGAGGGGCTGGCCGGCCTCGGCCACGACGGCTGGACCAAGTTGCTGCGGTACGCGGCACGGGCGGCGGCGATCACGTGCTCGCGGGCGGGGGCGGAACCGCCGTACGCTTCCGAACTGGGCGATCTGTAGCGGGCGTTGAGCGGATGCGGCGCCTCGCGGGGATTGCCCACGAGGCGCCGCATCGGTGCCCTTGCTCCGGTCAGGCCTTGCGGGCCCGCGTCGTCTTCTTCGCGGGCGTGGCCTTCTTGGCAGGTGCCGCGGTCTTCTTCGCGACCGCCGCCGTCTTCTTGGCAGCCACCTTGCGCGGGGCCTTCACAGGGGCTCCGTCGCTGATCCGGTCGGCATCGAGGATCTCGCGCAGGAACTTGCCGGTGTGGCTGGCCCCTACCGCGGCGACCTGCTCCGGTGTGCCCTCGGCGATGACGAGTCCGCCGCCCGCGCCGCCCTCGGGGCCCATGTCGACGACCCAGTCGGCCACCTTGATCACGTCGAGGTTGTGCTCGATGACGATGACCGTGTTGCCCTTGTCGACCAGTCCGCCGAGCACGGTGAGGAGCTTGCTGATGTCCTCGAAGTGCAGGCCGGTGGTGGGCTCGTCCAGGACGTAGACCGTACGGCCGGTGGAGCGGCGCTGGAGCTCGCTTGCGAGCTTGACGCGCTGAGCCTCACCGCCGGACAGGGTGGTCGCGGACTGGCCGAGCCGGACGTAGCCGAGGCCGACGTCCTTGAGGGTGTTGAGGTGGCGGGCGATCCCGGGGACCGCCTCGAAGAACTCCGTGGCCTCCTCGATCGGCATGTTCAGGACGTCGGCGATGGACTTGCCCTTGTAGTGGACGTCCAGCGTCTCCCGGTTGTAGCGGGCGCCGTGGCACACCTCGCACGGGACGTAGACGTCCGGCAGGAAGTTCATCTCGATCTTGATGGTGCCGTCGCCCGCGCAGTTCTCGCAGCGACCGCCCTTGACGTTGAAGGAGAAGCGGCCGGGCAGATAGCCCCGCACCTTCGCCTCGGTCGTCTCCGCGAACAGCTTGCGGACGTGGTCGAAGACTCCGGTGTACGTCGCCGGGTTGGACCGGGGGGTACGGCCGATCGGCGACTGGTCGACGTGCACGACCTTGTCGACGAGGTCGTCGCCGTCCACGCGCGTGTGCCGACCCGGCACGCTCCTCGCGCCGTTCAACTCACGGGCCAGGTGCGTGTACAGGATGTCGTTGACCAGGGTCGACTTGCCGGAGCCGGAGACGCCGGTGACCGCGGTGAACACACCCAGGGGGAACGAGACGTCGATGTCCTGGAGGTTGTTCTCCCGGGCGCCGTGCACCGTGAGCCGGCGCGAGGGGTCGAGCGGGCGCCGGATCTCGGGCAGCGGGATGGCCTTCTTGCCGGACAGGTACTGCCCGGTCATCGACTCCTCGTTGGCGAGCAGCTCCTTCAGGGAGCCGCTGTGCACGACCTTGCCGCCGTGCTCGCCCGCGCCGGGGCCGATGTCGACGATCCAGTCGGCGACCTTGATGGTGTCCTCGTCGTGCTCCACGACGATGAGCGTGTTGCCCATGTCGCGCAGCCGGACCAGGGTCTCGATCAGCCGGTGGTTGTCGCGCTGGTGCAGGCCGATGGACGGCTCGTCGAGGACGTACAGGACGCCGACGAGACCGGAGCCGATCTGGGTGGCCAGGCGGATGCGCTGGGCCTCGCCGCCGGAGAGGGTGCCGGCCGCGCGGTTCAGCGAGAGGTAGTCGAGGCCGACGTCGACCAGGAAGCGCAGCCTCTCGTTGCACTCCTTCAGCACGCGCTCGGCGATCTTCTTGTCGCGGGCGTCGAGCTTCATCCCGCCCAGGAACTCCGCGCAGTCGCTGATCGACATGCTGGAGATCTCGGCGATCGACTTGTCCATGATCGTGACCGCGAGGACGACGGGCTTCAGGCGGGTGCCGTGACAGGTGGGGCAGGGCACCTCGCGCATATAGCCCTCGAAGCGCTCCCTGCTGGCGTCGCTCTCCGCCTCGCCGTGCCGGCGCTTGACGAAGGGGACGGCGCCTTCGAAGGGCGTCGTGTAGACACGCTCACGGCCGTACCTGTTGCGGTACCGGACCTCGATCTGCGTCTTGTGGCCGTAGAGCAGGGCCTTCTTGGCGCGCTGCGGGAGGCCCGCGAAGGGGATGTCGGTCCGGAAGCCCAGCGCGTCCGCGAGGGCGCCGATGAGACGGCCGAAGTAGTCCTTGGTGTGGCCGTGCGACCACGGGTGGATGGCGCCCTCGTCCAGGGACTTGTCCTCGTCCGGGACGATCAGCTCGGCGTCGACCTCCATGCGTGTGCCGATGCCGGAGCACTCGGGGCAGGCGCCGAAGGGCGAGTTGAAGGAGAAGGAGCGGGGCTCCAGCTCCTCGAAGGACAGGTCGTCGTACGGGCAGTACAGGTGCTCCGAGAACATGCGCTCGCGCTCGGGGTCGTCCTCGGGGAGGTCGACGAAGTCGAGCACGACCATGCCGCCGGACAGGCCGAGGGCGGTCTCCACGGAGTCGGTGAGGCGGCGCTTGGCGGAGTCCTTCACCGTGAGGCGGTCGATGACCACCTCGATCGTGTGCTTCTCCTGCTTCTTCAGGACGGGCGGTTCGGAGAGCTGGATGGTCTCGCCGTCCACGCGCGCGCGGCTGTAGCCCTTGGTCTGGAGGTCCGCGAACAGGTCGACGAACTCGCCCTTGCGCTCGCGCACCAGCGGCGACAGGACCTGGAAGCGGCTCCCCTCCGGCAGCGCCAGGACCTTGTCGACGACGGCCTGCGGCGACTGGCGCGTGATCGGCCGGCCGCACTCCGGGCAGTGCGGCTTGCCGATGCGCGCGAAGAGCAGACGCAGATAGTCGTAGACCTCGGTGATGGTGCCGACCGTCGAGCGCGGGTTGCGCGAGGTCGACTTCTGGTCGATGGAGACCGCCGGGGAGAGACCTTCGATGAAGTCGACGTCCGGCTTGTCCATCTGGCCGAGGAACTGGCGGGCGTACGAGGAGAGCGACTCCACGTAGCGCCGCTGGCCCTCGGCGAAGATCGTGTCGAAGGCCAGGGAGGACTTGCCCGACCCGGACAGGCCCGTGAAAACGATGAGCGAGTCGCGTGGAAGGTCGAGCGAGACATTCTTCAGATTGTGCTCGCGCGCGCCACGGACGATGAGACGGTCGGCCACGCCGGTCCGCACCTTTCTTGAGAGAAGTGACAGGGGCGGGGCCCCCGTCGTTCTCAGACTAGGGGGAGCCACTGACAACGCCGGTCGGAATCCCGGCCGAGGCATAACAACCTCCGGCCTTCCAGCATGCCCGACGCCGCACCCGACGATATAGCACGCGCATTCGATTTATGGCACTGCTTCACCACCTTCACCCAAAGGTGTGGCGGGGCTAGGGTCAGCAGCATGATTGATCACGCTCATGACCTGGCGTCTGTACACGACGCGACCGAGCGGGTGCTCACCGCAGCCGCCGCACTGGACAACGCCTCGGCCGCCGAGCCGTCACGGCTCCCCGGCTGGAGCCGCAATCACGTCCTCGCCCACCTCGCCCGCAATGCGGACGCCCTCGTGAACGTCCTCGAAGGGCGCCCCATGTACGCGACGGCGAGCGTCCGTGACGCCGACATCGAGCGCGACGCCCCGCGCCCGCTCGACGTCCAGCTCGCCGATGTGCGCGAGAGCGCGGCCGGCTTCCAGGCGGTGGGCGCGGCTCCGGCGGACTGGTCGCGCCAGGTGGAACTGCGCAACGGGGTCGTCGACACCGCTTCCCGGATCCCGTTCCGGCGCTGGGTCGAGGTCGAGCTGCACCACGTGGACCTGGGGATCGGGTACGAACTGGAGGACCTGCCCGAGGAGTTCACCCGGCGGGAGATCGACTTCCTCGCCGAGCGGTTCACCGGACACCCCGAAGTGCCGTCGACACACCTTTCGGACGGCACGCACGCGTGGAGCACGGGCCGGCCCGCCGAGAAGCCCGAAGTCACCGTCACCGGCAGCCCGGCGGATCTGCTCGGCTGGCTCTGCGGGCGCCGCGACGGGTCCGGTCTGACGGTCGACGGCGGCTCCTTGCCGGCGCTTCCCCCGCTATAGGGTGACCGCCATGACGTACAGCGGAGAGGTGACGGTCGGCGGTCCGGCGGACGTGCATGAGCTCACGGACCTGATGATCACCAAGATCGCGGTCGGGCCCATGAACAACAACGCCTATCTGCTGCGCTGCCGAGCCACGGACGAGCAGTTGCTGATCGACGCGGCCAACGACGCGGAGACCCTGCTCGGCACGATCGGCGACGACGGCATCGCGTCCGTCGTCACCACCCACCAGCACGGCGACCACTGGCAGGCGCTCGCCGAGGTCGTGACGGCCACGCGCGCGCGTACCCACGCGGGCCGCGAGGACGCCGACGGCATCCCCGTGCCGACCGACGTCCTGATCGACGACGGCGACACGATCCGGGTGGGACAGGTGGAGCTCACCGCGCGTCACCTCGTGGGCCACACCCCGGGCTCGATCGCGCTCGTCTACAACGACCCGCACGGGCATCCCCATGTGTTCACCGGGGACTGCCTGTTCCCCGGGGGTGTGGGCAACACCTGGAAGAACCCCGAGGCGTTCGCCAGCCTGATCCACGACGTCGAGACGAAGATCTTCGACGCGCTCCCGGACGAGACGTGGGTCTACCCGGGACACGGCAACGACACGACGCTGGGCGCGGAGCGTCCGCATCTGCCGGAGTGGCACGCGCGCGGGTGGTGAACCACCGGGTGTGAAGCGGTTCACGCGCGCCCCGTGTGAATCCTTCGCACGCGCCGGTGCCGTACGCGCGCTCCCGGCGCACATGGTTGCGCGGTCAACTGGAAGCAGCCCCGCTCAGGACGACGGCTCCTGCGCGGATGGGCCGCCGGTCCATCGATCCCCGCCCTCGACCGGCGGCCCCGGCAAACGCGTCGCGGGCGGGATCGCACAGGAACTGTTCACAAGAACGCAACGCCCGTTCCCAATATGCGGACATTCAGCGCTGTGACCTCGACAAACAGGACGTTTGGCTGTCACTCTCCCGCCATGCACCTTGCCCCTCGCGTACCGAGTCGCGCGATAGCCGCCGTCACCATAGCCCTCCTCGCCACCGCCGTCGGCTGTGCTCCGCAACCGGAGGACAAGGCCTCGGACCAGGCGTCCACGTCGACCGGGACCACCTGCGCCAAGGGCAAGCTGGCCACCCAGACCTCCGGCAAGCTGACGATCGCGACGGACGAACCGGCGTACGAGCCCTGGTTCGAGGACGACAAGCCGGCCAACGGCAAGGGCTTCGAGTCGGCGGTCGCCTACGCCGTGGCGAAGCAGCTCGGCTACGACAAGAGCGCCGTCGTCTGGCAGAGCGTCCCCTTCAACAAGGCCTTCGCGCCCGGTGTGAAGACCTTCGACTTCGACATCAACCAGGTGTCGATCAGCGCCGAGCGCAAGAAGGCCGTCGACTTCTCGTCCGGCTACTACGACGTGCGCCAGGCCGTCATCGCGCTCAAGAGCAGCAAGGCCGCCAAGGCGACGAGCATCGCGGGCCTCAAGGGCCTCAAGCTGGGCGCCCAGGTGGGCACCACGAGCCTGAACTACATCAGCGACGTGGTGAAGCCGACGCAGCAGGAGGCCGCGTTCTCCAAGAACGACCAGGCCGTCTCCGCGCTCAAGAACGGCCAGGTCGACGCGATCGTCGTCGACCTGCCGACCGCCTTCTACATCACTTCGGCCGAGGTGACCAACGCCAAGATCGTCGGCCAGTTCGAGAACCAGGGCGGTACTCCGGAGCAGTTCGGGCTCGTCCTCGACAAGGGCAGCGACCTCACGTCGTGCGTGACGTCGGCCGTGGACGCCCTGCGCAAGGACGGCACCCTGGCGGCGCTGGAGAAGCAGTGGCTGTCCGACGCCGTCGACGCCCCGGTCCTCAAGTGACCGTGGTGAAGGACGAGTCGGGCCAGGAGGGCTCGGACGACAAGGGTGACATGCCCGGCGGGGGCGACGCGTACGTCCCCTCGCAGCGCCGTCTGGACCGCGAGCGGCACAAACGCGCGCGTGCCCGTCGCGCGACCGCGATCGCCGCGGTGTCGACCCTTGTCACCGCCGTCGTCCTCTACGTGGTCGTGGTCAGCGCGCCGGGCTGGGAACGCACCAAGGAGACCTTCTTCGACGGGCACTACGCGCGCGAGGCGTTCCCCAAGGTCCTCGAAGGGCTGTGGCTGAACATCCGGCTGTTGCTGATCTGCGGTGTCCTGGTGCTCGTCCTGGGGATGCTGATCGCCGTCGCGCGCACCCTGCGCGGTCCGGTGTTCTTCCCCCTGCGGGTGCTGGCGGCGGCGTACACGGACTTCTTCCGCGGGCTGCCGCTCATCATCAACCTGATGATCGTGGTCTTCGGAGTGCCCGCGCTGCGCCTCCAGGGCGTGACGGTCGACCCCGTGTGGCTGGGCGGTGCGGCGCTGACGCTGACGTACTCGGCGTATGTCGCCGAGGTGTTCCGCGCGGGCATCGAGTCCATCCACCCCTCGCAGCGCGCCGCGGCCCGCTCGCTGGGCCTGACCAACCGGCAGGCGCTGCGGCACGTGGTGCTCCCCCAGGCCGTACGCCGACAGGTACCGCCCTTGTTGAACGATCTGGTGTCCCTCCAGAAGGACACCGGGCTCGTGTCGATCGGCGGCGCGATCGACGCCGTACGGGCGTCCGACATCATTGCGCAGCGCGCCCTGAACTACACGCCGTACATCGTCGCGGGGCTCGTGTTCGTGGCGCTGACCATCCCGATGACCCGCTTCACGGACTGGGTGACGGCCAGGATGGATCGGCAGCGCGCCCAGGGAGGCACGACATGAGCACCGACGACCACTCCGCCGCCTCCCCCGTGCTGCGCATGGAGTCCGTCCGCAAGACCTTCGGTACGTCCGTCGTCCTGCGGGACGTCGACCTGGAGGTCCCGCAGCACACCGTGACCGCGCTGATCGGCGCCTCCGGCTCCGGCAAGTCCACGCTGCTGCGGTGCGCGAACCTCCTGGAGGACATCGACGACGGCGCGATCTGGCTGGACGGCGAGGAGATCACCGATCCGCGCGTCGACCAGGACGCGATACGGCGCCGTATCGGCGTGGTGTTCCAGGCGTACAACCTGTTCCCGCACATGACGGTCCTGGAGAACATCACCCTCGCCCCGCGCCGGGTGCACGGCGCGTCCCGCGCGGAGGCCGAGGCACACGCGCGTGAGCTGCTGGAGCGGCTCGGACTCGGGGACAAGGCGGGCGCCTACCCGGACCGGCTGAGCGGCGGTCAGCAGCAGCGGGTCGCGATCGTGCGCGCCCTGGCCGTACGGCCCCGGCTGCTGCTCTTCGACGAGATCACCGCCGCGCTCGACCCCGAGCTGGTGGGTGAAGTGCTCGCCGTGGTCCGGGACTTGAAGGACGAGGGCATGACCATGGTGCTGGCCACGCACGAGATGGGCTTCGCCCGGGACGTCGCCGACCAGGTGTGCTTCCTGGACGGAGGCGTCGTCCTGGAGCGCGGCACCGCCCAGCAGATCTTCGGCGACCCGCAGCAGGAGCGCACCCGGCGCTTCCTGCGACGGATCGTGGAGGCGGGCCGACTGTAAGAGGCGTGCGCCAGGAGGCCGGTCCTTACGCGTCGGCCCTCCCCGCCCCCGCCAGCGCGGCGACCCGCTCCACACCGAACACGTACCCCTGCACACCGCACCCGGCGATGACGCCGTCGGCGCGCAGCGAGACGTAGGAGTGGTGCCGGAACGACTCGCGCTGGTGGATGTTGGAGATGTGGACCTCCAACACCGGTAGCCCGTCACAGGTGTTGAGGGCATCCAGGATCGCGATGGAGGTGTGCGAGTACGCCCCCGGGTTGATCACGATGCCGCAGTGGTTGAGCCGCGCCTCGTGGATCCAGTCGACCAGCTCGCCCTCGTGGTTGGACTGCCGGAAGTCCACCGTGCCGCCGTGCCCGGCCGCCGCCTTGACGCACAGCGCCTCGACGTCGGCGAGCGTGTCGGAGCCGTAGATCTCCGGCTGGCGCTGGCCGAGGAGGTTCAGGTTGGGGCCGTTGAGGATCATGATCGGGGCGTTGGCCAGGGTGCGGGGCACGGTTCCTCCGGTCCGTTCGGACATGTCGTTCGAGGTGGGCCGCCGATTGACGGCCACTGCTCGGACCCGGTCTATCACGCCGCCTCCGCACCACCGTGCGCCCCCGTAACCGTTGTTCACTGCGGGTAGTTGACGCGGCATGCACGACGTACGCACCGTGAGGTCCCCTTCCATGCTGCGGCTCGCCGCCGCCTCGCTCGCCGGCACCGCGATCGAGTTCTACGACTTCTTCGTCTACGGCACGGCGGCGGCCCTGGTCCTCGGACCGCTGTTCTTCCCGACGTTCTCGCCCGTGGCGGGGACGCTGGCCGCCTTCGGGACGTTCGGTGTGGGCTTTGTGGCGCGACCGCTGGGCTCGATCCTGTTCGGGCATTTCGGGGACCGGCGCGGGCGGCGGCCGGTGCTCGTCGCCTCGCTGCTGCTGACCGGCGCCTCGACGGTCGCGGTCGGCTGCGTACCGTCGTACGGCTCGATCGGCGTGGCCGCTCCCGTGCTCCTTCTGGTGCTGCGTTTTCTGCAGGGCCTGGGGCTGGGCGGGGAGTGGGGCGGGGCTGTGCTGCTGACCGCCGAGCACGCGCCCGCCGGGCGGCGCGGGCTGTGGTCGAGTTTTCCGCAGGCCGGGCCCGCGGTGGGATTCCTGCTCGCCAACGGTGTGATGCTGGCACTGTCGGCGACCCTGACCGACGCTCAGTTCGCGCAGTGGGGCTGGCGGGGGCCGTTCTGGTTCGCCGGAGTGCTGGCACTGGCGGGGCTGTGGCTGCGTTCATCGCTTGCCGAGAGCCCCCGGTTCCTCGAAATCGACGACCACGCGCGCGTGCCGCTCGTCGAAGTCGTGCGCGAACACTGGCGGTTGGTGCTGCTGACCGCCGGGGCACTGTCCGTGGGCTACGCCATCTTCTACGCGGTGACGACCTGGTCCCTCGCCTACGGCACCGAGCGGCTCGGGGTCGGCCGTACCGAGATGCTGGCCTGCATCATGGCCGCCGTGGTGGTGAAGGGCTCGCTCACCCCGGTGATGGCGCTGCTGAGCGACCGCTACGGGCGGCGGACGCTGTGTCTGCTGGGGTGCACGGCCGCCGCGCTGTGGATGTTCCCGATGGTCGCGCTGCTCGCCACGGGGGCGCCGCTGCTGATGTTCCTCGGATTCCTCGGGGCGCTGCTCGCGTTCGTGGCGATGTTCGCCGTGCTCGGCGCGTATCTGCCGGAGCTGTACGAGCCGCGGGTGCGCTGCACGGGCGCCGCCGTGGGCTACAACCTCGGCGGGGTTCTCGGCGGTGCGCTCACCCCGATCGTGGCGACGGCGCTCGCCGAGCACAGCGGGCGCGTTCCCTGGAGTGTGGGCGCCTATCTGACGGGGGTCGCGCTGTTCAGCCTGGGCTGCTTCGCGCTGCTGCCGGAGACGCGGCCGGTGCGGGTGGCGGTCCCCGAGCCGGCCACCGGGTGACACGGCTACGGGTTGATCGCCAGCTCCAAGTACGCCGCGAACAGCACCAGATGGACCCCGCCCTGGAGCGGTGTCGCCCGTCCCGGCACCACTGTCAGGGAGCTGACCACCACGGTCAGGGCGAGCAGCACCATGTGGGTCGAGCCGAGGCCGAGGACGAGCGGTCCGGAGAGCCAGATGGACGCCAGGGCGACGGCGGGGATGGTGAGGCCGATGCTGGCCATCGCCGAGCCGAGCGCGAGGTTGAGGCTGGTCTGTACGCGGTCGCGGCGGGCGGAGCGCAGTGCGGCGATGGTCTCGGGGAGCAGTACGAGCAGCGCGATGATCACGCCGACGACGGCGTGGTGCAGCCCGGCGGCCTCGACTCCGGACTCGATGGTCGGCGAGACGCCCTTGGCCAGTCCTACGACACCAATCAGGGCGAGGCCCAGCAGGCCCAGGCTGATCAGGGCGGTGCGGGCGGTCGGCGCGTCCGCGTGGTGGTCCTTGGTGATCACCTCGCCCTGCCGGGAGATCGGCAGGAAGTAGTCGCGGTGCCGCACGGTCTGCGTGGCCACGAAGAGGCCGTACAGGGCGAGTGAGGACAGTGCGGCGAAGGTGAGCTGGGCGCCGGAGAACTCCGGGCCCGGCTTGCTGGTGGTGAAGGTCGGCAGAACCAGGCTGAGCGTGGCCAGGGTCGCCACGGTGGCGAGGGCGGCGCCGGTGCCCTCCGGGTTGAAGACGGCCGTGCCGTGGCGCAGGGAGGCGACGATGAGGACCAGGCCGACGATGCCGTTGCAGGTGATCATGACGGCCGCGAAGACGGTGTCTCTGGCGAGGGTCGAGCTCTTGTCGCCGCCGTCGGCCATCAGGGTGACGATCAGGGCGACCTCGATGATCGTGACGGCGACGGCCAGGACCAGGGAGCCGAAGGGTTCGCCGACGCGGTGGGCGATGACCTCGGCGTGATGCACCGCGGCCAGGACGGCCCCGGCGAGGACCAGGGTGACCAGGGCGACGACCACACCGGGCAGGTCCTTGCGTCCCCAGGTGAAGACCAGCAGGACGACTGCGAGCACCGGTACGAGGGTCGTCCACCGGGTGGTGAGCGACCTGAGCCGAGTGATCATGCAGCGATCCTCGCAGAGGCGTACGGGCCCCGCATTCCGGCGTCGCGGGGCCCGCCGCGCGCTACTTGAACTCGGTCATGTCCAGTACGTCGCAGTCGGTGAAGGACGGCGGCCTGGTACACAACGCGGCCATCTGCTGGGCCATTTTGCCGGTCTCGGGGTCCTGGCTGTTGCGCATGGCGTCCTCGTACGAGTCGAACTCGACCACGACGAGGACATGGCCGGGATTGCTCCGGTCCCGCAGGACGAGGCGGTGCGTCGGTCCGCCGGCCCGGCCCGCGAAGCGCTTGTCCGCCTCCTCCGCCACCGCCCGCATCTCGTCGAAGCGGTCGGTCTCGAAGTCGACGATCTGCACGAATTTCATCGCTGCGTCCATGGATGCCTCCACCCGGCCGTGACACCCCCGGGCCGGGGGCGCTCGGTATCCAACGAAGCACCGGGAGCGGTGGTCGGCAATTCATCGTGCGGTGCTCCCGGTGCTTGTTGTTCCTACGTCGGGCGTGGTCAGGCGTCGATGCTGTCCTTCGGGGCGCCTTCGGTCCCCGACTGCGCCGCCTCGGCCGCCGCCGTCTTCTTGTTGGCCATCAGGCTGGTGATCGTGGTGACGATCAGGACCCCGCAGATCACGCCCAGCGAGACCGGGATGGAGATCTCCGGGACATGGACCCCGGACTCGTGCAGCGCGTGCAGCACCAGCTTGACGCCGATGAAGCCGAGGATGACGGACAGGCCGTAGCTGAGGTGGACCAGCTTCCTGAGCAGGCCGCCGATGAGGAAGTACAGCTGCCTCAGGCCCATCAGGGCGAACGCGTTGGCCGTGAAGACGATGTACGGGTCCTGCGTCAGGCCGAAGATCGCGGGGATGGAGTCGAGGGCGAACAGCACGTCGGTCGTACCGATGGCGAGCATCACGACCAGCATCGGGGTCATGACCCGCTTGCCGTTCTCCCGGATCCACAGCTTGGTGCCGTGGTACCGGTCGGCCACGCCGAAGCGGCGCTCGGCGGCCTTGAGCAGCTTGTTCTCCTCGAACTCCTCGTCCTCCTCGTCGGCCCGGGCCTCCTGGATGAGCTTCCAGGCGGTCCAGATGAGGAAGGCGCCGAAGATGTAGAAGACCCACGCGAAGTTGGCGAGGACGGCCGCGCCCGCCGCGATGAAGATGGCCCGCAGGACCAGGGCTATGAGGACGCCGACGAGCAGCACCCGCTGCTGGTACTGCGAGGGCACGGCGAACTTCGCCATGATCAGGACGAAGACGAAGAGGTTGTCGACGCTCAGCGACTTCTCGGTGATGAAGCCGGCGAAGAACTCGCCGCCGGCCTGGCCGCCTCCGAAGAGGAGCAGGCCGAGTCCGAAGAGTCCGGCGAGGGCGATCCAGACGACGGTCCAGATTCCGGCTTCCTTGATCGACACGTCATGCGGCTTGCGGCCGATGAAGAAATCGACGGCGATGAGGGCGGCCAGCCCCACGATGGTCAGGACCCACAGGGTCACGGAAACATCCACTACTGCTCCTCCGGCGGTATTAACGGCAAATGGTCAGCGTCGTCGCTACCGGAGGTCTCTTCCACCTTGGACGGGCGTCCAGGGCCGACGCCCCGGGATCTGGCCTGATCCGTATTGACGGGTACGCCGCAGCAGATAGGGAGTACTCCCCTCCGTACGGAAGAGCTTACCCCAATCACCAAGGAAAGGTAAAGGGATGGGCAAAAGAAAGACAAAATAGCAGGTGAGAGCCCTTTACCTGTACTTGGTACGCGCTGTCGCGACCTCGGTCAGCACCCGCTGGAGCACCTGACTGCCGGGCGGCACGGACGAGGGCTCGTACGTCCAG
This sequence comes from Streptomyces sp. STR69, assembly GCF_024519455.1. GTDB lineage: Bacteria > Actinomycetota > Actinomycetes > Streptomycetales > Streptomycetaceae > Streptomyces. The sequence continues at coordinate 260,949 of NZ_JALJRY010000012.1, read as the reverse complement.
GCATGACCGACCCACGGGTCGGCGAGATGGTCGTCGGGCAGCGGGGTGAGTCGCATCAGCGAACGCCAGAGCGGGTCGAGCAACGGGCCGTAGGCCGCCGCGTCCTCACGGTCCGCGACCATCATCAGATGGACGCCGACGGCCGGGCCCTCGTCCGCGAGATAGCGCAGCTGGGTCACGGCACGGTCGTCGAAGCCGTGCGGGAAGTCGTTGACGATCAGCAGCTGTTCGGCCGTGTCGAGGCCGGGCGGCAGCGAGTCGGCGGCTCCGCCGCGCACCGCCATCTGCACCAGATCGACCCGCTGGGTGAGCCTGGCCAGCACGTCCGCGACCCCGGCGGCCCCCACGGCGGGCGGCGCCGCGAGCACACCGGTGTGCACCAGGGGAACCAGCGCCTGCGCCGCCGAACCGGCCGGGTCGATGACGTGCACGGCGAACTCGCCCACCGGATAGACGGCCAGCAGCCGCGCCGCGTGCGCCACGGCCGTGTCGAGCGCGAGGCGCCGGAGTTCGTGGGAGTCGGCGAACGAGCCGTCCAGGGACTCCCCGCCACCGCTGTCGATCCACAGACCGCGCTCCAACGGCAGCCGCACCAGCATCGGGATGCGCAGGTCGGGGCTCTCCGGGAGATGGAGGTCGCCCAGGCGCAGCGCCATGGGGATCTCCATCGGAACGCGGTAGCCGTGCCAGACGGGGTTGTCCCAGCCGGCGAAGGCCAGCGGGAGCGCGGGTTCGACCACCTCGGACTCGGCGGCCAGCTGGGCGAGATCCCGGTCGAGGGCCGCCCGCGCCTGGTCGACGAGTTGGGCGTGCTTGGCCTGGGCCGCCTCGCGGGCCGCGTCGCCCTGGCCGCCGATCCGGCTGCGCGGGTCGGACAAAGCCTGGTCGAGCTCCTTCTCCATGCGCGAGTCGGCGAAGTCGACCGCGCTGCGGTACGCGGCCATGGTGCGGGCCAGGTCCTCGAACATGCCCCACACCTGGTTGTAGAGCCGCTCCTCCATCGACCACCCCGTCGCGTCACCGGCGACGGGCTGCGCGGCCTGTCCGGGCGGAGCCGGGGGCGCGGTCGGCGCGGGCGAAGGAGGCGCCCCCGTCTGCCGACGCGGGTGGCTGTAGTCGATCGGCCCACCGGCGGCGGTCCCGGCGGCCTGGGCGGCGGGATCCGCGGGCGCGGCGGCACCGGGATATCCGGACTGCGGCGCCACGGCACCCGGGGTGCCCTGCGGACCGTACGGAGACGTGGGTTGCGGCGCTACGGCGCTGGGGGTGCCCTGCGCGTCGTACGGCGACGTCGGTTGCGGTGCGACAGCGCCGGGTGCGCCCTGCGTCGTGGCGCCGCTCCCCTCGGGGCCGATTCCCGGTGTGGCCGTCTGTCGGGTGCGGTCGCCGTCCGCGGTGCGCGGCGGGGGTGCGGCCACGGAGCGGGCGAGTCCCCGGGCCACCGCTTCGTTGATGCTGCCCGCGAGGTGGGCTGCCTGGGGCAGGCCCTGGTCGGTGAGGAGTTCGGCCAGGCCGCCCGCGTAGCCCTGGCCGACGGCGCGCACTTTCCAGGCGCCCTGTCTGCGGTACAACTCCAGGGCCACGACGGCCGATTCGGCGTCCAGGCCGGTGATCGTGTAGCTGGCGACCTCGGTGCCGTCGAGGCCGGTGACCGCGACGAAGGGTGCGGCGACGGCCCCGAAGCGGGTGGGGCCCTCGGCGCCGAGGGGCAGCGCGAGCAGCACGCTGACGCGGTGCACGGCCTCCGGCACGGCGCCGAGATCCACCGCGAGGCGGTGGTCGGCGGCGGCCTGCTTGGAGACCTCAAGGCCGGGCAGGGTGGGTGTGCCCGGGTGGGCCACCCACTCCACGCCGTGGATCCTGCCGTGCTCGTCGCCGAGCGTGGCGGCGGCCACGACCGGCTTGCCGGCCGCGACCCGGATCTCCAGACGCATCTGGGAGAGCGGGTGGTTCTGCCCTCGCACCAGCTCGGCCGCCATCGCGCTCGTCCCCCTGCTCAGCCGTGTCGTCTTGTGTGCGCCGGACCGCCCTAGAGATGCGGCAGGATCGCCGGCATCAGGTCCTGGAAGGTGCGGCCGTTGGTCGGTGTGCCGAGGGCCGTCAGTGTCCAGCCGGAGCCGGAGCGGTGCACCTTCGCCATGATCTGGGCCGTGTACTGGCCGCCGCCCGCGAGTGTGTAACGGGCCAGCTCCTGGCCGTTGGTCTCGTCGACCAGGCGGCAGAACGCGTTCTGCACTTCCTGGAAGGTCTGGCCCGTGAAGGAGTTCACGGTGAAGACGATCTGGTCGATGTGAACCGGCACGCGCGCGAGGTCGACGAGGATGGCCTCGTCGTCCCCGCCCTGGCCGACACCGCCGACGAGGTTGTCGCCGGTGTGACGGACGGATCCGTCGTCACTCACCAGGTGGCGGAAGAACACCACGTCGACCGGCTGCTTGTCGGCGAACAGCACGGCGGACGCGTCGAGGTCGATCTCCCGGGTGCGCGAGCCGAACAGGCCGCGCCGGGGAGCCGCCTGCCAGCCGAGACCCATGCGCACCGCGGTCAGGCCGGATCCGTCGTTCTTCTGCAGACTGATGGCCTGACCCTTGGTCATATTGACCGTCACGGCTGTTCCCCTCTCGAACTGTCCCCTGTTGTCGCGGAATCCGCGGCTGCCCAGAACCCTACGCAGCGGCACTGACAGTGCCGAACCCCGGTTCCTTCTTTGTGTCGGTCTTGCAACACAGAGCGCATACCCCGAGGTCCGGCAGTCCCCCCCGCCGATCAGGCCAGGCCGCCCTCCTTCATCTGCCGCAGCTCCTTCTTCATCTCGTGGACCTCGTCGCGCAGCCGGGCCGCGACCTCGAACTGCAGGTCCGCGGCGGCGGCACGCATGCGTGCCGTCATCTCCTCGATCTGCTCGGCGAGTTCGGCCGCGGGGCGGTCGGTCGGCACGCCGTCCTTGGCCTTCCCCTGGGCGGACTTGGACGCCCTCGCGGCCTTGCCGCCGAGTGAGGGCACCGGGGCCTTGGCGCCCTTGCCGTCCTTGGCCTTGCGGTAGCCCGAGCCGAGCAGTTGCTCCGTGTCGACGTCCTCGCGGGCGATCTGCGCGACGATGTCGTTGATCTTCTTGCGGAGCGGCTGGGGGTCGATGCCGCGCTCCGTGTTGTACGCGACCTGCTTCTCCCGGCGGCGGTTGGTCTCCTCGATGGCCTTCTCCATCGCCGGGGTGATCCTGTCGGCGTACATGTGGACCTGACCGGAGACGTTGCGCGCCGCGCGGCCGATGGTCTGGATCAGGGAGGTGCCGGAGCGCAGGAAGCCCTCCTTGTCGGCGTCCAGGATGGCCACCAGAGACACCTCGGGCAGGTCGAGGCCCTCTCGAAGCAGGTTGATGCCGACCAGGACGTCGAACTCGCCGGAGCGCAGCTCGCGCAGCAGCTCGATGCGGCGCAGGGTGTCGACGTCGCTGTGCAAGTAGCGGACCTGGATGCCGAGTTCGAGGAAGTAGTCGGTGAGGTCCTCGGCCATCTTCTTGGTGAGGGTGGTGACCAGGACCCGCTCGTCCTTCTCGGTGCGCTTGCGGATCTCGTGCACCAGGTCGTCGATCTGGCCCTCGGTGGGCTTCACGACCACCTCGGGGTCGATGAGGCCGGTGGGACGGATGATCTGCTCCACGGCGCCGTCGGCGCGCGAGAGTTCGTACTTGCCGGGGGTCGCCGACAGGTAGACAGTCTGTCCGATGCGCTTCTGGAACTCCTCCCACTTCAGGGGGCGGTTGTCCAGGGCGGAGGGCAGTCGGAAGCCGTGGTCGACGAGGGTGCGCTTGCGCGAGGCGTCGCCCTCGTACATCGCGCCGATCTGCGGGACCGTGTTGTGCGACTCGTCGATGACGAGCAGGAAGTCCTCGGGGAAGTAGTCGATCAGGGTGTTCGGCGCGGAGCCGGGCTCGCGGCCGTCGAAGTGCATCGAGTAGTTCTCGACGCCGGAGCAGGAGCCGATCTGGCGGAGCATCTCCAGGTCGTACGTGGTGCGCATCCGCAGGCGCTGGGCCTCCAGGAGCTTGCCCTGCTTCTCCATCTCGGCCAGCCGCTCGCCGAGTTCCTTCTCGATGTCGTTGACGGCCCGCTCCATGCGCTCGGGGCCCGCGATGTAGTGGGAGGCCGGGAAGACGTAGAGGTGCTCGTCCTCGCTGATGATCTCGCCGGTCAGCGGGTGGAGGGTGGAGAGGGCCTCGATCTCGTCGCCGAACATCTCGATGCGGACGGCCAGTTCCTCGTAGACCGGGAAGATCTCGATGGTGTCGCCGCGGACGCGGAAGGTGCCCCGGCTGAAGGCCACGTCGTTGCGCGTGTACTGGATGTCCACGAAGCGGCGCAGCAGCTGGTCGCGGTCGATCTCGTCGCCGACCTTGAGGGGGACCATGCGGTCCACGTACTCCTGCGGAGTACCGAGGCCGTAGATGCAGGAGACCGAGGCGACCACGATGACGTCGCGGCGGGTGAGCAGCGAGTTGGTCGCGGAGTGGCGCAGGCGCTCGACCTCCTCGTTGACCGAGGAGTCCTTCTCGATGTAGGTGTCCGACTGCGGGACGTAGGCCTCGGGCTGGTAGTAGTCGTAGTACGAGACGAAGTACTCGACCGCGTTGTTCGGCAGGAGTTCGCGGAACTCGTTGGCCAGCTGGGCGGCCAGGGTCTTGTTCGGCGCCATCACGAGGGTGGGGCGCTGGAGCTTCTCGATCATCCACGCGGTGGTGGCGGACTTGCCGGTGCCGGTCGCGCCGAGCAGCACGACGTCCTTCTCACCTGCCTCGACGCGCCGGGCCAGCTCGGCGATGGCCGCCGGCTGGTCGCCGCTGGGCTGGTAGGAACTGACGACCTCGAAAGGCGCCACCGTGCGTTCGATGTGGGAAACGGGCCGCATGGAACCAACCGTACGACCCGCCACTGACAACGGGGTCGGATCAGCGGTTCTGCGGGGTGCGGGAGCCGCGGTGTCCGAGGTCGCGATCGGCGCGGACCGGGGTGCGCCGGGGGTGCGGGACGACGGCGCCGGCCGGGACGCCGGGCTTGTGCTCGACGGGGAGCCGGGCGGGCTTCCCCATGACCATCAGCGGGTCGAACATCACGACGACGCCGGCCAGGAGGAGGAAGGCGAGGGGGCCGATCATCATGGGCGCGAGCAGTGACGCGGCGGAGACTCCGTCGGTGGTCGCGGCCGTGCCGTGGACGTGGACGGTGAGGGCGGCCATGCCGGTGTAGTGCATGCCGGTGACGGCGAGCCCCATGACGAGGCTCGCGCCCACGCTCCACAGGAACCCGCGGACCTGTCCGGCCGCCCACAGGGCGCTGATCGCGGCGACGACCGCTATGACGACGGAGGCGGCGACGGTGAAGGTGTTGTATTCGAGCTTTCCGTTGAGGCGCATGCCGGCCATGCCCAGGTAGTGCATCGAGGCGATGCCCAGGCCGGTGAGGGTGCCGCCGGTGAACAGGGCCGTCCCCCTGGCTCCCCGGTAGCCGACGATGAAGATCCCGACGCCCACCATGACGATGGCGACGGCGAGGCTCGCGAAGGTCATCGGTTTGTCGTAGTGGACCGGTGTCTGGCGGACCGAGAAACCCATCATCGCGATGAAGTGCATCGTCCATATGCCGGAACCGATCGCCGCCGATCCGAGGGCGAGCCAGCCGGGGCGCCAGGACTGGGCCACGAGCATCGATCTGGTGGTGCAGCGCAGGCCGAGCGCACCGCCGAGGCAGGCCATGAGATAGGCCACCAGCGGTGTGACGAGTCCGTAGCTGAATCCGTCGACCGTGCCCCGCATGCGCAGTAACCCTTCCGCCCTGTTCCGTCCCGGAATCCCTGAAACCCGCCCAGCCCCAGGACCGCAGGAACGGTCAGGGTCGACGCAGAGAGTATGACCCCCACCGGAATGGTCGAACGATTTTCCGGCAAAGAAACACGGCCCTGCCCCACATGTGCGGCACCGGTGAGCGGACTTGGGCAACTCCATTCATTCTGTGTCCATCCCGTACCCGGCGGGTAGTGACGTTCCGCTGTCATCCTTGAGCTGTATGTGATCGCTCGACGCGAGGAGTACGCATGCACCTGCGCGCAGTTGCCGCCTCGACCACCGCGCTCCTGGGGGCCGCCGCCCTCCTGCTCCCCTCCCCCCAGGCCAGGGCCGGTGACGACGCCGAGTGGCCCACCGTGGTCGCCCATCGCGGCGCGTCCGCCTACGCCCCCGAGAACACCCTGGCCTCCATCGACAAGGCGGCCCGGCTCGGTTTCCAGTGGGTGGAGAACGACGTCCAGCGCACCAAGGACGGCGAACTCGTCGTCATCCACGACGACAGCCTGAAGCGCACCACCGACGTCGCGAAGGTGTTCCCGGACCGGGCCCCCTGGAAGGTGAAGGACTTCACCGCCGCCGAGATCGCCCGCCTCGACGCGGGCAGCTGGTTCGGCCCCGCGTACACCGGCACGCGCGTGCCCACGCTCACGCAGTACATGCGCGAGGTGGAACACAACCACCAGAGCCTGCTCCTGGAGATCAAGAACCCGGAGCTGTACCCCGGCATCGAGCAGCAGACCCTCAAGGTCCTGGGCAACGAAGGATGGCTGGACCCCTCCCACGTCGACGGCCGGCTGATCGTGCAGAGCTTCAGCGCGGCCAGCATCCGGATCGTGCACGACCTCGCCCCGGGCATCAGGACCGGCTTCCTCGGCACACCTTCCGTGTCCGCCCTGCACGAGTACGCCGTCTTCACCGACCTGATCAACCCGTCGTACGGCTCGATCTCCACGAGCTACGTCTCCGCCGTGCACGGGTTCACCGGCCCGCACGGCACTCCGATGGAGGTGTACGCCTGGACCGTCGACGACGCGCCCACGGCGTGGAAGGTCGCCGGGTACGGCGTGGACGGCCTCATCACCAACAGACCGGACGTGGTGCGGTCCGCGCTGAACGGGTTCTGAGACCGCTCGCGGGGCGTTGTCAGTGCCGGGTCGTACGGTGGGCGCATGGACAGCCATGGGCAGAACGAGCAGCGGGTCGTGTGGACCGTCGTCGGCACCGACATCGGTCCGCTGCTGCTTGCCGCGACACCGGACGGCCTGGTCAACGTCGTGTTCCACGCCACGGACGCGGTGCGCGAGAGGACACTCGACCGGCTGGCGTCCCGGCTGGGCACCGAACCGGTCGAGGCGCCCGACTCCCCCTTGCTGGCCGAGGCGATACGTCAGTTCGAGGCCTACTTCGCCGGAACGCGGCGCGACTTCGACCTGCCCCTCGACTGGTCCCTGATCTCCGGCTTCAACCGACAGGTACTGCGCGAGCTGGCGTCCGGCGTCCCGTACGGCTCGGTCGTCGGCTACGGCGACCTGGCCGGGCGGGTCGGCCAGCCGCGCGCGGCCCAGGCGGTGGGGGTGGCGATGGGTTCCAACCCGCTGCCGGTCGTCGTGCCCTGCCATCGGGTCGTCGAGAGCGACGGCGGCATCGGCGGGTTCGGGGGCGGCCTGGAGACGAAGAGAAAGCTGCTGGCACTGGAGGGGGTGCTGCCCGAGCCGTTGTTCTGAGCGCTCGGGCAGGTGGCTGGGCCGGGCGATGGCCGGCCGGGTGGTCGCGGAGGCGAGCTACGGCTGGCTGAATCTGATCGCCGCCTGCCTGCTGATCCCCCTGGCCGCACCGGCGCTGTTCGCCCACTCCCGGAGAACCACGGTTTCCAATGGCCCGCGAAGGGTGGCCGGGAGGCCGAGCCGGTAGCAGACTCCGCCATGCGCGCGCACAGCCACTGGCATCCGGGGGATCGGAGCCGAAGGGACGGCGATCACGCATGAGTGGAAGCGGAAACAGGGCAGTCGCGTATCTCAAGCCGGGAGCGGTGGAAGTCAGGACCATCGACTACCCGACGCTTGAACTGCAGGACGGGCCGGGAGTCGCCCCCGCCAACGTCGGCCGCAAGGTCCGGCACGGGGTCATCCTGAAGGTGCTCGCCAGCAACATCTGTGGCAGCGACCAGCACATGGTGCGCGGTCGGACGACCGCGCCCGAGGGACTGGTCCTCGGACACGAGATCACCGGAGAGGTCGTCGAACGGGGTCCGGACGTCGAGTTCATCGACGTGGGCGACATCGTCTCCGTACCGTTCAACATCGCCTGCGGGCGGTGCCGCAACTGCAAGGAACGCAAGACCGGCATCTGCCTGAACGTCAACCCGGCCCGTCCGGGGGCGGCCTACGGCTATGTCGACATGGGCGGCTGGGTCGGCGGTCAGGCCGAGTACGCCCTGGTCCCGTACGCGGACTTCAACCTGCTGAGGTTCCCCGACCGGGACGAGGCACGCGAGAAGCTGCTCGATCTCACCATGCTCTCCGACATCTTCCCGACCGGTTTCCACGGCGCCGTCACCGCGGGCGCCGGGGTCGGGTCCACGGTGTACGTAGCCGGGGCGGGTCCGGTCGGTCTCGCGGCGGCGGCGTCGGCGCAGCTCCTGGGCGCCGCGGTGGTCATCGTCGGCGACCTGAACCCCGAACGCCTGGGCCAGGCAAGGAGTTTCGGCTGCGAGACCGTCGATGTCTCGCGCGGCGACATCGGGGAGCAGATCGCCGAGATCGTCGGTGAGCCGGAGGTGGACGCGGCGGTCGACGCGGTCGGCTTCGAGGCACGGGCGCACGGCCCGAACGCCCCGGAGGCGCCGGCGACCGTCCTCAACTCGCTGATGGGCGTCACGCGCGCGGGCGGTGCCCTGGGCATCCCCGGGCTGTATGTCACCGCCGACCCCGGTGGGGTCGACGAGGACGCGAAGAGCGGCACCCTGAAGGTGCGGCTCGGCCTCGGCTGGGCCAAGAGCCACCGGTTCACGACCGGTCAGTGCCCGGTGATGACGTACCACCGGAGTCTGATGATGGCGATCCTGCACGGGCGTGTGCACATCGCGAAGGCGGTCAACGCGACCCCGATCTCGCTGGAGGACGCACCGCGCGGCTACGCCGAGTTCGACCAGGGCGCCAGCCGCAAGTACGTGCTCGATCCGCACGGGACGCTGGCGGGCGTGAGCCCGGTCTGACGCACGGGAACGCGGGGGCCACGCACGCGTGGCCCCCGTTTTCCGTGTCCTTCCGTGTCCTTCCGTGTCCTTCCATGTCGGATGCTGGTGGTGTCCCCCACAGCCCGCGAGGGTTTGACCGGGCACTGAGCCCGCCAGGGATGAGGAAAGACCGAACGACAGGAGGCGCGTGGTGCTGGTGGTGTCCGAGGAAGTACGCGAGGCGATCGACGCGCGTCGACCCGTGGTGGCCCTGGAGTCGACGATCATCGCGCACGGGTTGCCGCGCCCGCGCAATCTGCAGGTGGCGCTGGAACTGGAGGCGGCGGTACGGCAGGAGGGGGCCGTCCCTGCGACGATCGCCGTGCTGGACGGGCGGCCCCATGTCGGCCTGGACAAGGACCAGTTGGAGCGGGTCGCCAACGAGGACGGAATCCGCAAGCTGGGCCACCGCGACCTGCCACTCGCGGTGGCGGCGGGAGCGAGCGGGGCTACCACGGTGTCGGCGACGGCGCTGCTGGCGGCGCGGGCCGGCATCCGGGTGTTCGCGACCGGAGGGCTCGGCGGGGTGCACCGGGAGTGGACGGTGACGCAGGACGAGTCCGCCGACCTGGGGCTGCTGGCGTCCACCCGGATCACGGTGGTGTGCGCGGGCGTGAAGTCGATCCTGGACGTGCCGGCGACCTTGCAGCGACTGGAGACGCTGGGCGTGGCGGTCGCCGGGTACGGCACGGACCGTTTCCCCGGCTTCTACCTCTCCGACTCCGGGTACCCGGTGGAGTGGACGCTGGAGACCCCGGAGCAGGTGGCGGCCGTGATGCGGGCGCAGGACGCGCTCGACGCCCCGGAGTCGACGCTGATCGTCGCCAACCCCGTGCCCGAGGACGAGCAGTTGGATCCCGAGCTGCATGCCCGCGTGCTCGCCGACGCGCTGCACGCGTGCGAGGCGGAGGGCGTCACCGGGCAGGCGGTCACCCCGTTCCTCCTCGGCTACCTCGTGGAGCACACCGACGGTGCCTCGCTGAGCGCCAACCTGGCGGCCGTGCGCGGCAACGTACGACTGGCGGGGCGGATCGCGGCGGCCTGGGCCGAGGAGGCGTGACGACCGGGCCGAAGGGCGCGCTCCTGGTCGTCGGGGACGTCGTCACGGACGTCGTCGCCCGGCACCGGGGACCGCTCGCGCCGGGCACCGACACCGCCGCCGTGATCCGGACCGTGCCGGGCGGCGCGGGCGCCAACGTGGCGTGCTGGGCGGCCCATTGGGGCTGCGCGGACGTACGGCTGCTCGGTCGCGTGGGTGCGGACGCGGCGGCATGGCACGAACGGGAGCTGGTCGCCTCCGGGGTGCGGCCCCGGCTCGTGGTCGATCCGGAGGCGGCGACCGGGACGGTGATCTGTCTGGTCGACACGGGGGCTTCTGCCGAGCGGACGTTTCTCACCGACAGTGGCGCGGCCCTTCGGCTCGGTCCCGAGGACTGGTCGGACTCGCTGCTGGACGGTGTCGTACGGCTGCATCTGTCGGGCTATCTGCTGTTCGCCGAGCCGAGCCGGGCGTTGGTGGCAGCGGCGATGGAGTCGGCACGCGCGCGTGGGGTGCCGGTGAGTCTGGATCCGGCGTCTGCGGGGTTCCTGGTGGAGCTGGGCGTGGACCGTTTCCTAGGGCTCGTGGAGGGGGTGGACGTGCTGCTGCCCAGCCGTGACGAGGCGTGTCTGCTCACCGGGTTGCCCGATCCGGCGGACGCGGCGGCCAAGTTGAGCCGCCATGTCCCCCTGGTGGTCACCAAGCAGGGCGCCGAGGGGGCCTTGGTGGCCCGCTCCGGCACGGTCCACGCACGCGTACCGGCCGAGCCCGCCACGCCCCGGGACACCACGGGCGCGGGCGACGCGTTCACGGGGGCGTTCCTCGCGACGCTTCTGACGGGCGCCGATCCGGAGGAGGCGGCACGGGAGGGGTGCCGGGCGGGGGCGCGAGCGGTGGAACGGGTGGGAGGGCGACCGCCCGGGCGGGGGTGACGGCGATCGACCCCTGCGGCGAGGGCGTTCCCACGACGTCCCGGCGTCGAAGGCACCGCCGGCCGGGCCAACACCCCTGAAGCCCCCCTCCCCCACCCAACCGGCGCCAACTCCCGCCCCCGCCTACGCCTTCCGCCCCCAGGCCGAGATCATCGGTGCCGTCGCCAGGTCCATCGTGCCGGAGGCGACGTTGGCCAGATGGCGGTCGATGTCCTCGTCCGTGGCGAGGCCCGCGGTGACGAGCTGGTCGCGGATCTGGCGGACCGTGGCGGATTCCAGGGCGGCGCAGGCCGGTGAGGTGACCGGGAAGTACGCGTCGGCCTCCACCCGGCGCAGACCGGCCTCGCGGAGCAGTCGCGGGAGTTTGCGGCCGTAGGAGAGGTCGGCTCCGCGGTCGGCGAGGAGGGCGCGGAAGCCGTTGCGGAGACGGTTCGCCAGTTGCTGCTCGGGGCCGTGTTCGTCGGGGCAGAGCAAGGGCTGCAGGGCGGGGTCGGCGTCCTCGATCAGGAGGCGTCCGCCGGGGCGCAGGGACTTGATCATCGAGCGCAACGCCCGTTCCCGGTCCGGGACATGGACCAGGACGAGCCGCGCGTGCACGAGGTCGAAGCCCTCCCCCGGCGGCTCCTCGGCGCCCACGTCATGGACGCGCACCTCGATCGGCGGGCGGGCCACCGAGGCGACCTGGGAGGTGTCGATGTCGGTCGCGACGACCTTCCCGGTCGGGCCGACCTTCTTGGCCAGCCAGGACACCACCGAGGTGCCGCCGACACCGACCTCCCAGACCCGCCAGCCGGGTCCGACGCCGAACCCCTCCAGATGCCGGAACGTCGTGGGGTCGAAGAGCGTGGCGAAGGCGTCGAAGCGCTGCCCCGCCTCGGACTGCCGGTTGTCGAGGAGATACCCGTCGGATCGCGTCATGCCGCGATCATCCCAGTTGCCCCGCTTGTCGGGAGGGGTCGACGCTCCGGTTCGGAACGCCCTTGCCACGGCCGTGCGCCCGCTCCCGCACGGTTGCGTCCACAGCGGGGAACAAGGCGTACGCACGGCTTCGTCCACAGGCGGGAACAAAGCGGAGGATTCCGTTCCCACGGGCTTACCCACCGCTCACGTCGGCCTGGCAAACTGGCACGCCAGGCGCAGAAATGCGATGCGAGGGGATCCACGCAAGGAGATCCGGATGTCCATGGCAGGGAATCTTCGGAAGGTCACGGGCCTGGGCAGGGTCGGCGGCCTCCGCAAGGTGGCGCGGCTGGCGCGACGGCGCCCGCGCGTCGACCTGAGCCACCACGCCCGGTCACCCCTGGGCTCCTCGGTGGTGAAGTGCGTCACGTATCAGGACGGTGTCCGGGTCCCGGTCGGCGGCGATCTGGTGGACGCCGTCGAGCGGGTGCGCAAGAAGGACGACGGGTTCGTCTGGCTCGGTCTGCACGAGCCGACGAACGAGGAGTTCGCGGGCATCGCCGAGCTGTTCAACCTGCACCCGCTGGCGGTCGAGGACGCGATCGAGGCCCATCAGCGCCCGAAGGTGGAGCGCTACGGCGAGACGCTTTTCGCGGTGTTCAAGACGGTCTGCTACGTCGAGCACGAGAAGCTGACGGCGACGAGCGAGGTCGTGGACACCGGCGAGATCATGGTGTTCGTCGGCGCCGAGTTCGTCATCACCGTGCGGCACGGACGGCACGGATCGCTGGGGCCGCTGCGCGAGGAGTTGGAGTCGAACCCCCGGCAGCTCGCCAAGGGACCGGCCGCGGTGCTGCACGCGATAGCGGACCACGTGGTCGACGACTACCTGAGCGTCACGGACTCGGTGCAGGCGGACATCGACCAGGTGGAGACGGACGTGTTCGCGCAGAACGGCGCGCGGGCGGACCCGGGCCGTATCTACCAACTCAAGCGAGAACTGCTGGAGTTGAAGCGGGCGGTGGTCCCCCTCAGCGGCCCGCTGGAGGCGTTGTCCACCCGGCCGATGCGGGTGGTCGGACCGGAGATACAGGCCTACTTCCGCGATGTCTCCGACCACCTGCTGCGGGCGAAGGAACAGATCGCGTCCTTCGACGAACTGCTCAACTCGATTCTGCAGGCACACCTCGCCCAGGTGACGGTCGCGCAGAACGAGGACATGCGGAAGATCACGGCCTGGGCAGCGGTGATCGCCGTACCGACGATGGTGTGCGGTGTGTACGGCATGAACTTCGACAACATGCCGGAACTGCACTGGCGGTACGGCTATCCCCTGATCCTCGGCGTGATATCCGTGGCCTGCCTGGCGCTGTACCGGGGCTTCCGGCGCAACGGCTGGCTCTGAACCACCCGGCGACCCAGAGCACAAGCACCCTGAGGCTCAGAGCACAACCGTCCAACGGCCCAGGCACGACCGGTCGGAGCTTCAGCGCATGGCGCTTCGGGCGTAGACGTTCTCGACCCAGGTGGCGAGCTGGTCCTCCGTCAGATGCTGGGCGAGGTCAGCCTCGCTGATCATGCCGACTAGGCGTTTGTTCTCGATCACGGGAAGCCGGCGGATCTGGTGTCCCTGCATCTCCTGGAGCACCTCGCCGACATCGGCACCGGCGTCGATCCAGCGGGGCGTGCCCTGGGCCATCTCGCCCGCGGTGACCTTCGCCGGATCGTGGCCCATGGCCACACAGCCGACGACGATGTCCCGGTCGGTGAGGATGCCGCAGAGCCGTTCGTTCTCGTCGCTGATGGGCAGGGCTCCGACGCCCAGTTCGCGCATCAGCTGGGCGGCGCGGTCCAGGGTTTCATGGGCGGGGATCCACTGGGCGCCCCGGTGCATGATGTCTCCGGCGGTGGTCATGAAGTACCTCCCGGTGCCGGACGGCCGGCGCGGTACAGAACGTTCCGCTAGTCCCGGCGCCCTACATTCTCGCCGCGCGGCGGGACGAACGCACCCGGACGGTCGGGACTTCCGGTGCGCCGACCGGAATCCGGGACGGCACTCGGACGGCGGTCAGACCTGGAAGCCCACGATCTTCTGCGGCACGACGCGGACGATGACCCGCACCTGGTCGTCCCGCTCGGCGGGCGGGTCGATGCCGAGGTACTTGTGCGAGAGCTCGTGCGGGAGCCGCTTGTCGGGGTCGGGGAGGATCTCGGCGGTGCCGCGGATCTCGACCGAGACATAGGGGTTGGCGAGGTCGAACACCGACAGGCTGACGCGGGGGTCGTGACGGAGGTTGCGCACCTTCTGCCGGTCCTGGAGGGGGGAGAAGAGGACGGTGTCGTCCTCGCGTTTGATCCAGACCACGGAGGTCTGCGGGGCGCCGTCGGGGCGGACGGTGGCGACGGCGGCGAAGTTCTTGCCGTCGAGGAGAGCACGGACGGAGTCGTCGAAGATCGGCATGGCGACACCCTAACTAAATGCACACGCATACAAAAGCCCTTGGGTCGGGTTTCTCAGCCATTGGGCAGCCCGCCCCAGGCCGGGTGCCGTGGATCGTCGGCGCGCACCAGGACGTCCGCTGTGCCGGCCGGGTCGGTCTCGTCCTCGTAGCGTCCGAAGACGGGCAGGGTCCAGTGCTCGGTCTCGGGGGTACGGCGGCGCAGGGCGCCCGGTGAGAGGAGGACGTGGAGGGTCAGGTCGAAGGGGAACCAGTGCCGCAGGAGGAGGGGGCCGTGCAGCAACAGGAGGGCACCGGGCGGGAGTTGAACGTAGGGGCTGCGGGTGGCGCGGTCGGCGGCCGGGTCCCACAGGTCGGGCAGGACGCGGCCGTCGCCGTTCGGTTCGAGCGGGCCGAACACCTCGCGCCACAGGGCCCGGGTGTCGAACCAGCCGTCGTAGTAGGCGTCGGCGTCCTGGTGCCCGTACTCCAGGCGCAGCGAGGCGGGGCGCAGGAAGCCCTCCGTGCCGACGACGAGCGAGGAACGGCCGCGGACGCGCAGCGCCTCCGCGACCCGCTCGGCGAGGTCGCCCGGGCGGGCCGCCGGGGCTCCGTCGAAGGCGATGCGCGGCCAGGGGCTGCCGTCGGCCGGCTTCAGGTCGAGCAGATGCTCGGCGAGGAGGTCGCCGAGCCGGTCCCAGGTGATCGCTTCCAGTCGCACAGGGCCATGATGCGTCAGGCCTCGGTCAGGGGTCGGCAGAGGAGACAGGAGAGAGGTGCGCGATGGCAGGGAATGGATCTCGTATGGCATCGCTCTCGACTCCCCCGATCCGCAACGGACTTGTGGCCGTCGGCGGACTCGTGGTCGTCCAGCCGCTCAGGAAACGGCACTGTGCGGGGTGTCGGCGTGGGCCGTTGGCGCTGCTGGTCGTCGAGGGCGGGGTGCCGCGCTGTCTCGACTGTGCCGACCTCGGGCATCTGGTGTTCCTGCCGCGCGGCGACACGGCGCTGACGCGCAGGGCGCGGGAGGAGAGCGCGCTGTCGGCGGTGGTGGTGCGGTTCAACCGGCGCCGGAGCCGGTACGAGCGACAGGGTGTCCTCGTCGAGGAGGCGGGGCTCGCCCAGGCCGAGGAACGGTGCCTCGCGGACGCTGAGGCACGGCGGCGGCGCCGGGTGCGGGACGCGGGGCGGCGGGCCGTGGAGGACGTGCGGTTCGCGGAGGCGTTCGCGGCGGAGATACGACGGCTGTTCCCCGGCTGCCCCAAGGAGCGGGCCCGGACGATCGCCGCGCACGCCTCGCTGCGGGGCAGCGGGCGGGTGGGGCGGAGTGCGGCGGGACGGGCGTTGTCCGAGGGCGCGGTGGTCTCGGCGGTGGCGGCGTCCGTACGGCACGGGGACACGCCGTACGACCAGTTGCTGATGAGCGGGGTACCGAGGCACGAGGCACGACGGCGGATCACGGCGGAGGTGGAACGGGTGCTGCGGGACTGGCGGGACGTCCCGGCATGACGTCCGTCAGCATCGGCGAGCGGTGCCGTGGACGCTCGCGTATGGTCCGGCGATTCTCGGCCATGGTTGCGCGGGCGGGGATGGGTTCGACTTGTCGTGATGGTTGGTGGTGGGCAGGATCTCGGCTCTACGGGCGGGAGTTGGTATCGGCATGATCGGTGAACCGTATTTCGCGCTGACGGTTCTGGGGGTGCTCGTGACCGGGGTGATGGCCGGTGTGTTCTGCGCCTTCTCCGTGCTGGTCATGCGGGGGCTGGCCGAGCTGCCGCCCGCGCAGGGTGTCGCCGCGATGAACGCGATCAACAGGGCGGCGATGACTCCCGCGTTCATGCTGCTGTTCGCCGGTTCGGCGTTGGTGTGCGCGGTGATCGCGGTGGTGACGTTCGTGCTGTGGCCGGATCAGGGGACCGCGGAGTTGCTGTTGGGCAGCGCGCTGTATTTGTTCGGGGCGTTCGGGCTGACCCTCGTCGCGAACGTGCCCCGCAACGACGCCCTGCTGAAGCTGGACCCGGGGACCCCGGAGGCCGCCGCGTACTGGCCGTCGTACGTGCGCGAGTGGACGATGTGGAATCACGTGCGCGCGATGGCCTCGGCCGCCGCCGCGCTGGTCTACATACTTGCCCTCGCCTGAGCGAAGTCCCAAGATCAACTGGGCGCGGGCTGAGAAGCCACCGGGCAGGGGCGGCACAAGCCTGCGGAAACCCCCTTGAGAAAGAGGTCTCGCCCACTCTGCGCGCTCGGCCGGAGGGCCTTATCGTGGCTGAAAGAGTGCCGCTCGATGACGCACGGCCTGTCGCATGCGGACGCGAGGAAGACCGCCATGGCCGATCCCAAGGGTTTTATGACCACTCCGCGCGAGGAGTGGCCCCGCAGGCCCGTCGACGAGCGGGTACGGGACTGGGACGAGGTGTATGTCCCGGGCGCGCTGCTGCCGATCGTGAGCAGACAGGCCGACCGGTGCATGGACTGCGGCGTCCCGTTCTGCCACGACGCCTGTCCGCTCGGCAACCTGATCCCCGAGTGGAACGATCTGGTCAGCCGGGACGGCTGGCGGGCGGCGGCCGACCGGCTGCACGCCACCAACAACTTCCCCGAATTCACCGGGCGGTTGTGTCCGGCGCCGTGCGAAGCGGGCTGCGTGCTCGCCATCAACCAGCCCGCGGTCACCATCAAGAACGTCGAGGTGGCCATCGCCGACCGCGCGTGGGCCGACGGTTTCACGCCACCGAGGCCGCCGGACCGGTTGTCCGGGCGGACCGTCGCGGTGGTCGGCTCCGGGCCCACCGGCCTTGCCGCGGCACAGCAGTTGACGCGCGCCGGGCACACGGTCGCCGTGTACGAGCGGGACGACCGGCTCGGCGGGCTGATGCGGTACGGCATCCCCGAGTTCAAGATGGAGAAGCGGCATCTGGAACGGCGGCTGGAGCAGATGCGGGCCGAGGGCACCAAGTTCCGTACGTCCACGACGGTCGGGCGGGATGTCGGAGCGGCCGAACTGCGGGCGCGCTACGACGCGGTGGTGATCGCCACGGGAGCGACGGCGTGGCGTGAACTCACCGTACCGGGGCGGGAGTTGACCGGCATCCAGCAGGCGATGGAGTATCTGCCGCTGGCCAACCGGGTGTGCGAGGGGGACCTGGCCGAGTCCCCGATGTCCGCCGCCGGGAAGCATGTCGTCATCGTCGGCGGCGGCGACACGGGGGCCGACTGTCTCGGCACGGCGGTACGTGAAGGGGCCGCGTCCGTCACGCAGTTGGACATCTACGCCCAGCCGGACGCCGAGCGCGACGAGGACGCGGAGCCCTGGCCGACGTATCCGAAGATCTATCGGCTGTCGGCCGCGCACGAGGAGGCGCGGGACCTGGAGACGGCGCCCGCGGCGGACGCGGACGCCCGGCTGTTCGCGGCGTCCACGCTCCGCTTCGAGGGGGACACAGACGGACGGGTGCGGTCCTTGCACCTGGTCGAAGTGGACGCGGAGCGGCGCCCGTTGGACGGTTCCGGGCGCAGCCTGCCCGCCGATCTGGTGCTGCTCGCCCTCGGGTTCTCCGGGCCCGACCGCGAGGACGGGCTCATCGACCAGCTGAGGCTGGCGATGGCGCCGCGCGGCACGATCACCCGGGACGCGGACTTCGCGACGAGCGCGCGGGGCGTGTTCGTCGCGGGGGACGCGGCGCGGGGCCAGTCGCTGATCGTGTGGGCTATCGCGGAGGGGCGGGCGGTGGCGGCGGCCGTCGACCGCTATCTGACGGGGAGTTCGCAGTTGCCGGCGCCGATCGGGCCGTACGACCGGCCGATGACGGTGTGACGGCCCGCGTCAGCGTCGCTGGTCCGTGCCCGCCACCTTCGCGGTCGACAGGGCCACCCGGTTCCAGGTGTTGATCGTGAGGATCAGGGACAGGACGTGGGCCAGTTCCTCCTCGTCGAACTGGTCGGCCGCCTGCGCGTAGACCTCGTCCGGGACACCGCCGTCGGCCACCAGGGTCACCGACTCCGTGAGGGCGAGGGCCGCCTGCTCGCGCTCGGTGAAGAAGTGCCGGGCCTCGCGCCAGACGGCGACCATGTGCAGCCGGTCCTCGCTCTCGCCGGCCTTGCGGGCGTCGTTCGTGTGCATGTGGAGGCAGTAGGCGCAGCGGTTGAGGTGCGAGGCACGGATCTGGATCAGCTCGACCAGCGCCGGGTCGAGGCCCTCGCGGGCGGCGGCGTCGAAGCCGATGAGAGCGCGGAAGACCTTCGGGGCGGAGCGGGCGAGGTCGAGGCGGGTCGCCGGGACGGTGACCTGGGCGTTCGTGTCCGTGTTCGCGTTCGTGTTCGCGTTCGTGTTCGCGTTCGTGTTCGTCGTCATGCGACAAATCTACGAGCCGGAAAGACCCCCTGTAGGGTGCATTTTCATGGCGAAAGCATGGGTCAATTCGGCGGAGCGGATCGGGGCCGATCTGCATCTGGAGCTGTCCGGAACCGGCGGCCGGCGGGCCGCCCTCATCGACGCGCTGCGCGAGGCTGTGCGCGGCGGGCGGCTCGCCCCCGGCACCCGGCTGCCGCCGTACCGCTCGCTCGCCGCGGACCTCGGGGTCGCCCGGAACACGGTCGCGGACGCTTACGCGGAACTCGTCGCGGAGGGCTGGCTGACCGCGCGCCAGGGCTCGGGCACCCGGGTCGCCGACAGAACCCGACCCCTACGGGCACAGCCGACGCGACACGCCGGGAACGGCCCGGTTACGGCACCTCCACGCGCGCGTGCGCCCCGGCACGACCTGCGGCAGGGCACGCCCGACGCGTCGGCGTTCCCGCGCACGGCCTGGCTCGCGTCGTACCGGCGGGCGCTCCAGCAGGCGCCGGACGAGGTGTTCGGGCCCGGTGACCCGGCCGGCCGGGTCGAGCTGCGGGAGGCGCTCACCGAATACCTGGCACGCGCGCGTGGCGTACGCACCGCACCCGACCGGATCGTGATCTGCTCCGGCTTCGCGCACGGACTGCGGCTGCTGTTCGGCCAGGGCGGCGGCGGGGTGCTGCGCGGACCGCTGGCCGTGGAGGCGTACGGACTCGGCTTCCACCGGGAGCTGCTGCGCGCGGCCGGCGTGCGGACCGTACCGCTGCCGGTCGACGAACACGGCGCGCGCGTCGAGGAGTTGGCGAAGGAGCGGGCCGTACTGCTCACGCCCGCGCACCAGTTCCCCACCGGCGGCCCGCTGCACGCCGAGCGCAGGGCCGCCGTGATCGACTGGGCACGCGCGCGTGGCGGGGTGGTCCTGGAGGACGACTACGACGGCGAGTTCCGCTACGACCGCAAGCCAGTCGGCGCCGTCCAGGGCCTCGACCCCGAGCAGGTGATCCTCCTCGGCTCGGTCAGCAAGAGCCTGTCCCCCGCGTTGCGCCTGGGCTGGATGGCCCTGCCGGAGCGGTACGTCGAGGGCGTACTCGCGGCCAAGGGCGAACGTGAGGCCTGGGCGAGCGTCCTCGACCAACTGAGCCTGGCCGACTTCATCACCTCGGGGTCCTACGACCGTCATGTGCGGCGGATGCGGCAGCGGTACCGGAGCCGCCGTGACCGCCTCGTCGCGGCGCTCGCCGCGCGGGCCCCGCACATCGAGGTCACCGGAGTCGCCGCCGGCCTGCACGCGGTGCTGCGGCTGCCGCCCGGCACGGAGCGCTCCGCGCTGAAGGCCGCCGCGTGGCAGGGCGTCGCGCTGGACGGACTGGCCGCGTTCCGGCATCCGGAGGCGGCGACCACGGGGCCGGCGGCGGGAGTTCAGGACGGTCTCGTCGTGGGGTACGCGACGCCCTCGGAAGCCGCGTTCGGTGCCGCGCTGGCGGCGCTGTGCGAGGTGCTCCCGCCCGGCGGGCCGACGGGTCCCTCCGCTGCCCCGGCTCACGAAATCCACCGGCGGTGGGCCGCGGGGTGATGTTCGGCGCCGACCCGGTGGAGGGACGCGCCGACCGGATGCTGGTGGCCCGGCTCGCCGAACCGCGCGGAGCTGGGCCGACCGTCGTACGACTGCCCATTCGTGACGGGCGGACGCCGACGAGGGCGGCCCGGCGGAATATCGCCGTCGGACCGCCCTCGATCGAGCAGATCTATTACGCGCTGAGCCTCGGCCCCGGCCGGCCGGAGCAGCCGCCGTTGCCGGTGTGGCTCTGAGATGCGGCATCCCGGGATGCCGGTGCGATCAAGTCAGTACCAAAATGAGCAGGTTCATTAAGGAAAAAGCATTCAGCACAGCTGGGTCACAAGCCGGGTCATGAGAGCAGGAAATCCGCCTCGCCCGCTTTCGCCCCCTCGATGAAGGCCGTCATCTCGTCGGTGGTGTAGATCAGTGCCGGCCCGTCCGGGTCGGTGGACTGGCGGACGGCGATCCGGCCGTCGGCGAGCTTCATCGCCTCCAGGCAGTTGCCGCCGTTGCCGCCGCTCCACGGCTTGTGCCAGCCTTCGCTTCCCAAGTCCCGCGCGGGCATACCGTTGTAGACGCTCATACGCGGCTTGATGCGATCCATTCACAGCTCCTTGCGGAGATCCTTGAGGATCTCCTTCGTGCGATGTGCCGTAGCGGCCTGCGCCGCCATGCGGTCCATGACCTCAAGGTGGGTCGCCACCTCTTCGCGCGCGTCCAGATAGACGGCGCCGGTCAGGTACTCGCTGTAGACCATGTCCGGCAGTTCCGGCATGGCAAATCGGAACAGCACGAAGGGCCCGTACGTGCCCGGGTGCGGCCCCGAGGAGAACGGGGCGACCTGCAGGGTCACGTTGGGCAGCTTCGTGGCGTCGAGCAGTTTGTCGATCTGGGCACGCATCACCTCCGGGCCGCCGACCGGGCGGCGCAGGACGGTCTCGTCCATGACGGCCCAGAAGCGGGGCGCGCCGGAACGTGTCAGCAGGTCCTGGCGCTGCATGCGCAGCGCGACATGGCGCTCGATCTCGTCGGGCTCGGTCTGGCCGATGGCACCCGACAGCAGCACACCGCGCGCGTACTCCTCGGTCTGCAGCAGCCCGGGCACGAAGTGCGGTTCGTACGACCGGATGAGCGCGGCGGCACCCTCCAGGCTGACGTACATCGAGAACCAGCCGGGCAGGATGTCGTGGAAACGCTGCCACCAGCCGGGTCTGTTGGCCTCCTCGGCCAGCTGCACGAAGGCGGCGGCCTCCTCGGCGGAGACGCCGTAGGACTTCAGGAGGAGCTGGAGGTACGGGATCTTGAGGGAGACCTCGGCCATCTCCATACGGCGGACCGTGGCGGGCGCGACACGCAGGACCTTGGCGGCCTCCTCGCGCTTGAGCCCCGCACGTTCCCGCAGGTCCAGCAGGCGCCGGCCGAGGACGACCTGGCCGACCGTCGGTGCGGACCGCGGCTCGCTCACGCTCCACCTCCCCCAATGAGTCCTGTACGGCGAATGAGCCCTGGCGGCCCGGCGAAGGAGCCCCTGACAGCCCGGCGGTCGATTCCTGACAGCCCTGCGGCGCCATTCGAAGACTCATTCGAAGATCGGGACAGACCTCCGGAGATTCCAACTGGCGCCGCGCGACGTTCTGTTGCGAGCAGTGTGCCACGACCGTCCAGAGCGTCATACGGCACTCTGCATTTTTCATAGTGACACTTGCCAAGTGTTCACGGCGGGGCGATAGTGGCAAGCGTGATTCCGTCCGCGCCCTTAGGAACAGACGCCGCCGCAGGCCGCCTCGGTCTCGGTGCCGCCACGGAAGCCGTCCCAGGTGGGATCGCTGCCGAGCGCCGGTTCCGGTTCGAGCTGGCCGCCCATCCGGGTTCCCCTGCCCAGGCGAGACGCCTGACGCGGGCCCGGCTGTCCGGCTGGTCCGTGTGCGAGGACACCTGCGACACGGCGGTTCTGGTCGTCTCCGAGCTGGTCACCAACGCCATCGTGCACACCGCGAGCAGCCACATAGTCTGCGAGCTGCACGACGGCGACGACCTGGTGCGGATAGCCGTCCGTGACGAGGGCTGTGCTCCTGGCGAGCCGCATCCGTCCCCGCAGCGGCCCGATGAGGAGCACGGGAGGGGATTGCTTCTCATCGACGCGCTGTGCCGGGCCTGGGGTGCACAGGAACACGGCCCCGGTCTGCTCGTCTGGGCCGACCTGCCCCGGCAGGCGGACCCGACCCACGGCCACCACCCGGCCCCCGGCCACGACAGTTCCGTACCGCGCAACGACCTGGGCTGGGGCGCACGACCCAAACCGGTGCCGTCGGGCGGTTCGGGCGACGAGGACGAGGCGACGGCACACTTCGGGGCCTTCGAGAATCTGGGCGTATTTCCGGGACGGGGGCATGGGGATGCCTCCCGCGGGCATGGGGGTGCCGGCGAGTTCGGAGGCCTGGATCTCGGCGGCTTCGGGGGCCGGGAACACGGAAACGGGATCGGTTCCGGCAACGGGACCGGCACCGTTCACCGGAGCCGGGAGGCCGCCGGACACTTCGGGGAGCCGGGCCAGGAGGACACAGGAACCTCCAGAGGCCGGGGCCACCTGGACGCCGGCGACCTCCCGGACTCCGCGGACACGGCGGGTACCGGGGATTCCGGCGGATTCGGAGACTTCGGGTCGGGGGTCGAATGGGTCTGAGCGGCGCTTCCGGTCCCGGCCAGGTACTCAGTCTCGACACACTGGTCCGTCTGGGGCGCGCGCTGCACGGACCGGGCACGCCCCGGCGACTGCCCGTCCCCGAGGGCATGACGGCTCCGCTCGGCTGTGACGCGGTGGCGGTGCCCGCCCGTTTCGGACCGCTGGTCCTGCCCCGTCTACCGCGCGTCGGCTGTGTCTACGCCGACGAGACGCACTGGTGGTGGATCGTGCCGTCCGACTCCGACTACGCGCTGGACTGGCCGGCGCCGGCGCGGTACACCACCGGCGCGCTGGTGCCGGACGCGCCACGCGCACCCGGCCTCATTCACCGGCCTGACGGCAAGCTGCCGTATACGCCACCGATTCCGCTGTATCTGGCTGTGTGCCGGGTGACGGGTGCTACGCCTTCTTGGTCTCGGCCCATCAGCGCGTAGCGCTCCGCGGGGTGGGCGGTATTTGGCTGCGGGCCGGTGGGGGCTGGTCGCGCAGTTCCCCGCGCCCCTTTCGGGCGCATCCCTCGCCGCCGGTCGAAACGTACGGCGCGCCCCTCCCGGCGTACGCCCGCGCGCCCGCAACCCCTTTCCCACGCGCTCTCCCCCACACCGCCCCACCCCGCGATAGTGGCCGTTCGTCCGCTATCGGGGGAGGTCGACGGTGGGAAGCAAGGGTGACTCGGGACAGGTGGGGCCGTCCGCGTCGGAGCAGCTGCTCTTCGGTGGGCCCTTGCGCTACGACATGGGGTGGAACCAGCACACCGACGCGTTCCTGGAGCTGAGTTTCCGGGCCATGGTGACGCGGTTGCCGGCGATGCTGGGGTCGAGTTTCCGGCTGGCCTGGCAGGCCGATCGTCGGGCCGCGCGGATCGTGCTGGCCGCCGAGGCGGGCCGGGGCGCCACCCAGGCGGTGAGTCTGCTCGCGGTCAACAGCGTGCTGGGGCGGCTGATCACCGGCGGCGCGATCGCGGACCGGCTGCACGGCGCCGTACCGGCCCTGGTCACGATGGCCGCCGTACTGCTGGTGGGCGCGCTGCTGCGGGCCGCGTCGACGTATGCGACCGGCCGGCTGGAGCCGAAGGTGGAGCGGGTCGCCACCGAGCTGTATCTGCAGCGGGCGGCGGCCGTGGAGCTGGCCGCGATCGAGGACCACGCGTTCCACAAGCTGCTGGACACCGCGCAGTACGGTGCCTCCTCGGCCCGCCGCATGATCTCGCTGGCGACGCGGGTGATGAACGCGGTGATCTCGCTGATCGCGGCGGCGGGTGTGCTGACCGTGCTGCATCCGGCGCTGCTCCCGCTGCTGGTGACGATGACGCTGCCGAGCGCGTGGGGCGCCCTGACGAACGCGCGCCGCCGCTACGAGTCGTTCCACATCTGGGTGCAGCACGCCCGCGCCGGCCATCTCATCAGCGGTCTCCTCACCGAACCGGAGGCGGCCCCGGAGATCCGCGTCCACGGGGTCGGCCCGTTCCTGCTGCGCCACTTCCACGCGATGTCGGAGAGCGCGGAGGCGGAGCAGGCCCGGCTGGCCCGGCTCGCGGCCCGCACCGGTCTGATCGCGGCGACCTGGACGGGCCTCGCGACGGCGGCGACGTACGCGACGCTGGGCGGGCTGCTCCTGTCCGGTGCGATGGCGCTGTCGGTGGCGGGTACGGCGGTGATCGCGATCCGCACCGGTTCCGGGAGCCTCGACACGCTCGTGCTGGCGGTGAACCAGCTGCACGAGGAAGCCCTCTTCGTGGGCGATCTGCAGAAGCTGTACACGGAGGCGGCCGAGCGGGCGATCCCGGTCGGCGGGGCGGCTCTGCCCGAGGAGCCTCGGGAGATCCGCTTCGAGAACGTCACGTTCAGTTATCCGGGCGAGTCCACCCACCCCGCGCTCGACGATGTCACGCTCAGGCTGCCGCTCGGCCGGATCATCGCGCTGGTCGGCGAGAACGGCTCCGGCAAGACGACCCTGGTCAAGCTGCTGGCCGGACTGTACCGGCCGGACCGGGGCCGGATCCTGTGGGACGGCGTCGACGCGGCGACGGCGGACCGGCACCAACTGGCCGACCGCATCGCGATGGTGGCGCAGAACTTCAAGCGCTGGCCGTTCACGGCCCGGGTCAACGTGGCCATCGGGCGGTCCGCCGCGCCACTCACCGAGGAGCGGGTGGCGGGCGCGCTCGCCGAGGCAGGCGCCGAGGACGTGGTCGCGGATCTGCCGCGCGGCCTGGACACGCTGCTGGCCCGCAACTTCAGCGGCGGGCACGAGCTGTCGGGCGGCCAGTGGCAGCGGCTCGGTATCGCCCGGGCCGCCTACCGCAAGGGCCGCATCCTGATCGTGGACGAGCCGACCGCGGCCCTCGACGCCCGTGCCGAGCTGGAGGTCTTCGAGAAGATCCGCGCGCTGGCCGGCACCGGCCAGACGGTGGTCCTGATCACCCACCGGCTGGCGTCCGTACGCCACGCGGATCTGGTGCACGTCCTGGACCAGGGGCGGCTGGTGGAGTCCGGGACGCCCGACGAACTCCTGCTCAGCGGCGGTGTCTACGCGGAGCTGTACGCGCTCCAGGCGGACCAGTTCACGGCGAAGGTGCCCGCCCCGAAGGCGGGCTGACGGGTCAGGCGGCCACGTCCACGATGTCGGCGCTGCGCACGATCACCAGGAACATGTCGGTCGCGATGTCCATGACGACCTCGGCGGGCAGCCCTTCCAGACGGCGTGCCTGCGCGAACTCCTCCGCCGGCCACGAACCACGCGGCCCGCCGGCGGGAAAGCGCTGAAGCACCATTCGCCCGTTCACCCTGTACCTCCCTGTCGTGCTGAACTCGGAGAGCTTCGTGAAGCCTCGTAGAGTTAAACGCCGACAGTACGGTGAACGGCTCGCGAAGTGACGGTACTGAGACATAGTCGACACCTGGCCACACATCTTCCGCACAGGTTCCCGTATCGGTCCGCGTCTCAGTCCTCGTACTCGTCGTGATAGCGGATGCGCTCGCTGCCCGCGGGCGCCCCGAGCGCCGACGCGCGCCCCTTCGGCTCCTCCCACTCCTCCTGCCGCCCCAGCGCGGTCAGGTCCAGGAAGGAGGTGGTCGAACCGAGCCCGTCGAGCCCGCGCTCGTAGGTCGAGTAGGTGTGGAACACCCGGTCGCGGTCCCGCAGGAAGCAGCTGACCCCGGGCCGCTCGACCGGCTCCCCGTCCCCGACGAGCGTCACGTCGAAGTCCCAGTTGAACTCCCCGCCGAAGGACGAGTACCAGGGCACCGTCCACCCCATCCGCGCCTTGAACGGCAGGATCTTGGTGTACGGCGCCCTCGACACGGCGGCGAACGTGGTGCCGCGCGCCTGCAGATGGGCGAGATGCCCGATCTGGTCGAGGAACGCCGAGCAGCTGCGGCAGCCCGCCTCCCAGTCGGGCGCGAACATGAAGTGGTAGACGACGAGTTGGCCGCGCCCCTCGAAGAGGTCGAGCAGGGTGGCCTTCCCGTCGCCGCCCTCGAAGAGGTACTCCTTGTCGATCTCCACCATGGGCAGCCCGCGCCGCTCGGCGTTGAGCGCGTCCCGCGCGCGCGTGGCCGCCTTCTCCCTGACCAGCAGTTCCTCGCGCGCCGCGCGCCACTGCGCACGCGAGACGATCTCCGGAAGCGACATGGGCCCTCCTGTGACAACGGTCCGTTGAGGGGTGGACCGGAGCGGGAACCGGAACTCATCGCTGCCCCGAAAGAAACTTCAGCCAGAACCGGCCGAAGTCCTCCCGTACGACACCGGGAGCGTGAGCAGCCCCCGCGCGCGCAGCGAGGGCCGCCACCGCACCTCGCCCTTCCCCGACTCCAGCCGGGGGAAGCGTTCCAGCAGGGCGGCGAGCGCGATCTCGGTCTCGGCGCGGGCGAGCGGTGCGCCCAGGCAGTAGTGGATGCCGTGGCCGAGCGCGAGATGCCCGGTGGTGTCGCGGGCGAGGTCGAGCCGGTCCGGGTCGGGGAAGCGGTCCGGATCGCGGTTGGCGGCGGACGCGGACACCCAGACCGTCTCACCGGCGGGGACGGTGACCCCGCCCATGGTGATCTCCTCGACGGGGAAGCGCCGGATGGCGAGCAGCGCGGGCCCCTCGAAGCGCAGGAACTCCTCGACGGCGGCGGGGAGTTGACCGGGGCCCTTGCGCAACGCGGCCAGCTGCTCGGGGTGTTGCAGCAGCGCGAGCACGGCATTGCCGATGAGCTGGACGGTGTTCTCGTACCCGGCGAAGAGGATGAGGAAGGCCAGCGACATCAGCTCGTCCTCGCTGAGCCGGTCGCCCTCGTCGCGTACGGCGATCAGGTCGGAGAGCAGGTCGTCGCCGGGCTCCTCCCTTTTCTCGGCGAGGAGTTGGGTGAAGAAGCCGAGCATCGCGACGACCGCGTGCTTGCCGGCCTCGGGCGGTGTCCCGGGGGCGGGCGCGACAAGGGTGTCGGTCCACACCCGGAAGTCCCGCCGGTGCCGGTCGGGCACGCCGAGCAGGTCGCAGATGACGGTGATGGGGAGCGGTGCCGCGTAGGAGGCGATGAGGTCGGTGTCGCCCTCCGTGCCGAGCGCGTCGAGGAGTTGATCGGCGGTGCGCCGAATCGGCGTACGGAGCTGCTCGGTTCGGCGCGGGGTGAAGGCCCGGCCGACCAGGCGGCGGATGCGGGTGTGGTCGGGCGGGTCCATGTTGAGGAGGTTCGCGTCGAGCGCGGGCGGCAGCGCGAACCCCTTGTAGGTCCCGGCCGTGGCATGCCTCTTGTCCAGCGAGAGCCGCGGGTCGGCCAGCGCCGCCCGGACGTCCTCGTACCGGGTGACGAGCCAGGCGGGGGTGCCGTCGGGGCCGGCGATGCGGTGCACGGGGGCGCTGTCGCGCAGGCGCCGGTACACGTCGTACGGGTGGTCGAGAAGGCCGTCCGCGAGATCCATGGAGGACAGCCTAGAGGCGACCGGGGCACGGCTCAGGTGTCGTATTCCTGAATGCGCCGCCCGTGACTCCGGTCGACGAGGGCGGGCAGTCGGTCCCCCAACTCCCTTACGACGGCGGGCACATCGAGGGTCAGCAGCTCGCGGTCGCGCATCAGGACGCGGCCGTCGACGATCGTGGTGCGGACGTCCGCGGAGCGGGCGCTGTGCACGAGGGTGGCGGCGAGGTCGTGGACGGGCTGGGTGTGCGGCCCGGTGAGATCGACGAGGACGATGTCGGCCCGCCGGCCCGGCGCGATGGACCCGATCGAGTCACCGAGTCCGACCGCCCGCGCACTCTGGAGGGTGGCGTGGTGCAGCGCCTGACGGGACGTCAGCCAACGCGGGTCTCCCTCGGTCGACTTCTGCACCAAGGACGTGAGGGCCATCGACTCCCACACGTCGAGGGAGTTGTTGGACGCGGCGCCGTCCGTGGCGAGTCCGACCGGGATGCCGATGGCGCGCAGGGCGCGGATCGGAGTGGTGTCGGGCCAGCCGAACTTGAGGTAGCCGCGGGGTGCGGTGGCTACCGCGACGCGACCGCTCGCGCGCTCCAGGACGGGCAGGTCGCGGTCGATGATGCCGGTGCCGTGGGCGATGAGCAGGTCGGTGGCCAACAGGCCGGTGCGGTCGAGGACTTCGATCGGGGTGAGGCCGTGGCGGGCGAGGCTGGTGTCGGTCTGGTCGCGGTTCTCGGCGGCGTGGAGGTGGACGGGGAGGCCGTGTTCCAGGGCGAGTTCGGCGGTGGCGGCGAGGTCGGCGTCGGTCACGGTGTACGGGGCGTGCGGGGCGAGGGCGGTGGTGATGCGACCGCCGGCCGCGTCCCGGTGCCGTAGCGCGAACTCCACCGATTTCTCCCGGCCTTGAGGTCCCTGGGAGGAGAAGTAGGCCTCGCCGAGGTGGGCGCGGATCCCGCACTCGGCGACCACGGCGGCGACCGTGTCCATCGAGAAGTAGTGGTCGGCGAAGCAGGTGACCCCGGCGCGGATCATCTCGGCGCAGGCGAGTCGCGCCCCCAACTCCACGTCTTTTTCGGTGAGGTTGGACTCGACGGGCCAGACGACGTCGTTGAACCACTCCTCGGTGGGCAGGTCCTCGGCGAGCCCGCGCAGCGCGACCATCGGCGCGTGGGTGTGGCAGTTGATGAGCCCCGGCAGGGCGACCTGGCCGCGCGCGTCGATGCGTTCGACGGCCGCGAGGCCGGCCGCGTCCGCCGCGCGCGTCACCGACTCGACGAGCCCGCCTCGTACGACGATCGCAGCATCCTGCTCGAAGCCGATGTGCTCCTCCTCGTCGTGCACGAGGACGGCGCAGCCGGTGATCAGCAGATCTGCGGGAGAGTCACTCACTCTCTCAACGTACGACGCCGTCCTCGCCCCGTGTGAGCCGAACCGCGCATCCCGGCGTGCCGCTGTCGCGAGCCGTCCCGGACCAGCACGCTTGCCTCATAAGACTTCTGGACCAAGGCTTCTGGAAGGAGCCCCGCATGCTCCTCGGCACCTGGAATCTGGAGAACCTGTACCGCCCCGGCGGCCCGTTCGGCCCCAAGGACAAGGCCGCCTACGAGGCGAAGCTCGCCTCCCTCGCCGCCGTGATCACGGAGCTGGACCCGACCCTGCTGGGCGTACAGGAGGTGGGCGAACCCGAGGCACTGCAGGATCTGGCCGGGATGCTCGCCGGTGAGTGGCACATCGCCCTGTCCGCGCATCCGGACGTCCGGGGCATCCGGGTCGGGTTCCTCAGCCGTACCGAACCGCGTGTCGTCGCCGACACGAACGCGTTCCCCGCTCACCTGCGCCCGGTGCAGTCCGACGACTCGGGCGCCGAGGAGCCGACCACGGGCCGTGGCCTGCTGGCGGTGGAGATCACGACGGCGACCGGGCCGCTGACGGCGGCGGTCGCCCATCTGAAGTCCAAGCTGCTGACCTACCCGGGGGACCGTTTCTTCCCCCACGACGAGGGCGAACGGGCCCGGTACGGCGCCTACGCCCTCTACCGGCGGGCCGCCGAGGCGGCGACCCTGCGGGCACTGGCCGACGACCTGCTGGCCGGTGACGGCCGTACCCGGGACGTGGCCGTGCTCGGCGACATGAACGACGAGGTGCAGGCGGCCACCACACAGATCCTGCTCGGTCCGCCCGGCTCGGAGATCGGCACACCCGGCTACGACCGCCCGGACCAGGGCGACGCGGCCCGGCTGTGGGACGTGGCCCCGCTCATCCCCGCCGACCAGCGCTACTCCCGGATCAACTCCGGGCGCCGCGAGCTGATCGACCACATTCTGGCCAGCCATCATCTGGTGCATCGGGTGACGGCGGCGGGGACGGGACTGCCCGGTGCGGAAGCGCCCCAACTGCCGTCCGTGGGCCCGGATCCGGCGGCGCGGCGCGAGGCACCGGGGTCGGACCACGCACCGGTGTGGGTACGGGTGGAGTGACCGGGTCGGCCCAAGGGCCTATACGGCGACCGGCAGTTCGATGGCACGCAGCCCCACGCGCCCCCGCCCCCGCTCGAACTCCTCCAACAACTCGGTGAGTTGCTGGATGTGCCGGGGCGTGAGCCGTCCCGTGTCGTCGAGGTGGACGGCGCAGGCGGTGGTGGTGTCGACGAGCCGTTCGAGGACCGCGGCGACCTCGTCCGTGCCCTCCGTGTGCCGGGCGAGAGCGGGGAGCTCGGCGGCGGAGACGGCGATGGCGCCACGGGCCTCGGCGAGCGTGCGGTAGGCCTCGCGGCGCAGGGTCCAGCGCTCGGCGCGGTCCCCGGACTCGCTCAGCACGTGGACGAGGTAGGCGTGCGCCGCATCGCCCGCCGCTGCGAGCCGGGCGCGCACTCCCCCACCCCGCTTCCCCGGCATCGGCAGATGTCCGACGATCAGCACGATCGCGCAGGCCAGCAGCGTCTCCCCGATCCGGCCGGCGGAGGCCTGCGGTTCGCCGCCGACCATCACGAGCGAGAGCACGAGGACGGTGACGACGGCGGTCTGCGCGGCGAAGTGCCGGGTGGCGACGGGAATGAGCGCCCCGCTGAGCGCCACGAGCGCGATCAGCCCCTCGGGCCGGGGCAGCACGGCGGCGAACCCGGCGAAGAGGAGCGCCCCCAGCACGGTCCCCGCCGCCCGGCTCAGCGCCCGCGAGGCGAGCGGCCCGAGGTCGGGCTTGACGAGGAAGACGGCGGTGGCGGGCAGCCAGTACCAGTGCTCGTGCTGCCCGTACCAGCGGGCCTGGTGCAGGGCCTGCGCGACAGCGACACTGGCCCCGAAGCAGAGGGCGACCCGGAACCCGTACTCACGCCCCCCTGCCCCAAATGCCTTACGGAACAGATCGGTTGCCGTCCGCCGCCGCGTGTGCAGGTCACTCCCCTCCGCCTGGTCGAAGGCGTCGGCGGCGTGCAGCAGGGCGTCGTCGAGGGCGCGCAGCGCGGGCGCGGAACGGTTGGGCGCGGGCAACGGCCCGGTGTGCGCGTTGTCGCGCACGGCGGCGGCGAGCCGACGCGGCCCTTCACCCACCCGGGCGGACACGGCCTCCCCACCCCACGCGAGCGCGGTCGCGGCCTCGGCGAGCGGCAGTGCGGCGGCGTACTGCCCGTGCAGCCGCCGCTCGGCCGCGGAACTGGCGTACCGCCGCAGCCGGGGCCCCGCAAGGGCGTCCTGCGCGTGATCGAGGGCTGCGGTGAGCGCGGCGCGCCGCGCCGTCGCCTCCGACCCACCGGTGGCGTCGAGCAGCGCGGCGATCGCGTCGTACACGGCGGCTACGGCGTCCCGCTCGCCGTCGAAGCGGTAGTCACCGGCGATGGCGCCGGGCGTGGGCAGCGCCAGCCGCAGCCCGACCAGCCAGGCGGCCCCGGCGAGAAACGCGAGGGCCCGCTGCCAGCCCGGTTCGGGCAGGGGCATCCCGGCGCCGATGGCGGAGGCGACGAGCAGTTGCGTACCGGCACCGGACGCGACCGGCCCGACGGCGCTGAAACTGCCGGCGACCAGCCCGATCCCGGTGAGGAGAAGCGTCAGC
This sequence comes from Streptomyces sp. STR69, assembly GCF_024519455.1. Lineage (GTDB taxonomy): Bacteria > Actinomycetota > Actinomycetes > Streptomycetales > Streptomycetaceae > Streptomyces. Next base: position 229,041 of record NZ_JALJRY010000012.1, on the reverse strand, counting down.
ACGGCAGCCCCGACATGCTGCCCGGCGTACGTCCCGACCAACAGCCCGACACCACCGGCCAACGCGGGCCCGCCGAGCCGCTTGACGGAGGCGCGCCGGCTGCCGGGCCGGTCGTTGATCCCGGCGAGCATGGCCCCGAGCGCGGCCAGCACCCCGAGGGACGTACGCCCGACGAGCACGGCGGCGAGGAGCAGCGGCCCGGCGGACAGCGCCCCTCGCGTGACCGCGCTCCAGGGCACCGGCCCCCGCTGGGCCCGCAGCGTGTGGGCGAGCCAGGGCGGAAGCGAGAACGCGACGGTACGACGGGACACAGGGCTCCTGTCCTACGAGGGCGGGGTGTGCCTTCGGGCGACGGTGGCCGGGGCGGAGACTGAGGCTGTGTGTCCACGGTAGTTCGCGCACTTGTGCGGAACGGGCCGGTCGTATTTCGAGGGTGTGAAGGTTGGCCGCGGGGGCGCTTTCTTTATGAACGCAACGCCCGGAACACAGCTTCCGCGTCGGAAACCGCGTGCGTGAGCGCATCCGGTTCCGGGCGCAGCCCCGCCACGATGTCGTCGACGCGCCGCAGCCCGGCCCGCTCCAGCAGCCGCTTCTCGTTCGTCACCCACTCCCCACGCCCCGCGAGCACACCGTGCCCGGCCTGTACGGCGGCCACGGCGAGCGCGCCGGCGACCTCGGTGAGGTTGCCCTTCGGCGCGTGGTTGGCCCGCGCGTGGGCGAGGGTGGCGCGGGCGGTGCCGTGCCAGCGTTCGGCGGCGGAGCGCCGCAGCTTCTCGGGATAGGTGTCGGGGCAAGGCAGTTCGCCTCGCAGCACACGGTTGACCGCGAGTTCGGCGACCACCAAGTAGCTGGGAATTCCGGCGAGATGGAACATCAACGGTTCCACCCGGAAGCGCCCCGCCTCCGCCTCCGCCAACTCCCGCTCCACCACGGTCAGATCGCGATAGTGCACATCGACCCGCCGCCCGTCGACGGTCAGCCACGCACCCCCGTTGAAGACCCCACCGCCCCACCCGCCGACCTCGGAGACCTCGCCGTCCCAGCCGATCGCACGGAGATCGGCCGGCTCGAAGGGGCCGCGGTAGTAGACCGCCAAGTCCCAGTCGCTGTCGGGTCGGTGGGTGCCCTGGGCACGGGAACCGCCGAGGGCGACGGCCCGGACGGTGGGGAGGGCGGCGAGACGGTCGGCGGTGGTGTCGAGGAACTCCGCGTCGTCGTCGGGCGTGGACACGGCTGCGGCTCCAACTGGTCGGCCGGGGACGGGAAGAGAGGGGCAGGGCATCACCGGAACCGAACCGTACGCAGGCGGCGCGCGCGGCGCCACGCGATATCGCCGGGCCCCTCAGCCCGTCGCCGCCACCCCGAAGTCCGCCCCCGAGATTCTCCCGAGCGCCTCCGTGATCCGCAGCAACGGCTCGCGCAGTGCGGTCAGTTCGGTGCGCATCGTCTCGGCCTGCGGCCAGGCGGCCTCGTGGTCGAGGGGGGCGGTGCCGGCGGGGCAGCGGGCCTCGTAGGCGGCGAGGCGGGGGTGCCAGGTGCTGGTGAAGGGGCGGATGGTGTCGTTGACGAGGACGTAGGCGAGGCTCTGGACGGTCGGTGCGCCGGAGCCGCGTTCCAGACCGACGCTGTACGTGTGCAACGTCCCGCGCGTGAAGTCGATCAGAGCCTTCAGGGACGCCAGCGCCTCCCGCAGACTGCCGGTGCCCGGCGCCAGTTCCTGCACCCCGATCCGGGTGACCAGCTCTACCTGCAGGTCGAAAGCGGCCATCCGCTCCGACTCACTGGGTGCCGCCATGGGTGCCTCCCTCCGGCCTCCGGGGAAGGCCAGCGTAGCCGGGCCGCGGTGACCGCACAGGCTGCGCAGCGCGGCGTGCCGCAGTGACTCGGTGCGGGCGGGGGCCGGGTCGTGGTGGTGCCAGGCGTGCAGGGTGACGGGGTGGAGCCGCCAGCCGCCGTCGGCCGCGGGTGCCAGCAGGCTGCGTACGCGCAGTTCGGCGACGCCGTTCGCGGCCCGCCGGGCGGCGACGGCCCTGGGCACCACGTCGGCGGCGGCGAGCACCCGCTCCGCGTCCTCCGCGGTCAACGGCAGTGGATGCAGTACGGCGGCGCAGCGCAGCACATCGGCGGCGTCCGCCGTGTCCACGTCCCGCACGAGAGCACCGGTCACGTCCCCCTCCGCGAGGGTGTCGAGGAGGGAGCCCCCGCGCGCGTGCAGCCTGCCGTACAACTCGCGCGGCTGATGACCGGCCCGGATCGCGCGGGCCAGCAGGCCGAGGGCGAGGGGATGTCCGTCCAGCGCCTCGGCCAGGGTCTCGTCCCCGCCGACGAGCACGCGCGCGTGCGGGGCGTCGAGCGGCCCCAGGTCCACGGGGGTGCCGATTCCGTCGTAGGCACGGCTGCGCAGGGTGAAGACGGTGTGGCCGAGCGGGTGGGGCGCGGCCATCGCGGCGATGTCGCGGGCGGTGAGCCGGTCGGCGGGGACGGAGTCGACGATCCACAGGAACGGTTCGGCGGTATCGAAGGAGGTGGCGCCGGAATCGGAAAGCGCGCGCACGGAGTCGTCGTACGCCTGCCCGCTCACCCAGAAGACACCGCCGGGGTAGGCCGCCTCGAAGCGGAGGGCGTACTCCTGGGCGAGGGCGGACTTGCCGATGCCGGCCATACCGCGGATCTGCACGGCACGCGGGGCGGCGCGGCCGGTGACCAGGGGCGCGGAGTGGGCGTGCAGGGCGGAGTGCACCTGCCAGAGTTCGGAGAGGCGGCCCAGGAAGTCGGGGCGCGGTTCCGGCGAGCCCAACAGCCATCGCCGTTGGGCGCGTTCCTGGATCGCCATCGGACCGTCGAGGCGGGCGACATGCTCGCGTACGTCGGCCACCAGGGCGGTGAGGTCGTCCGCCGGGGCGTGCCGGGCGTCGCGGAGTTCGACGGGGTGGATGTGGTCGGTGGTCGCCTCGGGATTGACCACCATGACGCGACCGCGCGGATCGCCCTCCCGCAGGCCCGCCAGATAGGCCGTCGTCAACTCCCACTGGCAGGCCTCGCGTTCGGGGTAGCCGACGGAGTAGTAGGCGAGCAGCGCCTTGGAGCGGGCCAGTTCACGCCGGATGGTGTCGCTGATGCCGGCGAAGGACGCGACCCCGGTCTCGTCGGTGAACACGTCGAGCCCGCCGTCGCGCAGGATCCGCGCGAGCGGTCGCACCCGCTCCACGTCGCTGCGGCTGTAGCTGAGAAAGACGTCCCACACGGCGACTTACCCTACTGTGGGTACCGGGGAGGGCGATCATGAGACACAGGCAGCGCAGACGGCGGGGTCCGGGCGGTCCGTCGCAGATCACGGCCAGGCTGACGATCCCGTTCGTCGGCGAGATCTCGGGAACCTGGGAACCGGCCGACGTGGAACGCAGCGCGGCCTGGGAGTTGTACCTGGAACTGGTCACCCGGGTCTCGGTCGAGGAACTCGCCGCCGACGAGGGGTTCCTGCGTGAGGCCCTGTCCTCCCTGTACACCTTCTTCGGCACGACCCGGGACATACTCCGCCGCTACGGCCCCGACATCGCCCCGCCGCTGGCCCCCGGCCACATCAGCTTCGCCGTCCTGGCGGTCACCGTCCTCAACCGCGTCCTGCGTCCCCTGCTCGCGTCCTGGCATCCCCGCCTCGCGGCCTACGAGTCGCAGCGGCCCGAGGGCCGGGACCCGGTGGCGTGGGAGCGGGAGTGGGAGCACGAGGACGCGCTGCGCCGGGCGATCGCCGAGGTGCGGAGTTCGCTGCTGTCACTGGCCCGGACCTTGCAGGAGGTGGCGGGAGTCAGCGACCTCATCGACCTGCCCGCACCACGAGGCCCCGAGAACACGCCGACAGGGGCGGTTCGGGACACCCCCCCCCGGACCCTCAGAGGGGTCCTGACACCTCCGATTCCCCTTCGGATCCCGATCCTGATCCCGTCGGCTGAGGTCGCTCTCGCGGCCTGAGAGCGGGCCCTCGGGCCGATTGTCAGTGGTGCGCGCTTCAATGGAGTGGTCACTGAGAGTCACCACGGGGGAGCGGTCGATGACAGCGCACGAGACCAATGAGGGCGGGCAGGGGCAAGCCGAGGGTGGCGGCGACTCGCGGGCCGCACGTACGCATCTCTCGGCGGCCGGGTTGCGCGCGCGGGGATGGACGGTCGGCATGGTGCGTCAACTGCTCGGCGAACCCGACCTGTTGCGGGCCAACCCGCATGTCAGGTCGTCCCCGCCGACCCGCCTGTACTGCGTCGAGCGGGTCGAGGCCGCCGAGCGGAACGACACGTTCCGGACCGTCGCGGCGGCTGCCGCGCGGCGGTCCGCCGCGGCCCGGGTCATCGCTCAGCGCAGGCGGCGGGAGGTACTGGCGCGCATCACGGCCGAGTCGATCGACGTACCGCGCCTGGCCCCGGACAAACTGGCGGCGCTGGCGGTCGAGCACCACAACCGCGGGGACAAGGAGCGGAGCCACGAGCGCTCGGGACCGAAGCCGCAGCCGTCGCCTCCCGCGACGGTCGAGAGCGCCGACCCTCTCGCGCTCGACCGGTGGAAGGTCGACTATCTGCGCCATCGCCTGACTCGCTACGACGAACTCCTGAACGGGCTGTACGGCAGCACCGGCCGCGCCACCGCGGAGGAACTGCTCCGACGCCGGCTCTACGCGGCCATCGCCGAGGCGTACCCACTCCTCGCACAGGAGTGCGCACGCCGACTGGCCGCAGTCCGCCGGTAATTCGGATGCGGGTGCCGCCGTCCACGTGATCCGCTGACGTCCCGCAGGGCGAAGTCCGCCGCCAACCCCCGTCTCTGGGAGCCCCCGTGCTCGAACGCGTCACCGCCCACACCCTCTTCCCGCCACCCACGTACTCGCACGCCACCGTCGTCGAAGCCGGTACGAGGCTTGCCTTTCTCGCCGGAGCGGTGCCTCTCGACACCGGTGGCAAGGTGGTCGGCGAGGGGGACGCGGTACGGCAGGCCGAGCAGGTACTCGTGAATCTGGGTGAGCAACTGCGGGCGGTCGGCAGCGACTTGGGTCATGTCGTGGCGACGGACGTGTACGTCGTGAGCAGTGAGCCCTCGGTGCTGTCCGCCGTGTGGGAGGTGGTCGAGGCGTCCGGGCTGAGTGTGGGGCCGCACTCGTCCACGCTGGTCGGCGTGGCCTGCCTCGGGTACACCGGGCAACTCGTGGAGATCACGGCCACAGCCGTCGTACCGCCCGCACCGTCCGCACCGTCCGCACCGGAAGAGGTGGCGCAGCCGTGAATCCCGTCTCCGAGACCGTCGTCACCCTCCGTCGGGCGACCGCCCCGGACGCGCGCCCCGCCGCCGACGTGTGGCTGCGGTCCTTCGCCGCCGCGCTGCCGACCGTCGTCAGCCCGCGGTCCGCCGACGACGTGCGCGACTACTTCCGGGACGTCGTCGTCCCGCTGCGCGAGGTCTGGGTGGCCGACGCGGGTGACAGTGGCGGAATCGTGGGGCTGATGGTGCTCAACGGCGATCTGCTGTCGCAGCTCTACCTCGACCCGGACTGGCGCGGACGCGGTCTCGGGGACCGGTTCGTCGGGCTCGCGAAGGAGCGGAGTCCGCAGGGGCTGCACCTGTGGACCTTCCAGGTCAACAAGCCCGCCCACCGGTTCTACGAGCGCCACGGCTTCGTCGCCGTCGAGTTCACGGACGGCAGCACCAACGAGGAGCGGGAGCCTGACGTGCGGTATGTGTGGGAGCCCAAGTCGTAGGTCAGGGGCCTGCGTTGCGGGCCAGTTCCAGAGCGTACGTCGGCCACCACCGGCCCGCCGCCGGGCCGCCCCGGCAGGTGCCGTCGGACTCGCCGGGGCGTTTGATCCACAAGTAGGCGTCGAGAAGGGGGTTGTCCGTGCGGGTCGTCGGCGGGGTGCCCAGTGCGCGGCCGGGCGGATTGCACCACGCGTCGGTACCGGTGTAGGGGCCGTTGCCGTTGCGGCTGGTGTCGATGACGTAGTGCGTGCCGGCGAGGTCCTTGGAGAGTTGGTCGCCGTACGCTGAACTCGCCTTGTTCGTCTGGAAGTTGGAGACGTTCAGGGCGACCCCGTCGGCACGGGCGACGCCGGACGCCTTCAGCGCGTCGACCAGTCGCCAGGCCTCGGGGATCCAGCCGGAGTTGCCGGCGTCGAGGTAGACGTGGGTGTGCGGCCGGCGTTCGAGGCGCTCTACGGCGTAGGCGAGCAGGGCGTAGCGGTCCTTCGCCACGACCCGGGTGCAGCCGGCGACCACCTGAGCGACGGCGTCCGGTTCGACGATGACGTAGGCGCCCCGGTCGCCGAGGGCGGTCGCGAACTCGTCGATCCAGGTGCGGTAGACAGTCCCGGTGGGGGCGCCGCCCAGCGAGTACTGGCCGCAGTCGCGGTTCGGGATGTAGTACGCCACGAGTACGGCGGTCTGTCCGGCGCGGGCGGCGGCGGTGGTGCGGGCGCGGACGACTGGGCCGGGGTCGGGTCCGTTGAGCCACTCGGCCTCGGGTCTGGCGGCGATGCGGTCCATCAGCGTGGCGTCGGCCGTTCGGCCGTCCTCGCGCCAGGTGGCCGCCTGTCGCGCGGCTCGCGAGTCGGGGGTGGTCCAGAAGGGTTCCGGTACGTCGCGCGTCGCCCCGGCGCAGAGTCCGGCGAGGAGCGTGACGAGGAGGGCTCGTGGTACCGGCTGCCTGGTCAAAGGTGACTCCGTTCCTGCCGGTGGGGACTTGTCCTTCCGGGAGTCTGTGGGGCGCAGGCGCCGGCCTCGGCGCGTGACCTGGCAGCTCGGGGCAAGATCACCCCTACGGATGCGCTACCGAGAGTGCCTCGGCGGGTTGTTCGGCGGCTGCTGCGCCGTCGTGGCTGGTCGCGCAGTTCCCCGCGCCCCTGAAGGGGCGCTGCCCCACGCCCTCCTTTTGGGAACCGGGCTCGCATAGCTCCCCGCCCTGCTCGTCTTCAGGCCCAACCCCACCAGCGACTCCGCGAGCTTCACCGCCGCGCCGACTCCGTCGACCACCGGCAGCCCCAGCTTCTCCCCCACCGCCCGCTGCAGTCCCGTCATCCCCGCGCAGCCCAGCACCAGCACCTCGGCCCCGGCCGCGCACACCCGTTCCGCCGCCGCGAGGAACGCCGCCTCCGTGCGGTCCTCGTCGCCGAGGTCGAGGACGCTCAGCCCCGTCCCCACCACCGCCGCACAGTTCCGGCCCACCCCGGCCAACTCCAGGCTGTCCTCGATCTGGCCGCACGAGCGTTCCAGCGTGGTGACGACGCCGTACCGGCGGCCCAGCAGACAGGCCAGATGAGCAGCCGCCTCGGTGATGTCGACGACCGGTACGTCCACCAACTCCCGGACGCCTTCCCGTCCGTGCTCCCCGAAACCGGCCATGACGACGGCGTCGTAGCGCGGGCCGTCGTATGTCCGCAGCAGGTCCATGACGGCCGCGGCCGAGAGGTAACTGTCGAGCCAGCCCTCCGCGGACTCGGGGCCCCACGCGGGGGTCAGTCCGGTCACGGTGGTGCCCGGGCCTGCGGCGGCCCGGGCACCTCGTACGATCTCCTCGGTCATCTCCTGCGTGGTGTTGCAGTTGGTGACGACGATGCGCACTCCGCTCAGACCTCCACCGGCTTGAGGACGGGCTCGGCGGCGGCTCGGTCGGTGCGGCAGATCAGCAGGTACAGGCCGGCGCCCAGTGCCGTACCGATGAACCAGGAGTACGGGGCGACGTCGCTGAACGTCTTCACCAGTGCGAGTACGGCCGCGACGCCCGCCGAGGGCAGGAACGCCCACAGGGCCTTGGGGTTGACGCCCTTGCGGTAGTAGTAGCGGGAGCCGGGGGTCGCGTCGAAGAGCTCCTGTACGTCGACCCGGCCGCGCTTGACCCAGTAGTAGTCGACCATGATCACACCGAACAGCGGGCCCAGGAAGGCGCCGAGGCCGCCGAGGAAGTAGTTGACGACGGTCGGGTTGGAGAAGAGGTTCCACGGAGTGACAACCAGTGCCGCGACCGTGCTGATCATGCCGCCGATCCTGAAGGTGATCTTCTGCGGCCAGACGTTGGCCAGGTCGTACGCCGGGGAGACGAAGTTGGCGACGATGTTGACGCCCATCGTGGCGACGGCGAACGTGAACGCGCCCAGGACCATCACCCAGGTGTTGCCGACCTTGGCGACCAACTCGGCCGGATCCGTGATGGCTTGGCCCCAGACCTCCAGCGAGCCGGCCGTGACGATCACCGAAACGACCACGAACGCGGTGGAGTTGATGGGCAGGCCCCAGAAGTTGCCGCGGCGGACGGTCTTGTAGTCGGGCGCGAAGCGGGAGAAGTCGCAGAAGTTGAGCATCAGGGTGCCGTAGGTGGCGAGGATCAGGCCGATCGCGCCGAACCACTGGCGCCACTGCTCGCCGAACGAGACCGGGTGCGGGGTGGAGGTCAGCGAGATCGACCAACCGGCCTTCGCCAGCACCCAGATGGCCAGCGCGATCATCACCAGCCAGATCGCCGGGCCGCAGAAGTCCTGGAACTTCCGCACCGACTCCATGCCTTGACTGATGATCACCGCCTGGATCAGCCACAGCGACACGAAGGAGACCCAGCCGAGGGCGTCAAGTCCCAGGAAGGAGTGGTGAGTCCAGGATTCCAGGCCGGGCCAGGCGGCCAGCAGCATCACGTTGACGGCGACGGAGGCCAGATAGGTCTGGATGCCGTACCACATGATGGCGATCACGGCCCGGATGAGGGCCGGGATGTTGGCGCCCCAGACCCCGAAGCTGATGCGGCTGACGACCGGGAACGGGACGCCGTGCGCCTGCCCGATCTTCCCCATCCAGTTCATGCCGACGTAGATGAGCACGAAGCCGACGAGCAGGGAGGTGAAGACCTGCCAGACGTTCATGCCGAGGACCAACAAGCCTGCGGCGAACGTGTAGTTGCCGAGGTTGTGGACGTCCGACATCCACATGGCGAAGAGGTCGAAGACCTTCCAGTTGCGCTTGTCGGCGGGGGCGAGGTCTTCGTTGGTGAGCCGGGGGTCGGGGACGAACGCTGGTGCGCCGGTGACTTCGGCGCGGTCGGCGAGGGACACGGGGCCTCCAGGGCAAGGGGACGGAGGTGCGAGGAGGGGTGGGGGGGGTGGAGTGGGAGAAGGGAGAGCAGGACGGCTACCGATGTCGTTTGGTATACCAAACTGCCGTCATGGTCCTCCCGTCAACGGTTCCGACCGATGTCACCACTGTTAACGCTCCGTAAAAGACCCCCGGAGTCGGCGAAGATGGCCCCATGAGCTCCATGACAGCGAAGATCGAACCCCTCGGGGCGGTGCGCGAACGCGTCCTGGCGACCCTGCGGCAGGACATCATCGCCGGTCGCCTCCGCCCCGGAGACCGGCTGGTGGAACGCGAGCTGGCCGAACGCTTCGGGGTCTCGCGGGTGCCGGTCCGGGAAGCGATCCGGGCCCTGGTCGCGGAGGGCTTCGTCCTGTTCGAGTCGGCCCGCCGTACGGTCGTACGACGGCTGACCCCGACCGACGTCAAGGAACTGTTCGAGCTGCGCGAGGCGCTGGAGGTGTACGCGGCCGGGCTCGCCGCGACCCGCGCCACCCCTCAGGCACTCGCCGAACTACGGGAGTTGCTGGACAGCGCGGCGGAGGCCACCCGGTCCGACGACGCCGAGGCGATCACCGACGTCAACACCCGCTTCCACGACCGCATTCTGGCCCTGGCCGGCAACAGCCTGCTGATCTCGGTCATGGAACCGGTCGACGGCCGACTGCGCTGGCTCACCCGGCAGAACGAGGAGTGGCCCCAACTCCTCACCGAGCACGAGGAGTTGTACGAGGCAATCGCCTCCGGCGACCCGGACCGCGCCCGCGCCCACGCCCTCAGCCACGTCCAGGCGAACTACCGCTCCACAGTGCGCCACCTCTTCGGTGACCAACTGGGCTAGCCGACCAACTGGGCTAACGGCGGGCGTATTTGTCCGTCGCCGCCACCAGCGCCTCCGCGACACCCGGCGCGCTCGCGTTGTGCCCGGCCTCGTCCACGATCACCAACTCGCTGCCGGGCCAGGCATGGTGCAGGCGCCAGGCGCAACCGACAAGGTTGCCGAGGTCGAGGCTGCCTTGGACGAGGGTGCCGGGGATGTCCTTGAGGAGGTGCGCGTCCCGGAGCACGATGCCCTCGTCGTTGCCCTCGCCGAGAAAGTGGTCGTTGCCGAAGTAGTGCGTGACGGTGCGGGCGAAGCACATACGGAACTTCGGGTCCTCGTACCGCTTTTCGGAGCGCGGTGGGGCGGGGATGATCGCCGTCTCCCAGTCGGTCCACGCACGTGCGGCACGCTCCCGCACCGCCCGGTCGGGGGACTCGATGAGCCGGTTGTAGGCGGCGGCGAGGTTCCCGTCGCGTTCCCCCACGGGCAGTTCACCGATGAACCGCTCGAACGCCTCGGGGAAGATCTTCCCCAGTCCCCTGGTCAGCAAGGCCACTTCCGGATTGGAACCGGTGGCCACACAGGTCAGCACCAGCTCCGACACCGACCGGGGATGTGTCTGCGCGTACCGCAGTCCGAGCACCGAGCCCCACGACGCGCCCCACACCAGCCACCGTTCGATCCCCAAGTGCCGCCGCAGCAGCTCCAGATCGGCGATCAGCTGAGCCGTCGTGTTCACGCTCATGTCGGTGTCGTAGACGCTGGCGTGCGGGGTGGAACGTCCGCACCCGCGCTGGTCGAGCAGCACGATCCGGTAGACGGCGGGATCGAAGTAGCGTCGGGGGTAGGGGGAACAGCCCGATCCCGGGCCGCCGTGCAGCACGACCGCCGGCTTGCCGTGCGGGTTTCCGCAGGTCTCCCAGTGGACGAGGTTGCCGTCTCCGACGTCGAGCATGCCGTGGTCGTACGGTTCGATCTCCGGATACAGGCCCATCCGGGGACCCTAACGTCCGCCGCGAATCCCCTGCCACAGGTTATGGCGCGGTCGGCAGTCCCGCCGCCCCGGCCGCCGTGCGCAGCACGTCCCGCAGCATCGCGGGGGTGAGCTTCCCGGTGAAGGTGTTGCGCTGGCTGACGTGGAAGCAGCCGAAGAGGTCGAGGCCGTCGAGCGGCACCCGCACCCCGTGCCCGAACACCGGACGCGGCCTCGGTACAGCCCACCCCGCCGCCGCGAACGCCGGCAACGCGGCCTGCCAGCCGAAGCCGCCGAGCACGATCGCGGCCTTCAACGTCGGCCGCAACACCGCCAGTTCGTCGACGAGCCAGGAACGGCAGGTGTCGCGCTCCTCGGGGGTGGGCTTGTTGGCGGGCGGTGCGCAGCGCACCGGCGAGGTGATGCGCACGCCGTACAGCTCCAGGCCGTCGTCGGCACTCACGGCGGTCGGCTGCGAGGCGAGCCCCACGTCGTACAGGGCCTCGTACAGGACGTCCCCGGAGCGATCACCTGTGAACATGCGGCCGGTCCGGTTCGCACCGTGCGCGGCCGGGGCGAGGCCGATGATCAGCAGGGGTGCGTCGGCGGGACCGAAGCCGGGTACCGGGCGGCCCCAGTAGGTCCAGTCGGCGAAGGCCGCGCGTTTGGTGCGGGCGACCTCCTCACGCCAGGCGACCAGCCGGGGGCAGGCCCGGCAGCCGGTGATCCTGCGATCGAGGTCGGACAGGTTCATCCCCTCACCGTACGGGCTCCGGTGCGGACCGCGACGGGCACCTCGGCATCGGCCGTGCCTGCTGCCACCCGGGGACTAAAATCGGCGCATGGCTTCCGATGGCGTGCACGAGAGCGACGTGAGCGACGAGACCGACGACCATCGCGCCGCACCCGAACCGCAGGGCGACGCCGTGGCCGCCGCCGAGGCCGCCGGCCCCTCGAACAGCGAGAGCGTCCGCATCGACAGCTGGATCTGGTCCGTCCGCCTGGTCAAGACCCGCTCCATGGGCGCCGCCGCCTGCAAGGGCGGCCACGTCCGCGTCAACGGCGAGCGGGTGAAGGCCGCCCACTCCGTCCGCGTCGGCGACGAGGTACGCCTGCGCCACGAGGGCCGGGAACGGATCGTCGTCGTGAAGCGCGTCATCCGCAAGCGGGTCGGCGCCCCTGTCGCCGCCGAGTGCTATGTGGACAACTCCCCGCCGCCCCCGCCCCGCGAGACCGTGGCCCCGGCCGGTGTCCGCGACCGAGGTACCGGCCGCCCCACCAAGCGCGACCGCCGCGAACTGGAACGCCTGCGCGATCTTCCTGCCGCCGGCTCCCCCGACGATGCTCCCGACCCGCACCGCGGAGCACAGGGCACTGCCCGCCGCACCACCCGCCGGGGCACGCAACGATGACGTCCGGCCCGAGCCCCTGGCCCCACCGGACGCCACCGTCGTCTCGCGCTCAGATCATGACGCCCGCCCTCGCAGCAGCCTCAGCAGCTCCGCGTTCTGCCCCCGCCGTGCCCAGGCGATCAGGGCGAGCGGGATGATCAGGATCAGCGGTGTCGCCGCGTTCTGACCGTGGAACACGGTCATCTGCACGATGAAGGCGCCCACCATCAGCGCGCTGAGCGCCGTCGCCGCCACCGACTGCAGCAGCGGGACCAACAGCGCGACGGCCCCGGACAGTTCGAGCGCGCCGATGGTGTACATGGCCCCGCTCCCCCAGCCGATCCGGTCGAAGGACTCCACGGCCGACGGGTGCGCGATCAGCTTGGGCAGCGCACTCGCGATGCCGTAGAACAGGGCCAGCAGCACCTGCAGAGCGCGCAGCGCGATCCGGGCACGGCGTCCGCGGGCGCTCGCGGACGCGACGGGAGCAGCGGAGGCAGCGGTCTGTGACATGGGGTTCTCCTGAGGGAAGCGGTCCGTGTTGCTGTCGCAGAGGTAGACCGGACCCCGCCGGGGAACTCATCGCCGCCGTACGGGATTTCCGCGTGCGTCCGTGAGTCGTCCGTCAGTCCTTCAGGCCGTCAGCCCATCGGCACCGCCCGCACCCACACCCGGTCCGGTGTCAGATAGCTGTCCACCTTCAGTCCCGCCTCCGCGAGCGCCTCCTCGAACTGGTCCTTCGTCAACGGCCGGGACAGGAACGTCTGGGTCCAGACCGCGTCCGGGAACACATACTCCGCGCGGACGGAGTCGACCCCGTCGCCGACCGGCTCCGCCGACACCATCCGCACGGTGAACCCGCTGGGGTCGACTCGCTCGCGCGGCACGTTCGAGTGGTAGTCCTCGCCCTCCCGCTGGATCAGCACACAGCCGCCCGCCGCGACATGCCGTACACAGGTCCGCAGCAGCCCGCGCCGCACCTCCTCGTCTCCCGCGTGCACCAGGAACGACGCCAGCATCACGACGTCGAAGGTCTCGCCCAGGTCGAGGTTCTCGATCGGACTGCATATCGTGCGTGCGCCCCGCACCCGCTCCAGCATCTCGGCGGACTCGTCGACCGCCGTGACCGTGAACCCGCGCTCCAGGAGGGGGTGGGTCACCCGTCCCACCCCGCTGCCCAGCTCCAGGATGCGCGCGCCCGCCGGCACGGCCGCCGTGATGATGTCCGGCTCCGCTCCCACGGCCAGCCGTGAGTACAGCTCCACCGCGCAGCCGTCCGGGGTGATCGCCCCGGGTCCTGTCCCCTCGTACCCCTCACGCATTTCAAGTCGCATGCCCGTCCAACGGCTCGCGACCGCACGCCCGTTCCCGACTCGCACTGGTTCACCCGTACGAGTCAATTCCCTTCAGAGAGGCAACTGTTGGAGCGGGAACCACCCGTGCCCGAGGTACCAGTGGCCGCCCGCCCGCAGATGATCCCCGACGGCCCGCTCCACGGAGGTACGCCGTGGCAGGCTCTCCGCCGCCTGGTCGGGACGGCCGAAGACGAACTGGACGGGCTCGGTGTCGGCAGGCTCCGTGTCCTCGCGGATCGCCCGGAACCGTTCCTGGAAGCGGACGATGTTGGAGTCGGCGGGCAGGTAGCGCTTCAGCTGCGGGTCGAGCAGCCAGGAGTGGCAGGTGGCGACCCCGTGGCGTTCCTCGGGGAAGTACCGGGCGAAGAACGCGCGGGCCAGGTCCAGCGAGCGGTCGCACGCGGCCGGGGTGAGCGGCCCGGAGAAGTCGGGGATGTGCAGGTTCAGGCAGGGCGTCCCCGGCTCCGCGTCCAGCCCGGCCGCCGTGAGCGCCTGCGCGGTGCGCTCGCCGAGCCGCGCCCGCTCGAACTGCAGTCGCCCCAGCTGGTACAGCTCGCCGCGGAAGTGCGGGACGAGCCACTGCGGGAACGGCAGGCCCCCCCCGCCGTACCGTTTGTGGTGCACCGCGATGTTGCGTCCCAGGTCGGCGAGGGTGTGCCGGGAGACGTCGGCGGGGATGCCGCGTTCGCGGTGGTACGCGCGCGTGGCGGGCAGCGCGGCGACGAACACGTACACCGAGAAGTAGGGGCCGATCTCCGGCGGGGCCTCGGGCAGCCGGGCGAGGAGCAGCTCGGTGAGCCGGGTCCAGTGGCCGTGCTCCCCGATGTCCTTCACCAGTTCCCCGACGCACTCCTCCAGGAGCCGTACCGCATCGGGGTCGCGCGCCAGCACCCGGCGCAGTCGGACCAGCTCGTTGATGTCCTCGTGGGGTACGGCGAGGTCGAGCAGGACCTCGGGCAGTTCGTCGGCGTCCGGCAGCACAGTGCGCTTCCCCTCCCTGTGGAGAACGTCCGACCCGAAGAGTACGTTGCAAGGAGGAGTAGTGATCCGGATATGCGTACGGGCAGTGAGCCGACGACAGCGCGCAGTCCGCTGCGGGCGCGGTTCTGGCTGAGCGTGTGGGGGCTGGTCTGGACGATCTTCGGCACGGCGGCGTTCGCCCTTGCCGGGCGCCCCGGCTGGGCGGCGGCCTGCGGAGTGCTGTGGCTGATCGTCACGGTCGACATGGCGATGATCCTCAGACATATGCGCCAGGGCCCGCACTACCAGCCGGGCCGCGACATCCCGCCGTACCGACCGCCGGAGCACCGCCACCCCTGACCGACCCGGCGGGGAGTGTCTGCCTGCCCCGCGCGGGATGCGCCTACCCGTCGAAGCCGGCCGCTTTCAGGTACTGGGGCTGGGGATCGAGCGCGGCGGCCAGCCGGAAGTGGCGTTTGGCCTGGTCGGCGCGTCCCTGCCGCTCGTAGGTGCGGGCGAGCGCGAAGTGCGCGAAGGCGTTGTCCGGCTCGCGCTCCAGGACGATGGTGAACTCCAGCTCGGCGGGGCGCAGTTGCGCGGCGGCGAAGAAGGCACGCGCGCGCAGCAGGCGGGCGGCGGTGTTCTCGGGGTGCGCGTCGATGACGTTGTCGAGCAGCTTCACCGCGCCCCGCGGGTCCCGCGCGGCGAGCAGCTGCTCTGCGGCGCGGAAGTCGATGACATGCGTCTCCGGAGTACGTCCGGTCGTTCCGCTGTTCTCGGGCACGGCGAATTCCTTCCCTCGCTCGGACGTTTCAACGCCCGGCAGAAGCCCCGCTATTCCTGGGGTGGCTGCTGGGGCGCGTGCGCCCTGCGCACGAGTTCCGCCCATACGTCCCGTACGCGCCGCTCCAGCGCCTCCAGGGGTACGTCGTTGTCGATGACGATGTCCGCGATGGCGAGCCGCTTCTCGCGCGTCGCCTGGGCGGCCATACGCGCGCGTGCGTCCTCCTCGGTCATGCCGCGCAGCCGCACCAGCCGGTCGAGCTGTGTCTCGGGGCTCGCGTCGACGACGATCACGAGGTCGTACAGCGCGGCGAGGGCGTTCTCGGCGAGGAGGGGTACGTCGTGGATCACCACGGCGTCGTCGGGCGCCGCGGTTTCGAGCTCGCGAGAGCGCCGGCCCACCAGGGGGTGGACGATCGAGTTGAGTACGGCCAGCTTCTCCGGGTCGGCGAAGACGATGGTGCCCAGCTTCGCCCGGTCGAGAGCGCCGTCCGCACCGAGTACGCCCTCGCCGAAGGCCTCGACGACCGCCGCGAGCCCGGGAGTTCCGGGCGCGACGACCTCGCGCGCGATGCGGTCGGCGTCGATCAGTACGCCGCCGTACCCGACGAGCAGCCGCGACACTTCACTCTTACCGGCACCGATGCCCCCGGTGAGGCCGACCTTCAGCATGGACAGAAGCCTACGGCCTGTCACTGACAGGCCACCCGGCAACCGTCAACCGCTGACTGTCGGCCGGCTTCGGCTAGTTGTCGCCCTCGCGCTCCGCCAGGAAGCGCTCGAACTCCTGGCCGATCTCGTCCGCCGACGGGATCTCGACCGGCTCGGCGAGCATGTTGCCGCGGCTCTCGGCGCCCGCGGCGGCGTCGTACTGGTGCTCAAGGCCCTGGACGAGCGCCACCAGTTCCTCGTCGCCCTCCTGGATCTGGCGGTCGATCTCGGTCTGCGTGCGGTGGGCCTCGGTGCGCAGGGAGTGCGCGATGCCCGGGAGGACCAGTCCGGTGCCTGCCGTGATGCCCTCCAGGACGGTCAGGGCCGCGTCCGGGTACGGGGAGCGGGCGATGTAGTGCGGGACGTGCGCGGCAACGCCCAGGACGTCGTGGCCGGCCTCCATGAGGCGGTACTCGACGAGCGCCTCTGCGCTGCCGGGGACCTGCGCCTCGTCGAAGGGGCTGCGGTGGCCCGGGACGAGGTCGGTGCGGTTGCCGTGCGGGGTCAGGCCGACCGGGCGGGTGTGCGGGACGCCCATGGGGATGCCGTGGAAGTTCACGGACAGGCGGACGCCGAGGCGCTCCACGATCTGCTGGACGGCCAGGGCGAAGCGCTCCCACTCCACGTCCGGCTCGGGGCCGGAAAGCAGCAGGAAGGGCGCTCCGGTGGCGTCCTGGACCAGCCGTACGTCGAGCGTGGGCTCCTCGTAGTCGGTCCACCGGTCGCGCTTGAAGGTGAGCAGCGGACGGCGGGCGCGGTAGTCCACGAGCCGGTCGTGGTCGAATCTGGCCACGACCTGGTGCGGCAGCGAGTCGAGCAGTCGTTCGACGATCTGGTCGCCCGTCTCGCCCGCGTCGATGTACCCGTCGAAGTGGTAGAGCATGACAAGACCGGCCGACTCCTGTGCGAGCGCCATGTCGACGACGGCCAGGCCCTTCGGCTCCCATGCGTACAAACCCTGCGGATCAAGCACTGTGACCGCTCCTCCTCGTGTTCGTACTGCACAACACCCTCCAGGGCATGGGCATTCCCGCCCATGCCCCTGATCAGGCGCCTCTTACTGGCTTTTCATGCGCCGCTCCACCGCGTCACCAGGAGAGCGCCCACGTCACGAGGACAGCACGCGCGCGTGGAGCGCGGTCACAGCCTTGCGGGCGGAGGAGAACGCGCCGTGCTGCCAGGCGTCGGTGTAGCTGAGCCAGTCGCCGGCGAAGTAGACGCGTCCCGTGGGTTCGTTGAGCGGCTTGTAGCGGACGTCGTCGGGGCCGCCGGGGGTGTCGTGCCACGCGGCCTCCAGGTGGGGCGTCTGACGCCAGTGGTGGGAGAAGGACGATGCCAGTTCGCTGCGGTACTTCTCCCCGTAGATCTTCACGCCCGCGGCCACCGCCCGCTCTTCGCGCCCCTTCGGGGTGAGCTTCGCGTACGAGTCCGCGTTGTCGTCGTAGTTGTAGTACCCGATGAGGACGCCCCTCTCACCGTGGAAGCCGTACGAAGGGTGCCAGATGTGGGTGACGTCCTGGTCGGTCTCGGTGATACCGCCGTAGATCCGGTGATCGAGTTCCCACCAACGGGACTTGTACTCCAGGCCGATCTTGGCGGCGGACGACGGGGTGATCGCCTCAAGGGCGGTCTGGACGCCGGTGCCGAGGTTGTGCGGGATCTTGGCGAGGATGTTGGGCGGCAGGGCGCCGACGCAGTAGTCGGCCTCGACGACCCTCGTACGGCCTCCCTGGGTGTAGGTGACCGAAACGCCACTCCCCTTGTCGGTGATTTTCGAGACGACCGCTCCGGTACGGATGCGATGGGCGCCAATCGCCCGGGTCAGCGCCTTCGGGATCTGGTCCATGCCGCCGACCGGCTGGAACATCAACATGGCCTGGTCGAAGCCGAATTCGAAGGAGAAGTAGCGGCCGACACCGCTGGCGAGCACCTCGGAGGCGGTGGGGACGTCGCCGAGCAGCACACCAGGGGTGCCCGCGGCGGCCGGAACGGTCGTGTACCCGCGCCGCTCACCGCCCGTGTAGGTCAGCGTGTCGCCCAGCTCGCCCCAGTCCTTGAGGAACTCGACGAGCCGCTCCTGGTCGGTGGCGGTCAACTCCTTGTCCAGGGCGCCCTTGTCGGTGGCCTTGGCGAGCAACTCCGAGACATAGCCGTAGACATCGGCCTTGGCGGTGCGGTAGCGCTCGGGCTTGGTCATGCCGGCGGACTCGTTGTAGATGTAGGCGTCCGCGTTGACGTTGGTGAACACCTGGATGGGGACGCCGAGTTCGCGGCAGTAGTCGAGGGTGATCATCCACTGCGGGATCCGCGCGGGGCCGCAGTTCATGTAGTGCCCGTCGGCGAAGCGGGCGGTCTGCCGGTTGCCGTAGAGGTCGGTCGTCGTGTCGCCGCCGCGGACGGTGAAGTTGCGGCCGCCGGTACGGTCCCTGGCCTCCAGGATCGTACAGTCGTAGCCGGCCTTGCCCAGTTCGTACGCCGTGGCCAGTCCGGCGATGCCGCCGCCGACGATGACGACCTTGGCGGCACCGCGTCCGGTGAGATGGAAGTCGCCGGCGCTCAACGCGCGGAAGGGCTGTTCCCGCTGGGCCGCCTGGGCGGTGGGGGCGAGCCCGAGGGCCCCCATGGTGGCGAACATGGTGCCCGCGCCACCGGTGAGGCCCACGTTCCGCAGAAAAGCACGTCGGCTCTGGTTGCTTGCCATGGTCCGGCTCCCCTCTCCGATCATGAATGACCGGGGAAGCGTGCCAACGGCCGGTTACGGCACGGCAGTTACTGATGTATCCCACGAGTTTCTGCAACGCCGAGGAAACGGCTGAGGGGCCGTACCTCGAAAGGTACGGCCCCTCAGTTCAAGAGCTATTGCTCAGTGGGCGTTCAGCTCTGCCCACCGGCCAGCTTCTCGCGCAGCGCGGCAAGCGCCTCGTCCGAAGCCAGCGCACCGGAGGTGTCCGCACCCTCGGAGGAGTACGAACCGCCGCCGCCACCGGCCGCGGCCGGAGCCGCACCCGGGGTGTCGACACCCTCGGCCGCCGCCTGGGCGTCGGCCTCGCGGGACTTGATGACCTGCGCCTGGTGCTGCTCGAAGCGCTGCTGCGCCTCGGCGTACTGGTGCTCCCACGCCTCCCGCTGGGTCTCGTAGCCCTCGAGCCAGTCGTTGGTCTCGGGGTCGAAGCCCTCGGGGTAGATGTAGTTGCCCTGGTCGTCGTACGACGCGGCCATGCCGTAGAGCGTCGGGTCGAACTCGACCGAGGCCGGGTCGGCACCGAAGGACTCGTTGGCCTGCTTCAGGGACAGCGAGATCCGGCGACGCTCAAGGTCGATGTCGATGACCTTGACGAAGATCTCGTCGTTGACCTGGACGACCTGCTCCGGGATCTCCACGTGGCGCTCGGCCAGCTCGGAGATGTGCACCAGACCCTCGATGCCCTCGTCCACGCGGACGAACGCACCGAACGGAACCAGCTTCGTGACCTTGCCGGGCACGACCTGGCCGATCTGGTGGGTCCGGGCGAACTGCTGCCACGGGTCTTCCTGGGTCGCCTTCAGCGACAGGGAGACGCGCTCGCGGTCCATGTCGACGTCGAGGACCTCGACGGTGACTTCCTGGCCGACCTCGACAACCTCGGAGGGGTGGTCGATGTGCTTCCAGGACAGCTCGGAGACGTGGACCAGACCGTCGACGCCACCCAGGTCCACGAAGGCACCGAAGTTGACGATCGAGGAGACCACGCCGGAGCGGACCTGACCCTTCTGGAGGGTCGTGAGGAAGGTCTGGCGGACCTCGGACTGGGTCTGCTCCAGCCAGGCACGGCGGGACAGGACCACGTTGTTGCGGTTCTTGTCCAGCTCGATGATCTTGGCCTCGAGCTCCTTGCCCACGTAGGGCTGGAGGTCGCGGACACGGCGCATCTCGACGAGAGAAGCCGGCAGGAAGCCACGGAGGCCGATGTCGAGGATGAGTCCACCCTTGACGACCTCGATGACGGTACCGGTGACGATGCCGTCCTCTTCCTTGATCTTCTCGATGGTGCCCCAGGCGCGCTCGTACTGGGCGCGCTTCTTCGAGAGGATCAGGCGGCCTTCCTTGTCCTCCTTCTGGAGAACAAGGGCTTCGATCTCGTCGCCGACCTTGACGACCTCGTTCGGGTCGACGTCGTGCTTGATCGAGAGCTCGCGGCTCGGGATGACACCTTCGGTCTTGTAACCGATGTCGAGCAGGACCTCGTCCCGGTCGACCTTCACGATGACGCCGTCGACGATGTCGCCGTCGTTGAAGTACTTGATCGTCTCGTCGATCGCGGCGAGGAAAGCTTCCTCGTTACCGATGTCGTTGACCGCTACCTGCGGGGTGGTGGCGGTGGTCTCGGTGCTGCTCGTCATGTGGGAAAGGGCTCCGGTACGGACATTGAAGTCGTAGGTACTGCTCACGCCGAGAGCCTTTTTCGCTTCGCTCTGCAGAAGGCCGGACAGCCAAGGAAGCGCCAGTCCAGAACACCAGGGTGTCCGGTTGGCGCCTCGAAAACCGAGGGGACATACATACAGATGCGAGCGCAACCTGCTACGTCTGAGGTGCGCAGGCCCGCAGCGCAACTTGTAGCATACGGGGGCAGCCGGACAGGGTCAATGCGCGAAGGCGCACACCCGGGGCGGATCGCCGCATACCCGGCACAAAACGTGTCCCGCGAGGCCACGCAGGCCTGACACACCCCTTCAGTGACGCCACCGGGACAGCCGCACCGTAGAGGTGACGGAAGAGTACGACGAGGGAGCCGATCATCCAAGAGCCCGATACGTTCGAACCGGAAGCCACCCGACGTGACGCCGACGTCACCGAGAGTTCCCGCGCCAACCGCGGCTGGTGGGACCGGAACGCGGACGACTACCAGGTCGAACACGGCACGTTCCTCGGCGACGACCGCTTCGTGTGGGGACCCGAGGGCCTCGACGAGGTGGAGGCCGAACTCCTCGGCCCGCCCGAGGAACTGAAGGGCAAGGACGTCCTGGAGATCGGCGCCGGCGCGGCCCAGTGCTCGCGCTGGCTGGCCGTCCAGGGTGCCCGTCCGGTGGCCCTTGACCTCTCGCACCGCCAGCTCCAGCACGCGCTGCGCATTGGCGGATCGTTCCCTCTGGTGTGCGCCGACGCGGGTGCGCTGCCCTTCGCGGACGCCTCCTTCGACCTGGCGTGCTCGGCCTACGGGGCGTTGCCGTTCGTCGCCGACCCGGCCCTGGTGCTGCGCGAGGTGCACCGGGTGCTGCGGCCCGGCGGCCGGTTCGTCTTCTCGGCCACGCACCCGATCCGCTGGGCGTTCCCCGACGAGCCGGGCCCCGAGGGACTCATGGTCTCGGCCTCCTACTTCGACCGCACTCCGTACGTCGAGCAGGACGACGACGGCCGCGCGGTCTACGTCGAGCACCACCGCACCCTCGGCGACCGCATCCGCGACATCGTCGCGTCGGGTCTGCGCCTGGTGGACCTCGTCGAGCCGGAGTGGCCGTCCTGGAACACCGCCGAGTGGGGCGGCTGGTCGCCCCTGCGCGGCAACCTGATCCCGGGAACGGCGATCTACGTCTGCGAACGCGACTGCGGACGGGACTGACGGAACACGGGCACGCGCGCGTAGAGGCCGTTTCGGAAGCCGTACGACACTGGGGGCGTGATCCGCTACGACGCCCTCGACGCGCTGCCCGTCCGCAGCGCCCTGCCCGGCCTCGACGCAGCCCTGGAGGCTGGCGGTGCCGCGGTGCTCGTCGCGCCGCCCGGCACCGGCAAGACGACGCTGGTGCCGCTCGCGCTGGCCGGGCTGCTCGGCAAGGGGAACGAGGGGCCCGCGCGGCGGGTGGTGGTCGCCGAGCCGCGGCGGATCGCGGCGCGGGCGGCGGCCCGGCGGATGGCGTGGCTGCTGGGCGAGAAGGTCGGCGAGAGCGTCGGCTACACCGTGCGCGGGGAGCGGGTCGTGGGACGGCACGCACGCGTGGAGGTCGTCACGACCGGAGTACTGCTCCAACGCCTGCAGCGGGACCAGGAGTTGACGGGCGTCGACGCCGTGGTCCTGGACGAGTGCCACGAACGGCACCTGGACGCGGACACCGTGGCGGCCTTCCTGGTCGACGTACGGGAGGCGCTGCGGCCCGAGTTGCGTCTGCTCGCGGCGTCCGCGACCACCGACGCGCAGGGCTGGGCCCGGCTGTTGGGCGGGGCACCGGTGATCGAGGCGGAGGGTGTCGCGTACCCGGTGGAGGTCGTGTGGACGCCGCCGGCACGACCGGTACGGCCACCGCACGGGATGCGCGTGGATCCGGCGCTGCTCACGCACGTGGCGTCGGTGGTGCGGCGGGCACTGGCCGAGCGGGACGGGGACGTGCTGTGTTTCCTCCCAGGGGTGGGTGAGATCACCCGTGTCGCCGGGCAGTTGGGGAACCTCGGTGACGTCGAGGTGCTCCAGGTGCACGGGCGGGCACCGGCCGCCGTACAGGACGCGGTGCTGTCCCCGGGGACACGGCGGCGGGTGGTGCTGGCGACGTCCGTGGCGGAGTCCTCGCTGACGGTTCCAGGTGTCCGCGTGGTCGTCGACTCCGGGTTGGCGCGGGAGCCGCGGGTCGATCACGCGCGCGGGCTGAGCGCGCTCGCGACGGTGCGTGCCTCGCAGGCGGCCGGACGGCAGCGGGCGGGGCGGGCCGGGCGGGAGGCGCCGGGGGCGGTGTACCGGTGCTGGGCGGAGGCCGAGGACGCACGTCTGCCGCGTTTTCCGGCGCCGGAGATCAAGGTGGCCGACTTGACGGCGTTCGCCCTTCAGGCGGCGTGCTGGGGGGATCCCGGGGCGTCCGGGCTGGCGTTGCTCGACGCGCCTCCCTCCGGGGCGATGGCGGCGGCGCGGGGTGTTCTGGCGGCGGTGGGCGCGGTCGACTCCGATGGGCGGGCCACGGCTCGCGGTGTGCGGTTGGCTCGGCTGGGGTTGCATCCCCGGTTGGGACGGGCGCTGTTGGACACGGGGGCGGCGGGTGCGGAGGTTGTCGCGCTGCTCAGCGAGGAGGCTCCGCGGGAGTACGGCGATGATCTCGCCGGGGCTCTGCGGCTTGCCCGGCGCGGCGGTGACGCCTATGCCGGACGGTGGCGTGCGGAGGTTCGGCGACTGCGGGCCGTGGGGGCGGAGATCTCCCGACCGGCCACCCGTGACTCCCCTCTTGCAAAGGTGAACGTCAACAGCGACGACGCCCTCGTAGGCCTCGTCGCCGCCCTCGCCTTCCCCGAGCGCATCGCCAAGGCCGACGGTGGTTCCTATCTCCTCGTGTCCGGCACCCGTGCCGAACTCCGTGACGACAGCCCCCTCCGCGGCGCCCCTTGGATCGCCATCGCCGCGGCGGACCGGCCCATCGGCAAAGGGCACGCGCGCGTGCAGTTCGGGGCCGTCGTCGACGAGGACGTCGCCCGGTTCGCCGCCGGGGCGCTGCTCAGCGAGGTGGACGAGGTGCACTGGGCCGGCGGTGACGTCGTGGCCCGGCGGGTCGAGCGGCTGGGGGCCGTCGAGTTGGCGGTGCGGCCGCTGCGGGACGCCGACCCCGTTGCCGTACGGGATGCGCTTGTTGACGGGCTGCGGGAGGAAGGGCTCGGGTTGTTGCGGTGGTCGGCGGATGCCCAAGTGCTGCGGCAGCGGCTCGCGTTCCTGCGTCTGAACGTCGGGGCGCCGTGGCCGGACGTGTCCGACGAGGCGCTCCACGCGCGCGTGGACGAGTGGTTGGAGCCGGAGTTGGGGCGGGCCCGGCGGCGGAGTGATCTGGGGCGGATCGAGGCGGGGCAGGCGCTGCGGCGGTTGTTGCCGTGGGCCTCGGGGGACGCGGGGCGGTTGGACGAGTTGGCTCCGGAGCGGTTTGCCGTGCCGAGTGGGTCCAGGGTCCGGATCGACTACGGGAATGCCGAACAGCCCGTCCTCGCCGTGAAGTTGCAGGAGATGTTCGGGCTCCAGGAGTCACCGCGGGTCGCGGGGGTGCCGGTGCTCGTGCATCTGTTGTCCCCGGCCGGGCGGCCCGCCGCCGTGACCGCCGATCTCGCGTCCTTCTGGAAGGACGGGTACCGGGGCGTGCGGGCCGAGTTGCGGGGGCGGTATCCGAAGCATCCGTGGCCCGAGGACCCGGCGACCGCCGAGGCCACGCGGTTCACCAACGCGCGGCTCAGGCGGTGACCGGTTCCGGTTCCTGGACCTCGGTGGGGGCGGGGTCGCCGGGGCGCCTGCTGCGGGCCTCCAGGTAGAGGGAGAGCGCCAGCAGGAGGAGGCCGAGGGTCAGGAAGCCCCAGGGGAGGTAGGAGACCATCAGGAGGACGAGGGTGCGGTTGGACTTCACCAGGGCGACGGTGTGCTCGATGTAGTCCTCGCGCATCTTCACGTCGCCGGCGAACGCCGTCACCTTGGCACGGCCGCCCAGGAGGGTGCCGCCGCGCAGTTCCTCCTTGTGGATCTCCTCGCCGTAGACGGGTGCTCCGGTGACGGGTTCGACCCAGAACTTGCGGACCGTGGTGTACCAGCGGGTGGTGCCGGTCTTGGCGACGTCCTCCGGGGTGATGCCCTTGACGGGCATCGTCCTGGGCAAGGGGACCTTGGTCCACGGGATGGTCTGCTCGAAGTAGTAGACCTTGACGCCGCGGAAGTTCTGGGTGCCCTTGTAGTGGATCGGGTTGGTGGTGCGGGTCTGCGCGTCGAAGTACTCGTAGTCCCGTTTCTGGGTCAGGAACGGCCACTTGAACTCGATGCCGTCCCGCTTCACCGGGTCGCCGTCGACCATCTCTCCGGTGGCGTGGACGGGCTCCTGGGAGTGCGCGTCGAAGATGTAGCGCTCGGGGATCGAGGAGACCATCTTGCCGTCGGGGCCCTGGACGTAGGACAGGCCGTCCCAGACGACGACGTCCCGCCCCGTCGCCTTGTCGATCTTCTTGGCGGCCTCCACGTTGCCCTTGAGGGTCTGCACGATGGTGACCTTGGGGACCGTCTTGGCCTTCAGGCCGTCGTAGTCGAGGAGGGTGGCGTTCTTCGCCTCCAGGACCATGTCCTGGTACTGGTTCGCCGGGATCTTGGCCAAACGCGGGAATGCGTACCAGCGCAGCAGCGGGGACAGCGCCGTGAAGAACACGGCGAGGGCGAGCAGGATCAGGCTGGCCTTGCGGCGCATCTCGGCCTCCCCCTCAAGGAGTCAAACGCTTGCGCAAACGTTTACGGATGCGCGGGCACCGTCGTCAGCAGCGGTTTCGGCGAGGTCTTCCCCATCGGTGAGCCCATCGCGGTGATGGTCAGGATCAGCGCGAACGCGAGCACGAGTCCGGTCGCGGCGGCGATCAGGGCACGCATGACGGGCCTCCCGACGGACAGGAACTGATAGGTCGTCAGGTCGGGCACCGTAGCAACGCGCGGGCGAGATGAGAACACGTTGCACACGTACGACGGGTCGACACGACGAGGGCGCCCGTCCGCCGAAGCGGAGAGGCGCCCTCGTTGTGCGGTCGTGCCGTGGGACTACGCGCTCGGCGAGGCCGACGGGCTCGGGTCGGCCGAGGCGCTCGGGCTGGGCGAGGAGGTGTCGGTGGCCGCGGCCACGGTGAGTTCGACCGTGAGGGTCGCGCCGCCCGTGGTGGTGATGCGGAGCAGGAAGGTGCCGGTGGTGTCGTCCGCGTACAGCTTCGGCAGCTTCAGGAGGCCGTCGGCGTCCGTGGCCAGGCCGGTGAGGGTGCGGACGGTCTTGCCGTCGGCGTCCTTGAAGTAGGGGCCCTTGTCGTTCTCGGTGGCGTCGTCGGTCGCCTTGATGAGGGTCGCGGTGGCCGCTACCTTGTCGGCGACCGCACCGCCGTAGGTGGCCTTCACCTCGACCTGGTCGGCGAACTCGCCGCCCGGGGTGCAGGTCAGCGCGGTGGTGCCGGTGCGGGCCAGAGTGTCGGCTACCCGGGGCGTGACGCTCGCCGTGTAGTCGAGGGCGGCGATCACACGGCCGAGGAGCGTGGCGCGGACGGTGAAGTCACCGGTGGTCTCGCCGGCCTGCAGGGCCGGGGCGACGGCCACACCGGAGGCGTTGGTGACGGCCAGGGCGACCTTCTCACCGCCGGCGAACGTGGCGTCCGTGGTCCCGACGATGGTGAACCGGATCCTGACCTTGGCGACGCCCTTGCCGGCCGCGTTCTGGGCGCGGGTGCTGATCTTCTTGGTGAACGCGTCGCCCGCCGTCGCGGTGAGCTTCGCCGTGTCCGCGTCCGCCAGCTTGGCCACCGTGTCGGTGGGCGTTGGCGCCGGACTGGTCGGCGCCGAAGGGCTCGGACTGGCCGGTGCGGACGGGCTCGGGCCGGTGGTGTCGCCCGGCGTGCTCGGACTCGGGCTCGGCGTCGAGGTGGCCGGAGTCGAGGGCGAGGAGCCGGCCCCGGAGCCGTCGTCGCTGCGGCCGGAGGGCAGGGAGCCCGTGCCGTCCGGGACCGAGTGGGTGCCCTTGCGGTAGTACTCCAGCCACGACAGGACCGTGTTGAGGTAGTCCGTCGAGTTGTTGTAGCTGAGGATCGCGCTGCGCAGGCCCGCGTCGGTCGACAGGTTCCAGCTGTTGCGGCACAGGTAGTGGCCGGCGGCGAGCGCTGCGTCGTAGACGTTGTTGGGGTCCTTGACCCCGTCGCCGTTGCCGTCACGGCCCGCCCAGGCCCAGGTGGACGGGATGAACTGCATGGGCCCGACGGCCTGGTCGTACTCGCTGTTGCCGTCGTACTTGCCGTTGTCGGTGTCCCTGATGAGCGCGAAGCCGTTGCCGTCGAGCGCGGGACCCAGGATCTTGGAGGTCGTGGTGCCGTTCGCGTCGACCTGGCCGCCGCGCGCCTGGCCCGACTCCACCTTGCCGATGGCGGCGAGGAGTTGCCAGGGCAGGTTGCAGCCGGGCTTGGACCCGGCGAGTTCGGCCTCGGCCTTCTTGTAGGCGTCGAGGACGGTCGCGGGGATGCCCGCCTCGGCCTCACCCACCGAGACGGGGGTCCCTATGGAGGGCGACTGGCTGGGGCTAGTGCTGGGGTTCGGGCTGCTCAGCGGCGGGAGGTCCGTGTAGTACGGCGAGTCTCCAGTGGCACTGCCACCAGTGCTTCCGTCACTCCCGTCGGGCACGGTCCGACCGGCGGCGAGCGTTCTGTGACCGCCGGTCGCCGCCGGAGCCTGGGACGCGGACAGTGCCGCGACCGCTGCCGCGGCCACCGCCGTCGTCGCCGCACCCTTGCGCAGCCGCCTGCCGAAATGCGCCGTCATGGAGTGAACCCCTCCCAGGGACGCCCGAGCGCCCACCTTTTCTGTTGCCTCTGCGCCTGTTGTGACGGTCGAACCACGCAGTGGGTTGCCCTCGTGATGCTTTTCGGGTGTTCTGTACGCTTGTTCTGCACTTCCGTTCGACCCCGCTCCCCGGCGCAGCGCCCCGGGCGACCCTACGACAACTTGCTTTGCACGGGCACCCGTTGGTGACCCTTATTCACCACCTGGCCATATGCGATACCTCCACGGGGAGACCTGTTGCCGTTCACTTTGAGTCATGCCGCCGCCGTGCTGCCCGCCGTGCGCGGCGACGGCGGCGGGCGCGGCCGACTGGTACCGGCGGTGCTGGTGGCGGGTTCCTTCGCCCCCGACATGACCTACTACGCGGCGAGCGCGGTCCCCGGGGCGATGGAGTTCGGGAACGTCACGCACTCCTTCCCGGGCGTCTTCACGGTCGACGTCCTCATCACCTGGACGACGGTCGCCCTGTGGCTGCTGCTGCGTGAACCCCTGGTGGCCCTGCTGCCACGCGCCCGGCAGCCACGGACGGCGACTCTCCTGCGCTGCGGCACGCCACGCGCGCGTGCCACCCCGTCACTGGCCGCGTGGTGGTACGTCTCCGCGGTCCTCGGCGGCCTGACCCATGTCGTGTGGGACGCGTTCACGCACCACGACCGGTGGGGCGTACGGCTGTTCCCCGTCCTCGACCGCACACTGGGCGGCAGACCGCTGTTCTCGGCTCTCCAGTACGGCAGTTCGGCGGTCGGCGCGCTGCTGATCGCCGCGTTCGTGCTGCGTGCGCTACGACGGGTTCCGGCCACCGGGCCGGTGGGGGTGCCCGTGCTGTCGGTACGGGACCGCTGGGCGGCCGGTGCCGTCCTCGGTGGCTGCGCGCTGGTGGCGGCGGTGGAACGGGCCTCGCACTGGTGGGCGTACTGGGGCTCGACGGCAAGCCTCTGGGACCTGATCCCGACCCTGTGCTTCGGGGCGGGGGCCGGGCTGGTGCTGGGGGTGCTGCTGTACGCCTTGGGCGTCCGTGTGTGGCATCCGGCGGCCTCCGGGGCACCCGTCGAGGTCAGCGCTGAGCGGAGCCGTCCGGCGGGGTCGCGATGAACACCGTCATGGTGTGCACGGAGCGTGACCTCGGGAGCCGGGTGAGCACGAGGTCCAGGTAACTCCGGCCCAGCTCGGCCCACAGCCGCCACACGGGGGTGCCCGTGGGGGTGGTGGCCGGCCCCTGCGGGTGTCTGGCCTGTTCTCGCGGGTCCACGGCCATGTCGTCCCGGCACGTGAGGCGGCACCGGAGGCCTGCGGCCGTGTGCCGGACAGCCATGGCGAGGTCGGCGGGGATGCGGGCGGTGCTTGCGCCGGCGGCGAGGGCCGGGACCGGCGGGCGGGGCGTGACCGGTGCGGCAGCGGCGCCCGCTGCCTGCACCTGCGTCCCTGCCCGGCCCGACCGGCGATGGAGCATGCGTATACCCATGCCCGCATCCTTACGGTCCCCTGGGTCGGGGGGCGCCTCCGCGAGGGCCACGCGGGTGACGGGTCCTCCGGGGATTGGGCGGGGGTAGTGCGGGGAGTTTCCGTTGCCGGGGAGGGGCGAAAGTGGGTTCGGCACCGCCGGAATGCGCCACGGTTCGTACTCGCCGCTGCGGCGGAGAATCGGGGCAAGCCGAGTTGAAAAGCTCGCTCGGATCGACCCTCCGCCGCACCGCCGCAGGCTAGTGCGCTGCCGACTCCCAGTCCGGGCCCACTCCCACCGAGACGTCGAGCGGCGCCCGGAGATGTACCGCGCCCGCCATCTCGTGCCGGACCAGTTCTTCCGTGGCCGCTCGTTCGCCGGGAGCAATCTCCAGGACGATTTCGTCGTGGACCTGGAGGAGCATGCGGGACTTGAGGTCGGCCTCGCGCAGGGCGGTGTCCACCTTGAGCATGGCCATCTTGACGATGTCGGCCGCGGTGCCCTGGATCGGCGCGTTCAACGCCATCCGCTCGGCGGCCTCGCGGCGTTGGCGGTTGTCGCTGTTGAGGTCGGGGAGGTAGCGGCGGCGCCCGAAGAGCGTCGCCGTGTAGCCGGTGGCCCGTGCCTCGTCGACCGCGCGGCGCAGATAGTCCCGTACGCCGCCGAAGCGCTCGAAGTAGGTGTCCATCAGGACCCGTGCCTCGCCCGCGTCGATGTTCAGCTGCTGGGAGAGGCCGAACGCGGACAGGCCGTAGGCGAGGCCGTAGGACATCGCCTTGATCTTGCGGCGCATCTCCGCGTCCACCGCGGGGCCCTCGACGGAGAACACCTGGGAGGCGACCGTGGTGTGCAGGTCCTCGCCCGAGGTGAACGCCTCCAACAGGCCCTCGTCCTCGGAGAGATGGGCCATCACGCGCAGCTCGATCTGGCTGTAGTCCGCGGTCATGAGCGATTCGAAGCCTTCGCCCACCACGAAGCCACGGCGGATCGCCCTGCCCTCGTCCGTGCGGACCGGGATGTTCTGCAGGTTCGGGTCCGTCGAGGAGAGGCGGCCGGTCGCGGCGACCGTCTGGTTGAACGTGGTGTGGATACGGCCGTCCGTCGCGATCGTCTTGATCAGGCCCTCGACGGTCACGCGCAGCTTCGCCTGTTCGCGGTGGCGGAGCATGACGACCGGCAGTTCGTTCTCGGTCTGGTTGGCGAGCCAGGCCAGGGCGTCCGCGTCGGTCGTGTAGCCCGTCTTGGTCTTCTTGGTCTTGGGCAGGCCGAGTTCACCGAAGAGGACTTCCTGGAGCTG
The DNA here is from genome assembly GCF_024519455.1 of Streptomyces sp. STR69. Classification (GTDB taxonomy): domain Bacteria; phylum Actinomycetota; class Actinomycetes; order Streptomycetales; family Streptomycetaceae; genus Streptomyces. The sequence continues at coordinate 198,947 of NZ_JALJRY010000012.1, read as the reverse complement.
CTTGGGCGAGCCGAGGTTGAACTCGTGTCCGGCCGCCGCGTGCGCCTCCTTCACCGCCTGCTGGACGGCGCCGGCGAACATCTGCTCCATGGCTTCGAGGTGGGTCTTGTCGGCCGCGATGCCGTACCGCTCCAGACGGGCGAGCAGGATCGAGGTGGGCAGTTCCATGTCCCGGAGGAGGTCTGCCGCGCCGACCTCCTGGAGGCGCTCCCCGAAGGCGTCTCCCAGGTCGAGGATCGCGCGGGCCTGCACCATCAGGGCGTCCGCCTCGGCACCGTCGTCCGCGCCGAAGGCCAACTGCCCGTCGGCCGTGGCGGCGGGGGCCAGCTCGCGGCCGAGGTACTCCAGGGACAGCGCGTCCAGGTCGAAGGAGCGACGGCCGGGCTTGACCAGGTACGCGGCGAGCGCGGTGTCCATGGAGATGCCGTTGATCGTCCAGCCGTGCTCGGCGAAGACCCGCATCGCGCCCTTGGCGTTGTGGAACACCTTGGGCCGGTCGGCGTCGGCCAGCCAGGCCGCGAACGCGTTCTCGTCGCTCTCGTCCAGCTCGGCGGGGTCGAACCAGGCGGCCGGTCCCCCGGCGGTGGCGAGCGCGACCTCGGTCACCGAACCCGAGCCGAGCGTCCAGGTGTCGACGGTGGCGACGCCGAGGGGCTCGGTGCCGTAGTCGGCCAGCCAGCCGGGCAGTTCACCGGTGCCGAGGACCGAGCCGTCGACCGCCACTCCGCTCTCCGCAGGCGGGGTCGGGTCGGCCTCCTCGCTGCCCGGGTCGACGGCCAGCAGCCGTTCGCGCAGCGAGGGGTTGCGGATCTCCAGGGTGTCGAGAACCATCGCGACGGCCGTGCGGTCGTACGGAGCGCGCTCCAGGTCGATCACCGTCTTGGGCAGCTCGACGTCCTTGACCATCTCGGTCAGGCGGCGGTTGAGCTTGACCGCGTCCAGGTGGTCGCGGAGGTTCTGCCCGGCCTTCCCCTTGACCTCGTCGACGCGGTCGACCAACTCCGTGAACGAACCGAACTGGTTGATCCACTTCGCGGCGGTCTTCTCGCCGACGCCGGGGATGCCCGGGAGGTTGTCGGACGGGTCGCCGCGCAGCGCCGCGAAGTCCGGGTACTGGGCGGGCGTCAACCCGTACTTCTCGACGACCTTCTCCGGAGTGAACCGGGTCAGCTCGGAGACACCCTTCGTCGGGTAGAGCACCGTGGTGTGATCGGACACCAGTTGGAAGGAGTCGCGGTCGCCGGTGACGATCAGCACGTCGAAACCCTCGGCCTCGGCCTGGGTGGCGAGCGTGGCGATGACGTCGTCGGCCTCGAAGCCGTCGACCGCGAACCGGGACACGTGCATCGCGTCGAGCAGCTCGCCGATCAGCTCGACCTGGCCCTTGAACTCGTCCGGGGTCTTGGAGCGGTTCGCCTTGTACTCGGTGAACTCCTCGGAGCGCCAGGTCTTGCGGGACACGTCGAAGGCCACCGCGAAGTGCGTGGGTGCCTCGTCGCGCAAGGTGTTGGCCAGCATCGACGCGAAGCCGTAGATCGCGTTCGTCGGCTGGCCCGTCGCGGTCGTGAAGTTCTCCGCGGGCAGCGCGAAGAACGCGCGGTAGGCCAGCGAGTGCCCGTCCATCAGCATCAGCCGTGGACGGTCTCCGCCGGAGGTCTTGTCGGTCTTCTTCGATGCTGTCTCTGCCACGACCCCGATCCTGCCACGCCCCACTGACAGTCGGGGTCACGGTCGCCGCGACGGACGGCGTGGCCGGGATGAACGGGGGTCGCGGGAGAGGTGGCCGGAGTCCCCGCCGCGATGGCGGGAGCCGCCCCCGCGACGGCGGGAGCGGCCGACTCGGCGCGACCCGCAGAACCGCTTCCCGCAACCGCGCGGTGGACCACGCTCGCGCGAGAGGCCGCCGTCGCTGCGGCGGACGCGGTCGAACGCGCCCCGGCCCGCCGCGGCGAGGAGCCGGACAAGCCCACCCCGCCCCCCCTACACCTCACGCACAGGCCGAAACCATTGAGCCCACGAACCGACCTCGGCGTTGTCGGTACCGCGTGCGAGGATCGGAGATGTAGTGCACACGTGCCAGTGAAGGAGGGCCCGCGATGGCCACGAAGCCGCCCCAGGGCGATCCGGTCCAGGACGCGCCGCAGGTCACCGAGCCGAAACATGCCGCGGCCGGCCTCTCGGCGATCGGGCACACGCTGCGCATCGCCCAGCAGCAGATGGGTGTGAAGCGCACCGCGCTGACGCTGCTGCGGGTCAACCAGAAGAACGGCTTCGACTGCCCGGGCTGCGCCTGGCCGGAGCCGGACCACCGGCACGCGGCGGAGTTCTGCGAGAACGGCGCGAAGGCGGTCGCCGAGGAGGCCACCCTGCGCCGGGTGACCCCCGAGTTCTTCGCCGCCCATCCGGTGGCCGATCTCGCGACCCGCAGCGGCTACTGGCTGGGCCAGCAGGGCCGTCTCACCCACCCCATGTATCTCCCCGAAGGGGCCGAGCGCTACGAACCGGTCACCTGGGAGCGGGCGTTCGACATCGTCGCCGAGGAGATCGCCGCCCTCGGCTCGCCCGACGAGGCCCTGTTCTACACCTCGGGCCGCACCAGCAACGAGGCCGCGTTCCTGTACCAGTTGTTCGCGCGGGAGCTCGGCACCAACAACCTGCCGGACTGCTCGAACATGTGCCACGAGTCGTCGGGTTCCGCGCTGAACGAGACGATCGGCATCGGCAAGGGCAGTGTCCTGCTGGAGGACCTCTACCAGGCCGACCTGATCGTCGTCGCCGGCCAGAACCCGGGCACCAACCACCCGCGCATGCTCTCCGCCCTGGAGAAGGCCAAGGCCAACGGCGCGAAGATCATCAGCGTCAACCCGCTGCCCGAGGCGGGCCTGGAGAAGTTCAAGAACCCGCAGACCCCGCAGGGCATGCTCAAGGGCGCCGCCCTCACCGACCTGTTCCTGCAGATCCGCATCGGCGGCGACCAGGCCCTCTTCCGCCTCCTGAACAAGCTCGTCCTGGAGACGGAGGGCGCCGTCGACCAGGCCTTCGTCGACGAACACACGCACGGCTACGCGGAGTTCGCCGCCGCCGCGCGGGACGCCGACTGGGACGAGACGCTGCTCGCGACCGGGCTGACCCGCCCGGAGATCGAGAAGGCCCTGGAGATGGTCCTCGCCTCCGAACGCACCATCGTGTGCTGGGCGATGGGCCTCACCCAGCACAAGCACGCCGTGCCGACCATCCGCGAGGTCGTCAACTTCCTTCTGCTGCGCGGCAACATCGGCCGCCCGGGCGCGGGCGTGTGCCCGGTGCGGGGCCACAGCAACGTGCAGGGCGACCGCACCATGGGCATCTTCGAGCGCCCCGCACCAGCCTTCCTGGACGCCCTGGAGAAGGAGTTCGGCTTCGCCCCGCCGCGCGAGCACGGCTACGACGTGGTCGCCGCGATCCGCGCCCTGCGCGACGGCGACGCGAAGGTGTTCTTCGCGATGGGCGGCAACTTCGTGTCCGCCTCCCCCGACACCGAGGTCACCGAGGCGGCCATGCGGCGCGCCAGCCTCACCGTGCACGTCTCGACGAAGCTGAACCGCTCGCACGCCGTCACGGGCGCGCGTGCCCTCATCCTGCCCACCCTGGGCCGGACCGAGCGCGATCTCCAGGGCGGCGGCGAGCAGTTCGTGACCGTCGAGGACTCGATGGGCATGGTGCACGCCTCGCGCGGCCGGCTGGAGCCCGCGAGCGCCCATCTGTTGTCCGAGCCGGCCATCGTGTGCCGCCTCGCCCGCCGCGTCCTCGGTGCCGAGTCCCGCACGCCCTGGGAGGAGTTCGAGAAGGACTACGCGACGATCCGCGACCGCATCGCGCGCGTGATCCCCGGATTCCAGGACTTCAACAAGCGGGTCTCGCACCCCGGCGGCTTCGCCCTCCCGCACGCCCCGCGCGACGAACGCCGTTTCCCGACGGCCACCGGAAAGGCCAACTTCACCGCCGCGCCCGTCGAATACCCCGAACTGCCCGAAGGGCGCCTGCTGTTGCAGACGCTGCGCTCCCACGACCAGTACAACACCACGATCTACGGCCTCGACGACCGCTACCGGGGCATCAAGAACGGCCGCCGGGTGGTGCTCGTCCACCCCGAGGACGCGCACAGACTCGGCGTCGCGGACGGGTCGTACGTCGATCTGGTCGGCGAGTGGAAGGACGGCGTGGAGCGGCGGGCGCCCGGCTTCCGGGTGGTGCACTACCCGACCGCGCGGGGCTGCGCCGCCGCCTACTACCCCGAGACCAACGTCCTCGTCCCCCTCGACGCCACCGCCGACACCAGCAACACCCCGGCCAGCAAGTCCGTCGTCGTACGTCTGGAACAATCAGCGACCGACTGAGCGTTTGCTCAGCAGCCGCAACAGCGATCACGACGAACGGAGTCGGGCCCCATGGGCGAGCAGCAGCAGGTGCAGTTCCCGCAAGAGGTCGTCGACGAGTACGCCGCGCTCGGCGTCGATCTGCCCGCGCTCTTCTCCGCCGGATACCTGGGCTCGCGCATGGGCCTGGAGATCCAGGAGGCGTCCGCCGAGCGCGTCGTCGGGACGCTGCCGGTCGAAGGGAACACCCAGCCGTACGGGCTGCTGCACGGCGGCGCCTCCGCCGTGCTCGCCGAAACCCTCGGCTCCATCGGATCGATGCTGCACGGCGGCAGCACGAAGATCGCCGTCGGCGTCGACCTGAACTGCACCCACCACCGCGGCGCCCGCTCCGGCCTGGTCACCGGCGTGGCCACACCCCTGCACCGGGGCCGCTCGACGGCGACGTACGAGATCGTGATCAGTGACGAGGAGGGGCGACGGGTGTGCAGCGCGCGGCTGACCTGTCTGCTGCGGGACGTGAACCCGGGGGACGGGATCCCCGCGCGCGCCGCGATCTGACCCCGCCGGTCCATCGGCCCATCGGGGGCGGTGGACCGGACTCCGTCTTCCGCACCCCCGTCCACTCCCCTACCGTTTCCCCATGAGGCTGCCGGCATGAGCGGTATCGGGCCCGTCGAATCCGTCGACTCGCCGGAGGCGAACGGGAGTTACGAAGTCATCGGCGGCGACCCGCCCCATCTGACGGACCGTTGGCACACCCTGTCGCCGCGCGCCCGCAGAGCCGCGCTCGCGGCGGGCGCGGTCGCCGTCACGAGCGTCGGAGCCGTCCTCCTGGCGCCCGCCCACACCATCCGGCAGAGCGACCCGCAGCCACCCACGCCCTGGCCCGCGAACATCACCGAGTGGCGCTACGTCGGACTCGCCCAGACCACCGACTCCCCCACCACGACCGGTTTCTTCCGCTTCGCGGTCACCGTGGACAGCGGACCCGCCGTCACCCTGCGGGTCACCGGCGCCGCCTTCGACGGACTCATCGCCCAGGCCGTCCCGGAACCGTCCTTCACCGTGCACACCGGAGCGACCCGCCGCGTCACCGTGGAGATATCCGTTTCCGACTGTTCGGGACTGCCCCTGAATGCGGACCTCGCCTTTCTGGACGTAACGCTGCGTAACACGCGCGCAATACAACGCCATAGTTTCATCTTCGGCGCCTCGTACTCCAAGGACCTTTCCCAGCTCCTCCACAGGGCCTGCGGCACGACAAACGCCAGGCCAGGCCCACGGCCAAGCGGAAGTGCAGGTTCTCAAAATGTGGACCGTGGCTGAATTCCGCCAAACCGGCTGAGACCCACCCTCCGCGAAGCCCGCCAACCGGCACGTCATAACAAGAAAGTCACAAGCCAGCGCACGACGATGCCCATGCCTACAGACCGGGCTTAGAGTCACGGCCAGTCACCGCTCCATCGGGAGTTCGGTACCAGCGCAGCACCCTCCGCCCCTACCCGGGCGACTGTGCCTGCGGAAAGGACAGATTGTGCGACAGCGTTCTCTGGTGATTCTTACCTCCGTACTCACCACCGGAGCTCTGACCCTCACCGCCTGCGGCTCCCGGGACAGCGGCAGCAAGAGTGACAGTGGGTCCACCACCCTGACCATCGGCGTCGACGCTCCCCTGTCCGGTGAGAACTCCACCACCGGCCTCGGTATCCAGTACGGCGTCCAGATCGCCGTCGACGACGCCAACAAGAACAACTGGGTCCCCGGCGTCAAGTTCAAGATCAAGGCCCTGGACGACAAGGCGCAGCCCGCCACCGGCCAGTCCAACGCCACCGCCTTCACCGGCCAGAGCGACGTCGTCGGCGCCGTCGGCCCGCTGAACTCCGGCGTCGCCCAGTCGATGCAGCAGGTGTTCGCCTCGGCCAACATGGTCGAGATCTCCCCCTCGAACACCAACCCCGCCCTGACCCAGGGCAAGGACTGGGCGACCACCAAGACGCGGCCGTACAAGACGTACTTCCGCACCGCCACCACCGACGCCCTCCAGGGTGCCTTCGCCGCCGACTACGCGTACAACGGCCTCAAGAAGAAGAAGGCCTTCGTCGTCGACGACAAGCAGACCTACGGCGCCGGCCTGGCCGGGATCTTCAACGGCGCCTTCAAGAAGCTCGGTGGCACCATCGCCGGAACCGACCACGTCAACACCGGCGACACCGACTTCAGCTCCCTCGTCACCAAGATCAAGAACTCCGGCGCCGACCTGCTCTACTACGGCGGCCAGTACGACGAGTCGGAGAAGATCACCAAGCAGCTCAAGGGCGCCGGCGTCAAGATCCCGCTGTTCGGCGGTGACGGCATGTTCGCCACCACCTACATCCAGACCGCCGGCAAGGCGGCCGAGGGCGACCTCGCCACCTCCGTCGGTGTCCCCGCCGACACCCTGCCCGCCGCCAAGGCCTTCATCGCCACCTACAAGGCCAAGGGCTACAAGGGTGACTACGGCGCCTACGGTGCCTACGCCTACGACGCCGCCACCGCCATCATCAAGGCAGTGAAGGCCGTCAAGGACGCCAACGGCGACAAGCTGCCCGACAGCAAGGACCTCCGCTCCAAGGTCGTCGACGCCGTCCAGAAGTCCGACTTCGAAGGCATCTCCGGCAAGGTCGCCTTCGACGAGTACGGCGACACCACGAACAAGCAGCTCACCGTCTACCAGGTCACCAACGGCGCCTGGAAGGCCGTGAAGACCGGCACCTTCAACGGCAGCTGACCTCAGCTCCAGCACCACCGCACCACGGGCCGCGCGGAAGGAGGATCCCGACCGCGCGGCCCGTTGTCACACCCCCCCACCCCCAGGCACGCGATCTGTGCACACGACCACCAGCGACAATGGAGGCCACGCGGTGAACACCCTGCCGCAGCAGCTGGCCAACGGGCTGCTCCTAGGCTCGATGTACGGGCTGATCGCCATCGGCTACACGATGGTGTACGGCATCGTCCAGCTCATCAACTTCGCGCACGGCGAAATCTTCATGACCGGGGCCTTCGGCGCCCTCACGGTCTACGCGTACATCCTGCCCGACGGCACCGCGATGGTGGTCGCCGTACCGCTCATGCTGATCGGCGGCGGAATCGTCTCCGTCCTCGTCGCGGTAGGGGCCGAACGATTCGCCTACCGCCCCCTGCGGCAAGCACCACGGCTGGCGCCCCTGATCACCGCCATCGGCCTCTCCCTGACACTCCAGGAACTCGTCCGGAACTTCTATCCCGGCGCCGACAAGGACCGCTCCTTCCCGAGCCTCGACGGCACCCACGACCTGGGCTCCGTCACCATCACCGACGCCGACATCTTCCTCGTGCTGGCTGCCATCGTCTGCATGTCGGGCCTCGCCTGGTTCGTCCGCAAGAGCCGCACCGGCCGCGCCATGCAGGCCACCGCCCAGGACCCGGACACCGCCCAGCTCATGGGCATCGACACCAACCGCATCATCGTCATCGCGTTCGCCATCGGCGGCTTCTTCGCCGCCGTAGCAGCCGTCTCCTACGGCCTCAAGTACGGCAACATCGGCTACCGCATGGGCTTCCTGATGGGCCTCAAGGCCTTCACCGCGGCCGTCATGGGCGGCATCGGCAACATCTACGGCGCCATGCTCGGCGGAATCGTCCTCGGCGTCGCCGAAACCCTCGCCTCCGCCTACATCAACCACATCCCCGGCATGCAGCAGCTCGGCGGATCCGGCTGGGCCAACGTCTGGGCCTTCTGTCTCCTCATCCTCGTACTGCTGTTCAGGCCACAGGGCCTGCTCGGCGAACGCGTCGCGGACAGGGCGTGATCACATGACCGAGACGACCAAGACTCCGGCCACCCCGCCCTCCGACGCCCCCGCCACCGCGCACCAGGGCCTCATCCCACTGCCGGCCGCGGCGGCCCGCGCCCTCACCCTCGGCGGCGGCATCGCCACCGTCGTCTCCGCGTTCCTCGCCTGGACGTGGACCTCCGACTTCCCCGGCGACCTCACGGTCTACGGCTACCCCGGTGGCCTCCAGTGGCTCACCGTCGTGGGCGGCATCCTCGTAGCCCTCTTCGCCCTCGCCGGATACGGCATCCGCGGCCTCGGCTGGCTCACCCCCGCCGGCGCCACCGGACCCACCCTCCTCGCCGCACTCGGCGTCTTCGCCACCACCTGGTACACGGTCATCGCGATCGCCGTGAAACTCGGCGGAGTCGTCAACCTCGAACCCGGCGCGTACATCGCGGCCGTCGCCTCCCTCGCCACGGTCATCGGCGCCTTCGCCCTGCCCGCCGGCGAAGACTCGACCCGCAAGGCGAAGAAAGCCTCCAGCGACTACCTCGCCGCCCACGGCCGCTCCCGGTGGCGACTCGTCCTCGCCGGCGTCAGGTTCCTCAACGCCTACATCGGCAAGCCCGACTCCATCCCCGCCGCCGCGCCCACCGCCCCCTGGGTCCAGCGACTGATCATCACGATCGTCGCCGCCCTCGGCCTCACCGTCTTCGCCTATGGCATCGACGCCGAGGACCAACTCTTCGTCGGCTTCCTCATCGTCGTCGTCTTCACCTCCTGGGCCCTGCACAGCGCCGGCCTCTTCGACCGGTTCAGCCACCTCACCGCCACCAACCGCAGCTTCGCCCTCGCCATGGGCTTCGTCGCCGCGATCGGCTTCCCCTTCACCCAGACCAACGACCACTACGCCAACCTCGGCGTCAACATCCTCATCTTCGGCACCGTCGCCCTCGGCCTCAACATCGTCGTCGGCCTCGCCGGACTCCTCGACCTCGGCTACGTCGCCTTCCTCGGCGTCGGCGCCTACACCGCCGCCCTGGTCTCCGGCTCCGAGTTCTCCAAGTTCTCGAACATCCAGTTCCCCTTCTGGGCCGCCGCCCTCACCGGCGCCGCCGCCAGCCTGATCTTCGGCGTCCTCATCGGCGCCCCCACCCTGCGGTTGCGCGGCGACTACCTCGCCATCGTCACCCTCGGCTTCGGAGAGATCTTCCGCATCGCCGTCAACAACATGGACGGCGTCTCCGGCCCCGACATCACCAACGGCCCCAACGGCATCCCGGCCATCCCCGACCTGTCGTTCTTCGGCTTCAACTTCGGGGACACCCACGACATCGCCGGATTCACCATCGGCCGGTTCGCCAACTACTACCTGCTGATGGTCCTGATCATGGCCCTCGTGATCACGATCTACCGCCGCGCCTCCGACTCCCGCATCGGCCGCTCCTGGATCGCCATCCGCGAGGACGAGACCGCCGCCACCGCCATGGGCATCAACGGCTTCCGCGTCAAACTCATCGCCTTCGCCCTCGGCGCCACCCTCGCCGGCCTCGCCGGCACCGTCAGCGCCCACGTCACCTACAGCGTCGTGCCCACCCCGTACCAGTTCGCCGGAGCGGCCCCGCCCAACTCCGCGTTCCTCCTCGCCGCCGTCGTCCTCGGCGGCATGGGCACCGTCTCCGGACCCTTCCTCGGCGCCGCCCTGCTCTACCTGCTCCCGGAGAAGCTCGTCGCCCTCCAGGACAAGTCACTCCTCGCCTTCGGCATCGCGCTCATCCTCCTGATGCGCTTCCGCCCCGAAGGAATCATCCCCAACCGCCGACGCCAGCTCGAATTCCACGAGACCGGCCAGCTCGACGTACCGGACACCACGACCCTGACCGACGAACCGGCCATCACCAAGGCAGGGGCGTAGAGAGCCATGACGACACCAGTACTCGAAGCCCGTGACGTCACCATGCGCTTCGGCGGCCTCACCGCCGTCCGCTCCGTCGACTTCACCGTCAACGCCGGCGAGATCGTAGGCCTCATCGGCCCCAACGGCGCCGGCAAGACCACCTTCTTCAACTGCCTCACCGGCCTCTACGTCCCCACCGAGGGCACGGTCTCCTACCAGGGCACGGTGCTTCCCCCGAAGCCCCACCTGGTCACCAAGGCCGGCATCGCCCGCACCTTCCAGAACATCCGCCTGTTCGCCAACATGACGGTCCTGGAAAACGTCCTCGTCGGCCGCCACACCCGCACCAAGGAAGGCCTCTGGTCCGCCCTCCTGCGCGGCCCCGGCTTCAAGAAGGCCGAAAAGGCCAGCGAAGAACGCGCCATGGAACTCCTGGAGTTCATCGGCCTCGCCCACAAGCGCGACCACCTGGCACGCAACCTCCCCTACGGCGAACAGCGCAAGCTGGAGATCGCCCGCGCTCTCGCGTCCGAGCCGGGCCTGCTCCTCCTGGACGAGCCGACGGCCGGCATGAACCCCCAAGAGACGCGCGCCACCGAAGAGTTGGTCTTCGCGATCCGCGACAAGGGCATCGCCGTCCTCGTCATCGAGCACGACATGCGCTTCATCTTCAACCTCTGCGACCGCGTCGCCGTCCTCGTCCAGGGCGAAAAACTCGTCGAAGGCACCTCCGACGTCGTCCAGGCCGACGAACGCGTCGTCGCCGCCTACCTCGGCGAACCGTTCGAAGGCACACCCGAGGACACCACCCCGCCCGCGACGGAACCGGAGAGCACCACCAGCACCAAGGGAGAAGCCCAGTGACCGCACTACTGGAGGTCGAGGACCTCAGGGTCTCCTACGGCAAGATCGAAGCCGTCAAGGGCATCTCCTTCAGCGTCGAGGCCGGCCAGGTCGTCACCCTCATCGGCACCAACGGCGCCGGCAAGACCACGACCCTGCGCACCCTCTCGGGCCTGCTCCAGCCCTCCGGCGGCAAGATCACCTTCGACGGCAAGCCGCTCAACAGCGTCCCCGCCCACAAGATCGTCGCCCTCGGCCTGGCCCACTCCCCCGAAGGCCGGCACATCTTCCCCCGCCTCACCATCGCGGAGAACCTCCAGCTCGGCGCCTTCCTCCGCAAGGACAACGCAGGCATCGAGAAGGACATCCAGCGCGCCTACGACCTCTTCCCGATCCTCGGCGAACGTCAGAAGCAGGCCGCGGGAACCCTCTCCGGCGGCGAGCAGCAGATGCTGGCCATGGGCCGCGCGCTCATGTCCCAGCCGAAACTGCTCATGCTGGACGAGCCGTCCATGGGCCTCTCCCCGATCATGATGCAGAAGATCATGGCGACGATCGTGGAGCTCAAGGCGTCCGGCACGACGATCCTCCTGGTCGAACAGAACGCCCAGGCAGCCTTGTCGCTCGCCGACCAGGGCCACGTCATGGAGGTCGGCAACATCGTCCTCTCCGGCACGGGCGAGGACCTGCTGCACGACGAGTCGGTACGGAAGGCGTACCTCGGCGAGGACTGAGTCCCCGTCTTCCGGTCGGTCCGCTACGACGAGGCCCGCGCCCCCGGCTTCGGGGGCGGCGGGCCTCGTCGTACGTACCGTCGCGGGTGTCAGCCCTTCGAGGACTTCTTCTCGTCCGCGTCCTGGATGACCGCCTCGGCGACCTGCTGCATCGACATCCGGCGGTCCATCGACGTCTTCTGGATCCACCGGAACGCGGCCGGCTCGGACAGTCCGTACTCGGTCTGCAGGATCGACTTCGCACGGTCGACCAGCTTGCGGGTCTCCAGCCGCAGCGTGAGGTCGGCGACCTCCTGCTCCAGCTGCTTCAGCTCGGTGAAACGCGATACGGCCATCTCGATCGCGGGCACGACATCGCTCTTGCTGAACGGCTTCACCAGGTACGCCATCGCACCGGCGTCCCGGGCCCGCTCGACGAGGTCGCGCTGCGAGAAGGCGGTGAGCATCAGCACCGGCGCGATGCCCTCCTCGGCGATCTTCTCGGCCGCGGAGATACCGTCCAGCTTGGGCATCTTCACGTCGAGGATCACGAGGTCGGGCTTGTGCTCACGGGCCAGCTCGACGGCCTGCTCACCGTCACCGGCCTCACCGACGACGGTGTACCCCTCTTCTTCGAGCATCTCTTTGAGATCGAGCCGAATCAGGGCCTCGTCCTCGGCGATGACGACACGGGTCGTCAGCGGAGGCACGTGCGACTTGTCGTCGTCGGGCGCGTCTACGGGCTGGGGCGACTCGGGGGCGGTCACGGGGGCTCCTCGTTCAGGGCACGGGGGTAGTGCTGAGCAAGAGCCTACCTAGCTGCGATAAGGTAGGGGCACAGCGGGAGACTGCTGACCTTCGTTTCAAAGGGGCCCCGGTAGCCCAGCGGTAGAGGCAATGGATTCAAAACCCATCAAGCGTCGGTTCGAATCCGACTCGGGGTACTTTTCCTTCAAATCGAAGGCTGACATTTAAGCGGAGGTTCACGTTCGCGTGAACCTCCGCTTTCTGCTGCGTGTCATCGCGATCACTCTCACAGAGTATGCACATGTACGACATCAGCACACGCAAGCGAGCCCTCGCGCTGCTCGAACAGGGGCGCAGCCTCAACTCCGTGAGTCGCGAGACCGGTATCTCACGCGCCGCGATCCGCTCCTGGCGGGACCGCCTCGAACCCCTGCCCGGCATCACGGCTCCGGCACCCGGGCCACCTGCCGACAATCACGCCTACGCCTATCTCCTGGGCCTGTACCTCGGCGACGGCTGCATCAGCCCCCACCCTCGTGGCACCGGCCACTACCTTAGGATCGCGTGCGCCGACGCATGGCCAGGGCTCCTGCAACTGTGCCGCGAGGCCATCACGAAGGTGCGCCCGGGCATCGGCGTCCACGCACTCCAGAAGGAGGGCTACGCGATGGTCACCAGCTACTTCCGGCACTGGCCCGACCTGTTTCCCCAGCACGCCCCCGGCAAGAAGCACGAGCGCCGTATCGCCCTCGAACCCTGGCAGCAGGAAATCGTCGACGCTCACCCCTGGGAATTCATCCGGGGTCTCATCCACTCCGACGGCTGCCGTATCACCAACTGGACGACCCGCACAATCGCGGGTGCGTGCAAGCGCTACGAATACCCCCGGTACTTCTTCACCAACCTCTCGACGGATATCAGGCAGCTCTACACCGACACCCTCGACAAAGTCGGCGTCAGCTGGAAACAGGCGAACGCCCAGAACATCTCCGTCGCCCGCAAAGCCTCAGTAGCCCTCATGGACACGCATGTAGGCCCCAAACACTGACCCCCCGCCGCTACTTGGGACTGTCGTCCTCGCCGACATGGTGCACGCGGACGAGGTTAGTCGAGCCGGCCACTCCGGGCGGTGAACCCGCCGTGATGACGACGATGTCGCCCTTCTGGCAGCGGCCGTACTTGAGGAGGAGGTCGTCGACCTGGTCGACCATCGCGTCGGTGGAGTCGACATGGGGGCCGAGGATGGTCTCCACGCCCCAGGTGAGGGTGAGTTGGGCGCGGGTGGCCGGGTCGGGGGTGAAGGCCATCACGGGGATGGGGGACCTGTAGCGCGACAACCGCCGTACCGTGTCGCCGGATTGGGTGAAGGCCACCAGGTACTTCGCGCCGAGGAAGTCGCCCATCTCGGCGGCGGCCCGGGCCACCGCGCCGCCCTGGGTGCGGGGCTTGTTGCGTTCGGTCAGTGGGGGCAGGCCCTTGGCGAGGATGTCTTCCTCCGCCGCTTCGACGATGCGGGCCATGGTGGTGACGGTCGCGATGGGGTAGTTGCCGACGCTGGTCTCGCCGGAGAGCATCACCGCGTCCGTGCCGTCGATGACGGCGTTCGCCACATCGGAGGCTTCCGCCCTGGTGGGGCGGGAGTTCTCGATCATCGAGTCGAGCATCTGGGTGGCGACGATGACCGGCTTGGCGTTGCGCTTGGCCAGTTTGATCGCGCGCTTCTGGACGATCGGGACCTGTTCGAGGGGCATTTCGACGCCGAGGTCGCCGCGGGCGACCATGATGCCGTCGAAGGCGGCGACGATGTCGTCGATGGCCTCGACCGCCTGGGGCTTCTCCACCTTGGCGATGACGGGGAGGCGGTGGCCTTCCTCGTCCATGATGCGGTGGACGTCGTCGATGTCCTTGCCGCTGCGGACGAAGGAGAGGGCGATGACGTCGAAGCCGGAGCGCAGCGCCCAGCGGAGGTCGTCCTCGTCCTTGTCGGAGAGGGCGGGGACGGAGACGGAGACGCCGGGGAGGTTGAGGCCCTTGTGGTCGGAGACCATGCCGCCTTCGACGACCTTGGTGTGGACGCGGGGGCCGTCGACGGAGGTGACTTCGAGGCAGACCTTGCCGTCGTCGACGAGGACGCGTTCGCCGGGGGTGACGTCGGTGGCGAGGCCGGCGTAGGTGGTGCCGCAGGACTGGCGGTCGCCTTTGGCGCCTGCTTCGACGGTGATGGTGAAGGTGTCTCCGCGTTCAAGGAGTACGGGGCCTTCGGTGAATCGGCCGAGTCGGATCTTCGGGCCTTGAAGGTCGGCGAGCATTCCGATGCTGCGGCCGGTCTCTTCGGAGGCCTTTCGGACGCGCTGGAAGCGCTCCTCGTGTTCGGCGTGGGTGCCGTGGCTGAGGTTGAAGCGGGCTACGTCCATTCCGGCTTCGACCAGGGCTTTGATCTGGTCGTACGAGTCGGTGGCGGGGCCCAATGTACAGACGATTTTTGCTCGGCGCATGGTTTGAGCGTAGGCCTTACCGGTGGGTAGGGAATTGGCCGTGCATGACTACTCAACAACCTTTGGGTGAAGGGTTATTGACAAGGCTTGAATGTGCGGTGGGGTGCTCCAATGAGCGTTTCGAATCGGTGAATTGGGATCTCCGGTTACAGGCTCGGGGGTGCCATGGTGAAGCGGGCGTTGACCTGGGCGTAGACGTGTTGCCGTTGGGGTTCGAGGTCGAGGGGTGCGGCGGTGGTGTCCTCGGCGGCTGCGCCGGCGAGGGACATGGAGCGCATACGGCGCTGGGGTGCCGCGTAGGTTTCGGCGTTCTCGGCGCCGATGTCGGCGAGTTCCACGAGGGCGGCGAGGGTGGTGCCGAGTGCTTCGGCGTATTCGCGGGCGCGTTGGACGGCTTCGCGTACGGCTTGCTGGCGGGCCTGGCGGTGGACGGGTGAGTCGGGTCGGAGGGCCCACCAGGGGCCGTCGACGCGGGTGAGTTCGAGGTCGGCGAGGCGGGTGGTGAGTTCGCCGAGGGTGGTGAAGTCGGTGAGTTCGGCGGTGATGTGGACTCTGCCGTGGTAGCGGTGGACGCGTTCGCCTCGGCCGTGTTTGGTGAGTTCGGGGGTGATGGAGAAGCCGCCGGTTTCGAGGCGTTCGACGGCTTCGCCGTAGCTTTTGACGAGGTCGAGGACGGTGGCGTTGCGGCGGGTGAGGTCGTCGAGGGCGGTGCGGCGGTCGGTGCCGCGGGCGGCGACGGTGATGCCGATGCGGGCGATCTCGGGGTCGACTTCGAGGCGGGCTTCGCCGCGGACGGCGATGCGGGGGGCGTCGGGGGTGCCGTAGGGGACGGCGGGTTGGGGGTCGTCCTGGGTGGGGGTGGTCATACGTCCCACTCTGTCAGTTGTGGCGTCTTCTGGTCATCAGATCGAAACCTGCGGAGCCTGTCGCTTCCGGTAAGAAGCGAGTAAGAATCTACGCGCGTTGTTGACCGTTTCCCGAGGAGATCCAGACATGCCCTTGAACCGCCGGAAGTTCCTGAAGAAGTCCGCCGTGACGGGTGCGGGGGTGGCGCTGGCCGGTGCGGCGGCGGCTCCGGCGGCGCAGGCCGCGGAGAAGAAGAAGCCGGGCAAGCACCCGAAGCGGTACTCGCTGACCGTCATGGGCACCACGGACCTGCACGGGCATGTCTTCAACTGGGACTACTTCAAGGACGCGGAGTACGCGGACGCCAAGGGCAACGCGATGGGTCTGGCGCGGGTGTCGACGCTGGTGAACCAGATCCGGCAGGAGAAGGGGCGGCGGAACACGCTGCTGCTGGACGCGGGCGACACGATCCAGGGCACTCCGCTGACGTACTACTTCGCGAAGGTGGATCCGATCACCGCGAAGGGTGGTCCGGTGCATCCGATGGCGCAGGCGATGAACGCGATCGGGTACGACGCGGCGGCGCTGGGCAACCACGAGTTCAACTACGGCATCGAGACGCTGCGGAAGTTCGAGGACCAGTGCCGTTTCCCGCTGCTCGGGGCGAACGCGCTGGACGCGAAGACGCTGAAGCCGGCGTTCCCGCCGTACTTCATCAAGAAGTTCCAGGTGCCGGGTGCGCCGCCGGTGAAGGTGGCGGTGCTGGGGTTGACGAACCCGGGGATCGCGATCTGGGACAAGGCGTACGTGCAGGGGAAGTTGACGTTCCCGGGTCTTGAGGAGCAGGCGGCGAAGTGGGTGCCGAAGCTGCGGTCGATGGGGGCGGATGTCGTCGTGGTGTCGGCGCATTCGGGGTCGTCGGGGACGTCGTCGTACGGTGATCAGCTGCCGTACGTGGAGAACTCGGCGGCGCTGGTCGCGCAGCAGGTGCCCGGGATCGACGCGATCCTCGTCGGTCACGCGCATGTGGAGATCCCGGAGTTGAAGGTCACGAACACGGCGACGGGGAAGACGGTCGTGCTGTCCGAACCGCTGTGCTACGCCGAGCGGTTGAGCGTGTTCGACTTCGAGTTGGTCTTCGAGAAGGGGCGTTGGGCGGTCGAGTCGGTGGCGGCCTCGCTGCGGGACGCGAAGACGGTCGCGGACGATCCGAAGATCACGCGCTTGCTGAAGGACGAGCACGCGCTGGTCGTGGAGTACGTCAACCAGGTGGTCGGTACGGCGACGGCGACGCTGACGACGGTGGACGCGCGGTACAAGGACGCGCCGATCATCGACCTGATCACCAAGGTCCAGGAGGACGTGGTGAAGGCGGCGTTGGCGGGGACGTCGTATGCGTCGCTGCCGGTGATCGCGCAGGCGTCGCCGTTCTCGCGGACGTCTGAGATCCCGGCGGGCAACGTGACGATCCGGGATCTGTCGGGGCTGTACGTGTACGACAACACGCTCGTCGCGAAGCTGCTGACGGGTGCTCAGGTGCGGGCGTATCTGGAGTACTCGGCGGAGTACTTCGTGCAGACGGCCGCCGACGCGGCTGTGGACACGGAGAAGTTGACGAACGCGAACGGCCGTCCGGACTACAACTACGACTACGTGTCCGGGTTCTCGTACGACATCGACATCGCGCAGGCGGCGGGGTCGCGGATCAAGAACCTCACCTACAACGGTGCCGCGCTGGACGACGCGCAGCAGTTCGTGCTGGCGGTGAACAACTACCGGGCGAACGGCGGCGGTGCGTTCCCGCATGTGGCGTCGGCGACCGAGGTGTGGTCGGAGTCGACGGAGATCCGGACGCGGATCGCGGAGTGGGTGACCGCGAAGGGTGTGCTGGATCCGGCCGAATTCGCGTCGGTGGACTGGAAGTTGACGCGGAACGGGACGCCGGTGTTCTAGAGCGTGAGCAGGGTCGTGTCGACGGCGTCGGCGATGGCTTTCGCGCCGGCGTCGTTGACGTGGAGGCCGTCGCCGGCGTTGAACTCGGCGCGGATCCGGGTGGGTCGGGCCGGGTCGGCGACGGCGGCGGCGATGTCCACGACGGCGTCGAAGGGCTGGTCCGCGCCGAGCAGCCAGTCGTTGACGCGGCGGCGGGTGGCCTGGCCCTGCGGGGTGTCGACGCCGTCGTAGATGGTGCCTTCGTACGGTCCGAGGGTGCCCCCGATGGCGATGAGTCCGGCGGCGTGGAGGCGGTCGGCGAGGGCGGTGAAGCCCGCGATGAGGTCCTCGGCGGTCGGGGCGCCGGTCGGGGGTTCGGGGAAGGACTGGGCGCCGGGCAGGCCGATGTCGTTGAGGCCGGCGTGGATCAGGACGTGGCTGACGCCGGGCACGTCCAGGACGTCGTGTTCGAGTCGGGCCAGGAGGTGTTCGCCGGCCTCGTCGGTGAGGAGCCGGTTGCCGGAGATGCCCTGGTTGACGATCCAGCCGCGGGTGAGGCGGCGGCTGAGCTGTGCGGGGAAGCTGTTGTCGGCGCCGGGGGTGGTGGACGCGCCCTCGACCCATGAGTCCCCGAAGGCGACGGCGATGCGGGTGCCGGCGGGCGCGAGGACGTCGACGCCGGCGAGGAGGTGACTTGTCGTCAGCTCTTCGGCGTCGTCGAGGACTTCGGCGGAGAGCTGGTTGCCGGGGACGACGTGTCCGGTGTCGTGGGCGACGGCGGAGTAGGTGGTCGGTCCGGTGTCGCCCGGCAGATAGAGGCTGAGGACGAGCTCCTCGCCCGCGTGCGCGGGCCGTTCGACGGGGTCGCTGAGGAGCTCTTCGCCGACGGGGATCACGGCGGTCGGGGCGCCTGAGAAGGTCAGCGGGGTGTCGGTGACGGGGTCGATGCCGCCGCCCCGGGTGCGGGTGGCGAGGTGGGCGCCGCCGATGTCCAGGGGCTCCTTGCCGTAGCGGTTGCTGAGCCTGACCCGGAGGGCGTCGCCCCCTCCGGCCAGGCGCAGGTACTGCCGTACGGTCTGGTCGGTGAAGGTGCGGGGTTCGAAGAGGTGGAAGTCCTCGTGGGGGCTGAGGACGGCGGAGCGGTGGGCTGCGATCCACGTCGTTGTCATGGCGGGCCCAACGCCGCTGTCGTCGGACGTCTTCCTCCCCTTGCGCTATTTTTACTCTCCGTTTTTCACCTGCCTTCGACGAGCGGGGTGAGGGTCCGGGCCTGCCGGGCCGGGGGGATCTGCGGCTGAGGGTCGAGCCCGAAGGTCGTGAAGGCGGTTCGGCCCGGCAGGGGGTAAGGCTCTTTGCCGGTGAGGGAGTTGAGGATGGTGGCGCTGCGCCAGGCGGCGAGGCCGAGGTCGGGGGCGCCGACGCCGTGGGTGTGGAGTTCGGCGTTCTGGACGTAGACGTGGCAGCCGGCGCCGGTGACGGAGGGGTCGAGGACGAGCCTGAACTGTTCGTCGACGCGCGGGCGTTCGGCGCTGTCGCGGCGGAGGTAGGGGTCGAGTCCGGCGAGGATGCGGCCGAGGGGGCGTTCGCGGTAGCCGGTGGCGAGGACGACGGCGTCGGTGGTGAGGCGGGAGCGGGTGTTCTGCTGGACGTGTTCCAGGTGGAGTTCGACCTTGGTGGTCGCGATCCTGCCCGCCGTGCGGACGCGGACGCCGGGGGTGAGGACGGCGTCGGGCCAACCGCCGTGCATCGTACGGCGGTAGAGCTCGTCGTGGATGGTGGCGATGGTGTCGGCGTCGATGCCCTTGTGGAGCTGCCACTGTGAGCTGACCAGGCGGTCGCGGACGGGTTCGGCGAGGGCGTGGAAGTAGCGGGTGTAGTCGGGGGTGAAGTGCTCCAGGCCGAGTTTGGAGTACTCCATGGGGGCGAAGGCCTCGCTGCGGCCGATCCAGTGGAGTTTCTCGTGTCCTGCGGGGCGGTTGCGGAGCAGGTCGAGGAAGACCTCGGCGCCGGTCTGTCCGGAGCCGATGACGGTGATGTGCTCGGCGGCGAGAAACGTTTCGCGGTGGGCGAGGTAGTCGGCGGCGTGGATGACGGGGACGCCGGGGGCCTCGACGAGGGGTTTGAGCGGGTCGGGGACGTAGGGGGCGGTGCCGACGCCGAGGACGATGTTCTTGGTGTACGTCCGGCCCAGCGCCTCGGCCTCTCCGTCGCTGTCGAGCTGGGTGAAGTCGACCTCGAAGACGTCGCGTTCGGGGTTGAAGCGGACGGCGTCGACCTGGTGGCCGAAGTGGAGTCCGGGGAGGCTGTCGGCGACCCAGCGGCAGTAGGCGTCGTACTCGGCGCGCTGGATGTGGAAGCGCTCGGCGAAGTAGAAGGGGAAGAGCCGGTCGCGGGCCCGCAGGTAGTTGAGGAAGGACCAGGGGCTGGCGGGGTCGGCGAGGGTCACCAGGTCGGCCAGGAACGGGACCTGGACGGTCGCGCCGTCGATGAGCAGACCCGGGTGCCAGTCGAAGCCGGGGCGCTGTTCGTAGAAGACGGTGTCGAGTTCGGTGAGCGGGTGGGCGAGCGCGGCCAGCGAGAGGTTGAAGGGGCCGATGCCGATGCCGACCAGGTCGCGGGGTGGATCGGGTTCGTGGCGTGGGGGGTTGGGGGTCTGGGGGTGACCCGTCGGGGGGTGGCTCATCGGGGGGTGTGTCCTTCCACCAGTTTCAGGAGGGCGGCCAGGTCGTCGGGCCGGGTGTGGGGGTTGAGGAGGGTGGCCTTGAGCCAGAGCCTGCCGTCGAGCGCGGCCCGGCCGAGGACGGCCCGTCCGTCGTGGAGGAGTTGCCTGCGTACGGCGGCCACGGCTTCGTCGGTGGCTTCGGCGGGCCGGAACAGGACGGTGCTGATGACGGGTGGGTCGTAGAGCTCGAAGCCGGGGTGGTTGTGGACCATGGCGGCGAACTCCCGTGCGCGGGCGCAGACTTGGTCGACGAGGGTGCCGAGTCCGGTGCGGCCGAGGGTTTTCAGGGTGACGGCGAGTTTGAGGACGTCGGGGCGTCGGGTGGTGCGCAGGGAGCGGCCGAGGAGGTCGGGGAGGCCTGCTTCGGTGTCGTCGTCGGCGTTGAGGTAGTCGGCGCGCTGGGTGAGGGCGGCGAGGTCGCGGGGGTGGCGTACGGCGAGGAGGCCGGCGGCGACGGGTTGCCAGCCGAGTTTGTGCAGGTCGAGGGTGACGGTGTGGGCGCGGTCGAGGCCGGCGAGTTTGTCGCGGTGGCGGTCGCTGAAGGCGAGGCCTCCGCCGTAGGCGGCGTCGATGTGGAGGCGGGCGCCGTGGGCGGCGCAGAGGCCGGCGATCTCGGGGAGCGGGTCGATGAGGCCGGCGTCGGTGGTGCCGGCGGTGGCGGCGACGAGGACGGAGCCGCGGGGGCCGGGCAGTGCGGTGAGGGCTTCGTCGAGGGCGGCGGGGTCGAGGGTGCCGGCGGGTGCGGGGACGACGACGGGGTCGGGCAGGCCGAGGAGCCAGGCGGCGCGGGGCAGGGAGTGGTGGGCGTTGCTTCCGCAGACCAACTGCACGGTGCCGCTGTGGGCTTCGCGGGCGAGCAGCAGGGCGAGTTGGTTGGCTTCGGTGCCGCCGCTGGTGACGAGGGCGTCGGCGAGGCCGATCTCGTGGGCGAGGGTGCGGGTGACGAGGGCTTCGAGGGCGGAGGCGGCGGGGGCCTGGTCCCAGGAGTCGAGGGAGGGGTTGAGCGCGCTGACGGCGAGGTCGGCGGCGGTGGCGACGGCGAGCGGCGGGCAGTGCAGGTGTGCCGCGCACAACGGGTCGGCGGGGTCGGCGGCGCCCTCGGCGAGGGCGTGCACGAGGGTGCGCAGGGCGGTCGGGTCGCCGTCTTCGGGGAGTACGTCCCCCACGGCGTCCCGGAGGCGGGCGGCGACCGCGTCGGGGCCGCCCGCGGGGAACGGTCCGCCTCGTGCGCGGCGTCCGGTGCCCAGCGCGTCGAGGACGGTGTCGAGCAACGGCCGTAGGGCGTCGGGGCCTTCGGCGCCTGAGGCGAGGGGCGCGTTGCTCATGGGCTGTCCTCCGGGGCGCGGGGCAGGGAGAGTTCCAGCTTGTACCTGGATGAGTCGACGCGCCCGGGAAGAACAACGATCAGAACCCGAAAGTGTTGTGTGAACGATGTGGGAGGGTCACCGGAAGTCGTCCGCGTGGTCCTTCGCCCAGGTGGTGAACGGGCGGGCCGGTACGCCGGTGATCTCCTCCACTGTGGTGGTGATCTCCGGGGTCGCGCCGACGCTCCCGCCGAAGGCCTTGAGGAGGCCGGGGAGCATCTCCGGGGGTACGTGGGGGAAGAGTTCGGGGCCGACCTCGTCCACGGGGATCTCGGTGAAGCGCAGGTCGTGGCCGATGGCGTGGCCGATCGCGGTGATCTGCTGGGCCGTGGTGACCGGTTCGGGGCCGGTGAGGCGGTGGGCCGCTCCTTCGTGGCCGGGGTCGAGGAGGGCGCGTTCGGCGACGGCGGCGATGTCGTCCTCGTGGATCGGTGCCGAGACGCCGTCGGCGAAGGGGCCGCGTACGGTGTCGCCGGCGCGGATCTGCGGGGCCCACTGGAGGGCGTTGGCCGCGAAGGCGTGGGGCCGCAGGATGGTCGCCGCGAGGCCGCTGTCGCGTACCTGTTGTTCGGCCTTGGCGTGCCAGATGTGGATGGGGTGGCTGGTGTCGGCGCCCTCGCGGATGATGCCGGAGGAGAGCATGACGACGTGCCGGACGCCGGCCGCGCGGGCCGCGTCGAGGAGTACCGGGGTCGTGTCGCCGGTGGCCTGGAGGTTCAGGAAGAGCTGGGTCGCGCCGGTGAACAGGGCGGCGGGGTCGTCGAGTTGGTGGCGGACGACCTCGGCCTGCTGCGGTAATCCGGCCCGTTGGGGGTCGCGTGTCAGCGCCCGCACGGGCCGGCCGGCGGCGGTGAGGCGTTCCACCAGTGCGCGGCCGACGTTGCCGGTGGCGCCTGTTACTACGATCACGGGTTCCTCCTGGGGCTGATCGTCCTTGGCGGCATCGAGCCTAGGAAGGACGATCAGCCCGCCGCATCGTCGGCAGGGACGAGGCGTGCCCGTGACGGCGTAGGGCCCGGGTCCTACGCCTCTCGGACTCGCAACGCCCGTGCCAGGTCGTCGAGTTGGTCGACGAGCTTGCGGCGCAGGGCGGGGATGAGGTCGGCGTCGTGCAGGCATTCCTCGCCGAGGCGGAGGGTTTCGGGGTCGACGGCGTGGGTGGGGAAGGCCCAGCGGCCGGCGGCTTCGGCCATGGCGGGGCCCCGGCGGGCGGCGAGGGTGACCGCGTCCTCGTAGAAGCGGGGCACGTACTCCCGTACGAGATCGGCCTGTTCGGGTTGCCAGAAGCCCTGGGCGGTGGCGGTGAAGAGGTAGTTGGAGAGGTCGTCGGTGCTGAACATCGCGTCCCAGGCCGTGCGTTTGGCCTCGGGGTCGGGCAGGGCGGCGCGGCAGCGGGCGGCGCCTTCCTGGCCGGTGGCGGACGGGTCCCGCGCCAACTCGGCGGCGATCGCGGTCTCTTCGACGGCGCCCAGGACGGCGAGTCGGGCCAGGACGCGCCAGCGCAGCTCGGGGTCGAGCTCGGGGCCGCCGGGCACGGTGCCCTCGGTGAGCCAGGCGGCGATGGTGTCGGGGTGGGCGGCGACGTCGATGAAGTGGCGTACGGCGATGAGGCGCAGGCCGGGGTCGGAGCCGTCCTCGGTGCGGCGGATGAGGTCGCGGCACAGGGCGGTGAGGGTGGCGAGGGCGGCCGGGCGGGCCTCGGGGGTGAGGTAGCGGTCGGTGACCTGGGCGGAGGCGAAGGCCAGGACGCCCTGGACGAGGGCGAGGTCCGTCTCGTGCGGGAGGTGGGCGCGGGCGGCGTCCAGGTAGGCGGAGGCGGGGAGTTCGCCGTCGCGGACCGCGTCGCGCAGGGCGTTCCAGACGACCGCGCGGGTGAGGGGTTCGGGGAGGCCGGAGAGGCTGGTGCGGACGGTTTCGAGGGATTCGGCGTCGAAGCGGATCTTGGCGTAGGTGAGGTCGCCGTCGTTGAGGAGGACGAGGGCGGGGCGGGGGCCGGTGGAGCTGATGCCGATGTTGCCGGTGGCGGGAAGGTCCGCCTCCACTCGGTCGCGTCGGATGAGGCGGCTCGCGTCGTGGAGGTCGTGGTCGTAGAGGCCGATGGCGATGCGGTGCGGGCGGGTGGCGGGGGGTGATGCGAGGGTGGTGAGGTGAGTGAGTCCCTTGTGGTCCTTGGCCGGGTCGGGTTTGGACCAGACTCCGGGGCTGCCTTCGTGCCGGAGGTCGAGGTGCCAGTTCCCGTCCTCGGTCCGGACCTTGGGCGTGAGGGTGTCGACGCCCGTGGTGCGCAGCCATACGTCCGCCCAGGCGTGGACGTCGCGTTCGGTGCCGGAGGCGAGGGAGTCGATGAAGTCGGCGAGGGTGGCGTTGGCGAACTTGTGGCGGGCGAAGTGGGTGTTGATACCGGCGAGGAAGTCCTTCTCGCCGAGCCAGGCCACCAACTGCCGTAGTGCGGAGGCGCCCTTGGCGTAGGAGATGCCGTCGAAGTTGAGGAGGGCGGAGGCGGTGTCGTCGACGTTCTCGGGGGCGACGGGGTGGGTGGAGGGGCGCTGGTCGGCGTCGTAGCCCCAGGCCTTGCGGACGACGCCGAAGTCGGTCCAGGTGTCGGTGAAGCGGGTGGCTTCGGTGAGGGTCTGGTAGCCCATGTACTCGGCGAAGGACTCGTTGAGCCAGATGTCGTCCCACCACTGGAGGGTGACGAGGTCGCCGAACCACATGTGGGCCATCTCGTGGGCGATGACCATGCCGCGGGTCTGGCGCTCGGTGTCGGTGACGGCGGAGCGGTAGATGAACTCGTCGCGGAAGGTGACCAGGCCGGGGTTCTCCATGGCGCCGGCGTTGAACTCGGGGACGAAGGCCTGGTCGTAGGAGTCGAAGGGGTAGGGCTCCTCGAACTTCTCGTGGTAGCGGTCGTAGCACTGGCGGGTGATGTCGAGGATCTCCTCGGCGTCCGCGTCGAGGTGGGGGGCCAGGGAGCGGCGGCAGTGGATGCCGAAGGGCAGTCCGCGGTGTTCGGTGCGCACGGAGTGCCAGGGGCCGGCGGCGACGGCGACGAGGTAGGTGGAGATGAGGGGGGTGGTGGCGGCCTGCCAGCGGCCTTCGCCGAGGTGTTCGGTGATGCCGTTGGCGAGGACGGTCCAGCCTTCGGGGGCCGTGACCGTGAGGTCGAAGACGGCCTTGAGGTCGGGCTGGTCGAAGGCGGCGAAGACGCGCTGGACGTCGTTCATGAACAGTTGGGTGTAGAGGTAGGTCTCGCCGTCGGTGGGGTCCGTGAAGCGGTGCATGCCCTCGCCGGTGCGGGAGTAGTGCATGCTCGCGTCGACGCGCAGTTCGTGCTCGCCGGCGGTGAGGGCGGGCAGCGGGAGCCGGTTCTCGACGAGTTGTTCCGGGTCGAGGGGGTGTCCGTCGAGGGTGACGGAGCGCAGCTCGGCGGGCTTGAGCTCGACGAAGGTGTCGGTGCCTTCTTGATCCCCGCGAACGGTGAACGCGATGACGGTGCGGGAGTCGAAGGTGTCTTCGCCCGTCGTCAGATCGAGTTCGATCGTGTAGCGGTGGACGTCGAGGAGCCTGGCACGGGTCTGCGCTTCGTCGCGCGTCAGTACGGACATGGTGGACATGCTGCCTGATGGCACTGACATGGCACAGGGCAGGTCCGGTACGCGGCCTATGTCCGGTCGGGGGCGGGAGTGGGAGTGGGGCCGGCGGCGGAGGCGGCGTTCTGGGCGTCGCGCTGGTAGGGCACGCGCGCGTCCGGGTGCGGCGGGGGGGGGTGGGGCATCGCCGGGCCCGGGTGGGGCGGGTCCTTGAGGAGGGCGCGCAGGTCGCGGATTTCCTGTTCCAGGGCCAGGTGGCGCTGGTGGGCGTCGTAGAGGTAGCGGATCTTGGTGCGCAGGGTCCAGGGGTCGACGGGTTTGGTGATGAGGTCGGCGACGCCGAGGCCGAAGGCGGTGGCGGTCAGTTCGGGGTCGAGGCCGAAGCCGGTGAGGAGGACCACGGGGATGTGCTGGGTCTGTTCGAGGCGGCGCAGGTAGCGGACCACGTCGAGGCCGCTGACGCCGGGCATCCGTACGTCGAGCAGGAGCAGGCCGACCTGGCCGCGGAGCACCTGCTTGAGCGCTTCGTCGCCGCTGGTGGCGCGGGCGAGCCGGTAGCCCAGCGGGGCGAGGGCGCTCTCCAGCGCGTACAGCGTGTCCTCATGGTCGTCGACGATGAGGATCCTGGCATCCGACGGCATGACCCGAAGTCCCTCCCGCGTGGGACAACCAGCTTATGGCGCAGGCGATGACGGGGTGTGCCCGTCGGCTGACGAGGAGTGCACATGCAGGTGCACAGCGCAGCATCGCCCCGAACGCACCCCGCTGTCACGCCCCTTACGGGTCCGGCGGGTTCAGTTCGCCGTGGGTGAACCGCCGTTGACGGCGTCCTCCGCGATGCGCTCGTGGTGCCGGATCACCTCGGCGATGATGAAGTTGAGGAACTTCTCGGCGAACGCCGGGTCCAGTTTGGCGTTTTCGGCCAGGGTGCGCAGGCGCTCGATCTGGCGGGCCTCGCGGGCCGGGTCGGCGGGCGGCAGCCGGTGGGTGGCCTTGAGGAAACCGACCTGCTGGGTGGCCTTGAAGCGTTCGGCGAGCATGTGGACGACGGCCGCGTCGATGTTGTCGATGCTGTCGCGCAGCCTGGCCAGTTCCTCGCGCACGGCGGGGTCGACGTCACCGGTTCCGTTGTTGCTGGTGGTCATGGGCGACCACCCTACGGGGAGTGCGCCCACCCGATCATCGGCGGATCGGCGGGATCGGGCACCTGGTCGCTCCAGCCGCCGGGGACGGTACGGCCCTGCTGGGCGCGGAAGCGGACGGGGGGCATGCCGACACGGCGGGTGAACAGGCGGGAGAAGTAGGCGGGGTCGTCGTAGCCGACGCGGCGGGCGACGGCGGCGACGGGCAGTTCGGTGGCGGCGAGGAGTTCTTTGGCGCGCCCCAGGCGGATGCCGAGGAGGTAGTCCTTGGGGCTGCAGCCGGCGCCCTGGCGGACGGCGGCGCGCAGTGCGGCGGGGGTCATGCCGTGCCGGGCCGCGTGGTCGGCGACGGTGAGCGGAAGGCAGGCGTCGCGGGCGAGGGCCTGGAGGACCGGGTCGCCGTCCGGGGCGAGGTCGGCGCGGGCCCGGCGCAGGGCGACCAGGAGCTCGTGGACTGCGGCCCCGGTCTCCACCTCCAGGAGGGGGTTTCCGCGCCGCGCCGCGCGGGCCATGCGCCCGATGACCGCACGGGGTCCGCTCGCGTCCGAGAGGGCCACCACGGGCCGCTCCGGCTCGATGTAGCCGAGTTCGGTGTACGTCGCCGTCGCGGGCCCGGTGAAGTCGACGAACCCCTCGTCCCAGCCGGCGCCGGGGTCGGGCGCGTAGTGGTGCGGCACTCCGGGGGTGAGCCACAGCAGGGCGGGCGCGGTGACGGTGGTACGGCGGCCGTCCGGGGTCAGGTACCAGCCGCCGCCCGCGCTGATCACGACGGCCACGTGGTGGTCGAGGGTGCGGGGGCCGACGGTGGGCAGCTCGCCGTACTGGAGGCCGACGCCGAGGCAGGCGAGGCCGAGGCGGTGGTGGGCGGGTGCGGGCGTGAAGAAACGCATCCAGGTGTGGTACATCCGCGCCCCCTCACCCATTGCCCGGTTCGCACAATGCTCGGTCCAAGTAGTGGCGATCTTTGTCCATGGACGTGATCGCCGCCAAGGGGAGAGAGTCGAGGCATGAGCGAGTTCACCGTGGGCGACAGGGACTTTCTGCTGGACGGGCGGCCGGTGCGGCTGCTGTCCGGGGCGCTGCACTACTTCCGGGTGCACGAGGCGCACTGGGGACACCGGCTGGCGATGCTGCGGGCGATGGGCCTCAACTGTGTGGAGACGTACGTCCCGTGGAACCTGCACGAGCCGGCGCCGGGCGACTTCCGGGACGTGGAGGCGCTGGGCAGGTTCCTGGACGCGGCCCGGGAGGCGGGCCTGTGGGCGATCGTGCGCCCTGGGCCGTACATCTGCGCGGAGTGGGAGAACGGCGGGCTCCCGCACTGGCTGACGGGCGAACTGGGGCCACGCGCGCGTACCCGTGACGCGCGCTTCCTGGGCCACCTGGAGCGCTGGTTTCGCCGGCTGCTGGCCGAGGTCGTGCCCCGCCAGCTGGACCGCGGCGGCCCGGTGATCATGGTGCAGGTCGAGAACGAGTACGGCAGCTACGGCTCCGACGCGGCCTATCTGCGGGCAGTGGAGGCGCTGTTGCGGGACCAGGGGGTCGCGGTTCCGCTGTGCACCTCGGACGGCCCCGAGGACCACATGCTGGGCGGCGGCTCCCTCCCCGGTGTCCTGGCGACGGTGAACTTCGGGTCCCACGCGCGCGTGGCCTTCGAGACGCTGCGCGCCTTCCGCTCCGAGGGACCGTTGATGTGCATGGAGTTCTGGTGCGGCTGGTTCGACCACTGGGGCGGCGAGCATGTCGTCCGTGATGCCGAGGACGCGGCGTCCGCCCTGCGGGAGATCCTGGAGTGCGGTGCGTCGGTCAACGTCTACATGGCGCACGGCGGCACCAACTTCGCCGGCTGGGCGGGCGCCAACCGGGGCGGCGGCGCCCTGCACGAGGGCCCGTTGGAGCCCGATGTGACGTCCTACGACTACGACGCCCCGATCGACGAGTACGGGCGCCCCACGGAGAAGTTCTGGCGCATGCGCGAGGTGTTCGCCGAGTACGCCGACGCCCCGCCGCCCGAACCCCCGCCCGCGCCGCCGCTGTTGGAGCACCGGGCCGAGGCACGCCTGACCGGCTGGGCACCCCTGGCCGACGTACTGGAGGCACGCGGTGGACCGGAGTCCGCGGGCCCGGTCCCGCCCACCTTCGAGGAACTGGACGTCGACCGCGGTCTCGTCCGCTACGAGGTGACCGTGCCGGGACCGCGCGCACCGTATCCGCTCACCGCGCGCGGGCTGCGGGACCTGGCGGTGGTGTACGTCGACGGGGAGCGGGCCGGGATCCTCACGGAGGGCGACGAGCAGCTCAAGGAACCCGTCGCCGGGCACGCGCGCGTGGAGCTGTGGGTGGAGTCCCTGGGGAGGGCCAACTACGGGCCCCGGCTCGGGGAGCCGAAGGGGATCACCGGGGGCCTGCTGCACGAGCGGCAGTACCTGCACGACGTACGCGCGCGTGGGCTGCGCCTTGACGCGCTGGACGACATCGAGGGCATTCCGCTGGGGGCGCTGCCCCCGGGCGACTCCCCCGGCCTGTACCGGGGCACCGTCGAGGTGCGGGGCGCCGGGGACGCCGTACTCGAACTGCCGGGCTGGACCCGGGGGTTCGTGTGGGTCAACGGCTTCGACCTGGGCCGGTACTGGTCGGCGGGCCCGCAACGGGAGCTGTTCGTCCCCGGGCCCGTGCTGCGGGAGGGGGTGAACGACGTGTGGGTGCTGGAGCTGCAGGAGGCGCCGTTCGCCGGGAAGTCCGTCTCCTTGCGTGCTCACCGGGAGACGGGGGCGGACCCGATCTCGACCACGCGGGCCCAGTCGGGCGGTGTGTCCGGCACGTAGTCGGGGTCGTCCTCGCCGTAGGACCTGTTCACGTACGGTCGCGGGAACAGGCCCACCACGGTCCGGCACGGCGGTCGCCGCTCCGGCCAGGGGGTCTGGCCGTCGGTGAGGACCACGACGGCGTCGGGCGGGGGCTGGGCGCGGAGGGCCTTGGCGAAGCCGGTGCGCAGATCCGTACCGCCGCCGCCCAGCAGCTCGATGCCCTCCGCGCGGCACAGTGGTTGTGCGAACTCGGCCGCCGCGTCGCACGGCACCACGGTGACCAGGTCGCGGCGGCCACCGACCGCCCTTGAGATCGCGGCCACTTCGAGGAGCGCGCTGCCCAGCTCGGCGTCGCTGACCGACCCGGAGGTGTCGATGACCACGCAGACCCGGGGCGGCCTGCGGCGCAGGCTCGGCAGCACCACACCGGGTAGTCCGGCCGAGCGGCGCGAGGGCCTGCCGTAGCTGTAGTCCTCGCCCGCGCCGGGAGCGGAGACCGCCGAGCGGACCGCCGCTCCCAGCAACTCCCGCCAGGGCTGCGGCGGATGGAACGCCTCCTCGGCCCACCGCCGCCATCCGCTCGGGGCGCTGCCCGGGCGGCCGGTGATGCCCTGTGCCACCCGGAAGCGGACCGCGTCGCGCTGCTGCTTGCTGAGCCCGTGCGCGCCGTCCGGGCCCAGCTCCCAGCCCCGGTCGAGCCCGTCGGCGCCGCTGCCGCAGTCCAGCCACGCCAACGCCTGGGTGCGCGGCCCCAGTTGGAACCAGCGCAGGTAGTCCTCCATCAGGTTCCCGGCGGGTAGTCCCAACGACCCCGGCTGGACCGCGCCTTCGGGGGTGACCAGACCCTCGCCGTACGCGTCGTCGTTGATCTCCATGTCGGCGGCGATGTTCATCCGCAGCCGCTCCCCCGGGCCGGTCAGTCCGCGTTCACGGGCGAGGCGGTCGCTGCGTCCGTGGTGGTCGCGCAGCAGGTGGGAGACCTCGTGGACCCAGACTCCGGCCAGGTCCTCGACCGACATCCGGTCCACGAACCCCGGCGAGACATAGCAGCGCCAGTGCCGGTCGACGGCCATCGTCGGCACCTGCCGTGACGCGACGGTGTGCAGGGCGAACAACGCGGTGGCCAGATAGGGGCGGACGCGGGCCGCGTAGAGGCGGGCGGCGAAGAGTTTGTCGAGGTCGAGGTCCGTGGCCGGGTCCGGGTTCATCGGCCGCCCTTCACGGTCGCGGCGGCGCGGTCCGCCCGTTGCGACAGGGCGACCACGCCGGCGAGTTGCTCGATGGACGCGGGTACGTCCCAGTCCTCCCGGCGCAGTGAGGCGAGGGTGGTCGCGGGGACGACGACGAGGTCCGGGGCACCGGTCTCCAACGCCCGGACCAGGAGCGCCCAGGCGGCGTCCCAGCGCGCCCGGTCGGGACGGTTGCGGACCGCGGCCACCACCCCGTCGAGCACGGCCTGGCGCAGATCCCCGCGCTCGGGCAGCTCGCCGGCCGTCGGATCGGCGAGGAACGTCTCGGGGTCGGGGAGGTCCATCCGGTCCACGGCGGCCAGCAGTTCCAGCCCTGGACCGTCCCCGACCGTGCCCCTGGCCAGCAGGGACAGCACCTCCCGGGAGGAGCCGGCCGCGGTCGCGAACGCGATCAGGCTCAGGGCCATCTCCCAGCTCCGGGGCGAGGGCCAGGCTCCGCCCCGCCGGGTCTCGCTGCTGGGCAGTTGGTGGACCAACTTGGGGCGGCCGGTGAGCAGTCCGCACACCGCGCGGCGCGCGAAGTCCACGGCTCCGGGCAGCTTCTCCGGGTCGAGCCGCGGCAGGGTCGCCACGGGCCAGGTGCCGCCGAGGCCGCGTACGACGACCTCGTGGTCGTGGGTCCACTGGAGGTGCACGAACCGGTTGGCCAGCGGCGGGCTCAGCTCCCAGCCGTCGGCCGCCGAGGACCGGGGGTTGGCGGCGGCCACGATCCGCACCCCGGGCGGCAGCCGCAGCGCGCCGATCCGCCGCTCCAGCACCAGCCGCAGCAGCGCGGCCTGCACGGCGGGCGGCGCGGTGGACAACTCGTCAAGGAACAGCAGCCCCCGGCCCGCCCGCACGAGCCGTACGGCCCAGTCCGGCGGGGCCATCGGGACGCCCTGCTCCGCGGGATCGTCGCCCACGACGGGCAGCCCGGAGAAGTCGGACGGCTCGTGGACACTGGCGATCACCGTGGTCAACGGCAGGTCCAGGGCAGCGGCGAGCTGGGTCAGGGCCGCCGTCTTGCCGATGCCCGGCTCGCCCCACAGCAGCACGGGGAGGTCGGCGGCGACGGCCAGGGTCAGGGCCTCCAGCTGGTTGTCGGGGCGCGGTTCGGTGGTGGTGTCGCGCAGGAGGGTCAACAGGTCGCCGGCGACGTCGAGTCGGGTGGGGTGGGCTGGGGTGTCGGTGGCGGCGTACAGGGTGCGTGTGGGCATATGTGGTCACCTTTGGGTTGTGGCGGGGCGTGCGCGGGTGAGGGGTGGAGCGCGCGCGAGGACGGGGTTGAAGTCCCGTGCGGTCAACGGCTGTTGGTGCGGCGGTGGCGAAGTTCCGTGCGGTCAGAGGCCGTTGGCGAGGCGGAGGCGTTCCTTCCGGGGGAGCGGAAGTCCCGGGAAGAAGTGGCCGGATCGCGGTCCGGGGCCGGTCAGGCCCGCCCTGAACAGCCCGTACGTGAGCCGCCGTTGCGCCGCCGCCCGGAGTTCGTCCCGCAGCGCGCCACCGCGCAGCACCGCGTCGGGACCGAGCAGTCCCTCCACGACGGCCAGCGCGCCGGCGGTGTCGCCGTGGATGAGGCGTTCGCGGACGCCGGTGAGGCAGTCCGGGTGGCGGTGGGCGTCGTCGACGGCCTGGAGGCAGGGCAGCGGAGTACCGGTCAGCGCGACCAGCAGTTCCTCGCGCCGGATCTCGGCCGGATCGTGGTCGAGGGGTGCCAGGACGCCGTCGACCAGCCCGATCCGGTGCAGCGCGCCCCGGCATTCGACCAGGTGCGGCTGTCCTGCCCGGTGCGGGATCCGCGGGGAACCGTCCGGCCGGGGACGATCCGGTACGAGTGCGGCGGCGACCAGCGGATGGAGTCGGCCGGCCTCGATCGCGCCGGTGCGGAGGAGTTCCAGGTCCGGCAGGCCCCAGGTCGCCGCGTCGGGCAGCACCGGCAGCGCGGTGGTGCTGCCGTCCATCGGTGCCGGTGCGATCCGCAGGGTGTCCGCGACCGGATCCAGCGCCAGTACGAACCGGTGCCGGGACCCGAACCGCACGCCGACGGGACCGGCCGTCCGCCCCTCCGCGTGGAGCAGGATCGCCGCCTCGTCCGCCCAGCGGTCGACGGCGCAGTTCCACGCTTCGGGCATCGTGTCCAGAGGAGCCGGGACCGGTGGGGGTCCGTCGCCGGGTGGCCGGTCGGCCCCGGCGCGGACCCGCAGCTCACCGCTCCTTCCCGCGTCCCACAGGTGTCGGTGCAGGTCGAGCCGGAAGCGTCGGTTCGGCCGGGGATGCGGATGCCGACGGGCTACGGCCTCGCGGTGGGTGCCGTCCCACAGCGCGAGGCCGATCCGCTGGCCGCCGTCGGCCCAGGCCGGCGGGGTCCGGACCACCAGGTGGAGCGGGTGCACGGCATCGTGCCCGTAGCGGGCCAGGGTGAGGGTCAGTCCCGGGCGCAGCAGCCCGTCGGGCGCGATCCTCGGCAGATGCCAACGGAGCAGGTCAGGGGCGAGTCGGCGGAGATCGGCGCGCACCCGGGCGGCCTGTTCCCGGCCATGGGTGCGCGCGACGGACCGTAGGTCGAGATCGATGTCGACACCGGCGGCGGCGCAGGCGCCCGCCCAGTCCCCGGCATCGCGGCGGACCGTGGCGGTCTCGATCATGGAGGGCGGCACGGCGAACTCACGCACGCGCGGCCAGAAGGAAAGCCGGGAATTCCCGTTCGCGGTATGAGGGAGCATCAGCACTCACCTTGCGCGGACGGGACCCCCGTTCTGTGAACAGAGTGAGTCGTCATCGCGGGGAGCATAGCCTTCTCGGCCGCGATCCGTCAGGGAATTATTGGGGGCGTGCATCCTCGCCCCTCGGCATAGAGTGGATGCGGGTTCAGGGCGTCTCTGGGGGTTGTGGACGTGGCGGACGACGGACCGGTCGAGCACGGCTACCCGCATCTGGACACGGTGCGGGACTCCATCACCGCGCTCTACAAGCGGTTGTCGTACGACACCGTCCAGACGTTCGCGACCAGTGTGGCCCCCGTCGACGTGGCGTTCTGCGACACGGACGACCTGCATATGGGGGCGCAGCGGGTGGCCCGGGAGATGGTCCGGCACTACCGGCTCCCGGATGCCCGGCTGATCGTCAGCTTCCGTGAGATGACGCATGCGGCGAACGTCGAACTCACGGCCGGGCCCGAGTACTTCGTGGAGTTGAACGACCGGTTCCGCACCCATCGCCGGGACATCGGCGCGGCTCTCGCGCACGAGGTCATGCATGTCTATCTGCACCGCCTGGACCTGTCGTTCCCCGGCACCCGGGAGAACGAGATCCTCACGGACACGGCGGCGGCGTATCTGGGCGCGGGATGGCTGCTGCTGGACGCGTACCGGGAGGACTCGGCGTCCTCGCAGAAGCTCGGCTATCTCACGCCGGAGGAGTTCGGGTACGTCCTCGCCAAGCGGGCGCTGGTCTTCGGCGAGGATCCCTCGGTGTGGTTCACGAGTCCGCAGGCCTACACGGCGTACGTCAAGGGCATGGAGCAGGCCCGGCGTGACGAGCAGCAGCCTCCTCTTACGGCGGCGGGGTGGGCCGGGCGGCGGCGCTACGCGCACGACCGGCGGCACGGGCCGGGAGTGCAGAAAGGGGTGCCGTACTCCTTCTCCCCCGACGGGCGGGGCAGCTTGCGGGTGTCGTTCCCCTGCCCCACGTGTCATCAGCGGATCAGGGTGCCGGTGCGGGGGAGGGTACGGGCGCGGTGTTCCCTGTGCCGGACGGTGCTGGAGTGCGACACGTAGGTGTCGGCGGTACAGGGGGTGTGCCGCGAGCGGCTAACTCCCGTACACCGCCCCCGGAACCTCCGCCTCCGCCAGCAGTTTCAGCACCGCCTCGCCCGCCTCCCCCGCACCCCACCGCGCCCCCTTGTCCGCGCTCGGGCCGGCCCGCCACCCCTCCATCACGGTGATGCGCCCGCCCTCCGTCTCGAAGACCCGGCCGGTGACCCCCGCGCTCGCGGCGGAGCCCAGCCATACCACCAGGGGTGAGACGTTCTCCGGGGCCATCGTGTCGAAGCCGGAGTCGGGTGCCGTCATCGTCTCCGCGAAGGTGTGTTCCGTCATGCGGGTGCGCGCCGCGGGGGCGATCGCGTTGACCTGGACGCCGTAGCGGGACAGTTCGGCGGCCGCGACGAGGGTGAGGCCGACGATGCCGGCCTTGGCCGCGCTGTAGTTGCCCTGTCCCACCGAGCCCAACAGGCCTGCTCCGCTGCTGGTGTTGATGATCCGGGCGGTCGGGGTGCGGCCCGCCTTGGACTCCGCACGCCAGTGCGCGGCGGCGTGTTTCAGGGGCAGGAAGTGGCCCTTCAGGTGGACGCGCAGCACCGCGTCCCAGTCGTCCTCGTCGAGGTTGACGAGCATGCGGTCGCGCAGGTAACCCGCGTTGTTGACAAGGGTGTCGAGGCGGCCGTAGGCCTCCAGGGCTGTCGTCACCAGGGACGCGGCACCGGCGCCGGTGGCGATGTCGCCGCCGTGGGCGACCGCCTCGCCGCCCGCCGCGCGGATCTCCGCGACGACCTGTGCGGCGGGGCTGTCGGGGTCCGGGGTGCCGTCGAGACCGACGCCCAGGTCGTTGACGACGACCCGGGCGCCCTCGGCGGCGAAGGCGAGGGCATGGGCGCGGCCCAGGCCACGGCCCGCACCGGTGACCACGACGACCCTGCCGTCGCAGAGAGCACTCGTCCCCATCACTTCTCAACTCCTGTTCCCTTGTTGGCGGTTGCGGCATCCAGGAACGCGGGCCGCTCCCCGCCCCCGTGGACGAGGAGGCTCGCGCCGCTGATGTACGCGGCGGCGGGGGAAGCGAGGAAGACCGCCGCCGCGCCCACGTCGATGGGGTCGGCGAGGCGGCCGAGCGGGACGGTGCGGGAGACGGCCGCGATGGCGTCCTCGCCGCCGTAGTGCAGGTGGGACGACTCGGTGCGGACCATGCCGACGACGAGGGTGTTGACGCGGATGTCCGGCGCCCACTCCACCGCCATCGAGCGGGCCAGGTTCTCCAGTCCGGCCTTGGCCGCCCCGTACGCCGCCGAGCCGGGCGAGGGGCGGCTGCCGCTGACGCTGCCGATCATCACGACCGAGCCCCTGGCCCGCCTGAGGTGTTCGTACGCGGCGAGGGAGGCGGTGAGCGGGGCGAGGAGGTTCAACTCGATGATCCGCGCGTGGCGTTCGGCCTCCGCGTCGACCAGTGGGCGGTACGGCGCGCCGCCCGCGTTGTTGACGAGGACGTCGAGCCGGGGCAGCGCGGCGAAGAACTCCCGTACGGCGTCCGGGTCGCGCAGGTCGAGGGCGCTGAACTCGGTTCCCCGGACGGGGTCTTCGGGCGGTTTGCGCGCGCAGGTCAGCACATGGGCGCCGGCCTCGACGAAGGCACGCGCGATACCGGCGCCGACGCCTCGGGTGCCGCCGGTGACGAGGACGGTCCGGCCGTTCAACGGGCGGTCGGGCGAGTTGTCCACAGGGTCTCCCGCTCGGATTCTGCGGCTGCTAGCTTCGAAGCCTCACACCTAACAAATGTTTGGTGGAAAGGTAGCTGATGTGTCCATGGGTGTCTCCACCTCGTTCCCGGAAACCCCGGAAAGCCCGTCCCCCGACAAGGGAATCGCCGTCGTCACGGTCGACTTCCCGCCGGTGAACGCGCTGCCGGTGGACGGCTGGTTCGCGCTGGCCGACGCCGTGCGCGCGGCCGGCCGCGATCCCGGCGTGCGCTGTGTGGTGCTGGCGGCCGAGGGGCGGGGCTTCAACGCGGGCGTGGACATCAAGGAGATACAGGCGCGCGGACAGTCGGCCCTGGTCGGGGTGAACCGGGGCTGTTTCGAGGCGTTCGCCGCGGTGTACGAGTGCGAGGTGCCCGTGGTGGCGGCCGTGCAGGGCTTCTGTCTCGGCGGGGGCATCGGTCTGGTGGGGAACGCGGACGTGATCGTGGCGAGCGAGGACGCCACCTTCGGGCTGCCCGAGCTGGACCGGGGCGCGCTGGGCGCCGCCACGCATCTGGCCCGGCTGGTCCCCCAGCACCTGATGCGCGCCCTGTACTACACCTCGCGCACGGCGACCGCGGACGAGCTGCACGCGCACGGCTCGGTGTGGCGGGTCGTACCGCGCGATGAACTGCTGTCCGCCGCGCTGGAGTTGGCGGCCGAGATAGCCGCCAAGGACGGCGAGCTGATCCGGCTCGCCAAGTCCGCGATCAACGGCATCGACCCCGTCGACGTCCGCCGCAGCTACCGCTTCGAGCAGGGCTTCACCTTCGAGGCGAGCGTCAGCGGGGTGGCCGACCGGGTCCGTGACACCTTCGGGAAGGAGGGTGCCGAAAGTGGCTGACAAGACGATGACCGCCGACGAGGTCGTGTCCCGGCTGGCGAGCGGCATGACCCTGGGCATCGGCGGCTGGGGTTCCCGGCGCAAGCCGCTGTCGCTGGTCAGAGCGCTGCTCCGCAGCGACATCGGCGATCTCACCCTGGTCTCGTACGGCGGCCCGGACGTCGGGATGCTGGTGGCGGCCGGCCGGGTCCGCAAGCTGGTGGCACCCTTCGTCACCCTCGATTCCGTCCCGCTCGAACCGCACTACCGGGCGGGCCGCGAGCGCGGGGAGTTCGAGCTGACGGAGGTCGACGAGGGCATGTTCATGTGGGGCCTGCGCGCGGCGGCGAACCGGCTGCCGTTCCTGCCGGTGCGCGCGGGGATCGGCTCGGACGTCATGCGGGTCAACCCCGGCCTGCGGACGGTCACTTCGCCGTACGACGACGGGGAGACGTTCGTGGCGATGCCCGCGCTGCGCCTGGACGCGGCGCTGGTGCACGTCAACCGGGCCGACCGGCTGGGCAACGGGCAGTATCTGGGCCCGGACCCGTACTTCGACGACCTGTTCTGCGAGGCGGCGGACGCGGCCTATGTCTCCTGCGAACGGATCGTGGACACGGCCGAGTTGACGAAGGAGGCGCCACCGCAGTCCCTGCTGGTCAAGCGGCTGCACGTGACCGGGGTCGTCGAGGCGCCCGGTGGCGCCCACTTCACGTCGTGCGCCCCCGACCACGGCAGGGACGAGGACTTCCAGCGACTGTACGCGACGACACCCTGGGCGGAGTTCTCCGAGCGTTTCCTGGCCGGTGACGAGGCGGACTACCGGTCGGCGGTGCGCAACTGGCAGGAGCAGGAAGGGGAAGGGGAGCGGCGATGACGGACGTAGAGCTCACAGAGGTACTGCGCTCCGAGTACTGCGTGATCGCCTGTGCCGAGGCGTGGCAGGACGCCGGGGAGATCCTGGCCAGTCCGATGGGGCTGATCCCCTCGGTCGGGGCCCGGCTCGCCCGGCTCACCTTCGCCCCGGACCTGCTGCTCACCGACGGCGAGGCCCTGCTGGTGCGCCCGGACGGCACCCCGGAGGGCTGGCTGCCCTACCGGCAGCATCTGGCCCTGGTGTCCGGCGGACGCCGGCACGTGATGATGGGCGCGAGCCAGATCGACCG
This sequence comes from Streptomyces sp. STR69, assembly GCF_024519455.1. GTDB lineage: Bacteria > Actinomycetota > Actinomycetes > Streptomycetales > Streptomycetaceae > Streptomyces. The sequence goes on along the minus strand of NZ_JALJRY010000012.1, from coordinate 160,970 downwards.
GTACGGCAACCAGAACATCTCGTGCATCGGTGACTGGACGCGCCCGAAGCGGCAGTTGCTCGGGGTGCGCGGGGCGCCGATCAACACGCTGAACAATCCGACGAGTTACTGGATACCGCGGCACTCACCGCGGGTGTTCGTGGAGAGGGTCGACATGGTGTGCGGGGTGGGGTACGACCGGGTCGCCGAGCACCCGGGGACAGCCCGCTTCCACCGGATCCCCCGGGTCGTCTCCGACCTCGGCGTGTTCGACTTCGCGACCCCCGACCGCTCGATGCGGCTGGCCTCGCTGCATCCGGGGGTCACGGTGGAGCAGGTCAGGGAGGCGACCGGCTTCGAGCTGACGGTCCCGGACGAGGTGGAGCAGACCCGTGAACCCACCCCGGAGGAGCTGCGGTTGATCCGTGAGGTCATCGACCCCGCCGACACCCGTCGCAGGGAGGTGGCGGTCTGATGGAGACCGCGCTGACCAGGCTGGTCGGGGTGCGGCATCCGATCGTGCAGACGGGGATGGGCTGGGTGGCGGGCCCACGCCTGGTGTCGGCCACGGCGAACGCGGGCGCGCTGGGCATCCTGGCCTCCGCGACCATGGGCACCGACCGGCTCCGGGACGCGATCCGGGAGGTCAAGTCCCGTACGGGGGCGCCGTTCGGGGTGAATCTGCGGGCGGACGCGGCGGACGCGGGCGACCGGGTGCGGATCATGATCGAGGAGGGCGTACGGGTCGCGTCCTTCGCGCTCGCGCCGTCCGCCGAGCTGATCGCCGAGCTGAAGGAGGCGGGTGTGGTCGTGATCCCGTCGATCGGGGCGCGGCGCCACGCGGAGAAGGTCGCGGCGTGGGGTGCGGACGCGGTGATCGTGCAGGGCGGGGAGGGCGGCGGCCACACCGGGGAGGTGGCGACGACGGTGCTGCTGCCGCAGGTGGTCGACGCGGTGGACATACCGGTGGTGGCGGCGGGCGGCTTCTTCGACGGGCGGGGGCTGGTCGCGGCGCTGGCGTACGGGGCGGCGGGCGTCGCCATGGGCACCCGCTTCCTCCTCACCTCGGACTCGACGGTCCCGGACGCGGTGAAGGCGGCGTATCTGGCGGCGACGGTCAGGGACGTCACGGTCACGAGAGCGGTGGACGGCCTCCCCCACCGCATGCTCCGTACGGAACTGGTCGACGCCATGGAGCACTCCGGCCGTACGAGAACCCTGCTCCAGGCCGTACGCCGGGCGGCGGGCTTCCGCCGGCTGTCCGGTCTGACCTGGCCGCGCATGATCCGCGACGGCCTCGCGATGAAACACGGCAAGGACCTGACCTGGAGCCAGGTCCTGCTCGCCGCGAACACACCGATGCTGCTCAGGGCGTCGATGGTGGACGGTCGTACGGATCTAGGGGTGATGGCGTCCGGGCAGGTCGCCGGGGTGATCGACGACCTGCCGTCGTGCGCCGAGCTGGTGGCCCGGGTGATGAAGGAGGCCGACGAGGTGCTGTGGACGCTGGTCCGGGCCGACTCCTGAACCGCCCTTCAACTGCTCTGCCCTCTCACAGCCGTTCGATGATCGTCACGTTGGCCTGGCCGCCGCCCTCGCACATGGTCTGGAGGCCGAACCGGCCGCCGGTGCGCTCCAGTTCGTGGAGGAGGGTGGTCATGAGCTTGACGCCGGTCGCGCCGAGCGGGTGGCCCAGGGCGATCGCGCCGCCGTTGACGTTGACCCTGTCGGGGTCCGCGCCCGTCTCCTTCAGCCAGGCGAGGACGACGGGCGCGAAGGCCTCGTTGATCTCGACGAGGTCGATGGCGTCGATGGTCAGGCCGGTCTTCTTCAGGGCGTGGGCGGTGGCCGGGATGGGCGCCGAGAGCATACGGATCGGGTCCTCGCCCCGGACGGAGAGATGGTGGACGCGGGCGCGGGGCGTCAACCCGTGTTCCCGTACAGCCCGTTCCGAGGCGAGGAGCATGGCCGCCGCGCCGTCGGAGACCTGGGAGGAGCAGGCGGCGGTGATGGTGCCGCCGTCGACGACCGGTTTCAGGCCGGCCATCTTCTCCAGGGACGTGTCCCGGCGCGGGCCCTCGTCGACCGTGACCGCTCCGTAGGCCACGGTCTCCCGTTCGAAGTGGCCCTCGTCGATGGCGCGCAGGGCCCGCCGGTGCGAGCGGAGGGCGAACTCCTCCTGGTCCTGCCTGGTGATCCCCCACTTCGCGGCGATCATCTCGGCCCCGGCGAACTGGTTCACCGGCTGCGTTCCGTACCGGGCGCGCCAGCCCTCGCTGCCCGCGAAGGGGCCGTCCGTGAGGCCGAGCGGTTCGGCGGCCTGCCGGGACGCGAACGCGATGGGGATCAGCGACATGTTCTGGACGCCACCGGCGACGACCAGGTCCTGGGTGCCGGACAGCACGCCCTGTGCCGCGAAGTGCACGGCCTGCTGCGAGGACCCGCACTGCCGGTCCACCGTCACACCCGGCACCTCCTCGGGCAGCCCGGCCGCCAGCCAGGCGGTCCGCGCGATGTCCCCGGCCTGCGGCCCCACCGCGTCCAGACACCCGAAGACGACGTCCTCGACGGCTGCGGGATCGATCCCGGAGCGCGCGACCAGTTCCTTGAGCACATGAGCCCCGAGGTCGGCGGGATGCACCCCGCTCAGCCCTCCCCCGCGCCGCCCGACGGGCGTCCGGACCGCTTCGACGATGTAGGCCTCGGCCATGTCAACTCCCCATACTTGCCCGTGAGTTACGTGCGTACGGCGATCCCGTCCAGCACCATCGACAGGTACTGCCGGGCGATCTCCTCGGCGCTGTGCTGTCCGCCGGGCCGGTACCAGGACGCGGCGACCCACACCGTGTCCCGCACGAACCGGTAGGTGAGCCGGACGTCGAGGTCGGCGCGGAAGACCTTGGCGGCGACCCCGCGCTCCAGCGTGGACAGCCACGCCTTCTCGAACTTGCGCTGCGACTCGGCGAGGAACGCGAACCGCTCCTGCGCGACCAGTTGCTTGCTCTCCTTCTGGTAGATCGCGACGGCGGCGCGGTGCCGGTCGATCTCCCGGAACGACTCGGTGACCAGGGCCTCCAGCGTCTCGCGCGGCCCGAACTCGGCGTCCAGGACGGTGTCGTAGCCGCCCCAGAGCTCGTCGAGGAAGGTCCGCAGGATCTCCTCCAGCATCGATTCCTTGGAGTCGAAGTGGTAGTAGAGGCTGCCCGCGAGCATGCCCGCGTGGTCCGCGATCTTCCGTACGGTGGTGGCGTTGTAGCCCTGCTCGGCGAAGACCTCGGCCGCCGTGTCGAGGAGTTCACGGCGGCGGGCCGGAGCGGCGGTCACCGGGGGTTTCTTCTTGGTCGGCACGGACCCATTGTCCTGCCGCGGCACTGGCCCTTCGTCCCGCTACGCATGCTGGCTGCTCACGGAGACGACCTCGCCGGTCATGTACGAGGAGTAGTCCGAGGCCAGGAAGACGATCACATTAGCCACCTCCCAGGGCTCGGCGTACCGCCCGAAGGCCTCTCGGGCGGTGAGGTCCGCGAGCAGTTCGGGGGTCGTGACCTTCACGAGGTGCGGGTGCATGGCGAGGCTGGGCGAGACCGCGTTGACCCGCACGCCGTACGCGGCGGCCTCGATCGCCGCGCACCGGGTCAGCGCCATCACGCCCGCCTTGGCCGCCGCGTAGTGCGCCTGCCCGGCCTGGGCGCGCCAGCCCACGACGGAAGCGTTGTTGACGATCACCCCGCCGGTCGCGCGCATCGCGCGCAGGGCGGCCCGGGTGCAGCGGAAGGTGCCGTTCAACGTCACGTCCAGCACCTTCGACCACTGTTCGTCGGTCATGTCGACGAGGTCCGAAGTGCCGCCCAGACCCGCGTTGTTGACGACGACGTCCAGCCGCCCGTGTGCCGCGACGGCCGCGTCGAACAGGGCCTGCACCTGCGTCTCGTCGGTGACGTCGCACGCCAGCGCAGCCACCGCCTCGGCCCCGAACTCCCCGGCCAGCTCGGCCTCGTACTCCTTCAGCCGCCGCGTGTGCGCGTCGCTGATCAGCACGCGGGCGCCCTCCTGGAGGAAGCGGCGCGCGGTGGCCCCGCCGATCCCCGCGCCGGCGGCGGCGGTGACGACGGCGGTGCGCCCCTTCAGCAGCCCGTGCCCGGGGACGTATGCCGGACTCTCGACGCCTGTCATACGGCCACGCTAACCTACCAAACACTTGTTAGGGAAGGATGGTTGTCGATGGACCTCGACTTCGCTCCCGCCGAGGAGGCGTTCCGCGCCGAGGCCCGCGCCTGGCTGCGCGCGCAGGTGCCCGCCACGCCGCTCCCCTCCCTGGAGACGAAGGAGGGCTTCGCCGCACACCGCGCGTGGGAGGCCCAACTCGCCGCGGACCGTTGGTCGGTGGTGTCCTGGCCCGAGGAGTACGGCGGCCGGGGCGCGGACATCGTGCGGTGGCTGCTGTTCGAGGAGGAGTACTACGCGGCGGGCGCGCCGGGCCGGGTCGGCCAGAACGGCATCAGCCTGCTCGCCCCGACCCTCTTCGACCACGGCACGCGGGAGCAACGCGCGCGTGTGCTGCCGTCGATGGCGACCGGTGAGGTGGTGTGGGCGCAGGCGTGGTCGGAGCCGGAGGCGGGTTCGGACCTGGCCTCGCTCACCTCGCGGGCGGTGCGCACGGGCGGGGGCTGGCTGCTGAGCGGGCAGAAGACCTGGTCGTCGCGGGCGGCCTTCGCGGACCGCGCGTTCGGCCTGTTCCGCAGCGAGCCGGACACCCCGAAGCCCCATCAGGGCCTGACCTACCTGATGTTCGACCTGCGCGCGCCCGGCGTCACGGTCCGCCCGATCGGCCGTCTGGACGGCAGACCGGCCTTCGCGGAACTGTTCCTGGACGAGGTGTTCGTGCCCGACGAGGACGTGATCGGCGAGCCGGGCCAGGGCTGGCGGGTCGCCATGTCGACCGCCGGAAACGAACGCGGTCTCACCCTCCGCTCCCCCGGCCGCTTCCTCGCCTCCGCCGACCGCCTCCTCGACCTCTGGCGGGCGCAAGGCAGTTCAGCCACCGCAAGGGACCGGGTGGCGGACGCGCTGATCGGCGCCCGCGCCTATCAGCTCTTCACCTACGCCAACGCCTCCCGTTTCCTGGACGGCGAGTCCATCGGCCCGGAGTCCAGCCTGAACAAGGTGTTCTGGTCCGAGTACGACATCGCCCTGCACGAGACGGCCCTCGAACTGCTGGGCGCGGAGGGAGAGTTGGCGGACACCGACTGGGCCGAGGGGTATGTGTTCTCCCTCGCGGGCCCCATCTACGCCGGTACGAACGAGATCCAGCGCGACATCATCGCCGAGCGCCTGCTCGGCCTGCCGAAGGGCCGCCGCTGATGCGCTTCCTCCTCGACCCCGAACAGCGGGCGTTCGCCGACTCGTTGAACGCGATGCTGACGGCCGCGGACACCCCGTCGGTCGTACGGTCCTGGAGTCGCGGTGAGCCGGCGAGCGGGTGGTCGCTGTGGCGCCGTGTCGCGGGGGCCGGGGTGTTCGCGCTGGCGGTGCCCGAGGCGTACGAGGGGCTCGGTCCCCGGCCGGTCGAACTCGCGGTGGCGTTCGTGGAGTTGGGGCGGCACGCGGTTCCGGGGCCGCTGGCGGAGACGGTCATGGCGGCGGCGTTGCTGACCGAACCCGCCCTTGCCAAGCGTCTGTTGCCCGCGCTGGCGGCGGGCGGGGCGATGGCCACGGCGGCGCCGGCGGGGTCGTACGCGCTGGACGGTGACGTGGCGACGATCAGGCTGAGCTGGGACGCCGACGGTCTGCGGCTGGCGCCCCGGCACGACGGACCGGTACACGCGTCCCTCGACCCCGCACGCCGTCTCACCCGCCTGCTCCCGGGCGGTGAACTCCTCACCCCGGAGCCGCCTTTGGCCCAGGCCCTCACCTGGGCCCGGCTGGCCACCGCGGCCCAGGCGCTCGGCGTCGGTCTCGCCCTGCTCGACCGGACCGTCGCCTACGTCAGGCAGCGCACCCAATTCGGGGTCCCCATCGGCTCGTTCCAGGCCGTGAAGCATCAACTGGCCGATGCGAAGATCGCGTTGGAGTTCGCGCGCCCGCTGCTCTTCGGTGCCGCGCTCACCATGACGGAGTCCGACGTGGCCGCCGCGAAGGTCGCCGCGTGCGAGGCGGCGTACGCGACGGCCCGTACGGCGCTTCAGCTGCACGGTGCGATCGGCTACACGGCGGAGTACGACCTGTCGCTGTGGCTGACCAAGGCCCGTGCCCTGCGGGCGAGTTGGGGCGACCCGGGCGAGTGCCGGGCCACCGTGCTCGAAGGCTTCAGTGGTGATGGTCGCCGCTCGTGAGTTCCTTGTACTCCTCCACCGTCGGCTTCGGGATACGGGTCTCGGGGCCGAACATCGCCTTGGCGAGCCGGGCCCGCACCCGCTGCCCGCCCTTGACCTGCCGTTCCACGCCGTTCGCGTCGACGAGCGGGCCGATGGCGTACGGCGGTTCCTGTTCGTGCTGGGTGAGTCTGAACAGCTCGTCCTGCGCGAGGGGTTCGTGTACCTCGACGTACTCGCCGTGCGGCAGCATCTTGATGAGGCCGGACTCACGGCCGTGCAACACCTTGTCCCGGTCCCGGCGTTGGAGTCCCATGCAGACGCGTTTGGTGACCAGGAAGGCGGCCACCGGCATCACGAAGAACGACACCCGTACGAACCAGGTGATCGCGTTGATCGAGAGGTTGAGATGGGTGGCGACCACGTCGTTGCCGCCGCCGATCAGCAGCACGCCGTACAGGCTCAGCCAGGCCACGCCGAGTCCGGTGCGCACGGGCATGTTGCGCGGCCGGTCCAGGATGTGGTGTTCGCGTTTGTCGCCGGTGATCCACGCCTCGATGAACGGGTAGGCGCCGATGGCGGCGAGGATCAACGGGAAGAGCGTGAAGGGGATGAAGACGCCCAACTCCAGTGTGTGGCCCCAGGCGTTGATCTCCCATCCCGGCATCACGCGGATGAGTCCCTCGGAGAAGCCGAGATACCAGTCGGGCTGGGCGCCGGTCGTCACCAGGTCGGGGCGGTACGGTCCGAAGGCCCACACGGGGTTGATGCTGGCGATGCCGCCCATGATGGCGAGCACCCCGAAGACGAGGAAGAAGAAGCCGCCCGCCTTGGCCATGTAGACGGGCAGGAAGGGCATGCCGACCACGCTCTTCTGGTCCCGTCCGGGTCCGGGGTACTGCGTGTGCTTGTGGTAGAAGACCAGGATCAGATGCGCGACCACCAGGCCCAGCATGATCCCCGGCAGCACCAGGACATGGATCGGGAAGAGCCGCGAGATGATGTCGTGCCCCGGGAACTCCCCGCCGAACAGGAACATCGACATGTACGTGCCGACGATCGGCACGGACAGGATCGCGCCGTCCGCGAAGCGGATGCCGGTGCCGGACAGCAGGTCGTCGGGGAGCGAGTAGCCGGTCAGCCCGGTGATGATGCCGAGGAACAACAGGGTCCAGCCGAACACCCAGTTGAGCTCGCGCGGCTTGCGGTAGGCGCCGGTGAAGAACACCCGCATCATGTGGATGAGCATGCCCGCGATGAAGACGACGGCCGCCCAGTGGTGGATCTGCCGGATCAGCAGTCCGCCGCGCACGTCGAAGCTGATGTCGAGCGTGGACTCGAACGCCCGGGTCATCGGGATGCCGTTCAACGGCGTGTACGAGCCGTGGTAGATGACCTCGACGCCGCTCGGCTCGAAGAACAGGGTGAGATAGACGCCGGTGAGGATCAGGATGATGAAGCTGTAGAGGCAGATCTCGCCCAGCATGAAGGACCAGTGGTCCGGGAAGACCTTGCGCATATTGGCCTTGGCCAGCGCGTACAGCCCGAGCCGTCCGTCCGCCCAGTCGGCGAGCTTCTCCCCCTTGCCCGCCTCGCTCGGCCGCCCGCCGCCCGCTGTGCCGTTCACCGATCGTGCGCCGTCCATACGTTCGCCGCCTCCCCGTCCGGATCACCCCACAGGGTGTCACGAGGTCCCGGCTAAGCCAACGGTGCGTCAGCAGGCAATGACAGCCCGATCACGGCGGTACGACCCCGCGCCTGCAGCACCGCCTCCTCATCGCCCAACTGCACGGCGTCGTACGGCCCGAGGGTCAGCCCGGCCACCTCGGCGGTGCCGTCGAGCGCCACCACCAGGGCGCCCGCGCACACCCGCAGCCGCCCCCGGACGACGGCGACCGTGGGGGCCGTAGCAGCCGCGTCCCGGCGCCACATGACGTTAAGGTTGACGACCGGGCCGTCCAGCAGTCGGCAGTCGGTCGGTAGGTCGCCCCTGAAGTCCCTTGGTGCGTAACGGGTGTTGACGAGTTGCCGGTCGCCGTCGACGGTGAGGTCCATGCCGGCGCCCTCGACGACGGTGAGGGTGCGGTCGATGTCGGGGAAGGCGGAGAACGGCCCGTCCGCACCGACCTCGGCGAGGCTCACCCGCCACGTGAAGTCGTCCATGCCCGAGCCCTCGGGCCAGGCGGCGATCTCCCGGGTCACACCGCCACCGTTCTTCCAGGGCACGGCAGTTCGCGCCGAGGCGGGCAGGAGGCGGGTCACTGGACGATCCCCCGCTCACGCGCCGTCGACAGCCACTGCGGGAACTCGCCCACCAGTCGGTCGTAGAGCTCCGCGTCGGACATCCCCAGCGGATCCGAACCGGCGTGGAAGAAGCCCGCGTTGTCCACCGCACGCTTCTGCGGCACCGCCAACTCGTCGAGTCTGCGCAGGAATTCGAACTGCTTGCTCTTCGCATCGCCGAACCCGACGAACTGCCAGAACATCGGCAGCTTGGCGGCCTTGCACACATAGCGTTCCGCGGCGAGCTTGTTGATCGGGCCGCCGTCCGTCTGGAAGACGACGAGGGCGGGCTCCTTGGAGCCGCTGTCCAGATAGTGGTCGATGACGGCGTCCATGGCCAGGTGGTAGCTCGTCTTGCCCATGTGCCCGAGCCCGGCCACGATGCGGTCGATCCGCCCCTGATGGCTGTCGAGGGCGATGTCCGTGACGGCGTCGACGTCGGTCGAGAAGAAGACAACGGGCACGGTCCCGTCGTCGTCCAGGTGCGCGGACAGGCCCAACACCCGGTCGGCGAGCGCCTGCACGCTGCCGTCCTTGTAGTACGGCTTCATGGAGCCCGAGTAGTCGACCACCAGATAGACGGCCGCGCGCTGCCCGTCCAGCCCGTGCTTGCGGAGCGAGACCCCGGCGCTCTTGTACAGGCTGACCAGCGCGGGCGCGGTCTCCTCGACCTTGCTGAGCGAGATCGCGGCCACAGGGGCTCCCTTCGGATCACGGCGAAAGCATCGAGATTACGCCACGGAGGTCCGGCAGTCCCAATGTCCCCCCAACCCCCGGAATAAGGGACGTAACCGCCCCTACTCTGGCCCCATGAAACGCGCCGGCGTCCTGATCCTCGCCGCCGTACCCGTCGTCCTCCTCGCGGCGACGGCCTACGGCTCCTCATCCACCGCCCACGACGACCCGCGGCCCGCGCACCCCTCCGCCGCGGCGCAACGCAGAGCGCCCGAGAGTCTGGCCGCGCCGGCCATGAAGAACCTCGCGCAGGAACTGGTGGCCAGCGCCGAGAACTCGACGCTCGACTGGCACAGCGCGTACGGATATGTGCAGGACATCGGCGACGGCCAGGGCTACACGGCGGGCATCATCGGCTTCTGCACCGGCACCCACGACCTGCTCGTCCTGGTCGAGCGCTACACCTCCGCCCACCCCGACAACGGCCTCGCCCGCTACCTCCCCGCCCTGCGCCAGGTCGACGGCACGGACTCCCACCAGGGCCTGGACCCCGGTTTCCCGGCCGCCTGGCGCGCCGAGGCGAAGGTCCCCGCGTTCCAGGCGGCCCAGGACGCGGAGCGCGACCGCATCTACTTCGACCCGGCGGTCAGCGCCGCCAGACGCGACGGCCTGGGCCCGCTGGGGCAGTTCATCTACTACGACGCGATGGTCTTCCACGGCCCGGGCACGGACGGTTTCTACGGCATCCGCACGCGCGCGATGCAGCGGGCCGAGCCCCCTGCCCAAGGCGGCGACGAGAAGGCCTACTTGAGCGCCTTCCTCGACGTCCGCCGCGCCACGATGCGGGCCAAGCACCCCGGCATCGACACCTCCCGCGTCGACACGGCCCAGCGGAAGTTCCTGGAGGAGGGGAACCTGGGGCTGCGGACGCCGTTGGTGTGGAAGGTGTACGGGGAGACGTACCGGGTGCCGTAGCAGGCACTCACCGGGCCCACCTGTCGCGCAGCACCGTCTCCGCCGGTTTGCCGTGCGGGGTGTACGCCAGCTTCACCGGCGTCTCCCCGCTGTCCGGCCAGTCGTCCCACATCCACCAGCACACGCCGGCCCACCATGTGCGCCCCTCGAAGGAGTCCAGCAACGCCCGGTAGGCGGCGGCCTGTTCGGCCCCGCCGGCGGTGCGGCTCACGGTCCAGGAGTACGGCGCCGTGGTGCTGCCGCGCTGGCTGACGTAACCGGCTTCGGTGAACAGGATCCGGCGGCCCTGGCGTTCGGCGTACGCGGCGAGCTTCTTGCGGATCGGCACCCAGTCGCGACGCAGCCTGCCCGGGTCCGTGGCGGGTTCGGCGGACAGCGGCCAGTAGGCGTCGATGCCGATGAGGTCGAGGGCCTGCCAGAAGTGGATCCGCTGGTACTCGTCGTAGTTGGCGGCGTACGTCAACGGCCCGTCGTAGTGGTCGCGGACCGCCTCGACGACCTTCGTCCAGGCCGCGGTGTCGCCGGAGACCCCGGCGAGTTCGGTACCGACCGCGAACTGCTCGGCGCCGGTGTGCGCCGCGAGGTCCGCGTAGTGGGTGATGAAACGGCGGTACGCGGCGAACCAGGCGGTACGGTCGCGTGGGCGGATCTCCGCGCGGTCGACGTCGCCGGGCAGGTCGATGTGCGGCTTGATCATCACCTTGAGACCGGCCTTGTGGGCACGCGCCACGATGTGCCGCAGGCTCACGTCGCTCGCCGTCTCCTCCGTCGTGTGCGGGGCGGAGTCGGTGACGCGGGTCTGGTACCAGGTCGGGGTGAAGGTGACCCAGCGCGCCCCGGTCGCACGGATGTCCCGCAGATAGCGGGGGGCGGCCGGGCTGTCGTAGTCGGTGCGGTTCCAGGACGGCAGCGCGAAACCGCGCATCGTCGGGAGCGGGGCGGTGCCGCCGGACGTACAGCCGCTCACGGCGAGGAGGACCGCCGCCGCCATGGCGACGGTCCCCCTCTTCAGGCGTGCCCTCACAGGCCGGCCGGGCTGACGAAGGTGTAGCCCAGTGCCTTGATTCCGTCGATCGTGTCCTTCAACGGCTGGAGCGGGAAGTACGGGTGGTAGAAGAAGCTGGCGAAGCCGTCCCGTACGGCGAGATTGTCCTTGGCCGCGGCGACGAGGTCGGCCGGCAGTCGTGCCGGATGGTTGTTGAAGGCCTCCGGCTCGTAGTTGCCGATGTTCTCGGGAATGACTTTGGTTCCGTACACGTCACGCACCACGTAGGGGAAGAACTGCCCGATGAAGGTGTTGGAACCCGCCGACTTCCCGCTGAGCGTCCCCGAGAAATACAGCGAACGTTCCAGTCTCGCCGAGAAGTTCGAACTGAATACCTTGTAGTCGGCGGCCGAACCCGCGTAGTGCGGAGTCGTCCACAGTGTCGGCCTCGGCAGGCCCGCGGCCGTGAAAGCCGCCAGCGCGCCGGTGACCCGGGTCTGCGCCCACAGCGCGGAGTCCTCCGCGACCGGACCGTCGTAGACCACGTTGTTCGCGGAATCGATGTGCGACCGATAGAACTCGAAGTCGTCACCGGTCACGCCGTTGTAGGGATTGGCCACATTGCTGTACTGGTGCGTATAGCCGTGGTCCATCAGAACCGCTCCCCGGGCAAGCATGTACTTCAGCGCGCTCACCACCATCGGCTTCTGTGCCAGCGTGAACGTCTGCGCGACCCCGTTGTTGTATGTGCCCTTGGGATCCGTATAGACGGGAATCACGTTGATGCCGTAGGGAATGTGCTGCGAGTAGAGATAGTCGGCCATGGCCCGCAGCTCGGTGGGATCCGAGTTGGGGCTGATGTCCTCCAGGCGCACCATGGCGCGGTGCTGCTCGGGGGTGGCCGGTGCGAGCGCGTCGAAGAGGAGGTCCTCGAAGGCGATGACCCGGTCGGTCTCGGAGACGTAGGCGAAGGGGATCTCCCCGATGTAGGTGAGGTTGGACGAGCGGACCGCCCACCCGAAGGTGTGTCCGTTCGAGCTGTCCAGCCCCTCCGCGAGCCGGGTGACCGCGGGATAGCCGGCTCCCGTCAGGACGTTGGGGCGCAACACGCCGCCGTCCTGCCCGGCCGGGATGTTCCGGGTGAGCGTCTGGCCCTTGTACGACACCTGTGTCACGGTGCCGACCGAGCCGCCGTCCTCGTAGTACGAGGTGGTCGGGTCCCAGCCGTACTTCTGGCTGAACCGGTCCACTCCGTCGGCGTTCGCCATGCCCCAGATGTTGGCGCCGATCCAGGTCACGGGCTTGGTGGTGGACATCGCGTCCTGGTAGAACGCCGCCGGAACGGCGTCCGGGACGTCACCGCCGTAGTAGGTCGAACCGATGTAGACCACGGCCGTGTACGAGTTGATCATCCCGGCGGTGTACTGCTGCACGGGTTTGGCCGTCACGGCGCCGAAGTGGCCGGCGAGGTTGGCCGCGGCCATCGCGTACAGCTCGCCCAACTGCCCGTAGGGGCCTGCCGTGTCGTAGAGGACGAGGGCGGTGGGGCTGGTCGCGGCGGCGGGGACCGACGTCCGCAGACCCGCCTGCCTGATCACCGTGGAGGGGGCGGCGAGCGGAAGCCTGGTCGTGCTCGCCAGGTCGGCAGCCCCCTTGTGCGGCCGGTGGTGGCGTGCCGTGTCGGCCGTGAGCTGGGTCTTCGCCCAGCCCTTGAGGTCGATACGGCTCAGCCCCGACACGGGACCGCGCGGCGCACCCGGATGATGGTCCCCCTTGGACGACGGCTGGGCGCCGACCGCCATGAAACCGCCACCCACCAGGGAGGCGACGACGAACAACGGCATGGAAATCCTGAAGATCTTCCGTCGCGTGGACGGGATCACTGCTCTCACGATCGTTCCCCCCACTTTGCCATTCACTGGCAAAGGGTTTTGCTGACAAGAAGGGCCAGATTCTTCTGGTCGTTCCGGAAGAGTGTCAATAGGACCAGTAGCCGAATTCCCGGCTTTCCGGATAGTGTCCCGAATCGCCCGGAGGTTCTGCTACGTTCGCCTTCCACGCGTTGGGGACGCGTGTTGAAACTGGGGGGACAATGTATGGACGACCCGCTCTGGGTACACTGCTGCCTTTGGCCGGGGCGATCGCCGGGCCCGAGGCGATTCCAGGGCTTCCTTTGGCCAGAACACTACAGGCCGCTGCGGGAGCCGGATTCCTGCTCTACTGCCTGACCGCCGTCCTGATACTGCTGGCCCGGGCCCGCCTGCGCCGCCATGCGCGCACTGGGGTTCACCACCAGGAGCAGTTGTGATCACTGAATTGCTGCTCTGGTCGAGCATCGCCCTGATCGTGCTCGCCGGCTGCTACAACACAAGCCTGTTCTTTGTCTCACGACGCCGAATACGCAGGTCGCGTGCTCCGCACGGAGAACGCCTCTATGTATTCCTGCTGGCCTGCCTCAACGAAGAGACAGTGCTGTCGGAAAGCCTGGCGCGCATTGCCTCACTGCCCGCCGGAAATTTCTTCGCACTGGTTATCGATGACGGTTCGGACGACCGTACCGCCGAGGTCGCGCTCGCCGCCGATCCGCACCGGGTCAGGCTGTACCGGCGCACTCTGCCGAACGCGCGCCGGGGCAAGGGCGCCGCACTCAACGACGGGGTGCGGCACCTCAGGGAGTCCGGTCTCCTCGCCTCCCACGATCCGGCCGAGGTGATCCTCGTCGTCGTCGACGCGGACGGACGCCTCGATCCCCACATCGTGCAGTCGGTCGACCCCTACTTCGACGACCCGCGTACGGGGGCGGTTCAGGTCTGCGTCCGTATGTACAACCGGCACCTGGGGCTGCTCGCCCGTATGCAGGACATGGAGTTCGTCGTCTACGGCGACGTGTTCCAGAGCGCACGCCGCTTCATCGGCAGCGTGGGCATGGGCGGCAACGGGCAGTTCATGCGGCTGTCGGCGCTCAACACCCTTGACGGGGAAGGCCCATGGAGCGACAGCCTGACCGAGGACCTCGACCTCGGGGTCCGGCTGATCGCCAAGGGCTGGACCAACCAGCACTGCACCACCGCCGCGGTCTCCCAGCAGGCCGTGCTCAGTCTGCGGCGCCTGGTCCGCCAGCGATCCCGCTGGTTCCAGGGCCACTTGCAGTCGGCCGGTCTCGTCCCGCTCATCCTGCGGGACGTGCCCACCCGGCCCGCGCTGGATCTGCTCTACCACCTGTCCAGCCCGGTGCTCATCCTGCTCACCTCGCTGCTGCCCGTCTCGTTCCTCGTCGCGCTGGGAGCCACCACCGTGGCCTCCGTCGAGGCGGGACACCCGCTCGTCTCACCGATGTGGCTGCTCGGCCCGTACGTGCTCTCGTTCACGACCGCCTACGCGTACGGCTACGTGTACGCCAAGCGGGAGCGGGACCTCGGCCTTGTGCGCTCGGTGCTGCTCGCCCATGTCTTCGTCTTCTACGGCTACATCTGGTTCGCCGCCGGCTGGTGGGGCTTCTGGCGGATGCTCACCGGCCAGCGGGGCTGGCTGAAGACCGCTCGCACCTGAGGACGTTCAGGCCGCGCCGAGTCCGTGCGCGGGTCCTCTTCTCCCCACTCGCACCATCTGTCATCACCCTCACGCGGTCGCCGTGTCGATCGCGCATGCCCAAGGGGGCACACCCATGTCCACACAACCGTCAGCCCTGCCCGTGCGCGCCATGCTGGTGCTCGGGACCAGGCCGGAAGCGATCAAACTGGCGCCGGTGGCGCGGGCGATGGCCGTCGGCGAACAGTTCGAACCGATCGTCGTCACCACCGGTCAGCACCGCGAGATGCTCCACCAGATGCTCGGTCTGCTCTGCGTCGACGTGCGCATCGCACTCGACGTGATGCGCAGCCGCCAGCAGCTGTCCGAGCTGACCGCCCGGCTGGTCGGTGAGCTCGGCGAGGTCATGCGGGACCAGCGACCGGATCTGGTCGTGGTGCAGGGCGACACCACCACCGCGCTGGCCGGCGCCCTCGCCGCCTTCTACGAGAAGATCCCGGTCGCCCATGTCGAGGCCGGGCTGCGTACCGGCGTCATGGACAACCCCTTCCCGGAGGAGCTCAACCGCTGTCTGATCGGCCGGATCGCCCGCTGGCACTTCGCGCCGACGAAGCGCGCGGCCCGGCATCTGACCGCCGAGGGCGTGTCCCCGGAACAGGTGTTCACCACCGGCAACACGGTGATCGACAACCTGCTGTGGGTGCTGGCCGAGGGCACCGGCGCCTCCGCGTTCCGCACCGATGCCCGGCGGGTCCTGGTCACCCTGCACCGCAGGGAGAACCAGGGCGAGCGGATGCGGGGCATGGGCCGGGCACTGAGCCGACTGGCCGCGCGCGGGGACGTGGAGATCGTGCTGCCGCTGCACAGGAGCCCGGCCGTACGGGAGGTGCTGCTGCCCGAACTGGAGGGACGGCAGGGCGTTTCGCTGGTCGAGCCGCTCGGCTATCTGGACTTCGCGGCGACGCTCGCCGAGTGCGACCTCGTCCTCACCGACTCCGGCGGCATCCAGGAGGAGGCGCCGAGCCTCGGCAAACCGGCGCTGGTGCTGCGTACCACCACCGAGCGTCCGGAGGCGGTCGACGTCGGTGCCGCCCGGCTCGTCGGCACCGACCCGGAAGTGATCGTGAGCGCCGCGGAGGAACTGCTCGACGACCCGGTGGCGTACCGGCGGATGGCGACCGCGGGCAACCCGTTCGGCGACGGGCAGGCCGCGGCACGTGTACTCGCCCAACTCGCCGAGGACTTCGCCGCCGATGTACCGGTGGGCCTCACCGCGTCCGGACCATACTCGACCGCATGAAGCCGTCACTCCTGCGCCCCCGTCGGATCCCGCTGGTTCCGGCGGGGCGCAGGGGCCGGACCGCCCTGGCCCTTGCTCTCGCGCTCGCCGCCGTGCTGGCGATCACCTTGAGCCAGTGCCAGGCGGACGACTCACCGCCGCCCGCGCCCTGGGTCGACGGTACGACACACGGCCGTTGGGTCTCGGTCTTCAACGGCCACGGCACCAACCTCGGGGACGACAACTCCCTGTCCCTGTCGCCGAAGGCGGCCGAGGACCCCGGGACCACGCACGCCGGGCTGGTCGTGAGCACGGCCTCGTACGGCGACGTGCGGTACGAGGCACGGATGCGGACCATCAGGCAACTGCGCGATCCCGACCCGAACCCCTGGGAAGTGCCGTGGCTGGTCTGGGCGTACACCGACCCCGAGCACTTCTACTACATCACTCTCAAGCCCAACGGCTGGGAGCTGGGTAAACGCGACCCCGCCTATCCGGGCGGCCAGCGCTTCCTGGCGACGGGCCGGACGGAGTATCCGGTAGGCGAGTGGTACGAGGTGCGGGTGCAACAGGACGCCGCGGTCCTCGCGATCACGGTGGGCGGAAAGCCGCTGGTGACCTTCACCGACGCCGAACGTCCCTATCTGCAGGGCAGGGTGGGGGCGTACACGGAGGACGCCTCGGTGAAGTTCGAACACCTGAAGGCGAGTTCCGGCCCGTAGACGTGCGGCGGCGCCTGCCGGGTCCGGTCGGGGACAGGGCAAGCGCCGTCGGGGGGTCTGGGGGTCTCCCCCCAGATGACCCGCCCGTACGCCTTTGTACGGGACGTCTTTTGATGAACCGTCAGACCATCAGCGAGCGGTCCGTCGGGCGGATCGGGGCCGGGAGTTCGCTGGCGCCGGTGAGGAAGCGGTCGACGCCACGGGCGGCCGAGCGGCCCTCCGCGATCGCCCACACGATGAGGGACTGGCCGCGGCCCGCGTCACCGGCGACGAAGACGCCGGGGACGTTGGTCTGGAAGTCGGCGTCGCGGGCGATGTTGCCGCGCTCGTCGAGGCCCAGGGCGAACTGGTCGACGAGACCGTTCTCGCGGTCGGTGCCGGTGAACCCCATGGCCAGCGTGACCAGTTGGGCGGGGATCTTGCGCTCCGTGCCCGGCTTCCGGGTCAGCTTGCCCTCGACGAACTCGACCTCGACGAGGTGCAGCCACTGGACGTTGCCGTCCTCGTCGCCCTCGAAGTGGGTGGTGTTGACGGAGTAGACCCGCTCACCGCCCTCCTCGTGCGCGGACGTCACCTTGTAGAGCATCGGGAAGGTCGGCCAGGGCTGGGAGACCGGGTTCCGCTCGTCGCCCGGGCGGGGCATGATCTCCAACTGCGTGACGGAGGCGGCCCCTTGGCGGTGCGCCGTACCCACGCAGTCCGCGCCGGTGTCGCCGCCGCCGATCACGACGACGTGCTTGCCCGCGGCCGAGACCGGGGCGGTGACGTAGTCGCCCTCCTGCACCTTGTTCGACAGGGGCAGGTACTCCATCGCCTGGTAGACACCGGTCAACTCCCGCCCGGGGACGGGGAGATCACGCGCGGTGGTGGCGCCGGCGGCGATGACGACGGCGTCGTAGCGCTTGCGCAGGTCGGTGGCCTTGAGGTCGCGGCCGATCTCGACGCCCGTACGGAAGCGGGTGCCCTCCGCGCGCATCTGCTCGATACGGCGGTTGATGTGCCGCTTCTCCATCTTGAACTCGGGGATGCCGTACCGGAGAAGGCCCCCGATGCGGTCCGCGCGCTCGTAGACGGCGACGGTGTGGCCGGCCCGCGTGAGCTGCTGGGCGGCGGCGAGGCCCGCCGGGCCCGAGCCGACGACCGCGACGGTCTTGCCGGAGAGGCGCTCCGGGGCCTGGGGGGCGACGTCGCCCGTCTCCCAGGCCTTGTCGATGATGGAGACCTCGACGTTCTTGATGGTGACCGGCGGCTGGTTGATGCCGAGCACGCACGCCGACTCGCAGGGAGCCGGGCACAACCGCCCGGTGAACTCGGGGAAGTTGTTGGTGGCGTGGAGGCGCTCGGAGGCGGCCGTCCAGTCCCCGCGGTAGGCGTAGTCGTTCCACTCGGGGATCAGGTTCCCCAGCGGACAGCCGTTGTGGCAGAACGGGATACCGCAGTCCATGCACCGGCCGGCCTGCTTGCCGATGATCGGCAGCAGCGAACCGGGGACGTAGACCTCGTTCCAGTCCTTCAGACGGACGTCCACGGGGCGGGACTTGGCGACCTCGCGCCCGTGGTTCAGAAAGCCCTTCGGGTCAGCCATTGATCGCCGCCTCCATCATCTTCTCGGTGATCTCGGTCTCGGAGAGACCCGCTTGCTCAGCGGCGTCCTTGGCGGCGAGCACTGCCTTGTATGCGCTGGGGATGATCTTGCTGAAGCGCTCCACGGACACGGTCCACTCGGCGAGCAGCTTCTCGGCGACCGTGGAAGCGGTCTCCTCGGCGTGCCGGCGCACCACGTCGTGCAGCCACTGCTTGTCGTCCTCGTCCAACTCATGGACGGCGCCCGCGTTTCCGACGTTCACGTTGTCGGGGTTCAGGTCGATGACGTAGGCGATGCCGCCGGACATGCCTGCCGCGAAGTTGCGGCCGGTCTCGCCGAGCACGACCGCCCGGCCGCCGGTCATGTACTCGCAGCCGTGGTCGCCCACGCCCTCGGAGACCACGGTGGCACCGGAGTTGCGGACACAGAACCGCTCACCGGTACGGCCGCGCAGGAACAGCTCGCCGCCGGTCGCGCCGTAGGCGATGGTGTTGCCCGCGATGGTGGAGAACTCGGCGAGGTGGTCGGCGCCCCGGTCGGGACGGACGATGACCCGGCCGCCCGAAAGGCCCTTGCCGACATAGTCGTTGGCGTCGCCCTCCAGGCGCAGCGTGACACCGCGCGGGAGGAAGGCGCCGAAGGACTGGCCGGCGCTGCCGGTGAAGGTGATGTCGATGGTGTCGTCGGGCAGGCCCGCACCGCCGAACTTCTTCGTCACCTCGTGGCCGAGCATCGTGCCGACCGTGCGGTTGATGTTGCGGATCGCGACCTGGGCGCGGACCGGCTGGGCGTCGGTGGCGCTGGACGCGGCGAGGGCGTCGGCGGCGAGCTTGATCAGCTCGTTGTCGAGCGCCTTCTCCAGGCCGTGGTCCTGCTCGATGACCTGGTGGAGGGCGGCGCCCTCGGGGAGTTCGGGCACGTAGAACAGCGGGGCCAGGTCCAGGCCCTGTGCCTTCCAGTGGTGGACGGCACGCTCGACGTCGAGCGTGCCGGCCTTGCCGACGGCTTCCTCGATGGTGCGGAAGCCCAGCTCGGCGAGGATCTCGCGGACCTCTTCGGCGATGAACTGGAAGAAGTTCACGACGTATTCGGCCTTGCCGGCGAACCGGTCGCGCAGCACCGGGTTCTGCGTGGCGATGCCGACCGGGCAGGTGTCGAGGTGGCAGACGCGCATCATGACGCAGCCGGAGACGACGAGCGGCGCGGTCGCGAAACCGAACTCCTCGGCGCCGAGCAGCGCGGCGATGACCACGTCACGGCCGGTCTTGAGCTGGCCGTCCGTCTGGACGACGATCCGGTCGCGAAGTCCGTTGAGCAGCAAGGTCTGTTGGGTCTCGGCGAGGCCCAACTCCCAAGGTCCACCAGCGTGCTTGAGCGAGGTCAGCGGGGACGCGCCCGTACCGCCGTCGTGGCCGGAGATGAGGACGACGTCCGCGTGCGCCTTCGACACACCCGCGGCGACCGTGCCGACACCGACCTCCGACACCAGCTTGACGTGAATCCGCGCCTGCGGGTTCGCGTTCTTCAGGTCGTGGATCAGCTGGGCGAGGTCCTCGATGGAGTAGATGTCGTGGTGCGGCGGCGGCGAGATGAGACCGACACCGGGGGTGCTGTGGCGGGTCTTGGCGACCCACGGGTAGACCTTGTGGCCGGGCAGCTGGCCGCCCTCGCCGGGCTTGGCGCCCTGGGCCATCTTGATCTGGATGTCGTCCGCGTTGACCAGGTACTCGGAGGTGACGCCGAAGCGGCCGGAGGCGACCTGCTTGATGGCGCTGCGCCGGGCCGGGTCGTAGAGCCGGTCCGCGTCCTCGCCGCCCTCACCGGTGTTGGACTTGCCGCCCAGCTGGTTCATGGCGATGGCGAGGGTCTCGTGCGCCTCCAGGGAGATGGAGCCGTACGACATGGCGCCGGTGGAGAAGCGCTTGACGATCTCGGAGACGGGCTCGACCTCGTCGATGGAGATCGACGGGCGGTCCGACTTGAAGCCGAAGAGGCCGCGCAGCGTCATCAGCCGCTCGGACTGCTCGTTCACGCGGTCCGTGTACTTCTTGAAGATGTCGTAGCGGTTGGTGCGCGTCGAGTGCTGGAGGCGGAAGACCGTCTCCGGGTCGAACAGGTGCGGCTCGCCCTCGCGGCGCCACTGGTACTCGCCGCCTATGTCGAGGGCGCGGTGCGCGGGCGCGATGCCGCTCGCGGGGTACGCCTTCGCGTGGCGGGCGGCGACCTCCTTGGCGATGACGTCGATGCCGACGCCGCCGATCTTGGTGGCCGTACCGCTGAAGTAGGCGTTGACGAACTGCTCGTCGAGGCCGACCGCCTCGAAGACCTGGGCGCCCCGGTAGGAGGCGACCGTCGAGATGCCCATCTTCGACATGACCTTGAGGACGCCCTTGCCGAGCGCGTAGATCAGGTTGCGGATGGCCTGCTCGGCCTCGATGTCGGTGAGGAACGTGCCCGCGCGGACGAGGTCCTCGACGGACTCCATCGCCAGGTACGGGTTCACGGCCGCGGCGCCGAAGCCGATGAGCAGGGCGACGTGGTGGACCTCGCGGACGTCACCGGCCTCTACCAGCAGGCCCACCTGGGTGCGCTGCTTGGTGCGGATGAGGTGGTGGTGGACGGCGGCGGTGAGCAGCAGCGAGGGGATCGGCGCGTGCTCGGCGTCGGAGTGACGGTCCGAGAGGACGATCAGGCGGGCGCCGTTCTCGATGGCCGCGTCGGCCTCGGTGCAGATCTCGGCGAGGCGGGCGGCGAGGGCGTCGCCGCCGCCGGAGACCCGGTACAGGCCGGACAGGGTCGCGGCCTTCATGCCGGGCATGTCGCCGTCGGCGTTGATGTGGATGAGCTTGGCCAACTCGTCGTTGTCGATCACCGGGAAGGGCAGGGTGACGCTACGACAGGAAGCGGCCGTCGGCTCCAGGAGGTTGCTCGCGGGCCCGAGGGACGAGCGCAGGGAGGTCACGAGCTCTTCCCTGATCGCGTCCAGCGGCGGGGTGGTGACCTGTGCGAACAGCTGGGTGAAGTAGTCGAAGAGCAGGCGCGGGCGGGCGGAGAGCGCGGCGATCGGCGAGTCGGTGCCCATCGAACCGATCGGCTCGGCACCGGCCTTGGCCATCGGCGCGAGGATGACGCGCAGCTCCTCCTCGGTGTAGCCGAAGGTCTGCTGGCGGCGGGTGACCGAGGCGTGGGTGTGCACGATGTGCTCACGCTCGGGCAGGTCGGACAGCTCTATCTCGCCGGCTTCGAGCCAGTCGGCGTACGGCTTCTCGGCGGCGAGGCCGGCCTTGATCTCGTCGTCCTCGATGATGCGGTGCTCGGCGGTGTCCACGAGGAACATGCGGCCGGGCTGCAGGCGGCCCTTGCGGACGACCTTCGCGGGGTCGATGTCGAGGACGCCGACCTCGGAGCCGAGGACGACGAGGCCCTCGTCGGTGACCCAGTAGCGGCCGGGGCGCAGGCCGTTGCGGTCGAGGACCGCGCCGACCTGGGTACCGTCGGTGAAGGTGACACAGGCCGGGCCGTCCCAGGGTTCCATCATCGTGGCGTGGAACTGGTAGAAGGCGCGGCGGGCCGGGTCCATGGAGTCGTGGTTCTCCCACGCCTCCGGGATCATCATCAGCACGGAGTGCGGCAGCGACCGGCCACCGAGGTGGAGCAGTTCCAGCACCTCGTCGAAGGACGCGGAGTCGGAGGCCTCGGGCGTACAGATGGGGAAGACGCGGTCGAGCTTGTCCTGGTCGCCGAAGAGGTCGGAGACGAGCTGGGACTCGCGGGCCGCCATCCAGTTGCGGTTGCCCTTGACCGTGTTGATCTCGCCGTTGTGCGCGACGAAGCGGTACGGGTGGGCGAGCGGCCACGACGGGAACGTGTTGGTGGAGAACCGGGAGTGCACGAGCGAGATCGCGGAGGCGAAGCGCCGGTCGGACAGGTCCGGGAAGAAGGGCTCCAGCTGGCCGGTGGTCAGCATGCCCTTGTAGACGATGGTCCGCGCGGAGAGCGACGGGAAGTAGACGCCGGCCTCACGCTCGGCGCGCTTGCGCAGCGCGAAGGCCTTGCGGTCGAGGTCGATGCCCTGTGTCTCGCCGTCGCTCACGAAGACCTGCCGGAAGAGCGGCATGGTGGAGCGGGCGGTGGCACCGAGGAGTTCGGGCGCGGTCGGAACCTCGCGCCAGCCGAGGACGGTGAGCCCCTCTTCAGCGGCGACCGTCTCGATCTGTGAGACGGCGGCATCCGCGCCGTCCGGGGGCAGGAAGGCGATGCCGACCGCGTATCCACCGGCGGCGGGCAGATCGAATCCGGCCACCTCGCGGAAGAAGGCGTCGGGGACCTGGGACAGGATGCCCGCGCCGTCGCCGGAGTCGGGCTCGGCACCCGTCGCACCGCGGTGCTCCAGGTTGCGCAGCACCGTGAGCGCCTGCTCGACCAGCGCGTGGCTCGCCTCGCCGGTGAGGGTGGCCACGAAGCCGACGCCACAGGCGTCGTGCTCGTTGCGGGGGTCGTACATACCCTGGGCGGCAGGGCGAGCATCCATGAAGGACCAGTTCTGGCCATTCGTGGGCTGCTGGGACGGCTGGCGCGGCGTACGCATCGGCTCTCCCGTTGTCGTCGTGGCATATGCATGGGCATAGGGACGACGTTGGCCCTCTGCGGGTAAGCGCAAAATTTCGTGCAGGTTACATGATGGAACGGTTCTCGGGAACCGGATACTCCGTTCCAACATGCGGACGCCGCGGGGTGGCGGCGGTGCACCGCGTCAGCGGTGGAGATGAAGGGGACCAAAGCGGACAGATCGATGTCCGCCGGACCAGGGCAGAGGGAGCGTCGTCGCCCATCCCGCGGGTGCACCCCAGGCGTCGTTGCCCGCAGCGCTTACGGCTCATGCCCAGTGGTTAAGCGTTCGAAACCAGCGGGTAACGGCTACTTATGCGGACCACCGCATAAGTGCGCGTCGAGCTATCCTACGACCGTTCCGAACAAGGTGCCCAGGGCGTACGTCACACCGGCCGCCGCACCGCCCAGCGCGAGCTGCCGCAGCCCGCTGAACCACCAGGTCCGCGCGGTCACGCGGGCCACCACCGCACCGCAGCCGAACAGCCCGACGAACGCGAGCAGCAGCGCCGGCCACAGCGCGGCCACCCCGAGCAGGAACGGCAGTACGGGGAGCAGCGCGCCCAGCGCGAACGAGCCGAAGGACGACACGGCGGCGACGAGCGGCGACGGCAGGTCGGTCGGGTCGATCCCCAACTCCTCGCGGGCGTGTATCTCCAGGGCCTGCTCGAAATCGCGCGAGAGCTGCCGGGCGACTTCCCGGGCCAGCCCGGCCTCGACCCCACGACTCTCGTAGAGGGAGGCGAGCTCCCCTTCCTCGTCCTCCGGGTGCTTGCGCAACTCCCGCCGCTCGACATCGAGTTCGGCCTCGACCAGCTCGCGCTGGGAGGCGACGGAGGTGTACTCGCCGGCCGCCATGGAGAAGGCGCCGGCGGCGAGCCCGGCCAGCCCGGTGATGACGACGGTCTGATGACTGACGGCACCGCCGACGACACCGGTCATCAGAGCGAGGTTGGAGACGAGACCGTCCATGGCACCGAACACCGCGGGGCGCAGCCAGCCGCCGTTCACATCACGGTGGGTGTGGTTGTCGCGGTGCGCCTCGTGGAGCGTCGCCTCGGTCTCGATGATGGCCATGCGGTGATCCCCCAAAGGGCTAAGGTAAGGCTAAGTTTAGACAGATTCTATTCTTCGATAACGCCGAACATACGCCTTTCATTTCCCTCCCACCAGCAAGGAAAGGCTGGGCTAACCAGCACGTTTACCCTCGAACGCTCATCCGAGCCAGCTATCCATCAAATGTCGACCGGGTGATGCTGCGCTCCGTCAGGCTCTGCCGAAGACCTCCCGTGGGAGACATCCGCAAAGGGTTCCGCGCCCTGAGGCGCTCTGAGGGAACCCCGTAGGGAGAGGCCGCGTATGGCATCGATCGCCTGCATTCCCCCGGTCCCGGCGCTCAAGAACGCCACCGAACTCCGCGAACGGGCACGCGGCGCGCTGCTCGGCCTGGCGGTCGGGGACGCCCTCGGCGCACCGGCGGAGAACATGAAGCCCTCGGAGATCCGCGCCCGCTGGGGCCGTATCGAGGGATACGTGGCGGAGAACCCGGCGGGCACGGACGACACCGAGTACGCGATCTTCTCCGGCCTCCTCCTGGCCCGCCACGGCTCGGCCCTCACCCCCTCCCATGTGGAGGCGGCCTGGCACGAGTGGATCGCGGACCGGGACGAGGGCCCGTTCCGGGGCGCGGGCTTCAGCGAACGCGGCACCCTGGAGAACCTCCGCCGCGGCCTGGCCGCCCCCATCTCCGCCCAGCACCGCCACGCCTGGAGCGACGGCCTGGCCATGCGCGCGGCCCCCTTCGGCGTCTTCGCGGCGGGCCGCCCCGCCGAGGCGGCCCGACTGGTCGCGATCGACGGTTCGGTGAGCCACGACGGCGAGGGCATCTACGGCGGCCAGGCGGTCGCGGCGGGTGTGGCGGCGGCGATGGCGGGCGCCCCGACGATCGCGGTGGTGGCATCAGCCCTTGCAGTGGTCCCCGACGACTCCTGGACGGCCCGCTCCCTGCGCCGGGCGGTGGCAGTGGCCCACCGGGGCGAACGCGCGGTCCGCTCCGCGGTGGTCATCGGCGGCTACCCCTGGACCGACCTGGCCCCCGAGGCGGTCGCCCTCGCCTTCGGCGCGTACGCGGCGGCGGACGGCGACTTCGTGGACTCCGTCCTCACGGCGGTCAACATGGGCCGCGACGCGGACACGACGGCGGCGGTGGCGGGCGCGTTGGCGGGAGCGACGCGGGGCGCTTCGTCGATCCCCGCCGACTGGGCGTCGGCGATCGGCCCGGCACGGGGCAGCTGCCTGCCGGCGATGGCGGGCCACCACGTCCTGGACATCGCGGAGTTGCTGGTGCCCGGGGAGGACTGCAAGTGGGGCGCGGGCACGGTGCGACGGGATCAGGGGGCGTACGTACTGGTGGCGGACGAGGACGAGGTACAGCCATGAGAACGACCAACGGCGAACAGCCGGCCGCGGACGACGCGAACACTCCGCAGTACCCGCTGGAACCCGCGGCGGCCGACGGCGATTGCGCCCCGCCGGGGCCACCCGCACCCGACCCCACGCCTCACGAACCCGCAGCCGCCGACGGCGAATCCGCACCGCAGGGGCCACCCGCACTCGACGACGACAGTTGTACGAGCGGTGCGGGTGGGAAGACGAAAGCCGATGGCGGAGCCGAGGCGCGTCGCATCGAGGGGCTGCTGCTCGGGCTCGCCGCAGGGGATGCCGCCGGTTGGCCCGCCGCAAGGCACCGGGCCGCGCGCATGCCTGAGTGGACCCGCCGCCTCACCCGTGAGCTGGACACCTTCGCCGAACAGAACGCGACCACGACACTCCCCGTTCCCATCGCCCTCAACCAACCCCCCGAGCCGCTCCGCCTGGGCCCCTCCGACGACGCCGAATGGGCGGCGTTCGCCGCGGAGGCCGTACTACGAGCCGGCGACGACACCGTCCTGGGCGACCTCAGCCGAGAACGCCGTACCCGCGCCTCGATCGACCTCAGCTGGAACGCCGTGGCCAGCGAAGTGGCCGCCGCAGCGGACCGTGCCCCCGAGGTCGAGTCCGCCGTACTCCCCCTCCGCGCCCGCATCTCCGTACGAGCGGGCCTCGGCAACCTCGCCGCCGGCCTCCGCCCACCCGCGACCGGCCACGACAACCCCCACTACTTCGACGACGCGGCCTGCATCAGGGCCTGCGTACTGGCGGTGGCCCACCCCGGCGATCCCCAACGCGCCGCCGCCCTCGCCGAGTTCGACGCCCGCTACACCCAGGACGGCGACGGGGTCCACGGCGCCCGAGCCATGGCGGCGGCCCTCGCACTCGCCCTGGTCGGCGCGGAGGTGGACCAATGCGTGGCAGCCGCCCTCGCCGAACTCCCCGAAGCCACCGAGATCGGCCGCAACGCCCGCCACGCCCTGAAGTTGGCCCGGGACAGCGACAACGCGTTCGCCCTGATCCCCCTCCTGGAACACCAGATCGTCGACCACGTCTACAGCTACGGCATCGCCGCCGCCGAAACCGTCCCGGTCGCCCTCGCTCTCGCCACCGCGGCCCGCGGCCGTATCGCCGAAGCGGTGCCCGCCGCGGCCTGCCTCTCCCGCGTCGCCGACTCCGCACCCGCCCTCGCAGGCGCCCTCACCGGCGCGTTGAGCGGTGGCCGAGCGATCCCGTCCACCTGGCGGGACGCCTGCCGCACCCTCTCCGGCTGCGCCCTCCCCCGCCTCACCGGCACCGACCTCGTGGAACTCGCCGAACTCCTGGAAGCCACACAACCACCCCCACCAGGAGGATGATTCGGGGCATG
The DNA here is from genome assembly GCF_024519455.1 of Streptomyces sp. STR69. Classification (GTDB taxonomy): domain Bacteria; phylum Actinomycetota; class Actinomycetes; order Streptomycetales; family Streptomycetaceae; genus Streptomyces. The sequence goes on along the minus strand of NZ_JALJRY010000012.1, from coordinate 134,241 downwards.
ACGCCCAAAGAATCCAAAGGACCTAAAGAGCCGGATAGCAGTCTTGAGGAGAAGATCACCGGAGCCCTCGTCGGTGCCGCGGTCGGCGACGCCCTCGGCGGTCCCGTCGAGGGCTACTCCCCCGACCAGATCCTCGAACGCCACGGTGGTCGCGTGCACGGCATCGTCGGCCCCTGGAACGGCGACGCATGGCGCACCGCCCGCCCCATCGCGCCGTACCACAAGGGCGACGGCCACGTCACCGACGACACCTTGATGACCCACGCGCTGGTACGGGTGTACGCGACCGTCCGCGACCACCTCGACGCGTACGCGATCGCCGACCACCTCGTCCCGGACCTGATGCAAAACCCGCGCTGGATCCCGGAGTTGGAGGCGGAGGCCATCCCGCTCCAGCGGATCTTCCTCGCCGAGAAGTGGCTCGCGACCCGTCTCCACTACGGCCATGTCGACCCCCGCGAGGCCGGCGTCGGCAACATCGTCAACTGCGGTGCCGCGATGTACATGGCGCCGGTCGGCCTGGTCAACGCGGCCAATCCGGCGGGCGCTTACGCCGAGGCCATCGACATCGCGGGCGCACATCAGTCGTCGTACGGCCGTGAGGCGGCCGGTGTCTTCGCGGCGGCCGTCGCCGCGGGCTGCGTACCGGGCGCGACCCCGGACTCGGTGGTCACCGCCTGCCTCGCCCTGGCGAAGGACGGCACCCGCACGGCCATCGAGAAGGTCTGCGAAGTGGCCGCCCGTTACTCGGACTTCGAGTCGGCGCTGGTTCCGCTGCGGGAGGCGGTCGCACCGTACGACACGGTGGGCCCCGACTACCGTTCCCCCTCCCTGGACGCCCGCCGCCCCTCCCGCACCCGTGCGATCGAGGAACTGCCGGTCGCGCTCGGCATGTTGGTGGTCTCCGGCGGCGACTACCGGCACGCGGTGCTGGGTTCGGTGAACTACGGCCGGGACTGCGACTCGATCGCGACAATGGCGGGCGCGGTGGCCGGTGCGCTCGGTTCGCCGGTTCCGCAGGACTGGTCGAAGACGGTCGCCGAGGCCAGCCGCCTCGACCTCTGGGAACCGGCGACGACCCTCACCGCAGTCACCCGCGAGATCTTCGCCCGCGATGTCCGCCGACGCCGGGCCCACGAGGCTGCGTTCACCGGGATCGGAGGGGAGCGGTGCTCCGACTGACCTGGGTCCAGCCGGAGGACCTGCTCGGCCACGAACTGCGCCAGGCCGTCCAGGACGGACGCGAACCGTCGGCGATCGCCGCGCGCTGGCGGGCGGCGGGCGGTGCGGAGGCACCGGCACGGGCGGGCGCATCGGGCCAACCCGCCTCCCGCTACCTCCGGTTGCTCGCGGAAGACCTGCTCGACGAACTGGCCGACCTGCCCAGCCGGTTGGCGGACCAGGAGCCGACGGACCTGGCGAGGATCAAGGCCCTGTGCCCCAACTGGCCCGCCCCACACGCCACTTCTCCACCGCGCCCGGCCACCCTCCAGGCCGCCTGGCTGGGCCGGGCCGTCGGCTGCCTCCTCGGCAAACCCGTCGAGAAGCTCCCCCTCGACGGCATCCGCCAACTCGCCCGGTCCACCGGCAACTGGCCCCTCGACTTCTACTTCACCGCCCGGGGCGTCCCCGCCGAACTCCTCGCCGCCCACCCCTGGAACCGCCGCTCCGCCCCCACCTCGCTCGCCGAGAACATCGACGGCATGCCCGAGGACGACGACCTCAACTACCCCCTGTTGAACCTCCTGTTGCTGCAGCGCCACGGCAAGGACTTCACCACCGCCGACGTGGCGAAGCTCTGGCTCGACGAACTCCCCGCGGGCCGCACCTTCACCGCCGAACGCATCGCCTACCGCAATCTGCTCTCCGGCCTGGAACCCCCGCGAACGGCCCGCCACCGCAACCCGTTCCGCGAATGGATCGGCGCCCTGATCCGCGCCGACGTCCACGGCTGGACCAACCCCGGCAACCCGGGCGCGGCAGCCGAACAGGCCCACCGCGACGCGGCCCTCACCCACACCGCGAACGGCGTCTACGCGGCGATGTTCACGGCGGCCGTCATCGCCACCGCGGCCACCGGCACCCATGACGTCCACACCTGCCTGCGCACCGGACTGACCGTCGTCCCGCCCGCCTCCCGCCTCGCCAAGGCACTCCACCACGCCCTCCAACTGGCCCGGAAACACCGGGACTTCGACGCAGTGGTGGACGAACTCCACGCCACCCACGCGCGCACCCACCACTGGGTCCACGCGATCCCCAACACCGCCCTGATCGCCGCCGCCCTCACCCACGCGGACGGCGACTTCACCGGCTCCATCTGCCGTGCGGTGTCCGGCGGTTGGGACACCGACTCCAACGGCGCCACGGTCGGCTCCGTCTCCGCCCTCCTCGCGGGCACCCCCGCCGCGCTCCCCGACCGCTGGACGACCCCGCTCAAGAACCGACTCGCCACCTCCGTAGGCGACTTCAACGGCATCGGCTTCGACACCCTCGCCCGGCTCACCCACCAGGAGACCGCCCGCCCATGACCCTCATCGCCGTGCTCGGCAGCACGAACATGGACCTCGTCGCCTACGTCACGAAGGCTCCGCGGCGCGGAGAGACCGTGACGGGACGGGAGTTCCGTACGATCCCCGGCGGCAAGGGCGCCAACCAGGCGATCGCCGCGGCCCACGCGGGCGCCGACGTCACCATCATCGGCGCGGTCGGCGACGACGCCTACGGCGCCCAACTCCGTTCCACGTTCGAGCACTCCGGTGTCGACACCGATCATCTGCGCACCGTCGAGGGCGCGTCCGGCACCGCGCACATCGTCGTGGACGACGAGGGCGGCAACGCGATCGTGGTGATCCCCGCCGCCAACGGCACCGTCGACCACCTCGCCCCCGGCGACGAGGCCCTCATCGCCACGGCCGACGCCCTGCTCCTCCAGCTGGAGATCCCCCTCGCGGCAGTCGTCGCGGGCGCGGAGGCGGCCCGCCGCCACGGCGTCCGCACGATCCTCACCCCCGCCCCCGCGCAACCCCTCCCGCCCGAACTCCTCGCCGCCACCGACCTGTTGGTCCCCAACGAACACGAGGCCACCGCCCTCACCGGACACACCGATCCGCGCAAGGCAGCGGCGGCTCTGCTCGACCAAGTACCCGAGGTGATCGTCACGCTGGGTGCTGCGGGAAGTCTGTACGCGGCCCGGGGCGCCGAGCCGTTCACCGTCCCCGCGCCCCAGGTGACCGCCGTGGACTCGACGGGCGCGGGTGACACCTTCGTCGGCTCGCTGGCGGTGGCCCTCGCCGAGGGCCGCCCGACGCGGGAGGCGCTGGGCTGGGCGGCAGCGGCGGCTGCGCTGTCCGTGCAGCGGCCGGGTGCGACGGCGTCGATGCCGTACCGCGCGGAGATCGACAAGCAGTACGCCTCATGACCGAGACGACCACAACTCCCCTGTCAGGGCTGCGCGTTCTGGACCTCGCGACGCTCTTCGCCGGTCCGCTCGCCGCCACCATGCTCGGCGACTTCGGTGCCGAGGTCATCAAGGTCGAGCACCCGACGAAGCCCGATCCGTCCCGGGGCCACGGCCCTTCGAGGGACGGCGTCGGCCTGTGGTGGAAGCTGCTCGGCCGCAACAAGCGTACGATCACCCTCGACCTGTCGAAGCCGGGCGGGCGCGCCACTCTGCTCCGCCTCGCCGCCACCGCCGACGTGATCATCGAGAACTTCCGCCCCGGCACCCTGGAGAAATGGGACCTCGGCTGGGCCGAACTCTCCGCCGCCAACCCGAAGTTGGTGCTCGCCCGGGTCACCGCCTTCGGCCAGTTCGGGCCCTACGCGCATCGCCCCGGCTTCGGCACCCTCGCCGAGGCGATGAGCGGCTTCGCCGCGATCACCGGCGAACCGGACGCGCCCCCGACCCTCCCGCCGTTCGGCCTCGCCGACTCGATCGCCGGGCTGGCGACGGCGTACGCGGTGATGACGGCCCTCGCGGCCCGCGACCGCACCGGCGAAGGCCAGGTGGTGGACATGGCGATCATCGAACCGATCCTGACCGCGCTGGGCCCCCAGCCCCTCTGGTACGACCAGCTCGGCCACGTCCAGCCGCGCACCGGCAACCGCTCCCAGAACAACGCCCCGCGCAACACCTACCGTACGGCGGACGGGAGTTGGGTCGCCGTCTCGACCTCCGCGCAGTCGATCGCCGAGCGCGTGATGCGCCTGGTCGGCCGCCCGGAACTGATCGACGAACCGTGGTTCGCGACCGGCGCGGACCGGGCCCGGCACGCCGACGTCCTCGACGCGGCGGTCGGCGACTGGATCGCGCAGCGCTCGCGCACGGAGGTCCTGGCCGCCTTCGAGAAGGCGGAGGCGGCCGTGGCCCCCATCCAGGACGTACGGGACGTGATGGCGGACCCGCAGTACCAGGCCCTCGACACGATCACCACCGTCGACGACCCCGAACTCGGCCCGCTCCGCATGCAGAACGTCCTCTTCCGCCTCTCCGCCACCCCGGGCTCCATCCGCTGGTCCGGCCGTCCGCACGGCGCCGACACGGACCCGGTCCTGACCGAACTGGGCCTGACCGAGGCCGAGTTGGCCACTCTCCGGCAGGAGGGCGCCCTGTGACCCCGTACCCGCTGACCTGGCTCTACGTCCCCGGCGACCGCCCCCCGGTCGTCGCGAAGGCCCTCGCCGCCGGCGCCGACGTGGTCGTGATCGACCTGGAGGACGCGGTCGCCCCGGACCGCAAGGAGTACGCCCGCGCGGCGACGGCGGAACTCCTTGCGGAGCCCCAACTCAACGTCCACGTCCGGGTGAACGCCCTGGACGGTCCGTGGGCGAGCGACGACCTCCGCGCGCTCGCTCCGCTCCCGGGGGTGTCCGGGCTACGGCTCCCGAAGGTGACGTCCGCCGAGGGTGTCGTGGCCGTGGCGGAAAATACGGGCGGCCTCCCCCTGTACGCCCTTCTGGAGACAGCCCTCGGCATCGAGCGGGCCTTCTCGATCGCCACCGCCCATCCCTCCCTGCACGGCATCGCGCTCGGCGAGGCGGATCTACGGGCCGACCTGGGCGTACGCGACGACGCGGGGCTCGACTGGGCCCGGTCCCGGGTGATCGTGGCCGCCCGGGCGGCAGATCTGGCTCCGCCGCCTCAGTCCGTCCACCCGGACATCCGCGACCTGGAAGGCCTGGCGGCCTCCTGTGCCCACGGCCGCACCCTCGGCTTCCTCGGGCGTGCGGCGATCCATCCCCGTCAACTCCCGGTGATCGAGAGCGCGTTCCTCCCGACCGACCGCGAACTCGAAGAGGCCGAGACGATCGTCAAGGCGGCCGTGCGGGAGGAGGGCGCTCAGGCGCTGCCGAGCGGGCAGTTCATCGACGCGGCGGTGGTGGCGGCAGCGCAGCGAACGCTGGCGTTGGCGCGCCGGACCTGACATGCGACGAGGGCGCCCCGTTGTCGAACACGGGGCGCCCTCGTCGTCGTAGAACCGGCTGTCAGCTCTTCTTGGCCGACTCCGGCTCGTCCTTCTTCATGTCCACGGCCGTCTCTTCGGTTTCCGGGGTGTCTTCCTCGGTCGCCGGGGCATCGGCCTTGTCGGTCTTCGGGTCTTCCGCCGAGACCTCGTCGCCGCCGCCGTCGGTCGTGTCCTCGGCGGCTTCCGGCTCCACCACCTCTTCGCGGCCCGGGCGCTTCTTCGCCGAGATCACGAAGTAGGTCACCGCGAGGACGAAGACGATCATCGCGGTCCAGTCGTTCAACCGCAGGCCCAGGAAGTGGTGGGCGTCGTCGACGCGCATGTACTCGATCCAGCCGCGGCCCACGCAGTACGCGGCGACGTACACCGCGAACGCCCGGCCGTGACCCAGCTTGAAGCGGCGGTCGGCCCAGATGACGAGGAAGCCGACGCCGACGCACCACAGGGACTCGTACAGGAAGGTCGGGTGGTAGTAGCCCGGTACGCGGCCGTCCGTCGAGGACGTGATGTGCAGCGCCCAGGGGAGGTGGGTCTCGCGGCCGTAGAGCTCCTGGTTGAACCAGTTGCCCCAGCGGCCGATGGCCTGGGCGAAGGCGATGCCGGGGGCCAGCGCGTCGGCCCAGGCGGGCAGCGGGATGCCACGGCGGCGGCAGCCGATCCACGCCCCCACCGCGCCGAGCGCGATCGCGCCCCAGATGCCGAGGCCGCCCTGCCACACCTTGAAGGCGTCCACCCAGTCGCGGCCCTCGCTGAAGTACAGCTCGTAGTCCGTGATCACGTGGTAGAGGCGACCGCCGACGAGGCCGAACGGCACGGCCCAGACAGCGATGTCGGCCACCGTCCCGACCTTGCCGCCGCGGGCGACCCAGCGTTTGTTGCCGAGCCAGACAGCGACGAAGACGCCGATGATGATGCAGAACGCGTAGCCGCGCAGCGGAATGGGGCCGAGGTGGATGACCCCGCGCGACGGGCTGGGAATGTAGGCAATGGTTTCCATGGCAGGGTCGACGCTACCGTGCCGGACCGCGACGGCGGCAAGCGGCCCGGCTACGGCTCCATAACGGGCCGGTGTGAAAACCGGCCCACCGGCTTACCCCTTGTTGGCTGCCTGGACCAGCTGCTTCAGCTTCGCCGGGGTCATCGTCTGGTCCGCGTAGATGTTCTTGCCGTCGAAGAGGACGGTCGGGGTGCCGGTGAATCCACCGGCCTGGAAGGCCGCGGCGGACTTCAGGACCCAGCTGTCGTGCGTACCGCTGTTGACGCACTTCTGGAAGGCGGGCGTGTCGAGGCCGGTCACCTTGCCCGCCAGCTCGATCAGCTTGGCGTTGTCGGCGAAGGCGTCGTCCGTCTCCTTGGGCTGGTTCTCGTACAGCACGTCGTGGAAGTCGCGGAACTTTCCGGCGTCCTGGGCGCAGGCCGCCGCGTTGGCCGCGCGCTTGGAGCCGGTGCCGCCGAGGTTGCCGTCGATGATCGTGACCAGGTGGTACTGCACCTTGAGCTGCCCGGAGTCGGTCAGTTCGTGGAGCGTCGAACGGTACGCCGTCTCGAAGGCCTGGCAGGCCGGGCAGCGGAAGTCCTCCCACACCGTGAGCGTCGGCTTGGCGCTGTCCTTGCCGACCTGGATCGCCAGGCTGTCCTTGCCGGTCGCCCCGGAGGGCGCCACGACCGGGCCCGCGCTCTTGCTGCCGCTGTCGTCCTTGCCGTGGTTCGCGGCGAGGACGCCGATCACCGACGCCAGTCCCAGCACGCAGACGACGCTCGCGGCCACGATCAGTGTGCGCCGCCGCCTCTCCGCGGACTTCTGCTTCTCACGCTCGACCGCCAGCCGCTCGCGGGCGGTGCGCTTCCCATCACGGTTCTTCTCGCTCACACCCCGCAGAACGAACCGGGGAGGCGCAGCGCGCCTCCCCGGTCCCAGGTCCACCCATACGGGGGACCAGTCGTTCTGTTTTCTGTTACGCCTGTCCGCGCACGCCCTTGGCCAGTTCACCGGCAAGCGTGCGGACCGCCTCGACGCCGGCCGCGTCGTCCGGCGCGTCCAGCATCCGCTTGACGAAGGCCGAGCCGACGATCACGCCGTCCGCGAAGCGGGCCACCTCTGCGGCCTGCCGGGCGTCGGACACCCCGAGGCCGACACACACGGGCGTGTCGGTGGTGGCCCGGGTGCGTTCGACGAGGTCCTGCGCCTGCGCGCCCACGGACTCACGGGTGCCGGTGACGCCCATCAGCGAGGCGGCGTAGACGAAGCCGGTGCCGACCTTGGTGATCTCGGCGAGGCGGGCGTCCTTGCTGCTGGGCGCGACGACGAAGACCGTGGCGAGCCCGTGCTTCTCCGCGTGCTCCCTCCACAGCCCGGCCTCCTGGACGGGCAGGTCGGGCAGGATGCAGCCGGCGCCGCCCGCCTCTGCCAGCTCGGCGGTGAAGCGCTCGACGCCGTAGCGGTCGATCGGGTTCCAGTACGTCATGACGAGTACCGGCTTGCCGGTCGCCGCGTGGGTCTCGCGGACCGTGCGCATGACGTCCGCGATCTTGACTCCGCCGCGCAGGGCGATGTCGTCGGCGGTCTGGATGACGGGGCCGTCGAGGACGGGGTCGCTGTGCGGCAGGCCCACCTCGACGATGTCGGCGCCGCCGTCGAACGCGGCCTTGACCGCCTCGATGCCGCCGTCCACGGTCGGGAAACCGGCCGGGAGGTAGGCGATGAGCGCGGCGCGTCCCTCGGCCTTGGCGGCGGCGAGGGTGTCGCTCAACAGCTGGATGTTGCCGCTCACTTGGCGTCCCCCTCGATCTCGGCGGTGTCGGCCGCGTTGGCGGCGACGGTGGCGTCCGCTTCGGTTTCGTACAGGCCGAAGTAGCGTGCGGCGGTGTCCATGTCCTTGTCGCCGCGCCCGGACAGGTTGACGACGATCAGGCCGTCCTTGCCCAGCTCCCTGCCGACATCCAGCGCGCCCGCGAGCGCGTGGGCGCTCTCGATCGCCGGGATGATGCCCTCCGTGCGCGACAGCAGGCGCAGGGCCTGCATGGCCGCGTCGTCGGTGACCGCGCGGTACTCGCCGCGGCCGCTGTCCTTGAGGTAGGAGTGCTCGGGGCCGATGCCCGGGTAGTCCAGACCGGCCGAGATCGAGTACGGCTCGGTGATCTGGCCCTCCTCGTCCTGGAGGACGTAGGACCGCGAACCGTGCAGGATGCCGGGCTCGCCCGCGGTGAGGGTCGCCGCGTGCTCGCCGGTCTCCACGCCGTGGCCGGCCGGCTCGCAGCCGATGAGGCGTACGCCGGCGTCCGGGATGAAGGCGTGGAACAGGCCGATGGCGTTCGAGCCGCCGCCGACACAGGCGATGGCCGCGTCGGGCAGGCGTCCGGCGCGCTCCAGGATCTGGCGGCGGGCCTCGACGCCGATCACGCGGTGGAAGTCGCGGACCATGGCCGGGAAGGGGTGCGGGCCCGCGACCGTACCGAAGAGGTAGTGGGTGCGGTCGACGTTGGCGACCCAGTCGCGGAACGCTTCGTTGATCGCGTCCTTGAGGGTGCGGCTGCCGGACTTCACGGCGATGACCTCGGCGCCGAGCATGCGCATGCGGGCCACGTTGAGCGCCTGGCGCTGGGTGTCGATCTCGCCCATGTAGATGGTGCATTCGAGGCCGAAGAGCGCGCAGGCGGTGGCCGTCGCCACGCCGTGCTGGCCGGCGCCGGTCTCCGCGATGACCCTCGTCTTGCCCATGCGCTTGGTGAGCAGGGCCTGGCCGAGGACGTTGTTGATCTTGTGGGAGCCGGTGTGGTTCAGGTCCTCGCGCTTGAGGAAGATCCGGGCGCCGCCCGCTTCCGCGGCGAAACGGGGGACCTCTGTGAACGCGCTCGGCCTGCCGGTGTAGTTGACCAGGAGGTCGTCCAACTCGCGGGCGAACTCCGGGTCGTGCTTGGCCTTGTCGTACTCGACGGCCACCTCATCCACGGCGGCCACGAGGGCCTCCGGGATGAACTTGCCGCCGAAGGCGCCGAAGTAGCCCTCGGGGCTGGGGATTTGACCGTCGGGGTCGGGGATGAAGAACTCGCTGGGCATGCGGAAACCTCACGGTGAGTTTGTGGGAAAACACCAATCGCCGTGGGGCGGGGGGTTGTTAGTCGGCTGCGGGCCCGTTGGGGCTGGTCGCGCAGTTCCCCGCGCCCCTGAAGGCCTGCTGCCATCGCATGCCGTTCACTTGCCCCGGCTCATCTCCGATGACGTACCGGACTCTGCGGCCGTGCACCCGGCGTGCGGGCGCACGGCAACCACGAGGGCGGCAGCCGCGCGCCAGGCGGGCGTACCGGTCCGTGGGAGAGGTCGTCGGAGTCATCGCGGGAAACTCTACCGGCTGATCAGCTGCGGCCGTGGCGCAGTGCGGGGTGCTCCCCCGCCGCCACCAGGTCCGAGACCGCGGACTTGGGGTCGCGGCCGGTGACCAGGGACTCGCCGACCAGGACCGCGTCGGCGCCCGCGTTGGCGTAGGCGATGAGGTCGTGGGGGCCGCGGACTCCGGACTCGGCGATCTTGACGATGTGGGCCGGGATCTCGGGGGCCACTCGCTCGAAGGTGGCGCGGTCGACCTCAAGGGTCTTGAGGTTGCGGGCGTTGACGCCGATGATCTTCGCGCCGGCGTCGACCGCGCGGTCGACCTCGTCCTCGTCGTGGACCTCGACGATCGGCGTGAGGCCGATCGACTCGGCGCGCTCGATGAGGGACTCCAGGGCGGGCTGGTCCAGGGCCGCGACGATCAGCAGGGCGAGGTCGGCGCCGTAGGCCCGGGCCTCCCAGAGCTGGTACGACGTGACGATGAAGTCCTTGCGGAGGACCGGGATGTCCACGCGGGCGCGGACGGCCTCCAGGTCGGCCAGGGAGCCGCCGAAACGGCGCTGTTCGGTGAGGACGGAGATGACGGCGGCGCCGCCCGCCTCGTAGTCCGCCGCGAGGCCCGCCGGGTCGGCGATCGCGGCCAGCGCGCCCTTGGAGGGGCTGGAGCGCTTGACCTCGCAGATGACCTTGACGCCGTCGCCGCGCAGGGCCGCGACACCGTCCTTGGCAGCGGGAGCCTTCGCCGCGCGCTCCTTGAGCTCGTCGAGGCTGACGCGCGCCTGCCGTTCCGCCAGGTCGGCACGGACTCCGTCGATGATCTCGTCGAGCACACTCACGCGAGCGGCCCCCTTCCGGACGGTGGAAAAGCAATGGTCACATCTGACCTCGATGGTATCCGGAGGAAGGCGTAGGCCTCGCATCCGGTTGACGCCGGTCCCAGTACCTGGACATCGGTCGGTTGATCAAGGGTGTAGCCAGCCACCGAACGGCAGGTTCCGGACAACCGTGAAGACCAGCACCGATGCGCCCAGAGTCCAGAGCGGGACCCTGCCGAGATCGATCCGCACCGGCCGACCGCGCGCCGCGCGGACCACCCAGACGGTCCATACGACCGTGAAGGCCAGATAGCCCACCACGGCGATCGCGTTGTCCTGGAGAGCGGCGAGGAAGTCGCCGTGGATGAACTCGTGCGCGCTGCGCAGTCCGCCGCAGCCGGGGCAGTACAGGCCGGTGAAGCGGTACAGGGGGCAGACGGGGTAGTGGCCCGGCTGGTTCGGGTCGACCGTGCCGACGTACGCGAAGGCTCCGGCGACGGCCGCGAGGACTCCGGCGGGCACGGCTACGCGGTTCAGCACGGAGGCGGAACCGGGGGTGCGCGTCTTCGGCATGCTCCGGCTGTCGGCGTTCACGTCTCGCATTGTGCCCCCTGGCCCCTTCGTGCGGCACGCGCGCGTGAGGGGCGGTCCCCGGTGTGCCCGGGACCGCCCCTCCACGAAGTGGTGGCTGACAACAGCTACGGCTCAGCTGTCGGCGTGCGCCGTCTTGCCGAGCAGCTCGGTCAGGTCCTGGGGACGGTCCTTGGGCATGCCCATTCCCATCGCGCTCATGACCCAGCCGACGATGCCGCCGACGACCGTGATCGCCATACCGGCCCAGAAGCCGATCGGCTGCGCCATGACCATGAAGGCACCCGCGACCAAGAAACCGATGAAGATGATGGTGGTACCGGTCCAGGCGGCCAAAGTGTGACCGTGGCTGTTGCCCGCCATGACGTGCTCCTCGTTGCCGTGTGCGTGTGTGAGCAGACGCTCAGGGTTCATTGTTCCGCACGCGTGCGTGTGCGGTGCTTCGGGGTGGGGCACTCGCGCGTCGGCGGATCTCCCAGAAGAGGGCTACGCCCCCGTGGGGTCCTCGCCCCGGTCGAGAGCCTTCCAGATGTCCTCGGGACGGTCGGGGTCCACCACGGGAGTCCGCCGGGGGCGAGGCGTGCCGTTGCGTTCGTAGCGGCCGGACATGGCGGGCCAGCGGCGGCCGTAGAGCAGGGCGAGCAGGCCGGCCAGCAGGATCAGGCCGCCGCCGACCGCGGCGACGTAGGGCCAGGCCGTGTGGGCGAAGGCGTGTACGGCGGACGAGGTGCCGCCGGAGGCCTGGGTGGCCTTGTCGTCGAGCGCGGAGCTGTCGGAGGCGCCGAGGAGGGCGGCGGCGACGATTCCGGCGCCGGAGAGCGCGAGGAGGGCGGAGACCGCGAAGCGGCCCGTCCTGCGGACGGCGAAGACGGCGACGAGCGCGGCGAGGCCCACTATGGCGAGCGCCGCGGGCACACCCGTGACGTCGCTGCCCTTGGCGGACAGCGGGAACGGGTCGCCCGCCACCGTCGCGATCCCCTCCGACCAGCGCTGACGGGTGGCCAGCAGCGCCACGGCCGCGCCGAGCGCACCGCTCATCAGCGCTACGGCGAGGCTGCGGCGGCCGGCGCGCGCGGGGCCTTCGCCTTCGGAACGGGGGTGAGGAACAGCTGCAGTCACGTAGTCCACTATCGCTCGAACCCCGGGCGAACCGTCACCCGGGGTTCATATGACCCTCGTCCTATTGCCCGAGCCGGTTCGCCGTGTGCACGGCGCGGAGGACCGCCGCCGCCTTGTTGCGGCACTCCTGGTCCTCCAGTTCCGGGTCCGAGTCGGCGACGATGCCGGCGCCCGCCTGGACGTAGGCCGTGCCGTCGCGGAGGAGGGCCGTACGGATGGCGATGGCGGTGTCGGAGTCGCCCGCGAAGTCGAGGTAGCCGACGCAGCCGCCGTACAACCCCCTTCTGGAGGGCTCCAGTTCGTCGATGATCTGCATCGCGCGGGGCTTGGGTGCGCCGGAGAGGGTGCCGGCCGGGAAGCAGGCGGTGAGGACGTCGAAGGCGGTGCGGCCGGGGGCCACTCGGCCGGTGACCGTGGAGACGATGTGCATCACGTGGGAGTAGCGCTCCACCGACATGAAGTCGACGACCTCGACCGAGCCGGGCTCGCAGACGCGTCCCAAATCGTTACGACCGAGGTCGACCAGCATGAGGTGTTCGGCGCGCTCCTTGGGGTCGGCGAGGAGTTCGTCGGCGAGGGCCTGGTCCTCCTGCGGGGTGGCGCCGCGATGCCGGGTGCCGGCGATGGGGTGGACCATCGCACGGCCGTCCTCGACCTTGACGAGGGCCTCGGGGGACGAGCCGACCACATCGAAGCCGTCGAAGCGGAACAGGTACATGTACGGGGACGGGTTGGTCGCGCGCAGCACCCGGTACACGTCCAACGCGCTTGCCGTGCACGGGGTTTCGAAGCGCTGGGAGGGGACGACCTGGAATGCCTCGCCCGCGCGGATGCGCTCCTTGATGTCCTCGACGGCCTCCTTGAAGTCGGGGCCGCCCCACAGCGCGGTGTACTCCGGAAGCTCGGAGGGCGGGAGCTGGGCGGGCGGCTGGGCCACCGCGCGGGAGAGGTCCGCCTCCATGGCGTCGAGGCGGGCCACGGCGTCCGCGTAGGCCTCGTCGACGCCGGTGTCGAGGTCGTTGTGGTTGATCGCGTTGGCGATCAGCAGGACCGAGCCCTCCCAGTGGTCCATCACGGCGAGGTCGCTGGTGAGGAGCATGGTCAGCTCGGGGAGCTTGAGGTCGTCCCGCTCGCCGGGGCCGATCTTCTCCAGGCGGCGGACGATGTCGTAGCCGAGATAGCCGACCATGCCGCCGGTGAAGGGCGGCAGGCCCTCCTGGTGGGGGGTGTGCAGGGTGTCGATGGTGGCGCGCAGGGCGGCGAGGGGGTCACCGTCGACCGGGACGCCGACGGGCGGGGTGCCGAGCCAGTGGGCCTGGCCGTCGTGGGCGGTGAGGGTGGCGGCGCTGCGGACGCCGACGAAGGAGTACCGGGACCAGGAGCGGCCGTTCTCCGCGGACTCCAGGAGGAAGGTGCCGGGGCGCTCCGCGGCGAGCTTGCGGTAGAGCGCGACCGGGGTGTCGCCGTCGGCGAGGAGCTTGCGGGTGACCGGGATGACGCGACGGTCGGTGGCCAGCTTGCGGAACGTGTCAAGGTCCATGGCGGCTGACCCTACTGATCCGAGACGGCGGTGCTGGAATCAGCGCCTTCTTTAAGAAGGCTCGCGTCAACTGGCTCTTCCTTGAGCAGCACGTCCGCGTCGAAGCAGGTGCGGGCGCCGGTGTGGCAGGCGGCGCCGATCTGGTCGACCTTCACCAGGACCGTGTCGGCGTCGCAGTCCAGGGCGACGGACTTGACGTGCTGGAAGTGGCCGGAGGTGTCGCCCTTCACCCAGTACTCCCGGCGGCTGCGGGACCAGTAGGTGCAGCGGCCGGTCGTCAGGGTGCGGTGCAGCGCCTCGTCGTCCATCCAGCCGAGCATCAGCACCTCACCGGTGTCGTACTGCTGGGCGATGGCGGGGACGAGCCCGTCGGCGCTCCGCTTGAGGCGGGCGGCGATCTCGGGATCGAGGCGACTGGACTGGGGCGCGCTGGTCATGGGGCCATTGTGCCGCGCGGCACCGACAACCCAGGTCGACGTCCACTGTGCGGACCCGGTGGGCGGTCGTAGGCTGACGGTATGTCGACCTTCGCCAAGCGTGAACGACTTCTTCTCGCCGACCTCCTGGAGACGACGGGCCCGGATGCCCCGACCCTCTGCGAGGGCTGGCGGACCCGTGATCTGGCCGCGCACGTGGTGGTGCGGGAGGGCCGCGCGGACGCCGCCGGCGGCATCATGATCAAGCAGCTCGCACCGCGTCTGGACCGGGTGATGGCGGAGTTCGCGGCGAAGCCGTACGAGGAGCTGATCCAGCTGATCCGTACCGGCCCGCCGCGCTTCTCGCCGTTCCAGCTCAAGCAGCTCGACGAGGCGTCCAACACGGTCGAGTTCTACGTCCACACCGAGGACGTACGGCGGGCACAGGACGAGTGGACGCCGCGCGAGCTGGACCCGGTGTTCCAGGACGCCCTGTGGTCGCGGCTGGAGCGCATGGCCCGGCTGGTGGGCCGGAGCGCGCCGACCGGGCTGGTGCTGCGCCGCCCGGACGGGCAGACGGCGGTCGCCCACAAGGGGGCGCCGGTCGTCACGGTGACCGGTGAGCCCTCGGAGCTGCTGCTGTTCGCGCACGGCCGGCAGAGCGTGGCCAAGGTGGAGCTGGACGGCGACGAGAACGCGATCGCCAAGCTCCAGGAGGCCAAGCAGCTGGGGATCTGAGAGGTCAGTGGGGCAGCTCGGCCCGCCGCGGGCCGGGTTCAGCCGCGAAAGGGACCCGCAAGTAAGCCCCGACCACCAGGCGGCCGGGGCTTACAACACCTCCGAAGACATCACCTGACGGGATGCCCCGCCTCCCGCAGCGCCTGCTTGACCTCGCCGATCCGCAGATCGCCGAAGTGGAAGACGGAGGCCGCCAGCACCGCGTCCGCGCCCGCGGCCACCGCGGGCGGGAAGTCGGCCAGCTTGCCGGCGCCGCCGGAGGCGATGACCGGCACGGTCACGTGCTTGCGGACGGCCGCGATCATCTCCAGGTCGTAGCCGTCCTTGGTGCCGTCCGCGTCCATCGAGTTGAGCAGGATCTCCCCGGCGCCCAACTCGGCGGCCCGGTGCGCCCATTCGACGGCGTCGATGCCGGTGCCCTTGCGACCGCCGTGGGTGGTCACTTCGAAGGACCCGCTGTCAGTCCTCCGCGCGTCCACCGACAGGACCAGGACCTGCCGTCCGAACCGCTCCGCGATCTCCTTGATCAGCTCCGGCCGGTTGATCGCCGCCGTGTTGACGCCGACCTTGTCCGCGCCCGCCCGCAGCAGCTTGTCCACGTCCTCGGCCGTGCGGACGCCGCCGCCGACCGTGAGCGGGATGAAGACCTGCTCGGCGGTGCGGCGGACCACGTCGTACGTCGTCTCGCGGTTGCCGGAGGAAGCGGTGATGTCCAGGAAGGTCAGCTCGTCGGCGCCCTCGGCGTCGTAGACCTTGGCCATCTCGACGGGGTCGCCCGCGTCGCGCAGGTTCTGGAAGTTGACGCCCTTGACGACCCGGCCGTTGTCGACGTCCAGGCAGGGGATCACGCGTACGGCGAGGGTCATGACGAGCCCTCTCCGCGCGGCGCGGCCGGGTCCCGGTAGGCCTCCACCTCGACCTCGACGACCAGGCTGGGGTCGACGAAGCCGGACACGATGATCATGGACGCGGCAGGCCGGATCGCGTCGAACAGCTCCTTGTGTGCGCGGCCCACGTCCTCCACATCCCGGGCGTGGGTGATGTACATACGGGTGCGCACCACATCGGCGGGACCGAGACCCACTTGTTCCAGCGCCGCGAACGCGACGTTGAACGCGTTGACCGTCTGCTCGTAGGGACCGCCCCCGGCGATCTCGCCGTCCACTATCGACGTGCACCCGGAGATGAGCACCAGGCCGTTCGGCAGCTCCACCGCGCGGGAGTAGCCGAAGGCGTCCTCCCAGGGCGCGCCGGTCATGACGCGTCGTAGCTCGGTCACCGGGCCACCGCCTCCAAGGCCTCTTCCAGAGTGAACGCCTTCGCGTAGAGGGCCTTCCCGACGATGGAGCCCTCCACACCCAGGGGTACCAGCTCGGAGATGGCACGGAGGTCGTCGAGCGACGACACGCCTCCGGAGGCGACCACCGGGCGGTCGGTCGCCGCGCAGACGTTGCGCAGCAGCTCCAGGTTGGGGCCCTGGAGGGTGCCGTCCTTGGCGATGTCGGTGACCACGTACCGGGCGCAGCCCTCGGAGTTGAGGCGGTCCAGGGTCTCGTAGAGGTCGCCGCCGTCGCGGGTCCAGCCGCGTCCGCGCAGGGTCGTTCCACGTACGTCGAGGCCGACCGCGATCTTGTCGCCGTGCTCGGCGATGACCTTGGCGACCCACTCCGGGGTCTCCAGCGCGGCGGTGCCGAGGTTCACCCGGGTGCAGCCGGTGGCGAGGGCGGCGGCGAGGGTGTCGTCGTCGCGGATGCCGCCGGACAGCTCGACCTTGATGTCCATGGCGCCGGCGACCTCGGCGATGAGCTTGCGGTTGTCGCCGGTGCCGAACGCGGCGTCCAGGTCGACGAGGTGCAGCCACTCGGCGCCGGAGCGCTGCCAGGCGAGGGCGGCCTCCAGGGGGGAGCCGTAGGAGGTCTCGGTCCCGGACTCGCCGTGGACGAGGCGGACGGCCTGGCCGTCGCGGACGTCGACGGCGGGGAGGAGTTCGAGCTTGGCCATGGTCTACAGGGTTCCGATCCAGTTGGTGAGCAGCTGCGCTCCGGCGTCGCCGGACTTCTCGGGGTGGAACTGGGTGGCCCACAGGGCGCCGTTCTCCACGGCGGCCACGAAGGGCTTGCCGTGCGTCGACCAGGTCACCAGGGGGGCGCGCATCGCCGGGTTCACGACTTCGAGGGACCAGTCGTGGACGGCGTAGGAGTGCACGAAGTAGAAGCGCGCGTCGGCGTCCAGGCCGGCGAAGAGCTGGGAGCCCGCCGGGGTGTCGACGGTGTTCCAGCCCATGTGGGGCACGATCTCGGCCTGCAGGGGCTCGACCGAGCCGGGCCACTCGTCCAGGCCCTCGGTCTCGACGCCGTGCTCGATGCCGCGCGCGAACAGGATCTGCATGCCCACGCAGATGCCCATCACCGGGCGCCCGCCGGCCAGTCGGCGGCCGACGATCCAGTCGCCGCGCGCTTCCTTGAGCCCCTGCATACAGGCGGCGAAAGCCCCGACGCCGGGCACCAGCAGCCCGTCCGCGTTCATGGCCTTGTCGTAGTCACGCGTTATCTCGACCTCGGCACCCGTGCGCGCGAGGGCGCGCTCGGCGGAACGGACGTTTCCGAAGCCGTAGTCGAAAACAACTACCTTCTTCGCTGCGCTCAATTCCACACCTCCAGCCTCATGACCCCGGCCACCAGACACATCGCGGCGGCGATGGAGATCAGCACGATGAGCTGGCGCGGCATCTTCTGTTTGACGAAGGAGTAGACCCCGCCGAGGAGGAAGAGCCCGACGACGATGAGGAGGCTCGACAGGCTGGTCACAGCGCGCCCTTCGTGGAGGGGAGGATGCCGGCCGCGCGCGGGTCGCGCTCGGAGGCGTACCGCAGGGCGCGGGCCAGCGCCTTGAACTGGCACTCCACGATGTGGTGCGCGTTGCGCCCGTACGGCACGTGCACGTGCAGCGCGATCTGGGCCTGGGCGACGAAGGACTCCAGGATGTGCCGGGTCATCGTGGTGTCGTACTCGCCGATCATCGGCGCCATGTTCTCGGGCTCGGTGTGCACGAGGTACGGGCGGCCGGAGAGGTCCACCGTCACCTGGGCGAGGGACTCGTCCAGCGGGACCGTGCAGTTGCCGAACCGATAGATGCCGACCTTGTCGCCGAGCGCCTGCTTGAAGGCGGCGCCGAGGGCGAGGGCGGTGTCCTCGATGGTGTGGTGCGAGTCGATGTGCAGATCGCCCTCGGTCTTCACGGTGAGGTCGAACAGACCGTGCCGGCCGAGTTGGTCGAGCATGTGGTCGTAGAAGCCGACTCCTGTCGACACGTCGACCTTGCCGTGGCCGTCGAGATCGATCTCGACGAGGACCGACGTCTCCTTGGTCGTCCGCTCCACACGTCCTACGCGGTTCATGTGCTCTGCTCCTTCATCAACTCACGGACCGCGTCGAGGAACGCGTCGTTCTCTTCGGGGGTTCCGGCGGAGACCCGCAGCCACCCCGGGATGCCGTTGTCCCGGACCAGGACGCCCCGGTCGAGGATCGCCTGCCATGCGGTGTGGGAGTCCGCGAACCGGCCGAACTGCACGAAGTTGGCGTCGGACTCGACGACTTCGCAGCCGAGGGCCCGCAACTCGCCCACCAGCCGGTCCCGTTCGGACTTCAGCTGCTCGACGTACCCCAGCAGTGTGTCGGTGTGCTCCAGGGCGGCCAGCGCGGTCGCCTGGGTGACGGCCGACAAGTGGTAGGGCAGCCGTACGAGTTGGACGGCGTCAACGACCGCCGGGTGCGCGGCGAGATAGCCGAGGCGCAGCCCGGCCGCCCCGAACGCCTTCGACATCGTCCGCGAGACGACGAGATTCGGCCGACCTTCGAGCAGCGGCAGCAGCGACTCGCCGTGACTGAACTCGATGTACGCCTCGTCGACGATCACCATGGACGGCTTGGCGGCCTGCGCCGCTTCGTACAGCGCGAGGACCGTCCCGGGCGGGACGGCGTTGCCCGTGGGGTTGTTGGGGGTCGTGATGAACACGACGTCCGGCTTGTTCTCCGCGATCCACCGCTCGGCGGCGGGGAGATCGATGGTGAAGTCCTCGTTGCGCGGGCCGGAGATCCAGCCCGTCCCCGTGCCGCGCGCGATGAGCGAGTGCATCGAGTAGGACGGCTCGAAGCCGATGGCCGTACGGCCGGGGCCACCGAAGGTCTGCAGCAGTTGCTGGATGACCTCGTTGGAGCCGTTGGCCGCCCACACGTTCTCGACGCCGACCCGGTGATTGCCGGTCTTCGTCAGGTAGTCGGCCAGCCCGGTGCGCAGCTCGACCGCGTCCCGGTCGGGGTAGCGGTTGAGGTCGCGGGCGGCCTCGCGGACGCGCTCGGTGATCCGCTCGACCAGCGCCTCGGGGAGCGGGTAGGGGTTCTCGTTGGTGTTCAGCCGTACGGGGACGTCCAACTGGGGCGCGCCATAAGGGGACTTGCCGCGCAGTTCGTCCCGTACGGGAAGATCGTCGATTCCGAAGCTCACTTGCCGGGCACCTTCCAACCGAACCTTGCCTTGACCGCCGCGCCGTGCGCGGGCAGGTCCTCCGCCTCCGCCAGCGTCACCACGTGATGCGCCACGTCGGCGAGGGCGTCGCGGGTGTAGTCGACGATGTGGATGCCCCGGAGGAAGGACTGCACGGAGAGTCCCGAGGAGTGGCAGGCGCAACCGCCGGTCGGCAGCACGTGGTTGGAGCCGGCCGCGTAGTCGCCGAGGGAGACGGGCGCCCAGGGTCCGACGAAGATCGCGCCCGCGTTCCGCACCCGGTCGGCCACGGCAGCCGCGTCCGCCGTCTGGATCTCCAGGTGCTCGGCGCCGTACGCGTTCACGACCCGCAGCCCCTCCTCGACGCCGTCGACGAGGACGATCGCGGACTGCCGTCCGGCCAGTGCCGGGGCGATCCGGTCCTCGATGTGCTTGGTGGCCGCGACCTGCGGTTCGAGTTCCTTCTCGACCGCGTCCGCGAGCGTGACGGAGTCGGTGACCAGGACGGCGGCGGCCAGCGGGTCGTGCTCGGCCTGGCTGATCAGGTCGGCGGCGACGTGCACCGGGTCGGCGGTCTCGTCCGCGAGGACGGCGATCTCGGTGGGACCGGCCTCCGTATCGATGCCGATCCTGCCCGCGAAGTAGCGCTTGGCGGCGGCGACCCAGATGTTGCCGGGCCCGGTGACCATGTTGGCGGGGGCGCAGGACTCGGTGCCGTGGGCGAACATCGCGACGGCCTGGGCGCCGCCGACGGCGTAGACCTCGTCGACGCCGAGCAGTGCGCAGGCGGCGAGGATCGCCGGGTGCGGCAGACCGCCGAAGTCCGCCTGCGGCGGCGAGGCGAGCGCGACGGAGCCGACGCCCGCTTCCTGGGCCGGGACCACGTTCATGATCACGGAGGACGGGTAGACCGACCGTCCGCCGGGCGCGTAGAGCCCCACCCGGTCGACCGGCACCCACTTCTCGGTGACCGAACCGCCGGGCACGACCTGCGTGGTGCGGGTCGTACGGCGCTGCTCGCGGTGGACGAGCCGGGCGCGCCGGATGGACTCCTCCAGGGCCGCGCGCACCGCCGGGTCGAGCTGCTCCAGCGCGTCGCTGAGGGCCTGGGCCGGGACCCGCACCGACTCCAGCCGCACGCCGTCGAACTTCTCGGCGAAGTCGATCAGCGCCGCGTCGCCCCGATGATGCACGGCCTCGCAGATCGGACGCACCTTCTCCAGGGCGGCCGAGACGTCGAAGTCGGCTCGGGGCAGCAGGTCGCGCAGGGCGGGCCCGTCGGGGAGGGCGTCGCCGCGCAGATCGATTCGGGAGATCACGAACCAATTCTCTCAGACGGCGATCGGGCGTCGTCCGCGCGTATCAATGGCTGATACAGAACGTGGCCGGAACCCGGAAGATCCCCCTCACGTCTAGTGTTCCGGGCGTTACGCAGCGGGCATGAACAGCTGTGCGAAACCCGTGAGCAGTCGAGAGGGATGACAGAGCAGTGACCGAGGGTGTCGGCGTCCGCGCGGGGGATGTGCCGGACGATGCGACCGCCGCCGAGGCCGGTATGTGGCAGGCCTTCCGCAACGGCAGTGTGTACGACCTGAGCAGCGGCGACACCGTCGTCGACGATCCGCACGGCGGGCATCCGTGGGGGCCGGAGCGGACCGTGCGGGCACGGTTCGTGTGCTGGCTGCTCCTGGACGGGCCACCCGCGCTGTCGGGCCGGGTGGCCTCGCTGAAACTCACCGGAGTGCAGATCAGCGGCACCCTGGACCTGGCGGGCGGCACGATCACCCCGTTCGTCGAGCTGAAGGGCTGCCGCTTCGAGCACGAGGTCCTGCTGCCGGAGGCCCGCTTCCAGACCCTACGGCTGGTGGACTGCTCGGTGCCGCGGCTGGAGGCGGCGCGGGTGCACACGGAGGGTGACCTGCATCTGCCGCGCTGCCGCTTCCACAACGGGGTACGGCTGACCGACGCGCACATCGGCACCGATCTGCTGCTCAACCAGGCGATCGTCTACCGGGACCGCACGGGCCGTTCGATCGCCGCCGACGGCATGACCGTGGGCCAGGACCTCCAGGCCGAACTCCTGGAATCACACGGCGAGTTGAGCCTGCGCAGCGCCAAGGTCGGCGTCTCGCTGAGCCTGCGCGGCGCCCGGCTGGCCAACCCGTACTCCCGACTCGCCCTGAACGCGCCCCAGTTGACCGTCGGCCGCACCCTTTACCTCACCCCGGCGGGCGTCGGCGGCCCCTGGCTGAGCGGCACCACGCCCGCGCGCGGGACCCGCATCCAGCGCTTCACGTGCCAGGGCGGGGTGCGCCTGGACGACGGGCGGTTCGGGGACGCGGTGGATCTGGAGCGGGCCCGGTTCACCTTCACGGACGACCAGGAGCTGTCGCTGTTGCGCATCCAGGCGCCCGAACTGCGCTTCCTCGGGGAGAGACCGCAGCGCGGCAAGGTGGTGCTGTCGGGGGCGCGGGTCGTCAACCTCATTGACGGGAAGGACAGTTGGCCGGGTCCGGGCAACCTCCACATGGGCGGCTTCGTGTACGAGAACCTCGTACCGCAGGGCCCGTTCCCGCTGGACGCGCGCCTCGACTGGGTGGCCGCCGCGACCGCCGAGTACAACCCGGAGCCGTACGAGCGGCTCGCCACCGTGCTGCGCAACGCCGGTGAGGACGAGGACGCGCGCGAGGTGCTGCTCGCCAAGCAGCGGCGGCGCCGGGAGAGCCTGCCCGTCGCGGCCAAGCTGTGGGGGTTCGCGCAGGACTGGACGGTCGCCTACGGGTACCGGCCGGGCCGGGCCGCCGTATGGATGGCGGTGCTGTGGGCGGCCGGTTCGCTGGCCTTCACGCACGCGGACCATGTGCCGGTGAACAGCAGTGGGCATCCGCCGTGGAGCCCCGCCCTGTTCGCGCTGGATCTGCTGCTGCCGGTGATCGACCTGGGGCAGGTGGGGCAGTGGCAGTTGCACGGGGGCTGGCAGTGGCTGTCCGTGGCGCTGATCCTGCTGGGCTGGATCCTGGCGACGACGGTGGCTGCGGGGGCGACCCGACTGCTCAGACGCGGGTAGCGACCCGCCCCGCACAGCACTCGAACAGGTGAGCAAAAGTCACCTTTTACCTGGGCTTGACCGAGACGCGTACAACTTTCCACGGGGTGGTCAAACGGTCTGGCGCACTCCGGATCCCGGTCATTCAATGGTCGGCACCATGGCTCTGCTGCCCGCGTTCATCCGCACCGCCCGGATGGCAAAGAGCACCTCGCGGCCCGCCGCCGGACTGCCGGCCGACGACGAGGTCCTCCTCGACGCGCCCGACGACCGGCTCGGCCCCGCGCTGGTCGCGGCCGGACGCGGCGAGTACGGGCCGGCCGCCGATCTGCTGGCCACCACCCGCGCGTCCGCCGAGTGGGAGGACCGCGACCGTTACACGCGTCGGCTCGCGGCCTTCGCCCGCTGTCGTCCCGAGTGGCTGGCCGACTGGCGCGCCGCCGCCCCGCACGACCCCGACGCGCTGCTGGTCGGCGCTCAACTGGCCGTGGACCGCTGCTGGGAGTCACCGGCCCGCGCCGAACTGCTCGGCGAACTCGGCCCGTTGATCACGGCGGCGGCCGAGGCCGAACCACGCGACCCCGTGCCCTGGAGGATCGCCCTGGACCACGCGCGGGGCACACACGCCGGACACGCCGGGTTCGAACGACTGTGGGGCGAGGCGGTCCGCCGCTCCCCGCACCACTACGGCTGCCATGTGGCCGCCCTCCAGTACCTCTCGGCCGCCTGCTGCGCCCAGTGGGGCGACACGCCCCACACCGTGCGGCACTCCCACCGCGAGTGCTTCGACTTCGCCGAACGGGCCGCGCAGGACGCCCTGCCCGGCTCGCTCGTCCAGGCGCTGCCGGTGCGGGCCGCCTTCGCCTGTCTGACCGACGGCTGCGGCGCGACGGTGCCGCGCGCCCGGCTGGACACGGCGGCCGACCTCGCCATCGCCCTCTCGGCGGGCTACGCGGCGGCCGACCCCTGGCCCGCGGGGGTCCGCAACCTGCTGGCCTACGTCCTCGTCCGCCTCGAACGCTGGCCCGACGCCCTCGACCAGCTGCGCCTGATCGGCCCGTACGCCACGTCCTTCCCCTGGGACCGGATCTCGGACGACCCGCTCGGACAGTTCCTGGAAGTGCGTGACGGGGTGCGGACCGCGGTCGCGGCACAACTGCCGCTGGGCGGGCCGGTTCCGCCCTGTCTCACGGCGATTCCGGGGCAGCCGTGGGGCTTCGAGGACGCGCCGTCGTATCCACGGAGTGAGCACGACGGTCGCGCCCGCTCCGGCGACCACTAGGCTTTTGCGCCGTGACCACCGTCCGGCTGCCGCTCTTCCCCCTGAACTCGGTTCTGTTCCCGGGGCTCGTGCTTCCTCTGAACATTTTCGAGGAGCGCTATCGCGCCATGATGCGCGAACTGCTCAAGACCCCCGAGGAGGAACCGCGCCGATTCGCCGTCGTCGCCATCCGTGACGGCCACGAGGTGGCCCAGACCGCCCAGGGCATGCCGGACCAGACGGCCGTGCCCGAACGCGGGCCCACGGCCGGCTTCGGCCCCGACCCGCTCAAGGCCTTCCACTCGGTGGGCTGTGTCGCCGACGCGGCGACCATCCGGGAGCGCGCCGACGGCACCTTCGAGGTGCTGGCGACGGGCACGACCCGGATGCGGCTGCTCTCCGTGGACGCCTCGGGCCCGTTCCTGACGGCCGAGCTGGAGGAGCTGCCCGAGGAGAAGGGCGACGAGGCGGGCGCGCTGGCCGAGGGGGTGCTACGCGCGTTCCGCCAGTACCAGAAGCGCCTCGCCGGCGCCCGCGAGCGCTCTCTCTCGACCGGCGAAGCGGAACTCCCCGACGAGCCGGCGGTCGTCTCCTACCTGGTGGCCGCCGCGATGATGCTCGACACGGCAACCAAGCAGCGCCTGCTCCAGGCCCCCGACACCGCCTCCCGGCTGCGCGACGAGCTGAAGCTCCTGCGCTCCGAGACGGCCATCATCCGCAACCTGCCGTCCCTGCCCGCGTCGGACCTGACGCGCAACCCGACGAGCCTGAACTGAGACCCCGATGGCGAAGAAGTCCAGGAAACAGCAGCCCCAGTCCGGCGGCACCCCGGCGACCGTGGCCCTGACGGCCGCCGGAGTGCCCTACGAGGTGCACGCCTACGACCACGACCCCGCCCACCCGTCCTACGGCGAGGAGGCGGCCGAGGCGATGGGTGTCTCCCCCGACCGCGTCTTCAAAACACTCGTCGCGGACGTGGACGGCGCTCTGACGGTGGCCGTGGTCCCGGTAGCGGGCCAACTGGACCTGAAGGCCCTGGCGGCGGCCGTGGGCGGCAAACGGGCGGCGATGGCCGACCCGACGCTCGCCGAGCGCACCACGGGCTATGTCCGGGGCGGCATCTCCCCCCTCGGCCAGCGCAAGAAGCTCCGCACGGTCCTGGACGACTCGGCCTCGGCCCACGCCACGATCTGCGTCTCGGCGGGCCGCCGGGGCCTGGAGGTCGAACTCTCCCCCGAGGACCTGACGACCCTCACGGCAGCGGTACTGGCCCCCATCGGACGTGCGTGACCCCTCGACTCCGGCCCCGTCCTCGGTTAAGCACAAGGGGCATGTCGAAGAAAACCAGGAAACGAAAGTGGCGCATCAAGAAGCGCCGCTCGAACCATGGACACCGGCCGGCGTAGGTTCTTCGGTCACTTCGCGACGCACGGTTCTTTCCAGCCCGTCCGGCGTTTGAGGACGAGGCCGTTCAGGCCGAAGCGGGGGTCGGGGGGCGGCAGCCCCCCGGGACGGGACGGGTAGGGGCGGCGGGGGCGAAGAAAACCCCCGCCGCAACCACAACGCGCCCGAGGCCTACGACAGCGGCGCCCCGTAACCGTCGGTCGACACAGCCCCCTGCTGCAGATACGGCGGCTCCGGATCCCGCGGCCCGAACAACGCGGTCAGCCCCAGATGGACAACCAGCGCCGCAATGGACCAGGCCAGCAACGCCCCCTTGGCCCCCAGCTTCAGCGGCGCGGAGAACGTGACCCCCTTGCCCACCGACTTGGCGTGCGCGAGCACGTCCTTCGTCGGGCCCAGCCACATCCCCAGCCGCCACGCGAGCAGCGAGGCGAGCAGCCCGCCCACGGTCAGCGCGACCACCAGCGGCACTCCCCCGCGCCGCCGCAGCAGGAACGCGGCAACAGCGCTCAGCACGCCGAAACCGACCGCGAGCAGAGTGAACGATCCGTCCACCCCCACCGCCTGCTCGCCCTCGGAGTCCTTGAGATAGACGGCCCAGCTCTTGTCGACCACGTCCCCGACCAGCGGCACATGCGGGGCCAGCCACCACCACAGCAGCCCGAGCAGCACCCCGCCGAGCGCCACGACGACCGTGCCGACCACGGCCTCGATCAGTTCGGTCTTCAGTCCGGGCCCGTCCGCGCCGTAGGACGCGTCCTGCGGGGCGTGCACGGGATACCCGGCGCTCGGGGCACCGGGGTCACCCTGGGGGCCCTGGTCGCCCGGCGGCTGCCACGGGTCGTGCGGGGACTGGTCACGCGGTGGCGGAGGCGGAGTCAGCGGTGCGGTCACAACGCCATCGTGCCAGGCCCCGCTGTGCGGCGCGTCACCGGACGGCGGCCCGACGGTAGGCCCAGGCGGCGACGGCCAGCGAAACGACGCCGACCGCGGCGCATACGGCGAGGTCACCGAGGACCAGTGCCCAGTCGGGGTGCGCCGCGAAGGTCTGCGCGAAGGCCTCCACGCCGTAGGTGGACGGCACCAGGTCCCGCAGGAACCGCACCGCTTCCGGCATCCGGTCGGCCGGCAGCACCCCGAGCAGCAGTGCCGCCGACATGCCCAACTGACCGAGCAGCGTGGCGAGTTCGGGGCGCGGTGCGAGCAGCCCGAGGGCGGCGCCGAGCCCGGCGAGGGCGGCTCCGGCGAGCGGGATCACCGCCGCCAGGATCCAGATGTTGCCCATCGGCAGCCCGAACAGCACGCACCCGAAGACGGCGGTGAGCGCGGTCCCCGGCACGGTGAAGGAGGCGTACGCGCCCGCAGCGCCGAGCACCACGGCGGCGGGCGGCACCGGCAGGGTGGCGTAGTGGTCGAGGCCGCCGCTGCCGCGCAGCTGGCCGAAGTACTGCGCGAGCAGGTTCAGCCCGACGTAGGCGACGACCAGCACGGACGAGCCCGCGACGACGAACCTGGCGTCATGGCTCCCGCCGTCGACGACCCCGCGCATCATGATCAGGATGCCGACCGACTGGAAGGTCGCCACGAACATCAGCGGGATCCGCGCGACCCGCGCCCGGGACAGCTGCGCCCGGTACACGGCGGCCAGCGAGGGCCACAGCCGGGCGCGCGGCCCGAGCTCGGCCGCGCCGCTGTCGGCGGCCTCCGGCACGGCCAGCGGCCCGCTCGGCAGAACATCGGCGGATACGACACTCACGTCCCGCTGCTCCTCTCGACGCCGGCAGTCGCCCTGTCCCATACGGATACGACGGCCCGTGTACTCATGCCTTCACCAGCCCCTGCCCGTTTCCGCCCAGCGTCAGATACACGTCCTCCAGGCTGGGCGTGGCCAGGTTGAAGTCGTCCAGGGCGGCGAAGGCGGCCCCGCCGGTCACCGTGGCGACGGCCACCCGGGCCTCCTCGGGGGCGAGCCTGAGCGTCCAGCGGCGGCCGGACTCGACGGCCCGGTCCCGCAGCGCGGCGACCTCCGGGACGTCCAGCGGCGGTTTGTCCCGCCACACCAGCTCGACCCGCACCTCTCCGGCGACCTGTTCCTTGAGCCCGGCGGGGCTGTCGCAGGCGATGACCCGGCCCTGGTCGAGGACGGCGACCCGGTCGAGGACGGTCTCGGCCTCGATGACGTTGTGGGTGACGAGCAGCACGGTGGACCCCTGCTCGGCCCGGCGCCGGTCGACGGCGGACCACACGGCCCGACGCGCCACCGGATCCATCCCGGTGGTCGGCTCGTCGAGCACCAGCAGCGGACGTTCCCCGACCAGCGCGGCGGCCACACACGCCAGCCGCCGCTGCCCGCCGGACAGCTTCTTGAGCGGCCGTCCGGCAATGGCCGTAAGCCCCAACTCGTCGAGTACGGCGTCCCGTTCGGCCCGTGCCTCGCGCAGGTCCAGGCCGCGCAGCCGGGCGGTGGTCTCGGCGGCGAGGGACACGGTCAGCTCGTCGAGCGCGGTGGACTCCTGGCCGAGGTAGGCGAGGATGCGCGCGGCCCGCTCCGGGTGGCGCACGATGTCGTGGCCGAGGATCTCGACGCTGCCCGCGTCGGGCCGCATGAGCCCGGTGAGCTGGCGTACGAGGGTGGACTTGCCGGCGCCGTTCGGTCCGAGCAGTCCGAAGATCTCGCCCCGGCGGATGTCGAGGGTCACCGCGTCGGTGGCCCGCACCTCGGGGGTGCCCGGCGCACCGCGTCGGCCGCGCACCGCCGGATAGGTCTTGCTGAGTCCGCGCACCGCGCACACGACATCCCCACCGTGTCGAAGTGCCTGTCCCGCGCGCGTACTCACAAGGGACGAGACTACGGGGTCCGCGGCCCCCGCCCGTTCGCGGGTAGGTCGAGAACCGCAAATACCCCGGTAAAGAGCGTCAATCCCCCGCAGGGGCGTGCTCGGCCGCCGTCCGTACGTCGATCTCCCGCCAGAACCCGGCCCGGATCGCGTACCGGTCGTGCTCGTCGATCTGGTCGTCCTTGTGGGCGAGGAGTCCGAAGCGGGCCGCGTAGCGGAGCAGTTCCCCGTCGATGCGGTGCGGGACGCGGGGATACATTCCGGAGAGTTTCTGCAGATGGGCGCCCTGGTCGCCGAGGCGGCCCATCCACCGGCGGGCGAACACCTGGCCCACTTCGAAGGGGTCGCCGCCGACCGTGGTGATGTCCTCCTCGCGGTCGGCCCAGCGCTGCTCGGCGGTGGTCAGCTGCGCCAGCGTCGGCATCGAGGCGACCTCGGGCGGTTCGGTGGCGCCGCCCGGCCGGTCGACCCACCCTTTGTCGGAGGACCAGCGCAGGGTGGCGCTCGCGGGCTGCTGCGCGGGCGCGGCGGCCCCCGGTGCCTTCAGGCTCGCCAGGTCCTTCGGGGTGGGCACGCCCTTGGGCGCGGGCACCCGCTCCTGCGTGCCGTTCTCCGAACCGGCCTCGGCGGCGGCGTGCTCGCCGTCCTCGACGGGCCGCTCACGTGTCGCCGGCGCGGACTCGGGCAACGGCGCGGACAGGATCGCCGCGATCTCCGGCCTGGGCACCGGCTGCGGCGCGCACACCCCGCCGAGATCCTTCGCCCGTACGGCCTTGGTGATCCACGTCCGGTCGAGCACCCGCCGCTCGTCGGCCTCGGCGACCAGGTCCTCGGACTGGTTGTAGTCCCCGTCGGCGGCCTGCACGGCCCACAGGTGTACGGCGACGCCGTGCTCCTTGGCGGCCATCATGCCCGGCAGCAGGTCGCCGTCGCCGGTGACGAGGACGACGTCGGAGCAGGCGCGGTTGCGGGCCAGCTCGGTCAGTTCGGCGTGCATGGCCGCGTCGACGCCCTTCTGCGCCCAGCGTCCGTCGCTGCGGGTCAGTGCGCCGAGGCGGACGGTGACCCGGGGCATCACGCGCAGTCTGCGGTGCTCGGGCTGCGGGACGCGGTCGGGGGCGCCGTCGAACCAGTAGATGCGGAGCAGGGGCCGTTCCGTGTCGGACTCGGCTCGCTCGCGCAAACCCTGGATGAGGGCGGCGTGATCGACGGTGATACGGGAACGCGAGGGCTCTCCGGCGAGGAGACTGGCCGCCGCCCCCAGCAGATACCCGGCGTCCACCAGGACGATGCAGCGGTCCACGCGACTCACCCTCTTCCCGGTCGGTTTTGCTTCGGGCTCGCTTCGAGTCTGCCCGACCGCACTGGGGTTAACGGCCCGAAACTCGATCTTCGGCGTGGCGTTTCGGGGCTTCCGTCTCGCACCAACCATGTCACACACGGTAATTATCCGAAATGCGTTCTTCGTCAGCCTATGTGAATCTGGTCGCGGTCCCGGCCCCTAGATCCCCCTCAGGAGGCAGATCATCATGGCCAAGAACAAGCATCGTGACCGTAAGCAGCCCCAGTCCGAGCGCGCCCAGGAGCAGGCCACGTCGTCCTCGATGGAGGCACAGGCCGAGCAGCGCATATCCCAGGCGACGCCGAGCGACATGGCCCGCAAGGGCAAGCAGAAGCGCTTCGGCCACAACTGAGGCCTGTGTCAAGGGTTGTTGAATGACTGAGGGGCGCATCCGTTGGCGGATGCGCCCCTCAGTCACTTCTGCCAGTCCGTCGCTCAGCCCGCCAGGCAGGCCGGGCCGAGCAGCACCTTCAGGTCGCCGAACAGGGCCGGGTCGGGCTTCACCCGGTGCCGGTCCAGACGCAGCACGGTGGTCTTGGTCGGGCCCTGGAGCCTGATGCGGACCTCGCTGTCGCCCCGGTGGTGGCTGAGGATCTCACCGAGCCTGCTCACCATCGGCGGGGTCACCCTGGTCGCCGGGATGGTGAGGATCACGGGCGCGTTGGTGCCCACGTTCGACACGTCCGGGACCTGCATCTCCATCGCGACCAGGCGGGGCACGTCCTCGCGCTTGTCGAGGCGGCCCTTGACGAACACGATGGTGTCCTCGACGAGTTGGGTCGAGATGAGCTGGTAGGTCGCCGGGAAGAACATGCACTCGATGGAGCCCGCGAGGTCCTCGACGGTGGCGATCGCCCAGGCGTTGCCCTGCTTGGTCATCTTGCGCTGGAGGCCAGAGATGATGCCGCCGATGGTGACGACCGCGCCGTCCGCGTGCTCACCTCCGGTGAGCTGGGCGATGCCCGCGTCGGCCTTGTCGGACAGCACGTGCTCCAGGCCGAACAGCGGGTGGTCGGAGACGTACAGACCGAGCATCTCCCGCTCCTGGGCGAGGAGATAGGTCTTCTCCCACTCGTCGGTGGTGAACTCCACGTCGAGTCCGAAGCCGGGCTCGCTGGTGTCCTCGTCGCCCATGCCGCCGAAGAGGTCGAACTGCCCCTCGGCCTCCTTGCGCTTGACCGCCACCACGTTGTCGATCATCGGCTCGAAGTGCGCGGTGAGGCCCTTGCGGGTGTGCCCGAGCGTGTCGAACGCCCCTGCCTTGATGAGGGATTCGGTGGTGCGCTTGTTGCAGGCGGCGGCCTCGACCTTGTCCAGGTAGTCGGGGAAGGAGGCGTACTTCCCCTTCGCCTTGCGGGACCTGATGATCGAGTCGACCACGTTCGTGCCGACGTTGCGCACGGCCTCCAGGCCGAAGAGGATCACGTCGTCGCCCTGGGCGGCGAAGTTGTGCACCGACTCGTTGACGTTCGGCGGCAGCACCTTGATCTTCATGCGCCGGCACTCGTTCAGGTAGATCGCGGACTTGTCCTTGTCGTCCTTGACCGAGGTGAGCAGCGCCGCCATGTACTCGGCCGGGTAGTTGGCCTTGAGGTAGGCGGTCCAGTACGAGACCAGGCCGTACGCGGCGGAGTGCGCCTTGTTGAACGCGTAGCCGGCGAAGGGGACCAGGACGTCCCACAGGGCCTGGATCGCCTCGTCGCTGTAGCCGTTCTTCCGGGCGCCCGCCTGGTAGATGGTGAAGTTCTTCGCCAGTTCCTCGGGCTTCTTCTTGCCCATCACGCGGCGCAGGATGTCGGCCTCGCCGAGCGAGTACCCGGCGACGATCTGGGCGGCCTTCTGCACCTGCTCCTGGTACACGATCAGGCCGTAGGTCACCGCGAGAACCTCTTCGAGAGGCTCCTCCAGCTCCTTGTGGATCGGGGTGATCTCCTGGCGCTTGTTCTTGCGCTCGGCGTAGTTGATGTGCGAGTTCATGCCCATCGGGCCGGGGCGGTACAGGGCCGAGACGGCGGAGATGTCCTCGAAGTTGTCGGGCTGCATCTGGCGCAGCAGCGAACGCATCGGGCCGCCGTCGAACTGGAACACGCCCAACGTGTCGCCGCGGCAGAGCAGTTCGTACGTCTTGGGGTCGTCCAGCGGGAGGGCGAGCATCTCCAGGTCGATGCCCTTGTTGGACTTCACCATCTTCACGGCGTCGTCCATGATCGTGAGGTTGCGCAGCCCCAGGAAGTCCATCTTGATCAGGCCGAGCGACTCGCACTGCGGGTAGTCCCACTGTGTGATGGTCACGCCGTCCGTGTGCCGCACCCAGATCGGGGCGTGGTCGACGATGGGCTCGCTGGACATGATGACGCCGGCCGCGTGCACACCCATCTGCCGGACCAGGCCCTCGACTCCCCTGGCGGTGTCGATGACCTTCTTGACGTCCGCCTCGTTCTCGTACATCCCGCGGATCTCGCCCGCCTCGCCGTAGCGGGGGTGCGAGGGGTTGGTGATGCCGTCGAGGTCGATGCCCTTGCCGAGGACGTCGGCGGGCATCGCCTTGGTGAGGCGGTCGCCCATCGCGTACGGGTAGCCCAGCACGCGCGCGGAGTCCTTGATGGCGTTCTTGGCCTTGATCTTGCCGTAGGTGCCGATCATGGCGACCTTGTCGGCGCCGTACTTCTCGGTCACGTACCGGATCACCTCGACGCGCCGACGCTCGTCGAAGTCGATGTCGACATCGGGCATGGAGACGCGCTCGGGGTTGAGGAACCGCTCGAAGATCAGGCCGTGCGGGATCGGGTCGAGGTCGGTGATGCCCATGGCGTACGCGACGATCGAGCCGGCCGCGGAACCACGCCCCGGACCCACCGCGATGCCGTTGTTCTTCGCCCACATGATGAAGTCGGCGACCACGAGGAAGTAGCCTGGGAAGCCCATCTGGATGATGACGTCCAGCTCGTAGTCGACCTGCTTCTGGCGGTCGTCGGGGACGCCGCCCGGGAAGCGGCGCTCCATGCCGAGGCGCACCTCCTCCTTGAACCAGGTGACCTCGGTGTAGCCCTCCGGGATGTCGAACTTCGGCATGAGGTTCTTGGCCTCGAACATGCCGGTGGTGTCGATCTGTTCGGCGACCAGGAGGGTGTTGCGGCAGCCCTCCTGCCAGGCGTCCGAGGAGTCCACGGCGTACATCTCGTCCGTCGACTTCAGGTAGTAGCCGGTGCCGTCGAAGCGGAAGCGGTCCGGGTCGGAGAGATTCTTGCCGGTCTGGATGCACAGCAGGGCGTCGTGGGCGGTCGCCTCGTGCGCGTACGTGTAGTGCGAGTCGTTGGTCACCAGGGGCGGGATGCCGAGCTTGCGGCCGATGTCCAACAGGCCGTCACGGACCCGGCGTTCGATCTCGATGCCGTGGTCCATCAGCTCCAGGAAGTAGCGGTCCTTGCCGAAGATGTCCTGGTACTCGGCCGCCGCCTTCAGGGCCTCTTCCTCCTGGCCCAGGCGCAGCCGGGTCTGCAGCTCGCCCGAAGGGCAGCCGGTGGAGGCGATGAGCCCCTCGGACCACTGGGAGATGGTCTCCTTGTCCATGCGCGGCCACTTCTGGAGCCAGCCCTCGGCGTAGGCGTCCGAGGACAGCTTGAAGAGGTTGTGCAGGCCCGTCTTGTTCGCCGCCCAGATCGTCTTGTGGGTGTAACCACCGGAACCGGACACGTCGTCGCGCTTCTGGTGCGGCTGGCCCCACTGGATCTTGCGCTTGTTGCGCCGGGACTCGGGAGCGACGTACGCCTCGATGCCGATGATCGGCGTGACCCCGGCTTTCTTCGCCGTATGGAAGAAGTCGTAGGCACCGTGGAGGTTGCCGTGGTCGGACATCGCGATATGGGTCATGCCCATCTCGTTGCACGCGTTGAACATGTCCTTCAGCCGCGCGGCACCGTCCAGCAGCGAGTACTGGGTGTGGACATGCAGGTGCGTGAACGGCGGCTTTGACACGGCTTGGCCTCCAGGGATAACAGGGGAAACGATCGACGAAGAGCAGCGGACGGTCTGGGGGGACGAGACCGAATCCTATGCCTCGCCACTGACACAAGGCGGGCACTCCCGCGTACCTTCAAGCGTTGGAAAGTGACGACAGACCCGTCACATGTCACGTACCACCCGTACCAGGAGGCACAGAGCGATGTCGGTTCCGCAGCTCAACGACGAGCACCGCGGCGAGGAGATCCTCGCTGTCTTCGACACCGCCTTCGGCGAGCTCCTGGCCGCCGACCCGGCCGCGTTCCGCGTGAAGTTCCGGAAGATGGCGGCCTCCGCCTTCGCCTTCTACCGGGGCACGGCGGCCCTCTTCTACCACGACCTCGACGCCGAGAAGCGCGGCGGCCCGTACCTGGACGACCGCACCTCGCGCGTGTGGATCCACGGCGACCTGCACGCCGAGAACTTCGGCACGTACATGGACTCCAACGGCCGCCTGGTCTTCAACGTCAACGACTTCGACGAGGCCTACGTCGGCCCGTTCACCTGGGACCTGAAGCGCTTCGCCGGCTCCATCGCGCTCCTCGGGTACGCGAAGGCGCTCAGTGACGAGCAGATCACCGAGCTGGTGAAGATCTACGCGGGCGCGTACCGCGAGCGGGTGCACGCGCTGGCGACCGGCGCGAAGAGCGACGAGGTGCCACCGTTCACCCTGGACACCGCCGACGGCCCGCTCCTGGGCGCGCTGCGCACGGCCCGCTCGCTGACCCGGTTCGAGCTGCTGGACTCGATGACGGAGATCCGCGACTTCGAGCGCCGGTTCGCGTCGGGCGGCGGCTCCATCGAGCTGGACGCGGCCACCCGCTACAAGGTCCTCGCGGCCTTCGACGGCTACCTGGAGACGCTCCCGGAGTCCTCCCTGGACCGCCCCGACTCGTACCGCGTGAAGGATGTCGTCGGCCGCCGCGGCATCGGCATCGGCTCGGCGGGGCTGCCGTCGTACAACATCCTTCTGGAGGGCAACAGCGACGCCCTGGAGAACGATGTGGTGATCTACATCAAGCAGGCCCAGACGCCGGCCGTCTCCCGGCACATCACGGACGCGGCGATCCGGGACTACTTCCAGCACGAGGGCCACCGCACGGTGATCTCCCAGCGCGCCCTCCAGGCGCACGCCGACCCGTGGCTGGGCTGGACCGAGCTGGACGGCTCGGGGCAGCTGGTCGCCGAGGTGTCGCCGTACGCGGTGGACCTGGACTGGAGCGACATCGACGACCCGGAGGAGATCGCCGCCGTCGTCGCCGACCTCGGGCGGGCCACGGCCACCATGCACGCGGCGGCCGACGACCAGTCCGGCGAGTCCCTGGTGCCGTTCTCCACCGAGCGGGCCATCGACGCGGCGATCGCGGCCGACGAGGACGGCTTCGCGGGCGTCCTGGTCGACTTCGCGCACGACTACGGCACACGCGCGCGTGCCGACCACCAGATCTTCGTCGACCTGTTCCGCAACGGCCGGATTCCGGGTCTGTAACCATCCGTACGCTCACAGGAACCCTTTAGGGGTCCCCTACCGGAGCACATGACAGACTCACCTCCGCTATGGACATATCCGGGATCCAGCTCAGGGCCGTACGCGCGGCGCTGTTCACGGCACTGGTCGTGACGCTCAGCACCGCGTCGCACGTGCTGCTGTCCCGGGTCCCCCTTCCGTTCGGCACGGTGGCCGCCATCGCGGCCACCGTGTTCGTCCTCGCGTACGCGCTGGCGGGCCGCGAGCGCGGCTTCGGCAGGATCGCCGCACTCCTGATCCCGCTGGAACTGGCCGCCGACACGGTGTTCACCACCGGCCAGCACGCCTGCTACGGCAGGGCGGGCGGCCCGGTCGCCGGACCGCTGCGCGCGGTCGGCCTGGACGTGCTGTGCAGCGGCGGCAGCGTGGGCACCCCGCTGGCCCGGATGACCGACGATCCCCAGCAGGCGGCGGCGCTGCTCGCGCACACCGACGCCACCGCCGCCTGGCTGCTGCTCGGCGCGCACATCGGCGTGGGGCTGCTGGCCGCCGCGTATCTGCGCCGCGGCGAGCGCGCGCTGACCGAACTGCTGCGCGCGGCGACGGCGGTCGGCTTCCGGCCGCTGCTGCTCGCCGTCACCGCGATGACGGGCCGCCGCACTCCCGCGGTCAGCCGGCTGCCGCGCACCACGCACCGTACGGCCACCGCCCGTGAGCGGCTGCTGGTGCACTCCCTGGGACGGCGTGGACCGCCGTGCTCGGCATCGGGTCTCCTCGCGGCCTGAACACGTCCGCGCACCGGCACCCGAGCACCACGAGCACCCCTGTGTAGTCCCCCCATACGTATTCCGCGCACACCATGTGCGCGTCCCTGATGGAGATCACCACCATGAGCAAGCGGAACAGCGCGGCGGCCAAGACGCAGGCCCGTGAGCGGCTGCGCGCCGAGCGCGAGCGCCAGGCCAAGCGCGCCAAGGTCAAGCGGCAACTCATAGTCGCCGGTTCGGTCGTCGGCGTCCTCGCGATAGCCGGCGGCATCGGCTACGCGGTCGTGCAGGGCAACAAGCCCGGCTACTGGGAGGCGGCGAAGGACGACAAGCTCGTCAAGCCGGCCAACACCACCGGCACCAACGGCACGACCGTCGTCCTCGGCAAGAGCACCGCCAAGAAGACCCTCGTCATGTACGAGGACCCGCGCTGCCCGATCTGCGCCCAGTTCGAGCAGACCGTCGGCACGACCGTGAAGAGCGACTGGGACGCCGGCAAGTTCAAGATCCAGTACGTCGGCGCCACGTTCATCGACAACAAGGACAACGGCGAGGGCTCCAAGAACGCGCTGAGCGCCATGGGTGCCGCGCTGAACGTCAGCCCCGAGGCGTTCCTGGAGTACAAGACCGCGCTCTACTCCACGAAGTACCACCCGGACGAGACGACCGACAAGTTCAAGGACGACTCGTACCTGATCAAGGTCGCGAACACGGTCCCCGCCCTGAAGAACAACGCGGCCTTCCAGAAGGCCGTGAAGGACGGGACCTACGACAAGTGGGCGCTGGACATGTCCGCCACCTTCGACAAGAGCGGGGTCACCGGCACCCCGACCCTGAAGATGGACGGCAAGACGCTGACCGGCTCGGACGGCACGAACGCGCCGATGACGGTGGCCGACTTCACCACGGCGATCACGGCGGCCCTCAAGGCCTGAGCCGTCCGGCCACCTCGTTGCGAGACACGCAGTACAACAGCGGGCGAACTTTTACGAGTTCGCCCGCTGTTGTTAATACCGGTCAGTAACCTGTTCGCTCGTGACCAGTCGATACAGAGCAACCGAGAGCGTCAACTCGCCCTCCCCGCGCCGCCGTACGGTCGTCAAGGCCGCGGCCGCCACCGCGGTCCTGGCCGGCCCGCTGATCGCCGCGCTGCCCGCCGGGGCCGCGACCGAGACCCCCGCCTTCCTGCACGGGGTCGCCTCCGGGGACCCGCTCCCGGACGGCGTCCTGCTGTGGACCCGGGTGACACCCGTCGCCGAGGCGGTCCCCGGTTCGGGGCTCGGCCCGGACACCGAGGTGAGCTGGACCGTCGCCACCGACAAGGCGTTCGCCAACATCGTCTCCAGGGGCTCGCTCACCGCGACCGCCGCCTCCGACCACACCGTCAAGGCCGACATCCGCGGCCTGGCCCCGGCCACCGACTACTGGTTCCGCTTCTCGGCCGGCGGTACCGACTCCCCGGCGGCGCGCACCCGCACCGCGCCGGCGGCGGACGCCACCGTCTCCGGTCTCCGCTTCGGCGTCGTCACCTGCGCCAACTGGGAGGCGGGCTACTTCTCCTCGTACCGCCATCTCGCGGCGCGCGGTGACCTGGACGCCTGGCTGCACCTGGGCGACTACATCTACGAGTACAAGTCCGGCGAGTACGCGGCGCGCGGCACGGTCGTACGGCCGCACGCGCCGCTGAACGAGATCATCACGCTCGCCGACTACCGCACCCGGCACGGCAAGTACAAGACCGACCCCGACCTCCAGGCGCTGCATCTGAAGGCGCCGGTCATCGCCATCTGGGACGACCACGAGTTCGCCGACAACGCCTGGTCGGGCGGCGCGGTCAACCACACCGAGGGCGCCGAGGGCACCTGGACAGCCCGTCAAGCCGCCGCGAAACAGGCGTACTTCGAGTGGATGCCGGTCCGCCCGGCCATCGCGGGCACCACCTACCGCCGCCTGCGCTTCGGCAAGCTGGCGGACCTCTCCCTCCTCGACCTGCGCTCCTTCCGTTCGCAGCAGGCGAGTTCGGGCAGCGGCGCGGTCGACGACCCGGACCGTACGATCACGGGCCGCGCCCAACTCGACTGGCTGAAGGCCGGGTTGAAGGCCTCGGACACCAAGTGGCGGCTGGTCGGCAACTCGGTGATGATCGCGCCGTTCGTCATCGGCTCGCTCACCGCCGACCTGCTCAAACCGCTCGCCAAGCTGCTGGACCTGCCGCAGGACGGCATCGGCGTCAACACCGACCAGTGGGACGGCTACACCGACGACCGGCGTGAACTCCTCGCCCATCTGCGCTCGAACGCGATCGGCAACACGGTGTTCCTCACCGGCGACATCCACATGTCCTGGGCCAACGACGTACCGGTGGACGCCGGCACGTACCCGCTGTCGGCGTCCGCGGCGACGGAGTTCGTGATCACCTCGGTGACCTCCGACAACCTCGACGACATAGTCAAGGTGCCCGAGGGCACGGTCTCCGCGCTCGCCGCCCCGCTCATCCAGCTCGCCAACCGGCACGTCCACTGGGTCGACACGGACCGCCACGGCTACGGCGTCCTGGACATCACGGCCGACCGGGCGCAGATGGACTACTACGTCCTGTCCGACCGCACCTCGCCCACCGCGACCTCGTCCTGGGAGCGGTCGTACCGCACGCGCAGCGGCACGCAGAAGGTGGAGCGGACGTACGACCCGGTGTAGTTACAGCGTTTCGAGGAAGCCGAGGGCCACCCGCCAGGTGGCCTCGGCGGCCTCCTCGTCGTAGTCCGGGAGGCCGGGGTCGGTGTACAGGTGGCCGGCTCCGGCGTACCGGTAGATCTCCACGTCGGCACCAGCCCTGCCCATCTGCAGATACCAGGAGCTGAGCCAGTCGTCGGTCTCGAACTGGTCCGGCTCGGCGACGTGCAGCTGCACCGGGAGGTCGTCGACGGAGGCGGTGGCCGCGATGTCCGAGGTGCCGTGCAGGAGCAGCAGCCCGCGGGCCTTCTCGTCGCCGAGGGCGAGGGTCTGCGCGACGGAGGCGCCGAGCGAGAACCCGGCGTAGACCAGCCCGCGCTCGGAGTAGGGGGCGGCGGCCAGTACGGCCCGCTTCAGCAGCTCGTCCTTGCCGATCTTCTCGTTCAGGGCCCTGCCGTCCTCGACCGTGTCGAACGTATGCCCCTCGAAGAGGTCCGGCGTCCACACCTCGTGGCCCGCGGCGCGCAGCCGGTCGGCGGCCTCGCGCACCGCCGGCCGGAGTCCGTACGTCGAGTGGAAGAGCATGATGTTCATGAAGCCATCGTGCCAGTACGGTCGGACACATGGAGAACGTACTGCGCCCGCTGATCGTCATCGGCGGCTCCGTCGTCCTCACGCTGCTCATCGGCTGGGTCACCGACCTGCTGCTGCGCAAGGCGGACGCCCGGCACGACGACACCACGCTGTGGGGCCTGCTGCGCCGCGGCCGAGTGCCCTACCAACTCGTGCTCTGCGCGGCCTTCCTCAGAGGCTCCTACGACCAGGCACAACTGCTGGAGGAGCACCGGGTCGGCATCGGCCAGACCCTGACCCTGGTGCTGATCGGCGCCACCGCCTGGCTGATGATCCGGGTCGCGGCGGCGATCGTGGAGTCGTCGTACGCGCGCTACGCCCGCGCCTCCCGCGACGCGGCCCGGGTCCGCCGGGTCCGCACCCAGGTGACGCTGATCACGCGGGTGGTGGCCGCGATCGTCGGGGTGGTGGCGGTCGCCGCGATGCTGCTCACATTCCCCGCGATGCGCGCGGCCGGTGCCTCGCTGCTGGCCTCGGCGGGTGTCCTCGGCATCGTCGCCGGTGTGGCGGCGCAGTCCACGCTCGCCA
This sequence comes from Streptomyces sp. STR69, assembly GCF_024519455.1. Classification (GTDB taxonomy): domain Bacteria; phylum Actinomycetota; class Actinomycetes; order Streptomycetales; family Streptomycetaceae; genus Streptomyces. The sequence continues at coordinate 94,766 of NZ_JALJRY010000012.1, read as the reverse complement.
ACCTCTTCGCGGGACTGCAGATCGCCTTCGGTGACATGGTCCGCATCGGCGACACCGTGGTGGTGGACGGCGAGTGGGGCACGATCGAGGAGATCACGCTGACCTTCCTGACGGTACGGACCTGGGACGAGCGCCGGATCACCATGCCTGTGTCGTACTTCACGTCCAAGCCGTTCGAGAACTGGTCGCGCGGCACCCCGCAGATGACCGGCATCGTCTACTTCCAGGTCGACCACTCGGCCCCCGTCGACGCGATGCGCGAACAGCTCCGCGAGATCCTCCGCGCCTGCCCCGCCTGGGACGGCCGCAGCTACGGCCTGGTCGTCACCGACACCACCCCGAACACCATGGAGGTACGGGCACTGGTCACGGCGAAGGACGCGGACGACATCTGGACGGTACGGGTCACGGTCCGCGAACAGATGATCCGCTGGCTGTACGTGGAGCATCCGTACGCCCTCCCCCGCGTCAACACGGCGGACGCGGCCCCGGTACCGGGCGAGAACGACTCTCCGGCCGGCGGACGCGCCCGCCCGGCCCACGAACCACCGAGTCCGAACGGCGAGAGCAGCCGCCCCGCCCACGAACCCCCCAGCCCGAACCGCGGCTGACCGGCTCCGGGCGCGGTCGTCTCAATGCCCGCGCTCAGCACCGCCGTTGACCTGAATCACCTGCGAGGTGACGTGCCCGGCAGCCGGTGAGGCGAGCCAGTGCAGGGTCCCGGCGACATCCCCGGGGGTCCCGGCCCGACCGGTCGAGGTGTCGCGGATCATCCGCTCACGCCGAGCCTCCGCTATCTGCGGCCCGAAGAACTCGGTGTCCTCGATGTACCCGGGCGCGACCACGTTCACGGTGATGCCGCGCGGCCCGAGATCCCGGGCCAGATCATGGGCGTACGGGTGCAGGGCGGCCTTGGCCGCGCCGTACGCCCCGCTCCCCGACCCCCGGTACGCGGCGATGGAACTGACGAACAGCACCCGCCCGCCCGGCTCCGCGAGCCGCGCCTTCAGCGCCTCGGTGAGGAGCGCGGCGCTCAGGGTGTTGCCGCGGAAGTTGACGGTCCAGTCGTGCGCGACAGCGTCCAGCGCGTCGCCGCTGCCGCTCGCGGGCTCCAGGGTGCCGTTGCCACCCGCGCTGTGCACCAGCACGTCCACCGTGCCGAACTCCTCGGCGACGAACCGCGCGACACCGCGCACGACTTCGGGCTCACTGAGATCCCCGGCATACGTCAGCGCCCCCGGTACCCCGGCTTTCTCCAGCACCTCACGCCGCCGCCCCAGCAGCAGCACCTGATCCCCGCCGGCCGCGAAGGCATGCGCCGCGGCGAGCCCAATTCCCGTACCCCCACCACTGATTACGACATTGCGAGCCATGGGGCGAGCCTACAAAGGAGACCGGGAAGACCTCTATCGCGTTTACACGACTGCCATGCGCGTAAGAGCGACTCACCTCAAACTACGCACGTCCAGATGCCGAAGCACCCGGTCCACGATCTCCGGATCCGCCCCGGGTTCACTCCGCGCCGCCAGCACCTCGTGCCGCGCCGCGCTCATCATCTCCCCCTGGATCCGGCGCATCCGCTTGACCCGTTTCACCCGCTTCTCGTACGCCTCCCGCCGCTCCCCGTCCCCCACCTCGGGCGAGATCCGTACCCCGATGTCGAACGCCCGCCGCAGCAACTGCTCGGACACCTCCTCGGGCAGTTCCTCCACGTCCTCGATCTCCCGCAGCCGCCGCTTCGCGGCCTTCGCCGCCCGCACCGCGAGTTCCTTCTCGAACGCCTTCTCGCTGTCGGTGTCGGCCCGCACCCCGAGCCGCTTCACCAGCCACGGCAGCGTGAGCCCCTGGAGCACGAGCGTCGCCATGATCACGCCGAACGCGATGAACACGATCTCGTCCCGGTCCGGGAACGCCGACCCGTCGTCCATGGTCAGCGGAATCGCCAGCGCCAACGCGACGGACGCCACGCCCCGCATCCCCGCCCACCACATGATCACGGTCTCCCGCCAGGACGTCGGGATCTCCTCGTCGTAGTCCCGCTTGGCGTGCAGCCGTTTGGTCAGCCAGGTCGCCGGCAGCAGCCACGCCAGCCGTACGACCACCACGACCCCGACGATCGCGGCGGCCCAGCCGAGCATCTCGCCCCACCGCCCGGACGCCGTACGGATCGCGTTGTGCAGCTCCAGCCCGATGAGCCCGAACGCGACCCCGGTGACCAACGTGTCCACCACGTCCCACACGGTCGCCCCGGCGAGCCGGGTCAGCACGTCGTCGGCGCCGAGCGCGTACTCGGCGAGGAACAGCGCGGTGGTGAGCACGGCGAGCACACCGGAGCCGTGCAGTTCGTCGGCCAGGACGTACGAGGCGTACGGCACCAGCAGCGTCAGGCCGATCTGCAGGGTGGCGTCGTCGAGCAGTGACATCAGCTTGTTCGCGGCCCACCCCAGGGCCAGTCCCACGGCTACGGCGACCACGGCGGACAGCACGAAGTCGAGCCCGGCACGCCAGAAGTCGAAGCTCCCGCTGACGGCGGCGGCGATCGCCACGTGGTACAGCACGATGGCCGTCACGTCGTTGAAGAGGCCCTCGCCCTCCAGGATCGACACCAGCCGCCGTGGCAGCCCGAGTTGACCCGCGACGGCGGTCGCGGCGACCGGATCGGGCGGCGCCACCAGCGCGCCGAGCGCCACTGCGGCGGCGATCGGCAGCCCCGGCACGATCGCGCTCGCGACGGCGGCCACAGCGAGGGTGGTGACGAACACCAGCGCCACGGCGAGCAGGAAGATGGGCCGGATGTTGGCGGTGAACTGCCGCCAGGAGGTGCGCCGTACGGCCGCGTACAGCAGCGGTGGCAGCAGCAGGGGCAGGATCAGCTCGGGTGGGACGTTCACGTTCGGCACGAAGTCGGCCACCGCGAGGACTATCCCGAGGAGCGTCATGAGCACCGGCGCCGGCAGACCGAACCGGTCCCCCAGCGGGACGCTCACCACGGCCCCGAGCAACAGGACGAAAAGCAGGGCCAATTGATCCACGGTCAGGGCTCCGGCGGGATCTCGACGTTCACACAGCGGACGCCCCAGCCTGCCACGCCGCCCGGCTCACCAGCTCTTTCGACGCCTACCGGCTACAGTGCGCGCCGCATCGCCCGGTGCGGGATGCCGGCGTCCGGGAACTCCGGGCCGTACGCCTCATAACCGAGCCGCTCGTAGAACCCCAGCGCGTGCGTCTGGGCGTGCAGGTCCACCGCGGTCAGCCCACGCGCGCGTGCCGCGTCCTCGATGGCCCGCACCAGCGCGACCCCGACCCCGAGCCCCCGCGCCTCCTTGGCGACGGCCAACCGCCCCAGGGCGCCTACGGTGAGATCTCCGTCGGTCTTGGCAGCGGCGGCCTCGCCGTGCAGCAAACGCCCGGTGCCCAGCGGCAACCCGTCCTCCCGCACGGCGAGCACATGCGTCGCTACGGTGTCGTACTCGTCGTACTCGATCTCCTGGGGCACGCCCTGCTCGACGACGAAGACCTCCTTGCGCACCGCGAAGCAGGCCTCACGGTCGGCAGGGTCCTCGGCGACGCGCACCACGTACGACGTCGGACTCATGCGTACGTCTCCTCGCGCACCAGGTCCAGGGCCTGCTGGAGGTCGTCGGGGTACGTGCTCTCGAACTCGACCCACTGGCCGTCGGCGGGGTGCTCGAAGCCGAGCCGGACGGCGTGCAGCCACTGGCGGGTCAGGCGCAGCCGCTTGGCGAGCGTCGGGTCGGCGCCGTACGTCAGGTCGCCGACGCACGGGTGGCGGTGGGCGGCCATGTGGACGCGGATCTGGTGGGTGCGGCCGGTCTCCAGCTTCACATCGAGCAGGGAGGCCGCGCGGAACGCCTCGATGAGGTCGTAGTGCGTGACGGACGGCTTGCCCTCGGCGGTGACCGCCCACTTGTAGTCGTGGTTCGGGTGGCGGCCGATGGGGGCGTCGATGGTGCCGCTGGTCGGGTCGGGGTGGCCCTGGACCAGCGTGTGGTAGCGCTTGTCGACCGTGCGCTCCTTGAACTGGCGCTTCAGGGAGGTGTACGCCCGCTCCGACTTCGCGACCACCATCAGGCCGGAGGTGCCGACGTCCAGGCGGTGCACGATGCCCTGGCGCTCGGCGGCACCGGAGGTGGAGATGCGGTACCCGGCGGCGGCCAGGCCGCCGATGACGGTCGTGCCGGTCCAGCCGGGGCTGGGGTGGGCGGCGACGCCGACCGGCTTCACGATCACGATCACATCGTCGTCGTCGTAGACGATCTCCATGCCTTCGACCGGCTCGGCGACGACCTGCACGGGCGCGGGCGCCTGCGGCATCTCGACCTCCAGCCAGGCCCCGCCGTGCACGCGCTCGGACTTCCCGACCACCGAGCCGTCGACCGTGACCTTCCCCGCCGAGGCCAGCTCGGCGGCCTTCGTGCGGGAGAAGCCGAACATGCGGGAGATGGCGGCGTCGACACGCTCGCCCTCCAGGCCGTCGGGCACGGGCAGGTTTCGGATCTCGGGAACTGTGCTCACCCGGTCGAGTATGCCGGACGGGTCCGACACCGCCTTACCGGAGCCCGTGCCCGCAGGCCTCGGTGACCCGTGTTCAGGCCTTGGTGACCTGCGCTCAGTCCTTGTGGACCGTGCCGTCCGGGTCGAGGCCGCGGAAGGAGAGCAGCACGATCAGGATGCCGCCGCAGACGATCGCCGAGTCGGCGAGGTTGAAGACGGCGAAGCCCTTGGGCGCGATGAAGTCGACGACCTCGCCCTGGAAGATGCCGGGCGAACGGAAGATCCGGTCGGTGAGGTTGCCGAGCGCACCGCCGAGCAGCAGCCCGAGCGCGATCGCCCACGGCAGGCTGTAGAGCTTGCGGGCCAGCCGCGCGATCACCACGATCACGGCGGCGGCGATCATCGTGAAGATGACCGTGAAGGCCGCGCCGAACCCGAAGGCCGCGCCGGGGTTGCGGATCGCGTGGAACTCCAGCCAGTCCCCGAAGACCTCGATCGGCGCGTGGTGCTCCAGCTTGGCGACCACCAGCAGCTTGCTGACCAGGTCGAGGGTGTACGCGAACGCGGCCACCGCGAACAGCACCGCGATCCGGCGCTTGCCCCTGGGGCGCACGGTCTCGCCCCGCTCCGGCTCGGCCCCCGCCGCCTCTGGGGTATCCGGCGTACCGATGATGCGCTCCGCCTCTGCCACGTGAGTCCCTCGAACCTAGGTACCTGACTGAGGAAGAGGGTACGGCACACCTCTCGGCGCCCTCTGTACCGGCGTTCAGTACCGGCGTTCCTGCTTCTGCTTGCACTCGACGCACAGGGTGGCCCTCGGGAAGGCCTGCATGCGCGCCTTGCCGATGGGGTTGCCGCAGTTCTCGCACAGGCCGTAGGTGCCCGCGTCCAGCTTCCCGAGGGCGCGCTCGGTCTGGATCAGCATCTCGCGCGCGTTGGCGGCGAGCGCCATCTCGCTCTCCCGCGTGATGTTCTTGGTGCCGGTGTCGGCCTGGTCGTCGCCGGCGCCGTCCCCGGAGTCCCGCATCAGACCGGCGAGGGCCCGCTCGGTGGACGTGATCTCCTCGCTCAGCCGCTCGGCGTCGGCCTGCAGCTCGGTGCGGGCCTCCTCGACCTCCTGAGGCGTCCAAGGGGCCTCGCCCGGGCGGACCGCCAGTTCGCCCGGCCCGGCCGCCGCGGCGAGCCGCGCCTTGGGAACGGGTGTCTTCGCCGCCGTGGCCGTACCAGAAGTCTTCTTCGCAACCACCGTCGTGGCTCCCGTCTGCTCCGCGGCCCGCGCCGCGCCCGCCGTTGCCTTCTTGGCCGCACTCTTCGTGCGCTTCGCGCTGTTCGTCGTCCTGCCGGTCGCCGTCGACTCGGCCGTCGACTTCGAGGCCGACTTCTTGGCGGTCGACTTCGTGGTCGTCCTGGTAGCGGTGCCCTTCGGGGACTCGCTCAGGGCGACGGCCGCCTTCGGGGCTGCCGTCTTCTTCACAGCCGCCTTCTTGGGAGCCGTCTTCTTCGGTGCCGTCTTCTTCGCATCCGCAGCCGTCGCCTTCGCGGCCGTTCCCTTCACGGTCGTCTTCTTCGAACCGGTCGCCTTCTCCGAAGAAGCCGCCTTCGTAGCGACCGCCTTCTTCGCCGCGGTCTTCTTCGTTGCGGTCTTCTTCGCCACCATGGCCGCGGCCCCTTCACATTTTGTGATCACGCACGCGAATCGTGCTGGGACGATAAATCGACTTGAGTCCCGCGGCAACGGGGCACGCCGCCCGATTCGTCCACCCCTCCGGCCCCGCGCGGCGAGCCTTCATGCGTTGTGCCCAGCTCCCCGCCGGGTAATCCGCCGGGCTCGGCACCCAGGATCTCGAACGCGCGTTCAGCGCCATTCGAGTCATACGGCAGGCCGGGAAGCCTCCGCGCGAAGCACCCGCCGAGCCCCCCGCAAAACCGGTCGGCCGCTGTCGGCGCGGGCCCGTACACTGGGCGGAGCGAGAAGCGTGGATGGGGACGAGTAGCGGCGTACGCAGCCCAGAGCGACCCGGGGACGGTGGAAGCCCGGGGGCGAGCGCGACGTGAAGATCACCCCGGAGCCGCCGGAAGAAAGCCGCAGCCGACCGGCCGTGGCCAGTAGACCCGGTATCGCGACCCCAATGAGGGGGCTCACTGGTGCGCAGGGTGCACCGGGGAGCCAAGGAGGGTGGTACCGCGGGAGCGCGCCGCACACGGCGTACGGAAAGTCGTAGCTCTCGTCCCTCCGGACGGAAGGCAGAAAGTCCGCCGGAGGAAGCTCGCTGATGACAACGCCGACGTACCGCCAGGTGCCCGCCCAGGTCGACCTGCCCGCGCTGGAGCACGCCGTGCTCGACTTCTGGCGCGATCAGAAGATCTTCGCCAAGACCCTGGACCAGTCCGAGGGGCGCCCCGAGTGGGTGTTCTACGAGGGCCCGCCCACGGCCAACGGCATGCCGGGCGCCCACCACATCGAGGCGCGCGTCTTCAAGGACGTCTTCCCCCGCTTCCGGACCATGCGCGGCTACCACGTGGGCCGCAAGGCCGGCTGGGACTGCCACGGTCTCCCGGTGGAGCTCGCGGTCGAGAAGGAGCTGGGCTTCACCGACAAGCAGGACATCGAGGCGTACGGCATCGCCGAGTTCAACGCCATGTGCCGCGAGTCCGTGACCCGGCACACCGACGCCTTCGAGGCCCTGACGACCCGCATGGGGTACTGGACCGACCTCGAAGACGCGTACCGCACGATGGACCCCGAGTACATCGAGTCGGTCTGGTGGTCGCTCAAGGAGATCTTCAACAAGGGCCTGCTGGTCCAGGACTACCGCGTCGCCCCCTGGTGCCCGCGCGACCAGACGGGCCTCTCGGACCACGAGCTGGCGCAGGGCTACGAGACCGTCGTCGACCCCTCCGTGTACGTCCGTTTCCCGCTCACCTCCGGTCCGCTGGCCGGCCGCGCCGCACTCCTGGTGTGGACGACGACGCCCTGGACGCTGGTGTCCAACACCGCCGTCGCCGCCCACCCCGAGGTCACCTACGTCGTCGCGACGAACGGCGAGGAGCAGCTCGTCGTAGCCGAGCCGCTGCTCGCCAAGGCCCTCGGCGAGGGCTGGGAGACCACCGGTGAGACCTTCACCGGCACCGAGATGGAGCGCTGGACGTATCAACGTCCGTTCGCGCTCGTGGAGTTCCCGGAGCCGGCGCATTACGTGGTGAACGCGGAGTACGTGACGACCGAGGACGGTACGGGGCTGGTCCACCAGTCCCCCGCCTTCGGTGAGGAGGACCTCAAGGTCTGCCGCGCGTACGGCCTGCCGGTCGTGAACCCGGTCCGCCCGAACGGCACCTTCGCCGAGGACGTCCCGCTCGTGGGCGGTGTCTTCTTCAAGAAGGCCGACGAAAAGCTCACCGAGGACCTCAAGGACCGCGGTCTGCTCTTCAAGCACGTGCCGTACGAGCACAGTTACCCGCACTGCTGGCGCTGCCACACCGCGCTCCTGTACTACGCGCAGCCCTCCTGGTACATCCGCACCACGGCCGTCAAGGACCGCCTCCTCCAGGAGAACGAGAACACCAACTGGTTCCCGGACACCGTCAAGCACGGCCGGTACGGCGACTGGCTGAACAACAACATCGACTGGGCGCTGTCCCGCAGCCGTTACTGGGGCACCCCGCTCCCGATCTGGCGCTGCGAGGACAACCACCTCACGGTCGTCGGCTCCCGCGCGGAGCTGACCGAGCTGACCGGCACCGACCAGTCGGCCCTGGACCCGCACCGCCCGTTCATCGACGCGGTCACCTTCGCCTGCCCCCAGTGCGGCGAGACGGCGACGCGCGTGCCCGAGGTCATCGACGCCTGGTACGACTCGGGTTCGATGCCGTTCGCGCAGTGGGGCTACCCGCACAAGAACAAGGAACTCTTCGAGTCCCGCTACCCGGCGCAGTTCATCAGCGAGGCCATCGACCAGACCCGCGGCTGGTTCTACACGCTGATGGCCGTCGGCACCCTGGTCTTCGACAAGTCGTCGTACGAGAACGTGGTCTGTCTCGGCCACATCCTCGCCGAGGACGGCCGCAAGATGTCCAAGCACCTGGGCAACACCCTGGACCCGATCCCGCTGATGGACCGCCATGGGGCGGACGCTGTGCGGTGGTTCATGGCGGCGGGCGGCTCCCCGTGGGCAGCCCGCCGGGTGGGCCACGGCACGATCCAGGAGGTCGTCCGCAAGACCCTCCTGACGTACTGGAACACGGTCGCCTTCCAGGCCCTGTACGCGCGCACGTCCGACTGGGCGCCGAGCGAGGCGGACCCGGCCCCGGCCGACCGCCCGGTCCTGGACCGCTGGCTGCTGTCCGAACTCCACGCGCTCACCGACCAGGTGACACAGGCTCTGGAGTCCTACGACACCCAGCGCGCGGGCAAGCTCCTCTCCGCGTTCGTCGACGACCTCTCCAACTGGTACGTCCGCCGCTCGCGTCGCCGCTTCTGGCAGGGCGACAAGGCCGCGCTGCGCACCCTGCACGAGGTCGTCGAGACGGTCACGCAACTGATGGCCCCGCTGACCCCGTTCATCACCGAGCGGGTCTGGCAGGACCTCGTCGTCCCGGTGACCCCGGGCGCCCCGGAGTCCGTCCACCTGTCCTCGTGGCCGGAGGCGGACCTGTCCGTCATCGACCCCGAGCTGTCGAAGCAGATGGTCCTCGTACGGCGTCTGGTGGAGCTGGGCCGGGCCACGCGCGCGGAGTCGGGCGTCAAGACGCGCCAGCCGCTGTCCCGCGCGCTGATCGCGGCTACGGGCTTCGCCGCCCTGGACCGCGAACTGCACGCGCAGATCACGGAGGAGCTGAACGTCGAGGGGCTCGCCTCGCTGAGCGAGGTCGGCGGTTCGCTGGTCGACACCACGGCGAAGGCCAACTTCCGCGCCCTGGGCAAGCGGTTCGGCAAGCGCGTCCAGGATGTCGCGAAGGCCGTCGCGAACGCCGACGCGGCTGCCCTGTCCCTCGCCCTGCGCGAGGGCACGGCGACCGTCGAGGTGGACGGCGAGACCATCACGCTGGCTCCGGATGAGGTGATCATCACAGAGACCCCGCGCGAGGGCTGGTCCGTGGCGTCCGACTCGGGGGCGACGGTCGCCCTCGACCTGGAGATCACGGAGGAGCTGCGGCAGGCGGGCCTGGCCCGTGACGCGATCCGGCTGATCCAGGAGGCCCGCAAGAACAGCGGCCTGGACGTGGCCGACCGGATCGCGTTGCGCTGGACGTCGACCGACCCTGAGGTCATCTCCGCGCTGGCCGAGCACGCTCAGCTGATCGCCGACGAGGTGTTGGCCCTGGACTTCACCCAGGGCGAGGCGGACGACGCGTACGGCGTGCCGTTCACGGACGAGGGGTTGTCGCTGGTGTTCCGCCTGCGTAAGGCGTAGACACCACTGGTGTGAGAAAGGGCCCGGTCTCCGTGGAGGAGGCTGGGCCCTTGCTCATTGGCTCGGGTGGGACCTGGAAACGTGCGCCCACGCGGCGGAGCCGCAAATCGATACAGCCCCGCGCCCCTGAAGGAACCGCACGCAAAAGGGCGGGGCCCCCGGAAGATTCCGGGGGCCCCGCCCTTTGAACGCTGCCGACGCCCAAGGCGTACTAGAGGCCGGTCAGTTGTCGTCCTCGTCGATCAGGAAGCCGCGCATGGGCGAGGGAGCCTGGCCCATCGGGGAGGGGCCCTGCGGCCGTACCGGAGCCATCGGCTGAGTCATCGCCGGGGACATCTGCTGCTGGCCGCCGTAGGACGGACCGGCCGGAGCCGGGCCACCTCCCATGCCGCCCATGCCACCCATACCCTGCGGGCCGCCGTACGACGGGGCGCTCGCGCCGGCCGGGGCCATCGAGGGCGCCGGGGACGGCGGAAGCGACGCGGCGGCCGGAGCACGCGGCGGAGCCAGCGAGTCGTCGGCCTGGGTCTCCAACTGGCGCAGCTGGGACTCCAGGTAGGACTTCAGACGCGTGCGGTACTCGCGCTCGAAGCCGCGCAGGTCCTCGACCTTGCGCTCCAGCGTGGCGCGGGCGGACTCCAGGGAGCCCATCGCGACGCGGTGCTTCTCCTGCGCGTCCCGCTCCAGGGCGTCGGCCTTGGCACGGGCGTCACGCTCAAGACCCTCGGCGCGCGAACGGGCCTCGCCGACGATCTTGTTGGCCTCGGAACGGGCCTCGGCGATCGCCTGGTCGGCGGTCTGCTGGGCCAGCGAGAGGACACGGGCGGCGCTGTCGCCACCGGGGCCCTGCTGCGGCATGCCGCCGCCCATGGGTCCGCCCATGCCCATCTGCTGCTGCATGGGGGGCTGGCCCATCTGACCCTGCATCGGGCCCTGGCCCATCTGCTGCATCTGGCCCTGCATCGGGCCCTGACCCATCTGGCCCTGGCCCATCTGGCCCTGCATCGGACCCTGGCCCATGGGGCCCTGCCCCATCGGACCCTGGCCCTGCGGGCCACCCTGGCCGGGGCCGGGCGGCAGCTGCGGGGCACCGCTCGGCAGCTGGGGCGGGCCGCCCATGGGGCCGCCCATCTGCTGCTGCGGCGGGCCCGATATGCCGGCGGGCACCGGGGCGCCCGGACCGCGCATGCCCTGCTGCGGCATGCCTTGCGGGGGCATGCCCTGCTGGGGCATCCCCTGTTGCTGCATGCCGCCCTGCTGCTGGTCCTGATCCGGGGGCTTGCGCATGTTCTGCTGGTTCTGGGCAGCGGCACGCGTGGCCGCGGCCAGTTTGGCGCGCAGGTCCTCGTTCTCGCGGAGCAAGCGCGTCAGTTCGGCTTCGACCTCGTCGAGGAAGGCATCAACCTCGTCCTCGTCATAGCCTTCTCGGAGGCGGACGGTCGTGAACTGCTTGTTCCGCACGTCCTCGGGGGTCAACGGCATCTCTTCACCTCAACGTAGTCATCGGCAGTCGGCAAGACCGTATCGTCCACTGTCACCCCGCGAGATTGCCCACGATAGAGATCAAGATGTAGACGATGATCATCAGGACGAAGAAGGACAGGTCGAGCGCCACGCCCCCGAGACGCAACGGCGGAATGAACCGCCGTAGAAGCTTCAACGGTGGATCGGTGACAGTGTAGGCGGCCTCCAGAACGACCACCATCGCCTTGCCGGGTTGCCATGAGCGGGCGAACTGGAAGACGTAGTCCATGACCAACCGGAAGATGAGCACGATGAGGAACACCATCAGCGCGATGTAGATCACCTGCGCGAACACGCTCATGGTCTGTGTTTCCCTCTCCCCTGTTCCGTGCTTCCTAGCGGCTGTCTGTCTCAGCTCTGATTGAAGAACCCGCCCTCTGCGATGCGGGCCTTGTCCTCCGCCGTGACATCGACGTTAGCAGGCGACAACAGGAACACCTTCTGCGTCACCCGCTCGATGCTGCCGTGAAGACCAAACACCAAACCGGCCGCAAAGTCGACAAGTCGCTTGGCGTCTGTGTCATCCATCTCAGTCAGATTCATGATCACCGGGGTGCCTTCACGGAAGTGTTCCCCGATGGTACGGGCCTCGTTGTAGGTCCGGGGGTGAAGTGTGGTGATCCGGTAAGGCTCTCGTTCCGACACGACCTTGGGCATGATCACCGGTGCGTTCTTCTCCAGGGACTGGCGTTCTTGTGTGATGGATGCCACGGGCGCGATGCGCGCCGGACGCCCTGATTCCGCACCCAGTGAAGCGGAATGGGACACCGGGTCGCGAGGGGCCGGAGGCTGTACCACTCGTACCGGTTCGTCCCTTTGGGACTGATGTGAACTGTGCGCCTGGTGCGACGGCTCGTGCCGTCGACGGTCCCGCTCGGGCTCCGGGTCCAGTTCGGGTTCGAAGTCGTCATCGGGGTCGAAACCCCGGCCGTCGTACCCATCGTCCTCCACGAGGCCGAGGTAGACCGCCATCTTGCGCATCGCGCCGGCCATTCTCTGAGTCCTCCGCTCTGTGGTGGATCGGCTGACGACTGCCAAGTGCCCGCGATCCACGAGGTCGTTAAGCCCGCCTGCGGCGGCAATGACCATATTTTCTGCTGTGGTCCGACTTCCTGGCGACGTTACCCGAGCCTGGGGCGGACGCCGAGTACCGCAGTGCCGACGCGTACATGTGTCGCTCCGGCTGCCACGGCCTGTTCGAGGTCCGCACTCATCCCTGCCGACACCATGTTCGCAGCCGGATGGGCTCGGCGCAGGTCAGTCGACAAATCCATCAACCGCCCGAACGCCTCCTGTTGGCGTCCCGCGTACTCCCCGGTGAGCGGAGCGACGGTCATCAGACCGTCGAGCCGCAGCCCCGGGGAGTCGGCCACCAGGTCGGCCAACTCCCCGATGCCGCCCGGTCCGACGCCACCGCGCTCGCCCCGCCCGCTGACTCCCGCGTCCAGCGCGACCTGGATGAGACAGCCCAGTTCGCGCCCGGAGCGCTCGGCCTCCTTCGACAGCGCGGTCACGAGCCGGGCCCGGTCGACCGACTGCACGACATCGGCGTAACCGGCCACGGATCGCACCTTGTTGGTCTGCAACTGGCCGACGAAGTGCCAACTCAGCGGCAGATCCGCGCATTCGGCCGCCTTCGGGGCGGCGTCCTGGTCCCGGTTCTCTGCGACATGACGCACACCGAGTTCGGCCAACGTTCGTACGTCGCTCGCCGGATAGGTCTTGGTGACCACGATCAGGGTCACCTCTTCGCGCTTCCGCCCGGCCGCGGCACAGGCGGCGGCGATGCGCTCCTCGACTTTCGCCAGATTTACGGCGAGTTCGTCCCTACGGTCCGTCATGCACCATCAGTCCAGCCACACATAGCTCGCGAGCCGCCCGGTCGTGCGGTCGCGGCGGTACGAGAAGTGGTCGCCCGATTCACGGGTGCACACCGGCGACTGCTCCCGGTCGCGCACCCCGAGCCGGTCGAGCTGCGCGTGCGCTCCGGCGGTCACGTCGACCGCGGGAGTGCCCCAACTCGTCTCGGCGTACGCCGCGGGTTCCACGTCGGCGACATCGGCGCGCATGTCCGCGGGCACTTCGTAGCACCGGCCGCAGACGGCGGGTCCTGTGCGGGCGACGATCCGGACGGGATCGGCGCCGAGTTCCACCATGGCCCGTACGACGGCGGGTACGACCCCTGCCACCATGCCCGGGCGTCCGGCGTGGGCCGCGCCCGCGATCCCGGCGACCGGGTCGGCAAGCAGGACCGGGGTGCAGTCGGCGGTCAGGACCGCGAGGGCGAGTCCGCGCCGGGCGGTGACGAGCGCGTCCACGGAGGGGATGTCGGCGGCGCCCCAGGGCCCGTCGACGACCGCCACGTCCGCACCGTGCACCTGGTTCATCCAGACCACCAGCGCCGGGTCCAACCCCAGTGACTTGGCGGCCAGTTCGCGATTGGTACGTACCGCGTCGGGGTCGTCGCCGACCGCGCCGCCGAGGTTGAGCTCCTCGTACGGAACGGCGCTCACCCCGCCCCACCTGTCGGTGAAGGCGAAATGCGCGCCGCTCACGGTGTCGAGCTGTCCTATCACTTCAGGAAGTCCGGCACGTCCAGCTCCTCGGCGGCGCTGTCCGAGTAGGTCCGCGACGGCGGGACCGGCGGGGCGATCGGGAGGTCGGCGACCGGCTCCTGGGCGGGCTCCGGCTCCTCCTTCGGCTTGACGCTGCCGAGCGAGCCGAAGGACGGACGGCTCTCGGCCTGCCGTACCGGGGTCGGCTCGTCGCGGCGGGCCGAGGACGAGCCCATGGTCGACTCGCGGCGGGTCGGCGGCTGGCCGCCGTCGAAGCCGGCCGCGATGACCGTGACCCGGACCTCGTCGCCCAGGGCGTCGTCGATGACCGCGCCGAAGATGATGTTGGCCTCGGGGTGGGCGGCCTCGCTGACCAGTTGGGCCGCTTCGTTGATCTCGAACAGGCCGAGGTCGGAGCCGCCGGAGATGGACAGCAGGACGCCGCGGGCGCCGTCGATGGAGGCTTCGAGGAGCGGCGAGGAGATCGCCATCTCGGCCGCCGCCACCGCGCGGTCGTCGCCGCGGGCCGAGCCGATGCCCATGAGGGCCGAACCGGCCTCGGACATCACGGACTTGACGTCGGCGAAGTCGAGGTTGATCAGGCCGGGCGTGGTGATGAGGTCGGTGATGCCCTGGACGCCGGAGAGCAGGACCTGGTCCGCCGACTTGAAGGCGTCGAGGACGGAGACCTGGCGGTCCGAGATGGACAGCAGCCGGTCGTTCGGGATGACGATGAGGGTGTCGACCTCTTCGCGGAGTTCGGCGATGCCGTCCTCCGCCTGGTTGGCCCGGCGCCGTCCTTCGAAGGTGAAGGGTCGGGTGACCACGCCGATCGTGAGGGCGCCCAGGGAGCGCGCGATGTTGGCCACGACGGGGGCGCCGCCGGTGCCGGTGCCGCCGCCTTCGCCTGCCGTCACGAAGACCATGTCGGCCCCCTTGAGGACCTCCTCGATCTCCTCGCGGTGATCCTCGGCGGCCTTGCGGCCGACGGCCGGGTTGGCGCCGGCGCCGAGTCCGCGGGTGAGTTCGCGGCCGACGTCGAGTTTGACGTCGGCGTCGCTCATCAACAGCGCCTGCGCGTCGGTGTTGATGGCGATGAACTCGACGCCCTTGAGACCGACCTCGATCATCCGGTTGATGGCATTGACACCACCGCCGCCGACACCGATGACTTTGATGACTGCGAGGTAGTTCTGCGGTGCTGCCACGTCGAAGGCCTCTCGCCTCGAGTTACGTGTCGTCGATCGCGGTGTTCCGCGACCCGACGACGGATGCCGAATGGGACGGTCCGTAGCGCCGACCCGAACCCTAACGTTGAAGTTTAGGGTTACCAGTGTGTCCGTTCCTTGAAGTCTTCTGAACAGGACACTAAGTCGACAAGTGGCGCACGTTCAACGAACACGCCGAACCTCCCGTTTTTCTTTTCACCCTATGTGATCAGCCGTAGCGCTGCCCAACCAGGGTGCTGGCCTGCGCGAATGTGCGTCAACTCCCGGCTGACGCAGGGGCGGTGGGAACACTTACGTCGAAGTGCCGGGCTCCGGAAGCTGCTTTCATGAGAGCGGTGAGCGTACGCGCCTTCGCCGCGCCCTTGTCGCCACTTCCCCAGGAGACGGTCCGGCCGCCGCTCAACTCCAGTGAGATGTCGTCGTAGGAACGGACCTTGACGACTTGGGTGTCGCGCGCGACGGCGGCCGGAATGTCGCCTGCGACGCGCACCGCCTCGCGGACGAGTCGGTCCTCGCCGAAGCGGCGCAGGCCGGCGGCGGAGGAAGCCGTGGGAGAGAGCGTCAATTCGAGGGTGGGGATGGACTTCGGTGGCGTGGAAACGGTGGCGAATCGCACGCCCTCGTCGTCCACTTCGACAAAGTTTCCGCCCTTTTTCACCACCAGAACCGGGCTGCGTTCGGTCACTTTCAGCCCGATTCCATGAGGCCAGGAACGGACCACGTCAACGGTGTCAATTCGGGGCAATTTCCTGCGGAGTCGGGCTTCGATCGCATCGGTGTCGACGGAAATGAGCGGTCCGCCGACCGGTACACCGGCGGCTTCGCGCACCTGCTCCGGCGTCAGAACCTTGGTCCCGGAGACCGAGACCTTCTCCACCCGCAGCCACTGCGAACCGTAGAGCAGCCAGACCGCGGCGGTGCCCAACAGGACTGCGGCGAGGGCGAGTACGACAATCAGACGAAGGCGTCGCGGCCCCAGGCGCCGGACAAGGGGCGGGCCGGACGACTCCTGTTGGCGTTCACCGCGTTCGGCGGTGCTCGGTCCGGCCACGCTCCCCTGCCTCTCTCACATATGACTAACGGTGCCGCGAGGCGATCGCCTCGTACACCATGCCGACGAGCAGGTCGTCGGCGTCCCGGCGGCCGAACTCGCTTGCCGCGCGCGACATCTCGTACAGCCGGTGCGGGTCGGCGAGCACGGGCAGGACGTTGCCCTGGACCCACTCGGGCGTCAGTTCCGCGTCGTCGACCAGGAGTCCGCCGCCGGCCTTGACCACCGGCTGGGCGTTCAGCCGCTGTTCGCCGTTGCCGATGGGCAGCGGGACGTAGGCGGCCGGGAGTCCGACGGCGGAGAGTTCGGCGACGGTCATCGCGCCCGCGCGGCAGAGCATCATGTCGGCCGCGGCGTACGCGAGGTCCATCCGGTCCACGTACGGTACCGGGATATAGGGGGGCATCCCCGGCATCTGGTGCACCTGCGGCAGTTCGTTCTTCGGGCCGACCGCGTGCAGGATCTGGATTCCGGCCTGCTGGAGGTACGGCGCGACCCGCTCGACCACCTCGTTGAGGTGCCGGGCGCCCTGCGAGCCGCCGGAGACCAGCAGCGTCGGCAGGTTCGGGTCGAGCCCGAACGCGGCCCGGGCCTGGGGCCGTACGGCCGCGCGGTCCAGGAGGGCGATGGAGCGGCGCAGCGGGATGCCGATGTAACGGGCGCCCCGCAGCTTGCTGTCCGGGGTGGAGACGGCGACCTGGGCCGCGTAGCGCGAGCCGATCTTGTTGGCCAACCCGGGCCTGGCGTTGGCCTCGTGGATCACGATCGGCACGCCGAGGCGTTTGGCGGCGAGATAGCCGGGCAGTGCCACATAGCCGCCGAAGCCGACGACCGCGTCCGCCTTGGTGCGCTCCAGGATCTGCTCGGCGGCCTTGATCGTGCCGCGCAGCCGGCCCGGCACGGTGATCAGTTCCGGGGTGGGCTTGCGGGGCAGCGGTACGGCGGGGATCAGCGCGAGTTCGTAGCCCCGCTCGGGTACGAGGCGGGTCTCAAGGCCGCGTTCCGTGCCCAGGGCCGTGATCCCCACAGTGGGGTCCTGCCTGCGCAGGGCGTCCGCGAGGGCGAGCGCGGGCTCGATGTGGCCGGCGGTCCCCCCACCGGCGAGTACGACATGCACCGAAATTCACCGCTCTCCGGACGAACGCGCCGCCGAGGCACGCCGTCGCATCGTGTTCCATCTGCGGGGACTCCGGCCGGAACCGGGTCCCCTGGCCCCCCGTTTTCTACCAAAGCGGGGTTGCCGCATCGCAAGCGCCGCCCGCGCAGCGGGGTCGTCGCGCGCGAAGGCGATCAGCAACCCGATGGCGAACATGGTCGGCAGCAGGGCGGAACCCCCGTAGGAGAACAGCGGGAGCGGGACGCCGGCGATCGGCAGCAGGCCGAGCACCGCACCGATGTTGATCACCGCCTGAGCGGTGATCCAGGTGGTCACGCCTCCCGCGGCATACCTCACGAAGGGGTCCTCCGTGCGTCCGGCCACGCGGATACCCGCATAGCCTAGAGCCGCGAAGAGGGCGAGGACCGACAGCGTCCCTGCCAGGCCCAGTTCCTCCCCGGTGACGGCGAAGATGAAGTCGGTGTGGGCCTCGGGGAGTTGACCCCATTTCTCCACACTCGCACCGAGCCCGGAGCCGAAGATCCCGCCGGATGCGAGCGCGTAGATCCCGTGCACGGCCTGCCAGCAGTCGGCGACCCCGGTCTTGGGCTCGGTGGCGCCGATGCAGGCGAGCCGGGCCATCCGGTTGGGGCTGGTCTTGATGAGGATCACACCGATCACGGCCGCGATCGACAGCACTCCGGCGAAGAGCCGGGTCGGCGCACCGGCCAGCCAGAGCAGGCCGAACAGGATCGCGGTGAGGATGATCGCCGTACCCATGTCGCCGCCGAGCATGATCAGTCCGAGCAGCATGAACGCGACCGGCACCAGCGGCACCAGCATGTGCTTCCACTGGGACAGCATCGCCTTGTCCTGCTTGCGGGCGAGCAGATCGGCGCCCCACAGGACGAGGGCGAGCTTGCCGAACTCACTTGGCTGGATCTGGAAGGAGCCGCCGAGGGAGATCCAGTTCCGGTTGCCGTTGACCGACATCCCTATCCCCGGCAGCTGCACCAGCGCCATCATGAAGACGGCGCCCGCGAGGATCGGATAGGCCAGCGCCCGGTGCAGTTTGACCGGCATCCGCGAGGCGGCGAGCGCCATCACCCCGCCGATACAGGCGGCGAGAAACTGTTTGCGGAAGAAATACGAGCCGGGCAGCGACAGTTGGAGCGCCGTGATCTGGGAGGCCGAGTAGACCATCACCAGACCCAGCACGGTGATCAGCACGCTGCCGCCGGCGATCAGGTAGTAGGCGGTCAGCGGCCGGTCCCAGGCCCGGCGGGCGTTGGCGTACAGCCGTCGTACGGGGTTGTCGCGTACGGTCCGTGCGGCGGCGGGACGTCTGGGGGTCCGTTGCTGCACGGGCGGCCGGCCGGTACGGCTACTGGGCATCAGCGCCTCCGCTCACGTCGGTCAGACGCCGAGTTCGCGAACCGCCTGGGCGAACGCGTCACCGCGCTTGTTGTAGTTGGCGAACATGTCCATGGAGGCGCAGGCCGGGGCGAGCAGCACCGTGTCGCCGGCGGCGGCGAGCCGCTGTGCCTCCTGGACAGCCGCGAGCATCGCCCCAGTGTCGGTCCGGGCGAGGTCGACGACGGGTACTTCCGGGGCGTGTCGCGCGAGGGCTTCCCGGATGAGCGCACGATCGGCGCCGATCAGCACCACGCCCCGAAGTCGCTTTGCCGACTTGGCGACGAGTTCGTCGAAGGTGGCACCCTTCGCAAGTCCGCCCGCGATCCACACGATCGACTCGTAGGCCGCCAACGAGGCTTCCGCCGCATGGGTGTTGGTGGCCTTGGAGTCGTCGATGTACGCGACACCGTCCACATCGGCCACGTGCGCGATGCGGTGCGCGTCGGGCGTGAAGGCCCGCAGCCCGTCCCGTACGGCCTTGGCGGGCACCCCGAAGGCGCGCGCGAGGGCAGCGGCGGCAAGAGCGTTGGCGATGTTGTGCGGGGCGGGCGGATTGACGTCCGCGACCTCGGCGAGTTCCTGCGCGTTGCGCTGGCGGTCCTCGACGAAGGCTCGGTCGACCAGGATGCCGTCCACGACGCCGAGTTGGGAGGGCCCGGGGCTGCCCAGCGTGAACCCGACGGCCCGGCACCCCTCCTCGACATCGGCCTCGCGGACCAGGTCCTCGGTGGCCTTGTCGGCGAGGTTGTAGACGCAGGCGACCCGATTGCCTTCGTAGATACGGCCCTTGTCGGCGGCGTACGCCTCCATGGAGCCGTGCCAGTCGAGGTGATCGGGCGCCAGGTTCAGGACGGCGGCGGAGTGGGCGCGCAGCGAGGGCGCCCAGTGGAGCTGATAGCTCGACAGTTCGACGGCGAGGACGTCGTACTGCTCGTCCCCGAGTACGGCGTCGAGGACCGAGACGCCGATGTTGCCGACGGCGGCCGTGCGCAGGCCGCCCGCCTTCAGGATCGAGGCGAGCATCTGGACGGTGGTGGTCTTGCCGTTGGTGCCGGTGACGGCCAGCCAGGGGGCTGGTTTTTTACCGTCCCGGCCGCGCAGGCGCCATGCCAGCTCCACGTCGCCCCACACCTCGACGCCCGCCTCACGGGCCGCCGTGAACAGCGGCTTGTCGGGCTGCCAGCCAGGGGCGGTGACGATCAGTTCGGTGCCGTCGGGCAGGGTCGCTCCGTCGCCGAGGCGCACGGTGATGCCGAGCGCCTCCAACTCCGCGGCCTGGGCCCGGGAGCGCTCGTCGTCGCCGTCGTTGACGACCGTGACGAGCGCGCCTAGGCCGTGCAGGACCTTGGCCGCCGGGATCCCGGAGACGCCGAGTCCGGCGACGGTGACGTGCTTGCCCTCCCAGGAGAGCCCCTGCCCATCGGTCACTTTTCCGCTGCCCATCCCGCGTAGAAGAGGCCCAGGCCGACGATCACGCAGATGCCCTGGATGATCCAGAAGCGGACCACCACGAGCACTTCGGACCAGCCCTTGAGTTCGAAGTGGTGCTGGAGCGGGGCCATTCGGAAGACCCGCTTGCCGGTGAGCTTGAAGGAGCCGACCTGGATGACCACCGACATGGTGATGAGGACGAAGAGGCCACCCATGATGGCGACCAGCAGCTCGGTGCGGGAGAGGATCGCCAGACCGGTGAGGACACCGCCGAGGGCCAGCGAACCGGTGTCCCCCATGAAGATCTTGGCCGGCGAGGTGTTCCACCACAGGAAGCCCAGGCAGGCCCCCATCAGCGCGGAGGCGATGACCGCGAGGTCGAGCGGATCGCGCACTTCGTAGCAGGCGTTCGGGTTGGTCAGGGTCGTCGCGTTGGCGCAGGACTCCTGGAACTGCCAGACACCGATGAAGGTGTAGGCACCGAAGACCAGGACCGAGGCGCCGGTGGCCAGGCCGTCCAGACCGTCCGTCAGGTTCACGCCGTTCGACATCGCGAGGATCATGAACAGCGCCCAGATCACGAACAGGATCGGGCCGATCTTCCAGCCGAAGTCCGTGATGAACGACAGCTTCGTGGAGGCCGGGGTGTTGCCGCGGGCGTCCTGGAACTGCAGGGCGAGCACCGCGAAGCTGATGCCGACGATCAGCTGGCCGGCCATCTTCGCCTTGGCCCGCAGGCCCAGCGAACGGCGCTTGACGATCTTGATGTAGTCGTCGAGGAAGCCGACCAGGCCCATGCCGACCATCAGACCGAGCACAAGCAGACCCGAATAGGTCGGCGTGTAGCCGGTGATGACCTTGGACAGGAAGTACGCGGCGACCGTCGCGAAGATGAAGGCGATACCGCCCATCGTCGGCGTACCGCGCTTGCTGGCGTGCTCACGCGGGCCGTCGTCACGGATGTACTGGCCGTAGCCCTTGCGGGCCAGCAGCTTGATCAGCAGCGGGGTGCCCACCAGGGTCAGGAACAGGCCGATGACTCCTGAGAACAGGATCTGCTTCATCATCGGACGGCAACCTCACCCTCGGTACCGGCCTCGACGAGCGCCTGCGCCACGCTCTCCAGACCGACCGAACGGGACGCCTTCACGAGAACGACGTCTCCCGGGCGCAACTCGCTGCGCAACAGGTCGACCGCCGCCTGTGCGTCGGACACGTGCACCGACTCCTCACCCCACGAACCCTCGTTATATGCGCCCAGTTGCAGCCAGGACGCTTCCCTGCCCCCGACCGCGACGAGCTTGCCGACATTGAGCCGGACGGCCAGCCGTCCGACCGCGTCGTGCTCGGCGAGCGCCTCGTCCCCGAGCTCGGCCATCTTGCCGAGCACCGCCCAGGTCCGGCCCCCCTTTGCCTGTGAGGCTTTGCCCATTGCAGCGAGCGCGCGCAAGGCGGCTCGCATGGACTCGGGGTTCGCGTTGTAGGCGTCGTTGACGATGGTCACGCCGTCCGAACGCTCGGTGACCTCCATCCGCCAGCGGGAGAGGGAGCCCGCCTCGGAGAGCGCGGTGGCGATCTCGTCTGCGGACATGCCCAGCTCATGGGCGACGGCGGCCGCGGCGAGCGCGTTCGACACGTGGTGCTCACCGTACAGGCGCATGGTCACTTCGCTGCACCCGGAGGGTGTGTGAAGGCTGAAGGCGGGCTGTCCGCTGTCCGTGAGTCTGACGTTCTCGGCCCGTACGTCCGCTTCGCCGGACTCTCCGAAAAGGATCACCTTCGCCTTCGTACGGGATGCCATGGCCCGTACGAGCGGATCGTCGGCGTTGAGGACCGCGACACCGCCCTCTTCAACTGAAGGGAGCGCTTCTACGAGTTCACCCTTTGCCTGCGCGATCTGCTCCCGGCCGCCGAACTCCCCGATGTGGGCTGTGCCGACGTTGAGGACGAGGCCGATCTGCGGGGGCGTCAGATCCGTGAGGTAGCGGATGTGACCGATTCCGCGGGCGCCCATCTCCAGGACGAGGAACCTCGTCTCGTCGGTGGCGCTCAGCGCGGTCAGCGGCAGCCCGATCTCATTGTTCAACGATCCCGGCGTGAACACTGTGGGCGCCTTGCGCGCGAGCACCTGGGCGATGAGGTCCTTGGTGCTGGTCTTGCCCGCCGAGCCGGTGAGGGCCACGAGGGTCGCGCCGAGCCGTCGTACGACATGCCGGGCGAGGGCGCCCAGGGCGCTCTGGACGTCGTCCACGACGATCGCGGGCACGCCGACCGGGCGGGACGCCAGGAGGGCCACCGCGCCCGCCTCGACGACCGCGTTCGCGAAGTCGTGGCCGTCGACGTGCTCGCCGACGAAGGCGACGAAGAGGCTGCCGGGTTCCACTTCCCGGGAGTCGCGGACCACCGGGCCGGTGACCTGGACGGACGGATCCGGTATGTCGTGCGTCTGCCCGCCGACGACTTCTGCGATCTCGGCGAGGGAGAGGGCGATCACAAGTTCATCCCTGGGTCTTCTGGATAGCTTCGCGAAGCACCTGGCGGTCGTCGAAGGGACGGACCACTCCGGCGATGTCCTGGCCCTGCTCGTGGCCCTTGCCCGCGACCAGCACGGTGTCGCCCGGCTGTGCGCGGGCGACGGCGGCGGCGATCGCGGCGGCCCGGTCCTCGAAGACCTGGACCTCGCCGCGCTCGTGCGCCGGCACGGATGCCGCCCCCTGGAGCATGGTCGCGAGGATCGCGAGGGGGTCCTCGGAGCGGGGGTTGTCCGACGTCAGTACGGCGGTGTCGGCGAGCCGCGCCACGGCGGCGCCCATCGGCTCGCGTTTCGTCTTGTCCCGGTCCCCGCCACAGCCGAGCACGACGTGCACCTTGCCCTCGGTGACCTTGCGCAGCGCGCGCAGGACCGATTCGACGGCGTCCGTCTTGTGGGCGTAGTCGACGACCGCGAGATACGGCTGCCCGGCGTCCACGCGCTCCAGGCGCCCCGGCACGCCCGGCACGGCGGCGATGCCGTCGGCGGCGAGCTGCGGGTCGAGGCCCGCGGTGGCGAGGGCGGCGATCGCGGCGAGGGTGTTGGCCACGTTGAAGGAGCCGGCCAGCGGCGATCTCGCGGTGATCAGCTCCCCCTTGGGGCCGACCGCGGTGAACGTCGAGTCCATCGGGCCGACTTGGACGTCCTCGGCGCGCCAGTCGGCGTCCGGGTTGCCCTCCGCGGAATACGTGGTCACGGGGACCGTGGCCTCGCGCGCGAGCCTGCGGCCGTACTCGTCGTCGAGATTCACCACTCCCTGCCGGCTGCGCAGCGGCGTGAACAGCTGCGCCTTGGCCTGGAAGTAGTCCTCCATGCCCGAGTGGAACTCCATGTGTTCCGGGCTGAGGTTGGTGAAGACCGCGATGTCGAAGATGCAGGCGTCGACCCGGCCGAGGACCAGTGCGTGGCTGGAGATCTCCATGGCGACCGCGTCGACCCCGCGCTCGCGCATGACCGCGAACAGGGCCTGGAGATCGGTGGCTTCGGGGGTCGTGCGCTCCGACTTCATGCGCTCGTCGCCGATGCGCGTCTCGACCGTCCCGATCAGACCGGTGGACCGGACCGTTTTCAGCCCACCCTCTACGAGGTACGCGGTGGTCGTCTTCCCGGAGGTGCCGGTGATGCCGATCTGGAGCAGATCGCGGCCAGGGTGGCCGTAGATGGTGGCCGCCAGCTCGCCCATCTGCCCGCGCGGATCGGCTACGACCAGGACCGGCAGGCCTGTTGCCGCCGCGCGGTCGGCGCCCGCCGGGTCCGTGAGGACGGCGACGGCGCCGAGGCCGGCCGCCTGGGTCACGAAGTCGGCGCCGTGCAGGCGGGCACCGGGCAGCGCGGCGTACAGGTCGCCGGGGCGGACGGCGCGCGAGTCATGGGTGATGCCCGTGACCTCTGCGGTCGTGGTCGGCGGCTCGGCGGCGCCCAGTTGGCCGGCGAGTTCCGCGAGGGGTGTGGCGGAGAGCTGCGCCGGCCTGGGCGGCCCCGGGTATGTCACGGATGCGCCCTTCTGGGGTGGTTGGGACTGATCGGCGGATGGCACGGCGGTGAGCGTACCGGGCGCACCTGCCTCCGAGCGAAGCGAGGGGCGGGGCTCGCCCTGGTTCCCGGAATGGGAAGTGATCATGGTCACGGATCGGTTCCTGGCTGTTGCGCTGATCAGGGAGTGAAGGTCACGGGCAGGTTCGCGGCCTTCGCCCCGGTGGGCGGGACCTGGAGGGTCTTGAGGGCGAACTCCATCACCTGCTTGTAGATCGGTCCGCAGATCTGACCGCCGAAGTAGCTTCCGCTGGTGGCGTTCTGGATCGCGCAGTAGACGGTGATGCGGGGGTTGTCGGCGGGCGCGAACCCGGCGAACGACGAGGTGTAGCCCTTGTACTTGCCGGTGGCCGGATCGACACGGTTGGCGGTACCGGTCTTCCCTGCGACCCGGTACCCCGGAATGGCGGCCTTACCGCCGGTGCCCTGCTCGTCGTCCACCACGGACTCCAGCATCTGGGCGAGGGTCTTCGCCGTCTTCGCACTGATGACCCGGGTCTTCTTGGGCGTGGCGGCGGGTGTGAAGCGGCCGTCGGGCCCCTTCGTACCGCGCACCAGGGTGGGTTCGACGCGGACTCCGCCGTTGGCGACCGTCGAGTAGACGGAGGCCGCCTGGAGCGCGTTGAGGGACATGCCCTGGCCGAAAGGAATCGTGTACTGCTGCGAGGTCGACCACTTGGAGGCGGGCGCGAGGATGCCCTTGGTCTCGCCGGGGAAGTCGAGCCCGCTGTAGCTGCCGATGCCGAACTTGCGCAGATACGAGTACAGGACCTCGTTGGCCTCGGGCTGCGTCTTGCCGAGCTGGCCGGCCGCCTCGATGGTGCCGATGTTGCTGGACTTGGCGAGGACGCCGTTGAGCGTGAGGTTCCAGGTCGCGTGGTCGACGTCGTCCTGGAAGAGGCGGTCACCGCGGTGCAGCCGGTTCGGCACGACGACGTGCGTCAGCGGGGTGGCCACGTTCTCCTGGAGTACGGCGGCCATCGTCATGACCTTGGCGGTGGAACCGGGCTCGTAGGCGTCCTGGAGGGCCGCGTTGCCCAGGGAGGCCGCGTTGGCCTGGGCGAGGTCGTTCGGGTCGAAGCCGGGCGCGTTGGCCATGGCGAGGATCTCTCCGGTGCGGGTGTCCTGGACTATCACGTACCCGCGGTCCGCCTTGGACTTCTTCACCTGCTCCGTGATGGCGTTCTGCGCGGCCCACTGGATGTCGCGGTCGATCGTCAGCTCGACGTCGGAACCGGGCACTGCCGGCGTCTCCGTGGAGCCCGCGGTGGGCACCTGGAGGCCGCCGGACTGGGCGTAGCGGACCTTGCCGTCCTTGCCGGTCAAATCCTTGTTGAGCTGCTGCTCGACCCCGCCGCCGCCCTTGCCGTCCGCATTGACCCAGCCCAGTATCCCGGCGGCGAGATCGCCGTTCGGGTACACGCGCCTGGTGGTGGGGACGGCGAGGACACCGGCAAGGACGTTGACGGTGGTCGGGTCGGTTCCGGACTTGGTGGTGAGCGCGCTCTTCAGGTCCTTGATCTGCTTCCAGACCTGCGGGGTCTGCCGGTTGGCGAGCACTACGTAGCGCAGGTTCTTGTTCGCCGGCCTGAGCTTCTTGACGATCGAGGCCTGGTCCACGCCGAGGATCGGGGCGAGGAGGGCCGCCGCCTGTTCGGGCCCGTCGTCGATCTTGAGCTGCTTGCGGGTGAACAGCGTCGGGTCGGCGGTGATCGTGTACGCGTCCACGCTGGTCGCGAGGGCCACTCCGGAACGGTCGGTGATCTCACCGCGCTCGGCGGCCAGGACGTAGTCGACGTACCGGTTCTGCGCGGCCTTGGCGGCGTACGCGCTCGCGTCGACGGCCTGCACCTGGAGCAGTCGTACGACGAACGCGATCAGGACGAGCGTCAGCGCGAGGCTGATCATGCGCAGCCGGGGGCGGGGGCTGCCGAGCCGGAGGGAGCGCGGGCCCGCCGGACGGGCCGCGGGAGGGGCCGATGCCGGGCGGCGGGCCGGGCGGGCGCCGGGCCCGGGGCGGCGCCGGGCATCGGGCCGTTCGGGCCTGGCCGGTCCGGGCACTCGGCGGCGCGGCGGTTCCCTGTCGGACACTTCCGTCACCTGCCGGGTGTAGTCGGGGTGGAGGACTGAACTGTCGTGGACTGCGCGGGCTTTACGGGCTGTACGGACCGGGCCGGAGTGGGCGTGGGGGTGGCCACGGGTGCCGCCGCGCCGGCCGCGGGGGTCGGGCTCGGGCTCGGCCTGCTGATGAGCGCCTCGGGGGCGAGCACCGCCGGGGTGCTCACGGTCTTCTCCGCGGTGGCCTGCTCCGGGACACCCTTCACGGTGCCGTTCGGGTCGAGGAAGGCGGGGTCTCCCCCGGGCACCATGCCCAGTTCGTGTGCGCGGCGCTGGAGGGCGTCGGGGG
Organism: Streptomyces sp. STR69; assembly: GCF_024519455.1. Classification (GTDB taxonomy): domain Bacteria; phylum Actinomycetota; class Actinomycetes; order Streptomycetales; family Streptomycetaceae; genus Streptomyces. The sequence continues at coordinate 68,068 of NZ_JALJRY010000012.1, read as the reverse complement.
CGGAATAGGCATCCACGTCCCGCTGGAGGGCCTGCTCCTCGTCGGTGAGGCTCTTCGTCTGCTTCTGGAGGTCGTCCAGCTTGAACTGCCCTTCGCTGAGCGCGGAGTTCAGCACGAGCAGCGCGATCAGACCGCCGCCGAGGAGAAGCACGACAAGGAGGACGAACGGGGTCCGGGCCGCCTGGATCCCGCCCGACTGCGCGGGCCCGGTCGGAAAGAGCCGCGCGAGCCGGGCTGCCCTGCCCCTCAGTTCGGGTTTCCTACTCACCCACGCACCCCGCACTCACTTGGTACGTACTCACCCGATGTCCTCCCTGATGCGCTCGGCCCCCCGCAGCCGCGCGGGTGCCGCCCGCCGGTTCTCGGCGACCTCTTCCTCGGTGGGAAGTTCGGCACCGCGCGTCAGGAGCTTGAGCCGGGGCTGGTACTGCTCGGGCACCACCGGCAGCCCAGGAGGCGCGGTATTGGCCGCGCCGGCCGCGAACACCTGCTTCACCAGGCGGTCTTCGAGCGAGTGGTACGACAGGACGGCGATCCGGCCGCCCACGGCAAGGGACTTCACGGCGGCGGGAATCGCCCTCTCCAGGACGGACAGTTCACCGTTGACCTCGATGCGCAGCGCCTGGAAGGTCCGCTTGGCCGGGTTGCCGCCGGTGCGCTTGGCGGCCTGGGGCAGCGAGTCGCGGATCAGCTCGACGAGCCGCGCGCTGTTGCCGAACGGCTCCTTGTCGCGCTCGCGGACGACCGCCGACACGATCCGCTTGGCCTGCTTCTCCTCGCCGTACGCCCGCAGGATGCGGACGAGTTCACCGGGTGCGTAGGTGTTGAGGACCTCGGCGGCGCTGATGCCGGTCGTCTGGTCCATGCGCATGTCGAGGGGCGCGTCCTGGGCGTAGGCGAAGCCGCGGTCGGCCTCGTCCAGCTGCATGGAGGAGACGCCGAGGTCGAACAGAACGCCCTCCACGCGCGCGAGGCCGAGCCGCTCCAGTACCTCGGGCAGCTCGTCGTAGACGGCGTGCACAAGGGTGGCGCGCTCCCCGAAGGGGGCGAGGCGTTCGCCGGAGAGGCGCAGGGCCTCCTTGTCGCGGTCCAGGGCGACGAGGCGGGCCTCCGGGAAGCGGGTGAGCAGCGCCTCGCTGTGGCCGCCGAGGCCGAGCGTGCAGTCGACGACCACCGCTCCCGGCCGCTCCAGGGCGGGTGCCAACAGGTCCAGGCACCGCTGGAGCATCACCGGGACGTGTCGACTGTTGCTCAAGGGGCCCTCTCAGGTCCGGCGGGCCCGTACGCACCGCCGGGTCCCCGCCCGCTCAGGAAGGGGAAGGCCTGCCGGCGCCGGAAGCGTCAGCCGACCGGGAGCGGGAGGAGGCCGAGCCGTACGTACGCGCCGCGCACGTGGGGAGAATCCGGAAAGTCGCCGGGGTCTCCGGGAAAAGTCCAGCAGGGAGAACCTCGCCTCCCGCTTCGCGCAACTTTAGTCCACGCTGTCTCACGGTCAATCAACCGGCCTGCGCGTCGCGGGCCGGGGTGCGTGCGAAGCCTCAAAACGGGAAGAATCACCCACGCGGGTGCACCCCCGCCACCCGTGTGGGTTACCTCACAAGAGGACGCAATGACGCTCTTTTTCCCTTCCCGTACCAAGACCGCACCGGCAGTGACCAGTACCGTCATAGGTATGACGACCTCCGCATCCGTACCCACAGAGTCCGAAGGCGCCATAGCCCACGGCGGGACCGTGACGGACCGCCTCGTCGAGGCCAACGCGCAGTACGCCGCCGCGTTCACCGATCCCGGGATGGACGCCCACCCCGTCCTCCAGGTGGCCGTCGTGGCCTGCATGGACGCCCGCCTGGACCTGCACTCCGCGCTCGGCCTCCAACTCGGCGACTGTCACACCATCCGCAACGCGGGCGGTGTCGTCACCGACGACGTCATCCGCTCCCTCACCATCAGCCAGCGGGCGCTCGGCACCCGCAGCATCGTGCTCATCCACCACACCGGCTGCGGCCTGGAGTCCCTCACCGAGGAGTTCCGGCACGACCTGGAGATGGAGGTCGGCCAGCGCCCCGCCTGGGCGGTGGAGGCCTTCCGGGACGTGGAGCAGGACGTACGGCAGTCCATGCAGCGTGTGCGCACCTCGCCGTTCCTGCTGCACACTGATGATGTGCGCGGCTTCGTGTTCGACGTGAAGTCGGGTCTGCTGCGCGAGATCGACCCCGCCTGACGCGCCCGCCCGCCCCGAAAATTTCGAAAAGCTCGCCGCTCGGACCGCCCAAAAGGTCGTAAGACCCGACAAAGCGAAGGCAGTTGTCCACAGGCGAGTGACACGAACCGGTAACGGCAACAAGAATGCGGGTGTGGCGTCACGCGGAACTTTTCCCGCGTGCCGTCCGTGTTTCGGGGTGGGCCGATCCGCAGTGCGCGCGTCGGCCCATGGAAAGAACGGGCCGAGGAGGGCCGGGTGACGACCTATGACGATCGAGCGAGCCTTACAGATCTGACCGCCACTGTGGAGCGAGTCCGCAGTTCGGTGGAAGGAGTGATCGAGGGCAAGCCCGAGGTCGTACGGCTTTCGCTGACCGTGCTGCTCGCCGAGGGACATCTTCTGATCGAGGACGTTCCGGGCGTGGGCAAGACAATGCTGGCCAAGGCGCTGGCACGGTCGATCGACTGTTCGGTGCGGCGAATCCAGTTCACGCCGGACCTGCTGCCCTCGGACATCACCGGTGTGTCCATCTGGGACCAGCAGCGGCAGGACTTCGAGTTCAAACCGGGCGCCATCTTCGCGCAGATCGTGATCGGCGACGAGATCAACCGCGCCTCGCCGAAGACGCAGTCCGCGCTCCTGGAGTCGATGGAGGAGCGGCAGGTCACCAGCGACGGCCAGACCTACGAGCTGCCCAGCCCCTTCATGGTGGTCGCCACGCAGAACCCGGTCGAGATGGAGGGCACCTATCCGCTGCCCGAGGCCCAGCGCGACCGTTTCATGGCCCGGGTCTCCATCGGCTATCCCAGCGCGGAGGCCGAGCTGCAGATGCTGGACATCCACGGCGGGGTGAGCCCGCTTGACGACCTGCAGCCGGTGGCCCACGCGCACGACATCGTCAAGCTGGTCGAGGCGGTCCGCGGCGTCCATGTCGCCGACCCGGTGCGCAGGTACGCGGTGGACCTGGTCTCCGCCACCCGCACCCACCCCGACCTCAGACTCGGCGCCTCACCGCGCGCGACGCTGCATCTGCTGCGCGCGGCGAAGGCGTCCGCCGCCCTGAGCGGCCGTGAGTACGCGCTGCCGGACGACATCCAGGCGCTCGCGGTCGCGGTCCTGGCCCACCGCCTGCTGCCCACCGCCCAGGCCCAGCTGAACCGCCGTACGGCGGAGCAGGTCGTCCAGGAGATCCTGCAGCGCACCCCCGTGCCCGCGGCGCCGCCGCAGCAGAGCAGCTTCGGCATGGGCCGCGGCACGGCGTCCTACGGCGAGCAGCCGCCCCGGAGGCTGTGATGGCCGTCGGGGTGCCGGGGGTCCCGGAGCCCGAGCGGGACGAGAAGGGTGGTGTCCGTACGGCCCTGGCGGGGCTGACCACCCGCGGTCGCTCGTTCCTGGCCGCCGGTATCGCGGCGGCCGTCTGCGCGTATGTCCTGGGGCAGGGCGATCTGCTCCGGGTCGGGCTGCTGCTGGCCGTGCTGCCCCTGGTCTGCGCGACCGTGCTGTACCGCACCCGGTACCGGGTCGCCGGCAGCCGCCGGCTCTCCCCCGCGCGCGTGCCCGCCGGCAGCGAGGCCCGCGTCCATCTGCGGATGGACAACGTCTCGCGGCTGCCCACGGGCCTGCTGATGCTCCAGGACCGGGTGCCGTACGTGCTCGGCCCGCGCCCCCGGTTCGTCCTGGACCGGGTCGAGGCGGGCGGCCGGCGCGAGGTGTCCTACCGGGTCCGCTCCGACCTGCGTGGCCGCTACCCCCTGGGCCCGCTGCAGCTGCGCCTGACGGACCCGTTCGGGATGTGCGAACTGACCCGCTCCTTCTCGACGTTCGACACCCTGACCGTGATCCCGCGCGTGGAGGCCCTGCCCCCGGTCCGTCTCAGCGGCGAGGCCAAGGGGTACGGCGACGGGCGCAACCGCTCGCTGGCCCTGGCCGGCGAGGACGACGTGATCCCGCGCGGCTACCGCTACGGCGACGACCTGCGCCGCGTGCACTGGCGCTCCACCGCGCGCTACGGCGAGCTGATGGTGCGCCGCGAGGAGCAGCCGCAGCGCGCCCGCTGCACGGTGCTCCTCGACACCCGGGGCATCGCCTTCGCGGGCCAGGGCCCGGACTCGGCCTTCGAGTGGGCCGTGTCGGGCGCGGCCTCTGTCCTGGTGCACATGCTGGAACGGGGCTTCTCCGTAAGGCTGTTGACCGACACCGGCAACTCGGTGCCCGGTGAGGGCGCCGACGGGTTCGCGGGCGCGAGCCAGGAGTCGGCGGACGCGGCCGGACTGATGATGGACACCCTCGCGGTGATCGACCACTCGGACGGCGAGGGCCTGTCCCGGGCCTACGACCTGCTGCGCGGCGGAAACGAAGGGTTGCTGGTGGCCTTCTTCGGCGACCTCGACGAGGAACAGGCGGCGATCGTCGCCCGGATGCGGCAGCGCAGCGGGGGCGCCCTCGCCTTCGTGCTGGACAGCGGCGGCTGGGTGCGCGAGCCGACCGACGTACCCGGCCCGGAGAACGAGCAGGAGGAGCGGCTGCGGATGTTGCGCGACGCGGGCTGGACCGCCGTGGGCGTGCCGCGCGGCGCGTCCCTGACCGAGCTGTGGCAGCGGGCCGACCAGGAGCGCAACGGCATCACCGCGGCCGGTCTCGGGGAGGGATGGGGATGAGCGGGCGGGCACGGCTGGCGCTCTGCGCCTGGGGGGCGACGCTGCTGGCGTCCACCGCCCTGATTCCCCTGGTCGCCCCGGCGATCTGGATCTTCCAGGCGGCCTTCATGCTGGCGATCCAGGCCGGGGTGGGCGCGGCGACCCGGCGGGTCCCGCTGGCCCGGCCGCTGACCGTCGCGGCGCAGGCCCTGGTCACGCTGCTGATGCTGACCCTGGCCTTCGCCCGTGAGCAGGCCTTCGCCGGGCTCGTCCCGGGCCCCCGGGCCTTCCAGCACTTCGCCGACCTGCTGCAGCAGGGCTCCGACGACGTCTCCCGGTACGCGATCCCGGCCCCGCTGCACGACGGCATCCGGCTGATGATCATCGGCGGTGTGCTGGTGGTCGGCCTCGCGGTGGACACGCTCGCGGTCACCTTCCGCAGCGCGGCCCCGGCCGGCCTGCCGCTGCTCGCCCTGTACTCGGTGGCCGCCGGGCTGTCGAACAGCGGCAACGACTGGCTGTGGTTCCTGCTCGCGGCGGCGGGCTACCTGATGCTGCTGCTGTCCGAGGGCCGGGACCGGCTCGCCCAGTGGGGCCGGGTCTTCGGCGGGGCGCCACGCACCACCCCGGGTTCGGACTCCTCCGGACCACTCGCCCCGGTCCGCACCGGGCGACGGATCGGCGCGGTCGCGCTGGCCATCGCCCTGCTGCCGCTGCCCACGATCTCCGGCGGTCTGCTGGACGCCGCCGGGACCGGTGTGGGCGCGGGCACCGGAGGCGGCGGCACTATCTCCGCGGTCAACCCGCTGGTCTCGCTGCGCGACAGCCTGAACGTGGACGAGAACCGCCAGGTCCTGTCCCTGCGCACCAACACGAACGACATCTCGGACATGTATCTGCGGATCGTGTCCCTGGACGACTTCGACGGCATCACCTGGAAGCCGTCGCAGCGGCACATCGAAAGCGTGCCCGACACGTTCCCGACCCCGACCGGTCTCGGCGCCGACGTCAAGCGCGCGGAGATCAAGACCCGGATCTCGGCCGCGGACTGGTACGCCCAGGACTGGCTGCCGATGCCGTACCCGCCCAGCCGCGTGAACATCGACGGCAGCTGGCGCTACGAGCCCGTGGGTATGACGGTCGTGGGGGACCACGGCCAGAACACGCGTGGGGTGACCTACACGGTCACCAGCCTGGACGTGGAGCCGACCGCGGAGCAGCTGGCCACCGCGCCGGCACCGTCGAAGGCCCTGGAGACCCAGTACACCAAGGTGCCGAAATCGCTGCCGGCGGTGGTGGCCCAGACCGCCCGCCGGGTCACCGCGGGCTCGGCAAACGCCTATGAGCAGGCGGTCAAGCTCCAGGACTACTTCGCGGTGACCGGCGGCTTCCAGTACGACACCCAGGTGGACGTCGGTACCGGCCGCAACGCGATAGCGAAGTTCCTCAAGGACAAGCAGGGTTTCTGCGTCCACTTCTCCTTCGCGATGGCGGCGATGGCCCGCACCCTGGGCATTCCGGCCCGGGTCGCGGTGGGCTTCGCACCCGGCACCCCGGAGGCGGACCAGTCGGTGTCGGTGGGCCTGAAGGACGCGCACGCCTGGCCCGAGCTGTACTTCGAGGGCATCGGCTGGACCCGCTTCGAGCCGACCCCCAACCGGGGCTCGGTGCCGTCGTACACCCAGTCGACCACCCCCGGCAGCAACATCCCGGACCCGGCCAGGCCCTCGACCTCGACGAGCGCGGCGGCCTCGGCCGCCCCCTCGGCGAGCGAGAGCTGCACGGCCCAGTTGCGGAAGCTGGACGGCTGCACGAGCCAGGCCCCGGCGATCGCGGCGGGCGACGACGGCAGGGGCCCGTGGTGGTACCTGCGGATGTCGCTGCTGGGCCTGGGCGCGCTGCTGCTGCTGACGATCCCGTTCTCGCCGATGCTGTGGCGGGCCCGTGCGCGCTCGGTACGGCTGGGCGCCCACGGTCGTACGGCGGCGGACGCGGCCGTCCACACGCTGGCGGTCTGGGAGGAACTGACCGATACGGCCTGGGACTTCGGGATCTCGCCCGACGATTCACTGACCCCGCGCAAGGCCGCCGCCCGGATCGTGCGACTCGGGCATCTCGATCCGCCCACCGCCGCCTCGGTGCACCGGGTGGCGGACGCCGTGGAGCAGGTCCTCTACGCCCCCAGGCCGCAGCCGACGGCGGGGCTCACGCAGGACGTGCGCCGGGTGATCGTCGGTTTCCAGGACACGGCCGACCGCTCCACACGGCTGCGCGCACTGGTCGCCCCGCGCTCGACCGTCCGGGTGGTGTGGGCGCTGTCGGCCTGGTGGGCGTCCGTGACGACGCGGGTGGCGGCGATCCGGCCGGCCCTGCGCAAGCCGTCGGGACAGCAGGGCTGATGCCCTGGCCCCTCCTCCGCGGAAGCGGCTGAGGGGCCAGGGCATACGGGAGGGGATGACCACCGGTTCGGTGGTCATCCCCTCACTCGTGTTCTGGGGCGCCTCGCTTCGTGCGGAGCCGGGCCGCCGTTACTGACCCTGCTGCTCGTCGCGGCGGCGCTGCCACCGCTGCTCGATACGATCCATGACCGAGCGCCGCTGCCGTCCCTGGCGGCGGGCGTGCGGAGCGCCCGCGGCGGGCTGTTCGCCAGGCTTCGGAGCCTTGCGCCAGCCGGTCACGGCGAGTACCGCACAGCCCAGCATGACGAGGAATCCCACCACGCTGACCCAAATCTGCTTTGCGACCATTCCTGCCATGAGGAGCGCAATACCTACGAGGAAGCCGGCCACCGCCTGGTAGACCCGTCGCCGGGTGTACGTGCGCAGCCCGCTTCCCTCAAGCGCTGTCGCGAACTTGGGATCTTCGGCGTACAGCGCTCGCTCCATCTGCTCGAGCATTCGCTGCTCGTGCTCCGAGAGCGGCACGGAGTCCTCCTCATCGTGCAGTCGCCGGGGCGACCCGGGGGGTCCCTTCAGGATAGGCAGGGAATCGCCCCCGTGAAACCCGCCCCTCTACGCCAATTGACCAACCGGAATCCGTCATGGCCGTTCCGACTCGCTGAAGCTTCCATTCCCCAGCAGCCGTCCCGTCATGCCGAGCGGTCTCCCTCGATCATACGGCGCCGGGCCCGCGATCGGGGGGCCTGTGGCGTACTCCATGTGCGGCCGAGCCCCTGATCAGGGCTCCGTCACAGGAGGCCACTCACACCTCGCCGACACCCCGCGTCTCGCCGAGCACATGAAGCTGCGTGGCCACGGAGTGGTACGCCGGGAGCTCGGCCGCCGCGGCCTCCAGCTTCAACAGCGCGTCCAGGGCACCCGGCTCGGTGTCCACGAGTACTCCAGGAACCAGATCGGCGAAGACCCGCACCCCGTGCACGGCGCCGACGGCGAGGCCCGCGCCCTGGACGAACGCGGTGAGCTGCTCGGCGGTGAAGCGGTGCGGGACGGGGTCCGCGGCGCCCCAGCGGCCGTTCGGGTCGGTGAGGGCCTGGCGGGCCTCCGTGAAGTGGCCGGCGAGGGCGCGCGCGAGGACGGCACCGCCGAGTCCGGCGGCGAGCAGGCTGAGGACGCCTTCCGGGCGCAGCGCGGCCACCACGGTACGGACGCCCTCGGCGGGGTCGTCGACGTACTCCAGGACGCCGTGGCACAGCACCGCGTCGTAGCCGCCGCGCTCGACCACGTCGAAGAGGCCGTGCGCGTCGCCCTGGACGCCCCGCACACGGTCGGCGACACCGGCCTCGGCGGCGCGGCGCTCCAGCGCGAACAGCGCGTTCGGGCTGGGGTCGACGACGGTGACGCGGTGGCCGAGGCGGGCGACGGGCACCGCGAAGTTGCCGCTGCCACCCCCGGTGTCGAGGACGTCCAGCGCGTCCCGACCCGTGGCCTTGACCCGGCGGTCGAGGGCGTCCTGAAGGACGTCCCAGACCACGGCGGTACGGAGGGAGGCGCGGGGGCGGCTCGGGTCCGACACGGCAGTTGACTCCTCGGCGCGGCACCGCCTGTGCACGGCGGAGCGAACGGGCTGCCTCCCCGGCCCGGAGGCGGGCGGAGGGAGGGCTTCAGGCGCCCTCCACCCTATTGCCTCCGGTGCCGTACCCGGTGATGTGTCTCGCGCGGCGGAACGCCGCCTGAGCGCTCCGCCGGTGAAGCGGTGATGAACCTGCGGGCCGGTGGGGGGCTGGTCGCGCGCACGCGGCGGAGCCGCATATCGATACAGCCTCGCGCCCCTTTGGGGCGCTGCACCTCACCGGAGTTCACCCGGCGCGGTCCCCCGGCCGCTCCGGGTCCTGGCGTGGCTGGGGCAGGACCGGCTGGAGGACGAGCATCCGCTCCACCAGGCGCAGGAACATCGCCACGTCGCGTATGAGGTCGTCGGCGTCCCGGCGGGTCGCCGCGCCCTGGATGCCCGCCTCGGCGCGGGCGCGGCGCCGGGCACCGGAGGCGAACAGGGCGCTCCACTCGGTGAGTTCGGGGACTATCTCGGGGAGTACTTCCCAGGCGCTGCGGATGCGGGCCCGGCGCCGGGCCGTGGGCTCCGGCTGGGCGCGCGCGGCGAGTACCGCGGCGGCGGTGCGCAGGGCGGCGAGGTGCGCCGTCGCGTAACGCTCGTTCGGCGTTTCGAGGACGGCTGCCTCGTCCAGTCCGGCGCGGGCCTGGGCGAGCAGGTTGAGGGCTGCGGGCGGGGCTGTGGCCCGGCGGAGCACGGGGTGTACGTCGCTCGCCGGGCCGGTCAGTGAGGGGGCAGGGCCGGGAGCGCGGCGCCGACGGGCGGCGGCTGCGGACGAGTTGGCCATGACGAACCTCCTGTCGTCGTGTGACGGCACGCCCTGTCAGGTAGTGCCGTATGTGCCCATCGTGAGGTATGGCACTGACAATCCGTTCTGACCTGCGCTTTTGCTTCGATCGAAGGTTCGCGTTAGTTTTTGCACTGACCAGTCAGTTCAAAAGAATCCGGCAACGGGGGATGGGGAACCGTGGGTGGGGTCGGTGTCACGGCCGAGGACTTCGGGGTCAAGGGGCCGCGCGGCTGGGCGTTCCGGGGGATCTCCCTGGACGCCGGGCCCGGCTCGCTGATCGCCGTCGAAGGGCCTTCCGGGTCCGGGCGTACGAGCCTGCTGCTCGCGCTCACCGGGCGGATGAAGGCGTCCGAAGGGACCGCCCGCGTGGGCGAGTTCACGCTGCCGAAGCAGTCGGCGGCCGTACGGCGGGTCGGCGCGCTGGCCAATGTCGCCGGGGTCACCGACCTCGATCCGGCACTGACCGTCGGCGAGCATCTGCGTGAACGGGCCGCGCTGCAACGGCGGTTCGGGGACTCCGTACGCGCACTGCTGCGGCCCCGGTCCGAGCGGGTGGCCGAGGCGGGGCTGCGGATCGAGCGGGCGCTGACCGCCGCCGGTCTCGACCTCGACGCCCTGCCCAAGGGCTCCCAGACCGCCGTACGGGATCTGGAACGGCCGCATGAGTTGCGGCTGTCCATCGCGCTGGCGCTCGTCGGGCGACCGGCCCTGCTCGGTGTGGACGATGTCGATCTCAAGCTCTCGGATGCCGAACGGGCGGAGATCTGGGACCTGTTGAGATCCCTCGCGGATTCCGGAACGACCGTCGTGGCGGTGTCCGCCGAAGGAGCCGAAGGAACGGAGAAGGCCGATGCACGCGCCACGACTGGCCGCGCTTGAGCTCAGGCGCTTCGGCAGGGGCAAGCTGCCGCGCGCCGCGCTCGTCGCCCTCCTGCTGCTGCCCCTGCTGTACGGCGCCCTGTACCTGTGGTCCTTCTGGGACCCGTACGGCCGCCTGGACCGCATCCCCGTGGCGCTCGTCAACGACGACCGGGGGACGACGGCCGACGGGAAGAAGCTCACGGCGGGCGACGACATCACCCGAGGGCTGCGCGACAGCAAGACCTTCGAGTGGCACGAGGTGAGTGCGGCCACCGCGCGGAAGGGCGTCGAGGACGGCACGTACTACTTGTCGTTGACCATGCCGGCCGACTTCAGCTCGCGCATAGCCTCCAGTGCGGGCGACTCCCCGGAGACGGGCGCGCTCCAGGTGCGGACGAACGACGCGAACAACTACATCGTCGGGCAGATCTCCCGGACGGTGTTCAGCGAGGTGCGGTCGGCCGCGTCCACCAAGGCCTCGCGGACCTTCCTGGACCGGATCTTCGTGTCGTTCTCCGACATCCACGGCCAGACCGTGAAGGCGGCCGACGGCGCCGATCGGCTCAAGGGCGGCATCGGTACCGCCGAGGCGGGCTCCAAGGATCTCGCCGACGGTCTCAAGGATGCCAAGAAGGGCAGCGGCAAGCTCTCCAAGGGCCTGAAGAAGCTCGACACGGGCGCGGGCGACCTGGAGGACGGTTCGAAGCAGGTGGCGGCCGGGACGCAGACCCTCGCCGACACGGTCAACGGGGTCGCCGACAAGGTGGGGCCCTTCCTTGAGGACAACGAGAAGACCATCGGGGACACGGCTCAGTTGGTAGCCGACTCGGCGAAGACGATCCGCGCCGACCTGGGCACCCTGGTCAAGGCGGCCCCGGTCGCCGCCAAGGGAGCGCACGCGGCCTCGGACACCCTGGACGAGGTCTACAGGGCGCGCTGCGAAACCGCCGTCCTGGCCGACGCCGCCTGTCCCGACCTGAAGAAGGCCGCCCGGGCCGCCTCGGACGTGGCCGAGGTCGCCGACGACGTCGACAACCTGGTGGCCGACCAGAACGGCGACCTGAAGAAGCTCGACACGAACCTGCGGACCCTCCAGACACAGGCCCAGGCGCTCGCCGACCGCGCACCGCACCTCTCCGAGGACCTCGACGACGCGGTGGCCAGGATCAACAAACTGAACGACGGCGCCGGGAAGGTCGCCGCGGGCGCCAGGACGCTCCACGCAGGGCTCGGCACGGCCAAGACCGGCGCGACCGCCCTGGACACCGGTGTCGGCAGGCTGAGGACGGGCGCCGTGGACCTCAGCGGCGGCCTGTACAAGCTCGTCGACGGCTCCGGGAAGCTCGCCGGCGGACTGCACGACGGCGCGGCCCAGATCCCCGACTACGACAAGCAGGACCGCGACCGGCGCACCGGGGTCATGGCCGACCCGGTCCAACTGGCCTCCCAGGACCTGCACAAGGCGCCCAACTACGGCACCGGATTCGCCCCGTACTTCATCCCGCTGTCCCTGTGGGTGGGCGCGATGGTGGCGTACATGCTGATCACGCCCATGAACCGGCGCGCGCTCGCCGCCGGTGCCCCGGCCCGGCGGATCGCGCTGGCGGGCTGGCTGCCGGTGGTGGCGGTCGGGGTGCTCCAGACGGTGGCCCTGATGGCCGTACTGCACTGGGCGATCGGTCTGGAGATGGCGCACGCGGCCGGCACGGTCGGCTTCCTGTTCCTGGTGACGGCCTGTTTCGCGGCGATCGTGCAGTGGCTCAACGCGCGCTTCGGAGCGGCGGGCCGGATCCTCGTACTCGCCCTCCTGATGCTCCAGTTGACGTCGGCGGGCGGCACCTATCCGGTGCAGACCAGTCCCGGGTTCTTCAACGCGATCCACCCCTTCCTGCCGATGAGTTACGTCGTCGAGGCACTACGGAGGCTCATCACGGGCGGCGGTCTGGAACCCGTGTGGCACGCGTGCGTGGTGCTCGTCGCCTTCACCGCGGGCGCGCTCGCACTGACCGCGCTGTCCGCGCGCCGCCGCCAGGTGTGGACGCTCGACCGGCTGCACCCGGAGCTGAGCCTGTGACCTCGCCCAGGACCTCGACACCCGTGCCCACCGCCGGAGCCGGGCCTGTGACAATCAGGCCCATGGAAAGCAGCAGCACCCCGTCGGGCGGCAGCACGCGCCGCGAGACCACCCGGCAGAAGCTCTACGAGGCGGCCGTCACGCTCATCGCCGAACAGGGCTTCTCGGCCACCACGGTGGACGAGATCGCCGAGCGTGCCGGGGTCGCGAAGGGCACCGTCTACTACAACTTCGCGAGCAAGTCCGTCCTCTTCGAGGAGTTGCTGCGGCACGGAGTGGGCCTCCTCACCGCCTCCCTGCGGGAGGCCGCCGAGCAGACCGCGCGGGACGGTGGCAGCAAGGTGGACGCCCTGGACGCGATGATCCGCGCGGGCCTCGGTTTCATCGCCCACTACCCGTCCTTCACGCAGCTCTACGTGGCCGAGCTGTGGCGCACCAACCGCGCCTGGCAGTCCACGCTCATGGTGGTGCGCCAGCAGGTGAACGCGGCCATCGAGGACGTGCTGCACGCGGGCGTGGCGAACGGCGAGTTCAGCCCGGAGATCGATGTCCGGCTGACGGCCGCCGCGCTGGTGGGGATGGTCCTGGTGGCCGCCCTGGACTGGCAGTCGTTCCAGCCGGAGCGCTCCCTGGACGACGTCCACTCGGCGCTGTCCCGACTGCTCCAGGGGCGAGTCAGCGGGGGTCACTGAGCGCACGCACAGAAGCGCCGGTCCGTTGTGGCCGCGTCCCCCGCGGGCCGCCCCGAACCGGCGCTCCCTTGTGCTTCCCCCGTACGTTTCCCCCGTTGGAACCCCCGTTGGTCAGTCCCCCTGGGCTCCCCCGTGCCTCGCTTCCACCGAGGTTCCGGCGGAAGGAGCGGCCAAGGGCGCGGGCCCCGTTCCGCCGCCCCGTGTCGGCGGTACCGGAGCCGCGCCCCTTTCCGTGTCTCCACTCTCTCGTTCGCGCAGGTCGCACCCCATCCGCGCGCGTACTCATCTCACTCCCTAGGTACGCATACTCAGCCGTACGCACTCAGGCCCAGGACGCGCTGTTGCCGAGTGGTTACCATCACCTCCGTGTCCGTACTCCCCCTGGTCTTCACCAGCGGCTGGGCCAGCGGCATCAACGCCTACGCGGTGGTGCTGCTGCTCGGTGTCTTCGGCGCGACCGGGGTGAGTGACGCCGTCCCCGAGTCGCTGCAACGCCCTGAGGTCCTCGTCGCAGCGGCCGTGCTGTTCCTGTGCGAGGCGGTCGCCGACAAGATCCCCTACGTCGACTCCGTGTGGGACTCCGTGCACACCCTGATCCGGCCGGCCGCCGGGGCGTGGGTCGGCGCGGTGCTCGCCGGGCACAGCGGATCGTTGAACGATGTGGCGGCGGGACTGATCGGCGGTTCGACGGCGCTGGCCAGCCATACGGTCAAGGCCGGGACGCGGATGGCGATCAACACCTCGCCGGAGCCGTTCAGCAACGTGGTCATGAGTCTCGCCGAGGATCTCGGGGTCGGCGGGATCGTCTCCTTCGCGATGTTCCATCCGCAGGCGGCGGCGATCATCGCGGCCGTGCTGCTGGTGGCCGGGCTGACGGTCCTGTTCTTCCTGGTCTCGCGGATCCGCCGGTTCCTGCGCCGCCGGGCCCAGCTCCGGGAGGAGAAACGGCTGGCCTCGCAGGTGGGAGGGCCGCCGGACCGGCCACCCTGGTGACGGCCCGTGACCGGGCTGTCAGTGGCGGCCGATAAAGTCGCAGGCATGGCACGGATTGCGGTGATCGGCGCCGGCATGGGCGCGATGGCGGCCGCTGCCCGGCTGGCCGTCGCGGGCCACCGGGTGGCGGTGTACGAGCGTACGGAGACGTACGGCGGTGCGGTGCGCCGCTTCGAGCGGGACGGTTTCTCCTTCGACACCGGCCCCGGGCTGCTGCCCGTGCCCGCGGTCTACCGCGATCTGTTCATCAAGACCGGCAAGGAGCCGCTGGAGGACCTGGTCGAGCTGGTCCAGGTCGACCCGTCCTCACGGCACGTCTTCGCGGACGGCACGGAGGTGTCGTTGCCGAACGCCTCCCGCGCGGGCGTCGTCACGGCCCTGGACGAGGCGCTGGGCGGCGGCGCGGGGCAGCGCTGGGGCGACTTCCTGATCCGGGCCCGCGAGGCCTGGGACCGCACCCGCAGGCCCCTCCTGGAGGAGCCGTTGTGGACCGACTGGTCGGTGCTGGCCGGGCAGGAGCCCTATCCGGCGGTCCCGCACAAGAAGCTGCTGCGCACCCGCCGGGCGAGCACCCTCGCCGAGATCGGCGCCTGGGAGCTGCGCGACGACCGCCTGACGGCCCTCCTGGAGAGCCACGCCCTCGCGTACGGCCTCCACCCCCGGTCCGCTCCGGCAAGCGCGGCCGTGCTGCCGTACATGGAGCACGCCTTCGGCACCTGGTATGTGCGGGGCGGTATACGGGAGTTGGCGCGCGCGGTGTACGAGCGGTGTCTGGCGCGGAAGGTCGAGTTCGTCTTCGGGGCCGAGGTCACCCGGGTCCTGGAGAAGGACGGGCGGGCGGCGGGAGTGGAACTGGCCGACGGCACTGTGGTCGACGCGGACCATGTCGTCGCCGATGTGGACCCCGCGCGGCTGCGGGCCCTGACGGACCGCCCGCTGGACGGGGACGGTGATGTGCGGGCCGATCCGGACTCACCCCGGCCGGTGCGGCTGACGCTCCTGTTGGCCCTGCGTGGCTCGCGCGAGGCCGGCGCCGTCCACCGGACGGTCGTCCACGCGCCGGACCGGGAGGCCGAGTTGGACCTGTTGGCCTCCCCCAGCGGCGACCCGCCCCGCTGCCCCACGGTGACAGTGCTGCGCCCCGGCGACCCCGCACTGCGGCCGGACGATCAGCACGAGTCGGCGGTGGTGTCCGCCGTGCTGTCGAGTGAGGCCGGCTGGGAGGAGGAGAGCACGGTCGGTCGGTACACCGACTTCCTCCTCAAGGCCGCCGAGTCCGCCGTACCGGATCTGCGAGAGCGCCTGTTGTGGCACGAGGTGCGCACACCTGGGGACACGGAGAGCGAGACCGGCGCCCGCTCCGGAGCCGTACCCGCGCCCTCGCTCGCCGCAGGCCGGGGCCGCTTCCTGCACCCCGCGAACACCACACGCCTGCCCGGGCTCTACCGGGTGGGCGGCTGGTCGCACCCCGGCGGCGGGCTTCCGCACGCCGGGATGTCGGGGGCGCTGGTGGCCGGACTGATCGTGGAGGGACCGCAGTTCAGAGGGTCTCAGTAGGCTTCAGAAACGGTACTGCTCGTCGTAGCCGGGGCCCGACTGCGGCTGCTGCTGCTGTTGCTGCTGGCCGTCGCCCTGGTAGTACTGCTGGTCCGCGGGGACTTCGCCGCCGTAGGTCTCGTCGTTGCGCTGCTGCGGGACCCAGACCCCGCCGGCCGGGGTCTCGCCGACATAGCCGCCGTTGCCGTACTGGTCCTGCGTGTAGCCCTGTTGGGGATACTGCTGCTGGCCGTCGTAGCCCGTGTCGTACGTGGCGCCGCCGTAGGTCTGGGTGCCGATGTACGGGTCGGAGTAGGCCGCGTACTGCTGTTGGCCGGTCGTGTCGTAGCCGTACTGCTGCTGGTCGTAGCCCGCGTAGGTGTCGTAGCCGTACTGCTGCTGGTCGCCCGCCGCGTAGGCCTGGTCCTGGGTCTGGCCGGCCGCCGCTGCCGCGTAGGCCTGGTCCGTGCCCGCGTAGTTCGGGTCGGCGGCGTTCGCGTAGGCGGTGGCGCTGTAGACGCCGTAGGAGCCGGTGTCGTCCGGCAGGGGCTGCGGCTCGTAGACCGAGGTGGTCTCGGCGGCCGTGGGGTCGAGCGGGCGGTTCGGGGTGAAGACGTCGTCGCGGTCGAAGTCCTCGTCCTGGCCGAAGTCGACGTTGTTCCGGCCGTACTCCTGGAAGGCGGGCTGGGAGCCCGTCGAGTCGAGGCCGGAGGCGTCCAGGCCCGGGTCGTGCTCGTCCGGTTCGCCGCCGCGGCGCTTGAAGCCGCCGATGCCCGGTCGTCCGGAGACCGCCCAGCCGGCTTCGAAGCCGCGGCGGAACGACAGGGTGACGTAGGTCTGGCCGATGGCGAAGGCCACCGCGCCCAGTCCGATCACGACGACGGAGGGCATCAGTACGCCGAGCACGACGCCCAGGAAGCCGACGAAGGCGAGCAGTCGCCAGCGCAGCCGCGCCTTGTACTGCAGCAGCACCTCACCGAGCAACCACAGTGCGACGATGCCGAACGCGATGTAGAGGACCGTCCAGCCCATGTACGCCCCTCTCCCAGTGGCCGCTACGCAGTGTGTCGTATGTCCGGGCGGCCGGTCTAGGCCTGCGGTGGGTGGTGCAGGCCCAGGTTCTCGTAGATTTCCAGCGTCGCCGTGGAGTTGTTGAGCGTGATGAAGTGCAATCCGGGCACTCCCTCGGCCAGCAGCCGGGCGCAGAACTCCGTGGCGAAGTCGATTCCGATCGAGCGTACAGCCGCCGGATCGTCTTTGGCTGTGAGGATTCGCTCTTTCAGAGCGTCCGGGATGACGGCGTTGCTGAGCTGCGGCAACCGTTCCAGCATCCGCACGCTGGTCACCGGCATGACCTCGGGGATGACCGGTGTGGCACAGCCTGCCGCCTCGACCCGGTCGCGCAGGCGAAGATACGACTCCGGGCGGAAGAACATCTGGGTGATCGCGTAGTCGGCGCCGGCCCGGCACTTGTCGACGAAGTGACGGACGTCCGTGTCCCAGTCCGGGGAACGCGGGTGCAGCTCCGGGAAGGCGGCGACGCCGACGCAGAAATCGCCCGACTCCTTGATGAGCCGGACCAGTTCGGCCGCGTACGTCAGGCCCCGCGGGTGCGCCACCCAGTCGGCCATGGGGTCGCCGGGCGGGTCGCCGCGCACCGCGAGGATGTTGCGGATCCCGGCGTCGGCGTACTGGCCGATGATGTTGCGCAGTTCGGCGACGGAGTGGTCGACCGCGGTGAGGTGGGCGACCGGGGTGAGCGTGGTGTCGGCGACGATCTGCTCGGTCTCCCTGACGGTGCCCGCGCGGGTCGAACCGCCGGCGCCGTAGGTCACGGAGACGAAGTCGGGGGCGACCGCCTCGACCCTCCGCAGCGCGCTCCACAGGCTTCGCTCGCCCTTGGGGGTCTTCGGCGCGGAGAACTCGAACGAGTACGTGTTCTTGCCGGTCGCGAGCATGTCGCGCACCGTCCGTGCGCGATCGGTCCTGGTCGATGCGATTCCGAAGGCCATACCCGCAGGTTAGTCAGGGGACGGCGGTCACCCAACCGGAACCGGAAATTTGCCCGGTTTGTCGCCCTGTTGTCCACCCACCGGACAACAGCGCGACACCCGGACGGCGCTCAGGGCTGCCGGAGCCGCTTCGCGAACTCGGCCGCCGCCGCGCCCGGGTCGTCGGCCTCCGTGATCGCCCGTACGACGACGACCCGGCGGGCGCCCGCTTCGAGCACCTCGTCGACGTTGCCGAGGTCGATGCCGCCGATGGCGAACCAGGGGCGGTCGGTGCCCAGGGCGGCCGTGTACCGGAGCAGGTCGAGGCCCGGGGCGTGGCGTCCCGGTTTGGTGGGGGTCGGCCAGCACGGACCGGTGCAGAAGTAGTCCACGCCCTCCTGGACGGCGGCTGCGGCGGCCTCCGCCTCCGCGTGCGTGGAGCGGCCGATCAGGACGTCGTCGCCGAGGATCGCGCGGGCCGCGGGGACCGGGAGGTCGCCCTGCCCCAGGTGCAGTACGTCGGCGCCGGCGGCGTGGGCGACGTCCGCGCGGTCGTTGACCGCGAGCAGTCTGCCGTGCCGGGCACAGGCGTCGGCGAACACCTGGAGGTGTTCCAGCTCCTCGGCGGCCTCCATGCCCTTGTCGCGCAGCTGCACGATGTCGACCCCGCCGGCCAGGACCGCGTCCAGGAACTCCGGGAGGTCGCCCTGGCGTCTGCGGGCGTCCGTGCAGAGGTAGACCCGGGCGTCGGCGAGTTCCGCGCGTACGGCGGCTGCGGTGTCGGGCATGCGTGGGTCCCCCGTTGTCGTTCGTCGACGTCGTCGTTGCGCGGTGGTGCTGTGTACGGGCCGCGGGTGAGCGTGCCGCGGCCCGTGCACCGGTCGGTCGTCCGGGTCAGACGGCGAGCGCCTGGGCGCGGCGCTTCACCTCCGTGCCGCGATTCTCACTGAGGGCCTGCGCGGGGGTGCCGGGCAGGCTGGGGTCGGGGGTGAAGAGCCATTCCAGCATCTCTTCGTCGGAGAAGCCGTCGTCCCGCAGGAGCGTCAGGGTCCCCGTGAGGCCCTTGACGACCTTCTGCTCGGCCCCGTCGATGAAGGCGGCGGGGACGTGCAGTGCGCGGTTCTCGCCACGCCGTACGGCGATGACTTGGCCGTCCTTGACCAGCTGCCGCACGCGTGTCACCTCGACATCGAGCAACTCTGCGATGTCGGGCAGCGTGAGCCAGGCGGGGACGAGAGCATCGATCTTTGCGTCAATCTCGGTCACGTAAACAGCGTGCCATCCCGGACTGACAGTCGGAAGTCGGGCCGGTCCGACCCGGGGTCACGAACTAGGCGATAGCGGCCTTCATCGGGAGAGAAGGGTCCGCAAGCGGCTCGGGATTCATCGGGGTGCCCGACTCGATCAGGCGGCGGCCCTGGGCCAGGTCACGGGGGCGGCCGACCGCCAGGAGGGCCACCAGGCGGTCCTCGCGCAGCCAGCAGACGGTCCAGGCCGGGGTGGCCGGGTCGCCGCGCCACAGGGTCGTGTCGGCGGACGCGTGATGGCCGACGTACTGGACGAAGCGGCCGAACTGCTCGGACCAGAAGTACGGCACCGGGTCGTAGACCGCCGGGGTCTGGCCGACGATGTTCGCGGCGACCGTGCGCGGGCCCTGGAGGGCGTTGTCCCAGTGGTGGACGAGAAGTCGCTCGCCGTACCTTCCCGAAGGGAAGGAGGCGCAGTCGCCGACCGCGTACACGTCCGGCACCGAGGTGCGCAGCCGGTCGTCGGCCACGACCTCGCGGTGGGCGCCCAGTTCGATGCCGGAGTCCGCGAGCCAGCCGGTGGCGGGGCGGGCGCCGATGCCGACCACGACGGCGCCGGCGGGCAGCCGCGTGCCGTCGTCGAGGACCACGGCGCCGGGCTCGACGCGCTCCACGCGCGTGTGCGTGCGCAGCACGGCTCCGGCGTCCGCGTACCAGGCGGCCATCGGCGCGGCCACCTCGGCGGGCAGCGCGCCCGCGAGCGGCCGGTCGGCGGCTTCCACGACGGTCACCGCGCAGCCCGCCTCGCGCGCGGCCGTGGCGAACTCCGCGCCGATCCAGCCCGCCCCGACGACCACGATGTCGTGCTGCCGCGCGAGCACCGGCCGCAGCCGCTCGGCGTCGTCCAGGGTGCGCAGCAGATGCACCCCGGGGATACCGTCGGCGCCCGGCAGCCGGATCGGTTCGGCGCCGGTGGCGAGGACGAGGACGTCGTAGGGCACCGGGCCCTCGGCGGTGTCCAGTTCGTGGTCTCCGGGGCGCAGACCCGACACCTCGCGCCCGAGCCTCAGTTCGATGCCGAGTGCCTCGAAGTCGACGTCGAAGGCGGAGCCCTCGGCCTTGCCGAGCAGGACGGCCTTGGACAGCGGCGGCCGGTCGTAGGGCTGATGGGGTTCGGCGCCTAGAAGGGTGACGGTGCCGGTGAAGCCCTGTTCGCGCAGGGCCACCGCGGTCTGCACCCCGGCCATGCCCGCGCCGACGACGACCACGCGCCGTCCCGCCCCCGCGCCCTGTCCCCGTGTCTGCTCGCTCATCCGATCACCATAGACACCTGACAAATCGTCAGTCAGGGGGCGCGTTCAGTGACCTGTTCCACAACACTCGTCCCGCTGCCCGGCTGCGACTCCCACTCCCAGTTCTCGTCGAGGCGGACACGACCGTCGGACAACTCGACCACTTCGGACACGCAGTGCCCGCAGGACGTCGTTCCGTCGGTCCTCAACTGCACGTACCGGAAGTCGAGCCGGTCCCCCGCGCGCGTGCCGACGAGATGCCCGCGGACGACGTCGCCGCCCGCGTACTCGGCCCAGATCTCGCCGTCCCGCTCGTGGTACGCGAACCGGGTGCGGGTGCCGACCTGACCCGGTGCCTGGTCCGCGACCGGGGCGAGGACGAGACCGTCGAGCGAGCGGGCCATGGACGGAGGCTCCCTTACTGGGACATGAGGTACGGGCTAGGGTGGCCAACGTACAAGCACTCGCGGGAGTCCGGACGCACCGGGCTGAGAGGGAGGCTGGCGGCCTCCGACCGTACGAACCTGATCCGGGTCATGCCGGCGAAGGGAGGGGCTGGACGCCCATGCCTACACGTACGTCAGACGTCCTCGTCGTCGGGGGCGGGATCATCGGCCTGGTCACGGCCTGGCGGGCCGCGCAACGCGGGTTCGCCACCGCCGTCGTGGACCCCGAGCCGGGCGGCGGGGCCGCCCAGGTGGCCGCCGGAATGCTGGCCGCCGTCACGGAACTGCACTACGGCGAACAGACCCTGCTCGCCCTCAACCTCGCCTCGGCGCACCGCTACCCGGACTTCGCGGCCGAGCTGACCGACCTCACCGGCCTCGATCTCGGCTACCGCCGCTGCGGCACCCTCGCCGTCGCCCTGGACGCCGACGACCGCGCCCACCTCCGTGAACTGCACGCCCTGCAGCACCGGTCGGGCCTGGAGTCCGAGTGGCTGTCCGGGCGCGAGTGCCGGCGCCTGGAGCCGATGCTCGCGCCGGGCGTGCGCGGGGGGCTCCGGGTCGACGGGGACCACCAGGTCGACCCGCGGCGGCTGACGCGGGCGCTGGTGGCCGCGTGTGAGCGTGCCGGGGTCGCCTTCCACCGCACGTGGGCCGAGCGGCTCACGTGCGGCCGGGACCGCGCCACGGGGGTCGTCACGCGCGAGGGGGACGTGCTGGGCGCGGACCAGGTGGTGCTCGCGGGCGGCAGCCTCAGCGGGCGGCTGGCAGGGGTCCCCGACGCCGTCCTGCCGCCCGTACGGCCCGTGAAGGGGCAGGTGCTGCGGCTGACCGTGCCGGAGCGGTACGCGCCGTTCCTGAGCCGGACCGTGCGGGCCGTGGTGCGCGGCAGCCACGTCTATCTGGTGCCCCGCGAGAACGGCGAGCTGGTCGTCGGCGCGACGAGCGAGGAACTGGGCTGGGACACCACGGTGACCGCCGGCGGTGTCTACGAACTGCTGCGCGACGCCCACGAGTTGGTCCCCGGGATCACCGAACTGCCGCTCACCGAGACCCGGGCCGGACTGCGCCCCGGCTCCCCCGACAACGCGCCGCTGCTCGGCCCGACCGCACTGCCGGGACTGCTGCTGGCCACCGGGCACTACCGCAACGGCGTACTGCTCACGCCGGTCACCGGCGACGCCCTCGCGCACGCGCTGGCCACCGGTGAACTCCCGGACGAGGCACGCCCGTTCACGCCGAAGCGGTTCGCCCGCGCGGAACGCACGGAACTCGTGGAGCAGCCCGCATGAACGTCTCCGTCAACGGGGAGCCCCGGGTGATCGCGCCCGGCACGGCTCTCGACACCCTCGTACGCACCCTGGCCCCTTCGCCCTCCGGTGTGGCCGCCGCCCTCAACGAAACCGTCGTCCCGCGCGCGGAATGGCCCTCGACCTCCCTCTCCGAGGGGGACCGTGTCGAGGTCCTCACCGCCGTCCAAGGAGGCTGACCCATGGCCGACGACCCGTTCATCCTCGGTGGTGCGTCCTTCACGTCCCGGCTGATCATGGGCACCGGGGGCGCGCCCAGCCTCGACGTCCTGGAGCGCGCGCTGGTGGCCTCCGGGACGGAACTCACCACGGTGGCGATGCGGCGCGTGAACGCTTCCGTGCACGGTTCGGTGCTGTCCGTCCTGGAGCGGCTCGGCATCCGGGTGCTGCCCAACACGGCGGGCTGTTTCACGGCGGGCGAGGCGGTGCTGACGGCCCGGCTGGCGCGGGAGGCGCTCGGGACGGCACTGGTCAAACTTGAGGTGATCGCGGACGAGCGCACCCTGCTGCCCGACCCGATCGAGCTGCTGGACGCCGCCGAGACCCTGGTCGACGACGGGTTCACGGTGCTGCCGTACACGAACGACGATCCCGTGCTGGCGCGGAAGCTGGAGGACGTCGGGTGCGCGGCGATCATGCCGTTGGGGTCTCCGATCGGCTCCGGGCTCGGCATCCGCAACCCGCACAACTTCCAGCTGATCGTCGAGCACGCGCGCGTGCCGGTGATTCTGGACGCGGGGGCCGGTACGGCGTCCGACGCGGCGTTCGCGATGGAGCTGGGGTGCGCGGGGGTGATGCTCGCCTCGGCGGTGACGCGGGCGCAGGAGCCGGTGCTGATGGCGTCCGCGATGCGCAGCGCGGTGGAGGCGGGGCGGCTGGCCCGGCTGGCGGGGCGTATCCCCCGTAGACATTTCGCCGAGGCCTCCTCTCCGACGACCGGCGTGGCCCGTCTGGATCCCGAACGTCCTGCCTTCTGAACGCCCGCTCCACAGCGTGCGATCCGTCACAGGTCCGCTGCAGTAAGGCCCCGATCCTGGCCGAAAACGTGGTGCTGTCAGCCTCGGCTCGTACACTCACCTGCGTGGATACGACCCTTCATGACCCTCTCGTCGGGCAGCTGCTCGACGGCCGGTATCGCGTCGACGCGCGGATCGCCGTCGGCGGGATGGCCACGGTCTACCGGGCCGTGGACACCCGCCTGGACCGGGTTCTCGCGCTCAAGGTGATGCACCCGACGCTGGCGACCGACGCCTCTTTCGTCGACCGGTTCATCCGCGAGGCCAAGTCGGTGGCGCGGCTCGCTCATCCGAACGTGGTGCAGGTCTTCGACCAGGGTGCCCAGGGCGCGTACGTCTATCTGGCGATGGAGTATGTCGCCGGCTGCACCCTGCGGGACGTGCTGCGCGAGCGCGGGGCGCTGCAGCCGCGGGCCGCGCTGGACATCCTGGAGCCGGTGCTGGCCGCGCTCGGTGCCGCGCACCGGGCCGGGTTCGTGCACCGGGACATGAAGCCGGAGAACGTGCTCATAGGGGACGACGGCCGGGTCAAGGTCGCCGACTTCGGGCTGGTCCGGTCCGTGGACACGGTCACCAGCACCGGGGAGAACGTGCTCGGCACGGTCTCGTATCTCGCGCCGGAGCAGATCGAGGGCGGCACGGCGTCCCCCCGGGTCGACGTGTACGCGTGCGGTGTCGTCCTGTACGAGATGCTCACCGGCCAGAAACCGCACGACGGGGACTCCCCCGCGATCGTGCTCTACAAGCACCTGCACGAGGACGTCCCGCCGCCCTCGGCCGTCTTCCCCGGGCTGGCGTACGAGCTGGACGAGCTGGTCGCCACGGCCACCGCCCGTACCCCGGAGATCCGGCCGTACGACGCGGTCGCGCTGTTCGGGCTGGTCCGCGAGGCGCGGGCGGGGCTGAGTGCCGAGCAGCTGGACGTGGTGCCGCCGCAGGCGCTGACCTCGGAGCATCCCAACGCGGAGAACCGTACGAGTGTGATCCCGCGCTCCCTGACCGTGCCGCGTCCGCTGCCGGTCAACGAGGACGACGAGCCCGGTGACCCGTTCAACCGGACCAGCCGGTTCGAGAGCGGGCCGCCGCTGCCGCCCCGGCGGCGCGACGCGCGGCGGTCTCGACGCGGGCTGCTGGCGATCGTCGCCGCCCTGCTGCTGATCCTCGGGGTCGGGGCAGGGGTCTGGTACATCAACTCCGGTCAGTTCACCAAGGTCCCGCCGCTGCTGGCGAAGACCGAGGTGCAGGCGAAGGAACGGCTGAAAGAGGCCGGTCTCGACGTCAAGTCGGTCAAGCACGCCTACAGCGACACCGTGAAGCGCGGCACGGTCATCAGCACCGATCCGGTGGCCGGCGCCCGCATCCGGGACAACGACTCGGTGGCCCTGACCATCTCGGACGGGCCGGAGACCGTGAAGGTGCCCGATCTGACGGGCTACGCCCTGGGCAGGGCGCGGGCCCTGCTCAAGACGGACGGGCTGGCGGCCGGCATGGTCACCAGGGAGTTCAGCGACGACGTCCCCAAGGGCTTCGTGATCAGCACGGACCCCGGGGCGGGCACCGAGCGCCACGCGGGCTCCGCGATAGCCCTGACCGTCAGCAAGGGCAGCGCGGTCGACGTGCCCGATGTCACCGGTGAGGACCTGGACGACGCGAAGTCGGACCTCCAGGAGGCCGGTCTCACCGTGAAGGTGTCGGACACCGAGGTCACCTCGGAGTACGACGCGGGCCAGGTGGCCCAGCAGACCCCGGCCGGCGACAGCCAGGCCGCCGCGGGCGACACGGTGACGCTGACCCTGTCCAAGGGCCCGGAGATGGTCGAGGTCCCGAGCGTGGTCGGCGCGAGTGTCGACGCGGCGACGAAGCTCCTGAAGGAGTCCGGCTTCAAGGTCGAGGAGGACCGCGGGCTGCTCGGCCTGTTCGGCGACACCGTGAAGAAACAGTCCGTGGACGCGGGCGAGCAGGCCCCCAAGGGGTCGACGATCACGATCACCATCCGGTGACGGGGGCGGCACGCGCGCGTGACACCCTGGTCGGGTGAGCAGCGCGTCCCCCTCCCGCATCCCTTCCCGCAACCCCGTCGGCGGCCATGTCCCGGTGGCCGGCGGTCTCCACTCCGTGGGGCTGTCCTACGCCCGTGAGCTGGCCGCCGAGACCGTGCAGGTCTTTGTCGCCAACCCGCGCGGCTGGGCGACACCGGTCGGGAACCCGCGCCAGGACGAAGAATTTCGCGCGGCCTGCGAGGCCGAGTCCGTCCCGGCGTACGTGCACGCCCCTTACCTGATCAACTTCGGCTCGCACACCGAGGCGACCGTAGAGAAGTCCGTCGAGTCGCTACGGCACTCGCTGCGGCGGGGACGTGAGATCGGCGCGCTCGGTGTGGTCGTGCACACCGGGAGCGCGACGGGCGGCCGGGAGCGGGCCGTGGCGCTGGCCCAGGTGCGGGAGCATCTGCTGCCGCTGCTGGACGAGTTGACGCACGACGACGATCCGTTCCTGCTGCTGGAGTCCACTGCCGGTCAGGGCTCGTCGCTGTGCTCCCGCACCTGGGACTTCGGGCCGTACTTCGAGGCGCTGGACGCCCATCCGAAGCTGGGCGTGTGCCTGGACACGTGCCACATCTTCGCCGCCGGGCACGACCTGACCGGTCCGAGCGGGATGCACCAGACGCTCGACCTGCTGGTGGACACGGTCGGCGAGGGGCGGCTGAAACTGATCCATGCCAACGACTCCAAGGATGTCGTCGGCGCCCACAAGGACCGGCACGAGAACATCGGCTCCGGGCATATCGGCGAGGATCCGTTCCGCGCCCTGATGACCCACCCGGCGACCGAGGGCGTACCGCTGATCATCGAGACGCCCGGCGGCAGGGAAGGGCACGCGGCGGACGTGGAGCGGCTGAAGAAGCTCAGGGACTCGTAGCCCCGAAGGGCTTACAGCTCCGGCCCCTCGCCGGGTCCCTCCTGGTACGAGTACCGCTGTTCCTTCCACGGGTCCCCGACGTTGTGATAGCCGCGTTCCTCCCAGAACCCGCGCCGGTCGGCCGTCATGTACTCGACGCCCCTGACCCACTTCGGGCCCTTCCACGCGTACAGGTGGGGGACGACCAGGCGGAGCGGGAAACCGTGTTCCGCGGTGAGGAGTTCGCCGTCCTTGTGGGTGGCGAAAATCGTGCCCTCGGCGGCGAAGTCGGTCAGCCGGAGGTTGGCGCTGAAGCCGTACTCGGCCCAGACCATGACATGGGTGACGGCGGGCGCCGGCGGGGCGGTCTCCAGGATCACGCGGGCGGGGATACCGCCCCATTCGGCGCCCAGCATGCTGAACTTCGTGACGCAGTGCAGATCGGCCACGACCGAGTCGTAGGGCAGAGCGGTGAACTCGTCGTGGTTCCAGCAGTGCTTGTCGCCGTCGGCGGTGGCGCCGAAGACCCTGAACTCCCAGCGCTCGGGGCGGAACTTGGGTACCGGGCCGTAGTGGGTGACCGGCCAGCCGCGCTGAAGTCGCTGGCCGGGCGGCAGCTCGGACTGTTCGACCCCTCTCTGACCCATGACTCCATCCTGACAGACGGGGGGCGGTGCACATGACCGGCTCTGGGCGGATTCGGGCAACTCCTACTAAGCATGCACTTACTGGACGACATCTTCGCGCCGGTGCAATCATGCGGCGCAACCCGCCAGTTCCCCCTGTTTTGGAAGGAGCCTCTGCGATGCAGGGCGACCCCGAGGTCCTCGAGTTCCTGAACGAGCAGCTCACCGGTGAGCTGACCGCGATCAACCAGTACTGGCTGCACTACCGCATCCAGGACAACAACGGCTGGACCAAGCTCGCCAAGTACACGCGTGAAGAGTCCATCGACGAGATGAAGCACGCGGACAGGATCACCGAGCGCATCCTGATGCTCGACGGTCTGCCGAACTACCAGCGGCTCTTCCACGTCCGGGTCGGCCAGACGGTCACCGAGATGTTCCAGGCGGACCGGCAGGTCGAGGTCGAGGCGATCGACCGCCTCAAGCGCGGTATCGAGGTGATGCGCGCGAAGGGCGACGTCACGTCCGCGAACATCTTCGAGGACATCCTTGAGGACGAGGAGCACCACATCGACTACCTCGACACGCAGCTGCAGCTGATCGAGCAGCTCGGCGAGGCGCTGTACATCGCGCAGCAGATCGAGCAGCCCAGCTAGACCCTGCTAGGCCGCGTCCTCCAGCTCGGCGAGTATCGACTCGCCCTGGTCGGCCGCCTCGCGGCGCGGGCAGGCACCCCGGCCCAGCAGCGCCTGGATACGGCGTACGCACGACCCGCAGTCGGTGCCCGCCTTGCAGGCCGACGCTATCTGCCTGGGGGTGCAGGCACCGCCCTCCGCGTGCTTCGCGACCTGCGCCTCGGTCACACCGAAGCAGTTGCAGACATACACGCGGGTCACCTCCCGGGCGGGATCGAAGTCGTCACGCCATCCCGATAATCGGTGAGGCTAACCTAACCTTACCCGCCGCGCAGGTGTCGCAAAAGTGCCGTGGGGCGGGGATCGTATGTGATCCCCGCCCCACGGCACGCTGCTGTAACAGGTGAAACAGTTACTGGTCCCTGTACATCTCGGCGACGAGGAAGGCCAGGTCGAGGGACTGGCTGCGGTTGAGGCGCGGGTCGCAGGCCGTCTCGTAGCGCTGGTGCAGGTCGTCGACGAAGATCTCGTCGCCGCCGCCCACGCACTCGGTGACATCGTCACCGGTGAGCTCGACGTGGATGCCGCCCGGGTGGGTGCCGAGGCCCTTGTGGACCTCGAAGAAGCCCTTCACCTCGTCGAGCACGTCGTCGAAGCGGCGGGTCTTGTGGCCGGAGGCCGCCTCGTAGGTGTTGCCGTGCATCGGGTCGGTGATCCAGGCGACGGTCGCACCGGACGCGGTGACCTTCTCGACCAGCTCGGGCAGCTTGTCGCGGACCTTGTCCGCGCCCATCCGCACGATGAAGGTGAGCCGGCCGGGCTCGCGGTCCGGGTCGAGGCGCTCGATGTACTGCAGCGCGTCCTCGGCGGTCGTCGTCGGGCCGAGCTTGATGCCGATCGGGTTGCGGATCCGGGAGGCGAACTCGATGTGCGCGCCGTCCAGTTGGCGGGTGCGCTCGCCGATCCACACCATGTGCGCGGAGACGTCGTAGAGCCTGCCGGTGCGGGAGTCGACCCGGGTGAGGGCCGATTCGTAGTCCAGCAGCAGCGCCTCGTGCGAGGAGTAGAACTCGACGGTCTTGAACTCCTCCGGGTCCGTCCCGCAGGCCCGCATGAAGTTCAGCGCGTTGTCGATCTCGCGGGCGAGCTGCTCGTAGCGCTGGCCCGACGGGGACGACTTCACGAAGTCCTGGTTCCAGGCGTGCACCTGGCGCAGGTCGGCGTAGCCGCCGGTGGTGAAGGCGCGCACCAGGTTGAGCGTGGAGGCGGACGCGTTGTACATCCGCTTCAGGCGCTCGGGGTCCGGGATGCGGGCCTCTTCGGTGAAGGCGAAGCCGTTGACGGAGTCGCCCCGGTAGGTCGGGAGGGTCACCCCGTCGCGGGTCTCCGTCGACTTGGAGCGCGGCTTGGAGTACTGGCCGGCGATCCGGCCGACCTTGACCACCGGCACCGAGGCGGCGTACGTCAGTACGGCGCCCATCTGGAGGAGGGTCTTCAGCTTGTTGCGGATCTGGTCGGCGGACACCGCGTCGAAGGCCTCGGCACAGTCGCCGCCCTGGAGGAGGAACGCCTCTCCCTTGGCGACGGCCGCCAACCGGGCACGCAGCTGGTCGCACTCGCCCGCGAAGACGAGCGGCGGATACGACGCGAGGTCCGCGATCACTGCGCGCAGAGCCTCGGTGTCGGGGTACTCGGGCTGCTGCGCCGCGGGCAGGTCTCGCCAGGTGTTGCCAGCGCTGGCGCTGGTCTTAGCGTTCACGGTCACGTCCTCAACATTACGGGGTCGTGTCGAGCTATTTTCGCGCGGCTCGACAGGTGAGACACCCTCGCGCTCAGGTGCGCGTGGGGTAGGGTGCCTCGCATGTTCGCGCACTCGACCCAGAACTGGTGGTGGACCGCTCATCCGGCGGCCCACTGACTGCGCGTACTCCCAGTACTTCGCGAAGGCCGCCCGAGGGCGGCCTTCGGCGTTTCCGGGGTCGTTCCTCACCGACAGATCGACAGATCGCAGAGGAACCATGGACCTGACACAGCTGCTGACCGACGACCGGCCGTTCGCCCTGCTGCGCCGCCGCACGCCGGGCCACGACGAGAACACGGTCGAGGTCTTCCTCGGCCCGGTCTCCACCCACGACCGCCTCGCCGACCTCCCCGCCGAGGGCCTGGCCCTGATCCCCTACCGCCAGATCCGCGAGCGCGGCTTCGACGTCCGTGACGACGGCACTCCCCTGGCCTTCCTCACCCCCGAGGAGTCGTACGGCATCCCGCTCGACGACGCCCTGGACCAGCTGCCCGCGCACGACGTGCGGGTCGAGGGCGGTGGCTTCGACGTCGACGACGAGCAGTACGGGGAGATCGTCGGGCGGGTACTGCGGGAGGAGATCGGGCGCGGCGAGGGCGCCAACTTCGTCATCCGGCGGACGTACGAGGGCGAGATCCCGGGGTACGGCAGGGCCGACGCGCTGGCGCTGTTCCGGCGGCTGCTGGTGGGTGAGCGGGGCGCGTACTGGACGTTCGTCGTGCACACCGGAGAGCGGACGCTGGTGGGCGCGAGCCCCGAGGTGCATGTCCGGATGTCCGGCGGGACGGTCGTCATGAACCCGATCAGCGGGACGTACCGCTATCCCGCCGAAGGCCCCACCCCCGAGCACCTGCTCTCCTTCCTCGCGGACGGCAAGGAGATCGAGGAGCTGTCGATGGTCGTCGACGAGGAACTGAAGATGATGTGCACGGTCGGCGACATGGGCGGGGTCGTCGTCGGGCCGCGGCTGAAGGAGATGGCCCATCTCGCGCACACGGAGTACGAGTTGCGCGGCCGGTCCTCGCTGGATGTGCGGGAGGTCCTGAAGGAGACCATGTTCGCGGCGACCGTCACCGGGTCGCCGGTGCAGAACGCCTGCCGGGTCATCGAACGGCACGAGGCCGGCGGGCGCGGCTACTACGGCGCCGCGCTGGCCCTGCTCGGCCACGACTCCGGCGGCGCCCAGACCCTCGACTCCCCCATCCTCATCCGCACCGCCGACATCGACCCGGCCGGCCGGCTGCGGGTCCCGGTCGGCGCCACCCTGGTCCGTGGCTCCGACCCGGCGGGCGAGGTCGCGGAGACCCACGCGAAGGCGGCGGGCGTACTGGCCGCGCTGGGCGTACGACCGTCCCGGCCGCGCGACGAGAGCACCCGCCCCCGGCTCGCCGACGACCCCCGGGTGCGGGCCGCGCTGGACAGCCGCCGCACCTCCCTGGCCCCCTTCTGGCTGCGGATGCAGGAGCGGTCCGAGGAGCTGACCGGGCACGCGCTGGTCGTCGACGGGGAGGACACCTTCACGGCGATGCTCGCGCACGTGCTGCGGTCGAGCGGCCTGGAGGTGACCGTGCGGCGGTACGACGAGGCGGGGCTGCGGGAGGCGGTGCTCGCGCACGCGGGGCCGGTGGTGCTGGGGCCCGGGCCGGGGGATCCGTGCGACACGGCCGACCCGAAGATGCGGTTCCTGCGGGCGCTGACCGCCGAGGTCGTCCGGGAGAACCGGCACGGCGTCCTCGGCGTGTGCCTCGGGCACGAACTGATCGCGGCGGAGCTGGGGTTGGAGATCGTACGGAAGGAGGTTCCGTACCAGGGGGCGCAGACGGCGGTCGATCTGTTCGGGCGGGAGGAGACCGTCGGTTTCTACAACAGCTTCGTGGCGCACTGCGACGACGAGGCCGCCGCCGAGCTGGGTGCCCATGGTGTGGAGGTCAGCCGGAGCGCGAGTGGTGAGGTGCATGCGCTACGGGGGCCCGGGTTCGCCGGCGTGCAGTTCCATCCGGAGTCGGTGCTGACGCTCAACGGGGCTGCTGTCGTACGGGAGTTGATGGGTCAGCTGCGGGGGACGAGCACGTTCTCCTGAACGGCCTCGAACGCCGGCCGGGCCGAGCCGCCCGGCCGGCGTCGAGAGCGCGGCCGGGGGTCAGCCGAAGAACACCCCGACCTCCTCGTACAGCTTCGGGTCCACCGTCTTGAGCTGGGCCGTGGCCTCCGCGATCGGTACGCGGACGATGTCCGTGCCGCGCAGGGCGACCATCTTGCCGAAGTCCCCGTCGCGGACGGCCTCGATGGCGTGCAGGCCGAAGCGGGTGGCGAGCCAGCGGTCGAAGGCGCTGGGCGTGCCGCCGCGCTGGACGTGCCCGAGGACGGTGGTGCGGGCCTCCTTGCCGGTCCGCTTCTCGATCTCCTTGGCCAGCCATTCGCCGACCCCGGACAGCCGGACATGTCCGAAGGAGTCGAGGGTGCCGTCCTTCAGCACGACCTCACCGTCCTTGGGCATGGCCCCCTCCGCGACGACCACGATCGGGGCGTACGACGCCTTGAAGCGGGAGGTGATCCAGCCGCACACCTGGTCGACGTCGAAGCGCTGCTCGGGGATGAGGATGACGTTGGCGCCGCCGGCCAGGCCGGAGTGGATCGCTATCCAGCCGGCGTGCCGGCCCATGACCTCGCAGACCAGGACCCGCATGTGCGACTCGGCGGTGGTGTGCAGCCGGTCGATGGCCTCGGTGGCGATGCCCACGGCGGTGTCGAAGCCGAAGGTGTAGTCGGTGGCGGACAGGTCGTTGTCGATGGTCTTCGGTACGCCGACGCACGGCACGCCGTACTCGTCCGAGAGCCGCGCGGCCACGCCGAGGGTGTCCTCGCCGCCGATCACTATGAGTGCGTCGACCTCCTGCGCGGCGAGGTTGGCCTTGATACGGCCGATGCCGTTCTCCAGCTTCAGCGGGTTGGTGCGGGAGGAGCCGAGGATGGTGCCGCCGCGGGGCAGGATGCCGCGCACCGCGGGGATGTCGAGACGGACGGTGTCGCCTTCGAGCGGGCCTCGCCAGCCGTCCCGGTAGCCGACGAAGTCGTAGCCGTACTCCTGTACGCCCTTGCGGACGATGCCCCGGATGACGGCGTTGAGTCCGGGGCAGTCGCCGCCTCCGGTCAGTACTCCGACGCGCATGGAAAGTTCCCTTCGCCGCAGTTTCCTGTGACAGCCACGCTAATGGTGATCCAGGTCACAGAGGGATGGGCGGGAAGGTCAATTCAGATGAATTGTGGGGTAGTTGATCTACCGGTCCGACTACGCGTCGTCCAGGCCGCGCTCTATCGCGTACCGCACCAGCTCCACGCGGTTGTGCAACTGGAGCTTGCCCAGGGTGTTCTGGACGTGGTTCTGGACCGTGCGGTGCGAGATGACCAGGCGCTCGGCGATCTGCTTGTAGCTCAGGCCCTTGGCGACCAGGCGCAGCACCTCGGTCTCCCGGTCGGTGAGTTGGGGCGCCTTGGGCTCGTCGCTGCCTGCGGCCGGTGCCGGGTCGGAGGCCAGACGGCGGTACTCGCCGAGGACCAGTCCGGCGAGCCCGGGGGTGAACACCGGGTCGCCGACGGCCGTACGGCGCACCGCGTCCAACAGCTCTTCCGTGGAAGCCGACTTGAGCAGATAGCCGGTCGCGCCCGACTTCACCGCCTCCAGCACGTCGGCGTGCTCACCGCTCGCCGAGAGCACCAGGACGCGCAACGCCGGGTTGGCGCCCACCAGTTCCTTGCAGACCTGGACGCCGGGCAGCACCGGCAGGTTCAGGTCGAGGACCAGGACGTCGGGGGCGGCGGCCCGGGCCCGGCGTACCGCCTGCTCGCCGTCCCCGGCGGTGGCGACCACGTCGAAGCCGGACTCCGCCAGGTCGCGGGCGACCGCGTCGCGCCACATCGGATGGTCGTCGACCACCATGACCCTGATCGGGCCCCGCTGCTCACTCATCGTGTCCCCGCCTTCCCCCGCGCCTTCGGTACCTTCAGCTCGACTTCCGTGCCCTGCCCGGGAATCGAGACCAGCTCTGCACTGCCGCCGAGGTCCCGCAGCCGCCCCCGGATCGACAGGGCGACCCCGAGCCGCCCCTCCCCCTCGGCCTGCGCGAGCCGCCCCTCGGGGATACCGGGCCCGTCGTCCCGCACGGTCACCACGACCTCCCCGGGCTCGTCCTCGACCAGGATCCAGGCACGGGCCTCGTCACCGGCATGCCTGCGCACATTGTCCAGGGCGGCACCGACAGCGGCGGCCAGTTCCTTCGCGGCGGGCGCGGGCAAGGGCACCGGCGCACCGGGCTCGGCGAAACTCACCTTCGCGGCCGCGTACGGGGCGAGCAGCGCCCGAAGATCGACCGGCCCGCCGTCGTCGTCATCGCATTCTTCTACGGCTCTCACGACCGCGCCCTCCGCCGCGTCCAGCGAGACCCGGGAAACGGGCACCAGGCCGCCGGAGACCAGGGTGCGCAGGGCGATCTCCTGCTCGCCGGCCATCCGGCCCAGTTCGCCCGCCTCGCCGCCGAGCACGACACCGCGCCGCTGCACCATGGCCAGCACCTGGAGCACACCGTCGTGGATGTCCCGGGCCAGCCGCTCCCGCTCCCGGGTGGTGGCCTCGATCTCCAGGGCGCGGGCGAGGGTGCGCTCCGAGGCGCGGGCGACCTCCACGACGTAGCCGATGGCGATGGAGGCGACCCAGACGAGGACCACGTTGTGGACGGTGTCGCGGGCCGGGGAGCCGCGCTCGATCAGGTTGGCGACGGCGACCGGGGTGGAGGCGAAGGCCGCCCAGCGCCAGCCGCCCTTGATGGCGTAGGCGAGGACCGAGCCGGCGGTCCATATCGACGGCAGGGTGGGGCCGCCGCTGTCGATGTGGTGGGCGTCGGCGGCGACCGGGGTGAGGACGATGCCGGTCAGCGCGATGGCGAGGTCCACGGCGAGAAAGCGCTTGGTGCAGGCGACCGCGCTCTGCACCCGGGGCAGGGTGGCGAGCGTCCAGACGAACAGGACGACGTAGAAGGCGATGGCGATGCCCGGGCGGTCGAAGTCGTCGTAGGCGGCGGCGAACAGCCCGACCGCGTACAGCATGGTCAGCACCCGGTAGCCGCTCAGGGCACGCCACAGCGGCTGCTCGACCGACATTCTGATGACACGCTCGCGCTTGGCCAACTCCCCCACCCCCGACGCAGACCGTCCCGCTACGGGCTGGTCTGTTCCTTCTCCGCTTGTGCGAGCGCGGCCTTGGCGGCCTTGTCCGCTTCCTTCTCGGCCTTCGCCGCATCCGCGAGCTGCCGCTTGGCGGCCGTCGCGTAGATGTCGACGTACTCCTGGCCGGAGAGCTTCATGATCTCGTACATGACCTCGTCGGTCACCGCGCGCAGGACGAAACGGTCGTGCTCCATGCCGTTGTACCGGCTGAAGTCGAGCGGCTTGCCGATCCGGATGCCCGGGCGCATCAGCTTCGGCACGACCTTGCCGGGCGGCTGGATCTTCTCCGTGTCGATCATCGCGACCGGGAGCACCGGAGCGCCGCTGGCGAGCGCCACGCGCGCGAGGCCGCCGGGTTTGCCGCGGTACAGACGGCCGTCCGGGGAGCGCGTGCCCTCCGGATAGATACCGAACAGCTCACCGCGCTCCAGGACGTCGAGCCCGGCCTTGATCGCGGCCTCGCCGGCCCCGCGCGCACCGGAGCGGTCCACCGGGAGCTGGCCGGCGCCCTTGAAGAACGCGGCCGTCAGCTTCCCCTTCACCCCGGGCGTCGTGAAGTACTCGGCCTTCGCGATGAAGGTCACCTTGCGGTCGAGGACCGCGGGCAGGAAGAACGAGTCCGAGAAGGAGAGGTGATTGCTCGCCAGAATGGCGGCGCCCTCCGCCGGAATGTTCTCAAGGCCCTCCACCCACGGCCGGAAGGCGACCTTCAGCGGCCCACCGATGGCGACCTTCATCGTGCCGTACAACAACCGAGTGCCTCCTGTGCTCATCGATCAGACCTTAACCCGGAGCACCGTCAAAGGACCCGACGGCCCTGGTCGGTGTCAGTGCGGTCGCGTACGGTTAACCGCACCTGGACTCGTTCACGCCTCACTGACGCACACCCTTCTTCATGAACATGAACACGCCCCTCTCATGAACAGGAGACCGAAGGTGCCGGTCCTCCCCGGAGCCGAGCCGTACCGCCACGAGGGCGGGGAGGTCGGAGTTCTCCTCTGCCACGGCTTCACCGGTTCCCCGCAGTCGCTGCGCCCCTGGGCGGAGTATCTGGCCGAGCGCGGCCTCACCGTGTCGCTGCCGCTGCTGCCCGGGCACGGCACCCGCTGGGAGGACATGCAGCTCACCGGCTGGCAGGACTGGTACGCGGAGGTGGACCGCGAGCTGCGCGCCCTGCGCGAGCGCTGCTCGCAGGTCTTCGTCGCGGGCCTGTCCATGGGCGGCGCGCTGGCCCTGCGGCTGGCCGCGAAGCACGGCGACGAGATCAGCGGAGTCGTGGTCGTCAACCCCGGTATCAAGGTGCACGGCCTCGCCGCGTACGCCCTTCCGGTCGCCCGCCACCTGGTGCGTACGGCGCCGGGTATCGCCAGCGACATCGCGAAGGAGGGCAGCGACGAGGTCGGCTACGACAAGGTGCCGCTGCACTCCGCGCACTCGCTGCGCAATTTCTTCCGGCTGGTCGACCGCGAGCTCCCGCAGGTCACCCAGCCGCTCCTGCTGCTGCACAGCGCCCAGGACCATGTGGTGCCGCCGGCCGACTCGGCCCGGGTCCTCAGTCGCGTTTCCTCGGCCGACGTGACGGAAATCCTGCTGGAACAGAGCTACCACGTCGCGACGTTGGACCACGACGCGGACCGGATTTTCGAGGAGAGCTTCACGTTCATCGGCCGGCTCGCACCCAGTGTCGGCAAGCAGGCGTCCGACACGGGCCGGGTGAGCGAGCAGGAAGGGACGGCCACAGGTGGCTGAGCACGACTCCGACCGCGAGGGCCTCGAACCGGACGAGCAGGGCGTCCCGTTCGACGAGGAGGCCGCGTGGGCCGCGATCGTCGCCGGATACGGCGACGAGCCCAAGGATCCGCCGGGCGCCAAGCCGTTCAAGTCGATCGAGGACCTGGCGCTGCTCGACCCCGAGAAGAACGACGAGCAGCCCAAGGCCAAGGAGCAGGACAAGACCAAGGGCTCGGACCAGGGCACGGAGGAGCCGGCGCCCGCCAAGCCGCTGGGCAGCTCCGTCTCGTTCGCGCCCGGCGTCGGTGGCCCCCGTGACTACACCGCGCCGGACTCCTCCGAGGACGACTTCGACGAGGACGACGAGGGCCACTTCGTGCCGCCGGAGCCGCCCCCGCTGCCGGCCGCCGACACGACGGCCAAGTTCGCCTGGCTCGGGGTGATCGGCGGCCCGATCCTCCTGCTGCTGGCGGTGCTGCTCGGCTGGGACATGACCTGGTGGCTGGCGACCGTCGGCATCGGCGGCTTCCTGGGCGGCTTCGGCACGCTGGTGATGCGGATGCGGACGGACGACGAGGAGGGGGACGACCCCGGACGCGGGGCCGTCGTCTGACGTTATTGAACGGCGGGAATTCTGAGGGCGGCCAGGACCGGGAAGTGGTCCGTGGCCGCCCTCAGGTCTGTCTCCGTCACTCCTGGCAGGCCCAGCGGCACCCCACAGCCCAGTACCTCGACGCCCTGCGTGGCGAAGATCGCGTCGATGCGCTGGAAGGGGTTGCCGGGAGTCCAGGTGTACTCCTCGCCCCAGGGGGCGGTGGCCCAGCAGTCCTGCAGTTCCTTGGCCAGCCGCTCGAAGGTCCGGCCGGTGGGGCGGTCGTTGAGGTCACCGCCCGCGATCACATGGTCCACGCCCATCCCGGCCAGCCGGTCGAGCAGCATGCCGCCCTGGTCGTAGCGCTCGTCGTCGCGGAGGCTGAGGTGACAGCTGAGGACACCGAGCCGGGCGCCGCCGATCCGTACGACCGCGGTGGCGAAGCCGCGCCGGAACTCGCCCGGGGTGAGCGGCAGGAGTACGTCCTCCGTGCGTTCGACCGTGGCCCGCAGCGAGCACAGCAGAGCGGGGCCGGCGGCGGTGCCTCCGCCGCTGAGGACGACCAGGTCCGAGGCGGAGGCGAGGCGGGCCAGCTTTTTGCGCCAGCGGAAGAAGAGGGGGGCCTCTTGGACCAGGACGAGGTCCGGGGCGCAGGCCCTGATCACCCGGGCCAGGGCGTCGGTGTCGTCGCGCATCGAGCGGATGTTGTAGCTCAGGACGCGGATGATCGCCGAACCGTCGGGTTCGGTGCGGGAGTTGGGGAGCGGCGCCATGTGGATCAATTTACGCCGCCTGACAGCTCGGGGCGCGGGGTACGTGGGCGACTGCCGGTCGAGTGCGGCCGGTCGCGCCCACGCGGCGGTAGCCGCAGATCGACTACCGCCCCGCGCCCCTGAACAACGCTGCTTACATGATCGGGTCCGGCTCCCTCGCCAGGTCCGCCGCGCCCACCATGCCCGCCTTGTTGCCGAGCTGTGCGGCGATCACGTCGGCCACCGGGCGCCAGTTGCCGCCGACCAGCCAGCGCTTGTAGGACTTGCGGATCGGGTCGAGGACGAGTTCGCCCTCGTCCGAGAGGCCGCCGCCGACGATGAACGCCGAGGGGTCGAAGAGGGAGGCCAGGTCGGCGAGGCCGGCGCCGGCCCAGCGGGCCAGCTCGCGGTAGGAGTCGACGGCCACCGGGTCGCCCTGCCGGGCGGCCATGGAGATGTGCTTGCCCTCGATGCCCTCGGGGGTGCCGTCGCCGAGGGAGAGCAGGACGTCGGCGGCCTCGGGGGTCGCGTTGGCGCGCTGCTTGGCGTAGCGCACGAGGGCTCGGCCCGACGCGTACTGCTCCCAGCAGCCCTGCGATCCGCAGCCGCACAGCAGGCCGTCCGGCACCATGCGGATGTGGCCGAACTCGGCGGCCACCCCGAAGTGCCCGCGGCGCAGCTTGTTGCCGATGATGATGCCGCCGCCGAGGCCGGTGCCGAGGGTGATGCAGATGACGTTGCGGTGGCCCTTGCCGGCGCCGAACCTGTACTCGCCCCAGGCCGCGGCGTTCGCGTCGTTCTCCACGACGACGGGGAGGCCCACGCGGGCCTCGACCTTGTCCTTCAGCGGCTCCTGGCGCCAGTCGATGTTGGGCGCGAAGTAGACCGTGGATCGCTGGCGGTTGACGTACCCGGCCGCACCGATGCCCACGCCCACGATCTCGTGCCCGGCGCGTGCTCCGTCGACTGCGGCGGCGATGGCGTCCACGATGCCCTCGGGGGTGCCCGGGGTCGGCACCTGGTGGGTCGAGAGGATGTTGCCTTCCTCGTCGACCACACCGGCCGCGATCTTCGTGCCGCCGATATCGACGCCGATGGTGAGTCCCATGAATCCCTCAGTTTCGGTCGAGCCCCGCTACGGCCCACCGTACCCGAGGGGCTGCCGCCAGATTCGCGTCGTTCGCCCGGAGGGCGGGCCCGGCGGTGGCGATGGGGGTGCCCCCGCGCGAGTTCTGTTCGAGTGTGGGGGAGCGTGCAGCCGCAAGGCGGAGGAGGGAGTCATGGCGGAGCCATGGCGACCGACGACAACGCCTGGGGGTCCCCCCACGCCCTTAAGGCAGTGGGGGAGTGCGCACCAGACGCCGCCGGGCAGACGCGAATCTGGCGGCAGCCCCTCAGGGGCTTCTAGTCCAGGTCGATGCGCTCCCCGGGGCCGGAGTCCTCCCCCGGGTCCCGCAGGTCCTTCAGTTCGCTGTCGCGTGCCGTCCAGCGCTGTTCCTGGGCCTGGACGGCGGAGCGGTACGCGGCGAGGAGTTCGTTTCCGGCCGCCGCGAGGTGGTCGAAGACGTCCGGGTTGCGTTCGATGACGGGCTCGACGGCGGCCCTGGCCTGCTGGACGACCTGCTTGACCACCTGCTGGGCGGCCGGTCCGGCGACCTGGCCGAGCAGCGGTGACTGGAGGCCGGAGAGCTTGTCCGTGACGGTGTCGACGAGCTTGCGCAGTTCCTCGGCGGCCGAGCCCGGGGGCGGGCCGTACTGGGTGCGGCGGCGGGCCTTCTCCGCCGCGAGGTCTTCGGCGGCCGCCGTCGCCCAGGCGTCGGCGTCGGTCGCCCGC
Source organism: Streptomyces sp. STR69 (assembly GCF_024519455.1). Classification (GTDB taxonomy): domain Bacteria; phylum Actinomycetota; class Actinomycetes; order Streptomycetales; family Streptomycetaceae; genus Streptomyces. Next base: position 28,884 of record NZ_JALJRY010000012.1, on the reverse strand, counting down.
ACCTCGTCGAGCGCCTCTTCCTTGCCGGCCTCGTACGGGGGGAGCTCTTCGCTCATGACGGACTCCTGACTACGGTTCGTCTCTACGACGTTACCCGAATGGGCGTACGTGCTTCACGTCTCCGCACCCACCAATACTCACCTTCCCTGCGGCCACAGGTCCGGGTCGGGCGTGAAGCGGATACGGAGCTCACCCTCGCGCAGGGCGGCACCTGCCACGGTGCAGCGGCGCAGGGCCGAGGGCAGGGGGACGATACGGCGGAACCGGCCGACGGTGACGACGAGTTCGTCTCCGCGGCGGACGAGGTCCAGCTCGTCCCGTATCGCGCCGGGCAGCGGGATGTGCCATACGAGGACCCTGTCGCCGCCGTCCTCGGCCGGCTCGTCGGTCACGGGCCACTCGACCGTGGAGCCGGTCGCGTTGACACCGGGCACGGCGAGCGCGGCGAGGTCGTCGGTGCCGCGCGGGTCGTGGCCGAGGTGCGGGACGTGCCGGACGTCGTACGTGCCCTGCCACTCGTCCAGGGTCTTGCGCTGCTGGGCGCCCAGGCCGGCGAGCCAGGTGTCCTCGACGGACTCGGGCAGCACCCGGTTGGCGATCAGGACGTCGGGGCGCAGGCCGCGCAGGGCGAGGGCGAGACCGGCCGCGCGGACGGCGTCGGCGCCTGCCGGTCCGGGTTCGGCGACCAGGCGTACGGACGTGTTCCGGTCGGCGAGGACCGCCTCGACCGCGGCCAGTTCCACATCCCAGCGGCCTGCGGTGTCGTAGAGCCACTCCGAGGGCATCGGGACGCCGGCGAGGCGGCCGAGGACCGGGCGCAGGGCGCGGGCCGCCTGGCGCTCCGCGGGGAGGAGGCGGCGGAGATAGCGGCGGAGTTCCTCGGGGAGGGCGAGGAGTGCGAGCGCGTGGGGGGTGGGCGGGAGGTCCACGACGAGGAGGTCGTAGGCCTCGGAGAGGGCCGCGTCGCGCAGGGCGCGGAGCAGGGCCAGTTCCTCGGCGCCGGGGAGCGGGGTGAGTTCTTCCGCGTCCAGGCGGGCGGCGCCCAGGAGTTCGAGGGCGGAGGAGGCCCGGTTCTGGAAGGCGGTGAGGTCTGCGCGGAACGACTCCGTGGCGTCGGGGCGCCAGGCGGTGAGTTGTTCGGTGACCCGTACCGGGGCCGCTCCTGTCGGCACGGCCAGGGCCGCGCCGAGGGTGTCGCCCCGGTCTGCCCCCAGGAGCAGGGTGCGGGTGCCGGTGCCTGCGGCGGCTTGTGCGGTGGCGGCGGCGAGGGTGCTGCGGCCGCTGCCGCCTGGGCCGGTGATCAGGAGGGTGCGCATATGAGTGAACGGTAGTCGGTCGGTCGGGGTCGGGGTCGGGCGCCGTTGCCGGGGGCTCCGCCCCCGGACCCCCGTCGGCCCTGAAGGGGCCTCGTCCTCAAACGCCGGACGGGCTGAGAGAAGACCGGCGTCGAAAGGAACCCCCTACTTCTCCCCCGACTCCACCCGCTTCTTCAGTCCCGCCAGCGCCCTGTCGATGATGACCTTCTCGGCCTTGCGCTTGATCATGCCCAGCATGGGGATCTTGACGTCCACGGTGAGGAGGTACGTGACCTCCGTGGCTCCCGCGCCCTTGGGCTTGAGGAGGTAGGAGCCGTCCAGGGAGCGCAGCATCTGGGACTTGACGAGGGTCCAGGAGACCTCGTTGTCGCCGGTCCAGGTGTACGCGAGGACCTGGTCGTCCTTGATCGCGCCGGCGTCCATGACGAGCCTGACCTGTTCGGCGCGGCCCCGCTCGTCGGTCTTGAGGACGTCCGCCTCCTTCACCTCGCCGGTCCAGTCCGGGTAGCGGGCGAAGTCGGCGATCACCGCCATGACTTCGGCCGGTGCCGCCTCGATCGTGATGCTCGAACTGGTGTGTTCCGCCATCGCTGTGGCTCCTCCAGATGCGGACCGGCAGGGCGTCGTCATCGTGCGCTTGTGCGTGCAGCGTGAAGGCTACCTCCCCGCCAACCCCCTTACCGCACCCCCTACCTGCGGACATCAGGAGGAGGTCACCACTCCAGCGCCCAGGGCTTGCCGCTCCCCGCGAAGTGGCCGACGTTCACGCACTCGGTCGCGCCGATCCGCATCCTGCGGACGAGCGGCTGGTGGACGTGCCCGAACAGTGAATAGCGCGGCCGGGTGCGGCGGATCGCGTCCAGGAGGGCCCGGCTGCCGCGCTCGAAACGGCGCGCGACGGTGTCGTAGACCAGCTCGGGGACCTCGGGCGGGATGTGCGTGCACAGGACGTCGACCTCGCCCACGGCCTCGATCTTGGCGGCGTACTCCTCGTCGCTGATCTCGTACGGGGTGCGCATGGGGGTGCGCAGGCCGCCGCCGACGAAGCCGAAGGTCCAGCCGCCGATCTCCACGCGTTCGCCGTCGAGCACCGTGGTTCCGGGTTCGGCGTACTCGGGCCACAGGGTCGGCATGTCGACGTTGCCGTAGGTGGCGTACGTCGGAGTGGGGAAGGCGGCGAACATCTCCGCGTACTGCTTGCGGACCGCCTTCTCGATGAGGGCCGCGCGGTCACTGCCTACCGTGCTCCAGAGGCGGGCGCCGAGTTCGCGGGCCTCCTCGAAGCGGCGGGCGGTGCGCAGCTCGACCAGGCGGTCGGCGTTCTCCTCGCCGAACAGTTCGGGGAAGATGCCGCGCGCGTGGTCGGCGTAGTCGAGGAAGAGGACCAGGTCGCCCAGGCAGATCAGGGCGTCGGCACCCTCGCCGGCCCCGGCCAGGTCACGGGCGTTGCCGTGCACGTCGCTGACCACATGTACGCGCGTCCGGGAGTTACCGGATGGTGTGGGTGCCATGACGATCAAGCGTAGGCGTGTGCGGCAAACGTGAACAGTGGCGGCGCCGCTTGCGGTTACTGGCCAGTTAAGAAACGCGTGGACTACTGTGCCCGGGAGGAAACACCAATCTGTGTGACGCAGCGAACATCTCGCCGGGACCCCCTGTCGTAGGAGCCATACCGGCGGGGAACGTCCGGGCAGTCCAGTCGTGCTCAGGATTTCAATTACCCGGTCCTGAAGCACCTGCCCGAGCCTTGGACCGGACCGTCGCATCACACAACGTCGTGGCGCCGGCGCCCTATGAGGAGCAGCAGTCTTGCGCGAGTTCAGCCTTCCGGCTTTGTACGAGGTCCCTGCGGACGGCAATCTGACCGACATCGTCCGCAGAAACGCCGCGCAGCACCCAGATGTCGCCGTGATCGCCCGCAAGGCGAACGGCGGCTGGCAGGACGTGACCGCCACGGTCTTCCTCGCCGAGGTGCACGCCGCCGCCAAGGGGCTCATCGCCTCCGGCGTCCAGCCCGGCGACCGGGTCGGGCTGATGTCCCGCACCCGGTACGAGTGGACGCTGCTCGACTTCGCGATCTGGTGTGCGGGCGCGATCACCGTGCCGGTGTACGAGACCAGCTCGCCGGAGCAGGTGCAGTGGATCCTGAGCGACTCGGGTGCCACCGCCCTCGTCGTGGAGCAGGACGGGCACGCCGCCGCCGTCGAGTCGGTGCGGGCGCAGCTGCCCGCGCTCAAGCACGTCTGGCAGATCGACGCCGGCGCGATCGACGAGCTGGGCCGCGCGGGCAAGGACGTCTCGGACGCGACCGTCGAGGAGCGCAGCTCGCAGGCGAAGGCCGACGACCCGGCGACCATCGTGTACACGAGTGGCACCACCGGCCGGCCCAAGGGCTGTGTGCTCACCCACCGCAGCTTCTTCGCGGAGTGCGGCAACATCGTGGAGCGGCTGCGCCCGCTGTTCCGTACCGGCGAGTGCTCGGTGCTGCTGTTCCTGCCGCTCGCGCACGTCTTCGGGCGGCTGGTGCAGATCGCGCCGATGATGGCGCCGATCAAGCTGGGCCTGGTCCCGGACATCAAGAACCTCACCGATGAACTCGCCTCGTTCCGGCCGACGTTGATCCTCGGTGTGCCGCGTGTCTTCGAGAAGGTCTACAACTCGGCGCGCGCCAAGGCGCAGGCGGACGGCAAGGGCAAGATCTTCGACAAGGCGGCCGACACCGCGATCGCGTACAGCCGCGCGCTGGACACGCCGTCGGGTCCGTCGCTCGGTCTGAAGATCAAGTACAAGACCTTCGACAAGCTCGTCTACAGCAAGCTGCGCGCAGTGCTCGGCGGCAAGGGCGAGTACGCGATCTCCGGGGGCGCCCCGCTGGGCGAGCGGCTGGGTCACTTCTTCCGGGGGATCGGCTTCACCGTCCTTGAGGGGTACGGGCTGACCGAGTCCTGTGCCGCCACGGCCTTCAACCCCTGGGACCGGACGAAGATCGGCACGGTCGGGCAGCCGCTGCCCGGCTCGGTGGTGCGGATCGCGGACGACGGCGAGGTGCTGCTGCACGGCGAGCACCTGTTCAAGGGCTACTGGAACAACGAAGCGGCCACGGCCGAGGCGCTGGCCGACGGCTGGTTCCACACGGGGGACATCGGCACCCTCGACGAGGACGGCTACCTCAGGATCACCGGCCGCAAGAAGGAGATCATCGTCACCGCAGGCGGCAAGAACGTCGCCCCGGCCGTGATCGAGGACCGCATCCGCGCGCACGCGCTGGTCGCGGAGTGCATGGTCGTCGGGGACGGGCGGCCCTTCGTGGGCGCGCTGGTCACCATCGACGACGAGTTCCTGGGCCGCTGGGCGGCCGAGCACGGCAAGCCGGCGGGTTCCACCGCGGCGTCGCTGCGCGACGACCCGGATCTGGTGCAGGCGATCCAGGACGCCGTCGACGACGGCAACGCCGCGGTGTCGAAGGCGGAATCGGTGCGGAAGTTCCGCATTCTGTCCTCCCAGTTCACGGAGGAGTCGGGCCACCTGACGCCGTCCCTGAAGCTCAAGCGCAATGTGGTGGCGAGGGACTACGCGGACGAGATCGAGGCCATCTACCAGAAGTAGACGGGTAGTCGGGGCAGTTGGGACTTTCGGCTCAGAAGTCCTCGGCGAGGACCCGTTCCAGCGTGCGCTCGGCGAGCGCGGTGATCGTGACGAACGGGTTCACGCCGATGTTGCCGGGCACCAGCGAACCGTCCGTGATGTACAGCTTCGAATACCCCTTCACCCGGCCGTAGTTGTCGGTCGCGTTGCCCAACACGCAGCCGCCCAGCGGGTGGTAGCAGAAGTCGTCCGCGAACACCTTGCTGGGCGTGCCGAACAGGTCGGAGCGGTAGACCGTCGCGTTGGCCGAGTTGATCCGGTCGAAGAGCTTCTTGGCCATGGCGACGGAGACCGCGCTCTGGGCCGCGGTCCAGCCCAGCTTCACCGTGCCGCTCGCCGAGTCGTAGGTGAAGGAGGCCCGTTGGGGGTTCTTGGTGATCGCCAGATAGAGGCTCACCCAGGTCTCGAACCCGATGGGCAGCGGGGCGATCTCCGCGAAGACCGGGTTGTCGGTGTTGGCCCAGTCGTCGATGCCCATGACCGGCATGGTCGACTGGTTGGCGCCGGTGGTGTCCCAGATGTGGTTGGCGCGGCCCAGCATGGTGTTGCCGTTGGGCCCCCAGCCCGCCCCGACCGAGGAGTTGAGCGCGGGCAGGGTGCCGGTGTCCCGGGCGCGGACGAGGAGTTCGGTGGTGCCGAGGCTGCCGCCGCCGAGGAACAGATAGGTGCAGCTGTACTGCTTGGTCTCGACGACCGCGCCGGTGTTGTCGATCCGGTCGACGGTCAGCAGGTAGGACCCGTCGCTCGCCCGCGTGACGGCCTTCACCTTCTCCATGGTGTGGATGGTGACCTTGCCGGTGCCGAGCGCCGAGGCGAGATAGGTCTTGTCGAGGCTCTTCTTGCCGTAGTTGTTGCCGTAGATGACCTCCTGGGCGAGCGCCGACTTGGTGGCGGTGCCGGCCGCCTCCTGCTGCATGTAGCCGAAGTCGTAGACGTTGGGCACGAAGGTGGTCGTCAGGCCGGTGTTCGTGGCGGCCTTCCGTGAGGTGCGGGTGAACTGGTACCACTCGGTCGACTCGAACCAGGTCGGGTCGACGGTGTTGACGCCGAGCATGGTGCGGGCGCGCGGGAAGTACGTGTTGTACATCGCGGTGGCGTCCACGGCGGGGAACTGCTCGGTGAAGTACGACTGGCGCGGGGTGACCGCCATCCCGCCGTTGACCAGCGAGCCCCCGCCGACACCGCGTCCCACGTACACGGACATGTTGTCGTAGTGCACGCGGTCCAGGACACCCGGGTACGCGGTGATGTCCTTGTTGACGACGTCCAGCCAGAGGAAGCTCGCGAGCGGGGCCTCGGTGCGGGTCTTGAACCACATCGACCGCTGGTCCGGGTTGGCGGTGTTGCAGAAGATCTTGCCGTCGGAGCCGGGCGTGTTCCAGAGCCTGCCCATCTCCAGGACGAGGGTGGTGATGCCGGCCTGGCCCAGGCGGAGGGCGGCGACCGCGCCGCCGTAGCCGGAGCCGACGACGATCGCGGGGGCGGTTTCGACGGCCGCCGGTTCGACGGCCTGGGCCGACTGGAGGCCGATTCGGGTGAGACCGGCCGCTGCGGCGGTCTGGAGGGCGACCATGCCCAGTATTTGACGTCTCGTCAGCTGATGCTGTGTCAGTTTTGCTGTCATGCGCGCAGCATCTGCGGATTATCCGGTTCCGCCTAGTCCCCGGTGTGCAACAAGGTTTTCAATTTCTCCGCGAGTAGATCCCAGCGCCACTTCTCCTCGACCCAACTGCGGCCCCGCTCGCCCATGTTGCGGCGCAGTTCCGGGTCACCGAGCAGCGCGACGATCCGGTCGGCGGCCTCCTCCGGGGACCCGCCGCGCACCACCCACCCGGTCTCGCCGTCGAGCACCGCGTCGGGCGCGCCGCCGGAGTCACCGGCGACGACGGGCAGCCCGGTGGCGGACGCCTCCAGGTAGACGATGCCGAGCCCCTCGACGTCGAGCCCGCCGCGCCGGGTCCGGCACGGCATCGCGAAGACGTCACCGGCGCCGTAGTGCGCAGGCAGTTCGGCCCAGGGCACGGCCCCCGTGAAGCGCACGGAGTCGCCGACACCCGTCTCCCGCACGAGCCGCCGCAGGTCCTTCTCGTACGGTCCGCCGCCCACGATCAGCAGGACGGCGTCGGGCTGCCGGGCCAGGATGCGCGGCATGGCGAGGATCAGCGTGTCCTGCCCCTTGCGCGGCACGAGCCGCGAGACGCACACGACGACGGGCCGGTCGCTCAGCCCGAGCCGCGCCCGGACCTCGGCACCGCCGGAACCCGGGTGGAAGACCTTCTCGTCGACGCCGGGCGGCAGTTGGACCATCCGCGCCGCCGCCTCCGGGCTCAGCGCACCGGCGATCCGCGACCGCGTGTACTCCCCGAGGTAGGTGATCGTGTCCGTCGACTCCCCGATGCGGTGCAGGAGTTGACGCGAGGCGGGCAGCTGCGCCCACCCGGCCTCGTGCCCGTGCGTGGTGGCCACCAGCCGCTCGGCACCGGCCTTCCGCAGCGCCGGCGCCATCAGCCCGAGCGGCGCCGCCGCCCCGAACCACACCGCCGTACACCCGTGTTCACGCAGCAGTCCGACGGCTGTGCGGGTCGCCGCGGGCGTCGGCAGCAGCATGGTCGTCGCATCCCGTACGACGGTGAAGGGCTGCTCCGCGTCGAAGGCGGCGGTCGCCTCTGCGCCCTCCCGGCCGCGCTTCCAGGTCGAGGCGTAGACGACGAGCCGCTCGGGCTCCAGCCGCAGCGCCATGTTGTGCAGGAAGGCCTGGATGCCCCCGGGCCGGGGCGGAAAGTCATTGGTCACGATCAGGGTCTTGCGCACGCGGCCGACCTTACCCGGGGTGGGTTCACAGCTCGGCACGGCCGCGCTTCATGGCCATCGCACAGCGGGTCGGGAGAACATGTGGCCCTCACCCGGCAGGCACGGCACGGAACAGGGGCTCAGGTGGAGATCGCGGGCGCGAGACGGCGGCTGGCAGCGCTGCTGGGGACCTGGGGCCTGACCCGGATCGTTCTGCTGCTGTTCGTCTTCAAGGTGTTCGTGTTCCCCGGCCCGGACGTCACCAGCGATGTGTCGGTGATCTACCAGGGCTGGTACGAGACCCTGCGGCACGGCAGCTTCCCGCTGGACGACGTCACCTGGCAGTACCCGCCCGCCGCCGCCCTCCCGATCCTCTCCCCCGCCCTGCTGGGCTTCCTCGACTACGCGTCGGCGTTCTTCGTCCTCGCCTGCCTCGCCGACCTGGCCGTCCTGGCCCTGCTCCTGTACACGGGCCTGCGCCCCGGCCGGACGCTGCGCGGTGCCTGGGTGTGGGTGGCGGGCGTCCCGCTCCTGGGCCCGACCGTGTACGCGCGCTACGACGTGATGGTGACCGCGGTCGCCGTGGCCGCGCTGCTCGCCGGCGTCCGGCATCCGCGTGTGATGGGCGCGCTGGTGGGCTTCGGCGCCCTGCTGAAGGTGTGGCCCGCGCTGCTCCTGCTGGGCGCGGTCAAGCGCCGGGCCTGGGGTGCGGCGGCGGTGACCGTGGTCGCGGTCGCCTCCGTCTTCGCGGTGTCGATGCCGGGCGCGTTCGCGTTCCTGACGTTCCAGCGCGAGCGGGGCACGGAGGTGGAGTCGCTGGGCTCCCTGGTCTTCCACGTCGCCCGGCACTTCGGCTGGCAGGGCCAGGTGCTCCTGAACTACGGCTCGGTCGAGTTCGTCGGCCCGTACGTCAACTGGGTCAGCACGGCCGCCCTGGGCCTCACGGCGATCGCCTTCGGCTGGCTCATGCTGTGGCGGCTGATGGCGGCCCGCTTCCTCCCGCACACCCTCGCGGACGCGGCCTTCGTGGCGGTGCTGATGTTCACGGTCACCAGCCGGGTGATCAGCCCGCAGTACGTCGTCTGGCTGATCGGCCTCGCGGCCGTCTGCTCCTGCTTCCGCGCCAGCCGCATGAAACTCCCGGTCGGCCTGGTCCTGGCGGCGGCCTTCGTGACGGTCCTGGAGTTCCCGGTCTGGTTCGCCGACGTGGTCGCCAGCGACGACCTGGGCATCGCCCTCCTGTTCCTCCGCAACGGCCTCCTGATCGCGGCGGCGCTCACCGCCGCCCGCGAACTGTGGCGGGCGTCGGTCACCTGGGCGGACGTACCACCGCTCCCGAATCAGGCCACGCGCTCGAAGGCGACCTCGACCTCCTCCTGACGCCGGACCTGTCCGGCCGGTCACGCGGCGGACGCGGGGCCGACACGCACTCCCCCATCACATCGCCCGCAGCGGCATCCGCCCAGTTCACGGCCTGTGCCGCCGTACAGCCGTACGCACCGCCCGCTGCCCACCGGCATCGACGGGGCGCCGTTCCCCGGCTCCGCCCCGGTCCGCCGGACGGGCCCTGTCGCGCCGGAAGAGGACCGCCACCACCGCGCACTGCACGCCCATCGAGAGCGCCATCGCCAGGCACACACCGGGCAGCCCGAACCCCGACAGGCCGTACGCCAGAGGGAGTTGGACCGCCGTGCCGAGCACGGTGACCCGGAACAGCGCCGGTGCTCCGCCGCTCCCCTCGAAGACCCCGCCGAGCGCGATGAAGCAGGCCATCAGCAGCAGATAGGGGCCGACGCAGCGCAGGAACAGGGCGCCCTCGTGGGCGACTTGGGGGCCGGTGCCGAAGGCGGCCATGATCCAGGGGGCGGTGGCGCACAGCAGGACGGCCGCCAGCACGCCGACCGCGCCGGACACGAGCATCGCCTGGCGTCCGATCTCCCGCCTCGCGTCCTTGCCCGTCCCCCGCAGGTGCGCGGTGTGGATGGAGGCGGCCTGCCGTACGGAGTAGAAGGCCATCGTCGCGAGGTACAGGACCTTGTAGCCGATGGCGTACGCGGCCACCGCCGTCACCCCGAGCCGCGCCACGACCGCGACCAGCACCAGCGCGCCGCCCTGCCGCACGGTGAAGTCGGCGGACATGGGCAGGCCGGTGGCGAACGTCCGGCGCAGGGCGGCGGAGAGGGGCTGGGTGGGGGCCGACCGCGTGGGGGCGGGTCCTGCGGGCGCGGACTCGGCGGGGGCCGGTTCTGTGGAGGCCGGCTCTGTGGAGGCGGGCCCGGCGGAAGCAGTCCGGGCAGAGGCCGGCCCTGCGGACGCGGACCGGCCGGGGACCGCCTGCCCGCGCGGCGGGGCGGCGGAGAGGGGTCCGGAGGGGACGGACTTCGTCCGCAGCAGGGCGTTGCGGCGCAGGGCGCGCAGTCCCACCCCCAGCGCGAGCACCCGGCACAGCACGGTGGAGGCGGCGGCGCCCCGGACGCCGTAGAGGTGGATGAGGAACGGGTCGCAGACCAGGATCAGGCCGTTGGCCAGGAGGGCCAGGCGCATCGGGGTCCTCGTGTCGCCGGTGCCCTTGAGGATGCCGTCGACGAGTTGCTGGACGTAGAAGACGGCGATGCCCGGCAGGGAGATCGTGAAGTAGGCGACGGTGAGCGGGAGTTCGGGGCCGGTGCCGCCGAGGAGCAGGCGGGACAGCGGGGCGCGGAGCAGGAAGCCGGCCGTGACGACCATCGGGGTGACCAGCGCGCACAGGGCCCAGCCGCCGCGGACCGCAGAGCGCAGCGCCGCCGGGTCGCGGGCTCCCCTCGCGTGGGCGACCAGCACGGTCGTGCCGGAGGCGAAGACCAGGGCGATGCCCAGCAGCACGTTCTCGGTGGTGGTCGCGACGGCCACCGCGGCGACGGCCGGGCCGCCGAGCCGGGCGACCCAGACGGTGTTGATGATCCCGGCGGCGACGGAGGCGAGGAGCGAGAGGTAGACGGGGTGGGCGAGCGATATGAGCTGTCGGCGGTGGGTGTTCACGGGCGACTCCCTCGATACGAGCTACCTCGTTTAGAGGTAGCTCGATAAGAGGTACCATGAGGACATCGCGCCCGCAAGGAGGACACATGCTGGAGCTCTCGATCCTGGGCTTCCTCGCCGAACAACCGCTCCACGGCTACGAGTTGAAGGAGCGGATCAAGGCGCTCAGCGGCCATGTCCGCCCGGTCAGCGACGGCGCGCTCTACCCGGCGATCACCCGTCTGGTCACCGCGGGCAAGCTCGACCAGCACACGGAGGACGGCACGAGCGCGGCCCCGCGCCGCGTCCTGTCCCTCACCGAAACGGGCCGCGCGGACCTCCTGGAACGGCTTCGCCACCCCAAGCAGACCGAGATCACCGACCACGTCCGCTTCAACACGGTCCTGGCCTTCCTACGGCACCTGCCGGACCGGCGGGAACAGGCGGACGTGCTGCGCCGACGCCTGGACTTCCTGCGGACCCCGGCGAGTTTCTTCTACCGGGACGGCGAGCCGGTGCGGGCCGAGGAGACCCAGGACCTGTTCCGGCAAGGCATGTTGAGGGTCGCGCGGGCGACCGGCGCGGCGGAGCGGGAGTGGCTCACGGAGGCCATCGACCGACTGGATCAGGCGAGTTGAGTCTTGAGGTAGTCCCGCCACTGCGCGGTGAAGTCGTCCAGGCCCACTCCGAGCACCTTCTTCATCGCGTCCTCCACCGCCCCGGTCCGCTTCTTGTGCGCGCCGACGGCCCGGTAGAACTTGCCCAGTTGGCCGACTCCCCAGCGGTCCTCGATCATCCGGCAGGCGAGCCAGCCGCCCTCGTAGGCCTGCGCCAGTTCACCGGCCTCGCTGCTGAAGCCGAAGTCCTTGTCGGTGGGGAGCGCGGTCGGGACGTGGCCGTCCTCGACCGCGCGGTACAACTCGGGCGCGGCCTGCGTCGGAGTGCGGCCGGTGCCCCGGTAGCCGATCCAGTCGGCGTAGCCCTCCGAGAGCCAGAGCGGGGTGGCGGGGGTGGTGTGGGCGCGGGTGGCCACATGGGTCGTCTCGTGGGTGAGCACGACCTGCTTGCCGACCGAGCCCAGCAGGGCGTACGCGTCCGGGTTGACGATGATCCGGTCCGCCGGGGCGTCGCCCGAACCGCCCGCCTCCCCCGTCGTCACCGCGGCGATGCCCCGGTAGGACGCGGCCGGTGCGCCCAGGAGCCCCGCCATGCCGTCCAGGGAGTCGGGGACGAGCACGACGACGTGCCGGGTCCAGTCGGTGCCCCAGGCGCCCGACACGGCCGGTACGGCGTGGTCCGCGAGCGCGCGGTACTCGCGCAGGCCGGCGGCGGACTGCCCGACCCCCATGACCAGGCTGTGCGCGCCCTTGACGACGCTCACCTTCCCCTGGTCCCACAGCTGCTGCCCCGCCTTCTTCGCGGGCTTGTCGGAGGCGACGTACCACTGTCCGTCCGCGGTGAGGCGGAGCGTGAGCGTGCGGCCGACGGTGACGGGTGAGGTGTCGTAACCCCGGACGCGGTAGCTGAGGTCGGCGGCGGCGGTCGCGGTGGCGCCGGTGCGGTGCAGCGAGGTCAGCCGGTAGGACCAGGACGCCAGCGGTACGGCGCTCAGGTTCTCGTACGCGGTGCGCGCGCCGGTGCGGGTGTACGCCGTCTCGTCGTGGTGCAGGACGGCCGCCGCCTGTCCGTCCAGCAGCCGCTGCACCGCCACCTCGGCGCTGTCCCCCGCCGGCTGCCCGCCGCACGCCACCAGCGAGCCGAACAGCAGACACAGCGCGAGCACTCCGGAGCGCGACGCCCGCCTACGACCAGTCACTTCCCGATCGTACGACCCTTTCGCGCCGGTTCAGACCCTCGTGACCGACGAGACGGGCATCATGCCGACCGGGTCGTAGCGCACCGGCGCGCCGGGGTAGGGGGCGTGGATGACCTGGCCGTTGCCCACGTACATCGCGACATGGCTGGCGTCGGCGCGGTAGACGACCAGATCGCCGGGCTGGGCCTGGGAGAGCGGGATCCGCTGGCCGGCGTAGCGCTGTTCCTGCGAGGTGCGCGGGAGGTGGACGCCCGCCCGGGCGTACGACCACTGCATCAGGCCGGAGCAGTCGAAGCCGCCGGGGCCGGTGGCGCCCCACACGTAGGGCTTGCCGAGTGCGGACTGGGCGGCGGCCACGGCCGCTGCGGCGCGGCCCGAGGACGGGACGCCGGCGCCGAGGTCGGGGATGTCCTCGCGGGAGGAGCGGGAGGCGCGGTCGAAGGCGGCGCGGTCGGCGAGCGGCATCCCGTTGAGGATCTGCCGGGCCTTGGCGAGCTTGCCCTCGACGGTCTTCTTGTGGCCGGCGACGGCCTTGCGGCTGCGCTCCAGTTCGGCGAGGTGCCCGGTGGCCTCGCTGCGCTCCTGCGCGAGTTCGCGCATGGCGTCCTGGAGGTCCTTGAGCTCGCCCGCCTGCTCGGTGGTGATGCGGTCGAGGACGGAGGCCTTGTCGAGGTAGTCGGCCGGGTCGTCGGAGAACAGCAGCGCGACCGTGGGGTCGATACCGCCGGAGCGGTACTGGGCGCCGGCGAGTGAACCCAGCGCGTCCCGCATGGTGTTGATGCGCTGCTGCTGCCGGGCGATCCGGTCCTGGGCGTCGCTCACCTGCCGGTGCAACTGCCCGGCGCGCTCGTCGGCCTTGTCGTAGGCCTCGGTCGCCTTCTCGGCCTCCTGGTAGAGCCGGTCCACCTCGGCCCGGGCGTCGTCCTGCGGCGCGGCCACGGCGGAGGAGGCCGGAAGGGCGCCCAGTGCCGCGGCGGCGGCGGACATCACACAGACCGCGGCACTGGCGCCTCGGTCGAACCCGGACGGTGCATGGCGACGACGGGATCCCACGGGAAGCCGCACTCCTTCCGCTGGCGGACACGGACCGCTCCCCCGATGCGGGGAAACGCGCCAGACAGTAGCTCTGTGAAGGGGTGCGGGCCAAAGACCTCCGCGGACACACAACGTGACGCCCCGCCTATGACGCAGGTCATGGGCGGGGCGCGGGGTCAGCGGGGTGTGTCGTAATTCGCCCGTTCGGGCGGTCCGGTCACGTCGGACACGGTCACCGACCGACGCGACCGCGACAACTTCTACAGGTGAGGCGATCCCGTGAGGTCCCAGGGACCCAGAGCACCCTTGCCGTCGGCGTCGATGTCGTAGCGAACGGTCGCGTCTCCCGTGACCCTCGGGCGCATGTTGACATGCATCTTCAGGCCGGTCTGGCAGCGCAGCCCGGCGGAGTCGTCCCGGTTGATGCTGGCGGTGACGTCGCAGACGGCCTTGCTGTCGACGTAGTCGCTTCCGGTCCCACCCGCGGGACTTGATTCCAGCCTGATCTCGAGGTCGAAGTTGTCGAACTTCCTGGTGCTGCCCCCGCCGCCGTCCGTGAACACGCCCGAGAGCACGGCGGTGTAGGTCCGGTAGTCCTCGCTCGCCGGACTGGTGGGGCTCTCCTGGATGCAGACCTGGAGCTTGACGTCCGTGTCGAACCCCGGAGTGGAGAACGACTTCGACTGCATACCGGTGCACACACTGTCCACCGCGTGGGCACTGTCGGCGAACGTCAGCCCACCGACGCAGAAAGCCGCCGTGGCGAGCGAAGTCATGCCTACCCGAAACCGATGCACATATCCCCCTCTGTCATGAACTCAACAGAAGGTATGTCATCGGTAAAGGACTTAGCAACTCCAGGTAAATTCCCGGGGGTTGACCGCCGGTCAGATGCGAACGCCGAACTGGAACGGCATGTTGCCGATCGACTCGTAGCGCACCACGGCGCCGGTGTGCGGAGCGTGGAGCACCTGGCCGTTGCCCGCGTACAGGCCGACGTGGTGGTGGTCGCTGTAGAAGATGACCAGGTCGCCGACCTTCAGGTCGCTCTCGCTGGAGATGATCGTGCCCGCGCCGGCCTGCGCCTCCGATGTGCGGGGTATGGAGACACCCGCCTGCGCGTAGGCCCAGGAGGTGAGGCCGGAGCAGTCGAAGGAGGAGGGGCCGGAGGCGCCGTAGACGTACGGGGAGCCGAGCACCGACTGGGCGGCGGCGAAGGCCGCGGCGGCGCGGCTGGAGGCGGAACCGGTGTTGCCGAGGTTCACGCGCGAGGTGGAACGGCTGGCGGCGTTGGCCTGGTCCTGAGCGAGGGAGGCCTTCTCCGCCGCGGTCAGCGTGTTGAGCAGCTTCTGGGCCGAGGCCAGCTTGGCCTTGACCTCGTCCTTCTTCTTCTTGAGCTCGGTGCGGGTGGCGGAGAGGTCCTTGAGCTTGGTGCTCGCCTCCGCGCGCTCCTGGGCGAGTTCACGCTGCTTGCTCTGGATCTTCGTGAGCGCCTCGACCTGCTGAGCGCTCAACTGGTCCATGGTGGACGCCTTGTCGAGATAGTCGCTCGGGTCCGAGGACAGGAACAGCTGGATCGACGGGTCGATGCCGCCGGTGCGGTACTGGGCGCTGGCCATCGTGCCGAGGCCGTCCCGGAGCTTGTTGAGCTCCTCCTGACCGCGGGCCACGTTGTCCTGGATGGTGGAGATCTCCTTCTGGAGCTTCTCCTGCTTCTCCTGGGCCCCGTCGAGCTTCTCGGTGGCCTGCTCGGCCTGCTCGTAGAGGGCGTCGACCTTCGCCTTGACCTCGTCCTTGCTGGGCTTCTCGCTCGGCGCGGCATTGGCGGCCTGAGCACTGAAGGCAACGGCGGCTGCGGCTGCGGTGGTCAGCACAGTCACACGCGTGCGGCTCGGCTGCTTCGGTCGACGATGGGACGCCACGGAGTCGAGCTCCTTCTATTGAGTGATCACCCGTTCGGAGGTTCGAGGCACGACCCTAGTGACGTTCCTGTGATCAGTTCAAATCCTCACACGAAAAAATGCCGTCACTCAAAGCATTCTTTGCACATAACCAACATGCAGTGATGGTCGATTGACGCTACGTTGCGTGACGGTTCGGTCAATTCAGGCATTAAACCTGTACGTTGACCTTCACGACAGTCGCTTGAGGAGTACCGCAGAAGCGACGGGCCGGGCGCCCGCCTTCGCGATGCCGTCGGCCACCTCGCGGTCGGTGGAGGCGACGATGACCGGCCTCCCCGGCGGCTCCGCGCGCACCAGCTGGCGGATCAACTCGTCGGCGGTGACACCCGGTTTGGAGAACAGCACCCGCACTCCGCGCGGCGGCGCGAGCAGCACCGGCGCGGCCAGCTCGGCCCCGTCGAAGACACAGGTCACCTCGGCCCCGGTCTGCGCGGCGAGCTGCGAGAGCTGCCCCAGGAGCCTCAACCGCTGCTTCTCCAGGGGCATTTGGGGATAGCCGGTCTTGGTGACGTTGTAGCCGTCGACGACCAGATGGGCCTGCGGCAGCGCGAGCAACTGGTCGAGGATCGCGGGGTCGTTCTCGGACAGCGCCCGCGCCGCGATGTCTTTCGGGGTCATACGTCCCGGTTCGACCGCGTCGACGGTCTCGGCGGGCCGTACGGAGACGGGCGGCAGCGCGAGTTCCCTGCGCAGCCCCTGGGCCGCGTCCAGCACGGTGTCGAGCAGCAGCCGTACCCGCATGTCCTCGACGCTGCGCCCCTCCCTGGCCGCCTTGCGGGTGGCCTCCAGGGACGCCTCCGCCTCCGCGAGCCGGGCCTTGAGCCGCCGGGTCTCGACCTCGCCCGCGGACACCTGGGCCTGGCCCTCGGCGCGCGCGGTGTCCGTCTCGGCCCGCAGCTTGCGCAGAGCGGCCTCGCCGCGCTTGATGTCGCTGTGCGCGGAACGCAGCTTGCGGTGCAGCGATTCCGCTTCCTTCTTCGCCGCGTCCAGCTCGGTGCGCAGCCGCTCGGTCTCGGTCCGGGTGGCGTCCCGCGCCAGCGCCAACTCCTCGCGCAGCCGCTCCAGTTCGGCCCGGCTCTCCTCGTCCGCGCGCTCGGCGTCGGCGCGCAGCGCCTCCTCACCGGCGGCGGTCACCAGCTTGACCCAGCCGGTGGGGCGCAGAACATAGGCCGCGGCCGCCACGTCGAGCGGATCCGCGGCCGGAGGCGGCGAGCCGGAGTCGAGGGCACCGGTCAGCTCCGACTGGGCCTCTCTCAGCTTTTCCCCGATACGCTGCCGGAACAATGGATCGGTCTCCAACGCGGCGGCCATCGCGTTGCCGGCGAACTTGGCCCGCCTGTTGGGGGCGAAGCGGGCGTACTGTCGTAGCTGCGCGGGCAGTTCGGCGACGGTGAGCCCACCGAAGCCGTCCGACACGATCTGTACGACTCTCCTCCGCACGCCGTCGGGCAGCGGACGGTCGAGCACCTCGGCGGCGCCGTCGCCCGGCCCCCCGCCTGAGTTCTCCACCATCCCTCACACCCCTATACGTGTGCGGGGCCGCTCCCTCTCAGGAGCCGGCGCCCGGCCTGTCCACGAGTTCCACCTGATCCACGGCGTTGCACCAGCGGCAGCGCACCGACTCGATGGTCTCACTGACCACCTCGCGCTCCTCCACCTTCGGCTCACCCGCCAGGTCCAGGTGGAGGTACTCCACGACCTTCGACGAACGTGTCACGTCGAAGCGCGTGAGGTTGCCGCAGAGGGTGCAGCGCCACCGCGTCGAGGCGGTCGGCAGGGGTACCGTCATCGTGGCTGTCCGCTTCCTTCTTGTTCCAGTTTCCGTGATCGCCGGTTTGCCCGGCGAGTGTGGCTCGTAACCCTACGGCCTGGCGGGTACTCGCCGCTCGGCCATCCACAGCGGCGAGGCACTCCGCCCCGGTGCGTCCCGTTACGTCATGCTCTGTGTCCATGATCAGCAACTGGGGAACAGCGGCCGTCAGAGCCCTCCGGAACACCTCGGCACCGATGACCTACGCCCTGATCGCCCTGTGCTGCCTGATCTTCGTCCTCGGCCCGGCCTCGGGCTTCGTCCCCTCCTACGGCACCGGGGACGCGCTGCTCGCCGCCCAGCGGACGTACTTCCACCGCTGGGGCGTGGTACCGGCCGACCTGTTCGCCGCCCCCACCCGAGAGGCCCTCACCCCCGTCACGGCCCTCTTCGTCCACGGCAGCTGGATCCATCTCCTCGGCAACATGCTCTTCCTCTACGTCTTCGGAGCGATGACCGAGGAGCGGCTGGGCCGGGTCGAGTTCACCCTCTTCTACCTGGCCTGCGGCTATCTGGCGCTGCTGGGCTACGCGATGGCGAACGCCGGCTCCACGCAGTCCCTCGTCGGCGCGTCCGGGGCGATCTCGGCGGTCCTCGGGGCGTTCCTGTACCTGTTCCCCCGGGCCCGGGTGACGAGTCTCCTCCCCTTCCTCTTCTTCCTGCCGCTGCGCTTCCCCGCGTGGGTCGTGCTGCCGTTCTGGGCGGCGCTGCAGTGGCTGGCGGCGGGGCAGGCCGCCCAGGGACCGGGGGTGGCGTACCTCGCCCACCTGGTCGGCTTCACGCTCGGGTTCGGTTACGCGTGGGTCAGATTCGGCCGTACGACTAGAGTGAGGGCCGCCCCAGCAACGGTCCCCGAGGGAGAGAACCAGCCGTGATCACCGCGATCGTCCTCATCAAGACCAGCGTGGACCGGATTCCGGAGATCGCCGAGTCGATCGCTGCGCTCGAATCCGTGAGCGAGGTCTTCTCCGTCACCGGTACGTACGACTTGATCGCGATGGTGCGGGTGCGGCAGCACGAGGACCTGGCCGAGGTGATTCCTGGGCGGATCTCCAAGATCCCCGGGGTGGAGGGGACGGATACGCACGTCGCCTTCCGGACCTACTCGCAGCATGACCTTGAGGCTGCGTTCGCCATTGGGCTGGACTCTTGAGTTGAGCGCCTAGTGGGGTGGGGGGCGCGGGTCGTTTGCGGCTGACCGTGCGTCGCGGCTGGTCGCGCCCCGCGGCGGAGCCGCATATCGATACAGCCCCGCGCCCCTCAGGGGGCTGCCCTCAAGGGCGTTTACCTCATACCGCGGGTACGCAGCGGCCGTTCTCCGTGCGGTACGTCCACTTGGCGCCCTTCGTCACCAGTTCGCGTACCGCGCCCACGAAGCGCTCGACGTGCTCGTCCGGGGTGCCCGCTCCGAAGCTCACGCGGATCGCGTTGAGGGACTTCTCGCCCGGGGCTGCCTCGGGGGCGCCGCACTCGCCCTGGGTCTGGGGGTCGCTGCCCAGGAGGGTGCGGACCAGCGGGTGGGCGCAGAAGAGGCCGTCGCGGACGCCGATGCCGTACTCGGCGGAGAGGGCGGCTGCGAAGTGGGAGCTGTTCCAGCCGTCGACGACGAAGGAGATCACACCCACGCGCGGGGCGTCGTCACCGAACAACGACAGGACGCGGACCTCCGGAACCTCGGCAAGGCC
The DNA here is from genome assembly GCF_024519455.1 of Streptomyces sp. STR69. Taxonomy (GTDB): domain Bacteria; phylum Actinomycetota; class Actinomycetes; order Streptomycetales; family Streptomycetaceae; genus Streptomyces. The sequence goes on along the minus strand of NZ_JALJRY010000012.1, from coordinate 9,826 downwards.
CGCCCGCACCTTCTCGATCAGGTGCTGCTCGCGGGCCACCAGTGTGTCGAAGCCCGCCTCCGTCAGCGCCTTGCAGGCCGACGCGATGGAGTAGGCGCCGATGACGTTCGGGGAGCCGGCCTCGTGCCGGGCGGCGCTGTCGTGCCACTCGACGTCCACTCCCCCGTCCTCGCGCCGGGTGACCTTGCGGCTGGCACCGCCGCCCGCGAGGTAGGGGTCGGCCGCCTGGAGCCAGTCGGCGCGGCCGGCCAGGACTCCCGAGCCGAAGGGGGCGTAGAGCTTGTGGCCGGAGAAGGCGATCCAGTCGACGTCGAGGTCCTGGACGGACACCGGGTGGTGCGGGGCGAGTTGGGCGGCGTCCAGGACGATCCGGGCGCCGTGGGCGTGCGCGGCGGCGGCGAGTTCGCGGATCGGCCACAGTTCGCCGGTGACGTTCGAGGCGCCGGTGACGCAGACCAGGGCCGGGCCGTAGGGGTCACGGGCGGCGAGGGCCTGCTCCAGGGTCTCGACGGCCTGGGCCGGGGTGCGCGGGGCGTCGAGGCAGGTGACCCGGGCGTCCTTCCAGGGCAGCAGGGACGCGTGGTGCTCGGTCTCGAAGACGAAGACCTGGCAGTCGGCCGGGAGGGCCGCGGCGAGGAGGTTGAGGGAGTCCGTGGTGGAGCGGGTGAAGATCAGCTGGTCGTCGGCGCGGCAGTCGAGGAACTCCTCGACCGTCTTCCGCGCGTTCTCGAAGAGGTCCGTCGACAGTTGCGAGAGGTAGCCGGCGCCTCGGTGGACGCTGCCGTAGTACGGGGCGTAGGCCGCCACGTCGTCCCAGACGCGCTGCAGGGCTGGGGCGCTGGCCGCATAGTCGAGCGCCGCGTAGGTGACTTCGCCGCCCGTGACGAGCGGGACGGTGACATCCCGGCCGAGAACGGGCAGCTGGGCACAAATGGTCTGAACGGCGGCAGCGGTGGAGACAGACATGGCGAACTCCCGTGAGAGGCAAGGCGGATCCGCCGTGCGAGCGCGGACGGCTCCAGCACGGAAGAGGGTGAAAAGGGGGTATGCGGAGGCGGGGCTCGACGCCCTATCGCATTCGCTTGCTCACAGAGGGCTCCCTCGATGACCAGGACCCCTGGTGTCTTTCGAGGGGCCCGCGCTTGCCGCAGACCTCGCTGCCCACGGCCTGGTCTTCACCCGGGGCACCCCGCCACGGACGGAGGGTTGCCGGACAGTCGGCCGGGGCCTCATGACTGTCACTCATGACCTGGTCGGAAAACTTACGTGAGGTGATCGTCGTCCCGCAACCCGTGTCCGGATCGCGGGACGACGACCGCCGTACGGACGGCTACGCGTTGGTGGCAGCCGCCCAGCGCTCCAGAGTCCGCTTGGCGGCGCCCGAGTCGATCGACTCCGCCGCCTTCTCCATCCCGGCCCTGATCCGGTCCGCCAACGGCCCGTCCCCCCGCTCCAGCGCCACCAGGGCAGCCGCCGAGTTCAGGAGTACGGCGTCCCGCACCGGGCCCGTCTCGCCGTCCAGGAGACGGCGGGCGACACCCGCGTTGTAGTCGGGGTCGGCGCCGCGCAGGGCTTCCACGGGGACGAGTTCGAGGCCGACGTCCCGGGGGTCGAAGGACTCCTCGGTGACCTTGCCGTCGCGGACGATCCACACCCGGGAGGTGGCTGTGGTCGTCAGCTCGTCGAGGCCGTCGTCACCGCGGAACACCAGCGCGGACGAGCCGCGTTCGGCCAGCACGCCGGCCATGAGCCCGGCCATCCGGGTGTCGAAACAGCCGACCGCCGACGAGGTGACCTTCGCCGGGTTGGTGAGCGGGCCGAGGAGGTTGAACGCGGTCGGGATCCCCAGCGCCCCCCGGACCGCGCCGACGAACCGCATCGAGGGGTGGAACTTGGCCGCGAAGCAGAAGGTGATCCCGGCCTCCGCCGCCACCCGCGCCACCTGCTCGGTCGGCAGGTTCAGGTTGATGCCGAGCTTCTCCAGCACGTCGGAGGAGCCGCTCGCCGAGGACGCGGCCCGGTTGCCGTGCTTGACGACCTTCGCACCGGTACCGGCGATCACGATCGCGGACATCGTCGAGATGTTGACCGTCTTGGCCCGGTCGCCGCCCGTACCGACGATGTCGACGGCCGGCCCCGGGACGTCCAGCGGCTTCGCGTGGGCGTACATCGTCTCGACGAGACCGGTGATCTCCTCGACCGTCTCGCCCTTGGCCCGCAGCGCCACCAGGAAGCCCGCGATCTGCGCGTCCGCGGCCTCGCCGCTCATGATGCGGTCCATCGCCCACGCCGTGTCGGCGGTGCTCAGGTCCCGTCCGGCCAGCAGCGCGCTGAGTACGTCGGGCCAGGAACGGGCCGCCGCGGTGTCGCCTCCAGCGGGGGTCACAGCGCTCATACGGCCGCTCCTGGGTGTCGTAGAAAAATGGTTCAACGATGTGACCCCACCCTATCCAGCGCGGGACACGGCGAAGGGCCCCGTCCGGTGTTCGGACGGGGCCCTTCGACTGTGGCGTGGCGACGCCTCAGCGATCAGTGGTGGCCGTGGCCGCTCGTGATCTCCTTGTACTCCTCGACGGTGGGCTTGGCGATCTGGGACTCCTCGCCGTAGTACGCCTCGCTCAGCTTGGCGCGCAGCTTCTCGGTGCCCTTGACCTTGCGCTCGACACCGTTCTCGTCGACCGTCGCGCCGATCGCGGCCGGCACGTACTGCTCGTGCGCGGTGAGCGTGTGCAGCGCGTCCTGGCTGAGCGGCTCGTGGATCTCGACGAACTCACCGTGCGGCAGGCGCTTGATGATGCCGGACTCGCGGCCGTGCAGCACCTTGTCCTTGTCGCGGCGCTGGAGGCCGAGGCAGACCCGCTTGGTGGCGATGAAGACGAGCACCGGCACCACGAAGAAGGCGACACGCACGAACCAGGTGATCGAGTTGATCGACAGGTGGAAGTGCGTGGCCCAGATGTCGTTGCCGCCACCGACGAGCAGGACGAAGTACCACGAGATCCACGCGGCACCGAAGGCCGTACGGGTCGGGACGTTGCGCGGGCGGTCCAGGATGTGGTGCTCGCTCTTGTCGCCGGTGACCCAGGACTCGATGAACGGGTAGACCGCGATCGCGACCAGGACCAGCGGGAAGATGATCAGCGGGATGAACACGCCCAGGACGAGCGTGTGACCCCAGAAGTTGATCTCCCAGCCCGGCATGAAGCGGATCAGGCCCTCGGAGAAGCCCATGTACCAGTCGGGCTGGGCGCCCGTGGACACCATGTCCGGACGGTACGGGCCCATGGCCCAGATCGGGTTGATCGAGGCGATCGCCGCGATCGCCGCGATGACACCGAAGACCAGGAAGAAGAAGCCTCCGGCCTTGGCCATGTAGACCGGCAGCAGCGGCATGCCCACGACGTTGTTGTTCGTCTTTCCGGGACCCGCGAACTGCGTGTGCTTGTGGTAGAAGACCAGGATCAGGTGGCCGACCACCAGACCGAGCATGATGCCCGGCAGCAGCAGGATGTGGATCGAGTAGAACCGGGCCACGAAGTCGCCGCCCGGGAACTCGCCGCCGAAGAGGAAGAACGACAGGTACGTGCCGACGATCGGCACGGACAGGACCGCGCCCTCCATGAAGCGGACACCGGTGCCGGAGAGCAGGTCGTCCGGGAGCGAGTAACCGGTGAAGCCGGTGAACATGCCCAGGACGAACAGCAGGAAGCCGAACAGCCAGTTGACCTCACGCGGCTTGCGGAACGCACCCGTGAAGAACACGCGCATCATGTGCACGAACATGGCGGCCAGGAAGATCAGCGCCGCCCAGTGGTGGATCTGACGGATCAGCAGACCACCGCGCACATCGAAGGAGATGTGCATCGTCGAGTTGAACGCCTCCGACATCAGCTGCCCCTGGAGCGGGACATAGCTGCCGTGGTACGTCACCTCGTTCATCGACGGGTGGAAGAACAGCGTCAGATACACACCCGTGAGGATGATGATGATGAAGCTGTAGAGGCAGACCTCGCCCAGCATGAACGACCAGTGGTCGGGGAAGATCTTGCGCATGTTGGACTTGGCCAGGGAGTAGATCCCGAGGCGTCCGTCCGCCCAGTCGGCAATCTTCTCGCCGGCCGGTGCTTTCTCGCGCGCACGCGAGTCTGTGTTCGTCGTAGTGCTCATCCGCGCTCCCAGAATGCAGGACCGACGGGCTCCTCGAAGTCGCCGAGCGCCTGGAGGTAGCCCTCGTCGCTCACGCCGATGCGCAGCTGCGGCAGGGCGTGACCGGCCGGGCCGAAGATCACTCGGGCACCGTCGGAGAGGTCGAAGGTGGACTGGTGGCACGGGCACAGCACGTGGTGCGTCTGCTGCTCGTACAGGGAGATCGGACAGCCCACGTGGGTGCAGATCTTCGAGAAGGCCACGATGCCCTCGTGCGCCCACTCCAGCTCGCGCTTGTCCTTGATGTTGTCCGGCTGCAGCCGGACGATCATCAGCGCCGCCTTGGCGATCTCGGTCTGGAACTCCTCGTCGGTCTCCTCCAGGCCCTCGGGCTTGGCGAAGGTGAGCGAGCCGACGGCCACGTCCGAGGGACGCAGCGGCAGGTTCGTGTTCATGTTGACGAGCAGCTTGCCCTTGGACCAGATGGTGTGGCGGAGCTTCGTCCCCGGCAGCGGGCCCAGGTCGCGCAGCAGCATGACGCCGGAGAGCGGGAACAGGGCCAGCGCGCCGAACATCGTGTTGCGGATCAGCTTGCGACGGCCGAGCGCCGACTCCTTGGCGCCCTCCTTGAAGTCGGCCAGAACCTTGGCCTTGACCTCGGGGGGCGCCTCGATCGCGTGTCGCTCGTCGGCGATCTCCACGTCGGACATCAGGGTGCGGGCCCAGTGGACCGCGCCCGCGCCGATGGTGAAGAGCGCCCCGCCGAGGGTCAGGCCCAGCGCGAAGTTGAGCGCGCTGATGTGACCGATCGGGAAGACGAAGATCGACTTGTCGGCCGGGATCGCCACGTACGAGGCGATGAAGCCGACCGTGAGGAGCATCGACAGCGTGAACAGGAAGGCGACGACGCGCTCGGACCGCTTGGCGGCCCGCTCGTCGATGTCCTGGACACGGTGCTCGTGCGGCGGCAGTCCCGGGTCGGCGAACGGGTCGTGCTCGTCCGCGACCGACACCGCGCCGTGCGCGTCCTGCTCAGCGGGCAGGTTCTCTTCTGGAATGTCTTGGCTACTCATGACTTCTTGGCCTTTGCGGTCCGAGCGGCGACCCAGACGGCTACCGCGATCAGCGCGCCCAGACCGAAGATCCAGGCGAAGAGACCCTCACTGACCGGACCGAGACCGCCCAGCTCAAGACCGCCGGGGCTCTCGGTGTTGTCGCCGTTGACCGCGTTGAGGTACGCGATGATGTCCTTCTTGTTCTTCGACGACAGCGTGGTGTCGGGGAAGGAAGGCATGTTCTGCGGGCCGGTCTGCATGGCCTCGTAGATGTGCTTCGGGGCAACGCCTTCGAGGCTCGGCGCGAACTTGCCGTGCGTCAGCGCGCCGCCCTTGCCGGTGAAGTTGTGGCACTGGGCGCAGTTGGTGCGGAACAGCTCGCCGCCCTTGGCGATGTCCGACCCCTCCGGCCCGTACTCGTTCTTCGTCGGGATGACCGGACCGGCGCCCAACGAGGCGATGTACGCCGCGAGCTGGTCGATCTCGGCCTGGGAGTAGATGACCTTCTTGGCCGGGATCTGAGCGCCCGGCTGCTGGGCCGGCATACGGCCGGTGCCCACCTGGAAGTCGACCGCCGCGGCGCCGACACCCACGAGGCTCGGCCCGTCGGAGGAGCCCTGACCGCCGGTGCCGTGGCAGCTGGCGCAACCGACGGCGAAGAGCTTCTTGCCCTCGTCGATGGAGAGGGACTGGGCGGACTCGTCGGCCTGCGCCTTGCTCGCGGGCGCGAGCAGGCTGAACACCCCCCCGGCTGCCGCCAGCGCGAGGAGTAGTACGACGACCGCCGCCAGCGGATGGCGTCGTCGTGTGGAGAGCTTTTTCACGGATTACCCCGGTGTCAGGATCTTCTGCGTCGATGCTTCTGGAATGTGCGCTTCTTGGCTGCGCGCGGGATCGGGCCCGACTACTTGATCAAGTAGATCGTGGCGAAGAGGCCGATCCAGACGACATCGACGAAGTGCCAGTAGTAGGACACGACGATGGCCGCGGTCGCCTGTTCGTGGGTGAACCTCTTCGCCGCGTAGGTGCGGCCGAGAACGAACAGGAAGGCGATGAGGCCGCCCGTCACGTGCATGCCGTGGAAACCGGTGGTCAGATAGAACACCGAGCCGTACGGGTCGGAGGACAGCGACAGGCCGTCCTTCTTCACCAGCTCCGTGTACTCGAAGATCTGACCGCCGATGAAGATCGCACCCATCACGAACGTGATGATGAACCAGCCCCTGAGCTTCTTCACGTCCCCGCGCTCGGCGGCGAAGACGCCGAGCTGGCAGGTGAGGGAGGAGAGCACCAGGATCGTGGTGTTGGTCGCGGAGAACGGAAGGTTGAGATGGCTCGCCATCTCCTTCCAGTGATCCGGACCGGTCACCGATCGCAGGGTGAAGTACATCGCGAAGAGGGCCGCGAAGAACATCAGCTCGGAACTCAGCCAGATGATGGTTCCGACGCTGGTGAGGTTCGGCCGGTTGACCGACGGGTGCGCGTGCCCGGTTTCTACTGTCGTTGCTGTCGCCACGACCGACATTATGTCGGTCGCTTATCCCGCCCTCACTCCGGGGGGTGCCGTTCGGAGTGTCCGCAGCGTGTGTACTGCCCGTATGGCCCATCGCAGGGGTGTTCCAACAGGTGTTGACGGGGTGTTCAGAGGAGTAGCATCCGCGCAACGGACCTTGGGAGGAAGAATGCAGCCGACCGCCACGGTGCTGGTCTACAGCGATGACTCCAACACCCGCGAGCAAGTCCGGCTGGCGACGGGGCGCAGGCCGGCTCCGGACGCGCCGCTGGTCGAGTTCCTGGAGTGCGCGACGCCCGCGGCGGCTTTGAAGGAGCTGGACCGGGGCGGGATCGATGTCTGTGTGTTCGACGGGGAGTCCTCGCCGATGGGCGGCATGGGGTTGTGCCGGCAGGTGAAGGACGAGGTCTTCAACTGCCCGCCGGTGCTTGTGCTGATCGGGCGGCCTCAGGATGCGTGGCTTGCCACGTGGAGCCGGGCGGAGGCCGCGGTGACGTTGCCTGTGGATCCTGTTGAGTTCGCGGCTGCTCTGGCGTCTCTGTTGCGTGAGAAGCGGGCCCTGAGCGCCTAGTGGGGTGGGGCGCGAGATGTGTGGCGACTGCGGGCCGGTTGTGGCTGGTCGCGCAGTTCCCCGCGCCCCTGGGTGGGTCACACTGACTCGGGACGAAGTCTCGCCGCGTCCTCAGGCCTGGGACCATCAGGCGTTCCGCCGACCAACGCGCTGCCGCCCCGCCACTTCTTCCAGCCGACGTTCCAGTCGCCGAAGCCGTTGCCGAAGGGTTCCATGTCGTCGCCGTTGGAGTTGACGACCTTGACGACGTCGCCCTCGTGGATGGTGTCGAAGAACCACTCGGCGTTGCTGGTGCTCATGCCGGTGCAGCCGTGGCTGACGTTCTCGGAGCCCTGGGAGCCGACGGACCAGGGGGCGGCGTGGACGTACTCGCCGCTCCAGGTGACGCGGGTCGCGTAGTACACGGGGAGGTCGTACGAGTCCGAGGAGCCCTCCGAGATGCCGACGGTGGTACCGCGCATCCGTACGAAGTACTCCTTGCCCAGTACGACCTTGACGCCGTTTCGGGTCTCGAAGCCGGGCTTGCCGGTGGTGACGGGGATCTCGTTGATCTCCTCGCCGTTCTTGTAGACCGTCATCTCGTGGGACGCGGCGTCCGTCACGGCGATGATCTTGTCGCCCGTGGTGAGTTTCAGCCCCTTGGACCTGCCGCCCCACAGGCGGTCGCTGATCTTCACGCCGTCGAGGTCGCTGTGCACCTGGATGGTGGCGTGGGCGGGCCAGTACTCCTTGGGGCGGTAGTGGAGTTCCTTGTCGTCCACCCAGTGCCAGGCGCCGTCCACGGCGGGCACGGAGTCCACCCTGAGGGCGCGTTCCACGACGGCCCGCTGTGCCTTGTCCTTGACGGGCTTGTTCAGTTGGGCGGTGACCGGCTGGCCGACGCCGTAGGTGCCCGCGTCCGGACCGAACTTCACGGTCAGGCTCTTCTTGGTGGTCGGCTTGGTGGTGTCGAAGGTGAGGACCTTGCGGCCGGGGGCGCCGTCCTCGTCCTCCGTGCTCACCCGCACCGTGTAGTGGGCGTTGGCGGCCAGCGGGGAGGTGCTGCGCCAGCGGGTGCCGTCGGCGTTGAGTTCGCCCGTGACGTAGCGCCCCGTGGCGTCCGTGGCCGTGACGTCCGTGATCCGCCCGTCGTCCTCGGAGGTGGTGACCTCCAGGGGCTTGTCGGGGTCGGCCTTCTTGCCCTTGCCGGACGGGCCGTTGAAGGAGATCTGCCCCGCCGCGTCGTACGGCTTGTCCGACAGCGGGTTGCCGCCGCCGGACCCGCAGGCGGTGACGCCCGCGCCGAGGGAGATCACCAGCAGGGTGCAGCTGACGACGGTGCGGATGCGCGGAGAGTGGTTCATGAGCCGAGGCTATGAAGCTTCGTCAGCGGCGGCGCGTTGGGTCACTCGGACGAGGGACCGGGACTGCGGCAAAAGCACGAGCCCGGACTCTCCTGACGGAGTGTCCGGGCTCGTGTGCGTTCCGCGTGTGCTACTGCGTGCGGCTCTCACCGCGGTAGTACTCGAAGACCCAGCCGAACAGGCCGAGCACGATGAGCGGCGCCGAGAAGTACAGCAGCCACCAGCCGATGGCCACGCCGAGGAAGGCCAGCGCGCCACCGATGCCGAGGGCGAGGGGCTGCCAGCTGTGCGGGCTGAAGAAGCCCACCTCGCCGGCCTCGTCCGCGACGTCGGCCTCCTTGTTGTCCTGCGCCAGCGTGTCGACCCGCCGGGCCGTGAAGCCCAGGTAGAAGCCGATCATGACGCAGAGGCCGAAGGCCATGAAGAGGGCCGTGGTACCGGCCGCCTCCTTGGACCAGAGACCGTAGACAACCGCCATGGCGAGCACGAAGACGCTCAGCCACATGAACATCCAGCCCTGGACCTTCACTTGCCCGCCTCCTTGCCGCCGGCGAGGGCCTTGTCAGCGTGGTGCGCGTTCTCGAGCTGGTCGAGAGCGGCGATCTCCGGGTGGTGCAGGTCGAACGCCGGGGATTCGCTGCGGATCCGGGGCAGGGTGAGGAAGTTGTGCCGCGGCGGCGGGCAGGACGTCGCCCATTCGAGCGAACGGCCGTAGCCCCACGGGTCGTCGACCTCGACCTTCTTGCCGTACTTGGCCGTCTTCCACACGTTGTAGAGGAACGGCAGGATCGACAGGCCGAGCAGGAAGGAGCTGATCGTCGAGATCGTGTTCAGGGCGGTGAAGCCGTCGGCCGCGAGGTAGTCCGCGTAACGACGGGGCATGCCCTCGGCACCCAGCCAGTGCTGGACCAGGAAGGTGCCGTGGAAGCCGATGAACAGCGTCCAGAAGGTGATCTTGCCGAGGCGCTCGTCGAGCATCTTGCCGGTCATCTTCGGCCACCAGAAGTGGAAGCCGGAGAACATCGCGAACACGACCGTGCCGAACACCACGTAGTGGAAGTGCGCGACCACGAAGTACGAGTCCGAGACGTGGAAGTCCATCGGCGGCGAGGCCAGGATGACACCGGTCAGACCACCGAAGGTGAAGGTGATCAGGAAGCCGGTGGCCCAGAGCATCGGGGTCTCGAAGGACAGGGAC
>NZ_JALJRY010000129.1 GCF_024519455.1 Streptomyces sp. STR69 | reverse complement strand
CCTGGCCGGGGCGGACCGCGAGGTCCACACCGTGCAGGGCACGCACATTGCCGTACGCCTTGCCGGTGCCCCGCAGGTGAACGAGGGGATGGTCGCTCGTCATCGAGGTCACCTCCGGGTCGCGGTGCGCTGCACCCACAAGTTGATGAGGACGGCGCCCAGGAGCATCACGCCCAGGAACGCCTTGAACCAGTCGGGGTTCCAG
>NZ_JALJRY010000127.1 GCF_024519455.1 Streptomyces sp. STR69 | reverse complement strand
ACAACGACCAACCACCCATCACCCCCGGCTACCACCGGAGTTCACTGGGGTCGGCGTCGAGGGGGTTCATTCCCTCAGACACCCAACAGCGTGCCCAGCCAGTCCCTGTCCGCAGGTCATGCTTTCCACGCCCCGAAGAGCAGTACTCGCAAGCCTGTGACCCAGACCCTGGCCGAATAATCAACGTTCCACCCTTGAGCAACCACCGTCGGACATCTGCCGACGT
>NZ_JALJRY010000128.1 GCF_024519455.1 Streptomyces sp. STR69 | reverse complement strand
ACAACGACCAACCACCCATCACCCCGGACCAGCGGAGTGCACTGGGGTCGGCACTGAAGGAAGTTCATTCCCTCAGACACCCAACAGCGTGCCCGGCACCACCGTCACTCGCGGTCAGCTTTCCACGCTCCGAAGAGCAGTACTTGCAGCCATGAGATGACAGGCAGTGCCGAATAATCAACGTTCCACCCTTGAGCAACCACCGTCGGACATCTGCCGACGT
>NZ_JALJRY010000126.1 GCF_024519455.1 Streptomyces sp. STR69 | reverse complement strand
GCATCAGCAGCGGGTTCTTCATCAGCCCGCCCGCGACGATCAGTTCACGCACCGGGACACCGGACGTCTCGAACGCCTCGATGATGGTGCGGGTACCGAAAGCGGTGGCTTCCAGCAGGGCGCGGTAGACGTCCTCGGGGCGGGTCGACAGCGTCAGCCCGATGACGGCACCGCTCAGATCGTGGTCGACGAGGACGCTGCGGTTGCCGCTGTGCCAGTCCAGGGCGAGCAGCC
>NZ_JALJRY010000125.1 GCF_024519455.1 Streptomyces sp. STR69 | reverse complement strand
GCATCAGCAGCGGGTTCTTCATCAGCCCGCCCGCGACGATCAGTTCACGCACCGGCACACCGGACGTCTCGAACGCCTCGATGATGGTGCGGGTACCGAAGGCGGTGGCCTCCAACAGGGCGCGGTAGACGTCCTCCGGGCGGGTCGACAGCGTCAGCCCGATGACGGCACCGCTGAGGTCGTGGTCGACGAGGACGCTGCGGTTGCCGCTGTGCCAGTCCAGGGCGAGCAGCC
>NZ_JALJRY010000124.1 GCF_024519455.1 Streptomyces sp. STR69 | reverse complement strand
CACCGACCCCCACCTGGTCGCCTCCTGGGACGGCTTCGCCCCCGACCCCGGCCGCACGGACGACTTCGAAGCCACGAAGAAGCTCCTTGTGGCTGACCTCGACCTGCACGTCAAACAGGCCCGGCGACTGGGCCGTGCCCCGGAGCGGCAGACGTGGCACTGCTCGATCCGGGCCGCCAAATCCGACCGCCTCCTCAGCGACGAGGAGTGGGCCGACATCGCCCGCCGGGTCGTCGCGGCCACCGGC
>NZ_JALJRY010000123.1 GCF_024519455.1 Streptomyces sp. STR69 | reverse complement strand
TGATCGGCGCGGGCCGGATCGGTGGTGTGGGTGAGGGTGATCGCCTCGGGGTGGGTCGGGTCGTCGATCAGATTGACGTTGATGTGCAGCTGGTCGCCTGAACTGGGCAGCTCCAGGCCGGAGTTGAGGTGCGTGTCCAGGAGTGCGGTGATGCGGTCCTTGAACTGCCCGGTGAGCGCGGGGTTGTTGGTGGTGACCGGGAGGTTGAGCGTGTAGTCCCGGACCCACTGACCGTTGGGCGCCTGGATA
>NZ_JALJRY010000122.1 GCF_024519455.1 Streptomyces sp. STR69 | reverse complement strand
CCTGGCCGGGGCGGACCGCGAGGTCCACACCGTGCAGGGCACGCACATTGCCGTAGGACTTGCCCGCGTTGCGGAGCTGGACGAGGGGATGATCCCCGTCCGTGGACGGCGTGTCGGTCAGGATCGCGCCGTGGGTGCCGGTCGTGTTGTCGGTCATCGAGGTCACCTCCGGGTCGCGGTGCGCTGCACCCACAGATTGATCATGACGGCGCCCAGGAGCATCACGCCCAGGAACGCCTTGAACCAGTCGGGGTTCCAG
>NZ_JALJRY010000121.1 GCF_024519455.1 Streptomyces sp. STR69 | reverse complement strand
GTGGGGGTGGGTCTAAAAAAGTGTGACACTTCGGGCGGAAAGTGTCACACTTTTTCAGACCCCCTCCCCCACCCCCCTCGGGCCCTGTCCCTGTCGCTGTCTCCGTTCCTCGGATCCACCCACTCGCGGTTGGCCGCTGAGCCGGCCCGGCGTGCTGGCGAGACGCGGACGCGTCCCGTAGCGCCGGTTGCGGGCGCAGCCGACGTGAGGGGCCGGCATGCCTGGGACCCCCATTCCTCCCCGGCCGCTCGCTCGCTTCTCAAACGGGCTGGAGC
>NZ_JALJRY010000120.1 GCF_024519455.1 Streptomyces sp. STR69 | reverse complement strand
GCGTTCAGCCGAGCGGCCGTTACCGTCCCGCGCCGACCCGCGATGCCGCCGCCGAGCTGCCCGCGTCCCGTGTCGCCGACCCCGCCCCCAAGGACACCTGGCACGGCCTGCGTCCGTACGCCCGCGAGGCTGTGCACCGCACGGAGCGGTTCGATCCGCACGCGGACCAGAGCAACTCGCCCCGTCCGGGGGTGCTCAGCGGTGCGACGACGCTCGTCCGTGCTCGTGTCCGTCGTATCCAGGCGCCCAACGGTCAGTGGGTCCGGGACTACACGCTCAA
>NZ_JALJRY010000011.1 GCF_024519455.1 Streptomyces sp. STR69 | reverse complement strand
TGGCCTTGTCGGCCAGCTCCAGGATCGGCGGCTGGTTCTCGGCCTGGTCACCGCCACCGAGCGCGCCGGAGCCGACGAAGCGGGTGAAGTCGAAGTCCCGGTTGCCGGTGACCTTGATCGTGGCGGACACCGGCTGGACGCGCTTGGCGGCGGGCCAGTCGGCGGCGGGCCGCGCGGAGTCGGCGGCGCCTGGGCGGTCGGCTGCCGCGACGGTGCTGGGGACGGAGGGGACGAGGGCCACTGCCGCGAGGACGGCGAGCGGCATGAGGGTGCGATTTCGGCTGTGCATAGTCGGATCGTTGGCAGAGACCCTGCTTCGGCGCGCGCGGTGTCGTCCGAACGTATGGCCGCAACCCTCGAACGGCCGTTGCGTCGCATCGGCGTCACTCGGCTGACGGCGCGCCGGAGAGTCGGCCGGAAACCCGATGTCCCCGGTGTTCCACGGCTGCCCTCCGTATACCCGGTCGGGGTCTGCGGTCCACGGCAGCCCCCGACCGGGCGGCGGCCTTGTTCGCCGGCCGGACTTCCGACTGCCTGCGGGCCCTACGACCGCGCGCGCTGTCCTGGCAGGGGTGTGGCGCTGGGCCGCGGAGCGGTTCGGGGCTGCGCGCTGCGGAGAGCACAGGCGTATGGCGAAGGTGCCTGCGGGTGTGGCCGTGCTGGTTCTCGCGGTCCGCGAACAGCCAGGACGCCTGGCGGGTCGTACCCGCGGAGCGTGTGACGGCAGACCGGGCCAGGCGACGCCACGAACAGACGCGGTGGTGATGAGGGAGATCCTGGCGCGTCTTTTCGAGGAACGCCGCACTCCGCATCCACGGGTCGCCCGCGTGATTGCCTTCGCTTGTCTTGGTCGCTGCCTGCCCGGACCGGACTGCTGTCCCGTACGGGCCGTTGTTCATCACATCAGCCCGTCGTGACCCGACATCGAGGTCGTCTCGTGGCGAAGGCGTGGCGATTCGGGCGGCGCCCGTGAAGGGCGAGACTTCAGTCGTACTTCCGCTCAGGTGCCGTGGCCCAGCCGATGAGGGCACCGCGCAGGGCGGCCACGAGGCGGGACGCCGCCTCGTCCTCGGTGCGGCCGCTCTTGATGAGGTCGAGGATGTCGCGCGGGTCGAACAGGGCGTTCCACAGGAACAGCGCTTCGTCGCCGAGGTCGCCGAGGCCGAGGTCCTCGGTGGTCTGGCGGAGAGGCTCGGTCAGTGCCTCGGCCTGGGGAGCGAGGTAGCCGGTGTTCTCGCGCAGCCGCTCCAGATAGCCGCGGTGCGAGCGCATCTGCGCCATCGCGCCGCCGTGTTCGAGGACGAGCGACACCCAGTGCCGGGACACCGCTTCGAGGCGCTGCATGCCCCGGGTGGTCTGGGCCGCGCTGAAGTCCCGCAGTTCCGAGCCGACTTGGGCACGGAAGGCGTGCAGGACGTCCTCGACGGAGGAGAAGTGCCGGTAGGCCGTCGCGGTGGACACCTCGGCGCGCTTGGCGATCTCGGTCAGGCTGACGGGAGTCGGTGAGTTCTCGAACAACTCCGCGGCGGCCTTGATGAGTTGCCTGCGGTTGCGCTGAGTGTCACTGCGCATGGGTCGACTCCCCGTTCGCGTCGCGGCGGTGTTCACCGCAGGGCCGAGAGGCCGTGGGCCAGACGACGGACGCCCTCGGTGATGGACTCCGCGTCGGCAGCGTACGACAGGCGCAGATGCCCCTCGCCCCGGGCACCGAACTCGCTGCCCGGCCGGACCGCGACGCCGTGCGCGCGCAGTGCCGCCACGACCTCCACGGACGGCAAGTCGACGTCGTAGCGCGGGAATTGGTAGAACGCACCCTCGGGCGTGCTCAGAGTGAGGCCGGGGATCCTGGCGAGTTCCGTCCGCATGAGGGCGCCGCGCCGCTCGTACTCCGCCCGCATCCGTGCGATGTCGGCGTCGCAGGTCCGCACCGCGACGAGCGCGGCGTCCTGGACGACCGTGTTCACCGAGCCGTTGAAGGTGTTGTGGATGCGTGCGGCGCCCTGGATCAGGGGTGTTGGGCCCCAGAGGTAGCCGACGCGCCAGCCGGTCATCGCGTAACTCTTGGAGAAGGTCTGGCAGTAGACCGTACGGTCGCGCAGACCGTCGAGGGAGATCGCCGAGGTGAACGGGCGGCCGGTGAAGTCTAGGTCGGCGTAGGCCTCGTCGGAGATGACGAGGGTGGACGTGCCGTCCAACAGGTCGGCGAGCGCGTCGAGTTCGGCGCGGCTGTGCACGATTCCGGTCGGGTTGCTCGGGTTGCAGAACACGAAGAGCTTCGCCCCGGCCAGGGCGTCGCCCAGGAGATCGAGGTCCCAGTGCAGGTCGGGGGCGAGCGGGACGGGGACGACGACTCCGCCGGCCATGCTGACGAGGTCGGCGTAGAGGGAGTACGTGGGGTCGGGGATGACCACCCTGTCGCCGGGGTCGACGAGGGAGAGGATCGCCGCGGCGAGACCGGCGGTGCCGCCCTGGGTGATCAGGATGTCGGCGGGGGAGACCGGCGCTCCGGCGATGCCGGTGAGCTTGTCGGCAAGCGCCTCGCGCAGGGCCGGTTCGCCCAGCAGCGGCGAGTAGTGGGTACGGCCGCTGCGCAGGGCGGCGAGGGCGGCCTCGGTCACCTGCCCGGGTGTGTCGAAGTCGGGTTCGCCCATGGCTAGGGAGACCAAGTCGCCCTCGGACTGCGGTTGTTGGGTCCGGCGGGAGGCTGCGGCGATCCGGGCGACGGCCGCGGCGGGCGCGAACGACGACAGCGGGGTGGCGGTGACGGTGGAGGGCATGCGGTTCTCCTGGAGTGGCAGGGGGGCGTCAGCCCTGGGGTGAGGCGTCGGCGGGAGCGCCCGCCCAGCGGCTGATCTCAAGGTCGGCCGAGGTGTCGCGCTGCCGGGTCGGAGCGACGACGATCTCCTGGAGCACGACTCGCTGGGGCAGGGTGACCGCGAGGTGGATCGCTTCGGCCACGTCCTGCGGCTGGAGCATGTTCGCGCGTTCCTCGACGGCCGGCGGCCGGGCACGGTTGTCGAGGATCGGGGTGTCCGTCTCGCCGGGCAGCACGGTGATGGCCCGCAGCCCCTGGTTGCGGAAGGTGTTGTGCAGAAAGGTCATGAAGTTGCGGACGCCGGCCTTCGCCGCTCCGTAGGCGGCCCCGCCCAGCAGGTTCGGGTTGACGGCGGCGAGCGAGGAGACCGTGACGATCGTCCCGCCGTCCCGGCCCAGCATGTCGGGCAGGACGGCCTGGGTGAGCTGGAAGACCGCCGTGAGGTTCACGTCGAGGACCTGGCGCCACTCGTCGTGCGGCAGCCACTGCGGGTTGAGCACCGACGACGCGCTTCCCGCGTTGTTGACGAGGATGTCGACCGGGCCGAATTCCGCGTGGACGCGGTCGAGGACACGGGTCACGTCGTCGACGCGGGTGATGTCCGCCGCGAGGGCGAGGGCCGTGCCTCCCTCTGCGCAGATCGTGGCCTCGGCTTTGTGGAGCTCCTCCTGCCGGCGGCCGACGAGGACGACGGTGATGCCGTCCCGGGCGAGGAGGCGGGCCGCTTCGAGCCCGATCCCGCTGCCGGCGCCGGTGATGAGCGCGGTCCGCGTCACTGTTGTCCTCCAAGTGAGACATGCATATCAATTGAGAATAGTTTCTCGCCTAGGGGTGGATCAAGTGCCCCGCGAAACCGAGCGCGCCGAACGCCTTGCTCGTCGCCCGCTCCAGCGCCCGCAGCTCGCGCTCCTGCTCGGCGGATCGGCGTACCGAGGTCTCCCGGTCCACCCACCGGAACCGCAGTTCACGGCCGGGCCCGGCCTGCCCGAGCAGCGGGAGCGACGCCCGTGAGGTGACCCCGACGATCGGGTAGCCGGCCGTCAGGCTCCGGTATCGGCCCAGCACGATCAGCTCGTCGGCGTGCGGGATCTGGAGCGCCCCGATCGGCACTCCGTGCGACACGATCTCGACGTCCGTGTCCGGATGCAGCACCGGTCCGTCGAGGCGTAGGCCGACGTGGTTCGAGCGAGGGGTGACGACGTACGACGACTCCGCGATCAGCTCTCGGACCCCGGGGATCGACCGGGCGCCGTAGCTCTCGACGACGTCGATGACCCAGGGCCCGTCCGGGCAGCACAGGACGGGCGCGGGAAGCCGGAAGAGCGGGGGAGCGAAGTGGCTGTGCCTGAATCCGCGGAACCCGGACTCCAGCAGCACCCGTGCTCCGAGTCCCTGCGTGAATCCCATCCGCTGATCCGGTGCGGCGCTGCCCAGCAGGGTCTCTGTCGCAAGCACGCCGTTCACGGCGAGGTAGTTCCGGGCGCCGAGGCCCATGTCGGCACGCACGCGGATCTCCTGGCCCGCGGGCACCAGCACCGGCGACCAGCTGTCGACGTTCGCGCCGCCGACGGTGACTCGGCAGGGAGCACCTGTCACCGCGACGAGGACCTCGGCGTCGGGCACGAAGGCCAGCTCGCCGCCGAGGTTCTCGATCAGGGTGGCGCCGCGCGGGTTGCCCACGAGGATGTTCGCCACGGCCGCCGAGTGCTGGTCGGCCGCCCCTCCGGTGGGCACGCCACGGCGCTCGGTGTCGTGCCGGCCGAGGTCCTGGAAGGTCGTGACCCACCCTGTGTGGATGATGTCGAGGCCCACGGTTCTCATGCGGACACCTCCGCCGGCAGCAGGAAGCCCGCGTCCAGGGCCGCCGCCTCGTCCCGCGTGACCGGCACGAACCGCACGACGTCACCGGTGCCGAACGAGACGGGCTCGGGGCGGGAGATGTCGACGATGGTGTGCGGAGTGCGTCCGACCACCCGCCAGCCGGTCGGGCCGGGGAACGGCTGGATGATCGCGTTGGTGCCCGCGATCATGAGCGCGCCGGGGGCGACATCGGTCCGCGGTTCGGCCCGCCGTCGTACCGGCCTGGGAACCCGGAGTCCGTCCATCATGGGCGCCATCGCGGCGCCCAGCAGCGAGATCGTGAAGGTGGACTCCGCGATCGCCTCGACGACTTCGGCGGGGGCCACGCCCAACTCCTCGGCGACGGACGCCAGATCGGGCCCGGTCTCCTCGTCGAACACGACGGGCACCGCGAACCGCAGCGCCGTACGCGTCCGAAGCCGCTCCTGGACCGGGAGGCGTTCCGCGAGCAGCCGTACGGCGTACTCCAC
This sequence comes from Streptomyces sp. STR69, assembly GCF_024519455.1. GTDB lineage: Bacteria > Actinomycetota > Actinomycetes > Streptomycetales > Streptomycetaceae > Streptomyces. Next base: position 295,057 of record NZ_JALJRY010000011.1, on the reverse strand, counting down.
GTGCGGCAGCGCGGTCTCCAGCGGGTCGAACTCGACGAGCAGCGACTCCAGACCGGAGACCACGTCGAGCACCCCCGGCGGGCGATGCGCCAGGAACCGTTCGCGGAAGGCGACGATCGCGGTGCGGCGGATCACCGGGTCGGGGTGGGGGACGGTCACCATCACCGCCGAGTCCCCGAAGGGCTCGACGGTGACGGCGGCGAACTGTGCGGCGGCCATGGGGAGTTCAGACCAACGCCTTGGCCTTCTCGGCCAACACGTCTTTCAGTCCCGTGACGTTGACGTCGTCCGCCTCCAACGCTGCCCGCAGCGCGGTGCCGTTGGCGAGCACGGTGGGGTGGTCGCCGTGCAGCAGCAGTACGTCCACGTCATGGCCCAGCGGTACGACGTCGCCGTCGACCGAGCGCACGGTGCCCTCCCGGACGACCTGGACGCAGCGCTCGCCGATGAGTTCGGGGTCGTGGATCAGGCCCTGGGGGTGCGAGCGGGGGACGGGCATGCCGTCGTCGCCGTAGCCGCGGTCGGCGAGGAAGACGTAGCCCACGTCGAGGCCGCGCTTGGCCGACTCCTCAGCGAGCAGGCCGCGTTGACAGATGACGATGTACTCCTTGTTGTACGCGGCGATCGCGTCGGTGATGGCGCGGGCGTGCTTGGCGTCGGTCTGCGCGATCGAGCCCATCCGGCCGTGCGGGGCGACATGGCTGATCGTGCCGCCGTGCACGCGGGCGAAGGCGTCGAGCGCCCCGAGCTGGTAGATGACGTCGGTGCGGATCTCCTCCTCCGAGGCCTCGATGAGCCGGCGGCCGAAGCCGACGAGGTCGGGGTAGCCGGGGTGGGCGCCCAGTTCGATGCCGCGCTCGACGCAGTCGGCGACGGTCCGGTCCATGATGCGTGGGTCGCCGGCGTGGAAGCCGCAGGCGATGTTCGACGCGGTGACCAGGCCCAGCAGGGCCGCGTCGTCACCGATCGTGTAGTTGCCGAAGCTCTCGCCGAGGTCGGCGACGACGGCCACCGAGTTGATTCCGGATGCCATGGTGTGTCTCCCGAAGTGCGGTTCGGATCAGTGGGATGCGAGGGGCTGACCCTTGGTCTCCCGCACGAACGCTACGGAGACCAGGGTGATCGCGGCGGTGATGATCGAGGCGAACGCGGGGATCAGGTTGGACCCGGTCGACTCGATCAGGTCGGTCATCACGAGCGGCGCGCTGCCGCCGAAGACGACCGTCGAGAGGCTGAAGCCGATGCTGTACGCCGAGTAGCGCACGCTGGTCGGGAACATCTCGGCGAGCACGGTGTGCACGACCGCCGCGTGGCCGGAGAAGGCCACGGCGAGGACGACCGTGCCGATACAGGCGAGCCCGAACCGGCCGGTGGTGATGAGCAGGAACATGGGGTACGACACCACGGCCATCGCGATCGCGGAGAAGGTGAGGACGGGCTTGCGGCCGATCCGGTCCGACAGCCGTGCCATCAGCGGGATGCAGATCACGATGGCGACCAGACTGCACGCGGTGACCATGAGCGCCCGCACCATCGAGAAGTTGTGGTCGCCGAGCGAGGTCTTCAGATACGTCGGCATGTAGACGAACAGCAGGTAGTAGCCGGGCCCGTTGAGCGCGGGCAGGAAGATCGTGAGCGCGATCGCCTTCAGGTGCCGCTTGGAGGTCAGTGCCTCTTTCAGCGGGTTGCGGGCGACGGTCCGCTGCTCGCGCAGGGCCGTGAAGTGCGGGGTCTCCTCCAGCTTGCTGCGGATGTAGAAGCCGACGTAGCCGAGCGGTACGGCGAGCAGGAACGGCACCCGCCAGGCCCAGGAGGTCATCGCGTCGTCGCCGAGGGCCGTGATGAGGACGGCGGAGAAGGCGCTGCCGAACATGAGGGCCACGAACGAGCCGACCGCGATGAAGCTCATCATGTAGTTGCGGCGCGCGTCCGGCGCGTACTCGCCGACGAACGACATGGCACCCGCCACCTCGCCGCCCGCCGAGAAGCCCTGCAGCACCCGGAGCAGGACCAGGAGGATGGGCGCACCCACTCCGATCGCGGCGTGGGAGGGGATGAGGCCGAGGGTGGCCGTCGCCCCGGAGATCAGCACCAGGAGAGTGGCCAGGAGCTTCTTGCGGCCGAGCTTGTCTCCGAGGTATCCGCAGATCACGCTGCCGAAGGGCCGGGCGAGGAAGCTGACCAGGAAGCCGACGTTGGTGAGGAAGAGCCCGCCGGCACCGGCGTCGCCCATGATGTTGACCGCGAGATAGGTGACGAGCAGGCCGTAGATGCCGTAGTCGTACCACTCCACGAACGAGCCGACGGCGCCCGCGACGGTGGCCTTGCGGACCACCCCGTCCTGAGTGGTGACGGGAATGATGACCGGTGCCTCTGGCTGGTTTGCTGCGGAGTGGAGCCGATCTGACGTTGCCATAGCTTCAACTTTCGGTGTCGCGGACGGCCGAAGCGGTGTCCTGGGGACCGGCGGAGAGGTACTGCTCCAAGCTGCGACTCGAATCGCGAATGAGAATAGGTTCGCATTCTCGGGGCGGTCAAGGGCTGGAGTTGCATCGGTGTCAACCTTGCGATTCCGCCATGTTTCCGCGGTTGTTGCAGCTGATCCGGTAGCCGTCGCCTCTTGTTCGGCTGCGTGGAGCGATGCACACTGGTTCATCGAAACGCGAAAGCTTTCGCATTTGTTGGAAGGGGATCTTTGATGACTCAGGACAACGTGCGGGTTCGCACGGGGTGGGAACGCGTCGACCCGCAGGTGCTCGACCAGTTCCGCGAGCACTCCGTGGCCAACCTTGGCGACGCCCTCGACCGGCTGAATATCGTCGACGGAGGCATCGCGCCCGTCTGGAACGGGGCCAGGGCCGTCGGCACCGCGCTCCCCGTGCTCACGGTCGCCGGCGACAACAAGGCCGTGATCGCCGCGCTGGAGCACATCCGCCCCGGGGACATCCTCGTCATCAACGCCTTCGGCTTCGAAGGACGCGCCATCATCGGCGACAACCTCGCCCAGCGGTTCGACGTGTTCGGTGCCGTCGGCGCGGTCGTGGACGGATATGTGCGCGACGGCGCGATCATCGAGCAGCTCGGGATCCCGGTCTTCGCGCGGGGGCTGACTCCCGCCGGCCCGTTCAAGAACGGGCCGGGCACGATCGGCGAGTCCGTCGCCATCGGCGGGGTGGTCGTCGAACCCGGGGACATCGTCGTCGCCGACGCCGACGGTGTGATCGTGATTCCCCCGCACCGCGCCGAGGAGGCCCTCGCCGCGGTCAAGGAGATCGTCGCGCGCGAGGCGGACCTCGACGCCGAGGTCGAGACGCTGCGGAGGAAGGCCGCCTGATGGCAGTGGAACGGGACACGCACCGACTCCGGGTCGCGGTCGCCGCGCCGCTGTCGGAGGAGAACTGCGCCCGCGTAAGGGAGTTGGAGCCCCGGATCGACCTCGTCGTCGACCAGGCACTCCTCCCGCCGATGCGCTGGCCCGCCGACTTCGCGGGCGATCCGGCCTGGCATCGCACACCCCGGCAGCAGGGCGCCTACGAAGCGCTCCTCGACTCCGCCGACGCGCTGTACGGCATCCCCGACGTCGACCCGACCGCGCTGGCCCGCACGGTCCGGGCCAACCCACGGCTGCGCTGGGTGCACACCATGGCGGCCGGCGGCGGCAGCCAGGTCAAGGCGGCGGGACTCGGCGCCGCGGAACTCGACCGGGTCGCCTTCACCACCTCGGCCGGTGTGCACGGACGGCCGCTCGCCGAGTTCGCCCTCTTCGGCGTCCTCGCGGGAGCCAAGGACCTGCCCCGCCTGAACCGCCAGCAGCGCGCCCGCGAATGGAGCGGCCGCTGGACGATGAGGCAGGTGAGCGAGCAGACCGTGCTCGTCCTCGGCCTCGGCGGGATCGGCCGGGTCGTCGCCGCGAAACTGCACGCGCTGGGCGCGCGGGTCGTCGGCACGAGCAGACGGGACGTCACTGTCCCCGGTGTGACCGAGGTGGTGCATCCTGACCGGCTCGTCGAGGTGGCACCGGCCGTGGACGCGGTCGTCAACACGCTCCCCGGGACCGCGGCGACCCGACACCTGCTGGACAAGCGGTTCTTCGACGCCCTGCGGCCCGGCGCGACCCTCGTCAACGTCGGCCGGGGGAACGTCGTCGACGAGGCCGCCCTGATCGAAGCCCTCGACAGCGGACAGGTGGGCTTCGCCGCGCTGGACGTCTTCGAGACGGAGCCACTGCCCGCCGCCAGCCCGCTCTGGGACCACGACCAGGTCCTCGTGAGCCCCCACACGGCCGCGCTCGACGCGGCGGAGGACCGTCTCATCGCCGAACTCTTCGCCGCCAACGCCACCCGTCTCCTGGACGGACACAGCCTGCTCAACCGGGTGAACGCCATCGAGTTCTACTGACCTCAGTCGATCAGGACGACGCCGCCACACACGGTGATCGGCCGTGACGTTCGCTGACCACGGCGTCGCGCCCTGGGCCTGGTCGCCGAGACGCGAAGGCTGGACCGACGAATCTCCGGGGCTTTCCGGTACCCGCGGCACCCTCCAGTGGTCGGGCTGAGAGATGCTGCCGGAAGCTATGACCGAGCATTTTTCGCCGGGACCGCAGCGCCTTCTGTCACTCGGGTCCGTTCGTGATCGAGGACGCGATCTGCGCGAGTTCCGAGCAAATGGCGGCGAGCCGGCGCCCGGCCACGCCCGTCGTGGCGTCCTCGGCCGCAGACTCCGGTTTCCCCGGTCGCTGCCCGCAGGCGTTCCAGGCGTCGGTTCAGAGCCAGGTCCTCGGCCAGGTCCCGCTCCAGGGCGCGTACGACCGTCATGACATCGCCGATGACGCGGCCACCGAAGACCTACTCGTGCCCCAGTCCGTCGTAGAGCACGCCGCGGGGCCTTGGGGGACCCGGATGGGGATGGCGAAGGCGGCGTGGACCTGTTCGCGGCGTACGGCAGGGTCGTCGTCGTGCGTGCCCCTTCCGTGGGGAGGACGTGGGGCATACGAAAGTCGGGGGTCGGGTTCCCCGTGCAGAGCGACGATCGGCGCGAAGTACCGGAAGAGACTGCTTGAGCGACGTCGAAGGACGTCGAACCCCATAACCAAGGAGTTCTTCCATGAGCGTCGTCGGAAAGATCCTGTTCGGAGCCCTGGGACTCGTCGTGCTCGTCGGAGTCGGTCTCTGGTTCGGCATCAGGCACGTCGCGAGTGACATCACCTCGCATACGATCACCGCAACCCAGTTCAAGGACGTTCACGTAGGCGAGAAGCAGAGTGCCGTGCGCGACCGCCTCGGAAAGCCCGGCGGTCTCCAGCCGCAGGACAAGCCCGAGGCGCCGGCCGGTACCACCTGTGACTACTACCTGCAGAAGAACGTGTCGCTGGAGAAGAAGCAGACTTTCCAGATCTGCTACCGGGACGGGCAGGTCGCCGCCACGAAGACCCTGCCGTCCGCCGAGGAGGAGGCCACGCAGGACAATGGCAAGAGCAGTGCGAGCGCCAAGCCCTGAACTGCTCGGGCTCACGACGGCCCACGGGCACATGCTCTGCCCCGCCGGGGCAGCTACTGCGGGCCGACGGGAGCGGTCCCCGGAACGATCAATCGGAGGCTCTTCTACCGTGGCACGCGTGTCCGTTCCCTCTGCGCCGGCCCCGGTGGCGGCTCTCGCTGACCGCATCCGGTGGCCCTCCGAGCCGTTCGCCTGGGTGCTGGCGGCGCTGATCGCCACGGGAGGACTCCTGCCGACCGACGCGGCACGGTCCCTGCTGCCGCTTCCGTTCGCCGTCTCCGCCGTTCTGGCGTGCTCGACCGGGCTCCTGCTTGCCTGGCGGCGCGACCGGCCCACTCCGGTGGCGGCGGTCGTCGCCGCGGTGAGCCTGCTGACGGTTCAGTCGGCCCTGCCGTTCGCGATGTATTCGCTGGCCAGACGGCGGGTGACGAGCCCTCTGGGGTACGGCGTCTACGCCACCGCGGTGCTCAGCCAGTTCACCACGGGTGCGCCGGCGACGGGCGTCATCGCGGCAGCCCTGCTGGTGGGCGCGCCCGCCTGGCGTGGCACGGTGATCCGCTACCGGCACACCAGGCTGGAGGAGTTGGCCGAGCGTGCCGAGCAGGCCGAGCGCGAGACGCTGCTGATCGCCCGCCGGGTCCGTGCGGAGGAACGGGCCGCGCTGGCCCGTGAGATGCACGACGTGGTGGCCCACGAGGTCAGCCTGATCACGCTGCACGCGGGCGCGCTGAGCGTGGACCCGCAGGAGTCGGAGCGAGCCCGCGAGACAGGCGAGCTGGTCAGGGCCACCGGCAGGCGCGCACTGGCCCAGTTGCGCCAGATCCTTGATGTGCTGCGTGACCCGGAGACCGTCGAGAGTTCCTTCCAACCCGGCCCGGCACTGCGGGATCTGCCCCGGTTGCTGGCCGACTCGGAGGCGGCGGGCGTGCCCGTGGACTGGGCGCCGTGGTCCGAGACGGCGACGGAAGTCCGGAGCGGGGCACGGCTGTTGCCGCAGGCGGTGGAGCACACGGTGTTCCGTTTCGTCCAGGAGGCGCTGACCAATGTCCGCAAACACGCCTCCGGTGCCCGCACCGTGCTGGGGCTGCGGGCGAACGGGGAGCACCTGGAGTGCGAGGTGACCAACCCGGTGACCGGACTGCCCGGCGAGGCGGCCGGGGACGGCGCGGGCATGGGCCTGCGCGGTCTGCGTGAGCGGGCCGCACTCCTCGGCGGCACCCTGGACGCCGAGAACCGGGACGGCGTCTTCCGGCTCCTGCTCCGGCTTCCGGTCGCACCGTCCGCACTGAACCCGGAGCAGGAGACGATGAGGGCACAACCTGTCGGGGAAGTCCAGTGATCCGGGTCCTGCTCGCCGACGACGAGGCCCTGGTCCGCACCGGGTTGCGGCTGCTGCTGCAGACCGCACCGGACATCACGGTGGTCGCCGAGGCCGACGACGGGCGGGCCGCGGTCGAGGCGTGCGTCCGTGTGGCCCCCGACGTGGTGCTGCTGGACGTGCAGATGCCCGGCCTGGACGGTGTGGGCGCCGCCAGGGAACTGTCCGCGTTGCCCGTACCGCCGCGGATCCTGATGCTGACAACATTCGACGCCGAGACCTATCTGCTGCCGGCGCTCCGGGCCGGCGCCCACGGCTTCCTGCTCAAGGACGCCCAGCCGACCCAGGTCCTCGACGCGATACGGAACACCGCGGCCGGCCACCACGCCCTCGCCCCCGAGGCGGTCAACCACCTGGTCGCCCGGGCGGCCGCCGAGCCACCGCCGACTGCGCCGCCCGGGCTGCCCTTGCTCACACCACGCGAACGGGAAGTGCTGGCGGCGATAGCGCACGGGCTGAGCAACGCCCAGATCGGCCGTCGTCTGGGCCTGCGCGTGCCAACCGTGAAGGCCCATGTCTCGCGGATCATGGAGAAACTGCACTGCGAGAGCCGGGTACAGGCCGGACTGCTCGCCATGCGCGCGGGGCTGAGCCGAGAGGCGAGTCCCACGGACGAGGTGTGACCTCGCGGCCGAGGTGGGCCTGTCGTGGCTTCGTCCGCTTCCTGGATCACCGCGACACTGTGCAGAACCGGCTCAACGCGTTCGAGAAGTACACGGGGGCTCGATGTACAACAACCCTAGGACACGGCAACCGTGATCACTCCCCCGGAATGGTAGGGAGACACAGTCTGGCGAGAGAGGGGACGCTCGTACCGGTTCGCGGGCCGCACCACTGATCGCAGTGCCGATCCGCGTCCGAATCTCGACTCTCGGGGTGATGCTGTCCATCAGACCTGGCATCTCGCGCGAGCCTTCGGGCGTTGATGATCCGGCCGCCGGCGAAGACCCGGCCGCACGAGCCGCACGGACAGAGTCACCCGTTCTTTGGTGGTGCTCGTCAACTGGTGGGTGCGGCGGTGAGGCGGCGATCGATTTCGAAGGCCAGTATCAGTTCTGCGGTCTCCCGAGGGTCGGTGAGCGAGCGTCCGGTGTGGGCCTCGATGCGGCGCAGGCGGTGCCGGATGGTGTTGGGGTGGCAGAAGAGGGTGGCCGCAGCCTGATCGGCGGAGCCGCCGTTGTCGAGCCAGGCTCCGAAGGTCTCCAGGAGCAGAGCGCGCTGCACAGCGGGAATGCGGTCGAGTGTGCCGAGGACGGTGCGTGCCACGCGTTGCGTGATCTCCGGGGCGCTCGCGGCGGCGACGGCCAGTGGATCGCGGTCGAAGACGGTGACCCTGCGGCCGTCGAACGCGCTGAGGAGGGCGATCCGGGCCAGGCGCAGAGCGGTGGCGCTGTTGCCGAGGTCGTCGTACGGCGGGCTGATCCCGGCATGCTTGTGGGTGCTCGATCCGAGGAGTTCGGTGAGGCGGTCGATCTGGTGCGTGTCGAGACAGAGTGCGCGGTCGGGAAGATGCGCGATGCCTACCTCGACGTCGTGCAGCAGGTGCCAGGACGAGGCCATACCGATGGCTCGGAGCATCGGTTCCGCGTCGGGGACGGCGTGGCGGCCGATCTCGGGGACCTGTGCGGCGATGACGACATAGGGCCCGTACGGGGGGAGTCCGAGGAGCGTGGCGGTGTCCGAGCTGCCGGTTTCGGTCAGCCGGCCTTCCAGTAGCGCCCGGACCACGGCGGAGCGCTCCTGCTCGCGGTTGAGGGCCTGAACGGTGAGTTCCTCGCGGTAGCCCTCGGCCATCTGCTGGGTGTAGGTGTCGAGCACCATCCACATTTCGGAAGCGGCCCGCACGGTGACCTCGGCGGGTACGGCGCTGTGAGCGGCGGTTTCGGCCAGGCAGTTCCAGAGGAAGCGGGCGGCGACCCGGTAGGCCTCCATCACCGCGGCCAGTGGGATCCCGGCCCTGGCGCGCAGCCTGCCGTTCTCCCGTGACTCGGGGGACGACAGCGCGGGGGTGCGGCCGATCGGACCGAACACGAAGTGGATGTTGTCCAGGCAGGTGCGGCGCAGTTCCTCGGTGCTGACCGCGGTTTCCGTGCGGTAGGCCGGTACGGCTGTCTGGACGCGGACGACCATTGCGTCGGCGAGATGCTCGGCCTGGCGAAGCAACTGCGCACCCAACTGCTCGACCTGCGCGCCGAGAGGATCTTCCTGCCTTGACTGTTGCACCAGACAATCATACCAGTTCCCTTAGTCCACCGATGGGGGCTATTAGGGCGTCAGTGGAGGTGGGATTGTTCCTGAGGACAATTCTGAGAGAAGCGCCGTGTCCCCAGAGACATCGACTTCGCCGTCCGCCGCAGGCAAGACTTTCCTGAGGGGCAGGGCTGTGAGAGCACCTTCCCCACCGACCTTGAAGGGTGGCGCAGAGATGAGTCTCAACGCTCGTGAGCAGCAGGAGATCGACCGGGCGAACGCCTCCGGGCACAAACCGGTTGTCTTCGTGCACGGACTATGGATGCTCGCTTCCAGTTGGCAGCCGTGGCGCGCGTTCTTCGAGGAGAACGGCTACACCACGCTCGCCCCCGGATGGCCGGACGATCCCGAGACCGTCGCCGAGGCCCGAATGAACCCGGATGCCTTCGCCGGCAAGAGCGTCGGACAGGTCACCGACCACATGGCCGAGGCCATCACCGGCCTGCAGCGGCAGCCCGTGGTCATCGGCCACTCCTTCGGCGGCCTGATCACCCAGCAGCTGGCCGGCCGCGGGCTCGCCGCGGTGTCCGTGGCGATCGACTCCGCACCGTTCCGAGGGGTGCTGCCGCTGCCGGTGTCGGCCCTGAGATCCGCACTTCCGGTCATCGGCAACCCGGCCAACTACCGACGAGCCGTGGCACTGACCTACAGCCAGTTCCGCTACTCCTTCGCCAACGCCCTCGACGAGATCGAGGCCAAGCGCCTCTACGAGACCTATCCGGTGGCGGGCTCGGGCATCCCCCTGTTCCAGGCCGCCACCGCGAACATCAACCCGGCCACCGAGGCCAAGGTCGACACCGCCAACCCCCGCCGGGGCCCGTTGCTGCTGATCACGGGAGAGCGGGACCACATCGCCCCGCATGCGATCGCTGCTGCCTCCTACCGGAAGCAGAAGCGCAACCCCGGCATCACCGAACTCCAGGAGATCCCCGGTCGTGGCCACTCGCTGGTGTTCGACAGTGGCTGGCAGGAGGTTGCGCAGATCGCTCTCGCCTTCATCAAGCAGCACGTCTGATCTGACGGCCGTCGAGCCTCGCTTCAGGGCTGACCGGGTCCCCGCCCGGGGCTACTGCCACCACCGAACGATGAAGGGCCCCACCGATAAGGGAGTGGGGTCCTTCATCTGTCAGGTAGGCGACCACGTTCCTGCCCTGGAGGTCCGTGCCTGGACACAGAGGTGAACGCGGGGCCCGGCTCGTTCAGTTGCCGCATGAGAGGGTGCGGATCATGGAGGTCAGGCGAGTCGGGTGCGGGTTCCTGCTCGTTGAACGCCTCGTATCCCGGGTGGCTTAGAGGGTCTCGCCCTTGCCGTCACCGACCGGCGGGTTGACTTCGGTGAGAGACCAGAAAGGTCATCGAACCGGGTCACGTACTTCTCCGATGGACCCGGCGCGGGCGGGCACGGACGCGCGTGGACGCCTGAGGCTGAGGTTTTCGCAGGCTGCCGGTCTTTGGCGGGACGTGCGACCAGCAGGACCCTTCGGCTCTGAGCACAGCGGTCGATGGCCGTGGGGCGATGAGGCGCGGGCCGGAGCCTTGGGTGCCGGGTCACGTTCGGTGTGGGCGAGGAGATGTGGCCCAGCTCATGGTCGTGGGATTGATTTCCCTGGTGGGAGGGGGTGTGAATCAACTCCGCCGGTGTGAGTCTCGGTGGGGTCGAGCCGGACGTCCGGCTCTGTGTTCTCCCCGTCCTCCTACCGATCGGAGCAACTCATGCGTGCCAGCGTCGTCCGACGTGTCAGCCTCTCGGCGGCCCTTCCGTGCGTCCTCACGGGAGCGGTCGTGGTGTCCGGCATCTCCTCCCCGGGGGCGGCCACCACCGCCACCGCGCCCCACAGTGTGAAGATCGACGCGCAGGAGGTGGCGCAGACCAACTTCCCGCAGGTCCACTGGGACATCGACGACGGAGCCGACGGCTACCGCACCATGCTCAGTGGCCTGGAAGCGCTGGCCCGCAGCACGGCCAACGCGCGCCTGACCGGCCCGGTGGTCAACACGCGGGGCAACCGGGTCACCGTCACCGTCCTGGACAACACGAGGACGAACAACTTCGCCGACGTCGTCATCAGCTCCCCGGGACACCTCGCACCCACCGTGCACGCCGTGGTGCGCCTCAGTGACCTGTACGTGGTGCGGGTCTACGCGGCTGGCACGTCCTCCAACCGCGTCCTCAACCTCATCCGGAACGTCCCCAACGAGTCGGGCACCGACGACAACTTCTTCGTCGGCCGGGAGGGCTACGACGCCCTCTCCCGGGTCGCCAACCAGTCCCTGACCAGTGTCACCATCGGCCCCGGCCCCCTCTCGCAGGCCCTGTTCGACCTGGCCAACACGAGCTCGTCCCGGCTCAACCAGGCCCGCGGTCTGCTCAGCATCATCTTCGGCATCTCGGAGGCGGCCCGCTTCCGCACCCTGGCCGACCGCGTCGCGCCCTCCTTCGACAGCGGGGACTCGGTCACCTACAGCTCCCAGCAGATCGCCCTGATCCGGAACTGGGCCAACGTCAGCCACGTCTACGTCGGCCACGTCAACGGCACGGACGACGGCGCCAGCACGAGCGTCGCCGGGGCCAGCATCTCCGACGCCCGCCAGGCAGCCGCCCTGCTGGCCATCGCCCTCAACGACGGCGCCAACCCCAACCCCAAAGACGAACTCTGACCGACCTCGCGCGCAGGGGGCGCCGACTCCCGGAGCCGGCGCCCCGCACGGCGTGTGCGTTACCAGGACCACGCGGATGCGGCGAGCACGAAACTCGAGACGACGGCGTGGCGGGCGTAGTCCTCGACGCGGGTGAACAGACGCCAGCCCTGGGCTCGTGCCAGCGCGCGCCATAGAGATTCACCTCCCGCATGGAATTCACGCGGCAGGCGGTTCAATCCCCGTCGGCGCGTGCTGGCTCAACCTGCAGGAAGGCTGGTGGCGCGTCTTCCGCGAAGCCGCCCTCGCCGACCGGTCATTCGCCAACCGCGACGACATCGAATACGCCACCACTCTAGCGACCAACCAGCTCAAGGGTCTGCTGCACGATCGGGTGACATCTGAACTGGCTTGCCCTGTGGGGCGGGTGGGAAGGATGTCGCTGTGCCCAAGCCTTATCCGGAAGAGTTCCGCCAGGACGTCGTGCGGGTCGCGAGGAACCGCGGCCCGGGCGTGACGGTCGAGCAGGTGGCTGCCGACTTCGGAGTGCACGCGATGACGCTGTGGAAATGGATGCGCCGCGCGGACATCGACGACGGGGCCAAGCCGGGAACGACCAGCCAGGACAACGCGGAACTACGGGAAGCACGCCGGCGGATCAAGCTGCTGGAGCAGGAGAACGAGGTCCTGCGCCGGGCCGCGGCTTACCTGTCACAGGCCCATCTGCCGGGAAAAGGATCTACCCGCTCGTGAAAGAGCTGGCCACGGGCGGAATTCCCGTCACTCTCACGTGCAGGGTCCTGAAACTTGCACGCCAGCCCTACTACCGTTGGCTGGAGCGGCCGGTGACCGATGCCGAGTTCGAGCAGGCCACGCGCGCGAACGCGTTGTTCGACGCTCACCGCGAGGATCCGGAGTTCGGCTACCGGTTCCTGGCCGACGAAGCCCGCGTCGCGGGATCCGGCATGGCCGACCGGACCGCGTGGCGGATCTGCCGGGACAACAGCTGGTGGAGCGTGTTCGGCAAGAAGCGCGGCAGTACCAAGAAGGCCGGCCCGCCGGTCCACGACGACCTGGTCCGCCGTGACTTCACCGCGACCGGCCCGAACCGGCTGTGGCTCACCGACATCACCGAACACGCCACAGGCGAAGGGAAGTTGTATCTCTGTGCGATCAAGGACGCCTTCAGCAGGAGGATCGTCGGCTACTCGATCGACACGCGGATGAAGTCCCGCCTGGCCGTCACAGCCCTCAACAATGCTGTTGCCCGGCGTGGACACGTCGACGGGTGCATTCTGCACAGCGATCGCGGATCGCAGTTCCGGTCACGGAAGTTCGTCCGGGCACTCGACCACCACCGGATCGTCGGCTCGATAGGGAGGGTCGGGGCGGCAGGCGACAACGCGGCCATGGAGTCCTTCTTCAGCCTGCTGCAGAAGAACGTCCTCGACCGCCGATCCTGGGCCACCCGCGAGGAACTGCGCATCGCGATCGTGACCTGGATCGAGAGGACCTACCACCGGCGCCGCAGACAAGCCGCACTCGGCCGCCTGACCCCCGTCGAATTCGAGACCGTCATGACCACACCGGCCTCCAGGCCGCGTGACCGAACCTGTCACCCAAACCTGCACCAGACCCCAACGCCCATGCCAACCCCTGGATCTGGGGCAGACCTGCACCACCAACTCGCCTGCTACGGCGCCGATATGTGTACAGCGTTTGAGGAACCCAGCACTAGAACGACCTGGCTCGATGATCGCGTGCCTGCCTCCAGTCGGCTATCTCTCCATACGCGCGCATGCATGCCCGCGCGATCGAGCCGAGTGGACGGTGCTCGACGAGCGAGTGCGCGATGCTGAAGCTGAGTTCCTCGGAAAGATCATTCCGTCCGGCGGTGCGGAAGTCCTGCGAGGAAATCGTCAGTGCCGCCGCCTTTACCAGCGGCGCCGCATCCTCATTCCATTCGACGGAGATGTCCTCAATGGGCCCGCCCACCGTCAGCACCCGCAAGCCTCGCCGGAACGCACCCTGAGTCGTCTCGGTGGCCATTGGCTTCACAGTGGTGGCGAACAGCATGCGCAGCGGCTTGGATCCCAGCCGCTGCTGGGTTCGAAACGGCGACTGTTTCCCCGGCACACGCCACTCGCCCAGCAGGCCCGGGCCCCGCAGTCCTGCGACCAGTTGCCGCATGACATCCAGATACGGAACAGGCGAGAACGGGACCCGCGCCAACACGAAGGGCACCACCAGCTGGGCGGGCAGCAGCGGTTTGCGCTGCTCGCTAGGGCCACGCGCGGCCACCACCCCCGGGTGCTGGTCGGGGCGGCGGAACAGGACCCGCCGCTCGTCGGACAATGTGCCCGCGCGCGCGTCCATCTCGGTTGATCAGGGTCGGTAGACCATTCCCGGCCGGGGCTCGGCGGGGGCGAGCAGCTGGGACACCGTGACGATGGTGTAGCCGCGCTCCTCCAGCGCCTTGATGATTCCCGGGACGGCGGGCACCGTCCCCTTGTGGAGGTCGTGCAGGAGGATGATGCCGTCGCGGTGGGTCTGGTCGAGGACTCGCTGGGTGATCAGGGTCGAGTCGGTCGTCTCGTAGTCCTTGGCCGTGACGCTCCACAGCACCTGTGCCAGGCCCAACTCCCGGCAGATCTTGGCTACTTGGCGGTTGGTGCGGCCCTGTGGCGGGCGCATCAGGACGGGCTTGGTGCCGGTGATTCTCTCGATGGCGTCCTGTGTGCGGGTCAGCTCTCGGCGGGCGTCGGCCGCGTTGATCCGGGTCAGGACCTCGTGGTTCCAGGTGTGGTTGCCGATCTCGTGTCCCTCGTCCGCGATCCGCCGGATGATCTCCGGGTACTTGGCGATATGGCCCTTGCCCTGGAGGAAGAACGTCGCGTGGAGATGGTCCCGCTTCAGGATGTCCAGCAGGCGCGGGGTCGTCGGGCTGGGGCCGCCGTCGAAGGTGAGCGCGACACACTTTGCCTTGCGGCAGTCGACGGCTCCGGCGGCGACCGATCCGGACGCCTTGTTCCGGGCGGCGCGGGGCGAGGTGTGGTCGTACGTCGTGACCGTCAGGGCCAGAGTCACGGTGACGGCGAGGGCGGTGGTCACAGTTGCCCCGAGGGCGATGAGCAGGCGTGATCGTCGTATTCGCGCATAGAAGGGCATGGGAGGCCTTTCCTGGGTCGGGCGATGGGTAGGGGTTCAGGACGGGCGCCGGCGGATCCACCAGAAGCACAGGCCGGCCAGCGCTCCCGCCACCAGCAGGCACAAGCCCGCCTCCGCCCACTGCAAGGGCCACAGCTGGGACGACGGATGGAACTCCGCCCAGCGGCCCGTCCTGCCGTGCTGGACAAGGCACTTCGTGTAGTCGTCGGCCGTGTAGCAACTCGGCAGATCCGGCACGTGGCGCCCGGTCGCGTCGACCGCGCCCTCGGAGAGCACCCACGCGTTCGACGGCGCGGCGGAGCCGCTCGTGTGCTGAACCGTGGTCAGGGTGGTGGGCAGCAGATGAGTCCGGACCGATTCGAGGAGATACATCGCCCCCGCGCTCAGGACCACGGTCGCGCCCATCGCCAGGACGGTGCGGCGCAGGATCAGGCCTGCGGTCACGCCGATGAGCAGGGACAGCACGGACAGGCCGACCACGACGGGGCCGATACCGTCGTACGGATACCACTGCCACCAGGGGAACCAGGCTCCCAGCAGGGATCCCGCAGGCCGCCACCACCAGGTCATCGCGGCGGCGATCGTGCCGCTGATCAGGACCGTCAGGACGACGGGGACGAGCAACTTGGCCGCGAACCAGCGCAGTTGCGTGACCGACTGCGTGCACACGGTCCGGTACGTGCCGGACTCCAACTCCTGTGCCAGTTGCGGGCCGCCGAGGAAGACGCCGAAGACCAACGGCAGCGCGAGCATGGCCTGGAGGGGGCGGCGCAGCGGGAACTGGTACGTCTGCCCGAAGGTGTTGAGCTTGTGGGAGCAGTCGCCGGCCGTGACCGTGGTGCCCCGGCAGGCGTCGAGGTGGCCCTCGGCGATGGCGGTCGTCATCTCCTGGTGGCGCACGATCGCGTACGCCGCCACGGCGAGCGCGGCGCCGATGCCGATCCAGAACGCGAGCCGGTTCTGCCGCCAGACCAGCCAGGTCAGCCCGCGCAGCCGCAGGCCCCAACTGGTCTGAAGCGAGGGGCGGTTGGAGGTCAGGGTACCGCTCATACCGTCACCTCGCGGTGTGCGTCGGGTCGTGCGGTGGAGGTGATCAGCGGTGGTACGTCGTCCGTCCGCAGATGTGCCAGCAACAACTCCTCCAGGCTCGGCAGGACCGGCTCGGCGTCCGCCGGGAGCGGACCCCGTGGGCGGACCAGCGCCGTGGTACGCCCGGCCGCGCTGCGGGTCTCGACGGTGACCTGGCCGGGCAGCTTCGCCAGCCGGTCAGCTTTCGCGTCGGGGCCGGACACCGTCCGGTGCGCGCCGATCAGCTCGGCCACATCGCCGGCGAGCTTGACCGTGCCGTTGCCGATCAGCACCAGGAAGTCGCAGACTTCGTCGAGTTCGGAGACCAGGTGGGAGGACATCACGACGGTCGAACCGTGCTGGGCGGCCTCTGCCATCAAGGTGTCCATCATCTGGCGCCGGACCAGCGGGTCCAGGTCGGCCATCGGTTCGTCGAGCAGGAGCAGCCGGGGCCGCTTGCCCAGGGCCAGCGCGAAGGCGACCCGGGTGCGCTGGCCGCCGGACAGGGTGCCGACCCTGGCGTCCAACGGGATGTCGCCCGCGGCGACGATGCGTTCGGCGGTCTCCTGGTGCCAGGTCGGGTTCAGCTCGCGGCCCATGCGCAGGGTCTCGGAGACCCGGAAGCGCGGATAGAGCGCCTTCTCCTGGCTGAGGAACGCGGTGTGCTGTCGGGCTTCGACGGACCGGGCCGGGTGTCCGCCCAGCCGGATTGTCCCGGTGCTCGGTTCCAGCAGGCCGGCGGCCAGCGACAGCAGGGTCGTCTTGCCGGCGCCGTTCGGGCCGACCAGCGCGCAGATCCGGCCTGCCGGCAGCCGGAACGAGCAGTCCCGCAGCGCCCACCCGCGTCGGTAGCGCCTGCCGAGTCCCACGGCCTCCAATGCCGGAGGCGAAGTGTCCGGGGTTCGCGGGGAGGGACCCACCCTCAGCTCAGTCATGGTGCGGCCGACCCTGCTCGGAGCGGGGACCGCGCCAGGGTGAACCGGGCAGGCGCGTCGCGAGGACAAGTGCCGCGGCGCCGGCGAACACCAGGGCCAACTTGATCAACGACGACCCGTAGGTGGGTACTCCGAATCCCCAGAGCGTGAGGTGGGCGTAGATCCGCTCGGCCAGCGGCACCCCGCCGGAGAGTGCGAGCAGTGATCCCAACAGAAGCAGAACGTATTTCTTCAAGGCCGGGCCCTTCGTGGAAGACATGCGGAATGCATGCGGAAGCGTGTGGAAGACCTGAGGTGTGACTCCCGGAACGCTAGAAGCACCGGCCTGCGGAGGGCTTCGGCTGAAAGTCGGTGTTGGCGGCCGTTCGACCTAGACCAAAGTCTGTGGTTTCCCCGACGGGCTTCTCGGCACTGTGCCCTCGTCGGCGGCCGCTCTACCTTTGCCCTTGTGAGTGGTTACCGGCGTGAAAAGATCATCGACCTCGGCGTCGTCGTACTGGCCGTCGTGCTGTCGGCAGCTCTCTCCGCTGTTCAGACCAGGGAGAACCTGGCACTGAGTCCGGCGTTCGGGGCCGGCACCTGGTCGTTCGACATACTGAGCTTCTCGTCGCCGCTGCTGCTCGGTTTCACATGGGTGGTGAACCCGGTCTCACTGGTGGCCGCAGGAGCGCTGTGGTGGCGCAGGCGATGGCCGGCCACTGTCGCCGTCGTGGCCGTGGCGGCCGCGGTCGTCACCCCGGCCGTGGTGCCTCTGGTCGTGGCGCTCTTCACGGTCGCCGTTCTCAGGCCACCGCGCACCGTCCTGACCGTCGCCCTGATGGGACTGCTGCCGATCCCCGTCTACTTCCTGACGTACCCCTACCTCTCCGGGACGCTGATCGCGAACGCGGTGATCCTGGCGGTTCTGATCGCCGCCGCGGTCGGCTGGGGGCTGTTCGTACGGTCCCTGAACGACCGCACCGAACGGGCGGAGGCGGAGGCGGTGCTCCGTGTCCGGCGCGCCCAGCGCGAGGCCAGGGAGGACGTCGCCCGGGAGATGCACGACGTCCTGGCCCACCGGCTCTCCCTGCTGAGCGTCCACGCGGGTGCGCTGGAGTTCAACTCCGGGGCGTCCGCGCGGGACACCGCCCGCGCCGCCGCCGTGATCAGGGAGAGCGCACACCAGGCGCTCGATGATCTGCAGGTGGTGCTGCGGGTTCTGCGTTCACCGGCCGAGGACCCCGGCATGGACGGCACACGACCCCGGCAGACCGGTCTCGCCGACGTACCCGGCCTGGTTAAGGAGTCACAGGACGTCGGCATGCGGGTCGACCTCGACACACGCCTCGTCGAGCCGGGCGGTCCTACGGGTATCGCCGGACTCACCGCCTACCGGATCGTCCAGGAAGGACTGACGAACGCCAGGAAGCACGCCTACGGCTCGCCGGTGTGGATCACGGTGGAAGGCCGCCCCGGTGACGGGCTCAGCCTGGAGCTGGCCAATCCGGCCGGCCCGAGCGCGACGCGTGACGGCATCCCTGGAGCTGGCCAGGGGCTGATCGGCCTCGCGGAACGCGTCGCGCTGGCGGGCGGCAGGTTCAGTCACGGCAGGGACGGAGCGGACTACGTGCTGCGGGCCTGGCTACCCTGGCCCGCATGATCCGTGTGCTGCTCGTCGACGACGACCCGCTGGTCCGCTCAGGACTCCGCCTCATGCTCAGCGGCGCCGACGACATCGAGGTCGTGGCCGAGGCGGCGGACGGTGGCGAGGTGCCCGCCCTGGTCGACGAGCACACCCCCGACCTGGTGCTCATGGACATCCGGATGCCCGGCGTGGACGGCCTGAAGGCGACCGAGCTGCTGCGGGCCCGGCCCGGCGCACCGGCCGTCGTGATGCTGACGACCTTCAAGGACGACGAGCAGGTCCTCGGTGCGCTGCGCGCGGGCGCGGCCGGTTTTCTGCTCAAGCACACCCCGCCCGCCGAGATCGTCGCGGCGGTACGCCGGGTGAAGGCGGGCGAGCCGGTGCTCTCCCCCGCGGTGACCGAGCAGCTCATCGCCCGGGTCACCCAGGGCGGCGACACGACGGGCCCGCGCCGGCCGGAGACCGCCGAGGCCCGTATCCGCCTCGACCGGCTGGGCGACCGGGAACGCGAGGTCGCCGTGGCCGTCGGCCGGGGCAGGACCAACGCGGAGATCGCGGCCGAGCTGTACATGAGCGTGGCCACCGTCAAGGCCCATGTCTCGCACATCCTCACCAAGCTGGAACACACCAACCGGGTCCAGATCGCCCTGACCGTTCACCACGCCGGTCTGGCCTGACGGCACTCGTCCGGGCCCGGAGTCCACTGTCGTCGCTCACGGCGATCCGTCATACGCGTCGCCCGGTCGGGACAGGAACGGGGCAAGGTGATTGATCCCGGCCGCGCAGTGGTGCGGCTCCTGACGCTCACGGGCGTGGGTTGCGTGGGCGAGACGAGCCTCGCGTTGGAAGCCGCCCGCGCGTCCGGGAAGTCTTTTCCCGACGGAGCGTGGCTGGTGGATCTGGCCCCGGTGCGCGATCCGTCGGCGGTGACGGCCATCGCTGCGGCCACCCTGAGGATGCCCGTTACCTGATGCGCGAGATCGTCGGCGTGATCCTCTGCCAGGGCCGGACCGGCTGCCAGTGGGCGTCGAGGTGGACATCGTCGAGCGCAACCCCGGCCGGAAGGGCTTCGTTCCGCAGCCGATCCGCCGGCGGGTGGAGCAGGCCAACGGGAATCGTGGTGCTGCACCGCCGACTGGTCCGCGCGTACGAACACAGCACCACCTCCTCGGAGTCCCCGGTGTACTGCGCCATAAGCGATGTCATAGCCCGTCGGCTGACCGGCACCCCCACGCCGGCCTGAGGATGAGACCGGCATGGATTCACTTACCGCCTTTCTGAGGTTGGGGTGACGTGGTGCGCTCGGATGCCAGGTGGGTGTGGAGGCAGGCGCGTACGGAGGGTTCCGCGAAGGAGGCGGCAACGCTGGCGGTGTCGAGGGCAGCGCGTGCGACTTCGTCGAATCCGAGGGAGGTGCTGAGGAGGGCGGCCTCGGCGCTGAGAGGGGAGCGGGTCTGCATGGGGTTGTCGTCACCGAGTACGAGGGGCACTCCAGCGGCCAGAAAGTGTGGGGCGGGGTGTGTGTCAATCGTTTTTGTGGCTCCGGTGTACCAGTTGGAGGTTGGACAGATTTCCACCACCAAGCCGTTGTCAGCCGCCCACTGGAGGGTCTCGGGGTCGTCGGCGATGTGGGTGCCATGGCCGATGCGTGTGACGCCGAGGAGTTCTGCGGCCTGGCGGGCGGCGCGGGCCGGGCCGGCCTCAGCGGCGTGGCACGTGGCGCCGAGGCCGGCCGCTCGGGCGATGGCGAAGGCATCGGCATAGGCGGCTATGTCGGGGTAGATGAGTTCGTCGCCTGCGAGGTCGAAGCCGACCACACCGTCGCCAGCGCGCTTGGCTGCGGCGCGGGCCACCCGCTCATTGAGCGCCGTGTCGTGATGCCGCAGAGCAGCCACGACGATGTCGGCCGGCATTCCGCTGCTTCGGACGCCTTCATGCAGGCCCTCGAGGACCGCTGCAATCACGTCGTCGAGAGTGAAGCCGGGACGTGTGTGAGTGGCGGGTCCAAAGCGCAGTTCCAGATAGTCCTGCCCGTCGGCCGCGGCGTCCTCTACTGCTTCCCGGGTGATACGGGCGAGGTTCTCTCCGGTCCCGAGGAAGCCGTAGGTGCTGGACACCTTGGCGAGGTAGGTGGTCAGGTCTGCTGGGCGGCTCAGCTGGATGGCTTCTTGCCAACCGTTCGGCGGTTCGGGCAGCCGGCTGCGTGCCGCGATCTCGGCAGCTGTGGAGGGCCGGACCCGTCCCTCAAGATGGGTGTGGAGGTTGATCAGCATCGGGGCCCTTGTGTGTTGTGCGGTGGTTGACGGCATCACGGCAGGCGTGGAGGTTCTGCCGGTCAGAGAGTGAGGAGTCGCTCGACCAGGTGCGCGGGTGCGCTGGGATCGGCCTCTAGGACGACTCGGCAGTGGGCGCCTGGTTGGGCGGGGTAGTCGAGGTATCGTCCGCGCAGGTCGCAGATGGTCTGGCCCCGCCCGGGGCCGTGGGTGGCGTCGACGACCACATCCACGACGGGGGCAAGTGTGGGTTTGACGCCGCCGACTGCGATGGCGGCGGCGAGCGGGTCGTGGATCGCGCAGCAGCGGCGGCCGTACGTACTGCGGTAGAAGTCGAAGTAGAGGTTGAGCATGTCTCCGAGGGCCCGGGGCAGGGGGCTGGTGGAGTCCAGGAGGGTCTGTCTGTCTGTCTCTTCCAAGGTGTGGGAGAGGGTGACGTCGAGGGGTACGAGGGTGATGGGCCATGGGGCTGCGAGGACCTCGGCTGCGGCCTCGGGGTCGTTGCCGATGTTCGCCTCGGCGACGGGGCTGATGTTGCCGGTCTGCAGGGCGGCGCCACCCATGATGGTGATGTCCCTGATGCGCGTGGGCAGTTCGGGTTCCAGCCGCAGTGCTTCGGCGATGTTGGTCAGCGGGCCGGTGGTGAGGATACGAAGGTTTCCATGGTGCTGACGTGCGAGGCTGATGATGAGTTCGGCGGCGCGCTGTTCGGCCGCGGAATGGGCGGAGTCCGGCACGGTGATGTCGCCGATGCCGTTGTGTCCGTGAATGTGGGGCACGGCTCCGGTGTAGGTACCGGCCTGGGGATCTGCGGCGCCGACTGCGACAGGCACGGCAGGGTGGCCGGCCAGGGCGAGGAGGGCGAGAGTGTTGCGGGCGGCCTGGGCGGAGGTGACGTTTCCGCTGACGGTTCCGATCCCGACGAGTTCTATCTCCGGTGAGGCGAGCAGGTAGGCGAGGGCGAGTGAGTCGTCGATGCCGGTGTCGCAGTCGTAGTACAGCGGCTGGGGTGTCATGAGCGTCTGTCTCCTTGTGTGGGATGAGCTGGGGCGCTGCGGGTCTGGACGAGTGAGTCCGATGTGATCAGTGGTCGTACGCGATCAGGGATCGGGTGGCCGGGGGTTCGGTCTTGCGGGTGTGCCAGATGGCGGCGGCCATCGCGGGGATGCTGCGCTGGGCAACCGGATGGCGACGCCGTCGGAGGTCCGACCGCCGTGTTGGTCCAGGTAGAGCTGGTCCTTGAGGGTGTCGTTGACCGATTCGATGAGCTGGCGGGCCGTCTCCCGCTTGCGGGACGGCCGCAGCAACTGGACACCCTGTCCGGCTAGTTCCTTCTCGAAGGCCTTGCCCGCGAAGCCCTTGTCGGAGATGAGCGGGACGCCGGTGCGGTTGGCGACCAGGCCGGCGTCGATCTCCAGCATCGCGGCCAGGACTTCGCGTTCGCCGATCTTCGGGTTGGCCGGCGC
This sequence comes from Streptomyces sp. STR69, assembly GCF_024519455.1. Lineage (GTDB taxonomy): Bacteria > Actinomycetota > Actinomycetes > Streptomycetales > Streptomycetaceae > Streptomyces. The sequence goes on along the minus strand of NZ_JALJRY010000011.1, from coordinate 272,759 downwards.
CCACAGCATCGGCATGCCGGTCGGTGTGCACACCAGGTACAGGCACGGGCCCCGGAAGAACCGCGAGCGGGAGGCGCAGCGGCCGCCAGGGCCTCGGCCGGCTCCACCGGAGCGATCACCCGGCGCTCCAACACCGCCTCGGCCACACCGGGATCGGCCAGGACCCGACCCGCTTCCCTCTGGAGCTCCTCCACGGCCGCCCGGGCAGCAGTCTCCTGTTCCTCCGGCAGGCCCAACACCGGCGCCACCGGCCACCTCCCCATCACCGAGAACGAACTGAACGTCCGATCCCTCTCTCGGCGACACCGAACGCCATGCCCGATCAGCGGAAACTCGGCGATCACAACCGGAAGGACAGCGGCTTTTCACTTGTCTAGCTTTCGCGCGGCTTGATGCAGAAGCTGGCGGCGAGGGCGAGCGTCGTGATGCCGCAGGAGATCCAGAGGGAGGTAGTGAAGCCGCTGACGGTTCCCTGTGCTGCGAAGGGTGCGACGATGCCGATGCCGAGGCCTGCGCCGATTCCGAACGCGGCTCCGTTGAGGCCGGGGAGGGCGGCGGGGGCTTCCTCGGGAGACTGGATGACGCCAAGGCCGTTGACGGTGGTCAGGACGAGGCCGTTGTAGACGACGCCGAGCGCGGCGATCGCAGCGAAGACACTCCAGCGGTTCGTGGGGTAGAGCGCGATCACGGCCAGCGGGACGATGTTGAGGGCGAGCCCGATTCTGAGGATCTTGATCCAGCCGGCTTTGCCGGCGAGCCATCCGGCGGCTGGGGCCGCGAAGACGCCGATGACGGCTGCGGGGGCCAGGTAGAGCAGCGCGGAGCGTGAGGCGGACAGCCCGAAGCCGATGTCGGAGTTCTGGCTGAGGATGACGACAGTGAAGTTGATGACGGCGAAGACGCCCGCCAGGACAGTGATGGTCGTGGCTACGACGGGCCAGACCTGGCGAGAGCGCAGGTGTCTGACGGCGATCAGCGGGGTCGTGGTCCGTCTTTCGACAAGGACGAAGGCCACGAAGGACAAGACCGTACCCACCAGATACCCGAGAGCGGTCGGCGCTGTCCATCCGTCCGACGAGCCGTAGGAGACGAAGTAGGTTACGCAGATCAAGCCGATGGACAAGGCGGCAGAGCCCCACCAGTCCATGTGTCCGCTGGCCGCGGGTCGGGCGGTGTCGGGCAGGAACAGGGCGACACAGCCAATCGCGGCGATACAGACCAGGAGGATGACGACGAAGATCGAGCGGTAGCCGAGGGTGTCGGACAGGCGGCCTCCGAGATAGCCGTCAAGGCCGCCGACTCCGCCGTTGATCGAGGTGATCACGCCGAGCGCGGTTCCGAACACCTTGGCGCTGAGCCGCTCGTTGAGGATGACGTAGGCGAGCTGGAAGGCGGCGCTGGACGCGCCCTGCAGTACGCGGCCGGCCAGCAGTGTCGGCAGGTTGGGTGCGAAGACGCACAGGATGGTTCCTACGGAGGTTGCCGCGAGGACGGCGAGGAGCATTCTCTTGCGGCCCGTGAAGTCGCTGAATCGGGAGAAGACCACTCCGGCGACGGCTCCGGCCAGGAAGAACAGGGACGAGACCTGTGCGATGTCCTTGACGCTTGTGCCGAGTTCGCGCGCCATGTCCGGCAGAGCCGGGGTGATCATGCTGGCGTTCAGCGCGTAGGCGATGACACCCAGCACCAGGACAGCGACGAGGCTGACGGCCTTGCTGTCCGCGCCGGGATCGGCGCGCGTCCCGGATTTCCGTTCGTCCAACCACCGAGCATGAGCACTGCTTGTGTTCATTTGCGGCCCCACTGTTACCTAGAGTGAAACTCCGGTCTGATGTCAGATGTTATACCTCTCGGTCTGACATGTGTCTAGCAGTTGATTTCCTGGTTTGATAGAGGAACCTTCCGTTGGCTGAATCGTCAGAAGCGAGGCCTCTGTGACCATCACCCTCGACGAGTTCCTTGCTACCCCCCTGTCCGTCCCCGTAGGGCAGCCGCTACGGGTGGCCGTCTACTCGCGCATGGCGCACGGGATTCGTTCGCACGTCTTCGGTCTGGGCTCGGCCCTGCCAAGGGAGAGCGAACTGGGCGAACGGCTGAATGTCAGCCGCACCGTCGTGCGCGAAGCGCTCATGCTGCTTGAGGAGGACGGGCTCATCCGGACGCGCCGAGGAGTGGGGCGCTTCGTCGTCCCCGCCCTGCCGCGACCGGGACTTGAGCAACTGCACCCGTTCGAGAGCATCCTGTCGGCACCGGGCCATCCCATCCAGGTCGAGCGCCTGGAGATGACCCTTCAGCGACCCACGGACTTTGTCATGCAGGGTCTCGGGCTCGACGAGGACAGCAACGCGTGGTTCTGCGAAAGCCGTCTGAGCCTGGACGGCGAACCTGTAGCCCTGGTCCAGGAGCACATCCCCGCCGGTATTTACCTTCGCGCCATCAGCCAAGTCGCTGCTGACCGGATCCAAGAGCTGCAAGTCGGATCGCACACGCTGCTGAGCGGGCTGGCCGACATGCTCGGCCCCGTCTTCGGCCCGGGGCAATGCCGGATCACGGCCGGAATCGCCGGCGTCACGCGGGCCAAGCTCTTGAATCTGCAGCCGTGCGACCCTCTCCTCGTCCTGACCCAGACCGCCGGGCTCTCCGGAAAGGCCGCCTACCTCGCCAAATACGTCGTAGTCCCCGGAATCGAACAACTCTCCATCCAGCAGGCACCGCAGCCCGCAGCCACCATCACAGGTCCGTGACCTTTCACGGTCGTGGGGTACCGCGTGACCGCCGCTGCCGGCACTTCGTCGGGAAAGTCGAGGAGCGTCTTGCGGGTGATCGCGATGTGGTCGGCGGCCAGGGTGAGCCCGGCAGCAGTGCGCTGATCTGCACGATCTGCTCATGGGCGGCCTCCGTCTCCGCGGTGGTCTGCTTCTCCCGGGCCTCCAGGCGGACCAGCGGGGCACCGGGGTCTGCTGCTGGTCGCCGCTCACGCGCCGCTCCAGTCCGGTGTGGAGGTGCCGGTCAGCCGACGGGCCTCACCGGTCTGTGGTGATGACGACCCCGGAGGCATTGCTGCTGGCCCCCTGATCAGCAGGTTCGCCTTGCTCGCGGGGACGGTGATCGCCTCGGGGTAGGTGCCGGGCTCGATCTCGATGGTGTACTGGAGTCCGTCCGAGGGGATGGCGTCGATCGCGGCCTGCCCGGTGTCGTAGTCGCCGGAGCCGTCGGCGGCGACCACCGCCGCGGTGTTGTCCTCCGGTGAGGCGGCGGCGCTTGGAGTATCCGGGGCAGCCGTTGGCGAGCATCATGACGCGTGCGTAGCCGCGTGCGAGGTTGAGCGCCGGCTCCACGACGTCACCGAAGCCGTTGCGGAACCAGCCGGTCAGCGGGATGGGGGCTGGTCGCTGCCGGTGAGCCGCACCTGACGGATCCGTTCGCTCAGCGAACCCTGCCTTCCTTCTTCGACGACTTCACAGCCGCCGTGAGCTTCCTGACCCGCAAGACGGAACGCCCGGAGTCGTCCCGGCCGGGCATGGGCCAATGAGCCGGTTCCTGGCTGCCCAGGGCTCAGCCCGCCGGGGTGACGCGGCGGCGCACCCCGTCGAGGATGAGTTCGAGCCCGAACTCCATCTCCGCCTCGTGGTCGCAGACCGCCAGTTCGCCCGCCACGGCGGCCATGGCCGGCAACCCGCTCCGGGCGAGATCCCGCTCCCGGTCGGCGACAACTTCCGGGATGGCACCGGCATATGTAGGCGCCGAGCCGACCTCCCGCGCCAGTGTCCCGATCAGGAACGCGATGAAGGCGCGCAGGACGTGCACGGCGGCGGCGCCTTCCAGGCCGGCCCGGTTCAGTACGCGCAGTGCGGTCTCGATGACCGGCATAGCGGCGGAGGCCTTCAGGTCCCGCGTCAGTACCAGGGTCGCGGAATGCGGGTACCTCAGGGCTGCGGTGCGGAAGGCACGGGCGAGGCCACGCAGTCCGTCCTGCCAGGACATCCCGTCCACGTCGGGGATCACGATGCCCTTCAGGATCACGTCCGCCATGGCGTCGAGCACGTCGGTCTTGTCGTCGACGTGGTTGTACAGCGACATGGTCCGCACCCCGACCGCCGTCGCGATCTTGTGGAGCGACAGCTTCTCCACGCCCTCGGCCTCCGCCAGTTCCAGGGCACGGCTGACGATCTCCTCCCTGGTCAGCGGCCCACGGCGGGTCAGTCTCTGGGCCATCACCCCTCCCTCCGCCGGTGGCGGTGCATCCGGATCGAACGTGCAGCGTAAGCCCTGGCGGAGAACCGCCCTGCTCCCGGAGTGCGGGCTTGACTGGACTTATGCCGTAAGTCTATCTTCGGGAACGTGGACTTACGGCATAAGTTCGACGGAGGTCCACAGCCGAACAGCACCGTGTGCGCCCCTGTGGGCGTCACCGTCAACCAGGCGGACCTCCACATGTTCCAAGGCATCTGCACCCCGCGAACGAAGACCAACGGTCCGGTCGCTGCCGGGCCCGAGTTCGTCGGTGCGGACGTGCAGGCCGCTGCCGTTCGTGAACGAAGTGTTGCCTTTCGGCGAGGCGGGAGCGCCCGCTGGAAGGGCGATCCCGGCTGCCAGGTGCTGCGCCTCTGAGCAGCCGGATCGACCTACTCCGACGGGGCGGTACGGCGAGGCGCCGCTTGCTCGCCCCGCCTCCTCCTCATTGCTGCGGGGCGGCCTTCCGCCCCGTGCCCCGCCCTGCACCAGACACGACGGAGAACCATGACCACCGACGGCATGACCCCCGACAACGGCCCGCAGGAACGCGCCGCCACGCTCCTGCGCCGCCCCAGGCTGTGGCTGATGCCCACGGTCCTCAGCGGGCTGCTCGCCCTGCTGCTGTCACTGCTCTACATGGGCGGCATCGTCAACCCGCAGGGCGACCTGCACGACCTGCCGATTGCGCTCGTCAACGCCGACCAGGGGGAGCCGCTGCCCGGGCAGCAGGAGAACCTCGGCACACAGATAACCCGGACCATCCTTTCCGACACCTCCAGCGACAAGGCCGAGTGGCGTGCCCTCACGCTCCGGCAGGCCCAGGACGAGCTGGACTCCGGCAAGGTCTACGGCGCCCTGGTCGTCCCCGCGGGCTTCACCGACTCCGTCGCCGCGCTCACCACCGCGAGCGCCACCGCCCGCCCGACGCTGACGGTGCTGACCAACCCGGGCAAGGGCAGCCTGGGCTCCTCCATGGCCGGCCAGATCACCACGGCCGCCGCCCACCAGGCGTCCCAGACCATCGGCAAGCAGCTGACAGCCACCGCGGGAGCGGACTCCGCACATAAGCTGCTGCTCGCCGATCCGGTCGGCGTCACCGCCCAGGTCGGCCACCCCCTCGGCAGCCGCAGCGGTCTCGGCCTGAGCGCCTTCTACTACACCCTGCTGCTCGTGCTCGCCGGGTTCATGGGAGCCAATGTCATCAGCAACGGCGTCGACACCTCCCTCGGCTACGCCGACAACGAGATCGGCCCCTGGCACACCCGACGGCTCACGGTCCCCGTCAACCGCGCCCAGACACTGCTGCTGAAGATGGTCATGACGGCCGCGATCACGGTCTTCAGCGTCTCCTTCGTGATGCTGGCCTGCATCAGCATCCTCGGGATGGACGCGACCCACATCCCGCTGCTGTGGATCTACTCCTACTGCGCGGCCCTCGCCGTCGGCCTCGGCGTCCAGGCCATCAACGCCGCGTTTGGCGGGGTCGGCCAACTGGTGTCCATGTTCGTGTTCATCGTCCTGGGCCTGCCGTCCTCCGACGCGACCGTCCCCCTCCAGGCCGTCCCCGGCTTCTACCGCTTCCTCTCCCACTTCGAGCCCATGCGCCAACTCAGCGACGGCGTAAGGGCGATCCTCTACTTCGACGCCCGCGGCGACGCCGGCCTCACCCGGGCCTGGATCATGATCGCGCTCGGTGCCGTCCTGGCTCTGCTCTTCGGCTTCGCGATGACCATGTACTACGACCGGAAGGGCCTCAAGCGCCTGACTCCGCAGCCCGCTTGATCCGGCCGCCGGTGTCGGCGAGCCGGGAGTCACTCCGGCCGGCTGGGGCCCCGGGTCTCGCCGGCCGGGCAGACCGGCGGGGTGAGCGCTCGCAGATCGCCGAGCGGAGCGGACTCGTCGGACACGACACCGCGTCGCAGGGGGTGTGCTCCGGTGCCGACCGAGACCGGGCAAGGCGGCTGGACCGGCGGCAGGCGGGCCGTCGCCGGGCTTGGTGCGCGGAGAGGGAAGGCGATCTCGGCCCTGTCGTGTCTCCCTCCGCGCGCAAGGCTGTCACGCAACAACGACCAACCATGTGCATGGTCAACCTCCAAGTCCTGCCGGGCGTACGCAAGATCGAGGCCAGTGAGATCAGCCCGCCACGAGACCCTCGTGCGCCCGTAGGACCTCCGTGGCGACAACCAGATCTTGCCAGGCCATCCCGGAACTCTTGAAGACCGTTGGCACCCCACCGCTGAGCAGCGCCTTGCCGGTCACGATGTCTGCCATCTCGACCAGGTCGGACTCCGCGAGCTTCCTCTCCTCGATCGCCAGGATCACATCGCCGGCTTCCCTGAGGGCGGTGGGCACGTCCTCGACGATGACCTGTGCCCGCGCCATCAGCGTTCCGTCGATCTCCCGTACGTCGACCTCGTGCGAGCCGACCGCGATGACGACGGCGTCGTTCTTCGGCAGGCCGCCGGAGAACAGCGGCTCGCGGGCGCTGGTGGCGCAGACAATCACATCCGCTTCGGCCACCGCGTCGGCGACTTCGGCGGAGCCGGTCCTGAGGACCGTGGACTGCGCCGGCAGCGAAGCGACCGCTCGGTCCCGGTCGCGCGCGACCCAGGTGATCGACGCGAGCGGATCCTCGACGACATCGGACAGCGTCCGCACGTGTGCGCGTCCCTGTGGGCCACAGCCGAAACTGACAACCTTGAGCGGGTGGCGCGCGAGGCGGAGGACCGGGCGGACCGCCGCGATGGAGACCGCCGGCGTGCGGAGATTGGTCAGCGCAACCCCGTCCATGGTGGCGATCAGCGAGAGCGTCTCGGCGTCGAAGAGCAAATACGTGGCCTGAATCCGTGGGCGCCCACGACGCGGATTCTCCGGGGCCACTGTCGCAACCTTCACTCCGGCGAAGGCGCCGACCTCCGACGGCATGAGCAGGAATTGACCGTGCGAGACATCCGCGATCTGTCTGGCCGGACCACGCCCGGTTTCAAGCCCACCTCGCAGAGCTCGCTCGACGGATTCCACTGCCTGACGCGGACGAACCAGCGTGAGAATCCGGTCGTGATCGAAGTGTGTGAACGCGGTCACCGAGTCGCCGTCCTCATGGTCTCGTCCGTCCGTACGACCTTGCCGTTCATGTACCTGCGCTGCGCGAGGAGTACCGCGAGACGTGTGCAGCCCTCGGGAGGAACCGGCCTCTGAGGGAACGGCACATTCGCGGTCGGCATCAGGCTCTCGTGGCGGCGCGGGCCGGGAGCAAACGATGTCGAGGCCACCCCTCTCCACCGTGGCCGGGTCCGTGACATCGACCGTCACGAATGGCACTCCGTCGACCTGGGGAACCGCGAAGGCCGCGCCGTCAGGGTCATGGCTCACAACGCGTGCGCCGTGCGGAGCCAGGTATGCCGCCGTCGTGGCACCGCGGCCGGAGGCCGTGCCTGCGGCAACTGCCGTAGTTCGTTTGAGCTGCATTGTTCTCCGTCTCGGACGTCCGTGACCGCGCCGGGGTGCTGCCTCGCGGCACGCACTGTCGGTGCCGCGAACGGATCGCGTCTTTCGGTGGTGGTCGGTCGGTGACCGTGCTGCGCAGCAGGCGACTTCCGTATCGACGACGAACCGACCGGTGCCACCGTCGGACAGCGGCCCTTCGATGCGAGGCGAGCGCTGGACGATGCCGAGGCCGATCAAGGAGACGATCCCGCAGACGACGGAACGCCGGTAGTCGTACCCCGGCTGACGCCGCTTCCGGAGCATGGACACAGATGGCGGCGTTCCCCGGGCGAACGCCGCCACAAGCGAATTCAGATGGACCGTGGAACCGCGACGTACGCGTCGATCTCCACACTCGCTCCGAGCGGCAGCATGGCCACGCCGAACGTGACACGTGCCGGTGGGGTCGCGTCGCCGAACCACCGACCGTAGGCCTCGTTGACGATCGGCCAGTCCCTGTCGAGGTTCGCGACATAGATCGTCGTCCGCAACCCGTACTCGCGGAGATCGGTGCCGGCGGACGCCGCGACGGCATTCAGATTGTCCAGGCACTGAGTCACCTGACCGGCGACGTCGCCGGCGTGCAGCAAGAGGTTCGATACGGGATCGAGGGCGATCTGCCCTGAGCAGAACAGGGTCCCGCGGGAGATCACACCGTGGCTGTACGGTCCGGCGGCAGCCGGTGCCTCGGGGGAGTGGACCGTGATCTTGACGTCACTCATACCGGCTCCGCGTTCTCGTCGTTCGTGGACTTGGACTGTTGGCGATCGAGCTCGGACTGCGAAGCGAGTTCTCTGCCGCGCGCGTGGGCAGCCGCCACGGCGTCGAAGAGGGCGTCGCGCACGTTGTGGCGCTCAAGTTCGCGGAACGCGGCGATCGTCTGGCCCCCACGGCTCATCACGTCTTCGCGCAGTTGGGCGGGGTGGCGACCCGAGGCACGCATCATCTCGCCCGCGCCGACCGCGGCCTGGATGAGAAGGTCCCGAGCAAGGTCGACGGGAAGGCCTTCCTTGACGCCTGCCTGCGTCATCACTTCGACCAGGAAGTAGAAGTAGGCGATCCCGCCGCCGGAGATTCCTGACACGGCGTCGAGGTAGTCCTCGGGTGCCTCGACCGACGTTCCCACGGCGGTGAGCAGCGAGTTCACGACACTCATGTGGTCCGGGGTCGCGTGCGCGCCGCCGGCGGCGACGCTCGCGCCGCAGCCGAGTTCGATGGCGAGTGTCGTCATCACCCGCACGACCGGTCTTCCGGCGCCGAGTCGCGCCTCGAACCATTGAGTGGTCAATCCGCTGACGAAGGACACGACGACGGCGTTCGGTCGCAGGTCGTCCCGGATCTCGTCGAGGAGGGCTGCGGTGTCCTGCGGCTTGGTGCAGATGAACGCGTAGTCGGCACGTGTGGCCCCGTCGGCATTCGAAACGAGGGACAACCCTTCGGTACGGGCTGAAGGCGCTCCCGACCTGGTGGTGACGAAGACGTCGGCATCGCACTCGGCGGCCTCGGCGATTCCGCGGGCCAGGGAGCTACCGATGCGGCCGGCTCCGAAGACGACGATGCCAGTGCCGCTGGGCGAGGTCATGGAGCTCCATTCGGATGGACAGGCACCTGCTGGAGGGCGAGATTAGGCGCGACAAATCGGCCTTGTCAAATGTAAAGCCGCATGCCATGATCCCCGTACTTTCCAAACGGCCAGCAAGGGCTTGAGCGTTCGCCGATCGCCCGCTGAGCTTCGCCCTGACCGGATCCGGAGTCACATGCCCGAGACGCCTGCTTCCAAGAGCATCGCCATCGCCAGACGCGCGATGTCCTACCTCGAACTTCCCCGGGACCAGCGTGCACCCGGCTACCAGGAGGTCTACTTCGACAGCCTGAGTGACGACGTGGAACTGAGGTTCGCGGTACCCGGGGACATGTTCCTGTGGGGCGAGGTGCGTCGCGGCAAAGGCGCGGTGCGGGCCTTCTTCAACGAGACCCCGTGGCACGAGATCATGGAAGCGCGCGGGTTCCAGAGCGAGCCCGAGTACCTCGCGAACGAGGACGGTTCGCGTGTGGTCATGCTCGCCACAGAGGGCTGGCAGCTCATCAAGACCGGCACCGAAGTCGAAAGCTGCGAGTTCGCCCAGGTGATGGACATCCAGAACGGGCTGATCACCCGGATCCTCGTGATCCAGGATCAGTCCGACTGGACCTACGCCTACCCGCGCGCATGAGCGGCCTGATCGTCCACGACGTCCACGTTCTGGACGAAGGCGGCAGCTTCGACTCCGCCGCCGTCGACGTGGTCGTACGCGACGGACTCGTCACGTACGTCGGCGCGAATGCCCCGGCCGATGCCGACGCGGTGCACCACGACGGTCGCGGTCGCTGGCTGATCCCGGGAATCGTGGACTGCCACGCTCACGTCACCAGCCTCTCCCTCGACATGCTCGAACTGATGGAGATGCCGGTGACCCGGTGGGCGATCGAGGCCGGTCGCAACGTCGAAGCCATGCTGCGGGCAGGCGTCACCACCGCTCGTGACGCCGGTGGTGCCGATGCGGGGATCAGGGACTCCATCGCCGCCGGTGTCGTCCTCGGCCCCGACCTGCTCATCTCCTGCACCATGCTCAGCGAGACCGGAGGCCACGGCGACGGGTTCCTCGCCGGACCCGGGCTCGACTGCACCGCGGGCTACGTCGTCCCCGACTTCCCCAGCATGCCGTCCAGCCTGGTCGACGGCCCGGACGAGATGCGGCGGAAGGTGCGCCAGATCATCCGCGCGGGGGGCGACTGGATCAAGCTCGCCATCAGCGGCGGTGTGCTTTCGGGTCATGACGAGCCGGACCACCCGCAGTTCGGCTACGAGGAGATCTCGGTCGCTGTCGAAGAGGCACGTCGCAAGGGGCGCCGAGTGATGGCGCACGCGGTCGCCGGTCCGGGCATCGACGATGCCGTCCGGGCCGGGGTCCGGTCGATCGAGCACGGCGTCAACCTGACCGAGGAACAGGCGGCGAGCATGGCCGAGGCGGGCTGCTACCTGGTCCCGACCCTCACGGTCCTGAACCAGATGGTCGAGCGAGCGCGGAACGGCGGTCTTCCGCCGGTCAGCGCACGCAAGGCGCTCGAACTCGAACCGAGCGTCGGCAAGTGCGTCGAGATCGCGAAGGGCTACGGCGTCCCGATCGCCCTGGGGTCGGACTTCATGACCCGCGACCAGCACGGGATGAACCTCTCCGAGATCGACTCGCTACGGCGTGCGGGCCTGACCGCGGCCGAGGCGCTGCTCGCCGCGACGCGCACCGGGCAGGAGCTCTGTGAGCGCGGTGGGACTCACGGACGGATCGCTGCCGGATATGTCTTCGACGCCGTCCTGCTCGGCGCGGACCCGAGCGACACCACCATCTTCAACGACTCCGCCGCGGTGGTGTCCGTGTACCGCCGCGGTCATCTGGTGCACAGCACCGACGGCGAACCGGCAACGACCGACTCCACGGAAGGAGCGCACCTGTGAACGCGGTGTCGAAGGAGACGCGCATCGAGCGCGTCGAGATCTACGGGTACGACGTCAACTACGCGCACGGCACCTACATCATGTCGGGTGACCGGCGGATCACCTCGCTGCCCAGCACCATCGTGCGGGTGATCACGGCCGGCGGTGCGGAGGGGTTCGGCGAGGTCTGCCCGCTCGGCCCGGCGTACCTGCCGGCGTTCGGCGGCGGTGCTCGCGCAGCCATGGAGCTCCTGGGCCCCGCGGTGATCGGCCAGGACGTTGCCGACCACTCCGGTCTGAACGCACGGATGGACGACGCCTTGATGGGCCATGGCTACGCGAAATCCGCGGTCGACATCGCCTCATGGGACGCACTCGGCCGGCACAGCGGTCTGTCGGTCGCCGCGCTGCTCGGTGGAGAACGACAGACCCGCTTCCCGCTGTACTACGCCGTTCCGCTGGGTCCGGTCGACGAGATGGCGGCGTATGTCGAGGACCGGCGCTCCGAGGGCATCCACAACTTCCAGTTGAAGCTCGGCGACGATCCACGCCAGGACGCCGAACGGGTCCGGGTGGTCGCGGAGCGCGCGAGTGAGGGCGACACCGTCGTCGCCGACGCCAACTGCGGCTGGCGGAGCCAGGACGCGGTGATCGCAGCCCGTCTGCTGGAGGACCTCGACCACGTCCTCTACGAGCAGCCGTGCCCGACGATCGAGGAGTGCCTCCTCGTACGCGAGCGCACGACGCTGCCGATGGTCCTCGACGAGGTCATCGTGGATGTCGCGGCGCTGCTACGCGCTCATGCCGCGAACGCGATGGAGCAGATCAACCTCAAGATCGGGCGCGTCGGAGGGCTCACCAAGGCCAAGCAGATCCGCGACCTCTGCGAGACCCTCGGGCTCCGGATGACGATCGAGGACACCTGGGGTGGCGACGTCACGACCGCCGCTGTCGCCCACCTCGCGGGCAGCACCGCTCCTGAGGCATTCTTCGCCGCGTCCTTCATGAACGACTGGGTTCTGGAGCGGGTAGCGGGACACCAGCCGCACTCGGACAACGGCTACGGGGTTCTCCCCAAAGGACCTGGGCTCGGGATCGAGGTCGACCTCAGCCTGCTCGGCTCTCCGATCTCCACCTTCGTGTGACCCGAGGACAGCTTCGGTGATGGCGATTCCTGTAGGCGGCTCTCGCCGAGGTTCCAGATGCTCTGTTGGTGGTCTCCAGGCCGTCAGTCTCTGGCAGAGCCGCCGGACACGGGTGGGTAGTCGTGCCGGGGAAGTGGTTGTGGCGCCGGGCGGAAGCCTGCGTTCGGTCGTGTCCCGCTTCGTGGTCTGAGCGACTTCGCTCGACGCGTTCCGGTAGGCCGCGCGTCGGCCGCCCCATGGGACAGGGCACCAGGGTCGCCAAGCGGCTGACCTGCCGTCAGCGGCATGCGCGGTCCCGATCCGCGCCGATGCGGTGATGACCTGCGGATTCCGGCGCCTTGATCCGCTGCCTCACCTGGCGGGACACCACCCAGTCGGGCCGGAGACAGGTCACGCGGCCCATCGGCCGCATACGAGTCGGCGGACTCAGCCTCCGTGAACAAGCCGTCCAGCCGATCCCGCACCCACATCGCGGTCGCGCCCCGTGGATCGCTCGCCCGCGCCATCCACGCGTTCAGCAGCGGGATCAGCCGCCCCGCCCTCCGAGCCCATCGCCACCGCGGCCACTCCTCCGACGGCCGGGACTGCCCCGCTCCCACCGGCGCAGCAGCATCAGGACATCCCTGCAGCCTCAACGAGTGAAGATCGCCAACAGCATCCGGAACTGCAGCCGGAGACGTCTTCGAGAATCGCCTTCGCCGACGGCACGGCGCAGGGCGGCGACTGTCGGCGGCGGGTGAATCGTGGCTCAGCCAAGATTTCCGTGCAGCCGATCAGCGAGCTCTCTGGTTCGTGACTCTGTGTTGTCGGCGGTCGGCGGTCGGCGGTCGGCGTGCCCCGCAGCTTGTACTCGGGGCTGAAAGTGCGGCGCTTCGGCCGGGGCGCCGGGTCGGTCCGGCGGGCGTGGTGCTGGTCATGAGGGGGTGTTTCTCCTGTCGTGCCCTCTTAGGCCGACCAGACAAAGCGGGGCGTCTCACCACAGGCTGACAGAGCGGGCCCGAGCCGCGATGAGGCCGATCGAGCCCGAACACTGTCCGCACTGGCCTGCCGAGTCGGGGTGGGGCTCCGCGTGTTGGCGAAGACATCCCCTTCGCTCCTGCAGGCCATACATCTCGCCCACCACGAGGGAGACCAGCCACAGCCGTCGGATCACCCCCGACTGACCAGCTAGGCAAGCCCTGCCGCTAGGCTTCCGTCATGCCCACAGCCTTGGTCACTGGAGCGACGGCCGGAATCGGAGCCGCGTTCGTCCGGCGGCTCGCCGCTGACGGCTTCGACCTGGTCCTGCTCGCCCGGGACACCGAGCGCCTCGAACAGACCGCCGAGAAACTTCGGACCGCCCACGCTGTGAGAGTGGAGGTCCTCTCCGCGGACCTCGCCACCGAGACAGGCCTCGCGACGGCGGAGCAACGGGCCGCACGCGACGTGGACTTGGTGGTCAACAACGCCGGGTTCGGCCAGCGCGGTGACTTCCTCGACACCGAACTGTCCGAGGAACTGGCCATGTTGCGGGTGCACTGCGAAGCCGTACTGCGACTTACCCGCACTGCTCTGCCCGGCATGGTGGAACGTGGACGCGGTGGCGTCATCAACGTCGCCTCGGTCGCGGCGTTCTTCCCGCGCGGAACGTACAGCGCGTCCAAGGCCTGGGTGGTGACCTTCAGCGAAAGCGCGTGCCAACAGGTGGGCGGCAGCGGCGCCCACGTCATGGCCCTGTGTCCCGGGTGGGTACGCACCGAGTTCCACAAGCGGTCGGACATGGACACCTCGGGGATTCCGGACGCGTTGTGGATCGACGCGGACCAACTCGTCGACAGTGCGATCCGCGACTTCCGCAGGCGCGTCCCGGTGAGCGTGCCCGACAATCGCTACAAGGCCATGGTCGGTCTCGGTCGCGTCCTGCCCCGCCAACTCGTCGCCTACCTGTCCGCGCGGGCGGGCAGCCGACACTAGGACCTGTGCGGCTGGGCTGATCTCGGCGTACAGAGATGTGGAAGTCAAGGTTTCGCCGAAGCCCTGGCCGTTCAGCGGTCGATGCGCTCCACGCCCAGTTGGCGCAGGCTTACTGACCTTGAATGCGTAATGTCGTCATGGTGAGGCCGGTGCCGGTGAGGCAGCCGTCGAGGACGTCGTGGCGGTGTTGGAGCTGGCGCAAGCCGCGCCGGACGGTGGTGATCAGGTCGTGCGGGTCGGCGAAGGCGCGGTTGGCCGTGGTGGTGCGCCGCAGTACCGACCAGATGCCTTCGACCGGGTTGAGGTCGGTTGAGCAGGGCGGGAGTTGGTAGACGGTGAGCCAGTCCCGTTCGGCGAGGTAGCGGCGCATCCCGGCCGTCAGATGAGTGTTCAGGTTGTCCCGCACGAGCACCATCGGGCTGCCGAGCTGCTGGTGCGCGGTCTGGATCAGGTCGCGGTAGTCCTGCCAGGAGAAGCATTTACGTCCGTCGGGCCGGGCGTCCGGGCAGGGCCGGTAGATCAGCCGGGAGCGTTCACCGGGCTTGTGGCAGGCCAGGGCGGCGACGGATAAGCGTCGGCGGGAGCATCCCCGTACGCGCACGACGGGAGTGCGGCCGCGGCGGGACCAGGTACGGACGGTCGGCGGTGTCATCGAGAAGCCGGCCTTGTCCTCGAAGACCAGCCAGGCGTCGGGCGCCGCCGCGGTCATTCCACGTGCGGCCAGGTCTCCTTCACCCAGCCGGCCACCGCTGTCTCATCGCGTTCCAGGGCCCGGCGGGCGGGGAGCCGGCAGGTCCAGCCGTGCCGTTTGAGCAGGGCCGCGACGCCCTGGATCGTGTAGCTCCTGTGGAACCGGCGCCCGATCAGGGTCTTGATCCGTACCAGAGTCCAGGCCTGGTCGGCCCAGCCGTGCGCGAGGGGGCACTTGCCCAACTCCCGCTCCAGGACCGCGAACAGCTCATCGCTCGGCAGAGGCAGAGACGCCGGTCCCTTCGACGCAAGAGCCCGCGTCCCACCCTCGGCCCACGCTCTGCGCCAGCGCTGCACCGAGCGGACAGCGACCCGCAGGTCATGAGCGACAACGGCGGTGTCGTCACCGCGCGCGAATCACTCGGCCGCCTCTGCCCGAAGCCGCTCCCGAAACGCCCGACGCTCGGCAGTCGGCCCGCCACCCTGCGTGTACCTCATGAAGACGGCCTACCGCCGGGACCACCACCTGTCAGCCCTCACGACACCACGCGTTGAAGGTCAGTAGTTCGGTCTGCTGCCGCAGGTATTCGGGTCGGCCCAGGAGCACCTCCCTCGCCAAGAAGGTCGCCGAAAAGACCATCATGAGGCGGGAAAAGGTGGCCACATCCCCTTCTTCACAACAACAACACCGCCGCTGCCCGCGAACTGGAGCCGGCGGCGCTCTCCACCGCGGGGGAGGCCAGGCCAGACGCAAAGGCCGGAGGCCCGGTCGCGAAGCCATGAAACGACAATGGAAGGAGGCTTCCGGTCAGGCGACGCACCACCGTGTCTTGGAGTCAGGCGCCGGGATCGGCAAGGTCACTCTCATCGGTCTCTGAGCACCGACTCCGCCTTGTGATCATCGACACAGGGCAGGCTTCGAACTTTCTCCCTGTCGCTGCCCTCTTGTCTGCGAAACAACCGGCCCGTCGTCGCTGCCCAGCGGATCCGCACCGCACTGCACCGCATCGCGCAGCACCGTCGGGCCGCCGTCACCGTGCGGAAAACGAAAGGCGAAGGGCGAAAGATGCAAAGAGAACAGACACAGCGAAGGGGCAGGGTGGGCCGCCGAGCTGCCGCAGGCGGCCTCCTGGCCCTGGCCTGTGTTGTCGCAACGGCCACGGCGGGAAGCGCCTCCCCCCTGCACACCAGGACACAGGGCGTGCCGTACGTCGCACTCGGGGACTCCTCGGCCTCCGGGCCGCTGATCCCCGACCAGGTCGACGCCAACTGCCTTCGGTCGAACCACAACTACCCGTCGCTCGTGGCCACCGCGCTCGACGACAAACTGACCGATGTCAGCTGCTCCAGCGCGACGACCGCGAACATGACGGCGCCTCAGGGCACCGCGCCACCCCAGTTCGACGCGCTCAACCGTTCGACGAAGCTCGTCACCCTGACCATCGGGGGCAATGACATCGACTTCACCTCGATCATCGGGACGTGCGCGTCACTCGGGGCCACCGATCCGACGGGAGCACCCTGCAAGGCCCACTACAACTCGGGAGGCACCGACCAGATCAAGGCGGTGATCCAGCAGACGGCGCCCAAGGTCGCCCGGGTGCTGCGCGGGATCAAGAAGCGTGCCCCGCATGCCCGCGTACTCGTCGTGGGCTATGTGGACCTCTTCCCCGACGACGGAAGCTCCTGCACGAGCGCGACCGCGCCGTTCGCCGCCGGCGACTTCACCTGGATGCGCGACCGCGAGCTCACCCTCAACTCCATGCTGGCCACCCAGGCCCGCCGAGCCGGTGCCACCTACGTGGACACCTACACCCCCACCATCGGACACGACATGTGCGCACCCGCCGCGGAACGCTGGGTAGAGGACCTGGTTCCCGTACACCCCGCATTCCCCGTCCACGCGAACGCGCAGGGCCACGAGGCCGAGGCGACAGCGGTCGAGCACGCCCTTCATAGGTAGGAACACGACACGAAGCATGCCGTCGCTCGGCCCGCAGTGGGCCGAGCGACGGGGTAGGCGTAGCCGCAGCTCGCCCGATGTTCACCTATGCCTTCATGCGCGTGGAGGGGGGAGCTTCGGAGGCAAGCTCAGGCTGCGTACTCAAGGATGAAGCAGAAGAAGGGCCCGTCTTCGGGGAACTCCTTGCCATTCATGATCCCCATCAGGGTCGTGTCGTCGACGCGCTTGAAATGGTCGAATATCGGCTGCCCGTCGTAGACCATCGTCGCGGTGACCTCACCGCGGACCTTCGACGTTCCACAGGCCGGGCTCACCCTTGCCGGGCTCAATGGTGGAGAACAGCTCACCTCTGGCATCGCGGCAGATCAGCGGCTTCACATCCGTCACGCTCACAAACCTCTTACCGTGCCACCTGATTTGCTCCAGCTGACCGTTCAGGGGATGTCCGGTAGCGTAAGACTTGCAAGTTCGAGTTTCGTATGACTCGAACTTTCGAGACTGTGCCGTTTTGGCGGGTTCTGTAGCCTGCGCCTCGGTGTCGGCGACGGGGGAAGATCCGGCACTCGTCGAGCCGGCCGGCGCCACCCGCAAGGCATGGCGGCTTCTTCGAGAACTGTGGTGCTCGACCACCCGGATCACCGAGCTTGTCCAGGCCGTCTTCACTCTGTCCACCTCGGAGCGAGGGTGGAAAAGACTCAAGGTCAGTAGCCGTTGTCGTGCCGATCTTGGGGTTTGTCGACCGAACGGGAGTCCCGATTGGGTGGTCGCGAGGTGCTCGGCGCATACGAGCAGGGCCTCCCGAACAGCTCGTTGGTGTCGAATCACCGATCCCGGTGAACTGCGCCAAGGGCTCGCAGAAGAACAACATGCGGGCGCATGGCGCGCCGACCTGCGAGGGTAAGTCTCAAATGGCGCAAGTCTGCACGATCACGCCGGGCGGCGCGATCACCAACGGTGGTGACAATCCTGCCCAGTTGGTGACGAAGGCGTTCACCTACGGGCGCTGGGGCCAGGCCGCCACGGTCGCGGCGACGGCGAACGGCGTCACCCGCGCCACCGTGTCCGCCTGCGACATCGCCGGCCGTCCCCTCTCGACGACCGTGACCGGCGGCGCGGGCGCCCTGCCCGCCACCACGATGTCGTACAACGACTCGGGACTGGAGACCGAGGTCACCTCCGGAGGCAAGACGATCACCTCGACGATCGACCGCCTCGGCCGCGAGATCTCCTACGACGACGGAGCCGGCAACACGACGAAGACCACCTACGTCAACCTGAACCGGGCGCTCCAGATCTCCGACTCGGCCCCGTCCACCACGACGTACGCCTACGACACCACCGCCGATCCTCGCGGGCTGCCGACCTCGGTCACCGACTCGGTCGCGGGCAGGTTCGGCGCCACGTACGACGGAGACGGACAAATCGTCAAGGAGACCCTGCCGGGCGGCCCCGCACTCGCGATCGACTACGACTCCAGCGGCCGTGAGACCGCCCGCGAGTACACCGACGCGAACCACGCCAAGATCCTCGCCGGCACCGGCGACTACACCGTCTCCGGCCAACTGGCCGGGCACGCGCAGACCGACGGCGGCACGGTCGTCGGTCAGTACGGCTACGACAACGAGGGCCACCTCTGACGTCCGCACGGACCGACACCGGTTCGACGTGCTCGACCCGTGTGTACGCCTTCGGCGACAGCCGCAGCAACCGTCCCGGCCTGACGGCCACCGCGTCCGACGCACCCTGCGACACCGCCGCCGCAACCACCACCGACCGGACCGACTACATCTACGACAGCGCGGACCGGCTGATCACTGCCACCCACGCCGACACCACCGTTAAGGCGGTGTACGACACCTTCGGGCGCCGCACCACCGGTCCATCGACAGTTTGACGCTCTGGACGAATTCAGTCCGAGAGTCCCAGCGCACCAGTGGGTGCAGCGCGCGGCAGAGCGGGAGCGTGGTCTCCAGGTCACCGGCCACCGCCGCGTTGAACGGCTTGGCGCAGTCAGCGGGTGCCGCCCGGTGGCTGGAGATCGCATGTTGCCGCAGAACTCCTGGACGCCGACGACGAGGCGTCCCCGTGAACCTCTCCGTGAAGCCGCGCCCGCACTTCGGATACGGGTTCGTTGGCTCGCGCCTGGCGACTTTTGCACCGACGCGGGCACCGGATGCCCGCGACTTTACACTTGACAAGGGCATGGGGGCGCCCTAGTTTCAGCCAATGGATTCGACCGTTCGTAGCACTGACGGCGACCGCGGAGTGCTGCTTCTCGGTGACGCCGACGTCAAGCGCTCACTGGCCTATCCCGAACTCATCACTGAGCTTCGCGTTGCCTTCATTGATCTGAGTTCTGGTCGCGCGCACGCGCCGGCGCCCGCTATTGCCGAAACGGACGCGGGTGACCTGGAAGCGCTGCCTGCCGCCACAAGCGGGGCGCTGGCGGTGAAGGCGATCACGGTCTTCCCGGGCAACCACAACCTCGGACTGCCCTCCCACGACGGGTTGGTCGTGCTCTTCGACCGGTCGACCGGAACCCCCATCGCGGTGATAGGGGCCGGCGCGCTGACCGCTCGCCGGACCGCGGCTACCACAGCGATGGCGACCGACCGTCTGAGGCCGGCGGGGGCACGCGTACTGACCATCGTCGGTGCGGGTGTGCAGGCGCACTCGCATCTCGCCGCCCTTACCGAGATGTATGACTACGAAGAGATTCGAGTGGTCGACCAACACCCGCAGGCGGCGGATCGGCTCGCCGCGGAGCACGCCGGCGCCCGGGTGGTTCTCTCGCGGGAGGCTGCGGTCCGAGGGGCAGATGTCATCTGCCTGTGCACGAGCACCGACCGACCGATCATTGATCGTTCCTGGTTGACCGGGCCGGTTCACGTCAACTCGATCGGGTTCGGGGCGGGACCCGAGGTCGACGCCGCCACGATCCGCGACGCGCGCATCTTCGTCGAGTCCCGGGCCCGTGCCCTGCTGCCGCCGCCTTCCGGTGCCCATGAGCTGGTCGGCGTAGACCCGAAGGAGGTCACCGAACTGGGTGAGGTCATGTCCGACCCGACCCCGGGAGGCCGCTGCGGACCCGAGGAGCTGACCGTCTTCAAATCGACCGGTAACGCGATCGAAGACGCGACCGCGGCGAACATCGTCTACCGCAACGCGCTGGCGCTCGGCCTCGGCGCCCGCTGGGCGCGGTGACCGGCCCGTGACTGGCGGCGGGAACACCGCGATGTCGGCCGGCGTGGCCGCACCGCCACTACGGGCCTACGGCTTGGCCGGCTGCCCCCGAGAGCGGGGTGCGGGTAAGTGCCCGCCTTCTGGTCGGCGCGAGCTGGACACGCGACGTGGACAGCAGACCATGTTGCCCGATTCGGGGTGTCAGACGAGTCCACTTGCAGGAATGGCGGATGCCCCGTGCTCTCGGACGGCGCCACATCGTGTCCGTCCCGGGGCTGAACGAGGAACTCGCCGCCACTGCTGTCCAGGGCGGCCGGATCGGCTTTCCGCCACGGGGGGCAACTCGCGACGGGGTCGTTGGCTCTGGGTGAGGGAAGGGTCCAGTCATCGACCGGGGCACCAATTCGTCGTGGCACCTCAATCGCCGGATATCGGCCTCAGTGCCGGCACGGTACTCCTGGTTGGTGACGACCAGGCGGCGTGTGTCGCTTCTTCGCCCCAACGGCTGTCCGGCTCCGGATTTCCTTATTTCGCGGGCATTGCAGGCCCTTTTCGTGAGTGTGAAATGCATTGAAGGTCGGTTCGAATTTCAATGGACTTTACGATTGACAAGGCCATCCGTGACGTTTACTCTCATAGCATCTCAAAGCAATCCATAACCAATGGCCTCCCGCCTGATGTATGGCTTGCATGAGCGTCCGAGGAGGGCTGGCCGTTGACCGCCAAGGGGCAGCAGGACGAGTGCGATCAGGTTGTCGTGGTGCCTGAAGTCGAAGGCCATCCCGGTGATCAACCGGATGCTGGTGTTCGCACTCTCGACGAGGGCGCTGTCCGCGGGGGTTCGGCGGGCGGGGTTCCACACCTGGTGGCGGGCCCCGGCAAGTGTGGCGGTGGCCCAGAAGACCACGTGGGACGGCTCGGCGACGTCGGTCGACACATGCGTGAGCTGCTGGGACCTGTCCGGGCCGAGGGTGAGGTGGCGGTGGCCCTCGCGGTAGGAGACTTCATCGATCACGATCCGTCGTGCACTCGCCATCGGGTCGACGACCTGCACGTTGTCGTTCCGGACCCGGGAGACGATGACGCGCTCGGCTCGGTGAGCGAGGCCTTGGAACACGCCACCGCCGGCCGTGCGCTCGTGTCGTCGAGGGAGTGGGTGTGGTGGATGTCGTTTCGCGTCAATGGCACCGCCGCGACCAGTGCCTCACACGTCGGGCAGCCGATACGTGGGGTGCCGCCTTCCAGTAACGCCCGTAGTCCCAGAGCCCGCCACCGGCGGCCGCCCCGCCTGTCGTCTTGCTTACCGTTACCTACCGCACTTCATGCAGTGGAACGCCCGCCGCGGCGTCCCACCCCAGTGGGGCCGAGCGTGGCTGACGACCTGCATCTCGTCGTCGAACTGCGCCTCCTGCGCTGAGCCGTCGACCAACTCGATCTTCTGCGTCACCGTGCCGGTCAGTGCCCCAACACCTCTTTCGATGTCTTGGCCTTGAGTGCGTCGTTCCTCCTGCTCACGGCATTGATGTCACCGTGAGGAAGCGCGGAGGGCGTGCGAGTGTCCTTCCACGGCCAGGAACCGACACACCGGCCCGGCGGATGAGGCAGCCCCTCGCCTTCTGCCCGCACGGGACCCACCCGAGCCCGTACGTAGAGCGGGCGGCACCCTCACGCGGCGGCTTCTCTCTTCAGTCAAGAGCGCAAGCGTCGGTGAGCACCTTCATCTCGACCAGGCCCCGCCCAGGGCCGGTACCTACCCGCACATGCAACAGAAGAGCCCCAACTGATAGCCGAGGACTGCGCCCATGACGAACAACGGCGGTACTAGCGATGCGGGACGGCCCGCACCGAGCCGGAGGGACCTCCTTCGGTGGGGTGCCATCAGTGCAGGTGCAGTCGGTGTGAGTGGCCTGCTCACAGCGTGCGCCTCTGATTCGTCCGCCGGGAAAGGCGGAACCGGCAAGACACTGACCACTGCCCTCCAGGGCGGGACGCCGGTCAGTGGCGGAACCCTGCGGGTCGGAACCATCACCGGTGGGGCGAGCGAGACTCTCGACCCGCTCTACGGTCTCTCGATCCAAGACTCACTGCGGGCACTGCAGTTGTACGACGGCCTTTTCACCATCGGCAGCTCGGCGGGCGAGGTCGTACCCGCGCTCGCGACGAGCGCTGAGCGCAACGCGGACGGATCGGTCTGGACGCTTCACCTTCGTGACGGTGTTGTGTGGCACGACGGCCGCACTCTCGACGCCGCCGACGTCATCTACTCGATCCGGCGGTGGGCAGACCCGACGAGCCCGCTGCTGGCGGCAGTCGCGGGCATCGACGTGGCACACCTGCGCAGGACGGGCGCGCTCACCGTCCAGGTTCCGATGAAGGCCCCGACGGCGGATCTGCCGGCGCTGCTCGCGCTGCCGGTCCTGACCGGAGTCGTACAGGCCGGTGCCACGACGAAGAGCCTTCAAGCGAAGCCGATCGGGACCGGACCCTTCAAGTACAGCTCTTTCCAGCCGGGGTCGCGCAGTGAGTTCGTGGCCAACAAGGACTACTGGCAGAAAAACGGTCCGCATTTCGCGTCGGTCGAGATCAATTCGAGCTTCTCGGACGAGAACGCCCGGGTGAACGCGCTCCTCTCGGGTGCGGTCGATCTCGTTCCGCAGGCAAGCTATCTGATTGCCCGTCAGCAGATGGCGGCTGGGAAGGTGCATGTCTTCGGAGCCGAGACTTCGACGCTCTGGAACTTCCCCATGCGCGTGGACAAGGGGGCGCTTGCCGACGTGCGTGTCAGACAGGCGCTCCGGATGGTCGCTGACCGGCAGGCACTGATCGACGGCGCGCTCGGCGGGTTCGGCACGCCGGGCAACGATCTGCTCGGCGCCGGCGTGAAGTACTACGCCACGGACCTGAAGCGGGTGCAGGACATAGACCAGGCCAAGTCGCTGCTCAAGCAGGCAGGGCACTCGGATCTGCGGGTCACGTTGCAGACGTCCGGAGTCGCCGACGGGTTCACCCAGGCGGCAACCCTGTTCGCTCAGCAGGCGAAGCGCGCCGGAATCACCGTCAAGGTCGATGTGGTGGCACCGGAGACGTACTTCACTCCGGCGGGTGGCTATCTGAGCGCCCCGTTCCGCACGACCTTCTACTCGCCTGCCGCATCACTCGAAGGTTCATACCGATCGTTCCTCACCCCTGGTGGCCAGAACGACTCCGGGTGGGGTCTCCAGTCGGGCGGCGCCGGCATTCTCAGCAACCTCCGCCGGGCGTGCGCCGAAACCGATTCGGCGCGTGCGCAGGAGCGCTGGGCCGCGATCCAGAAGCAGCAGTTCGACGAAGGCGGACTCCTCGGATACGCCAACGCGTCAGTCGTGAACCTCGCCGGCGACAAGCTGCGGGGTCTTCGTGAGGGACCGGTCGGGTTCGTGAACAATGGACGGTTGCGTGATGGCTGGTTCGCCGCCAACTGAGTCCGTCCGGCCGGAGCCTGAGCCGGCGGACGCACTCGGGGTACATGCCCGGCACGGAGGCCCGTGGGGCCTGGCAACGTTTGTCGTGCGTCGAGTCGCTCAGGGGCTCCTGACGTTGGCACTGCTCTCGGTTCTCATCTTCCTGGCCACGAACGCCCTACCGGGTGACGCGGCCCAGACGGCGCTCGGCAAGGACGCGACACCGGCCCGGCTGGCAGAACTCCGTTCGGAACTGGGGCTGGATCACAACATCGCTGTCCGTTACGGGCACTGGGTGGGCGATGCCCTGCACGGTGACCTCGGGAAGTCCACCCACGCGGTTGCCCAGGGGGCGAAGGATCCGTCGGTACGACACCTGGTCACAGCACCGTTCCGGAACACGATGATCCTGTGGTTCGTCATCGCCGTCCTCCTGGTTCCCCTCACCATCTTCCTGGGCACCTTCGCCGCGATGTACGAGGGCCGAGCCGTCGACAACGCCATCTCGTACGGCACTCTCTTCCTCGGTTCCCTGCCTGAGTTCGTGCTCGGGACGGTCCTCGTCTTCGTCTTCTTCACGACTCTCGGCTGGTTCGAGCCCGTGGCGTTGTTCGACGTCGACTCCAACCCGTTGCGACACCTCGGCGGTCTCGTGCTTCCGGTGGTCACGCTCCTCGCCGTCTCCGGCGCGTTCGCGACGCGCCAGATCAGAGCGGGAGTCAGGGAGGCGCTCCACTCGGAGCACGTGACCTCGGCGCGGCTGAACGGACTTCCGGAGGGCAGGGTGCTCCGTCGGTATGCCCTGCGGACGGCGGTGGCGCCAGGCATCCAGTCGACCGCCCAGAGTCTGCAACTGCTCTTCAGCGGCCTGATCGTGGTCGAGGCTCTCTTCGCCTACCCGGGTATCGGCCAGGTCCTGGTGACGTCGGTCCAGTCGCAGGACACCTCGGTGGTCCAGTCGATCGTCCTGGTCCTGGCGGCACTCTTCCTGATCATCAACATCGTGGCCGACCTGCTTGTCGTGCTCGTCGTGCCGAAGCTACGGACGGCGGTCGCATGACGCTCGCACGGACGACCCCGGCCGCGCCGAGGACACGTCGACTCAAAGCTCGTTGGCCGGTCATGCTGACCACCGTGCGCGGTGTCGTGGGCGCGGTGCTGCTGATCGTCGTTCTCACCGGTGCGTTTCTCGGTCCGCTCCTCGCTCCTCACGCGATCGACGAACCCGTCGGAATCCCGGGATCGGCGCCCGGCGGCGGTACGGTCCTCGGGACCGACTTCCTCGGCCGTGACGTCCTGAGCCGGTTCCTCCACGGCGGAAGTCCGCTCATCCTCGTCACCCTGGCCGCGCTCGCGCTGACGTACTCCGTCGGGATCACGGTCGGCATCTACACGGCCCTGGCCACCAAGCGCGTCGACGGGCTGATCCTCCGCTCGGTGGACCTGCTGCTGACCTTTCCGCCGTTGCTCGTCCTCCTCGTCCTGGTGGCCGGTGCCGGCCGCGGCGCGACCGTGCTGGTCGTCGGCATCTCCCTTGTCCTGATCCCGGGGGTGGTCCGCGTTGTCCGGACCATGGCGCTGGAGGTAGCGCACAAGGGATATGTCGAGGCGGCCCTGGCTCGTGGCGAAAGCACGGTTGCCATCCTCCGTCGCGAGGTGCTTCCGAACATCGTTCCGGGTCTGGTCGCCGACGCGGGTGCCCGCATGCTCGGCGCCATCTTCCTCAGCGCCAGCATGAGCTTCCTCGGCCTGGCCGCCGCACCCCCGGCCGCCAACTGGGCGCTGATGATCGCCGAGAACCGCACTGTGCTGGCCACCAACGTCTGGTCCGTGCTGGCGCCGGCATGCGCGATCGCCGCACTGACCGTGTCGGTCAATCTGCTTGGGGACGCGTGCGTCCACACGCGTTCTTCGTCGAGAGGTCGCTGAAGTGGATGTGAGTGGCAAGGCCTTCCGGCTCAGCGGCCTGACGATCGGAATCGTCGACGGCCCCGAGATCGTCTCCGAGGTCGACCTCAGCGTGCGGCGCGGAGAGATCCTCGCGGTCGTCGGCGAGTCCGGCTCGGGCAAGACGACGACCGCGCTGTCGCTTCTGGGCTACTGCGGCGAAGGCGCCGAGATCCGTTCGGGATCACTTGAGATCGATGGACAGATCCTGCCTGTCGGACGTGAGCTCCACGCCTTGCGCGGCAAGCAGATCTCCTACGTCCCGCAGAACCCGGGACGTTCCTTGAACCCGACCCTCCGGGTGAAGGACGCCATCGGGGACCTGCTCGACCACCACCTGGGAAAGGCATCGCCCCAGCGGGTCGGCGAGCTTTTGGAGGCTGTCGGGCTGGGCGGCGTACCCGGCGTCCTTCGCCGCTACCCGCATCAACTGTCCGGCGGTCAGCAGCAGCGGGTCTGTATCGCGATGGCTCTCGCGTGCGATCCCTCCCTGATCGTGCTCGACGAGCCCACGACGGGCCTGGACGTCGGCACCCAGGACCAGATCCTCAGCGAGCTGAGTCGCCTGCGGGAGGAGCGCGGCGTTTCCATGGTCTACATCACCCATGACCTCGCGGTCGTGGCCGGTCTCGCCGACAGGGTGGCCGTGATGTACGCCGGGCGTGTCATCGAGGAAGGAGCGACGGCGGCGATCCTCGGAAGTCCACAGCACCCGTACACGCGTGGCCTGCTCATGGCCACGCCCGACCACCTGGAGCCGCGCGGACTGCTTCCGATCCGTGGTGTCCAACCCCCTCCGACCGAGCGTGCCGCGGGTTGTGCGTTCGCGAGGCGATGTGACTTCGCGAGCCCGGCGTGCACGGATCACCCCGTCGAGCTGCGGTCGGTGCTGGTCGACAGACAGGTCCGATGCGAGCTGTGGCCGGTCTCGTTCTCGAACGCGAAGACCGAGGGACCGACCCCCGCGCACTCGGCGGCCGACACGGTGGAGAAGATCCTTGAGCTCCGCGGGGTCGGAGTCCGCTACGAAGGCAGCCGTCTCGCCGCGGCCCAGGACATCGACGTCGCCATCGAACGGGGAACGTGCCTTGCGCTGGTAGGTGAGTCGGGGAGCGGGAAGACAACCATCGCCAGAGCCGTGGCAGGCCTGCATCCGCCGACGGCCGGCGAGATCCTGTTGCACGGCGCGCCTCTTGCCGCGCGGGTCCAGAAGAGGTCGATCGAACAGCGACGTCAGATCCAGATGGTGTTCCAGAACTCCGCGGAGGCACTGAACCCACGACACCGGATCAGGGAGTCCATTGCCCGGCCCGCGAAAGTGCTTCGCGGCCTGGCAGGTGAACAACTCGACCGGGAAGTGGACCGGTTGCTGGACCTGGTGCGACTGCCGTCACGTGCCGGAGACCTCTACCCGTCGGAGATGTCGGGCGGCGAGAAGCAGCGAGCGGCCATCGCCCGCGCCCTCGCGGCAGGGCCCGAGCTGATCCTGTGCGACGAGGTCACCTCAGCACTCGACGTCTCCGTGCAAGCGGCGGTGCTCGCGGTGCTCGCGGAACTCCGGGACGAGCTCGGGCTCTCGTTGTTGTTCATCACCCATGACTTCGGCGTCGTCTCGGCTCTCGCCGAGCGCACGGTTGTTCTGAAAAACGGAGTCGTCTGCGAGCAGGGGAGTACCCAGGAGTTGCTCTCCTCGCCGGCTCATGAGTACACCCGCCGGCTGCTGTCTCAGGCGCCGAGCCTGAGCCAGGCCAGTTTCTGACTTTACATTTGACAAGGGCGCTCGCCCTGAGGTTCAGTCATCCGCAACCGGCTATCCAAATGGAAAGTACGAGGCGAAACATCGTGGCATCCGAAACCGATGAACGCTCGTCCGAGGGCGAGGATTTCAGTACCGAACAGGTGGGGATCGTCGCCGGCATCGACATCGGGGGAACCTTCACGGACGCGGTGGTGATGAATCCCGCCACCGGTGAACTCTCCGTCGCCAAGGCGACGACGACGCCGCGGGCGCCTGTGGAGGGCCTGCTCGACGCGCTCGCCCGGACCGGTGTGGAGTTGAGCCAGGTGACCCGCCTCTTCCACGGTACGACGCTGGGCCTGAACACCGCCCTTGAGCGTTCCGGTGCGACCGTGGGGCTGATCACCAGTGAGGGCTCGCGCGACGTCCTGGAGATCGGACGCATGTCGTGGCCGATGTACTCGCTCCACTCTGTACAGGCGGCGCCGCTCGTGCCCCGTTACCTGCGCCGTGAGATCCCGGAGCGAGTGACCGCGCACGGGACGGTTGTCACCGACTTCACCGACGCCGACGTGATTGCCGCTGTTCGTGAACTGCTCGCGGAAGGCGCCGAACTCGTCGCCGTGAGCCTGCTGCATTCCTACGCACACGCGCACAACGAGAAAAGGGTCGGAGCGATCATCGAGTCGGAGTTCCCGGGCCTGGGTTACTCGTTGTCGCACGAAGTGGCTTGCGAATACCGGGAGTTCGAGCGCACGGTGACCACGGTCGTCGAGGCGACGACCAAGCCGAAGCTCGGCAAGTACTTCGAAGACCTCCGCGACAACCTGGTCCAGCGCGGTTTCACCGGGGAACTCTTCATCACGCGGTCCGACGGAGGGCTGATGAGCGTCGCGGAGGCGCGCAACAGCTGCGTCCAGACACTCGTCTCCGGCCCGGCGAGCGGTATCGCCGGAGCCGCCGATCTCGGAAACAGGATCGGCAGCGGGGACGTGCTCACGATCGATGTCGGCGGCACCAGCTTCGACGCCGCACTCATCAGGGACGGCAAACCGGTTCTGCAGGCGATGACGGACATCACCGGCCTGCCTCGCCTGTTGATGCCGTCGATCGAGATCGCGACCATCGGCGCCGGCGGCGGCAGCATCGCGTTCATCGACGCCGCCGGCACACTGAACGTCGGACCCCGGAGCGCCAACGCGGAACCCGGGCCGGTCTGTTACGGCCGCGGAGGCACCGAGCCGACCTTCACGGACGCGGCCCTGGTCTCGGGGCTGCTCGACGCGGCGTCGTTCCTCGGTGGACGGATGCCGTTGGACGAGGCGGCTGCCAGAGAGGCGATTCGCGTCAAGATCGCCGAGCCGCTCGGCCTCGGCATCGAAGAGGCGGCCAGCGGCATCGTCGCGATCGCCGAGGTGAAGATGGCGCACAAGCTCGACGAGATCACCATCGAAAAGGGGATCGACCCGCGAGAGCTGACGATGGTCGCCTATGGCGGCGGTGGTCCCTTGGCCGCAGACGCGCTCGCATCGCGTGTCGGGGTGAAGCGTGTCGTCGTACCGCAGTCACCGGGCATGTTCTCCGCCGGTGGCGCCCTGACGCTCGACGTCACGCACACGTACTCCCAGACCGTCATCCACCCGCTCGACACCGGTGGGCTCGAACTCCTCAAGAAGACCATCGGGCAGCTCGCGACGGACGCGCACACCAAGCTCGACGAGGACGAGATCGAACCGTCCCGCCAGCGGTTCTTCGCAAGTGCGGATCTCCGGTACGACCTCCAGGAGCACGCTCTGACGATCGCGATCGACGGCGATGTCGACCAACTGGGCATCGGATGGCTCGAATCGGCGTTCCACGAGGCGCACGAGGCGCACTACGGGTACCGGCTGACCGAACCGGTCGAGCTGGTCGCGTGTCGGGTCCGCGGCCTCGGTCTGCTCGACAAGGCGTCGATCGACGAGTTCGAGCCCGAAGGGACGGACTCCACGCACGCCTTCCTGGGCACCCGCAGCGGGGTGCACCGAGAGAGCGGCGGGGCCGTGGAGTTCTCCGTCTTCGATCGCCGGGTCCTCCGGCCCGGGAACGTCCTCGTGGGGCCGGCTCTCATCGAGGAGGACTCGACGACGACGCTCGTCTCGCCTGGTCGTCAGGTGACTGTCGACAGCTTCGCCAACCTCGTCATCACCGACGCCACGACCTCCGGGAACTGACATGACCGACCAGATGGACCCGATCACTCTCACCGTGATCCGCCGGGGCGTGCTCGCCGCCGCCGAAGAGATGCGTTCGATGTTCAAGCGCGCGGCAACGCTCGCGATCCTGTACGAGTTCAACGACTACGGGATCTCGATCCTGGACGACGAGTTCAACCTGCTCGCAGACGCACCGGGCATCCCGATCTTCCTCGGATCGCTGGACACCTGCCTTGAGGCGACGGTGGCCGAGATGGGCGGTGTGGAGGCGCTCAAGCCCGGTGAGGTCATCCTCAACAACCATCCGTACCTCACGGCCGGTCAGCCGCCGGACGCCGTCGTGGCCGAACCGATTTTCGTCGATGGCAAGGTCATCGGCTACTGCGCGCTTCGAGCGCACATGGGCGACGTCGGCGGGAAGGGCATGTATCCGGTCGACACGACGGAACTCTTCCAGGAGGGGACCATCTTCCCCGGAGTGAAGATCGTGCACGACGGCGAGATCGACAACACCATTCTGCGCATCCTCCGGGCGAACTCGCGGCTGCCGTCCGAGACCGTCGGCAACGTCCTCGCGGCGGTGTCCGCGGTCAACGCGGGCACGAAGCGCATCCTCGGCCTCGTCGAGCGCTACGGCCTCGACGCCTATCGCGCCGCGATCGCGAAGTCGCTCGACGACAGCGAACTGATCGCCCGCAAGGCGATCGAGGCGATACCCGACGGGACCTACTCGATCACCGACTACCTCGACAACAACGGTGTCGAGAGCGATCCGGTCAAGATCGGGGTGGACGTCACCATCGCCGGGAGCGAGATCACCGTCGACCTCAGCAGGTCCGCCGGCGTCCAGAAGGGTCCGATCAACTGCCCCTGGGGCTACACGCTCGCGACGGTCCGCCTCGCACTCAAGCGGGTGCTCTGCCCCGACGCGTCGCCGACATCGGGTGAGCACCGTCCGATGACGGTGGTCGCGCCGCTGGGATCGCTGTTCAATCCCGAGAGCCCTGCGCCGTGCTTCATCGGCGCGTGGTCCTCGGTCCGGATGGGAGACATGCTCGTCCTGGCGCTGGCGCAAGCTCTGCCGGGCAGGATTCCCGCCGGTTGTGGTGGGGACCTCGTCCAGTGCGACGTGTGGATGACGAACCCGGAGACGAACCGCACGCACATATTCGGTGACACCGGCGGCATCGGCACGGGTGGCTTCGAAGGACACGACGGCATGAACGGCGTGATCCACAACATCATCGCCGGCTGCGAGATCATCCCGGCCGAGATGATCGAGACCCGCATTCCCATCCTGCGCAGGCGGATGGAGTTCGTCACTGACTCAGGCGGCGCGGGCACGTTCCGCGGAGGTCTTGGCGTTGTCACCGAGCAGGAGTTCCTGGGCGACGGGTTCGCCAACGTCGTCGCCGAGAAGACCAATCCTGACTCGCCGGTACCTGGTCTCAACGGGGGTGCCGATGCTCCGTACAACAACTCGATCACTCTGTTCCCGGAGACCGAGCGCGAGCTTCGGTTGGGTAAGAAGGCGCCCGTGGACGTGTCGTCCGGAGACCGGATGATCGTGTCTGCGGCAGGTGGCGGCGGCTACGGCAGTCCACTTGACCGTAGCCCGCTGTCCGTCGTCTCGGATGTCCGAAACGGATATGTCTCAGCCGAGGCAGCCGACGGAATCTACGGCGTTGTCTTCGACTCGTCGACCTGGACGGTGGACGAGGACGCCACTGTCGAACGGCGGAAGACTCTGGCCGGCTCGGGGGACCGTCAGCCGGCGCGGGGCGGGAGCGCCCGCGAACAGGGTTCACCCGCGGGTCACGGCGGATCGGATCGCACACCGCGTGATCATTTCCCGACGATACGCGCTGGCCACTACAGTGACGTCCGTGACAGCTGACGGCATGAGCGGCAACAACGCGACCCCGAGCCCGGGCCGACAAGCGCTGCTCGACGCTGCGATCTCGGTCGTGGCGAAGAAGGGTTTGCGCGGACTCACCTACCGGTCTGTCGCCGAGGAAGCAGGGGTCACGCACGCATTGGTGACCCACTACTTCGGTTCACGTGACGCATTCATCCTTGAGGCTCTCCAATCGACGATCGCCGAGGCCGAGCGCGGCGTCTTCGCCGAAGACCAGACGCTCGACCAGTTCGCCTCACCTCTCTCCGAGTTCATCTCCAGAGAGCGTGAGCTCCTCGTATTCCAATACGAGTTGGTGCTTGAGTCGCTCCGCCGCCCCGAGTTGGTAGAGCCGATCCACAAGATGTACGAGGACGTTCAGCGTTCGACGGGCGAGCAGCTTTCCCGGCTGAAAGTCTCGGACGAGGACGGCGCGTTGGTACGTCTCGTGGTCGCCGCGTTGGACGGTCTGTTCCTCCGGCACCTGGTGGACGGCGACAGGGAGAGCACCGAAGCGAGCGTTGCCGTACTGCGCGAACTGCTCAAGCGCAGCGATTCGGCGTTGGATCGCTGAGGGCGTCTGTGCAGCGCTGTTCCGGGCCACTGCCGGCGGGATGACTACGGGTGGGAGTTGGCAGCCGGTGGTGAACAGTTCCCGGAGGGCGCCGAGTTCGCCCATGTCTCGTTCCGCCGTGCTGGAGAGGGCAGGAGCGCATGAGCGCGAACTCGGGACCTGTGTGCGGTTTTCGTCGGCAGCCTCCTGACGGAAGGCCCGCCAGCTCCGTGGCGGCGGTTCAGGAGCCGCAGCTCCAGCCGCGTCCGTCACCGTGTGCGATTGAGTGGTTCGACCCGGACCCGGGCCCGGAAGGATTTCACCATCGCTTTGTCCACGTAGTCCACGATGGAGCCCGCCGAGGGCAACAGGCCGGAGGCCCTCGCGCGCTGGGTGAACGCCCAGGACCCGAGTACACATCGGACCAATTCCGTTACTGCATAAGGGAGTTGGGTTCGCGACAGAGGTGTGTGCGCACTTGATCATGTTTTGGCAACGCCGCAGAGAGTTTCTGGGCCCTGACCAAGGAGGAGAGCGGAACATGAACCTGGCCTGACCGGGCCACCGCCCGCGCAGAGGCCCTCAACTCTATCGAGACCTTCTACAATCGCCGTCGCCTGCGCAGGCACAAGATCTTAAACAGGATGAATTGCATTGGCTGCAACAGTTCGTAAAGCCCTGCCTCGGACGTTCCCACTGATCAGAGATGCTCTCTCGGGAGCGTCCTGAGCATCCTTCGGTAGCTGACCAGCACCGCTGGATCTGGACGCAACAATGATGCGTTTGATACAACGGCGGGCATGGTCGCTGAGGCACCCGGTTCGGTGCGTCTTTCCCTGGCCCCGAACGTTGTCCTTCTGGACCCGGAGCCAGCGGTTTCCTCTGCAATGAAGGAGGGATGGGCCCGGCAGCAGTCCGCGCGGTTTCTCCAGGCTTCGACGATCCAGCCCCGGCTACGTCTGCTTCAACGGTTCGAGGAGTTCACGGGGTTGTACCCGTGGCAGTGGGCGCCCGCCGATGGCGAGGCGTTCATTGTCCACCTTCGCAGCGGGGCCAAGCCGATCCAGTTGTCTACGGCTCGGTCTTACGAGGTGGTCATCGAGCTGTTCGTGGAGTATTTGCTGGACCGTCGGTACGGGTGGGTGGAGACCTGCCAGGAACGGTTCGGCCTGTCACCGTAGGTGATCTTCCACGAAGGCAACTCTGTCCTGCACTCGGTGGAGTACGAGGGCGATCCCCGGCGTCGGCCTCTGACCTACGACGAGGTCCAGGCGCTGTTCGACGCTGCCGATGCCCGACCTCGACGCATTCACGGGCAGGGCCGCAAGGGCACGCTCACCGCACTGCGTGATGCTGCCGCACTCAAGACGATCTACGCGTACGGCACCCGGCGGACCGAGTCCTCGAAGGTGGACCTGGTGGATCTGCGACGTCATAGGAAGGCGCCGCAGTTCGGGCAGGCCGGCAGCATGGCCGTCCGGTACGGGAAGTCCTCCAAGGGCGCACCGCCGAGGCGACGGACCGTGCTTCTGGTCCCGGAGATGGACTGGGTAGTCGACGTCCTCGACGAGTGGGTGCACGAGGTTCGCCCGCGGCTCTCGCCGGACCGGCACCCGGCCTTGTGGGTGACCGAGCGGGTCGGCCGCATGTCTCCGCGCTCGATCAACGAGGCGTTCGTGACGGCACGCCAGGACGCCGGCCTCGACGAGGACCTCGACCTGCACTGTCTGCGCCACAGCTACATCACGCATCTGACCGAGTTCGGCTACCCTGCCCGCTTCGTTCAAGAGCAGGTGGGCCATACCCACGCTTCTACGACGGCCATCTACATGGGCGTTTCTGACGAGTACCGGAACCAGCTCCTGGAAGCTTCGCTGAAGCGCCGGCTGGGTGACGACTGGGACCTTAAATGATCAAGAAGATGGGCTATGAGTGGTGTCTGCGGGCCACGATGGCCGAGCACCAGATGTTCCAGACATCGGACCTGGTGCCGCTCCTGGCAGAACGTGGCGTGACCCTGTCGCGTGAGCAGGTCTACCGCTTGGTGACACAGCCGCCCCAGCGGATGAGCATGGACACCCTGGTCGCACTGTGCGACATCTTCGAGTGCACGCCGAACGATCTCATCAAGCCGAAGGTGGTCAACGCCCAGGTCAAGAAGACCGCGGATGGACAGGCCGAGCCACTGCCGCTGAAGGAGCGGCGGACCACGATCCGGCGCCCGGGTCAGCCGTGAGGCCGCTGACACCGGACCAGATCCGCTTACGCGCCGAGCTCGCTGCCGCCCAGGAGCAGATCGTCGCCCTGCTGCAGCTAGCGGTGGGCGATTCCCTTGCCCCCGAACAGGCTCAGGCCGTGGCGGAGGAGGCTCGGGCATGGCGTGGTGCGAACGCCTTCCGCCTGGTGCACTATCTGTCCGGCAGGCTCGACGCCTTGCGCATGCCCAGTAGCGACTGCCCGACCTGCGTGGTGCGTTTGGTGGCAGCACTCACCGCCGCCGGGCACGGTAACAAGGTCACCCTGGTGGCCTGTGGCGACTGCGGACGGACCGAACCTCTTCCCACCAACAACGGACCGGAGGGGCGACTGTGTTCACGCTGCGCCGGCCGACGTTCCAAGAAGCCGTGCGCCCGCTGCGGCAAAGTGGCCAGCATCTACGCCCGCCGACCGGAGGGCGGCATCTGCAATCCGTGCAGGAACAAGGAGCCGGATGCCAAAGAAGAATGCGCCGACTGCCACCGGATGATGATCTCGTACCGGCGCCTGCCCGACGGCACCAGCCTCTGTCAGACCTGTGCTCCCAAGAACACTCAGACCTGCTGCCGTTGCGGACGACTACGCCGGGTCAACGCGCTGACCTCCGACGGGCCGGTCTGCGGCAGCTGCTACTCCAGCCCTGCCCGCCCGTGCGGTGTCTGCGGCCAGACCGTTGCCATCGTCGCCCGGGCCGACGGCACCAAGCCGGACACCTGCGACCGGTGCTACAAGCGACACGAGAAGACCTGCGCCATCTGTGAAGAGGTCCGCCCAGGCCACCACATCAACGGTGGCCGGGGCCCGTTCCACTGCGACACGTGCCGCCCTCGCGAAGAGTGCGCCTGTGCCCTGTGCGGCCAAATCGCGAAGATCAAGGTCTTCTGGCCGCGAGGGCCGGTGTGCAACTCCTGCTACCGAGCAGCTCTGTCGACCCCTGCGCCGTGCGCCTCGTGCAGTCGACATCGCATCCTGATCGGTCAGACGGCCGAGGGAACCCTCCTGTGCAAGACATGCACCTTCCCCGACGAACCGGTCGAGCGGTGTTCGGCCTGCGGTGAACCGGCGGACCTCTACTCCGGCCACCACTGTCCCCGCTGCACCCTGACCGCCCGGGTGACCGACCTGCTCTCCGCCGACGGCACAAGCGTGGCGCAGCTACTCCAACCCCTCGCCGTCGTTCTGACCGGCGCGGAAAACCCCTGCCGCGTCCTGCAGTGGCTGCGCCGAAGCCCCGCCGCCAGTCTCTTGGGGCGCCTGGCCCTCGATCCTGGAGCGCTGAACCATGAATCCCTCGACACGCTTCCCCAACGGGCTGCCACCGCCTACGTGCGCGGGTTGCTCGTCACCGCTGGCATCCTGCCGCCACGCGATGAGAATCTCGCTTTGCTCACCAACTGGGTCGCACGGACCGTGGCCGAACTCCCTGCGCGGCAAGCCAATCTCATTCGTCCGTTCGCCGAGTGGCACATCATCCGCGACGCCCGCCGGCGCTCAGCCCGAGGCCGTTACACCTACGCCGCGCACAAAGGCGACTGCAGCAACGTGCTTGCCGCCATTGACTTCGTGAACTGGCTCGACTCCCAGCACCTGAACCTCCGCCGACTCCAGCAGGCGCATCTGGACACTTGGGCGACCGGCAGGCCAACGCTGCGCTCCCGTTCCATCCCCTTCCTCCGCTGGAGCACCGCACGACGCCTCTGCCCGCCCGGTCTGAGCATCGAGCACCGAGCCTCGCAACTCCCCGGCTACTTCCAAGCCGAGGACGATGCCCGAAACGAGCTATTGCGCTGTTTCAACGACACCGCATTGCCCTTGGACGTCCGCGTCGCGGCTGCTCTAGTCCGTCTCTATGCACTTTCCCTGACCCGCATCGTCGAGCTCACCGAGGACCACATCAGCCGGGACCTGGAGCACACCTACCTGGCGGTCAACCAGCACCTCCTTCGTCCTTCCGCCGAAGCTCGCTCGTCTTATCGACGATCAGCTCCGACACAGCACGCCCCGGCACAGCACCACGGCCAGACGCAGGTACCTCTTGCCCGGCCAAAGCCCTGGCTGTCCGCGTAACCCCCTCGGCCTCGCCGACACACTGAGACACCACGGTCTGCCCGCCCGCGCAGCCCGGAATACCGCCATGATGGACGCCCTGGCCGACCTGCCGCCCATGGTCATCGCCGACCTGCTCGGTATCCACCCCAAGACAGCCGAACGCTGGGCCACGCTCGCCAGCGAGAACTGGTCCGAATACGTGTCGTCGCTGACGTGACCGGGCCGGGCTACGGGGCTGCTCACCCTGCGGGCGAATACCGGCCTCGGGACCGGTGAACTCGCATGTTGAGGTGTCGCGTATTCCGGACGGATGCGGGCGTCAGCGATCCTCACGGCTTCCGGAGTCGGCGACGAACAGGTCGAGCAGTCCCGGGAATCGTCGGTTGATCTCCGCCCTGCGCAACCTGACCCCCTTCTTGTTCCCGTAGTTGATCTCGCAGATGAGGCCGGCGTCACGCAAGGTCCGGAAGTGGTACGAGCGAGTCTGCTTACTCACCGGGAGGTTGAACGAATGGCAGGTGCGCTCGCCGTCGCTCTGGTCCACGGCCAGTTCCGTGATCACTGCGCGGCGGTGTTCGTCGGCGAGGGCGCGCAGGACCACGCCCAGGTCCAAGACGTCCGTGCCTACCGGCGCCAGGGCCGTCTCTGACATAGCCACCTCCCTTGGTACGACTTGTATCGTACCTCAGTGACACCCCCCCCGGGGCGTGACGGTGTTTGCGCACTCGATCACGGGATGGTTGCTGCGCCGCTACTCGTCCGCCGCGGCGTACGGCGCGGAGAGGCTGGCCAGCAAGCTCAGCGAGGCCTCGGTGCGGCTGCCGCGGGCGGCTCGGTAGACCACGAGCTGCTGCCCGTCGGAGCCCGGACGTCGAACGCCTGATAGGTCAATTCCAGAGCGCCGACGACGGGGTGCTGGAAACGCTTCGCCTCGCAGGTCCGCCCCCGGGTAGAAGGTGGCCCCTGCGGGGTCGGCGAACGTCATGAGGGCGAGGTTCGTGGGATCTTCGAATCCTGAGTGCATTGCCACGGCAAGGCGGTTGCCCGCCAGGACGTCCAGGGTCTCGCTGAAGACCATGGCCGGAGTGGTCATCCACTCGGATGGCGGCTCGATGGGTCCTTACCGCCGAAGCGCCGACGGGGGACATCCCGCACGGTGAGGGCGGAGGCATCCAGACCACGTCGCCGGCCGGGCAGAACCCGGCCCAGCCTGGCGTGCGCCCCGCCGGAAGGATGCGCCGCGCGGTGCCTCGTGGGCTCCGGACAGCCCACCCTGGAGAGATCTGCACTCATCGGCCGCAGCGTCCCCCCTCGCGACCGCGCCCGACTTTCACTCGATGACGTCACTCCCCGCAACTCGGTCGCCAGCCACCCCTCCGCTGCCGGGCGCCCTGACTCTGCGGTCACGGCTCGGGCGGGATGTGTCGATCCGGGCACGCAATCCGATGCTCGGATCGATACCGCCGACGCCTTCGCCCCCCCCGTGCGCCCATCGGCGGATCCGCCCCTCAGGTACGACTTGAATCGTACCTGAGCGCGTGCTCTACTTAGGTACGAGAGAATTCGTACCTAAGGACGGTCAATGGCTTTGCTTACCGCAAAGCGCACACCCCCGTGTTCCCTCTGCGTAATCACACCCGTCCCCGTCGTGCACGCCGAGGCGTAGCACGCGTCAGAGCAAGGCAGGAACGTGCTAAAGCGACTTGGTTTCCTCTCCTTCGGCCACCACCCCCATCTGCCCGGCTCACAAGCCGACGCGGCGGCCGCTTCCCTGACTCAGCACCTGGACATCGCCGTCGGCGCCGAACAGCTCGGCTTCGACGGCGCCTGGATCCGGGTGCACCATTACCAGAGGCAGTTCGCCAGCCCCTGGGCGCTGCTGTCCGCGACGGCGGCGCGCACCCGGCGTATCGAATTGGGCACCGCTGTCATCGACATGCGGTACGAGAACCCGCTCATGATGGCCGAACTCGCCGCCGCCGCAGACCTCATCAGCGGAGGTCGCCTGCAACTCGGCCTGAGCCGGGGGTCGCAGGAGCCCGCCCTGCGCGGCTACGAGTCCTTCGGTCATGTCCCCGGCCCCGAGGACAGTGCCAGGGCGGCGGAGCTGGCGAGGCAGCACACCGACCGTTTCAGGGCGGCGATCGCCGGAGCCCCCATGGCCATGAGCGACCCCGCCGAAACCGGTGTGCAGGTTCCGCTGCCGATCGAACCGCATTCACGCACGCTGCCTCAGCGGATCTGGTGGGGGTCGGCCACACGCCAGAGTGCGCGGTGGGCCGGAGAGCAGGGCATGCACCTGCTGAGCAGCACCCTCCTCTCCGAGGATACCGGCGTCGCGTTTGCGCAGTCGCAGGCGGAACAGATCCATACCTTCCGGGATGCCTGGCACGACGCCGGTCACGAGGGAGCGCCGAGGGTGGCCGTCGTGCGCAGCATCCTGCCCATCGTTTCCGACCGCGACCGTGCCCTGTTCGGATCTTCGGCGGCACAGGCCTCCAGGGAACAGGTCGGCGTTCTCGGTGGCGCCGTGTCGCGCTTCGGCAAGAGTTTCGTCGGAGAACCCGACGCCGTCACGGAGGAGTTGTCGAAGGACGAGGCAGTCGGTTTGGCGGACACCCTCTTGGTGACCATTCCCAACTACCTCGGACCGGTCGAGAACCTTCAGATCCTGAACAACGTCGCTGAGCACATCGCCCCGGCTCTCGGCTGGAACAGCAATCACTGACGCTTTCGAGCAGGGGCCCGTGCGGACCACGCGCGTGGTCGCAGCCGGCCGCGCCATGGGGCCTGTCGGCGCTGCGTCTCGGCGCGGACGCCGGTGCCCCACCTGGTCCCTGACCATCGCGGAGCAGGCATGCGCACAGGCCGATGCCTGCCGTCCCCTCCACGTGAAAGGTTGAACCTTCATGCCTTCTCGCAGTGTTCTGATCCTCGGTGCCGGTATCGCCGGCCCCGCACTGGCTTATTGGCTGGCCAGGCACGGCTACAGGCCCACGGTCGTGGAGCAGGCCAGGGAACTGCGTTCCGGCGGCAGCGCCGTCGTCGTCAAGGAGCCGGCCACGGCAGTGGCCGAGAGAATGGGCATCCTGGGGCAGTTGCGTGAGGTGGCCACCAGCGCCGGTTCTCTCGCCCTCCTCGACGCGAGCGGTCGGCAGGTCCTGCACGTCCCGACGACGTCCGAACGGTCCGTCGAGGTGACGCGCGCCGATCTTTCCGCCGTACTCCATCAGGCCGCGGCGAACGAGGCGGAGTTCGTCTTCGACGACACCGTCACCGACATCAGGCAGGACACCGCGGGCGTCGATGTCACCTTCCGCCGGTGCCCACCGCGTCGCTTCGATCTGCTGATCGGCGCCGACGGGGTTCATTCAACGGTGCGCCGACTGGTCTTCGGGCCAGCCGAACGCTTCACCACCGACCTCGGTATGTACGGGGCGACCGTGCCCTTGGAGCCCAGCGCGCTCGACGACCCTGCGGCCATGGTCATGTTGACCGCACCCGGTCGGATGCTGACGGTCCATCCGTCGCGCGGCAACCCTCTTGCGATGTTCACGTTCCGCGGTCGGCGCGTGCCCGGGTACGACCGCCGCGACACCGCGCTCCACAAGCGCATGGTCACCGAGGCCTATGCAGGAGTGGGCTGGCGGGCAGCTGAGCTGGTTCAGGCCTACCAGAACCATCCGGCTCCCTTCTTCGATCCGCTCAGCAACATTCGGATGGACACGTGGTCGCGCGGCCGAGTCGCGCTGCTCGGTGACGCGGCCTCAGCCGTCGCGCTGTTCGGCGACGGCTCCAGCATGGCGATGGCCGGCGCGCATACACTCGCCCAGGCCCTCGCCTCGCACCCCGGTGACCACGCCCGCGCCCTCCAGGTCTACGAGGCGCGGCACCGGCGCCAGGTGGACCCGCGCCACCGCCGCGTCGGACTGATCGCCGCACTCCTGGTCCCGCGCACCCGCCAGGTGCTCGGTGCACGCAACGCCGTCGCGCGCGCCGTTCACCAGGTCACGCACGCGTGGGCCACGGCGCCTCGCGCGGGCGCGCGCGTCTGACGTCGAAGGGGCCGTCCGTCACGAACGGCTGCGTCGCGGTCGGCTCACCGCAAACCCTTGTCGGTCGGTTGAGTTGCGGCTGCTCGATGCGTGTCCACCTTCGCGGCCGTGCCGCGTGATCAGGCCGTTCGCCGACGGCCGCAGCCACGCCGTGGGCAGCCCGTGGCCACTGCCCTGGAACATCCTCTCGGCCGACGACCGGGAATCGCTGGGAGATGCACTGTCCGGTCGTCGGCCGAGAAGTGCACAGTGCCGTCTGCTGTGGCGTTCGGAGAGCAAGCCCGAACGCCACAGCGGCCTGGGCTCCTTTCCCCTTCGTCCTTGCGTCACCGACTCGATCGACTGGCTTGAAGTCGCGCTCCACGTTGTGTCGGGGCCGAAGGTCTTCGCCTGCCCCCGAACGCACCAAGGTACGACTTGCGTCGTACCTGAACCTTCTGTTTAACTCTAGGTATGAATTTCTTCGTACCTAGAGGAGCGGGCCGGTGACCAGTACCGCCAAGCACACCGATGAGGCAGCGAAGCCGACATGGCTCCTGATGCCCGTGATCCTCCTCGCACTGTTCGTCCTGCCCATCAGCATCGCGGGAACCGCGATCGCGCTGCCCGACATCTCGCAGGACCTCGGCGACTCCCCCACCGCCCTGCAGTGGGTCGTCAACGGATTCAACGCTTCGTTCGCTCTGTTCACCCTTGTATGGGGAGCGGTCTCCGACCGCATCGGGCACAAGCGCACCTTCATGATCGGCTCCGCCATCATCCTGATCGCGTCGGCGATCAGCATGGCCGCGACCAACCTGTACGTACTCGACGCCGGGCGTCTGCTCGCCGGTATGGGCGGCGCGGCAGTGGCCATCGGTGGCTCCGCCGTGCTCTCCAACACGTACAGCGGGGCTCAGCGCGCTCGAGCGTTCGCCCTCCTGGGCACCACCATCGGGCTCGGGCTGGCCGCTGGCCCGACCATCTCCGGTGGGCTCGTCACCGCGGTGGGATGGCAGGGCGTCTTCGCTGCCGGCGGGGTCATCTCGATCGTGGCTCTCCTCGCCGGCAGCATTCTGCCCCGCGACGTCAGGCAGCCTGCGCAAGAAGGCCGCAAGCTGGTCGACTTCTCCCCCGTCCGTAACAGGTACTTCCTGGCGGTCATCCTGGTCCCGGTCGCCGGCGCCTTTGGCTACGTGACCCTTCTGACCTACCTGCCCGTCGCTCTGAGCGCGGTCGTCGGCATGAGCGCCGGCCAGGCCGGCCTGTTCATGCTTCCGCTGACGCTGCCGGTGCTCATCGCGCCGATGCTGGCAACAACGCTTGTGCACCGCGTGCGACGGATCACCCCCATGGTGATCATCAATGTCTCACTCGGCGTCCTCGTGCTCGGCGACCTCGGCATGCTGCTGCTCACTCCCGACGTCCCGCTGTGGCTTCTGGTGATCCCCATGGCGCTCCTGGGGTTCGGCTGGGGACTGCCGATCGGTCTCATCGACGGGGAGGCGCTGGCCGCCGTTCCCACCCGCACCGCGGGCGCCGCCGCCGGCGTCCTGAACTTCGTGCGTCTGGGCAGTGAGGCGATTGCCGTGGGCGCCTACGCCGCCGTCACCGCCGCCCTGCTGGCGGCCCGCATCAGCAACCCACACCTCGCTCAGCGCGCAGCGGCAGGAGGCAGCGGGGCCGGCGCGGCGTATACCGAGGTCTTCCACCTGCTGATGATCGCTCTGGCGATTCTGACTGTGCTCCTGGCCGTAGTCATCAACATGCTCCATCGAGCGCACAAGCGGCCGGTGGAGATCGACGTCGCCGCCACAACCGACGAAACGCACGACAATGCCGCCCAGCTCAGCGCGCGCTGAACACTCGTTGCCTGGTGCGTGACCGGAGCACACGGAGGCCGCACCACAGCGTCCGGCGCCGACGTCAGACGGAACCGCACAGCAAAGCCGCCCGCACCCGCAGGCCCGTTGGGGGCTGCGGTGCGGCGGCAACGGCCGATGGATGGCATTGCAGTTGTTAGCTCCAGACGTAAGTTTGCATCTGTAAACGTAGTGTCTATGAACCCCGAGGAACCCTCATGACCACGCATGCGCGCCGCGCCCGGACCACCGTCACCGCCATGGCGATCGCGGCAGCGGCCGTAGCCGGAGTGACCGTCACCGGTCTTTCGCACGCCGGTGCTCAGGCGGACGCTCCGATTTCCAAGACCGTGAAAACAGTGAATGAAGGAGAGACGCAGCCAGTGACTTACCACCCCCATGACACCCGGCTTCCCCGTATGGTCGCCGCCTGGGCTGACGCCTGGAACACCGCCAGCCCGCGAAAGATGGCCGCCTTGTTCACCGAGGACGGCGTCTACCAGGACAACGCCTTCCAGGTCGCCATGACCGGCCCGGCCGGCGCGGCCCAGTGGGTGACCATCACCGAACAGAGCATCAAGAACGCACACGTGGACGTCGTTGACGCTTTCCGCGAGGGCAACAAGATCGCCGTTCGCTGGAACTTCTCCGGCGCCGACACGGGAGCATTCGCCAAGGACCGGTCCGCCACCGGCAAGTCCTTCAAGGTTCCCGTCACCACCGTGATGGACCTCGACGGCGGCAAGATCCAACACCTCACCGACTACTACAACCTCGCCGATCTCCTTCGTCAGGTCGGCCTTCCCGCCGGCGTCTGGACCCCGCCCGGCACTACGGCGCCGACCGCTTGACCTGCCGCCGAAGAACCCTCTCGACTGGCCCTGCGGCGCCCGCCCGGCACGCCACAGTTGAAGGCTGGTAGTCACCCTGGCCGTGGGCGGCTGCCGTCGGGGCCCGCCTGGATTGTCGGCGAGGCTGCTCGAGCGGTGCAAGGCATGGCGCATCCGTCCTTGGCTGCTGTCACGTCCACGGTTCGGCCTGCGGGGCAGACCTATGCGTCGTCGAGGTGGGCGAGCGTGGTGATGATGCGTTCGGCGATGTCCGGCGGCCACGGAAAGGCAACGGTTGCCGACCGCTGGTGGGCGAGCCCGTGCAGGCCGAGCCACAGGGCGACGGCGTCGGCGGTCAGGTCGGTACTGGTCGCGCAGCCCGCAGAGACGCAGTCGCCAAGGGTGTCCGCGAGAGGCGCCAAGCTCGCGCTGCCGAGCGAGGACACATCGCTGCCGGTGACCGACCCGTTGT
This sequence comes from Streptomyces sp. STR69, assembly GCF_024519455.1. GTDB lineage: Bacteria > Actinomycetota > Actinomycetes > Streptomycetales > Streptomycetaceae > Streptomyces. The sequence goes on along the minus strand of NZ_JALJRY010000011.1, from coordinate 229,358 downwards.
CGAGGTCGGGCATCCAGACTCCACCGAACATCGTGCGGTAGCGCCCGGGATACTTGTCCGCGAAGCCCAGCTAGGCGCCGCACACGGCAAACAGCCGTTCCCTGGCACCTCCGTCGGCGGCGTCCAGGGCGCTGCGCAACTCGGTTTCAAGCATCGCGAAAGCCTGCTGCACAACGGCCAGCATGATGCTCGGCTGGTCGGGGAAGTGGCGGTAGATCGAGGGGGCGGCGACTCCCACACGGCGGGCGATGGAGCGCAGAGTGACGCTGCTTTCGTCGCCGGTCTCCTCGAGCAGCTCGACCGCCGCGGCCACGATGTCGTCGCGCAGGCGGCCCCCCTCCCCCCTGCGGTTACGGGCCCGGGCGGTCCCCGGCGGAGGCGAGGTCGGCGTCGGGGCGCCTTCTCCCATGGCGTCATCTTACGCAGAAAAACTTACATGTGTTCTCGTTTGCGACAGGAGAGTTAACATATGCATCCTTACGGATGTTAGGTAATTGATGGACTCGGTGCGTGACGCATTCGTGGCGCTGTCGGCAGGCGAGTTCGAGATGCCGATCCGTACGGCATTGCGCGACGGACAGTTCCTCGGCATGTCCGCCCATCACCGTCCCTCGGGAACGGCGATGTTCAAGACGCTCAGCCTGAACTTCGCCGGCCGGCAGCCGGCAATCGCGGGAACAGGTCTCGGCCGCGCTGCGTGCCGCGCTGATCGCGGGGCAGCTGCGTCCTGGCATCGTCTACTCGGCACCGACGCTCGGCGAGATGTTCGGGGTGTCGGCGACCCCGGTGCGTGAGGCGATCCTCGACCTCGTCCGTGAGGGACTGGTCGAGGTGCAGCGCAACAAGGGCTTCCGCGTGACCGACCTGAGCGAAGAACAGCTCGACGAGTTCGCGCAGGTCCGGTTGATGCTAGAGGTGCCGACGATGGGGCTCGTCGCGTCCTTGGCCCGGGACTCGGCAGTCGCGGCGAATCTCGAGGGGCTGCGCCCCGGAGCCGAGGGGATCGTCCGAGCGGCCGCCGCGAGCGACCTCGTCAGATTCATCGAGCTCGACACTGAGTTCCACGCCCACTTCCTGTCACTGGCCGGCAACTCCGAGGTCGTTCGCATCGTCCGGGACCTTCGCAACCGGAGTCGGCTCTACGGTCTCGATGCCGTCGCGCGCGCGGGCATTCTGGGTCGGAACGCCGAAGAACACAGCGAGATGATCGACCTGGCGCTGTCGGGAGATCGCGAGAAATTGGAAGCTCTCGTCGCGCGGCACATCGGGCACGTCAGGAACCTCTGGGCCGGCGTCGCGGACAAGTCGTAGTCACGGACTTGCGGGTGGAGACCCCCCAGTTCAAGCGACTCCCCGCATCGGCGATGACCTACTACGCCGAGCCGGGCTCGTCGGACATGGCGGCGCCGACCCGGCTGAGAGCTACCGCGGAGCTGCGCACCGACCGGTGACCGGCCGGTGCGGACTCGGTCCACCGGTTCGCGGCTTCGCGAGAGGCGATCCGGTTCGTGCGACCGACCGCGCGGCCCACCGCGTTGCGCGCCGCGAGGCCCGGCCGGGTGCGGGGCACCATGAGCCTGGAGAGCAGACCGACGCGTCGCTGCCGCGGACCTACCTCACGGCGGAGCCGCGACTCGTAGGCGGCGAAGGCGCGGGCGTGATCACCGGGATGGGTGGCGAGCTCTTCTGCAAGGGCGTACGCGCCCGCCATCGCCATGCTGGACCCGTCACCCAGCAGGGCTGTCGCCGCCGCGTCCCCGAGCAGTACGACCCGTCCGCGGGACCACGAGGGCACCCGGATGGTGGTCAGGGGGTCGAGGAACGGAGCCGGGTGGTCGAGGAACGCCGCCACGAGTTCCGGTGCCCGCCACCACCGCACGTCGGCGTAGGCGTCGGCCACGGTCTGCTTGTGAAGGGCGATGTTCTTGCGGTCGTGGGGCGCCGGCTGTGCGGCCCGGAAGGTGAAGATCGCGAGCGGAGTGGTCCGCGAGGGGTGGACGACCAGCATGCGGTTCGGCACAGTCAGCATCGTCATCTCGCTCGGGCCCTCGATGGTGTTGGGTTCCAGCGGCACGGTCGCGCCGTACAGGCCCAGGTCGCTCACGAACTGCCGCTCGGGTCCGAATACCAGGCGCCGTACGGTGGAGTGCATCCCGTCGGCACCGACTACCAAGTCGAAGCGCCGCGGCGCGGACCGCCGGAAGGTGACGTCGACCCCATCTCCGTCCTGGTCGAGAGCGGTGACCGTGTCGTCGAACAAGAACTCGGCCTCGGTCTGCGTCGACCGGTGGAGCACCTCGGACAGGTCGGCTCGGGTCACCTCGACCGTCGGCGTCTCGTCCGAGGTAAGCGGGAGTTGCAGGATTCGCCTGCCGCTGGGGTCGAGCAGGGTCAGTGACCGATTGCGGGTGGCGAGCCCGCGGAGCTGCGGGAGGATGCCCATGCGGTCGGCGACCGGGATCGCGGGCCCCTTCACGACGATCGGGCCACCACCGGAGCGCAATTGCCGGGCATGTTCGACGACCGTCGGCCGGTAGCCATTCCGGGAGAGCCAGTACGCGAGTGCGGGCCCTGCGATTCCGGCACCGACTATCAGCACCTCGGGCTTCTTCATGACGATGACCTCTCGGAGTGTCGATGACCAGATCCCCGGCGAGTGCCGGGGACGGGTCTCAGGGCGCGGCGGCACGGGGCAGCGCAATCGAACCAAGGTACGAAATATTTCGTACCTTGGTGGAGCGCATCCTTAAGGTATGATGCAAGTCGTACCTGAAGGGGGTGCCGCGTGACCGGGAAGAACCTGGTCGGCCCGGAGGCCGATGCGCTCGATCTGGGTGCGGTGTTTCGCGCCCTCGCCGACGAGCACCGTCGTTCGGTGTTGACGCAGTTGGCCGCCGACCGCAGCGACAATGAGCGGGGCTGCAACTCGTTCGATCTTCCGATCTCGAAGCAGACCCAGACCCACCACTTCCGTGTCCTGCGCGAGGCAGGTCTCATTGACGAGATCGACTACGGCAACCGCAAGGGCATCCGTCTACGACGCGCGGACATCGAGAAGAGATTCCCCGGGCTGCTCGCCCTCCTGGGAGCAGAGCCTCCGGGTGATACAGCTCCTCGCTAACCACAGGTGCGCACAAGTGTTCGCCCTGTGGTCCCTCGGCTCCGGGATTGCGTGCTTGATCCGTCTTCGCGCAGACAGCGCCTGTTACGGCGAGAGTCGTACGCCTTGTCACCGCTGACGTGACCGGGCGGGATGCGGGCCTGCTCGCCCTGCGGGCGAATACTGCAACTCTCGAATACCGACACTCCACCAGTGCGACTGCCGAACCCAACCGGGACCAGGCAACGGCATCAACACGCCCTCGCGGCGAAACTTGTCGAGTGTCCAAGATCACGGGGAAACATACGCGGGTTTATCCGGATTCTCGGACGATCACCCGAGCCGGTCGCGACGCGGTGTCCGCCGGCGGCAGGCCCAGCGCGGTGCGTGCGGCGTCGCGGCCGATGGCCTCCGCGTCGATGTGCACGGTGGTGAGAGCGGGCGAGAAGAGCGCTCCGTGCGGGGTGTCGTCGAACCCGATGACGGCGAGGTCGTCCGGTGCCCGCAGTCCGAGGCGCCGCATCGCGGCGAGCGTGACGAGGGCGAGGTCGTCGTTGTAGGCGAGGACGGCTGTGACGTTGGGGTGTTCGGTACGGAACGCCCGTAGCCGCTCCTCGGCGGTGTCGAGGGTGCCGGGCAGGACGAGTGTCGAGCAGTCGGGCAGGCCCGCGGCTTGCGTGGCCCGCCGGATCAGCCTGTAGGGTGCCATAACTAACGTACCGCTCCTGAGCAGGCATTTTGTGAGTACAGTCGATCATGGCAAGCTCGGGCTGCGTGGCTCTGCGCATGCTCTACCTGGTCTTCCTCAGGCTCCTTGGACTGCTCCTGTGGCTGTCGCGATCGGAGGACGCCAAGGACGTCGAGTTGCTGGCACTGCGCCATGAGAACACGGTGCTGCGCCGTCGGCTCGGCGTTCGGCCGCGGCTGACCTGGCCGGAGCGCGCCGTGCTTGCCGCACTCGCCCGGCACCTGCCGGGCCCGCTGCGCCGACACCGCCTGGTCACCCCCGCCACGCTGCTGTCCTGGCACCGCCGACTGGTGCGCTGGAAGTGGAGGCAGAAGCCCGCGCGCACGGGCCGGCCGCCTGTCCCCGAGGAGATCACCGGCCTGATCCTGCGCCTGGCCCGGGAGAACCCGGTCTGGGGCTCGACCCGCATCCAGGGCGAGCTGCGACGCCTCGGGCACCGCGTCGGCGCGTCCACCGTCCGCCGCATCCTGCGCAGCGCCGGTCTCGGCCCCGCACCCCGGCGAAGCCGAGGCGCCCCGACCTGGCGCGAGTTCGTGCGTGCCCAGGCCGGCGGTCTGCTCGCCGCCGACTTCTTCCATGTGGACACCGCGGGCCTGAGCAGGCTGTACGCCTTCTTCGTCATGGAGGTCGGCAGCCGCACCGTGTACATCCTCGGTGTCACCGCCCACCCGACCGCGGCCTGGGCCACCCAGCTCGCCCGCAACCTCCTCGCCGGCCTCGGCGAACGGGCGTCCGGCTTCCGATACCTCCTTCGCGACCGCGACAGCCGCTACACCCAGGCCTTCGATGCCGTCTTCACCGTCGACGGCATCGAGATCCTCAAGACCGCGCCACAGGCACCGAAGATGAACGCCCACGCCGAGAGGTTCATACGCAGCGTGCGAGCCGAGTGCACCGACCGGATACTTCTCTACAACGAGCAGCACGCCCGGCACGTGCTCATCGAGTACGGCGCGCACTACAACACCGGCAGGCCCCACCGGGCACTGTACCTGCGCGCCCCCGCCGACGACCCCGACGTTATTCCCTTCCCTGCCCAGCGCGTCCATCGCCACAAGGTCCTCGGCGGACTCATCCACGAGTACCGCAACACCGCTTGAAGAAGAACACGACAGGTGGCGAACGCCCAGCTCACTGCCCCGTGCGGGGCTTTTGGAACCCCACCCGGGCCTGCGCCGAGTTGACGAGGGCGCTGCTGTCGGCCGTCCCCGAGCTGTATGTCCTGGCGACGAGGCGTCACGCGCTGGACATCACGGGTGAGCATGTCCTCGCGGTTCCTCCGCTCTCTCTGGAGGAGGCGGTGAGCCTGTTGCAGGATCGGGCCGTCGCGGTCCGGCCGGGGTTCCAGGTCAGCGAGGCGAATCGGGAGCGGGTCCGTCGGCTGTGCGCCGATCTGGACGGGCTGTCGCTGGCGATCGAGCTCGCCGCGTCCCGGTTGCGTGCCCTCACCGGCGATCAGTTGGCGGACCGGGTGGGGGACCGGTTCGCGTTGCTCACCAGCCGGGGTCCGGCCGCGTTGCCGTATCAGCGCACGCTGCGCGGGACGATCGACTGGAGTTATGAGCTGTGTACCCCGGGCGAGCGGTTGCTGTGGAACAGGCTGTCCGTCTGCGCCGGAGGCTTCGCACTGGACGCAGTCGAGGGTGTCTGCGTGGGGGACGGGATCGTCGAGGGCGAGGTGCTCGATCGGCTGGTCGTCCAGTCCGTCGTCCTGACGACGGACGCATGCAACCTCATCTGTGTCGCCGGCTGGATCGCCGACCCGACACCCGCCCGACGCCGATCAACACGCTTCCACGCCCTCTGCACCGCCACCGCATAGGCACACAAGATCACCAACAGAGTCATGCCGTTGCGCTAGCTTGCGGGCGTACGCTGCTGTGCAGTGTCCCGGGGGGGCTGCAAGTGTCTCTGAGTTATCGGTTTTAGGCCTGCTGACCTGGGTGTATCCGCCAGGTCTGGTGGATCGGGTGGTGGCTGCGTGCGGTCGTGCGGAGCTACGCAAGCGCCTGCTCCCGGCCCGGCTGGTGGTGTATTTCGTGCTGGGGCTGGCCTTGTTCTCGCCGGCTCCGTATCTGGACGTGATGCGGCATCTGGTCGAGGGACTGCGGGGCCTGGGACTGCTGGGCGCCTGGCGTGTCCCGGCGAAGTCGTCGCTGTTCAGGGCCCGGCAGCGGCTGGGTCCAGACCCGCTGCGGGTGCTGTTCACCACGACCGCGAAACCGATGGGTGGCGAAGCCACCCCGGGCTCCTTCTGGCGCGGGCTGCGACTGCTGGCGGTGGACGGGACCTGCTGGGACGTCGCCGACAGTCCGGCCAATGAGGCTGCCTTCGCACGCCCCGGAAACAGCCGCGGCCCCGGCAAGAGCTCCTTTCCCCAGGTGCGGATGGCCTGCCTGGTGGAGGTCGGCACCGCACCACCGTCCGCGACCCGGCCGCGGCCAGGGCTCCGGACCTGATCGGCCGCAACTTCACCGCCTATACCCCGAACACGAAGTACATCGGCGACATCACCTACCTGCCCATCGACGGCGGGAAGTTCTGCTACCTGGCGACCGTCGTCGACCTCGCTTCGCGCCGCCTGGCCGGCTGGGCGATCGCCGACCACATGCGCGCGGACCTCGTCACTGATGCTCTGGCCGCAGGGCTCCGCACCCGTGGCAGCCTCGCCGGATCGATCATGCATACCGACCACGGAGCCCGGTACACGAGCAGGGCATTCGCCGAAGCATGCAGGCCAGCAGGGATACGGAGGAGCATGAGCGCGGTCTGGTCCGGCGCGGACAACGTACTCGCCGAGTCCTTCAACGCGACCTTCAAACGCGAGACGCTCCAAGGCCGAAAGAGCTGGCCGGACGAGCACCAGGCCCGACTCGACCCTTTTCGGCGGCTCAACCGCTACAACACGCGACGCCGCCACTCCCGCCTCGGACAAAGCAGTCCCATCGCCTACGAGGCAACCCTCGACACGACATCAACTACCCTGGCCCAAGCCGCATAGCCCGTGTCCAACATTCCGGGTCAAGGCCCCTCTGACCAGGGCGTGGTCGCGCCAACGGCGGAAGAAGGCATACGTCCGGTCCCACGGTGGGAAGCCGGCCGGCACGCCCACTTGATGCCGTTGTCCACGAGGTAGCGGATCGCGTCCAGCAGCGTGTGGTGGCAGTATCCCTCCGGCCGGCCGGCCGCCCCGCCCGCGCATCCAGCCCGGTACCGGCAGCAGCGGCTGGACCTCGGCCCACTCCGCGTCCGACATGTCCGTCGGGTACCGGCGCTGACGTTCGGGCCGGTCGGCGGCGTTGCCGTACACGTGCGCGAGGCAATCACACGTTGGAGCGGCCGAGTTGGACCGCCCAGCCATCGACACGGAAGACTGCAGCACACAGGCCTTCTGTTGCTCTATGGATTCGACACCCACGAGCTGTTCAGGAGGCCCCGACTTCATGCCCTGGCCACGAAAGGATCACCCGACCGGGAATCCGCGTTCGACCGCCACCGCTCAAGATCGAAAAGAAAACAGCTTCTGACATGCATCAGGTTCTCACGAACCCGGACAACAGTGAGCTTCAGGCAATCTTGGACGAGATCGGTGTGGTCTTCCAGGTGCCAAGTCCCGGGCAGCTGCGGGCCGTGGCCTACCTCCGGGTGTCCACCGAGGACCAGAAGAAAGGATACGGCCTGTCGTACACCCTCAAGCGAGTCCTGAAGCACCTCGCGAAGAAGGGGCACGCCCTCGTCGGGATCTACGCCGACGGCGGCTTCAGCGGAAGCCTGGAGGCGCACGAGCGTCCTGACCTGGCTCGCCTCATGGAGGCGGGCCGACGGCGTGATACACCCTTTGACCTTGTGTGCGTCGCCGAAGCGCGAGCCATCGGCCGCCGGGACCGGGCCTTCTGGCCCTGGGTCTGGGAACTTGAGGACCTGGGCGTATACACCAGCGTGGTCAAGGGGGACTACGACAACAGCACGGCCGAAGGCCGGTCCAGGATGCGCAAGGACGCGGACAAGGCCGAAGACGAGCGCGAGACGATCCGCGATCGCACCCAGGCTGGTCTCCAGGAAAAGGCCGAAGACGGCGGCTACACCGGAGGCTTCGTCCCCACGGGGTATGAGGTGCTGAATCAGGGCGTCAAGGGAGAGTCCCGACTCGGTCTCAAGGCGGCAGACCTCCCGACCCTTCGACGCGGACGCAAGGTCTTTGTTCAGCAACTGAATTGGTCGGACACGGCGGCCATCCTCAACGGAGAGGGGCTCTTCACCAAGAGCGGCAAGCGCTGGACGGGCGAGAACCTTCAGCACGTCTTGCTTGGGGACGCGGTTCTCAGGTCGCGCATCGTCTTTCGGAAGACATCCAAGGCGAAGCTCGACCGTGACGGCAACCCGATGTACGGCGAGTCCGTCGTGATTGAGCTGCCCCCCGTCTTCACGCCGGAGGAAGTCGCAGAGCTGGAGGCAGCGGTAGACCTCGCCAAAAAAGGCCCTCCCGTCAGTCGGGGGCGCGTGTACTTGCTGAGTGGGCGCATGATCTCACTGTGCGGACATCACTACACCGGTCACCTGTCCAACGGCAGGACTGCGGGATACCGGTGCAATGGGTCCGCCTCGGCCGGAGGTCCTGGCTGCACGTGCAACTTCCTTGAGGCCGAGGTCACCGAGGCGGCGATGTGGAGCACGTTCTCTGCCGCATTGGGTGACAAGGAGCACCTGCGCAAGGTGGCTTCCGACTGGATAAGTATCAACCAGGGCAAGAATATCGACCACGCTGAGCGGATTGCTGATCTGGAGAGGCGGATCACGGCGCTTCGGCGTGCGAAGAACCTCACCATGTCCATGGCCATCCGTGAGGCCATCGCCGAGGGTGCGAGCGACGCGGACGCGGAGCAGGCCGCTGCTGCGGCAGTCCGGTCTATGAACCGGGAGCTGACCAGCCTGGAGAGGCTGAAGGCAGAGACGGCCGCGGGGCAGGCGGAATGCGAGGCTGCCGGCCATCGGGCGCGGGACCTCATGGAGATGGCGGAACGGGCACACAGGCAGATGGTGGGGAACCTGTCGCCGACGCAGAAGCGTCGGCTTCTGGAGCTGCTGGATACCACGGTGACGGTCACCGAGGAGGCCCCCAACGGGCGGCAGGGTGCACCCTGCACCTTGGCCGCCTGGTTCCGGGAACGGGAGAGGCCCGTTCCCGTCCTGACCGATGACGGGTGGGAGTCTGTTGCCCATCTCTTCCCCCGGCTGCGCAAGAGCGAGCCCCGCACGGTGGTGGAAGCACTGCTGCACAAGGCGTGTGCCGGGCTTCAGTGGTCGCAGATGCCCGACGTGTACGGACCTCAGACGCTCATCCGGAACCACTGGAACCGCTGGAGCAGGAACGGGTTGTGGGAGCAGGCCATGGGCGTGCTGGCCGATGCCGAAGGCAGGGAGGCCTTCCGTCCCTGGAGGGCGCCGTCCATGTCCATCAGGACGTGGGTCATCCCGGAACTGCTTCTGGGGGCAGAACAGAACTCAAGATCTTCGGTAAGCCCAACATCACGTATTTGATGACGTCGAGGAAGCCGCCCAGGTCGGCGGCGGCCGACTTGGCCTGCTCGTCGGCGGTCTTGATGTCGTAGGAGCCGGACGAACCGATCGCGGCGGCCACCCGCTGCTTGAGTACGGCGTCGTCGACACCCTTCGCCGCGTCCACCGAGATGCTCGTGGCGCGGTCGGAGGCGCCCAGCAGCTGGGACTTCGCGGTGGCGGGGTCGAGGAAGACCAGCGCGGCACCGGGGTTGGTGGTGGTGAAGGTGGCGATGCCGACGATCTCGACCTTGAAGCTGCCGGGCTGCGCTTGCACGGTCAGCGTGTCGCCGATCTTCACGTGCTTGTTGTCGGCGGTGTCCGCGTCCAGGAGGGCCTGGCCGGCGCCCTGCGGGGCGTGGCCCGAGGTCAGTTTCACCGGGCTGCGGTCGGTGAGGTACCAGTCGGTGGCGATGGTGGGCGCGCCCGTGGTCGGCCCGACCGACTTGTCCTTGCTGTCGACGACCACGATGTTCTGCACGGACACGTCGGCGTGCGTCGCGGCGACGCCGGCCACCTTCGCCACCTGTCCGGCCAGCGCGGCGGGCACGGTCTCGGTCGCGCCGGTGGGCACCGAGGACTTGAGGTCCTGCTTCGGTTCCACGGTCACATCGGCGGACGTGGACGCGAAGAGCCGGTCGAAGGTGCTGGTCACCGTGTCGGAGAAGATCAGGCTGCCGGCCACGAACGCGACGGACAGCACGACGGCCAGGGCCGACAGCAGCAGCCTTCCCTTGTGCGCGAGGAAGCTCCGGAGGGTCGCCTTCAGCACGGGTTCAGTCCTTGTCGAGGGATACGTCGGTCCCGGCCGGGGAGGGGCCGTCGAATGGGCCGCGGGCCAGGTCGGAGCCGGGGGTCTGGGGGTCTCCCCCGGAGAAGAGGCGCATGCGCTCCAGCACACCCTCCGCCGTGGGCCGCTCCATCTCGTCCACGATCCGCCCGTCCGCGAGGAAGAGCACCAGGTCGGAGTGGGCGGCGGCGCCGGGGTCATGAGTGACCATGACCACGCTCTGCCCCAGGCTGTCGACCGCGTCACGCAGGAAGCCGAGCACCTCCAGACCGGCCCGCGAGTCGAGGTTGCCGGTCGGCTCGTCCGCGAAGATCAGCTCGGGCCGGGAGGCGAGCGCCCGCGCGCAGGCCACCCGCTGCTGCTGGCCGCCGGACAGCTGCGACGGCCGGTGCTTGAGCCGGTCCCGCAGCCCCAGCGTGTCGATGACCTGGTCCAGCCACTTCTGGTCCGGCTTCTGCCCGGCGATGTCCATGGGCAGCGTGATGTTCTCGGCCGCGTTGAGGGTCGGGATGAGGTTGAACGACTGGAACATGAACCCGATCCGGTCCCGGCGCAGCCGGGTCAGCTCGCGGTCCTTCAGACCCGTTATCTCGGTGTCGCCGAGCCACACCTGCCCGGCCGACACGGTGTCGAGGCCCGCCAGGCAGTGCATCAGCGTCGATTTCCCGGAGCCCGAGGGCCCCATGACGGCGGTGAACCGGCCGCGTGCGATGTCCACGTCCACCGCGTCCAGGGCGAGCACGGTCGTCTCGCCCGAGCCGTACGCCTTGGTCAGACCGCGGGCGCGGGCCGCGGTCCGGTCGGCCGAGGCCTGACCCGGGGCGTGCTCCGCTGCAGGTGTGGACAAGACGGCCTCCTGGAGTTCCCTCGCTCGCGGACGTGCCCGACTCCGTGCTCCCGGCCGAGCCTAGTGTGACACGGCGCACACCCGACATCCTCCGTGCGGCCGAGGTGGTCTCCGCCCCAGGTCGAGCCCCCGATACCGGTGTAAGGGGCACTCTCCACCCACCGGACGAGCCCTTGCCTCTGCTAGCAATTCGGCGCTAGCGTCTAGGTATGGCGAAGACCCAGCTGAACGTACGCGTGGACGAGGGCACCGCCCGCGCGGCGCGTGAACGTGCCCTGGCCCGTGGCATGAGCGTCAACCGCTACATAGAAGAGCTGGTCAGACAGGACACCGGGGAGGTCGGCCACACCTTCGTCGAGGCCGCCGCCGACTTCATGAAGCAGTACGAGTCCGTCTTCGCAGACGAGTTCGGCGCCGACGGGAAGAGCACCCGCGAAGGTCGCCGCTGATCCCTTGAACAACCTCAGGATCGACCTCGCCTGGCTGCTGATGCTCGCCGAACACAACACACCCGGAGACCCCCAGGTCACCGACTGGGGCGCGCTCGTCGCCGCCGTCGCCCGCCACCAGGCCGACATATTCGACGTCCCCGTCTACGACAGCCCGCACGCGCGCGCCGCCGCCTTACTCCAACTCCTCATCCACGTCCCCGCGTTGGAGCGCTCCAACGCCCTCTTCGCCTCGGCCGTCGCCTACGCGTACCTCGTCGCCAGCGGCCTGAAGGTCATCACCTCGCCCGAACAGGTCCGGGATCTGGCCCGGTTGGTGAAGAGCGGCGAGGCGTCGGTCGACGACATCGCCCACGAACTGCGCCAGTGGAGCCTGTGATCACCCGTCCGCGACCGGGCGCCAGGCCGTACCCAGCACGCAGTACGACGTCGGCAGCGCGGGCCCCTTCTCCGGGATCAACACCCGCCGGTACGGACCGAGTTCGAACCCCGCGTCGCGCAGTGCGGCCACCGGGTCGCGGGCCAGATGGCAGCCTCCGTTCAGCGGCGGCCACAGCGTGCGGTCCAGGGCGCGCTGGGTGAACGCCATCGCCGGTCCGCCGCCCCGGCCGTGCTCGAAGAACCGCACGACTCCGCCGGGCCGCAGCACCCGCCGTGCCTCCGCGAGCGCCCGTGGCACATCGCGCACACTGCACAGCACCAGCGAGAGCACGACCGCGTCGAAGGCCTCGCTCTTGACGGGCAGCTTCTCCGCCGCGCCCGGCACCACGTCGACGGGCACCCCGGAGCGGAGCGCGGACTCCACGGCCAGCTGCCGCAGAGTCCGCTCGGGCTCGATCGCGACGACCTCGGAGACGGCGCTCGGATAGTGCGCGAAGTTCAGCCCGTTCCCGGCACCGATCTCGATCACCCGCCCGGAGAGCCCGGCGAGCAGCCTCTCCCGCATCCCGGCCAGGCCGAACCGTGACTCGGCGCGCACGCTGAAACGGGCGTAGTAGCGGGCGAACAGCGGGTGGTGGACGGCGTCCCGCGGCACAGTGCCGACTGTGCCGGAGCCTGCGGACCGTAGCGGCATGGCGACCTCCCGGGCAGGACCGGACCGGAACCGGCCCCTACCGGGATTGTCCCCCCTGCCGCCCTTGACCACCCCCGCTGCCGCCGGGGAAGGAGCGGGGCCGGGTCAGGAGATGAAGTCCCGGACCTGCTCGTAGACGCCGTGGTCGTTGTTCATGTCGGTGTGCGAGATGCATCCGACGTCGACGTTGGTCGCGCCGCTCAGTTCGGCCGAGGTGTCCGGGTTGATCGCCTCGTCGCAGTCCGACCAGTAGGCCGCGTACGACACGCTGCCGGGCGTCTCGTCACCGGAGTTGAGCGCGGTGAGGAAGGAACTCCCGGTCTGCATCTCCTTGCAGGACGTGTAGAGCCAGCCGCACAGCGAGGCGATGGAGGTGCCGTGGTTGACCCCGGCGACGGACACGAAGTGGTCCACGTACGACGTACCGCTCAGGTTCTTCAGGAAGTAGCGGGAGCTGAGCGTCCCCATGGAGTGACCGACGATGTCGACCTTCGACGCCCCGGTCTGCGCGAGCACGCTCTTGACCTCGGTGGCCAGCTGCGAGGCGGTCGTGACGTTCGACTGCGTCCAGTCGTACGACCACGCGAACAGCTCGGACGAGGAGTAGCCGTCGGCCTCGAAGTCCGCGACCCAGTCGTCCCAGCCGCTCGCCGAACCGCTCAGGCCGTGCACGAAGACGATGGGATCGTGGCTCGCCGCGTGAGCGGGCGTCGAGGCCAGGGAGAGTGACAGAAGGAGCGAGGTGGTCACGGCCGACAAGGCCGTGGCGATGCGACGCTTGTGGCGCTGCATGATGCCTCCTGATACGGGTGGGGTTGTCAGGAGTGTCAGCGGGGTCTACGCGCGCCGCATCGGCGAAATCGCCGGTCTTTACGAGTGAATTAACTCGCCAGTAACGTCAGTTGTGTGGTGACACCAGTGAACCCCCCACCTCTGGACCGCACTTGGCCACCGTCACGCACCGACGTGTGGCGAACGCCCGATCCCGCGCTCCCCGAAGGCGTCCGCATCCGCCTGCTCCGCGCGGCCTACGGCGACCCCCGCGCCGCCGCCGAACTCCGCTCGCGACTGACCCCACGCCAGGCCTCGGGACTCGACCCCCTCCCCACCGAACCGGCATCCCTGGCACCGGAGTTGCTGAGCCGGCACCGCCGGGAGATCCGGTCCCTGCCCGACGACACCCGCCTGCTCCTGCTGCTCGCCGCGGCCGACCAGTACCCCGTCCCCACCCACGCCTTCCTCCGTGCCGTCGCGGCGGGCCGCCTCGACACCCGACCCCTGGAAGCCGCCGAGACGGCAGGGGTCGCACAGGCGACGGCAGGCGGGGTCGTGTTCCGCGACGCGTGGACGAGGATCGCCGCATACGAGACCGGGTCCCCTGCGGACCGGCGGGACGTCCACCGGTTGCTGGCACGGGTGTTGCGCGCGGCGGGCGAGACGCCCCGCCGCTCCTGGCACCGGGGCGCGGGCGCGCTCGGCCCCAGCGTGCGCCTCACCGCGGAACTCGGAGCGGCGGCGCGGAAGGCACGCGAGACGGGCGAACACGCCCTCGCCTGCGCCCTGGTGGAACGCGCCGCCGCCCTCTCCCGCGACCCCCGCGAACAGTCCCGCCTCCTCGACCGCGCCGCCGGTGACGCCTGGCAGTCCGGCGAGGGCGACCGCGCCCGAAGACTCGCCGCCGCGACGGACAGCGACGCGCTGAACGGGGTGTTCGCGCTGCGGGCCGGCAACGCGGCGGAGGCGTTCGACGCGTTGCTGATCGCGGTGGCACGACGGGGAGTCGAGACGCCGGTGGTTCGAGGGGAGGCCGAGGAGTCAGTGGCGGGGACCCACTTGAGCAGGACACCCCGAACTCCCGCCCCGGACCACACGGTTCACCTCCTCGCCCGAGCCACCGAGGCCGCCGTCTACACCGGGGACCTGAGACGCTGCCGGGAGGCGGCTGCCGTCGCCTCCCGGCTCGGGATCGTGCCGCACGGGACGCTCGGGGGACTGGCCGCCGCCTTCGAGGGGCGCTACGAGGACGCGCGGGACCTGCTGAAAGCCGCCGCCGGGCGGTGCGGTCCCGGCGGCGACCCCACCCTCCTCATCCACGCAGGCATCGCCGCCCTGATGCTCGGCGACCACACCCGCGCCACCACCGCCACCGTGCGGGCGGCGGCCTCGGCCCGGGCGCGCGGCGCGACGGTGATCGTGGCGCAGGCGATGGAATTCCGGGCGTACGCCGAGTTCTGGACCGGGCACCCACGAGCCGCCGAGACGGCGGCGACGGACGCCCTGTGGCAGGCCCACGCCACCGGCCAGGACAACGGCGCCTGCCATCTGCAGGCCGCGCTCGCCATGTTCGCGGCGCTCACCGGCGACGCCGACCTGTGCCGGGAACGCGCCGCCGCCGCCCGCTCGTACGCCCTCGGCCGCGGCCTGGGACTGCCCGCCGCGCTCGCCCAGTGGGCGCTCGCCTACCTCGACCTCAGCAGCGGACGCTTCGCCGCCGCGGCGGCCCGGCTGCGCGCGCTCGCCGGGTTCGGCCCGGGCCACGGCCACCGGGCGATACGGCACCTCGCCACCCCGCACTACGTCGAGGCCGCCGCCCGCAGCGGTGACACCCGTATCGCCCGCGCCGCGCACGCCGACTACGACCGCTGGGCACGTGCGGTCCGCAGCCCCGACGACCTTGCCCTGAGCGCCCGTTGCCGGGCCCTGCTCGCTCCGGGCGCCGAGGCCGTCGAGCACTACCGCACCGCCCTCGACCTGCACGCACACGGCACCCGCGACTTCGAACGGGCCCGCACCGAGCTGCTGTTGGGCGGCGCGCTGCGCCGACTGCGCCGACGCACCGAGGCCCGCGACCGGCTGCACACCTCGCTGGAGGCCTTCGAGTCCTTCGGCGCCCCGCACTGCGCCGCCCAGGCACGGGCCGAACTCCGCGCCCTCGGCACACCGGTGGGCGTAACGACCCTCCCCGCACCCGGAGCCCTCGCCCCCACCACCCGCCTGACCGCCCAGCAACTGATGGTCGCCCGCATGGCCGCCGACGGCGCCACCAACCGCGAGATCGCCGTCCGCCTCGCCCTCAGCCCCCGCACGATCGACCACCATCTGCGCGGCGTCTTCAGCCGGTTGGGCATCCGGTCCCGAATCGAACTGGTACGACTGCTGGCGGAGGGGGAAGCGTCCTAGACCGCGCCGCCGTCCCAGGAAGGCGCCGCAGCCCGCCCCTGGAACCCCTCCGCATCCCACGTCCCGTCAAGCCGCGGCGCCAGCCAACTCGGTGCCGCAGTGCGGAAGTCGGCCGGGGTCAGAGAGCCGGCCCCCTCCGGCAGTGCGCCCAGCAACGGGGACCCCGCCACCTCCGGCAGGTCGGCCACATTGCAACGGGACGCCAGATCAGGGGTGGTGGGCCAGCTGCCGATCACCACGCCCAGCAAGTCGAGCCGCTGGGAACGGAGTTCACGGGCCGTCAGTTCCGTCGTGTTCAAGGTGCCCAGACCTGCCGAGGCCACCACCAGGACCGGAGCGGCCAGCAACCGCGCCACGTCCGCCAGCGTGCCACCCTCCGCGTCGAAGCGTACGAGCAGCCCGCCCGCGCCCTCGACCAGCACGAGATCGTGCTCGGTGGCCAACTTCTGCGCGGCTTCCGCGACTTCCTGCGGGTGGACCGGAGTCATACCGGCCCTGCGTGCCGCCGTGCCCGGGGCCAACGGCTCGGGGTAGCGGGCGAGTTCGGCCGCTGTGACGCTGCCCGCGAGCCTCGCGACCTCGTCGGCGTCCCCGCGCTCGTCCGGCCGTAGACCCGTCTGGGCGGGCTTGAGGACAGCCACCGTGCGGCCGGCCGCGAGCGCCGCTGCGGCTACCGCGGCCGTGGTGATCGTCTTGCCGACCTCCGTGCCCGTGCCCGTGATCACCAGTACCGGCATGTCATCCCTCCCGCGCCGCCGCGCACACCGCACGGGCGATCCGAGCCAGGTCGGCGTCGCCCGTGACGTACGGCGGCATCGTGTAGACGAGGTCGCGGAACGGCCGTAGCCACACGCCCTCGCGTACGGCCGCGTCCGTGGCGGCCTTCATGTCCACGTCGTGGTCGAGCTGGACCACGCCGATGGCGCCGAGGACGCGGACGTCCCGGACGCCGGGGATGCGGGATGCCGGGGCCAGGCCCTCCCGCAGGCCCGCCTCGATGCGCTTGACCTCCGCCGACCAGTCCTGGTTCAGGAGGAGTTCGAGCGACGCGCAGGCCACGGCCGCTGCCAGCGGGTTGCCCATGAAGGTCGGGCCGTGGGCCAGGACCGGCACCTCGCCGCGCGAGATGCCGTCCGCGACGCGTGACGTGCACAGTGTCGCCGCCATCGTCATATAGCCGCCGGTCAGCGCCTTGCCCACGCACATCACGTCGGGCGTCACGGCTGCGTGGTCCGCCGCGAACAGGGCCCCTGTGCGGCCGAAACCCGTCGCGATCTCGTCGAACACCAGCAGCACGTCGTGCGCGTCGCACGCCTCACGCAGCACCCGCAGATACGCGGGGGAGTGGAACCGCATCCCGCCCGCGCCCTGCACCACCGGCTCCACGATCACCGCGGCCAGTTCGTGCGCGTGCCGTTCGATCAGCTCGCGCAGATGCTCGGCGTACGAATCCTCGTACTCGGCTGGAGGCGCATCCGCGAAAACCTGTCGGGGCAGCACTCCTGCCCACAACTCGTGCATCCCGCCCTCGGGGTCGCACACCGACATCGGCTGCCAGGTGTCGCCGTGGTAGCCGCCGCGCCAGGTCAGCAGGCGCTGTTTCGCAGGGCGGCCGAGCGAGCGCGAGTACTGCAGGCACATCTTCACCGCGACCTCGACCGACACCGAACCGGAGTCGGCCAGGAATACGTGCTCCAGGCCCTCGGGAGACATGTCGACAAGGAGCTTCGCCAGCCGTACGGCGGGCTCGTGCGTGAGCCCGCCGAACATCACGTGGCTCATCCGGCCGAGCTGCTCGTGCGCGGCCTCGTTGAGCACGGGGTGGTTGTAGCCGTGGATCGCCGACCACCAGGACGACATCCCGTCGATCAACTCGCCCGACCCGTCCGCCAGTCGGAGGCGGACCCCGCTCGCCGATTCCACGACGAGCGGTTCGGCGCGGCCGGGCATCGGGCCGTACGGATGCCAGACGTGCCGCCGGTCCAGTTCCAGCAGCTCCGGGACGGGCAGGGCGGTCGGGTCAGGCATTGGGCGCGAGATCCGTTCCGGCACCTCGACGGCGTACGGAGACCAGGTCCCGACGGACCTCGTCGACCTGCGGCGCGGGCGTGGACGCGGGAGCCGACCCACAGACACCGGCACCCTCGTGGGACCCGCACCCGGCACCCTCGTGCGACCCGCAGCCCGCATCGGCCTCCCCGTGCGACCCGCAGCCGCCCGCCGTCACCCGGTGCTCCGGCAGCGTCACCTCGCCCGCGCCCTCCACCTCGAACCCCGCGTCCGCGATCATCTCCAGGTCGGCGTGGCCGGCCTGGCCCTCACTGGTGAGGTAGTCGCCGAGGAAGATCGAGTTGGCGAGGTTCAGTGCGAGGGGCTGCATCGTGCGCAGGTGGACCTCACGGCCGCCCGCGATCCGCACCTCGACGTCCGGGCACACGAACCGCACCATCGCGAGGATGCGCAGACACCGCTGCGGGGTGAGGTGCCACTCCTGGGCGAGCGGGGTGCCCTCCATCGGGATCAGGAAGTTCACCGGCACCGAGTCCGGGTCGAGATCGCGGAGCGAGAAGACGACGTCGACCAGGTCCTCGTCGGTCTCGCCCATGCCGGCGATCAGGCCGGAGCAGGCGGACAGTCCCGCCGCGTGCGCCTTCTGCACGGTGTCGACGCGGTCGGCGTACGTGTGGGTGGTCGTGATGTCGCCGTACGTCGACTCGGACGTGTTGAGGTTGTGGTTGTAGGCGTCCGCGCCCGCGTCGCGCAGCCGGTCGGCCTGGCCGTCGGAGAGCAGGCCGAGGCAGGCGCACACCTCGACGCCCTCGTTCTGGTCCTTGATCGCCTTGATGGTGCCCGCGACCCGGTCCACGTCCCGGTCGGTCGGACCCCGGCCGGAGGCCACCAGACAGACCCGCTTGGCGCCACCCGCCACACCGGCCGCCGCGGCCTTCGAGGCATCGTCGGGTTTCAGCCACGTGTACTTCAGGATGTCGGCCTTTGAACCGAGCCGCTGCGAGCAGTACGAGCAGTCCTCGGGGCACAGGCCGGACTTCAGGTTGACGAGATAGTTGAGCTTCACCCGTCGGCCGAACCAGTGCCGGCGCACCTTTCCGGCCGCGGCCACGACATCCAGCAGGTCGTCGTCGGAGGTGGCGAGGACGGCGAGTGCTTCGGCGCGGGTCGGCAGCTCGCGCCGAAGCCCCTTGTCCACGAGCGTGTTCAGCAGGTCCATGAGTCCCGATCCTGTCCTACGGGACCGCCCGCGGCCAAGGAGAGATTGCACAAGACATGGGGCCGGCGGTGTGGGTATCACCACACCATGGGCGGCAGGCCGTCCGATTAGTGTCTGTGCACTGCCTACAAAAGCCCGGAGGAACCATGGCGTTCGGCTGGATCGACGACCAGGCGGAGCTGCGCCGCCGCGCCGGGCTCGTACGGACCCTGCGCCCGCGCCCCGCCGACTCGCCGCTCCTCGATCTCGCGAGCAACGACTACCTGGGGCTCGCCCACCATCCCGAGGTCGTCGAGGGGGCCGCGTCGGCCGCGCGGACCTGGGGCGGCGGGGCCACCGGGTCGCGGCTCGTCACCGGTACGACCGAGCTGCACGCCCAACTGGAGCGCGAGCTGGCCGAGTTCACCGGGTTCGAGGCCGCCCTCGTCTTCTCCTCGGGCTATGCGGCCAACCTCGCCGCGGTCACCACCCTCGCGCCGCACGGCTCGCTGATCGTCTCCGACGCGGGCAACCACGCCTCGCTGATCGACGGCTGCCGGCTGGCCCGGGGCGCCACCCAGGTCGTAGGACACGCCGATCCGGACGGGGTGCGGAAGGCGCTGCGGACGCACGACGGGCAGGCCGTGGTCGTGTCCGACTCGGTGTTCTCCGTGGACGGGGACGCGGCTCCGGTGGGGGCGCTCGCCGAGGTGTGCCGGGAGGTCGGGGCGGGGCTGCTGCTCGACGACGCGCACGGGCTCGGGGTGCTGGGCGACGGAGGGCGCGGGGCGCCGTACGCGGCGGGGCTCGCGGGGGCCGAGGACGTGGTCGTGACGGTGACTCTGTCCAAGTCGCTGGGGAGTCAGGGCGGTGCCGTGCTCGGGCCGGCCCGGGTGATCGACCACCTGGTCAACGCGGCACGGACGTTCATCTTCGACACGGGGCTTGCGCCCGCGGCTGCGGGCGCGGCCCTGGCGGCGCTCACCCTGTTGCGGCGCGAGCCCGAGCGGGCCGTCCGGGCGCGCGCTGTGGCGGGCGAGCTGCACGCACGGTTCACCGCCGCGGGTCTGGAAGCGGTACGTCCGGACGCCGCGGTGGTGTCGGTGCGGGCACCGTCCCCGGAGGCGGCCGTGCAATGGGCGGCCGACTGCCGTACGGCAGGGCTGGCCGTGGGCTGCTTCCGTCCTCCTTCCGTGCCCGACGGCATCTCACGGCTCAGGCTGACCGCCCGAGCGGACCTCTCCGGGGCCGAGATGGAACGCGCTGTACGTGTGATCGGCGAGACGCGACCATGAGTCGGCGTGACACGGTCGTGCGTCGCTGACGGGGCGAACCGATCAGTGGAAGGCGCCGAGGAATCCCGTCCAGCTCTCGGGGGAGAAGAGCAGAGCGGGTCCCTGCGGGTCCTTGGAGTCGCGTACGGCGAGCAGGCCCGCGCGGGGGCCCGAGTGCGGACGGGCCGCCTCGACGCAGTTGTTCGCTCCCGTGCTGTAGCTGCTGCGCAGCCACCGCACTCCGGACAGATCGGTACTGGAAGGTACGTTCCGAGGCAGTGCAGACATGGTGCCTCCTTACACGCCGTCACGTATCCCGGCGATGTAATCCAACGAATCCTCGGGCGAAAGAGCGTGGAACTGAAGGGTGTTGAAGGCCTCGCTGTAGGCCTCTAGGTCTTCTTTCCGTTCGAGGTAGAGGCTACTCGTCAAGTGGTCTAGAACAACCACATCCAGATCAGAAGTGCTCGGAAAGGAGAACATAACGAAAGGGCCGGTGATGCCGATGTGCGCTCCTGCGGCGAACGGCAAGACCTGAAGCCGGACTTGGGGCAACTGGGCCGCTTCGATGAGCCGCTCCAGCTGCCGTGCCATCACACCCGGCCCGCCGACCTCCCGGCGTACCACCGCCTCGTCGAGGACCGCGCTCAGTTCGAGTGGGGGATCCGCCCGCAGGATGTCCTGCCGGGCCAGCCGCACCTGCACCAGCGCGTCGAGCCGCTCGGGGCCGTCGTTGTCGAGGCCTCCCACGGCGGCCCGGGTCACTGCCCGGGCGTACTCGGGTGTCTGCAGCAGCCCGGGGACCACCGAGGTCTCCAGGGTGCGGATCGTGCTCGCCTGTGACTCCAGGCTGATGAAGTCCCGGTAGGCGGGCGGCAGTACACCACGGTAGGCGTGCCACCAGTGGTGCCGGCCGCCCCTGTCGTCGGAGCCCGCCAACACGAGCAGCATGTCCCGGAGTTGTGCGTCGCCGACCTCGTAGGCGTCCAGAAGTAACCGGACGTCGGGCGGTTTCACGCCACTCGCGCCGGTCTCGATGCGGCTCACCTTCGACTGGTGCCAGCCGACCAGCCGGGCCGCCTCACCGCTGGTGAGCCCCGCATCCGCACGCAACGCGCGGAGTTCGGCGCCCAGTTTCCGGCGGCGCACCGCGGGACCGTACTGCATGGGTTTCTCCTTACTCCTTTCGGGCCGCCCAAATACGGTCTGGGGTCGCAGAGTTCACCGCTTTGAGCGACAGATATATGCATATCTTGGTGGATCGGCACCTTTGGCGACGCGGTAATGGCAGTCTGGCGAAGAAGCACCAGTCCGGGACCGTACTCGAACCATCCGCTCCGTGTCGGACACCGGTCCCGCGGGAAAGGGACGACCGCGCCATGGCAGACCATCTGGAAGCATCCGTCACTCTGCCGAGCGATCCCGCCTCGGTCTCCACCGCCCGCTCCTACGTGGTCGGGACCCTCGTGGAATGGGGACTGCCGGCGGACACGGAGGTCGCCGACACCATCCGCCTCATCGTCTCCGAACTCGCCACCAACGCCGTACAGCACACCTTCGGACAGTCACCCACCTTCACGGTGGACATCGAGCTGGAGCGTGACGAACAGCTGCGCATCGGAGTCACCGACAGCCATCCCCGCTTCCCGAAACGACTGCCGGCCGCCGTCCAGCAGGACAACGGCCGTGGCATGGTGATCATCCGCTGGCTGACCGCGGAGTGCGGCGGCAAACTCAGGGTCCGGCCGACCCTGGAGGGCGGCAAGACGGTCTCCATCGAGGTGCCGTGGACGGTACCGGCCCGCCCGGTGACCGCGGGGGGCCAGCAGGAGCCGTAGAGACATGTCGAACGCCTCTGGACACCCGAGGGGGTGGCGGTCCGTCAGGAGACCGCCACCCCCTCGGGAGTTTCAGCACGGATCAACTGACCCGGCCGTACCAGACGCTCTTGGTCCAGATCTTCTGCAACCGCACCACGTCCCCGGTCTTCGGGGCGTGCCAGATCTTTCCCCCGCCGGCGTAGATGCCGACGTGGTAGACGCTGGAGCCCGAGTGGAAGAAGACGAGGTCCCCGGCCTTGCGGCTACCGGCCGAGATGTGGTGGGTCTTGTTGTACTGCTGGGCCGCCGTACGGGGCAGCTTCTTGCCTGCCTTCTTGTACGAGTACAGCGTGAGCCCGGAGCAGTCGAAGCGGCCCGGTCCGGTGGCCCCGTACCTGTACGGGGCACCCTTCTTGGACGCCGCGACCTGGAGCGCCTTCGTCGCGGGTGTCGCGGCCGCGGCGTCGGATGCGACGCCCGGTATCACGACGGAACCGCCTACGGCGGCGATGGCGAAGGCCGAGGCCGTACCGGCCCGGACCATCAGCGACGGGACACGATTGAGCGCAGTCATGCGCAACCCTTCGTCAGCCGCCTGTGAAGGATGACCTGTCGGATTCGGGCTGACAAAGTTGCCCGGCCGCTGACGCGGCTTCACCCCAAGGGCTGCTCGACCCGGTCATGGCGTGACCGTCCCGGCGACCCGTCGTGCCTGGGTCCTCCACTCCTGCCGATGCAATCCTGTCGACCTGTCATCCGGGTGGCGGCAGGACTCGGCGTCCGCCCGGATCGCCCCGCCGCTGCGGCGGGGTCTTGTCGTCAGACAGGGATCTTCACCTATGAATGTCCGAAAAGCCCAACGGAATCGGGGATTTGTGGGGTTACTCACCACTCACCCGTTCGGCTGAACGCATCGGTGTTCGAAGGCGTGCCGAGAGGGTGTGACGCTCGGACCAGCACCGGAACACCTCTCCCGGCCCTCGAACCACGCGTGTTGCGTGCCCCGGACGGCCGTACCGACGGAGCGGCGACTACGTCGATCGGGGGTACGTCGTTCGGCCCGTTTCACCCCCGGTCCGGACGGCCGCGCGCCCCTCAACTGTCGGAGGGCGCGGGGATGGTGACGCGAGACGTGCGGCGCTCCCCGTCCAGCACGCGCAGCGCCCGCGCGAGCGTGGGGGCGTGCAGTTCGGTCTCGCCCCGTTGGTGCATCAGGGCCAGCGCGTCCCGCAGTTCGGTGGCCTTGGCCACCAGTGCCTGCGCGGCCCTCAGCCCACGGTACGTGTCCCCGTGGTGCGCCGGGTTGATACGGCCCAGCAGGTCGGCCACATCCAGATAACGGTCGATCAACTCGCCCTCGGCACGCGTCAGTGCGGGCAGCGGCGGCAGCTCCGGCGGCAGCATGGTGGGCTCACTCCCCGCCGTGCTCGGTGAGCGAGGTCTTGCGGGTCGACACGATCCGGTCCACCAGGCCGTATTCCAGGGCCTGTTCGGCGTCCATGATCCGGTCCCGCTCGATGTCCTGGCTCACCTCTTCTACCGTCCGGCCCGTGTGCAGGGCTAGCACGGCCTCCAGTTGGGACCGGGTGCGCGCCAACTCCTCGGCCTGGATGGCGAGATCACTCGCCTGACCCTGGACCGGCTCGGGCAGCGAGGGCTGGCGGAGCACCACCCGCGCGCCCGGCAGCGCCGACCGCTTGCCCGGCGTGCCCGCCGCCAGCAGCACCGCCGCGCTGGTGCCGGCCTGGCCGAGGCAGATCGTCTCCACGTCACAGGTGACGAACCGCAGCGTGTCGTAGATCGCCGACATCGCGGTGAACGAGCCGCCGGGCGAGTTGATGTACAGCGAGATGTCCCGGTCCGGCGCCAGGTACTCCAGGTGCATGAACTGGGCCATCACATCGTTCGCCGAGATGTCGTCGATCGGCGTCCCGAGGAAGACGATCCGCTCCTCCAGCAGCTTCGAGTACGGATCGAGGGTCCGGTACCCGGAGCTGGTGCGCTCGGTGAATTCGGGCAGGACGTGGCGGGCGAACGGTCGGGTCATGGTGCCCCTCCTTCGGTATCTGTAAGAAATGTACAGGACGTACATGACGTTATGATGGGGGTATGTTCTAGTGATCACCAGGAAGCGCCAGGTCAGAGCCGCTATTGCCCGTTCTCTGAGAGCTGATATCTCACAAAATCTCACCGCACGGAATCAGGCGGCGTCTTTCTCGAATCCGAGCAGGACCGTCAGATGGTCGGAGGCGGACCTGAGGTCCTCGGGGCTCGGGTGGACGTACACACGCTTAGTGAAGCTCGCGCTGACGTGACCGGCCCATGCCGCCAGAACGGTGTCCGGAACGCCGTTGACGGCGAGGTAGGTCAGGCAGGAGTGGCGCGCGTCGTACAGGCGCACCTTGCGCAGCTCCAGCCGCTTCATGACCGAGTAGGAGTGCTCCCGCAAGTGCCGGGTCGTCAGGGGTTCGCCGAGGTGGTCGACGAACATGTAACCCGACGGCTGGTAGTACGTGCCCATCGACATCTGCTCGATTTCTTGCAGGGCCTTGAAGGCGAGCAACGCCTGACGTACGGGTTCCGGCAGGGGGAGGGCGCGCTCGCCTGCCTCCGTCTTGGTGTCCTTCTCCAGCACTGTCGCGTTCCCGATCATCGTGCGCGTGATGTCGATGGCGAGCGTTCCGCCGTCCAGGTCGATGTCCGTCCATCGCAGGCCGGCGACCTCGGCCGGCCGCAGACCCATGAGGCTGAGCATGAGTGGGCCGAACATCCGGTCGTTGCGGATGCCGAGGAGGAAGTCTTTGACCTCCAGCACGTTCCAGGGCGCCACTCGCTTGTTGTTCCGGCGGTCCTCCTTCCATGCCCGCTTCGGTACGTGCACGTACAACGCGACGTTGGCGTACACGTACTTGCGGATCACGGCCCAGTTGAGGGCCTCCTTGAGCCGGGAGAGCACGCCCTGGGCTGTGCTCGGCCGGAGGCCGGTTCCGGGCTTTCCGCCGCGTCGGCGGGCCGCGACGACTAACCATGCGGCCATGGACAGCACATGGTCCTCGGTCAGTTTCTGCACCCTCAGATGCCCGAGGTACTCGTACACGTGGCACAAGGCGTTGCGGTAGCCCTGGATGGTGCTTTCCTCCAGGTCGCCCGCCTTCCTCTCCAGCCAGGCGTCGAGCAGGTGCGTGACGGTCATCTCGTTGGGGGGAACGAAGGTGCCGCTGGCCTGCTCGTTGATGATTCTGGCCAGCTCGCGTTTGGCCTCGGGCAGGGTATTCCTGGTGACGGTCAGCTGCTTTCGCTTCATCACCGGTTCGCCGGTCGCCTCGTTGATGATGGCGTCGCCGGAGGCTTTGTCCTTCTTGGGCTCATAGCCGACGTCGACCACAAAGCGGTACCTCACGGCACCGCCTTGCAGGACGATCTTCTTGATCTCGGGCACGATCTCCTTCTCTCGCGAGGTCAGCCGTCGCCGCCCCCGAGTAGACAGGCCTGGACGTCGAGCACCGCAACGCTGAGGCCGGTGCACGCAGTCGAGGAGGTAGGGGAGCTCGACGATTGGGTCGGGTTTTCCGTGGGAGCCGCGGTGACGGCCTGCGTCGGGGACTCCACTGGCGTTGTGCCTGCCGACGGGGTCGGCGAAGGCGCGGCGCTGTCGTCGACGGGCGTTAGCCGGCCGCCGACTGCGGCGAGGAGCGATTGGTCGGACGACGGGCCGCCTGTCCGCCTCGGACCGATAGTGCTCGCCAACGACGGATTGGTGGTGGAGCTGCCGGGAGCCGTATGGCCGGGGTCCGGGAATGCTGTCAGGGCGACCGACGGCACCGCGGGCGGCGGATCGATGTCCGAGCCGTCCACCCAGGGCGTGAGCGTGAGGACGGTAACGGTCGTCGTGGTGGCTGCCGCTGCTGCCAGAATGCCGAGAGCGCTCTGGCGGCGGTGGATCCGTAACGCCTCTCGTGCGGCTCTGGCGAGCGCTGTCACCACCATGGCCATGGCCCCGCCGATGTAGAGGCCCAAGTGGCCCTTGCGGCGGATCGGTTGAAGCTGGGGCGGCGGCGCCTCCGGTTCGCTTTCGGCGCCGATCGCCAGCGCTATCGCCTCAGTCGGTTCTTGTTCACCTCCTGCTCTTCCCTGAGTGTCGGTCAGTTGCCTGATCACGCGGTCGCGGGTGATCTCGACGCGTATCGCAGTGACCTGCCGACTGAGGCTCTGTGCCAGGTCTTGCCTCAGTCGTCGGAAGAGCAGGAGCACGATGACGGTATTTGCGCCGAGTGCTGCCGCGAGAATGAAAAAGATCATCCTCGTCCCCTATTGGGCGGTTGCACACGGGTCGCTTATCGGTCTTTGCGCGTAGCGTGGGGGGTTTCACACATTGCGCCTCAAGTGACCGCCGGTCATGCATATTTGCACCTCGTGACCGAACCGTAATCATTCAACTACCCTGTGCGACGGGGGTGTTGACCTTTGGCCGGAGGTTCCTGGTTTCCGCGCTGCCGCTCCTCGACTTGGATTCGCAGATTCCTGCTGTACCGCTCCAGGAGTTCGAGCTTTTCCTCGTCGGAGGCGTACGGCGCCAGGGCGGCGTCAATGATCCGCTCGGCCTGCTCCATCGAATAGGCGCTCGCGACGAGGGGGTCCGGCGGGTTCTCCGCTGCGACTTCTGCGGGAACGCCCCCTTCCTGGAGCTCGATCTCGCGCAAGATCTTCGCCGCGTCAGGGCGCACGCCTTCGAGTCGCGCAGCGGTGAGGCCGACGGCGCGGGCCATCTGGGCGAGGGTGGGTGCCGGCGCCTCGACGCCTTTGCCGGTGTCGGTTCTGTAGCCCCGCTCGATCTGTCGCCAGCGTGATCCACCGAACCGCATCGCCATCCGGGCGGCGGCTGACTCGGGGCTGAGTCCGGCGGCTTCGCGTGCGAGCCGGATGAGAGCCGCTTCCGCCGGCGGTGAGGGTTGCGCCGAGGCCGGTGAGCTCATGACCGTCCCTTCAGGGCTTTGACTTTCTTGAACTGTATCGAACCGTCACGGGGCGTCGACTAGGGCTCCACACACAACCTTCACAACCGGCCAGCACGGGTACGAGAAAGTCAAAGCTACTCACCAGTACAGGCTTGTACTGTTTCGCACATCCCTTTACTGTTCGTCACATGGGAACCAAGACCGAACTTGACCGAAGGCGCCTGAGGCGCAGGCGGGTCGAGGCGGGGCTCAATATGACGCAGCTGGCGGAACGGGCCGGCGTCACCAAGCAGCACGTGTCGATGGCCGAGAAGGGCACCGCGAACTTCTCGCCCGCCAATCTCAGCAAGATCGCCGAGGTTCTGGGCTGCACGGTCGCCGATCTGCTGCCGGACGAGGTCGTGGCCTGATGGCAACCAGCGCCCCGACCCTCGACGAGATCCGCGCGTGGCCCGCCACGGTCAGCGTGCCGCAGGCCGCCATCGCGCTCGGTGTCTCCAAGAGCTACCTGCACGGGCTGATCAAGACCGGCCAGTCGCCGGTCAAGGTCTTGCCCTTGGAGGGCCGCCACCGCGTCATCACCGCCGCCCTCGTACGCCTCCTGGAAGACGCCGAGTGCGACACCTGATCGACATCGTCTGCCGCTGGATCTGCGACACCTGCGGACACCGCAACCCGGTCCTGCGGATGGCCTGCCGACGCTGCCGGACTGCCCGCCCCCTCGGCTCCTGAACGTACTGAGGGCCCGTCGGACGCCCCCGACGAGCCCTCGGCCCACCAGCCCGAAACCGTAAGAGAGGAACGAGGTGGACCCGATGCTCTCCAGCATCCCACACCCCACTCCTGGTCCCCGAGGTCTCGAAGAGGCGCAGGAGGACCGTGCGCGGGTTCAGCGCGACGACCTGCTCGACCTGCTCCGAGTCATCCGCGACGCGCTCGACGTCCCATCCGGGGCCTCCCACCAGGGGCTGCGCGACGCGCGCACTCGGATGGTGCACAACACCGTGCACAACGTCCTCACGGGTGCGCTGCTCGGGGTCGCCTGGGAAACCGAGCAGCTGTGCCAGGAAATCGCCGACGAGAGCCCGCGCGTCGCCTTCGGGGAGACGCGGGTCGTGATGGGCCAGGGGCCCGCCGGCCTGTGGTCGCGCTTTGCCCCGGCGAGTGAGGGTCACCATGCCTGAGCCGCTGTCCGACGAGTACCTGTCCCACACCCAGAAGATCATCATCGGCCTGCCCAAGGGGCCGTGGCCGGTCCAGCCGAGCGAGCACGGCCTTCCCGATCAGGTCGGCCCGATCTGCTTCCTGGAGACCTGGTCCGACACCGAGCGCATCCCGGTCGTCGAGTTCATCAGCTTCGCCCGCGAGGCGGTGCCGGCCCTCTTCGGTGAAGTGGCCCGCCAGCGAGACGAGATCGCGGTCCTGAAGCGGCACCTGCGCATGTTGCAAAAGGCGGACGGCGGTGTCGTCCGTGGCTGACTCCTTCACTTTCCCGTGGGCCCGCGAGTTCGACGCCGACCAACTCGCCGAGTTCATCGAGAGCTTGTGGGGCGCCGCCTCGGGTGAGAACGGCCTCCCCACCCTCGACGCCATCGAGAAGGTCATCGCCAACCACCGCCCGCCCACGGCCGGTGAATCGCTGCTGGACGAGTCCTTGATCGAGACCATCGCCCAGAAGGTCACCACGGAAGTGTTCCTGGCCGCGGCCGGACGGACGGCGGCACCGTGCCCGTTGTCGAAGCGTGAGCTGGAGTGCCTGATCGAGCTGGCCCGCGGCGCGCCTCACGAGGGGGTCGGGCACGCCCTCGGCCTGAGCGTCCAGACCGTCAAGACCCATCTCCGGAACGCCTACCAGACCCTCCGCGCGGGGAATGCAGCCCGCGCCGTCGCCATTGCGGTCCACCACGGCTGGATCTCCGCCCCGGACCTCCGTCTCCACGCTCCGCCCGCACCGGCGGAGCATCGGGCGCCGCGCGACTGGGCGATCATCTACCGCGAACGCGTCGCCGCACTCCGCGACAACCCCGGCACGTGGCACCGCATTTCCTTGTACTCCAGTCCGTCCAACGCCCGGCGGCCCGCGAGGAGCATGTGCGAAGGCACGTACGTCCAGTTCCGGCCGCCCGGCACTTTCGACGCCGAAGTCTGCGACAGCGAACAGGGCCAGTGGCCCGTCCGTGCGCGCTACACAGGCGCCCGAGTTGCCATCAGCACACCTCACCCGGGCGGAGAAGCCTGATGAGCCACCTGCTGCTCACCGCGGACGGTGAACTCAGCCGCCGGGACGGCGACGTCGACTGGCCGGCGGCAGTCGGGCCCGAGGGGCACGCCCGGGTATCGCTCATGCCGTCGCTCGCGCTGGCCGCCTACGTCAACGACTGCGGGCACGCCTTCCCGGACCGGTACCCGCGCAACATCGTCGGCTCGTGCCTGCTCGCCGCACTGGGCGCCGCACAGCACCCGTACGCCGGAACCATCGTGTTCGTCGGCTGGAACGCGGCGAACACCGCGCGCGGCCTGATCGAGATCGTGCCGCTACAGGACGCTCTCGCCGACGCCGTGACCGACGTCCACTCCGACGTCCGCCGGGCCCTCGCCGGAGACGCGCCGCGCGAGCTGTCGCCCAGCTGGGGCGAGCAGATGCGCGAGATCGCCGAGCACGCCCGCACCGCCCCGGCACCGGCCCTCACCGTGCGGACGGTGGCGCGGCCATGAAGACGACCCGTACGGCGTCAACGTCACCTGCTGCCGTTCTGCGCGTGGTGGCTGCTGGAGCGAAGGCGGGAGAGGGGACTCCTGAACTCTTGCCCCCACTGACCCCGCCTGCGCCGTGCGGGACGGCCGGCCCGGAGGCGGCGTCCCCCGTCTCCGGGCCGGTTCCCCTCAGCTTTCCGACCGCCCGGGTCCTTCTCCCCGCCGGGGCCCCGGCGGAGGACTGGCTCGCCGTACGCCGAACCGGCATCGGCGGCTCGGACGTTTCCGCGATCCTCGGCCTGGACACCCACGGCGGCGCCCTCCGCGTCTGGCAGGACAAGGTCGGCATCCCCCGTGAGACGGACTCCCGCCTGGAGAGGTCTGCACGCCGGGGCCACCGGCTGGAGGGCCTCACCGCCGAGTTCTTCTCCGAGGAGAGCGGTCTGCTCATCCTCGACGCGCCCGGCACACTCCAGCATGTCGACCACCCTCACTGGCTCGCCAACCCCGACCGCATCACCCTGTGGCCCGACGATGTCCAGGCTGCCGATCCCGGGATCCTGGAATGCAAGTCGCGCACCTGGCGCTCGGCTCGCGCTGAGGGGTGGCGCGGCGACGAGGCGCCCGACGGGCCCGCACTGCAAGCGCACTGGTACCTGACCGTCACCGGCTACCAGCACGCCCACGTCGCCGGGCTCATCGACGACGAACTCGTCTGGTGGCAGCTGCAGCGCGACGACGAGCTGTGCCAGATGCTCGCCGAAGCCGTCGACCGCTTCTGGACCGACCACGTTCTCCCCGGTGTCCCTCCGGTCGCCGACGGCTCGCAGGCCACCGCCGAACTGCTCGCCCGGCTGTGGACCGCGCGGGAGGAAGCCACGGTCGAGGTCGACCCGGTCGAGGCCATGCTCCTCAACCAGCGGCGCCGCGAGCTGAAGGAACGGCAGGCCTCGCTGGAGACCGACCTCACCGAGGTCGAGAACCGCATGCGGCAGCTCGCCGGGGACGCCGAGGTCGCCACCGTCGGCGGCAAGCCCGTCTTCACCTGGCGGCAGAACGGCCAGTTCGCCCACCGCCGCTTCCGCCAGGCCGAACCCGAACTCGCCGCCGAATACACGCACTTGGTCTCCGCCGTCGACATCACCCGGCTGGCCAAGGACCACCCCGAGATCCACCGCAAGTACCGGGCCCGCGTCCTGCGCACGCCCTCGGAAGGATGACCATGCCCGACACCCTGAAGGACCGCGTGAAGCAGGCCGCTTCGGAAGAGCCGCCGGAGCAGTCGGCGGTGACCGACCTCGCGCTCAACGACAGCGCCATGGCGTGGCTCCAGAGCAGGTCGACGTACTTCACGGACGCACTGCCCCGGCACGTCGACCGGGCCCACTTCATGTCCGTCGCCCGCGCGATCATGCCGAACCTGGCGAAGTGCACGGACTACAGCATCACCAGCGCGCTGCTGGCCTGCGCACGGTTCGGCCTGGAGCCCGACGGCCGCCAGGCCGCGGTCATCCCGTACGGCGACACTGCGACCTTCCAGCCGATGTACGAGGGCTACATCGAGCTGATGTACCGGCATCCCCGCGTGGACAGCGTGCATTTCAACTGGGTGCGCGAGGCAGACCAGTGGGACTTCACGCCGACCGAGCCGTCCCCGCGCGACTTCTTCCACAAGCCGCGCGTCGACCGCACCGAGGAGGAGCGGGGCAAGGTCATCCTCGCGTACGCCTTCGCGTGGATCGACGGCCGCCGCTCCCAGGTGATCATCCTCAACCGGCCGCAGGCCGAAGCGATCCGCGACAAGTACAGCCACGCGTACAAGAAGGCCGAGCGCAACCAGAAGCACGACAGCGCCTGGCACACCGACTTCGACGCGATGTGGGCCAAGAGCGCCGTCCGCCGCCTCGTGAAGGTCGTCCCCACCTCGCACGAACTCGCCGATCTGGTCCAGGCCGACGACGACGCCGACGACACCAGCGCGGCACCGGCCGTCATCCGGGGAACGGTCGTCGCCCGCGACGACCAGGACGCCGGCGGGGACGGAGCCGAGCGGCAGGCGTGGCCGACGGCCGCCGAGCCCGGCTCCGGCGTCCGCGAGGGCGGTGAGCAGGAGTGACCGCCGAGTTCCGCGAGGCTGTCGCCCGCAAACTGACCGAGCAGGGCCGGCGCGCATTCACGTCCGAGACCTACTCGCGCGAGGCCGTATTCGCCGCTCTCCGTGAGATCCGGTACAGCCAGGACGGAGACCCCGACAACGACGTGCTCGGCAAGCTCGCGCGTGGGTTCGCCGAGGACCTCGCCGGTGTGGTCGACGTCCCGCCGCGCGACATCGCCAGCGTCCTGATGGCTGCCGGGGGAGCGGTCGGAGTGCTCGCCGAGCTGAGGGGGCTGGACGCAACGACCCTCGCAGGACTCCTGCAGTACGCCGCTGACGAACTGGACCAGCGTGCCCGGGCCGGTGAGACGTCATGACGAATCTCAAGTTCGACGCGAAGGTCAGCGCATCGGCACAGGAGGCGCTGGAGCCGCACGTCAGGCCGATGTACAGCTCCCTCGGTTCCAGCCGCATGGCCATCATCGAGTTCCGCAGCCTGGAGCGCACTGAGCCTGCGCCCGGCACGGAGAAGGAAGCGTCCGTTCGGGTCCGCATCGTCGGCCTGGAGCTGCCGAACCCTGAGCAGGAGGGTGCGGTACGGGAAGCGCAGCGCTTCCTTCACCTTCAGCGGACCGCGCGCGGAACGCTCGATGACGACGGGCAGCTGGAGCTGGACGAATCGACGCTCCGGCTCACCGGCGGCCAGCTCGCCTGGCTCGAAAGCGCACGGCTGCGGGCCGGGCTCGGCTACTGGGCGCGCTACGCCGAGCGCCTGGTCCACGGACCCGACCTCACGGTCACCGAGGTCCGGCACGAGATGCAGGCCCTCGCCGAAGGACTCTCCGCCGTCCTGAACACCGCAACCGACCACAGCAGCGACGACGACACCTGACGCCCATGACGCGCCCCTGAGGCGCGCATGAACCCATCCCGACCACGCCCGGAAGGAGGTGACCCCCATGCAGCGCGTCCGTGTTCCGCTGCGAGTCGTCGTCGGCTACTACGCCGACGCCGTCCTGCCCGTCTACGTGAAGATCGCGGCCCTGTCCCGGCGCGAATCCGGATGCGAGGCCGGGGTCGCCTACCTGTCCGGGCTGCTCGGCCTGTCCCGCTCCAGCGTCGAGCGGGCCCTGACACAGCTCATGCGGCCAGCCCCGGACGACGACATTGCCGAGGTCACCAGCTACCGGCGCACCCACCAGGGCGGTCGCGGCCACACCGCCGTACGCCGCGTCAGGGTCGCGAGCCGCGCCGAGCACGGGGCATGGGTACCCACGCGGGCCGCCGAAGGGCTCAGCCCGCGCCAGCTGCGCGCGTACGCAGCGCTGTCGTACGCCACGGCGACCGGACACCACCTCAGCCTCGCCGAACTCGGTCACGTCCTGCGCCACCGGTCCGGGAAGAAGGCCAGCGAACCGCTCGACCCCCGGTCGGTGCGTCGCATCCTCCGCGCCCTGGAGGATCTCGGCTGGATCAGCGTGGACCGGAGGGCCGGATACCGCGGCCGTCACCTCTACACCGTCCACGACGAGCCGGTGCAGGCTCCACTGACTGCGGATCTTGATGAGGGATCGGGTGCGGATCTTGGTGGGGGATCCCTCGCGACAGTGGAAGACCAAGAGATTGACTCACCCGATGATTCGCCCCCTGCCGCCTTGGACATCCGCCGTAGGCGAGAACAGGTAGTAGCGCGAGGCCCTGTGGAAAACCCCGCCGGTCCTCCGCTTCCGTCGACGTTCCGCCGCCCGTACGCCGGGCCCGATCTGAGTCTCGCTCCGCGGATCTGGGACGTGCTCGAACCGGTGAAGGTGCTGCTGGCCGGGCTGTCGCCGTACGTGGTGCGCCAGGCCGCCCGCGAAATCGGACGGCAGCTGAACGCCGGCGCGGACAGCGAACGGCTGCGTGCCCGCCTGGAGTTCCGCTTCGCTTCGACCGAGACGATCCGGGATCCCGCGCGGTGGCTGCTCGGCGCGGCCCTGAAGCCTCCGGAGCGGCACCCGTCCCGGTGCGGCCTCGCCGGCTGCGACCGGGGAGTCATGCGCTTCACGGACGCCCCGTGCAAGGCCTGCGCCGAACTCGCTGCCGGGCATCCTCCGCATCGGCCCCCCGAGTTGCTCGGGAGGCCGACGTGACCGATGTCCCCTGCCCGGCCACGCACCAGCTGCTCGCGCTCGCCGAGGCCGCCCGGCCGGACTGGTCCATCGACCTGCTGCGCGACGTGCTCGCACAGGTCCGATGCCGCGAGGACGTCAGCTTTGGACGCCTCGTCGTCGCGGTCGCGCAGCTGATCGCAGACCCGGACGCCGAACCCCCAGACCTCCTCCCCGGACTGCCGGATCCGTGGCGACAGCGTCGCCGCCCCCCGGAGCCCGACACCGCACACCGCGGGGCCGCCGCAGCACGCGCCGCCCTGCACCAACCCGAAACCGACTGAACCCGAAGGGAGGCGATGGCGATGACCGCAACCGTGCACGTCGCCCGTCGCACCGCCCCGCACCACCCGCTCACTGCGCTCCGCGCCCGCTGGAACGCCCTCCAGCTGCGTTACTCCCGGCGCGCCCTGGAGATGTACTTCGAGCGCGCCCGCCTGCTGCGTCCCGTTAGCGACCCGAACCGGCACGCCTGGGAGTCACCGGCCATCGAGGACGCCTTCGCCCTCCTGGCCGCCGGCCACCCGGAGACCGTTACCCCAGCCGACGGCGGCATCGCCGCCCGCGACACGGACCGCGAGCAGCTGCTGCTCGCCGCCTGCGACGTCTGGTTCCGCGACATCCACGGACCCGAGCACTCCTGGAGCCCCCGCACGATCGCCTCGTACGGACAGCTGCTGGCCGGAGTCCGCGACTGCTTCCACCCCGGCGGTGCAGCATGAGCAACGTCAAGAGCATCGCCCGCACAGCGAGCAGGCCTGCCCGCGACCGACTGTGGCGCCGGCTGCGGGACATCACCGGACGCGACGTCATCGAAGTCCGTGTCACCCCGGCCGCATACGGCGAGGGCACTGTCTGGTGCGCGATGGCCATCGACAGCAACCGCCGCGAAATCCCGTTGCCCGGCAGCACCAAGGAGGTCGCCGGCCTGATCCGGCGTGCGTTCGTGGACGCCGACTGGCACCGGGCCCACGACTACGACGTCACCACGGGCGCCCTTACCGAGCATGCGATCGCCATGCCCGGATGCCTGCTCGGTGACGCCACGCGGAGGGGCCGATGCTGACCTTCGCCAAGGGGCCGACGGCACGAGAGCAGCGCCTCAAAGCCGAGAACCGGGCCCTCCGCAGTCAACTCAGCGCGCTCACCGACCGGTTGGCCGACCTCCAGAACGCGAACGAGGGCGCCTACCGCGAGCTGTCCTCCGCGACTGGCGGCCCTCGCTTCGACCCCCAACAGCCCTTCCCGGCGGACCCCCCGCGCCGACTCGGACAGCTGCCCCGGCTGTGGCCGTCGAGAAGGGAATCGTGATGGAGTACGCGGCCCTCACGGTCGCCGTAGTCGGCACTGCGGCCGTCCTCTACTACGTCGCACCAGCCGGACGCGGGCTGCACCGCCTGACCTGGACCCGAGTCCGGCTCCGCGCCGACGTCGCCCGGCTGGACACGGAGAACGACAAGCTCGCGTGCACCCTGGCCCGCTGTCTCATCGAGCGGCAGCAGGCGCTTCGGGAGCGGGACGCCGCGTGGACGCTTCTCCGTCAGGCCGAGGTCCTGGTCGCGAACCTCGACGAGCAGCTCGGAGAACAGCAGCTCATACACGCCGAGAACCTTCAGTTGCGCTCCGACCTGGCCAATGCGACCGCTGTGGGCCAGCTGTCCCGGGGGCCGAGCCCCGCGGAGCTGGCCAGCGGCGCCCTGCCGGACGACGTGCAGGAGTTCGTCAACGCGACCGCTACCGCCTGGCGCGCCAGCGCCTGACAGAGCCCCGTTCCGCCGCCGGGATGACGTTGGCCCGGCGGCGGAACGGCACCACTAAACCGATCAGGAGAACACCTTGCTGAACATGAAGAAGGACCAGGCCGAAGGTCTCACCGGTGTGAGCGTGCTGCAGGTAGGAGTCGCCTGGAAGACCTCCGGCGGCGGACAGAAGGGCCTCATGGGCCGCCTCCGCCGAGCCGTCGGAACCGATCTCGATCTGACCGCCGTGGCGCTGGCGGACGGCCGTCCGAAGAGGCTGTGCTGGTTTGACAACACGGACGCCTTCGACAACGGCTCGCTGATCACTCTCGGCGACAACCGGACAGGCAAGGCCAACGGCGATGACGAGACAATCATCGCCCGTTTCAACCAGCTCCCGACCAGCATCGACACCCTCGTCTTCATCGTGACTGCCTTCAAGGACGGCGTGTCCTTCGCGAATGTCGAGGGCGTCACGCTGAACGTCTACGACGGCGGCCCGGGTGGCCAGCGCATCGGCCAGTACATGCCGGATATCGACTCACGCAGCGACGCCTGCGTGATGGCCAAGGCCGTACGAGCAGGCGACGGATGGACCATCACCGTCATCAACGAGATGGGCCGCGCCAGCACCCGCGACCAACTCCTCCAGCTCGCCAAGCAGTACGCCTGATGAGCCGGCGAGCGGCGGCAGCCGCCGCGCTCGCCCTGACCTCCTGTGAGCCATCCGGAACGCACGGCACCGGCATCGGCGACAAGTACTGAGCCGCGCGGGGCCAGTTACTGCCCCGCGACGAATTCTGGAGCATCCTGTGAAGAAGCCCGTCCGTATCACCGCCCCACTGAACACGACCGGACTGGTCGATGTCGTGGCGGCAGACCTCGACATCTCCCAAGCGCAGGCCCACGACGCCGTGATGGCCGTGTTCGGTGCCATCACCCGCGCCACGGCATCCGGCCACAAGGTGGCCATCACCAACTTCGGCACGTGGCTGCCCTCCCGGGCGAAGCCGCGGATCTTCCGGAACCCGCAGACCGGTGAGGCCATCACGGTCGAGGCCCACCAGGTCGTCAGGTTCCGGGTCTCGCCCGGCTTGGCCGACGCAGTACGCCGCCGCGACCGTCACGCCGACATCCGCAAGCAGCCCCGGAGCACCAAGACGCCCGCGGCTGCGGCCACGCCCACCGCGGAGTGAACCGTGGGCACCTACTTCGGATCTGTGCCCGAAACGGCCGCTCGCCGCCGCGACTGGATGGACCGCACCGCCTGCCGCGAAGAGGACCCAGACCTGTTCTCCGACAAGACCAAAGTCCACGAGGCCCGGCTCGTGTGCGTAGTCCGATGTCCCGTACGAAAGGAATGCCTCGCCAGCGTGAAGGAGGTCGAGCACGGCAGAGGCAGGGACTCCCGCGACGGTGTCGTGGCCGGCCTCGTGCACAACGAGCGATACCGGCTGGACCCCCACGTCCCCAGAGGCGAAGACGACTCACCCCTGCTCGAACTGGACGGCACGGAGCGGTGCGGGACGTACAACGCACTGCTGGGGCACCTCTGGCGGGGCGAGCGCATCGACGCGGAGTGCTGGAGCGCGCAGGCGCGCCGCGAACGCCTGGCTGTCGCAGCCACTGCGGCCAAGCGGCAGGCATCCACCTCCGCACCGGCGGCCCCCGCAGCACCGCACGCCCCAGCGGTGCTCCCTGCGGAGCCGGGCACGAAGGTCATAACGCTCAAGGAGCGCCACGTCTACCGGCTCTGGGCGTGCGGCCTCCCGGACCTGAAGATCGCCCGCCGCGCCGATCTGAGCACGCCCGCCGTACGCCGAATCCGCGAAGGGCTCCGCCTGCCGCCCAACGCGCAGGAGAGGAAGGGGCCGTGAGCCCGTACGTTCCGCGCAGCGACATCGTCGCCGAGCTCCGCAACGGCCTGTCCAACGCTGCCATCGCGCAAGCACTCGGCTGCGACCGTCACCGCGTCGGCGACATCCGGAAAGAACTCGGCCTGCCCAACGTCGTCCGGCACGTGCTCACGGCTCGCCAGAAGTGGCAGACGCTGACCAGGCCGCTGGAGGGTGGCCACCTGGAGTGGACCGGCGAGCACGTCGGAGCCTCCCGCACGCCCGTCATGCGGCACAAGGAGATGTCGTACAGCCCGGCGGCGATTGCCTTCGAGATCCAGCACGGGCGTCCTGCGCAGGGCTACGTGATCGCCGACTGCGGACGCGATCACTGCATCGCCCCCGGGCACGTAGCGGACGAGGCCGGCCGCCAGGCCAAGCGCCTGGAGCTTCGTCGTGCCAAGAAGCTCGGCGACCGCCCGGACACCTGCCGATACGGCCACGACCAGACCGTCAACGGACGTCTGGAGAGGGACGGACGCCCGTACTGCGAAGCCTGCAAGCGCGCAGCGAAAGCAGTGCCGCAGACGCAGCGCGAAGCGACGGCCGCCGCCCGGGAGGCCGTCCGGCGAGACATCGAAGAGCGGCTTCGGAAAGGCATCCCGCAGGTGCACATCGCCAGCGAGCTCGGCGTTTCCCAGGCGGCCGTACGACGCACCCGTGAGGCGCTCGGCCTGTCGGTGCCGCGTTCCGGTCGGCGCGAGCGGTACGGCTCTCTCGCGGAAGGGTTCCGTGCCAACACCGAACCGTCCGACGGCGGTCATCTTCGCTGGACAGGGCGTGCCGAGCGATACGTGTACTTCCGCAAGCAGCGGATCACGGCCGCCCGCCTCTCCTTCGAACTCCACTTCGGCCGCCCTCCGGTCGGGCAGGCAACGGCGAGCTGCGGCATGGCCGACTGCCTTGCAGGCGCCCACCTCGCGGACCGCCCGATGCGGCAGGCCAACCGGAGGGCCGACGCCGCCTTCACCGCGATCTTCGGGCTGGCGTCATGAACGCCCGCGCCAACCTGCCCGCGTCCAGGGCCGCCCTCGGCCCCTCGAATCTGAAGGATGCTGATGTCCCTGCTCAGTTGGGCCGCGATCGCGGTCGCACTGGCCGCCTTCATCGGCGCGTTCTTCGCGCTGCCCGACCGCTGGTTCTGCGGGCTGCTCGCCCTGGCGTGCATGCTCGGCGGAGCGGACTCCGTCTACCGCGAACTCACCATGTGGGCCATCGCATTCCTCATCTGCGGCGTGCTGTTCTCCGGCGCAGCCGCGCACGCCGTGTACGCCGACGCACGCGGCCGGAGACAGCGATGACGTCCGGGCAGACCCTCGTCGTCGCCGCGCTCGGCGGCCTGTTCGCGGTCATCGCCCTGATCGTCTTCATCGCCCTCGCCGTAGGCGTCTACATGCTCTCCAGCCGCCTCACCGAACTCCGTGAGCAGCGCCGCGAAGAGCGCCAGAACCTCAAGACCTGCCGCGCCATCGACGCGCTCGGCACCACCAACCACCCCAAGGGATAACCCTGTGTCCGACAAGTCCCAACTCGCTCACACCGGTACCGTCGCCGGAGCCATCGTCGTCGGCGGAGCCGTCATCACCGGCTGGTGGCTTCTCGCAATCGCCGTAGGTCTCGTCGCCGTCGGCGCCCTGGCCGTCCGTCTCGGCTTCCGCCGCCACAAGACGGCAGGCGAACGATGACGAGACCACCTCTCTCCGCACGCGTGCACCGTTCCCGCATGGTGCTGTCCGCTGCAGTCACCCTCCTGGCCGGCGCATCGTGGGCCGCCCAACATGCGGTCCAGGCCGCCGACTACGGCGGCGCAACAGGGTCCCGGCTGGCCGCCGTGTGGGCCGTCACGTTCGTGCTGCTGCTCGGACAGACGCTCATGTACCACGCCGAGCGCCCGGCCCGGCCGTCGCCCCGCGCGCGCCGCCGGCTCAACGAACTCCACGTCGCTGTCCTGCTGCCCGTCTACAACGAAGACGAGGGCTACCTCAGGCTCGCCCTGGAATCGATGCTCGCCCAGACCCGGCTGCCGGACAGTGTGCACGTCGTCGACGACGGATCCGGCATCCGTGACGACGAGCGGAACATCGTCGAGGTCATCGACTACGCGGCCGTCAGGCAGTGGTGGGAGGCGGCCACGGCGGCCTCCGGCATCGCGACGACCTGGCACCGCCAGCCCAACGCGGGCAAGCGGCACGCCCAGGCCGCCGGCGTCCACGCCAGCCCGGACGCGGACGTGTACATCACCGTCGACTCGGACTCCTGCCTCGCACCGACCGCCATCGAGGAGATCCTGCTGCCGCTCGCCCGGCATCGGGTGCAGTCGGTCGCCGGGATCGTCCTCGCAACGAACCACCGGACGAACCTCCTCACCCGGGTCACGGACCTCTGGTTCACCACCGGGCAGCTCACCGACCGCTCGGCGCTGTCCGCGATGGGCAGCGTCCTCGTCAACAGCGGCCCCCTCGCCGCCTACCGGGCCGCAGTGATCCGGGACAACCTCGACAGCTACCTCAACGAGACGTTCCGGGGCCGCCCCGTCATGTTCTCCGACGACTCGCTGCTGACCCTGTATGCGCTGCTGCGCGGCCGGACCGTCCAGCAGCACACCGCGATCGTCTTCACCGCGCTGCCCGAGCGCGCCAGCCACTTCGCCCGCATGTACATGCGGTGGATGCGCGGCTCGACGATCAGATCGCTCTGGAGGCTGCGCTACCTCCCGGTCACCGGCTACGCGTACTGGGCGCACGTCACCCGCTGGTTCACCGTCGCCCTGTCCACCACGGTCCTGGGCTGGCTGCTCCTCGTCGAACCCCTCCGGTACGGGAACCGGCCCTCGGCCACATTCCTCGTCGTGCTGCTCCTCATCGGCTGGGCGCAGGCGCTGCGCTACCTCGGCGTCATCCGCAGCGACGAGCGCATCCGCGAGCGCGCCGTGACCTGGCTGCTGATGCCGCTGGCCGTCCTCGGCTCGTGGACCGTCCTGCGCGCCATGCGCTGGTACGGCATGGCCACCTGCGCCCGAACCGGCTGGGGAACTCGCCAGGACGGCGCCGAAGTCTCCCTCGACGGCGTCGTCAACACCATCGTGCCCTTGCCGGACGACGACACCTTGCAGATCCCGCGCATTCCCGTCGCGAAGCTCCTCGACCCCGTAACCGAGACGACGCTCACGCTGCCCATCCCGCGCCCGCGCGAGGCGTGGTCGCCCCTGCCCGAAGGAACTCCGCGATGAGCGACAGCGCACACCCGACCCTCGCGACGTTCCGCGTCGTCCGCGACCAGGACGTCTCCGGGATCTCCGGTACAGGCGTCGTCGCCGAAGGGGTGCAGTTCTCCGACGGCTGGGTCGTTACCCACTGGCTCGACCAGGCGCCCATGTGGGAGCCGAAGACCGACGTCTGGCACCACAAGGGCACCCGCCCCATTACGAAGATCCACGGCCACGACGGAGCAACCCGCATCGTGTGGACCGCGGACCAGGAGTCCGCAGACGCAGAGCTGCGCGCCGACATCGCCGCGGCCTTCGACGTACCTGGCTGGATAGCCGGCGGCGAAGCAGAGCGGGTGTCCCTGCGCCGGCAGGTCTGCCACGCGCTCCAGCAGCAGTTCGTTCACGAACGGCTCCCCGACGAAGACGAGCGGCAGGGCATCGACGAACTGACCGACATCGTCATGCCCGTCGTCGACCAGTGCCTGGGCGAGCGCGACCGCTGGCGAAACATGGCTGGCCGGGCATTCGCGCTCGCCTACTGCTGGCAGGGCGCCCACGGATCGTCGCTGTTCCTCGTACGGTCCGCCGGGGCCGAACTGCTGGAGGCTCTCAACAACCCCGAGGCGTGCGTGTCCGAGAACGCACAGGACTGCACGCTGCCCGGGTGGGCCGACTCCGACGAGGTCGTGCCTTCCACCGAGTGCTCCGCGCAGTACCACGGCCACCAGGCCCCCCGGCTGTGCATCCGGGCCGGTCGGCACCACGGCGACCACATCGACGAGCGCGGCTTCCACTGGTCGGACACCGTCGCCCTGTACCCGATGGTCGACGGCGAAGTGAAGTACGGCCGAGTTCCGGCGCCGAACTGCACGAACCCCGATCACGCCTGCAGCACGTGCGGGAACTGTGTGAACCAGCACCCGGGAGAAGGCGGCTGCTACGACCAAGGCCCCTCGAACCAGGGCCCGTTGACTGGGGTCGAGGTACGGGACCCGTGCCCGTACTGCGAGAGCTGCGCGCTTGTCCCGCGCCACCTCATGGACGACCACGTTCGCGAGCACCACCCCGAGGTGCGCACGGGAGGCCCCGACATCCCGGTGCCGCCAGCCGAGTCGGAGGGCGCCGACCTCACCCCTCGACAGCGCGCCTACAAGGCCGTCAATGAGTACGTAGCGACCCTCCGCGGGGCTTGGCCGACCACCCAGTCTGCGCGCACAGCACACATCTGGCTCGCCGTGAACCGTGCCCTCGAAGCTGTCGGTCACCCCGCCGAACCAGAGACGCGCCGCCTTGCCCGCGCGACGGAGGTCTGAGGGTGCGTACGGGCCTCCAGCCGGACGCCACCCCGGAAGAAGTGCGGGACCAACTCTCGTGGACTCGTGGGGAATTGGCCAGTGCGCGCCACACGATCCAGCACATGTGCCGCTCGATGGGCTGGATCGCCGGCCACGACCGCCAAGGCCTCGACCACCTCGACGAGGCGATGCGAGCGGCCCGAGCCCGCGAACGCGCCGTGGAACAGGCCAGAGCGTGGGCACAGAGAGCCAAGGCTGCCGACAGCACCATCGACAAGGTTCGCGCCCTGTGTGACCAGCTGCGGGAAATGCCTGGAGAACGATGGCTCGCCGACCGCCTGGACGCCATCCTCGACCCGCCTCAACCGCCATCCTGCGCGCGCTGCAAGGACCGCGGTTACGTCCCCGACTGGACGAACTGGAACCAGGCGTACGGAGAACCCCACCCGAAACCGTGCCCCGACTGCCAGAACAAGGAACAGAGCTGATGCGTAAGATCCCCACCCTCTTCGCCCGCGACCTGCGCCTGGGCCGCATCCGTACCGTGCTGCCCGTCGTCACACCTGGCTGCGAGTGGGTCATCAACGGTGAAGGCCTCGCGACCCGCAAGTGGGACGGCACCTGCACGATGCTCGACGAGCACGGAAACTGGTGGGCTCGCCGCGAGGTCAAGCCCCGCAGAGACATCCCGCCGGGCTACGTCGTCGAGGAGCACGACGAGACGACGGGGAAGCTCGTCGGCTGGGAGCCGATGGCGCAGTCGCCGTTCTCGAAGATCCACGCTGAGGCCGCAGCCCACCACGTGGACGGACCCGGGACATACGAGCTCGTGGGCCCGAAGATCAACGGCAACCCGGATGGATTCGACTGCCACGCCCTCATCCCGCACGGCTATGCACCGGCCGCCGAGCGCGCCGACATCGAGGCAGCGCCGCGCGACTACGACGGCCTCCGGGACTGGCTCCTCGACCGCGAGTACGAGGGCCTCGTCTGGCACCACCCCGACGGACGCATGGCGAAGATCAAGTCGCGCGACTTCGTTCCGAAGGAGCAGTGACCGTGGGACGCCTGATCAGGGCTTCGAGTGTCGACCGGTTCCTCGTCGACAAGGGGCACGAGCACTCCGAGTTCGAGGGCGGCGACTGGGACCCGGGCGTCCGCGTCGCGCAGTCCGGGCGCCGGATCGTGCACGTCTTCTGGGACGGCCCCGGTGAGGCGGATCAGCTCGCCGCGATCACCATCGAGCTCCGCGAGGCCGGCTATCACGTGCAGCCGCAGCAGATGCGCGGCGGCGGAAGGCGGCGCCTGGAGGTGACCCGGCCATGACCGCACTCGCACCCGAACCGGTAGTTGCCGATGCGGGCAGCGGCGACGACCTCATGCACGCAGCGTGCTCGTGCACCCCGGACATCGCGCTCTGCGGCACCGACGTCTCCAACCTGCCCTGGGGTGACGACTCCGACGAGACCACTTGTGTCGTCTGCCGCGAGCTCGAAGACCTCGCCTGTCCCAAGTGCAGCCGATGACCATGAAGGAAGGGATCAGCATGCGACCCAGCTTCACCCGCGGCTTCCGCCTGCA
Organism: Streptomyces sp. STR69; assembly: GCF_024519455.1. Lineage (GTDB taxonomy): Bacteria > Actinomycetota > Actinomycetes > Streptomycetales > Streptomycetaceae > Streptomyces. The sequence goes on along the minus strand of NZ_JALJRY010000011.1, from coordinate 185,699 downwards.
CCTGGCGGACGATGCTCCGGAGGCCAGCGGTGCCTGACGAGATACCAGACCCGATCACCGAACTCGCCGCAGCCGCAGTCCAGCAACACGAGCTGTACCAGGCATGGATCGACGCCGGGTTCACCCGCACGGAGGCTCTGGAACTGCTGAAGACCGTCATCCTCGGCGGTACCACGTGATCGACGAATCCCTCCTGCTGGCCTTCAGGACGTACGCGGCCCGGTCCACGGTCGACGCCGGGCTGCTCCTCGACGCCGATATCTCGCTTCAGCACACCGTCTTCGACCGGCTGCTCTTCGAGATGCGCACCAAGGTGCTCGTCGACGAGCTACCACCCGAGCAGGTCGTGGCCCGACAGCGGGTCACGTACGAGGTGCCGGCATCGACGTGGCAGATGTGGAAGAAACGTCACGCCTCCAGCTGGTACGCGCGGCGGCTCGTCGCACGCTGGCCTGTCCAGTACGAGCCCGACCCGGACGGCCAGGGCGTTGACGCAGTGTGCACTCTCGACCTGGAGCGCTTCCGCGCATACCCGCGGGCCAAGGTCCGGCTGCCGCGCGACCAGTTCGGCCCCGAAGTCCTCTCCCACGTACTCCGCGGCCCGAACTGGCGCATCGGGGGCGACGGCGATGCCTGAAGAACAGTGCGACGGTTGCTGGATCGAGTCCACGCTCGACGACACAGGGAAAGCGGCCTGCCTTCTGAAATGGGGGCCGATCCGTGCCCTGCTGATGCCGCCCGTGGTACTCGCCACCGCCCGCGATCTCATGTCGGCAGCCATCTCCGCCGAGACGGACATCGCCCTCATCGGGGCATTTCGCGAGGAGTTCCGCGCGGACGACCAGATGTTGGGGACCGTACTCAAAGAGGTTCGCGAGCGGCGCCCTGTGCTTCCTACTCCGTCCGCGCTCCGCATCCACGCTGTGGCCGGCGCCCGAACTGGGAAGCCGCTCGTACATATCGGGCGCGGCTCCATGCGGGGCGAGCTGACCCCCGACGAGGCCCGCGAGATGGCCGTGCACTGGATCCAGACGGCGACGGCCGCACAGATCGACGTGCGCCTGCGGTACGCGCTCGGCGAATGGGGCCGCCTGAACGTCGTGGAGGTCGAGGAGCTGTTCGCCCTGATCCGGGGGGTGGGCCGATGATGAGCATCGACGACCTGGTGCGCGATCTGCTCGACCAGTATCGCGGCGACGACGAACATCCCGGCGACGGCGGCCCTGGCCTGCTCGACCGCCTCGACCACTTGCCCCTGCGTACGAGGCCGGCGCCGGACGGCGGACATGCGCCGCCCGGGTCGCGTCCGCCGACGTCCCTGGAGGCCCTGTCCTGGAGCCAGCGCATCAAGGCCGAGGCCGTCCGGCTCGATGCCGGGCTCCGCAACTCCGAGCACACGCAGTCGTGGTACCGGGCGCTGAAGGCCTTGGAGCCGGGCGCGCAGAACACCGACCGGGAGCCGGAGGTGCGTCGGACGGTGGCCCGCTGGCACGGCACCGTGCTGACGGTCCTCGGCCTGCGCGGGCCGTCCGTCCACTTCCGGCATGCGCTGTGCCTCGCCTGCGGTGAGCGGACCGTGTACGGGCGCGCGGACGACGACCGGCCAAGGGCCTGGTGCGTGAACGACGCCTGCACGGACGGCGATTCCGGCTCCCCGGCCCGCTACGAAGGCGATCGTCTGTATCTGCTGACGGAGAACAGGGTCAGTCGCTCGTGAGCCGGCCGCGGGTGGGAGGCCGGAGTCGTTCGATGCCGGCCTCCCGTCCCATGCGGCGGTACTTCTCGTCGTCGTAGCCGGTGAGGCGGGCGAGGTCGCCGATGGTGGCGCCGTTCTCGCGCATCTCGCGTACGGCCATCTCGCGGAGGGGCTCGCGGAGCTGGCGGAGGGTGTCGTGAGCCGCCTTGATCTGGGCGAAAAGGGCCGCTGCGTCGGCGGGAGGTTCGTAGTTGCTGCGGGCCATGGCGTCGATGATCGCATGGCCCGCAGGCCGATTGTGCGGTCTGGGCTGTGGTGTCATCCTGTACGAGCCTCCATCGCACTGTCTGATACTTTCTTTGACATTCCTCTTCCGTAGGACGCATTGTCGTCCTAAGATTGAAGGCGAAGCAAGGGCCGAAAAGCCCTCCAGGAGGGGTTCGCCATGAGCATTACCACCGACGTCAACACGGCATTCGCCGACGAGAAGACCGCCCAGATCGACGCCGCGCGCAGCCGAGAGCAGGCGTTCCAGGCCCGTATCGGCCGTGGAGAGATCCGCCCGGTCGGCGGCGACCAGTACGAGGTACTCACGGGATGGGATCGGGGCGAGGTCTTCACCGTCTCCCGCAACATCCAGGGCAACATTGACGCGATCATCGCGAACCACGGCCTCGACTCGCGCGCGGACGGCACGATCGCCCTCTACGCCTCGTCACCGGCGTGGCACGGCCTCGGCCAGGTCATCCCCGGCGGCACCACCGACATCGACACCGTGCTCACCGCCGGGGGCCTCGACTTCACTGTCACCACCGTGCCCGCCCTCTACCAGTGGGGCGGCGAACTGCACGAGCACGCCGACCAGTTCCACACCGTCCGCCGGGACACCGGAGCTCCCCTCGGCATCGTCGGCCGCCGCTACCAGCCGATCCAGAACCGGGAGGGCTTCGAGTTCCTTCAGGAACTCGTGGGCCGCTTCGACGTCGTCTGGGAGTCCGCCGGAGTCATCAGGGGCGGACGCCGCGTCTTCATCTCCATCCGGCTTCCCGAGACCGTCACGGTCGACGCCGACGGCATCAACGACGTGGTCTACCCGTACGTCGCCGTCATGAACGACCACTCCGGCAACGGCACATTCCAGTGCGTCGTCACCCCGTGGCGCCCCATCTGCGCGAACACCGAACGCTTCGCCGTCCGCGACGCCGTCACCCGCTGGGCAGTCCGGCACACCGCAGGCGCCACCGACCAGATCAAGGAAGCGCGGCGCACCCTCGGCCTGTCCGTCCAGTACTTCGAGCGGTTCGCCGACGAGGAGACCGCCCTCGCCCGCACGGACATCGCCGTCGACTCCTTCCGCAAGGTCATCGCCGACCTGTGGCCGCTGGAGGACGACGCCCCGGACCGCACGCGCACGAACCACGCCACTCGGCTCGGCGCCCTCGACAGCCTGTTCCGCACCGAGGCCGACCGTGTTGGCCCCACCGCCTACGCGGCCGAGCGCGCCATCACCGGCTACCTCGACCACGTCGCCCCCCGCCGCCCCGGCAAGACCATGACCGAAGAGATCGCCCGTGCCACCGCCGCCCTCGAAGGCAGCGACGACGAGACCAAGAGCAAGGCCCACCGACGCCTGCTCCTCCTCACCCGGGCCTGACCCAAGACCGGCGGCCGGGTTCATCCCCCTGGCCCGGCCGCCACCCAGGGCCGCGCCCCGAACTTCCCCCGGGCGGGGCGCGGCCCGCACCATCCACAACTCAACACCGGAGCGGCGTACCTCAGTTGGTAGAGGGCTGGCCTTATAAGCCACGAAGTCGCGGGTTCGAGTCCCGTCGCCGCCACTCAAACACCCATCATCAAAAGGGAGTTGAACAATGGCCGCGACCGTGACCGGAAAGGCCCTGCCCGGCACAGCAGCCGAAGTAGCAGCTGCCGTACTCGACGGCATCCAGAACTACCCCAACGCCTTCGACATGGATACCTGGGTGGGGCTGCGGGACATCGGGCAACTGGGACCCGAAGCGGAACCGATCTGCGGCACCACGATGTGCGCAGCCGGGTGGGTCGCGCACGTCACCGGCTGGACCCTGATCGACGCTCTCTACGAGAACGACGAGACCGATCAACTGGTCCTGATCACCTACTCCGACGGCGTCACCTGCTTCGAGTTCCGGCACGTGTACGCGTCGAAGGACGGCATCAACCGGCCCATCACCGACGTCGCCCGCGAAGCGCTCAGCCTCACCCATGACGAGACCTTCTGGTACGACGACGTGCGCACTGCCCTGATCCGGCTGCACCAGATCGCCGAACGCGACCGGGACCACTGCGAACCGGACATGGACGCGGGCACTGGCCACGGCGCCTACGAGTACCGGTAACCGCATCCCGTTTACCCGGCGGCCGGACACGCCACCGTGCGCTGCGCACTGACTCGCTTCCGCCGCCGGGCCTGCTGCCTGGAGACCTTCATGACCTCACCCGCCCGCCACCTGTCCAAGTGTGCCGAAGGCGTCCGCTCCTTCAACCACACCTCCAGGTCCGCCGCGAAGGACTGGGAGTTCCCCAGCCACTCGTACAGCGCGATCGGGAACCTTTCCCAGCTGGTCGGGACGCTGGACCAGGCCCTCTGGCAGGCCACCTATCCCGTCAGGCGTACGTACGAGCACGGCCGTGTCCGCATCGACAACGGCGGCGACGCGGACAAGAAGGTCGCCGAACTGCTGGCGGCTTACGAGGACGCCTCCCGCGCCGCCTCCGCGTTGACCGAAGCCGTCCAGCGGATGCACAACGCCACCTCCCCGATGGGCCTGGACACCACCGGACTGCCCGGCTTCGGGGACTGAAACCGAGAGTCGACCACCAAGGAGAGGGACCCTCATGACCATCCACGACATCCCCAGAGAGGCCGTCGACGAACGGCCCGCCGGCTACCGCGAGCCAGGCGAGCAGGCCACGATCCTTCAGGACGTCCTTGCCGCTGGCGGCGTCGACCTCGGCGAGTACGACCGCGACATCATCCACTGGGTGTCCTACTGGGACTGGTCCACCATCGCCGTCATCGCCTCCTGGGTGGCGCGCGCCGCCGCCAGCCGCCAGCCCACGCCGCCCATCGCGCTGCCCGGCCGGTTCGACGCCACCCCGGCCGAGGTCGACCAGCACCTGCGCCGGGTCCTCGCCGAGGGCCAGGTGCTGCTCTACCAGCAGGCCATCGGTCGCGCAGCCGTCGCCGAAGCCGCGCAGGACATGCGACTGGACGCCGACCCCGAGAGTCCGGACGTCCACGGTTGGAACGCTGCCAGTGACTTCCTGGACCCGGACAAGGGCGGCAACACCTACCCGTCGCAGCTCCAGTGCTCCCAACACGACGGCTTCGGCCCGTGCCCGGGCGCACCCCGCTGCACGCCGGCCGAGTCCGTGAAGGAAACCGTCTGATGGCCACCGGCCCTGAGCACTACCTCGAAGCCGAACACCTCGTCGAGCGCGCCCACCACTACACCTACGGGGACGGCGCCGACCCCGTCACCGGCGCCGCGCTGGCGGCCGAGGCGCAGGTCCACGCGACCCTCGCACTCGCCGCCGCAACGGCCCTGAACGACCACAGCCACTCCGAGGGCGGCATGCCCCTGGAGGACTACGACGCCTGGACCAAGACGGCCGGCGTCTGGCAGGCCAAGCCGAAGGCAGGTACCGACTGATGGCCTTCGACCCGAGCGACTACTGCTCGAACCCGAAGTGCGGAGGCACGGCCGATGCCTGTGGCTGCCCCGCCGACCACAACACTCAGGACAAAATGCGCTGCCCGGACTGCAAGGGCGAGTGGTGGCGTGCCCACGGCGACAAGTCCACCGTCTGCCTGCACCCCGAGTGCCGCCAGGAGGGCTCGGTGGTCGTGCGGGCCGCCAAGTACCCGCCGACTTACGGCGAGGACGGCGAGCCGCTGGACAGCGACAGCCCCGCCTCCGGTGAGCCGGCGGACTGCGGCGCCGTTGGCCCGGACGACGAGTGCGGGATGTGTGACGGCTGCCGCGAGTCCGCCGCCGCCGACATCGAGACGCAGCACGAGACCGGGGAGCTCACCTACGGCGAGGCCGTCGCCGCGCACGAGTTGAACGGGACGTGGAACTGATGAGCGCTTCCGAGGACGCGGTCACTTCGCTGGTGAACGGTGGCTACGCGCCGCAGATCGCCCGTGAGATCCTCGCCGCTGTCGCGGCCGAGGCCCGCTCGGAGACTGAGCGGCACTGGGCGGCGAAGATCCGCGAGGTCGGTACCGCGAAGGGTTGGTCGGTGTGGGCCTCGGCCTACATGGACCCCGACGTGCCCTTCACCGACATCGGCATGCCGTCGACCGAGACCATCGTGGCCGAACTGCGTCGCCTCGACCGCGTCGCAGTCCTGCGCGAGGCGGCTGACGCGATCACCGACGCCATCGAGGCGGATCGGGCCTACTCGCCCCGGCGCAGCAACGACCGAGCAGCCCTTGGCGGGGCACGGGAGATCGTTCTGGGCTTGATCGACAAGCCGCGCCGTACGGCTGACGACACCGGACGGGAGAAGGACACCAGCGACGACCACCAGACGCCCGCCGGCGAGTCCACTCCTGCCCCCCACGCCCTCAGGTCGTGCGCCACCGAATCCCTGGCGCGCGCCACCAACGACGGCAAGGGAACAACGCCGTGAGCCAGCCTCCCGCCATGACCATCGACGTGCGCCGCGCGCTCGTGCGCCAACTCCTCGCCAAGGACCCGACATTGAGCGCCAGAGCCATCGCACTTCAGATCGGTGTCGGCAAGGACACGATTCGCCGCGATCTCGAAGAGATCCGCCAGGAACAGAGCCAGCCTCCGCCTGAACCGGAAGCCCACGCGCCAGACGACGCGCCGGAGGCCTCACCTGTAGAGGAAGCCGATGCGCCGCGCGACCCGATGGATGAGCCACTGAGCAACTGGCTGACTCCTGAAGCGCGCGCCGACCTCGCAATCCTCCTGGAGGCTGGCCACCCTCTCGGCTTCGCGATACGCCGCGCGCTGGAAGTGCTCGCCGACGCCTACCGCGGCGCCTGGGAGAGCGGCATCTACCCGCGCGGCATCGCTCCCCAGATCACACACGTCAACGTCCGCACACGCCGCTCCGGAGGAACCCCCCTGTGATCAGCCCGACAACCATAGAGGCGATCAAGGCGCAGCTGACAGGGCATCTGCAGTCCCGCACGGTGTGGGACGAAGTGCCGGCGCTGTTCACGGTCCATCAGGGCATGCTTGAAAGCGCACGCCTGGCCGAGATGCCCGTACCGGAATGGGTATGGAGCACCGTCCAGCACCCGCCCACCGCAGTGGCAGCGTTGGCGGCCGGGATGGGCGGCATGCCGCGATTCCCGGACGGTTCGCACCTGATGGTGCGGCCGGGGTTCGGGCGGTTGATCGGCGTCGCGTTCCGGTACGAGGCCTACGCACTGTCGAGCGACTCCCCCCATCCGGCCGTCCAGGAAACCATCCGACGTCGACAGGCGCACGGGTCGGTGCCCAGGTACAAGGACATCCCGGGCAGGATCGAGCAGCGGTGCATCAGCGCGGTCGACCTCGACGGAGGCCGCTACATGGCCAGCAGCAACCGTCTCGACGAGTCGAGGTCGGAGGCCACCGACCCGTCGCTCCACTACCTCGCGTTCGACAACCCGAAGCGAGAGAGCCTGTCGGGCAACGTCATCGACGCCGTCATCCGACTCCTCAACGCCATCAAGCCCGTACCGGCCAAGGACGGCGCCCTGTGAACCCGCGCCCCGTCTCGTGCAGTTTCTACATCCGCACCCCGGCCGAGAACGGCCAGTTCTACTACGACCGCGTCAACATCGGCAGCCCGCACGCCGACGGCAAACTGCACACGTCGGACGTCCCGCAGATCGGCGACCTCCTGCACCTGTGGGACACGCTGAAGAAGCAGGGCGGCAAGTACGAGGTCGTCGCCCGGCAGTGGCTCCACTCCAGCTACGGATCAACCAACTGGCCCGTCCTGGAGCCTCAGCCCACCGTCGGCACGCTCCTGGAACTCGTCGTGGTACCCGCAGAGGACATCTTCCGTAACCAGGTGCTGCGCCCGGAAGAAGAGGACGACGACGCGTGAACTACCGCCCCTACCCGAGAGTCGACCGAGCACGCCACCAGGTGAAGCGCGGCCGGTGGCGTCCGTACCACTACATCCGGCAGCGGGCCGACGGCGTCATCGAGGAGACCTACATCCATTCCACGGACGCGCTCACCGAGTTCGCCCGCGGGATGAAGCGTCTGGAGTCCGACCTGGAGAAGCCGGACACGCGCCCACTCAGGGACGCGCTGCGGGCGCTCGCCGACCGCATGCCGACGAGCGCCAGCACGGCCAGCCAGGCACTCGCCCGGGCCGCAGCAGGTGCCGAGGCGGCCCGAGCGCGAGCGGAGGCAGCCGGAACGTTCCTGGACCACCCGCGCCGCACCGGGAAGACGGCCATCGTGGCGGCGATCGTTGACCAGGCCGTGAAGGACGGCGAGCACGTCCACGTCGCCACCATGAGCGGTGTGCGCTGCGCCGGGGGAGACTCGACCTGCCCGTTCCCCCGAAAGGGACGAGAACGTCCGCTTATCCTCGCCCGCGTCGTGCGAACCTGTACGACCACGCCCTCGCAGTGGGACGCGTGGACCATCGACGGCCAGTACCTCTACCTTCGCTACCGGTCGGGCATCGGAACCGTGGACGCATTCGACAGTCCCGATCCGGAAACGTGGCCTCACCTCACGGCTGGCCTCATCGCGCTGTTCGAGCACGGCGACTGGTACGCCGGCGAGATGACCCTCGCCGAGTTCTGCGAACGGGCCGGCCTCCAACTGGCCGATAACGCAGAGGTGACTGGGGAATGAGTAGCGCCCGCGTCCTCGGCGCGATTGCGGTAGTAGTGCCGGTCACCGGCGCGCTCGTGATGGCGCTCGGGTACCTCGCCTACCGGATCTTCGCTCGCCACGTCGCGCGACGGCTGCGCATCCGAGCCGACCTCTTCGCGAAGGCAGGAAAGATGCTGCATCTTGTCGCGGGCCTGCGCTATGCCGCCGACCAGATCGACCCAGCGAGGTGAGCGTCCCGGAGCGGACAGGACGCGCTTGCCCCGACCGAGGGTGCCGCTGGTGCGGACCGGACAAGGAGATCGTCAAGTTCGAGGTCCGCGACCCGGAGACAGGTGGCATCGGCAGCGAGGTCATGTGCTGCCTGTGCGGCCGACATCAGTGGCGGTGGGGCTGGGAGCGGCAGTTCTGGGCCCTCGAAAGGCAGCGGGAGATCCTCCGGGGCGTCCTGATCACCGCCTGGTTCGCGTCCCAGATCACCAAGCTCACAAGTCCGCAGCGGCCCGAACCTGTCGCGCTCGACCCCCAACCAGCACTCTTTCCAACGGAGTTGATAGCACCTTGAGCGCGCCACTTCAGGTCCGGACCGCCGACTTCCCACCGGTCGGCTTCAGCACGGAGCCGACCGTGCGCGCGTGGGCCGCCGCCTGCCGCCCCTGCGGAAGTGGTGGCGTGCCGCTGCTCGTCGCCCGCTCGGCCGCGATGGACCGCGCCGGCTGGCAGGCATGCATGACCGCCGCCCACCTGCACGTCGACCAGCACAAGGAAGGAGGCCGACTGTGATCACTTCGCGAGACCGCGTCGACGTCGTCCTGGACGTCTACACCGAGGACGACGCCTACCGCGTCCGGATGGTCGGCGTGTACCAGTCCGGCCAGCCCATACCGCCGGTTCCGCCAGGCGCGACCCGGAACGTCGTACAGACCTTCCTCGACCTGAAGACCGACGTGCGTGCCTTCTCTCTTGGCTACGGGCTCAGGGCCACGGGGCCGATCCGCAAGGGATCCGCCTGGGTGTGGGAGCCCCTGAAGCCAGAGGTCCGGCAGGACGTGCGTATCGCGGCCGTCGAACTGCGTGGAGGCGACTGGTGGGTCCAGACCGAGAACATCGGCGGAAAGAAGCCGGGCGCCCTCCACTGGAACGAGCTGGACCGGTTCGTCGAAGCGTGCGTGCTAGTCGAGCCAGCGGTAGGCGCATGATGGCCGCGACACCAGGTGCTCTTCTCCTCTCCGGCATCGTCGGTTCGACCGCGTACGGCCTCGACCGGACTGGCTCGGACATCGACAGGCTCGGCATCTTCGCTGTCCCCACCGAGCAACTGCACGGCCTCGGGCGGCCGACCGAATCGCACGTCACCACGGGCCCCGACCGCACCCTGCACGAGGCAGCGAAGTGGTGCCGTCTCGCGCTCGGCGGCAACCCCACCGTCATGGAGCTCGTCTGGCTCCCCGACGAGCTGTACGAGATCCGTACACCGCTCGGCGACGAACTGATCGGCCTCCGCAGCGCCTTTCTCTCCGCTCGCCGTGTCCGCGCCGCCTACCTCGGCTACGCAACCCAACAGTTCGAGCGGCTCCGCAACCGCGGCGACGGCTCGTTCTCCGCCGATACCCGCAAGCGGACCGCGAAGCACGCCCGGCACCTCATGCGGCTCTGCCACCAGGGCTTGGAGCTGTACACCACCGGCCGCCTGACCATCCGCGTCGACAACCCCGACGAGCACCACCAGTTCGGCGACCGCGTGGCCGCCGACGCCTCGGCCGCACTGCCGCTCCTCAACGCGCACGAGGCCGCCTTCGCAGCGAAGCCCACCGTGCTACCCGACGAGCCCGACGAAGCCGTTGTTGAGGCGTGGCTCCGGCGCGTCCGCGCCCACTACTACCAGCCGGAGGCGACCTGATGACCACCGACCTGGCAGGGCTGCGGGAACAGATCGCCAAGGTGCTGGCGCGCACGGAACTCAACCCGCCGTTCCCACATTGCCTGGCCATGGCCGACGCGGTGTTGGCCGTGCTGCCCGCGTCCGTCGACCGGGCCACCGTGCTCAACGAGGCCGCCGACGCGCTGGGTCGCATGGACTACGAAGCGGACAGCCAGGACTACGGCTACGACACGTTCCGCGACGCGTGGAACGGCGGAGTGATCGACGGCGCCGCCGAGCTGCGTCGCATGGCCGTCGAGGCGCAGCAGCAGACCGGTTCAGGCTCGCTTGAACTTCCTGGCCCGAAGTTCAAGGAAAACGCCGAAAGCTTGAATGGGGCCGTCGTGCTCAACGAGGCCGCGCGGACGATCGCCGCCGATGCCGCACTGCGCGAGACCGAGGGCGAGTACGCACTCGCCGAGTACGGGTACGAACTGGCGCGGCTCATCCGGCCGAAGGAGCTGCCCGCCGTTGTCCCGGGTGGGGCTGGCGAGGCACCGGCACACGAGACGCAGGCGCTCGCCGCCATGTTCGAAGGCCTGCACACCCTCCTCGCCACCAGCTCGCGTGACTGGCAGACCTATCGGGTCGACGCCTGGCTGTGGGCAATCCTCTGCGGCTGGGACTGCGAACAAGCCGAGCACGACGAGACATGCACGCACGGCGCACTGGAGGAGACCGCCGCCATCCACGGCTGGGACGACGCCACCGTGGCGAAGGCGCGCCGCTACCGGGCTGCCGTCCGGATCCTCACCGGGCCCGCTGGTGGGGCGCAGGCGAAGGAGGTGCGGCGTTGCGCCCACACCGATATCGTCTACGGCCGCTGCATGCTGCCCATGCCCGGCCACGACGGCCGCGAGTGCTTCCACGAGAAGCAGCCCGCCCGCGTCGACGAGGAAACCGACGAAGACAGCCTGTGCGGCAATGAGTACCCGGGCGACGGCAACTTCGTAGGCCAGCTCTGCGCCCTGCCCAAGGACCACTTCGGCGAGCACCGGTGCGACGAGTCGTTCGCGGGCGTCGCGTACACCGCGCTGCTGCGCTGGCCGAACCAAGATCGGCCATGAGCGTTGCTACGTGCCGTCTCGCTCCAGCCTGCGCAGGTGGCTGTCCCTGATGGAGCGCACCGTGGTGTGATGCAGCCCGATGTCGTCGCCCACGGTGCGCAGTGATGCGCCAGGGCGCGCGAGCAGCTCCACCACGACTTCGCCGCGCAGCTCGGCCAGCCCCTTGAGGCCGTCGAGGACGACGGTCATGGCCCGTGCCCGCTCGACAGGATCCGCGATCTGGTCGAGCCCCGCCATGGTGTCCAACACCCGCTGAGCCTCCTTCGGTACATCCGGCACACCCGATCCCTTCGCCGGGCGGGCTTTCCCTAACTGTAGGTACCCCCCTACAGTGGTGAGGGGCAGCCCGCGCTGTCTACGCACAACGGCCCCGACCGACAACCTCCACGCCGTCGGCCGGGGCCTCCCACCCTTCAACTCCCAAGTCACAAGGGCAGGACATGCTTGATCGTAGGAGCGACGCCCATGCGTCGCATAGCCCCGGCGCGCGCCACATGCGCCAGCTGGGGGAGTGGTAGCCGTGCGCTTCCTCCTCTGGGTGGTCGCGATCCTTCTGACCGTCGCCGCGTCCGTCTGGCCCGCCTTCGCCGTCGGCCTGGGACAGCTCGTCGCCATCACGACGATGTTCCTGCTGGCCGGTGTGGCGCATCTTCTGTCGCAGCCACCGCTCTTGGCGCTCGCCACCGTGGCCATCGTCGCCGTACGGCTGGCGCACTCCGGCTGGCGCTCCCAGGGGCGCCGGTGAGTGATCCGCTGTCCGAGGCCGCTCGCCAGGCGGTCGAGGCCGCAGACAACACGGCACAGCTGAAGCTCATCGCCGCCGCCCTGCACGTCCAGCAGCTGACCCGCTCCCAGCCGCCCGTCTGCCAACACCAGCCACCGCAGGCCGAGTTCAACGCGAAGAAGTGGTGGACGATCGGCTGCTTGGCCATCCTCGGCGGCTGCGTCGCCTGCTTCCTGGCCGTGGCCTTCGCCGTGGCGGCCGTCGCCGCCGCCGTCGGCGCGACCTGTGCCACCGCCTGCCTGCTCGTCCTGCGCTCGATGTGGCGCGACCTCACCCGACGCTGACCAGGGGGAATCCCATGCAGAACACCACCCAAGACCAGTACGTCCGCCTCGCGTGGAACGCCACCGCCCGGGCCGAGGCCCTCGCCCGGGACGCCGAGAGGTACGCCCGCGACGAGGACTTCCGACGCAAGGTCGAACCGCTCACCGCAGCCGGCCGCCTGTGGGCTGAAGTCGCGCAGTCCTACGCCGCCATCGCAGCCGTCCTCCCGGAGCCGCTGCCCGAACTGCCCACGGACGGAACGGTGTCCTGACCGTGCGCAGCTCGTACACCCGCGGCGAGAAGCTGCGCCTGGCCTACCTCGTCGTCAAGGCGGCGAAGCAGTCGTTCGCCGGCGACCGAAACGTCGACACCATCGATCCGCGGGTGAAGGCCGAGGCCGTCCGTATCGAGGAGCGGGCCGCCGAACGCGGCGAGCGCGAAGCCCAGGCGCTCCGCGAGCAGCTGGCGAAGACCCGCAGTGATGCCGCGAGCGCGAAGGCGGCCATGCGCGCCAGCAGGGGCAGCGCCCGTGCCGAGGCCCGCCGCGAGATGCACGCCCACGAGGCCGCCGCGCGCCGCCTCGAACGCGAGCTGAACACGTACCGGTAGCTGCGCCCCGGGCGCGGCCCTCGGCCCCCAAGCCGACGGCCGCGCCCGGGCCTCCCAGCCCCAGCAAGGAGCAGGAACCCCCAGCATGACCGAGACCATCGAACGGCCCGCGCAGGACACCGTCCCGTCAGCGGCCCCCGCGCCCGACGACGAGACGCCCGTCCCGGTACCGGTCGACAACCCGGCCCTCCCGGAGCCCGGCGTCACCACCGAGAAACGGCGCCCGATCCTCACGCCGTGGCTGCGCAGTCGCCGCGACTTCGCGGCCACCGTGTCCCGTGCGGCCGGCCACGCCTGGTACGCCACCGTCTACCACGGGCTGCGCACCCCCTGGTACGCCACGCAGCTCACCCTCATGGCGCCGCGCGGCGCCTGCCGCTTCGCCGCCGACACGAACCGCTGGCTGTGGGACCGCGAAGCCGCCCCGCTGCGGGACTTCGCCGTCCGCCAGGAGGACGTCGCCGAGTACATGACCCTGGCCCGGCTCCGCGCGAACCGGGTCAGGCTCCGCGGGCTCGTCACCGTCGTCGCCGCAGTGCTCGGCGTCGGCTTCGCCCTCTGGCTGTACGTCATGGCCCCCGTCTTCCTGTACGCGTTCGCGGCCGGAGGCGTCCTCGCCCTCGGCTACTTCGGCCAGCAGCCCGACGCGCCCGTCATCGGGCCGGCCGTGATGCGCACCGAGCTCCAGAAGCTCACCGGTTCGATCGTGCTGCGCGCCCTGGACGCGATCGGCAACCAGAAGATCTCCGCCGCCATCAAGAAGGGCGGCGACATGAACGGCATGCACTTCACCTCCGAGATCTGCCGCGACGGCCCCGGCTACCGGGCCGACCTCGACCTCCCTTACGGCGTCGTCCCCGAGGACGTCATGGAGGCCCGGCAGTCCCTCGCCTCCGGCCTGCGCCGCAAACTCGGCTGCGTGTGGCCGTCCGGTGACCCCGGCGAGCACGAGGGGCGCCTCATTCTGTGGGTCGGCGACCGGCCCATGAACGAGACCACGAAGCCGCCCTGGCCCCTCCTGAAGGACGGCCAGGTCGACCTCTTCAAGCCGGTCGTGTTCGGCAACGACCAGCGGATGAGGGACATCGTCGTCACGCTGATGTTCGCCTCCGTCGTCATCGGCTCCATCCCCCGCATGGGCAAGACGTTCCTGCTCCGCCTGCTGCTGCTCATCTCCGCCCTCGACCCGCGCTCGCAGATCCTCGCGTTCGACTTCAAGGGCACCGGCGACCTCGGCCCCCTCGAACCCGTCTCCCACCGCTACCGGTCCGGCGAGGACGACGAAGACATCGAGTACGTCCTGCACGCCCTGCGCGAGCTCAAGGAGGAACTCCGCCGCCGCGCCAAGGTGATCCGCAGCCTCCCGCGCTCTCGCTGCCCCGAGTCGAAGGTCACCCCGGCCCTCGCCAACGACAAGGCCCTCGGCCTGCACCCGATCGTCGTCGGCGCCGACGAGTGCCAGATCCCCTTCGAGCACGAGAAGTACGGGGCCGAACTGGAGTCCATCTGCACCGACATCACCAAGCGCGGCCCCGCCCTCGGCATCATCGGGATCTTCGCCACCCAGCGGCCCGACGCCAAGAGCCTGCCGCCCGGCATCTCCGCGAATGCCGTCCTCAGGTTCTGCCTCAAGGTCATGGGCCACACCGCCAACGACATGGTCCTCGGCACCGGCGCCTACAAGGCCGGGATCAGGGCGACGATGTTCTCCCGCTCTGACCGGGGCATCTGCTGGATGGCCGGCGAGGGCGACGACCCGCTCATCGTGGCGTCCGCGTTCGTCGACGGCCCGGCCGCCGAACTCGTCGTCGCCCGCGCCCGGAAACTCCGCGAGGACTACGGCAACATCACCGGCCACGCCATCGGCGAAGGACCCTCTGCGTCCCGGGGCATGGACATCCTCGGCGACGTCCTCAAGATCTTCCACCCCGACGAGGAACAGCTCTGGTGCGAACGCATCGCCACCCGCCTCGCCGCCTCCTGGCCCGACCTGTACGGCGAGTGGACCACCACCAGCGTCGCCCCCGCACTGAAGCCGTGGGGCATCGCCACCACCGATGTTTGGGCGCAGACCGACGACGGCGAGAGCACCACCCGCCGCGGAATCCGCCGCACCGACATCACCGCAGCGATCACACGCCGTGACGCCGACCGCATCGCCGCGTAGATCAAAAACAGGTGCTGGGCCTAGCACAGGCCCCTGCTAGGCCTAGCACCCCCGCTAGCGGCTGAAGACCGCTCCCACCTGCATACTCGTACCTAGCGGCAGCACTGCCCGGGGTACGGAAACCCCACCCCGGAAGGACACGACGCCCCGTGCTCCCCGCTTGCCTCATCCTCGCCACCACACCCATCTGCTACGCACTGTTATGCCTCACCCAGCCGTTCAGACGCTGCCGCCGATGCTCCGGCACTGGCAAGACCGAACACCGCGGCGTCACCGTCGTCTGCCCTCGCTGCAACGGCGAACGCTGGCAGCTCCGCCGCGGCCGACGACTCCACAACGCCTGGCGCCGCACCCACCATGAGGGCACCCGGCCGTCGCGCTTCGACGCCTGACCCTCCGTGGATGCGCCAGGCAGCGGCGTACGCTGACGCCGAGCCCTCGAAGAGGGCAGGCGTACCGGGCGGCCGTACACCGCCCGCGTTCCGGGCGGGCCGCGCGAACCCGTGCGCCCGGGAGGGGTAGAACCCCGGCCCGCCCACAAACACCGGGAGGATGCGCATGCCCAGCAATCCGACCTTCTGCGACGGCCGCCTGGTCGAGGAGACGTCGCGAGTCAACGTGGGTGGCGCCGAAACCAACTTCCGCGACCACTACATCCCCGGTAGATCACGCTGGCTGCTCGACGGCGAAGAGATCACGCCGATGCAGGCGGAGGAATTCCGCAGCACGTGGGAAGCTGAGCAGCACCCCGAGGATTCCCAATAAGGGGTGGCGCGAAGGGATGGGTTGCCGGACCGGCCCACGGGCCTACGAACCGGCGAGGCTGCGACAAGCCTGAAGAGTGGCCCCTGCTGCCCCGCTCACAGATAGACGAAGCCCCGCCACCGTGCGGGGCTTCGTCGCATCTCAACTACGCGATGCCTAGATCCATTTGACCCCCTATGAGGCCAGTGGGAGCATCCCGCCCAGCAGTAACACACCTGGGGGGAATCAGATGAGACGTACCGTCAGCTTGTCCGTCGCCGTGACGATCGGGGCCCTAGCGGTCGCCGGGTGCGGCAGCAGCGACAAACCGTCGGCCGCCAGCAGCGCGCTCAACAAGCCGAGCAAGGCCGCCGCCGCGACGGCGACCGTACAGCTGGCCTGGAGCCACACCGGCACCTTCTTCGACGAGCCGCAGGTCTGGTACGTCGCCCACGTCAAGAATCCTGGGAGCTCCGAAGCCTCCATCGCTCTGGACGCCCGCGCCCTCGACAAGACCGGCACCATCGTCGGCTCCAACCAGGCCGTCCTCCCGAACATCCCGGCCGGCGCCACCTTCGACTACTTCGGCTACCTGGGCGGCGGCGGAGCCTTCGACACCAAGCTGACCGGCACCCCGGTGAAGGTCCAGATCTCACAGGCGAAGAACGCCTTCGGACAGGCCGGCGCCGTCGACGAGCCGATGCTCAAGACCGGCGAACTCACGCTGAAGCAGGGCCACGAAGACACCAACACCGACGCCTCGGACTCCTACAACCTCACCGTGAAGGTCACCAACAGCACCAAGGGCACCGTCGCCGGCGGCGTCACCCAGCAGGTCGTCCTGTACGACGCGAAAGGGAACGTAGTGGGCGGCGACACCGGGTCCTCCGACAACGTCCCCGACAACCTCCCGACCGGCATGAGCTACCGCGAGGAGTGGACCGGGATTCCCGCCGTGGCCAAGGCCGTTCGCGCCGTCTACACCGTCTGGCAAGGCTGAGCGCTGCCATGAAGCCGAAGATGAAGCGAACACTGAAGTGGAGCGCGGGTATCGCCGGGGGCACCTTGTTCCTCGCCGCACTGATCTGGGGGCCGTGGCTGTTCGAAGGCGATCACGTGCGCGACAACAAGCTTGCGCCGTCGGCCGGGATCATTATCACCGGTTTCCGAACCATGCTGATTGCTGTCGTGGCTGGAATCATCGGCGGTACTGGGCTTTGGTATACACACAAGAACCACAAGCAGACCGAAGCATTGTTCGAGCACACTCGCGAGAAAGACCGTGAACAGGCCCAACTTACCCGTGAAGGTCAGGTAACCGAAAGATTCGTTGAAGCGATCAAGCTGTTGTCCTCGGAAAACCCCACCCAACAACTGGGGGCTATCTACTCACTCGAACGCATCATGTGGGACTCCGAAAGGGATCACAACACCATCCTGGAAGTCCTTGCAGCCTTCGTGCGGCAGGAGGCTAAGAAGAAAAGCGAGCAAGAAAGTGAGGCTGCGGAGCGTGACTTCGTAGCGAAGACGTCAGTACAGGCAGCAGTCTCCGTCATCGGACGAAGGGCCAGGCATCCAGAACGGAACCAAGTGAATCTGGCAGGTGTGCAACTTCGTGTTGCAGAACTTGCTGGACTTAACCTGTCCTTCGCATGTCTGGACTTTGTAGATCTATCCGCCGCCAACCTGCAGAAAACCAGTCTTGCGAGCGCGAGTATGCATAGGGCGGTACTGAGCGGTGTGGACATGCGGGATGCACATCTCGATGGTGCAAGCCTAGTAAGTGCACGTCTGGACAAAACACGGATGGACCGGGTCACTCTTGGGGGTGCCGACCTGAGGGGTGCAAATCTTCGCGATGCCAGAGGATTGGACATCGGTCAGTTGTTCATGGCCCGATTGAACTCGGAAACCGTACTTCCTGATGATCTCAAAGATAATGTCCAAATCAGGGCTCACGTCAAGCACTGTGCGACGTGGGTGGAACGGGCGGCACAATCAACCTGTGAATATTGCACGCACCGGACGTGACGGTCGGCCCCTCGTCACCACCGAGATGGCCGCCTACTCCCTCGGTAAGACGCCCAGGCAGTTCCGTGACTGGGCGCGCCGCCGCGGCATAGCCCCGGCCGGCTCCCGGCCTAACCCTGTACGTGGCCAAGCGCTCGCACTTTGGGACCTGGCCGACATTGCCCAAGTCCTCCGCCCTTCACAGTCGCAGTCTGCCATCTGTCAAGAGGCCTGACCTGCAAGTGCTTGACATGAGAAGATCGCGCGCTCATTCTGTGAGACGTTGGCATCGCTGTCCCGCAGGTCTCACCGCCCAACCTGCACAGTGCGCCCTATCCGAGCCCGGCCATAGCGCCGGGCTCCGGCATGTGGGGGTGGTGGCGATGCCTATCAAGGTCGCGGTGAGCACCGAACTGGCCGACGCATTCGAGGCCCACGCCCACCTCCTGGACCCCGCCACCATCGTGGGCAAGGACACCAGTAGCAACCCCCTCTGGTGCACGTACTACCTGCACCACCCCACTGCACCGCCTGGTGCAGCCAGGGTCTGCCCTGTCTGGCAGTGCAGTTGGCAAGACGGAGAGAGCACCGTCTCCCTGCTCTACCTGGAGTGGTACGACGAGGCGGGGCACCCTCTGCCTGCACCTGCTACTGCTCCTGCTCATGGCACAGCTCACTGAGCAGGACATCGAGCGCAGGACCAAGCAGGCGCGAAGCGGCCGGCCATGGCGACGACTTCAGAGCAAGGTCTTCGCCGAGGAGACCCACTGCTGGTGGTGCCACGCATGGGTCGACCAGTCCCTGCCCGGCACCACGCACCCCATGGGACGCACCGTCGACCACGTCCTCCCGCTCTGGCTCGGAGGAGCTCCCCTCGACCGGACGAACTGCAGGCTGGCCCACCGGAGATGCAACACCATCCGAAACAACCAGGTCAGGGCCGCGCAGCGGCCACGCCCGACGTTCACGATCGACGCCGCAAGCCTCTGACCTGCGGAAACGTGGAAGTTGATCATGAACCGGTTTTTTTGATCATGTGGTGACTGACCCCGCCCCCACCTGACCCTCCCTCTCCCCCCGCTGTTTTTCACAGGGGTCGATGATCATGGAGGGGCTCACATTGGGAGCGGAAGTTCCGGACGGTCTGGGCGGGCGCGGTGCGCGGCTCTGGCGGGAGACCGTCGAGGTCTGGCAACTCACTCCGGCGCACCTGGTGCTGCTGGAGGAGGCCTGCCGGATCAGTGACCGGCTCGATGTCCTCAACTCGATGATCCTGCGTGGATCTCCGCAGGTCAAGGGTGACGGAGAAGAACTCCCAGATATTTCGGGGGTATTGGCGGAGGCGCGACAGCAACAGGGCGCTCTTCGTACGGTGATCGCGGAGATTCGACAGGGTCAGGTCGGTTTCCCGCCCGCTCCGAGCGCCGAGGGGGAGGGATCGGGTGTCTCCGACCTCACTGCCCGTATCGCGCGCAAGCAAGCCGAGAGTTGAGCTGCACCCGCCGTACGCGTACACGTTCGGGCCGGAAGCGCGCGACCTCGCCGCCCGGGCTGGCCTGAATCTGGATCCGTGGCAGTGCGACGCAATCGATTTGCTGCTGGCGTGCAAGGCCGACAGGAAGTGGGCGTGCTTCGAGTACGCCGAGCTGGTGGCGCGCCAGAACGGCAAGGGCGCGATCCTCGAAGCCCGGGTGCTCGCCGGGTTCCTGCTCCTCGGCGAGCAGCTGATCCTGTGGTCGGCGCACGAGTACAAGACCGCGATGGAGGCGTTCCGGCGCTTCCGTACTCTGCTGCGGCGGCTCGGCAAGCAGGTCGGCAACAACGAGAACTTGATCGAGTACGACGGTATTCGGATCAAGATCAGCAACACCAACGGGGAAGAGTCCTTCGAGCGGCTCGACACCGGCGCCCGGGTCAAGTTCGTGGCCAGGTCGAAAGGATCGGGCCGTGGGTTCTCCGGCGACCTGGTCATCATCGACGAGGCGTTCGCGTACACCCTGCTGCAGCAGGAAGCGCTCATGCCGACGATGCGGGCCCGCCCCAACCCGCAGATCATCTACACGAGTTCGCCTCCGCTCGACGGCGACAGCGGCGAGCCGATGTTCATGCTCCGCAAGCGAGCCGATACCGGAGGGGACGACTCGCTCGGATACCGGGACTGGGGCGCCGAAGGCGACCTTGACCACCTGGACGACATCGATCTGGACGACCGTGTGCTGTGGGCGGCGACCAACCCCGCGTACGGCATCCGCGTCACCGAGCAGGCCACACTCCGCGACCGCCGCGGCATGTCGGACCGCGGCTTCGCGCGCGAGATCCTCGGCGTCTGGCCGCGGCAGACACAGGGCAACGTCGTCATCGACCCCGCACTGTGGGCTGTCCTCGCGGACCCGAACTCGCGGCGCAAGGGCGGCATCGCCCTCGGCATCGACCTCTCGCCCCTGCGGGACTACGGCGCGATCGTCGTCTACGGCCTCCGGGAGGACGGCCTCGGCCACGCCCAGCTCGCCGACTACCGGCCCGGCTCGAAGTGGGTCATCCCGCGCCTGGTCGAACTCCGCGAAGCACTGGAACCCGTCGCCGTCGGAATGGGCCGCGGCACCTTCGCGTACCTGGAGACCGAACTCGACAAGGCCGGGTTCGCGAAGCCGGAAGATCCGGAGGCCCCGCAGCGGGGCGACCTGGCCGTCACGAACGCGATCGACATGGCGGCGGCTGCCGGGCAGATCCTCGACGGCGTACGCGAGGCCGCCTTCCGGGTCGTGCCCGCGCGGCACCTCGACGTCGCGGTCGCCGGCGCGAGGACCAAGACGTCCGGCGACACCATCGCGTGGACGGCCAACGGCGCCGACTGCGACATCAGCCCGCTCGTCGCCCTGTCCGTCGCCCGGTGGTCGTTCGAGACTCGCTCCCACCTCCTGTCAGAAGCCGAATACGACCTCCTCGGCTCCGTCTTCTGACAGCCACAGACCCCCACAGACGGCCCCACTGACACCTGAGAGGGGGCACGCGCGTGGACGACCAGCAGCTCACGGCGAAGAAGCTCGGCGCCTATGTACCGGTCAGCGCGGAGCAGTTGCTCGACGCCGGTCTCCCGCTGCCGCCCGGCATGGAACCGCCGCCGCCGTACACGCCGACACCGCTGCCGTGGCGCACCCGCTGGCGCATCGCCCGCGCCGAGCGCATCGACAGGATGCGCCGCCGGATCGGCTTCTGGATCGCCAACTACGAACCCGACGACGAGGATTGGTAGGCGATCGCGTGAAGCTGCGGCCCCGGCGCAAGCCGTCCCGGTCCTCGGACGACGGCGGCCCCGTCCTCGTCGGCGACACCTGGATGGACGCGCGCGGCCACGCGCCGCGGACCTGGCGCGCGACAGCGCGCGCCACCTGGGGGCGCCGTCTCGGCCTCGCAGTGCGCGGCTTCCGCGATGCCGGCGCATGGCTCGTCGGTGTCGAGTCGCGGTCCGCGATCGAGAAGCGCGCCATCACCTCGGTGCCCTGGAACCAGGGCGGCCCCTCCGGCTCGTCGTCCGTCAGCATCGAGCGCGTTCTGCGCCTGGCGCCCGTGTACGCGGCCGGCCGGCTGCTGGCGAGCAACCTGGCGGCGGCGCCGCTGCGCCAGTTCCGGGAAACCGGCGACACGGTCCAGCGCTTGCCGCTCAGTTCCCTGTTCGCGAGCCCGTCGACGCAGGGCAACCTCAACGACTGGATCTGGCGGGCCGTCCTGTCGATGGTCTACCGGGGCAATGCCGTCGGCTACGTGACCGCCCGGGACTACTACGAGTACCCGACGCAGGTCGAGTGGCTGCCGATGGACTGGGTCCAGGTCGTCGACTCGATGCCGTACGGCGAGGGCAGCTTCGTCAACCCGATCTGGTACGTCCTGGGCAACAGGGTCGACCCCGACGACATCGTGCACATCCCCTGGTTCACGCTCCCCGGAAAGATCCTCGGCCTGTCGCCCATCGGCGCGTTCGCCTCGATGGCGAACACCAACCTGGCCGCCCAGGAGTACATGGAGGCCTGGCACGCCACCGGTGGCGTGCCGCCAGGGACCTTCAAGAACAACAGCAAGACGGTCGACCAGAAGGACGCTGCCGTCATCAAGGCGCGACTGGTCGATGCGATCCGGTCCCGGCAGCCGATCGTGCACGGCGCTGACTGGGACTACACGGCCATCACCGTGCCCGCGTACGAGGCGCAGTTCATCGCCACGCTGAAGCTCGGCGCGACCCAGCTCGGCGCGATCTACGGCGTCCCGCCGGAGCTGATCGGCGGCGAGACCGGCGGTTCGATGTCCTACAGCAGCCCGGAGCAGCGCGAGATCGAGCTGATCCAGCTGACCCTGCTGCCGTGGATGAGCAAGGTCGAATCGCATCTGTCGATGCTCACCCCGCGCGGCCAGTGCGTGCGCTTCGACGCCGACGCACTGATCCGCCTGGACCCGCTGACCCGGTGGGGGATCTACGAGAAGGCGCGTCTCATCGGCGGCATGAACGTCGACGAGATCCGCAACAGGGAGAACCTGGCGCCGCTGCCCGACGGCCAGGGCCAGGACTACACGCCGCTGCCGATCGCGGCTGGCGTCAAGATCGCCCCGCCGACGATCCGCAGCGACGACCAAGATCCCCGGCTGCGGCTCGTCCCGGGGAGAGGACAGCAGCATGGCTGACCAGGACACATCCACCCCGCTGGAGGGCACTGTGGAGATCGAACGCCGGTACACCTCCGGCGATACCGGAAAGGCCGAACTGCGCGCCGACAACGGCGAGAAGCGCATCGGCGGCTACGCGGCCAGCTTCAACCGGCAGTCCAAGAACCTCGGCGGCTTCATCGAGGTCGTCGACCCGATCGCGTTCAACCAGAGCCGCGGCGACGGCTGGCCGGACGTCATCGCCCGCTACAACCACGACGACAACCAGCTGCTCGGCACCACCGCGGCCGGCACCCTGCGCATGTCCCTCGACCAGTACGGGCTGGCGTACGACGTGCTTCCGCCCAAGGCGATGGGCTACGTCGTCGAGCTCGTCGAGCGCGGCGACGTCCGCAAGAGCTCGTTCGCGTTCCGCACCGTCAGCGACGACTGGACGACCACCGACCAGGGCTACCCGCTGCGGCGCCTCACCGGCGTCCAGCTCGTCGACGTCGCCCCGGTCAACACCCCCGCCTACAACGACACCTCAGCCGGACTGCGGTCGCTGGCCTCCCGGTTCGAGGTCGAGTTCGAAGAGGTCCGCTCGATGGCGCAGGCCGACGAGCTGCGTAAGTTCTTCGTCCGCACGGACGACCGAGGCAAGCCGAAGCCCGTGAAGAAGGGCATGTTCGGCCCGGCCGCCGCAGCACAGCTGCTGGCGCGCAAGGAAGACCCGTACGCCTGACCCGTCCGGTCCGCGTACGCACCTGCACCACCAAGACCCCCGCCAAGGGGGCGGCACGACCGTCCTGGACCGCGTAACCGCGCCGCCACGGCACCGACTTGGGCAATCCCGGTCGGCGTCCGCGCTGGGTGCGGCCAAGCACACAACGGACCGCGTGTGACACGGAGAGGGATCAGCGGACCGCCGGTTGCGCACAGGCGCCGGCCGCCGGCACCCCACAGGGGTGCGGGACCGCGAGGGCTCCCGGTCGAGATCGATTCGATCGGACGGGAGTCCATCCATGTCGGACATGATCCAGCGGCTGCGCGAGCGCCGCGGCAACGTGTGGGAGCAGGCCAAGGGCCTCGCGGACAAGGCGGCCGAGGAGAACCGCGCCTTCTCCGCCGAAGAGCAGGGCACGTGGGATGCCCTGAACGAGGAGCTCGACAAGCTCGACGCGCGCATCAAGAGCGCGATCGACACCGCGCAGCGGTCCAAGGACGCGGACGCAGCCTTCGACCGGCTGTCCGGGGGCCAGGGCGGAAGTTCCGGTGCGGGCGGCCAGGGCGGCGGTCAGCGTCAGGGCGGCGGCCAGGCCGGGCAGGCGCCGCAGGACCAGGGCGAGCTGCGCGCGTGGATGCGCGGCGAGTCCGGCGGCCGGTTCTTCGACGTCAAGCCGGCGGGGCCGATCGACTTCCGTAGCCTCACCAAGGGTTCGGCCACGGCAGGCGGAAACACGGTCCCGACGTCGTTCTACGACCGGCTGATCGCGCACCTGATCCAGACCAGCGCGATCCTCCAGTCCGGGGCGACCGTCCTGAACACCGACTCTGGCGAGACCATCCAGGTCCCGAAGACCACCGCGCACAGCTCGGGCGCGATCGTCACCGAGGGCGGCACGATCGGCACCTCGGAGCCGACCTTCGGCCAGATCTCCCTCGGCGCCTACAAGTACGGCGCACTCATCCAGGTCTCCCGCGAGCTCCTGGACGACACGGGGGTCGACCTGGAGGGCTACCTCGCCATGCAGGCCGGCCGCGCGCTGGGCAACGCGTTCGGCGCGCACGCCATCACCGGCACCGGCACCGGCCAGCCCCGCGGTGTCGTCACCGACGCGACCACGGGCGTGACCGGCGGTACGGGCGTGACCGGCGCGTTCACGTCGGACAACGTCATCGACCTGTTCTTCAGCGTGATCGCCCCGTACCGGCGCTCCACGGCCGCGGTGTGGATGATGGCGGACTCCTCCATCGCCGCCCTGCGGAAGCTGAAGGACTCGACAGGCCAGTACCTGTGGCAGCCGGGCCTCCAGGCGGGCGCCCCGGACATGATCCTCGGCAAGCCCGTGCTGATGGATCCCAACGTCGCGGCGGTCGCGCTCAGCGCCAAGGCCCTGATCTTCGGCGACATGTCGCAGTACTTCGTCCGCCTGGCGGGCGGCGGCATCCGCTTCGAGCGCTCCGACGAGTTCGCGTTCAACAGCGACATGGTCACCTTCCGGGCGCTGATGCGCGCGGACGGTGCCCTCGTCGACCTCACCGGCGCCGTGAAGACGTTCGTCGGCGGCGCGAGCTGACGACCGCGGACAGGGGCCGCGCCGTCCGCACGGTGCGGCCCCTCATCCGAAGGAGACCAAGATGCCTCAGCCGAAGCAGCTCAACCAGGCGACCGGCCAGTGGGTGCACGGTGCGGCCGTCACCGACCCGTCCGGGGGTGCCACGGCCGACACGCAGGCCCGGGCCGCGGCCGTCTCACTCCTCGCCGCGCTCCGCGCCGCAGGCGTCCTGGGCGGCGGGACGGGCCTGAACGTCGGCCACTCGTTCAACGCGGCCACCGCGCAGATCACTCTGCAGCCGGCCATCGCCGACCCCACGGGCGGAGTCACGATCGACGACGTTGCCCGGCCGACGATCATCTCCATCCTCGGCGTGCTGCGCCGGGTGGGCATCATCGCCGGCGGCACGGCTGGCCCGCAGTTCACGCTCAACGGGCCCACCAACCAGCTCTGCCAGGGCCCCGCCATCGCCGACCCGTCCGGCGGATCCACCATCGACACCCAGGTCCGTACGGCGCTCACCAGCGCGCTCGCCGCAATGCGGGACGCCGCGCTGATCACAGGAGGGACAGGACAGTGAAGGTCCGAATCACGGGAGACATCTCCGGCTCCCGCAACGGCGTTCCGTGGCCCAAGCGCGGCGAGACCATCGAGCTGCCCGACGACGAAGGGGCCCAGCTCTGCGCGTCAGGGCTCGCCTCGCCGGTCAAGGACTCCGAGAAGGACGTCGAGAAGGCCGTGCCCGACGACTCGGGCATCGAGTCACGGAGTGGGCTGACCAAAGAGACGGCTGGCGCCGTGGCACCCGGGGCGGAATCGGAAGGTCCCACTGGCGACGCCACGCCCGAGCCCGAGGCGGCCGGAGGTGACGAGCCGTCTGCGGACGGCGAGGCGACGGAGGGCGACGAGTCGGCCGAGGTGTCGGAGACGAAGGCGCCAGCTCCGGCGGCCAAGAGGACTGCCGCCAAGCGAGCGTCCGCGAAGCCGCAGGGCGAGAGCAAGTAGCCGTGGAAGAGCAGGTGTTCGTGTTCACGCTGGAGGCCTCCGGTGAGGTCACCCCGGCAGCCGAGCAGCCGGAGAGTGACGCCTCCGACGACGAGGCGGAGGTGACCGATGGCTGAGGGCCTGAGCGCGACGCTGGTCTCCAACCTGCTGAACACGCTCCGCTCGGCTGGCGCCGCCTTCGGGCCGGTTGCCACATTCGTGCAGCTGCACACGGCGAGCCCGGGTGCTGCCGGGACGACCGCGGTGGCCGCCGGGTCGTCGACCCGTATCGCGGCCACCCTCAGCGCCTCGTCGGGCGGTTCAGCGCTCGCGCTCAGCGCCGACGTCGGTCCGTGGACGAACGGCGGCACCTCCGAGACGCTCACTCACATCTCGGTGTGGACCGCGTCCAGCGGCGGCACCTTCGAGCTCTCCATCGCCCTGTCCCTGTCGAAGCCGTGGGCGTCCGGTGACACCTTCACGCTGAAGACCCTGGGCGTCGGCCTGACGCCACAGGCCGCGTAACGCGCATCGGCCCCGTCGGCAAGGGCGGGAGGTGACGTGACGACCTTCACCGACAACTTCAACCGCGGCGACGGTGCCCCCGGCGCCAACTGGGTTGATTCGTCCGGTCTCTGGACGATCGTCTCCCAGCAGCTCTCATCAGGCACTGCGGGCGGCACGATCATCATCCGTGCCGCCACCGCGATGGCCACCAACGACAACAGCGCCCAGGTGGCCATCGCGGCCACCGGGGCCGTCTCCCACGGCGTGTTCTGCCGCGCCAACACTGGTTCCGGCTTCACCAGCGGTTATCTGTGGCGCAACGACGGCACCTCGTGGGTGCTCTTCTCGAACGTCGGTAGCTCGTTCACCTCCCTGGGCTCCTTTGCCGGGGCAGCCGTGGCGGGAGACGTCGCCAAGATCACGGCTGTCGGCAGCACCATCACGGGCTACGTCAACGGCGTCGCACGCGTCACCGTCACCAACACGGCCGTCACCACCGGAACCGGCGTAGGCCTTCGCGCCGAGTCGTCGAACGTGCTCAGGTTCGACGACTTTGCTGCGGCGGACGTCACGTCCGGCACCACGGGCGACGCGTCACTGACCGCCACCGCCACACTGTCCGCATCCGGCCTGCGCTCCACTTCAGGTGATGCCGCACTCACCGCGACCGCAGTGCTGACCGCGTCAGGACTGCGGGCCACAACCGGCGACGCGTCACTGACCGCCACGGCCTCACTGGCCGCGAGCGGAGTACGAGGCACCGCGGGCGATACGGCACTCACCGCAACTGCGGCCCTGACCGCGGCAGGTGCGGTCGGCCGCCGCCTCGACACGGCACTGGCCGCGACGGCCGCCCTTACCGCATCCGGAGCGACCGGGACCGCATCCGGCGGCCAAATCATCATCACCGTCGGACTGCACGCATCCGGCCAGGTCGACGGCGCAGTGGTGCGCGGCACGGCACATGCGGCAGCAGGAGCCACCCCCCGGGCACAGCGCGGAGACCCGCGCGGCCCCCAGGCACACCGCGGAGAGCCCACCGCGCCGACAGCGAGGGGAGGAGCCCAGTGATCGACCTCGGAGCCGTCTACCAGGTAGCCGTCGATGTCGCCGACGCCTCGGGCGCCCCCGCAAACCCGGACGGCGCGACGCTCACGATCATCCTGCCGGACGGTTCGACGGTCAGCCCCAGCGTGCCGACGCCGACGACCACCGGGCAGGTCCGCGTCGATTACGTGACCGTCCAGGCCGGCCGGCACGTGTGGCGGCTCGTCACCACCGGGCCGACGACCGCGTATGCGGACGTCTTCGACGTCCAGGCCGCAACCGCCGAAGGCATCGTGTCCCTCGCCGACGCCCGCAAGCAGGTGAACATGGGCCCGACGGAGACCGGTGACGACGACGAGCTGCGCATCTTCATCGCGGCTGCGACCCGGGCCGTCGAGCGAGCGCTCGGCCGTACGGTGGTCCGCCGCACGTACACCGACCGGTTCTACCTGTCCGGAGCGGTCGACCAGCTGCTGATGAGGCACGTTCCCCTGCTGGACCTGGTCTCGGTCGTCTCGGCCGACGGCCTCACGACCTGGAACACAGCAGCCCTGGAAGCGGACACGGACACCGGCTACGTCACGGTCGTCTCGGGCCCGGCCCTCACTGACGTCGTCGACGTGACCTACGAGGCAGGGCTCACGATCATCCCGGAGGACTACCGGCTGGCCGGGCTCATCATCCTCCAGCACCTGTGGGAGACACAGCGCGGCACCATGGGCGTCCGGCTCGGCGGCGATGGCGAGGTTCTCGCGCCGGGCCGCGGCTATGCCATCCCGCACCGTGCCCTGGAGCTGCTCGACACCCAGCTCCCGGGGATCGCATGACGGCCCCGGTCTGGCAGTCGAAGGTCCCGGCTGCGCTCGACGCCCTGGTCGCCACGTTCACGACGGCCGACGGCCTCCAGGACGTGACGGTCCGCGACGGGCCGTCCGTCTCCCAGGCGCGCGTCCTGGAAGTCGTGTCCGTCGGTTACACCGGCACCGACGGCGAAGCCGACGTCGATGCGGTCACCGCCACCGAAGGCCTCGGCCCGGACCGCGAGCAGTTCTCCATCCGTTGCGTGGTTGCCGTCACCCGCGGCAGTACCGACATGCCCGCCGCGAGGGCACGGGCGTACGAGCTGTTCGGCGCGGCGGCAGTCGCGATCGCAGCGAACCGGACCCTGAACGGATCCGTGATGCGGGCCCTGGTCGGCTCGCACTCGCTGACGCAGTACCAGACCGACCAGGGCGCCCAGGCCGCCGTCACGTTCACCGTCGACTGCGACTCCTACACCCGCTAAGCGCGGACGGCCCCCTCTTCTCCGCCCGTTGGGTCAATCCAGAACAGGAGTATGCGGATGACCGCGCTCGCAGCCAACGTCGTGCCCAACGTGGGGCTCGACATCGGAGCCCTCCCGGTGGCCGCCACGAATGGCGACACCGCTCCATGCGGTTCCGGGACCTTCCTCTACGTCAAGAACACCAACGCCGCAGCGTGCGTGGTCACCCTGGCGACGCCCGGGCAGATCGACGGCCGCCTCGCCATCGCCGACAGCACGTTCAGTGTCGGCGCCAATACCGGCATCGGCCTCATCCCGCTGATCGCCTCCCTGTACGCGGACCCGACCACCGGCCTGGCCACGGCCACCTACTCCGTCACCTCCGGCGTGACGGTCGCGGTGGTGAGGGTCCCGTGAGCGAAACCGTCGCCATGCGGCACCCGACGCTGCCGGCCGACCAGGAGATCGAGGTCCCCAAGGACTCCGTTCCGCACTACACGGGCGCGGGCTGGCAGATGGTGCCCGCCGAGGAACTGGAGCACCGGGCCGAGCTGAAGGCGCAGGCCGAAGCCGCCGCAGCCGAGGAAGCCGCCCGGCAGGAGGCCGGAACCGCGGCCGAGCCGGAAGACGCCACCGCTGCCGAGGCAGCCGAGCAGCAGGCCGCGACCGAGCCGGAGCAGTCGGAGCCGGCGGATATGCCCACCAAGCCGTCGCGCACCCGCGCGAAGCCCAAGTCGACGGAGGAGAACTGACATGGTGGCCACGCCGATCACCCCGACCTCGCGGTACATCCCGCCCGGCACCACGCGCTACTACTGGGTGCCGTCCATCGCGAACAAGGCCGCGCCGACCCGCTCCGAGCTGAACGCCGGCTCCGACCTGACGGCGGAGATCTCGGCCGTGTCCGGCTTCGCGACGAGCTCCGACCAGCAGGACACCCCGGACCTCGGCTCGCGCTTCGTGTCCAAGATCCCGGGCCGCATCACCGCGGACGACAGCTCCCTGACGCTGTACATGTCGTCGACATCGGCCGACGTGCGCACGCTGCTTCCGCGCGACACCGCAGGCTTCATCACAATCTTCCCCGAGGGCGACACCGCGGGTCTGAAGTACGACGTTTTCCCCGTCAAAGTCACGGGCCAGCCGAAGAGCCGGGACGTCGAGAACCCGGCCACGATCATGATCCAGTTCTCGGTCACGAGCATCCCGGTCGAGAACATCACCGTCCCGTGAGCGTGCCCGACGTTCCCGAGTCGATCCCGCGTCCAGTCGCCTGGGCCATATGCCATTCCCTTGGCCTGGAGCCGAGTTCCGTGCGGGGACTGGAGTTCGGGACCTACGGCCTGTACGTCACATTCCTCGCGACGGACAGCGACGGACAGCGACTGTCCGACGGCCGCGGCCCTGCGACGCACCGGATCTTCGTCCGATTCGGCGAGGAGGCAGGGGATGTCGATCCAACTGCGCCACGGTGACGACTTGCGGCGCATCAGCCGCGAGCTGCGCCGCATGGACAGCCCGGAGATCAAGAAGCGGTTCCGCAAGGAACTGCGATCCGCAGCCCGTCCGCTCGTGCCGAAGGTCCGGACGGCGATCCGCGCCATCCCGTCCGGCCGCAGCTACAGCGCCGACGGCCTGCGCGGCCAGCTGTCCAAGGCGACCCGCCTGGAGATCAAGACAGCGGGCAAGGAAGCCGGAGTCGCGCTCCGCGTCGACGGCCGCAAGATGCCCGCCCACATGAAGTCGCTGCCCGCGATGGTCGAGGGCACCAAGCGCTGGCGCCACCCCGTCTACGGCAACCGCGAGAACTGGGTCAACCAGGGCCGGGAGCCCTACTTCTACAAGACCGTCCGCGTTGCCGGCCCACTGTCCCGTCAGGCCGTGAGCCGCGTCCTGACCGGCATCACCAGAGACATCAGCTAGGAGCACCATGACCCTGTCCCGGGACGGCATCCTCGCCGTCGACGACGTCCAGCTGGAGAAGGTCCCTGTTCCCGAGTGGGGCGACGAGGTCATCATCCGCGGCCTCACGGGCGAGGAGCTCGACGCTTACCAGGCGAGCCGCCGCCAGTTCCGCCACGCCGGAACGCCCCAGCAGGAGCTGATCTTCGTCCAGGACAACGCGCGCGCCAGCCTGCTGGTGAAGTGCCTCGTCGACGAGCACGGCGCGCGCCTGTTCACCGACCAGGACGCCGGCGATCTCGGCAGGAAGAACGGCAAGGTCCTCGACCGGCTGTACGACGTTGCCGCGCGCCTGTCCGGCCTCAGCAACGAGGAGCAGGAGGCGATGGAGGGAAACTCCGAGACGCCGGCAGCGGACGGCGATTCCAGTTCATCCTCGCCCGAGCCCTCGGCTGCACCCGAGCCGAGCTCCTCCGACGGATCAGCGCCCACGAGCTGACCGAGTGGGAGATCTTCTACCGCATCGAGGCTGAAGACCGCGAGGCAGCAGACAGGGAAGCCGCCGAGTCCGGACGCAACTGACGTGACCCACCCAGCAGTTGAGGGGAGGCGTCATGGGGATGTCGTCCACGGGCATCATCTACACCCTCATTGCCCGCGATGCGGCCTCCCGCACCTTCAACACAGTTGGCCGGGCCGCCGGCGGTACGGACAAGATCCTCGGCAAGCTCGCCAAGACCGCCGCCATCGCGGGCGGCGCGATGGCGGCCGGGCTCGCCGTTTCGATCAAGGACGCGAGCCGCTTCCAGTCGGAGATGACCCGCATCTCGACCCAGGCGGGCGGCACCCAGAAGGACGTCAAGGACCTCTCTGACCAGGTCCTGAAGCTGGGCACGACGACGCAGCAGGGCCCGGACCAGCTCGCCGCGTCCTTGTACCACCTCAAGTCGGTGGGCATGGACAACGTCCAGGCGATGAAGGCGGAGAAGGAGGCCGCCGACCTCGCAGCGGTCGGTCATGCGAATCTCGAAGAGACGACCAACGCCTTGGCCGGTGCCTGGCGCACCGGGATCAAGGGCGCCACCTCGTTCCACGAGGCCGTGAGCACGGTGAACGCCATCATCGGCGCCGGCAACATGTCGATGGATCAGTTCAACGCGGCCATCGGCACCGGGATCCTCCCCAGCGCGAAGACCTTCGGCCTGACGATGAAGCAGGTCGGTGCCGCGCTGGCGCTGATGACCGATGAGGGCATCGACAGCGCCAGCGCCGCGACCCGCCTGCGGATGTCGTTCAGCCTCCTCGGCGCCCCGTCCAAGGCCGCCGAGAAGCAGCTCGGAAAGATCGGGCTGACCGGCCTCCAGCTCGCGGACGCGATGCGCGGCAAGGACGGCCTCATCGGCGCACTGACGCTGCTGAAGGACCACCTCGACAAGAGCGGCATGTCCGCCTCTCAGCAGTCGCAGATCCTCTCCCGGGCGTTCGGCGGCGGCCGGTCCAGCTCCGGTATCCTCCTGATGCTCAACAACCTCGACGTCCTGGAGAAAAAGCAAGAGCAGATCAACAAGTCGACGGGCCGCTTCGACGACGCGGTCAAGCTGCAGCGGAAGACCGCCGAGGCCCAATGGCACCTGCTCACCTCGAACCTGGAGGTCATGGGCGTCCGGGTGGGCACCAAGGTGCTCCCGTACGTCACGGACTTCGTGCATTTCCTGGCCGCCGACGCCATGCCCGCGGCGCAGCACTTCGGCCAGGTCATGGGGGACATCGTCCCCGTCGACAAGATCAGTTCGGGGCTCTCGACCGTCAAGGGGATGGTCAGCGACTTCTTCACGGGCCTGGACGGAGGTTCGAAGAAGGCACAGAAGACGGCGGTGCTGCCCGCTCCGGTACTGAAGCCACTGCCGGCATCGGCGAGCCTGCTGCCCGCGAGGGGCGGCACAGTGCTGCCGTCGCCGATGCTGAAGGCGCCGGCGGTGCCGAAGGGCCTGCTGCCCGGTGCGCCGAAGAAGTCGGAGGCTGCGCAGCTGGGAAGCCAGATCCACTCGGCCATCCAGGGCGGCATCGACGGCATCAAGTGGGACAAGCTCGGGGACCGCCTGGGGAAGGGCCTCGCAGACGCCATCGGGTGGGTCGGGAAGCACACGGCGGACTTCACCAAGAAGATCGCCAAGATCTTCGCGGACCTCGACTTCGTCGAGATCGGAAAGAGCTTCGGCGCCTCCGCGATCCCCCTCGCGATCGGCTTCATCACCAGCCTGTTCGACCCCTTGTTCAGCCTCGACTTCTGGAAGAAGCACTGGCTGGACACGATCATCGCGGTCGTCTCGATCATCCCGATCGGACGGCTCGCGGGCGGCCTCGCGAAGGTCTTCGAGCACATCCCCTTCCTGAAGGTCTTCGAGCCGCTGCTCAAGGGCCTGGGGAAGGCCGGCGGCTGGATCGAGAAGGGCCTCGGGAAGGTCTTCGGGCCGATCGGGCGCGGCATCGCCAAGGGCTTCCGGGAGGCGCTGCCGGCCGCCGAGGGCATCGCCCGCGATCTCGTGGAGCGCTTCATCATGGGCCCGGCGCGTCGGCTGCGTACGACCGCCGGACTCATCCCGCGGGCCGTCGGATCCGGCATCGAATCGGCTTCGGCGTGGCTGACGAAGAAGGTCATCGATCTCACGAAGATCATCGTTCGGCCCTTCGCGAAGGCCGGCGGCTGGCTCCTCGACAAGGGTGCCGACCTGGCGAAAGGATTCGGCAGCGGTGTCGCCCGTGGCGGTCGGGCCGTCGGGTCCTTCGGCAAGAAATGGGTCATCGATCCGGTCGTCAACGCCTTCTCGAAGGCCGGGTCGTGGCTGCTGTCCAAGGGCAGCGCCCTCGTGGGCGGCTTCAAGAGCGGGGTGAGCAGCGGAGCCAAGGCGATCGGCGGCTGGATCTTCAACCGCATCCTGGTACCCGTCGCCAGCGGCATGTTCAAAGCCAACACGTGGCTGCTGTCCAAGGGCAGTGCGCTGGTGTCGGGCTTCAAGTCGGGTGTCGTGGGCGCCGCCAGGGGCATCGCGACGTGGATGGGCTCGCACGTCGTCGGCCCGGTCAGGTCCGGGTTCTCGAAGGCCGGGTCGTGGCTGCTGTCCAAGGGCTCCGCGCTGATCTCCGGCTTCAAGTCCGGGATCGTCGGCACGATGAAGGGCATCGGCTCCTGGATCAAGAACACGATCATCGATCCGGTCGTCAACGCCGTGAAGCACTTCTTCGGCATCCGGTCGCCCAGCCGGGTTTTCATGAGCATCGGCGGCCACCTCGTCGCCGGCCTCATCAAGGGCATGGCCAAGACCAGCGGGTCGGCCATCGCGAAGAAGGTCTTCGGCTCCCTGCCGAAGGCGCTCGGGTCGATCGTCAAGAAGGGCCTCGTCAGCGTCGCCGCGCTGCCCGGGAAGGCCCTCAAGGCGCTCGGAGGCCTGGGCGGCGATGTCCTCGGCCTGCTCGGTCTGGGCGGCAGCGGAGGCGGGTCCTCGGCGAACCAGAAGATCGGCGCGACCCTGGCGGCGGCACGGGGCTGGACCGGCGCCCAGTGGGCCGCGCTGAAGAGCCTGTGGAACGGTGAGAGCGGCTGGAACGAGCGCGCCCTCAACAAGTCCAGTGGCGCGTACGGCATCCCTCAGTCGCTGCCGGCCAGCAAGATGGGGTCGGCCGGCTCGGACTGGAAGACGAACGCTGCCACCCAGATCAAGTGGGGCCTCTCGTACATCAAGTCGGTGTACGGCAACCCGCTGAACGCCTACTCCAAGTGGCTGTCGCGGTCTCCGCACTGGTACGCGGAGGGCACGCGCGGCGCGGCCAAGGGCCTCGCCTGGGTGGGCGAAAAGGGCGCGGAGCTGGTGAACTTCGGCGGCGGCGAGGACGTGCTGTCGCACAAGGACTCGCTGGCGTTCGCGAAGACGCACGGCATCAAGATCCCCGGCTACGCGTCCGGCACCATCAGCAACGCGGCCGACCGCGCACGCCGCGCCAAGGAGAAGGTCGAGGACGACAAGGACGCGGTGGCGCGTGCCAAGCGCCGTCACAAGGGCGTCGCGGCGGCCGAGAAGCGGCTCAAGGCCGCGGAGGCGGAGCTCAAGGCGGCGAACATCTCGCTCGCCAACGCCCGGCGTTCCGCGAAGACTTCGATCTCGAACACGATCGCCACCGGCCTGCTGAAGACCCTAGAGACGGGTACCTCGGCGGCGATCGCGTCGGCCGTGAAGAGCCTCGCGACGAAGCTCCTGAACGCCGGCTACGACAAGACGGCCGCCTCCATCCAGAAGAAGGGCAGCACGCTCCAGTCGCTGGCCGACAAGCGCGCTGCCGTCCAGGCACAGATCTCCGCGGCCAACTCGTACGCCGCCGACCAGGCCTCCAACATCACGGACTTCCTGTCGATCAGCGGCACCGGTGCGACCGACATCGGTTCGCTCCTTTCCCAGATGGGCAGCCAGCAGAAGACCGCGTCGGGCTTCGTGGCCCTGACGAAATCCCTCAAGGCGCGCGGCGCGTCGAAGGCCCTTCTCCAGCAGCTCAGCGATGCCGGTCCGGGCAGTCAGCTTGCTGCCGTCCTCGGGGCGAAGAACGTCACGACCGGCGACATCTCCAAGCTGAACAGCCTGGTGGCGTCCGGCGGGAAGCTGGCGACGAGTTTCGGCAAGGACATGGCCGATCTCATGTTCGATACCGGCAAGCACGCCGGAGAGGGCTTCCTCGCAGGTCTGAAGGCCACGGAGAAGGATCTCCAGAAGCAGATCGACAAGCTGGCCACCGACCTGGTCAAGTCGATCAAGAAGGCTCTGAAGATCAAGTCGCCGTCCGTGGTGTTCCGTGACGAGGTCGGCAAGCAGGTCGTCCTCGGCATGGTCCACGGCATGGACATGCACGGCCACCTCGTCGGCGCCTCCGCGCAACGCCTGGCCGACACCGCGACCGGCATCTCCGTACGCCGCCGCTACGTGCCGACCGCAGCGACCAGCAGCAGTGCTGCCCGCCAGCAGGACGCCCTGTGGGAACGGTTCGCGACCGCGCTGGAGAACCAGCAGGGCACCGAGGTCCACGTCCACTTCAACGACGACCGGCTGAAGGACCTCGTAGACGTCCAGGTCAAGCCGAAGATCAAGGCCTCCGAGAACAACCAGGCCTTCCGGGCGAGGGTGGGGAGGCGTAGCGGCACATGACGATCTCCTTCGGCTCGACCGGCGCGCAGTCGACCCACACCGACACGATCACTCCGGCGGTGGCCGGGTCGGCCGGGCAACTGGCCGTCCTGCAGGTAGTGTCCGGGCATCCCAGCGACTCGGTTCCGTCCACCCCGTCCGGGTGGACTCTGGTGGGCAGCGCTTCGGGCGGCGGCGGCACCTTCGGGGCGTCCGCCGGCCCCCGGCGGCTGACGTTCTTCGCGCGCGTCCTGCTGGGTGGCGACGCCAACCCCACCACGGCGATCCCGTCAGGGTCGTCCGGATCGCTCATCATCGGCCGCGTCGTCAGCGTGGCCCGTACAGCAGGCACCGGCTGGCGGTGGGCCGCGAGCTTCGGCGACGACCAGACGAGCGGCACGGCTTTCTCCGTGACCGGCACCACGGCGCTCACCTGGAAGAGCGGCGACTTCGCGCTGATCGGGTACGGCGTCGCCTCCAACGCGGACAGCTACACCGCCGAGGCGATCGCCGTCAGCGGTGTCACGTTCGGCGCGGTCACCGAGCGCGCCGACAACGCGGTCACCACCGGGAACGGTGCGACCGTCGCGACAGCCTCCGGTGTGGTGTCCTCCGGCACCGCCACACTGGCGCCCACCATCACGGCCACTCTGGCGAGCGCATCCACCGGCATCGCCGGTGTGATGCGTATCCGCGAGGCCAGCAGCGACGTCAACGCCACGGCGCAATCCGTGTTCCCGCCCCGCAACCTGGTCTCCGCGACCGGGCTGACGGGGGACGACATCACGACCATCACCCTGTACCGGCAGGTCGGCAGCGATCTGGCCGCGGTGAGGGCGGCCAGCGGCGTCGACGTCACCGGCCAGTCGTCCTTCCTGCGTGTGGATGCGGAGCAGCCGTTCGGGATCGCCCTGAACTACGCGGCGGTCCTGACCGATGTCCAGGGTGCCCAGTGGACGGTCTTCTCCGGCCCCATCACGTCGACCGTGGACAGCGACGTCGTCTCCGATGCGATCCGCGGCGTCGGCGCCGCAGTGAAGATCGAATCGCCACTGGAGTGGAAGCGTGATCGCGACGCCACGACCTTCAACATCAACGGCCGGATCGTGGTGCAGGGAAAGCCACGCTCGGCCAGGTCCGGGACGCTCACCGTCCGCACGGAGACCGACGACGACGGCGACTCCCTGAACGATCTGCTCGACAATGCGACCGAGGGCACCATCCTCGTGCGCAAGCAGGTCAGCCTCTCGCGCCTCGACGGCACGTACGCGTTCACCGACGACACCGAATCACCCAACTGGTACGACGAACTCCGGTGGTTCGCGCTCTCCATCGTCAAGTCCGACGACTGGCCCGACGTCATGGAAGCCGCCGGGTTCACGCTGCAGGACATCGCCAACAACTTCTCGACCCTGTCGGACATCGCGGCGTTCTTCCCCACGAACCTGCTGGCCATCGCTCAGTACGACTTCGGGCCCTGACGTGCTGGACATGTCCGCCACCGCGCTCGCCGTCGTCCAGGGCAGCTACACCATGGACATCCGGGCCGAGTCCTGGCTCGGCGGTGTCCTGCTCGCCGACAACATCCCCATCGGCGACGGCAGCGAGTCCCGCGACCGCTCCCTGGCCGTTCCCGAACAGGTCAGCCTCACCATCTCCCGCCGCGACCAGGGATTCGACTGGGACCCCGGCACCGACCCGGCCCACCCGCTCGCGGCGTACGGGCAGATGCTGCGTATCGACTACGGCGTCGATATCGGCGGCGGCCAGATGGAGTGGATCAACCGCGGCTGGTTCCTCATCACGTCCAGCGAAACCGACGGAGACACCGTCACGGTGAACTGCGCCGGGATGCTCACCCTCATCGATGAGGCAAGCCTCGTCGCACCCTTCCAGCCCAGCAGCACGGACACCCTCGCCTCCGTCGTGCGCGCCCTGGTCGAACCCGCACTCACCGTCAGCTTCGCCGGCACCCTCGTGGACCGGGCGGTCCCGCTCGGCATGCAGTGGGACACCGACCGGCTCGGTGCCGTCACCGAGGTCCTCGACGCATGGGGAGCGGCTGAACGCGTCACCGAGGACGGCTACTTGCTGATCGAGCCCGTCAGCGATGCGGGCTCGCCGGTCCTGTCCATCAGTGACGACCGGGAGAACGGGACGGTCGTGCGCTGGCAGGGATCCACCACCCGCGACGGCGCGTACAACTGCGTGGTCGCCCAGGGCGAGGACGCGTCCGGCAACCAGATCCAGGGCGTCGCCTACGACAGTTCCGGGACTTCTCCGTTCCAGTACGGCGGCCCCTTCAACCCGCTCCCCGTGCCGTTCCCCTACCAGTCGTCGCTTCTGACGACGGTGGCCCAGTGCCGTACGGCTGCCGCTGCCCAGCTCACGCTGCTGAGGCGGCAGGCCTTCAGGAAGCTGGCCGTCACGATGGTGCCCCACCCCGGGCTCGTCACCGGCGACATCCTGTCCGTCACCGGCGCCGGCCTCACCGCTGCCCGATGCGCCGTCGAGTCCCTGTCGCTGCCCTACTCGCCCGGCGAGCAGAGCCTCACCGTGCGCGTGCTGTAGGGGGGCGAGATGGCCGACTTCGCAGACTCACGCGTCTCGACTGCCGGTATGGGCGCCGTGCGCGGCACGGCTCAGACCGCTGCGGCCTCCGGCGCCTGCCTGGTGAAGGTCGGCGGCATCGTCGTGACCGCCCGCGTGGCAACCGGTCTGACGGTCGCCATCGGCAACATCCTGCTTCTCGCGAGGCTGGGCAGCACCTACTACGTCACCAACGTGATCCCCGCGGCGCCGACGTCGACTCCCGCAACGCCGCCGCCCGCCGACACAACTCCGCCCGACACCGGAGATGCACCACCGGCCCCGAAGCCCGTCGTCACGACCGGCACCCTGACGTGCGTTCCGACGTCCACCGCCTGCTACCGCGACGGCAGCTGGCGCTCCGACGGAGACCCCACCAACTCGTTCGATCTCTACCAGGGCCGGTACGGGGGCTCGTCGTACGGCCGCAACACGGGCGCGGCCTTCTACGGCTCCAAACCACACACGCTGAACGGCGCCACCTGCACCAAGGCCACCGTGAAGATCAAGCGGCTGAGCGCAGGCGACTTCTCCGCCCGCTCCGCCACCCTGCGCCTCATCTCGCAGACGAGCCGTCCGGGCGGCGCGCCCTCCCTCAACGAGTCCACCTCCGGCCCCAGCCTCACGATCGGCTCGTCGACGACGTTCACGCTGCCCACCTCGTGGGGGCAGGCCTTGATCGACGGCACCCGTGGAGGCATCGGCATCAGCGTCAGCAGCGACGACCCGTACATCCACCTCGCAGGCCGCGGCAGTTGGTCCGCGGCCTTCACCGTCTCGCTCTCCTGGAGGCGCACGTCATGACCGCCAACACCTCCAAGGGCATCACTTATCCGCAGTCCACAGACCACACCAGACTCTGGGAGCACTACCAGGCCCTGGCCACGACCGCCGACGCCATCATCATCGGCAACAAGGACGTGCAGGTCTTCACGGCCAGCGGGACCTGGACCCGGCCCGCGAACGCGATCCTCGTCGACGTCCAGGTGCAGGGTGCGGGTGGGGGCAGCGGCGGCATCGCGTCCACCGGCGCCGGGCAGGCCGCTTGCGCGCCCGGCGGCGGGGGTGGGGAGTACGCACGCGGCCTGTTCCTGCCGGCGACAACGGGCTCCAGCGTGGCCGTGACCGTCGGCACCGGTGGCGCCGGCGGCACCGCGGGCGCCAACGCGGGCGCCAACGGCGGCACTTCATCCTTCGGTGCGCTGATCACCGC
Organism: Streptomyces sp. STR69; assembly: GCF_024519455.1. Classification (GTDB taxonomy): domain Bacteria; phylum Actinomycetota; class Actinomycetes; order Streptomycetales; family Streptomycetaceae; genus Streptomyces. The sequence goes on along the minus strand of NZ_JALJRY010000011.1, from coordinate 145,983 downwards.
GCTTGGCGGCACCGGCGCCAACGGTGCCGCCGCCACCTCGACGAACGTGTCCAACGGCGGCGCGAACGGCGGTACCGGCGGTACCGGCGGCGACACCCGGATACCCGGCGGAGACGGCGGCAACGGCCAGGTCATCTCTGCGATCGCGCTGAAGTTCAACAACGGCGGCTCGGCGGCCCTCGCGAACATGCGCCGGGCTTCCGGTGTCGCCGCTACCACCACCACCGGCTTCGACGGCAACGCGTACGGCGGCGGCGCCTCCGGGCCCGCCAACGGAGCCTCGCAGTCCGCTGTCGCCGGATCGAACGGTGCGGCCGGCGTCGTCATCGTCACCACCTACACGGCATAGGAGCAGGCATGCCCCTCGACACCCCGCAGACCAGCCAGTCCGACGTCACCTGGACAGCATCCGGCCGGTACAGCGCGCAGAGCGCGACCACCTTCCAGCTGCACATCACGACAGAGGGGACAGCGGAGACCGAAGCGGAGGGCGACGCGCTCCTCCAGGCCCTCGTCGACCTCCTGTCCGCCCGCTTCCCCGGCGTCACCGGCACCAAGGGCTACACGGCCTACACGACGCGCGCCATGACCCTGTCCTCCTGACCCGGAGCGTGCGGAATGACCTATCCCGAAGCGCGCACGTTCTGGCTGGAGCCCACCGACCGCATCGCAACCGGGCTGCGCCGCTACGCCGATCGTCACACCGGCTCAGGCTGCGCAGAGTTCACCTGCGCGGCCGGCTACCACTCGGCCCTCGTCTTCACCGGCGAGGACGACGCCGTCTTCGACGAGCGGGACGGCTATCGCGTACTCGCCGCACGGCCGCTCGTCAGACCGGACGACCCGCAGTGGCCTGCCCACTGCGCCTGCGGATACGCCTTCACCGATGACGACCACCGGCAGGAGTGGCAGGAGCTCATCTACCAGCGGCCCGACACCGGCGAGCGCTACACGCTCCGGAAACGGCAGGCCAGCGACGTCGGCGCACCGTCTGCGGCGCCCCCCGGCGCCATGTGGGACGCATGGTGGATGCCCCCGTCATGGGCAGGCCTCGACGGCATCCATCTGATGGTGCGTCTCCCCAACGGCCGTGACTGGCAGGTCGACTCCCAGGCCTCCAACTGCACCCGGCCCGGGCAACCGCATCAGTGCTGGGTGCGCCACGGCAATCCCCGCGAATGCCGGATCACCGTCGACAAGAACGGCGACACCTGCTCTGCCGGAGCCGGATCCATCCAGGCGGCCGACTACCACGGCTTCCTGCGCGACGGCGTGCTCACCGCAGGCTGAAAGGACCGACGTGACGATCAAGGGCATCGATGTCTCGAACTACCAGAGCGCGACATACGACCTGACCGGACACGACTTCGTGATCGTGAAGGCCACGCAGGCCACGAACTACGTCAACCCCCGCCACACCGCACAGGTACAGCGAGGCCGGGACAACGGACGGGTCGTCGGCCACTACCACTTCCTCGTCTCAGGCAGCATCCAGGCTCAGGCGGAGTACTTCGTTGCCCACGCGGCACCGAAGGCCGGCGACCTGCTGGCCTGCGACTGGGAGACCAATCCGGCCGACGGCACTCTGCCGAGCACCGCGGAGAAGGACTCCTTCATCCGCGCGGTGAAGAGGCTCCGGCCGTCCAACAGGGTGCTCCTGTACACGGGCCAGAACCTGTGGCTCTCGAAGGACACCAGCGGCTACGCGGGCGACGGGCTGTGGATCGCCCAGTACAACGGCAAGCCCGGGCAGCCCGACATCAAAGCCGCATGGCTGATCCACCAGTACACCTCCACCCCCCTGGACACGAACGTGGCCGCATTCGCGAGCCGCGCCGAGATGGCCGCCTGGGCGGCAGAAGAGGACACCGACGTGGCACTGACCACTGACGACATCAGCAAGGTCGCCGACGCCGTAGTAGCCAAACTGCTTGCGGGCGGTGGGGCTCTGGAGGGCACCGATCTGGCCCGGATCTGGGCAGCAGACGTTATCCCCGCCGCCCGGCCGCCCTACAACAACCCGGACTATTACGGGCCGGACGGCAAGACCGTCGCCAACGCGACATGGTCGGCCGGGTACACCCAGCAGACCCAGGTCGAGGGCATCCGCGAGACCCTCGCCCGCGTCAAGGACCTCCAGGCCGCGCTTGCCGCGCTGGACCCGGCTGCCCTTGAAGCCGTGCTCGTGGCCAAGCTGGACGGCCTCAAAGTCGAGGTCACCGTCACCAACCCCACGGAGGGCTGAGCGATGAAGGTGTCCCGGTACTGGAAGGCGGTCGTCGCCGCAGTGGTCGCGGGAGCAGCGTCCGCGGGCACCGCTCTGCAGGACGGCAAGGTCACCGGCCCCGAGGCGGTCGCCATGGTGCTCGCGGTCCTGGGAGGACTCGGCTTCACGTGGGCCGTCCCGAACCGGCCGGCAACAACGTCGGCTGCTGCTCAGCCGCCGCAGGTTCTCTGACCGGGCGCAGCCGTGGCTGAGGAGCCGTCGAACGGCGAGCTGGGCAGGCAGATCGGCGCCCTCCAAGCCACGCTCTCCAGCCGCTTCTCCGAGCTGAACCAGCGGCTCGACAGGATGGTGTCGCTGGACGTCTACACGGTCCAGACGACCTACGTGGATCAGCGCCTGGCGCAGCTCCAGGCCGACATTCAGCGGTGCGCGAGTGAGAACGCGAAGCTGGAAGACGACTTCGAGCAGTACCAGCGCGAAGAGGCGAAACGCCGTGAGGCCGAGCGGCAGGCCCGCCTCTACCAGCTGATCGTGCCCGTCGCGATGTGCATCATCTCCAGTGTCATCGCGATCTGGGCGGTGGTGGCCAAGTGAGCGACGCCAAGCACAGCACGAAGCCGACACGGCACCTCAGCCTGCCGCGGGCGGAAGTCGTCATCGCCGGAATGGTCGTCGTCCTGTTCGCGGGCCTGGCGCTCCTCGTCGTCCAATTCGTCGGCCTGCACCAGGAACTGGAGACCGCCAACGCTGCCCGCGACGCGCTCGCGGCACAGGTCGAGCGCCTCGGCGCGTCCCCCGTCGCCGGACCGCCCGGCAGTCGCGGCGAGTCCGGCAAGTCGATCGTCGGACCCCGGGGTCCCGCCGGGCCGTCCGGACCCCCCGGGACATCAGGCTCCCCTGGCCGGGACGGGAGAAACGGGTCCACCGTCACGGGAAGCCCCGGAGCGACGGGCCCCGTCGGCGCGAGCGGGGCGGCCGGAGTTGTCGGTCCCAGCGGGCCGCCCGGACCGTCGGGTCCTGCCGGGCCAGCCGGACCTGCTGGGCAAGACGGAAAGGACGGCCAGGACGGGACGGACGGCCAGACCTGCCCCGACGGCTACTCCTTCCAGAGCCCCGACTACGACCCCGACGCCCTGGTCTGCCGCAAGGACGGAGCACCTCAGCCCGGCGGCGGCGACAGCCCGTCCCCGTCCTCGCTCGCCCTCGACCCCCACCGCCGCCAGTACATCTGACGCACAGAGCCCCCGCCGCCTTCGGGCGACGGGGGCTCATTCGCATGCCCGTAGCTACACCGTCTCGACAATCTCGCCGCGCCGGTGCTCGATCGCGACCGCCTCGGTCCACTCCGTGACGAGCAGCACGTACCGCTGCCGGGACTCGCCGTACAGCCAGCCGCCCGCCGCCTTGACCAGAGCCCTGATCTCCTCATTCACGACGGCAGCAGGCCGCACGGGGCCCAAGGCCTGAGGGGTGGGGGACATGGGGACAGCCTAGGATCCGGCGCCGACATCCCCGGCGGCAGGTCAGTGGGGGAGTAGGGCCTGCCGGGCGCGGCTGATCATGCCGTGGGCGTCGGCGCCGTACACCGCCGACTCGCGCAGAGTCGTCCAGGTCCGCATGTAGGTGTCCACGCTCGCCTCGTCGTCGATCCACAGCTCGGCGTGCCAGTTCTCGACGATCACCTGCCGATCGTCGTAGACCCAGAAGGCCGTGGCTGGAGGGATCTTCAGGGATGCGGACAGGGGGATGATGCCCAGCTCCACTGTGTCGAGCCCGATGGTTCCGGCCAGGCGATCCAGTTGAGCCGCCAGCACCGAGGGCGGACAGATCAGGGCGTGAAGAGCGGCTTCCCAGAGGATCAGGTGGAACCGCTTCGAGGAGTCGTACAGCGCCTCCTGGCGCCTCATGCGCGAGCGGACTGCTTCCTCGGTGTCGCGCGGCGAGCGCTGGAGCTCCGCGTACCTCCTGAAGATGGACCGGGCGTAGTCCGCAGTCTGGAGGATTCCGAAGATCATGGCGGGCTCCCAGCCCCGGAACACATGGGCGTCAACGTGTGCACCCAGGTGGGTGTCCTGCACCGCCTTGTGCCCCGAGGCCAGCTGGCGCCGCCACGAGCGGATGTGGGACTCGAAGCCGCGGAGTCTGGCGAGCAGCTCGTCGTAGACCTCCGGCTGGCCTGTTGCCTCAGCCCAGCCGCGCAGATCTTCAGGCGTGGGGGTCTGGCGGCCGTTTTCCAGTCGGCTGACCTTGGACTTGTTCCACCCGAACGTGTCGGCAAGCTGCGTACCGGTGAGCCGGCCACCGGGGGCCGAGAACCGAAGTTCGCGAAGCCGCCCTCCGAGCGCTTCCCGCGCCTGCTGGTAGTCCGTGCTCACCGGTGTGCACCTGCCCTACTCCTGTGCGGCCAGTTGTGCCGCGAACTCTTCGTACGGGACGGCATCATGCATCGCCGCATCGCGGGCCATCGCGTACCGCTGCACGGCTGCGGGCTCGGTGATCAGCTCCACGCTGACCAGGTTGTCGGAGTCATCGAAGTTGAGGAGCGCCACGAGCCGGGAGTCGAAGAGCCAGAAATCCTCGGCGGGCAGCTCGTGCCGATCGGCGTCTGCACGCCACAGGTTGCGGATCGTTTCGCCGACGGAGCTGTTGCGGCGTGCGTTGTCGAGGAGGTAGAGCTGCCCGGGCGTGGGCGGGTTGTCGACGATGCGGACTCGCTCGAACCGCTTGCCCAAGGCGGTCTGCTGGCGGCGCTCGGCGCACCACTCGGCGTCGATCCCCTCCCAGGTGACAGGCTCTCCGCCAATGAACTGGGCGTAGGTCGAGGTGTCTTCGTCCGAGGCGTACCGTCGCCGCGTCTCCAGACGCCACGCCGTGTGCTTGAACTGGGTGAACAGCCGGTCGAACTCGTCCGGGCCGATGATGTCCGGCACGCGGGTGACCTCCTTGGGGCCGAAGTCGACGAGCAGTTCACGCGGCACGACGATGGGGATCTCGCCGTCGTTCAGGTGCCGCAGCTGGGCGAGGTCGCCGGGTTCCGTGAGAGCCGGGCCGTGCACGATCACCTCGCCGGTGTCCAGGTCTTCGTGCACGGCCGGGCAGCCGTTTACTCCGCTGCCTGTGCCGTTGAAGCGCAGTCGACGCGTCATCATCCATTCCTTTCGCCGAAGGACCGAATCACCTCAGCGTCTCCGAGGTCAAAGCCCTCCGTACTCGATTCCCTGACGCTCAATTGGCAACTTGCCGCAACTTCGCGGAACGGTCAAGCAACTTTGTGCAACTGTCGTGGCGGCGCACAACTCCCTTCTCCTACCGTCCTGTTCATGGTCAAAGCACCCGAGTCGCAAGACGTAGATCCCCACACGGCGATGGAATCACTGAGGGAAGCCCTGGGCGAGAACGGGATCGTGTTCCCGTCACTTCGAGTCGACCCTGCCTCGCCGGGCCTCCGGCTCGTCGAGCTGGGGCGTGTACGCGCGGACGTGGCGCTGCGACTGGCGTACGCACTCCGAGGGGACCCAGCAGCATGAGCAAACAGCAGGCAGGAATCCAGCAGTGTGGCCATACCGCCCCTGACGCGGCAGGACACAGGGCGGGAGCGGCATGGTGAACGCGGCCGGCGTAGAAGGGAAGACCGCATCCGTTGACACCGAGAAGCTGCGCGCCAGCGCGAAGAGCTTCCTCAACTCGCATCAGACGCTGCCGCGCTACGAGACGGTGCAGCACGCTGCGCACGTGTTCTACGGCGACCTGTGCCGGCTGATTCCGGAGGTCGAGAAGCTCGCGGAGCGCTGCGACAAGGACGACGTGCGTGGGCAGGTGGCGCTGGTCGCCGCCGAGGAGGCTCGTCGACGGAGCACCGAGATAGAACGGTCGGGCCTGACGCGCGAGTTCGAGCGTGTCCAGCGGCTGGCCCGGTTGGTCGTGGCCCTGTGCGACCACTACGAGACCCTCGCGGGGACCGCGATGTGTCTGGTCTGCGACAGGCCTCTGGGAGCTGACGAGGACACGATGCCGTACGACCGGGTCAGTCCCTCCGGGAACTCGACCAGGTCCGGCCGGATCCATTCCCTCTGCGCCGAGGCCGTCCGCCGCGACTGATCGCGGCCCGCTGCCCCTGGAATGGGGCCCCATGGCGACCGCAGGGTAAGGGTCGCGCCCACGAACTCCCATCGCGTCGAGGAATCGGAAGCCTCGGCGTGATGGGTCGGCCCGCCCCGCCGAGGAACTCGGAAGTCTCCGGCAGGGGCGGGCTCATCGAGAGGGACTGATGGACGACTTCACTGACGACAAGGTGCTCCCGCCTCCGGCACCGTTCATGTTCGGGTGCGAGGAGTGCGTGCAGCTGCTCCGTGCCTTCAGCGAGAAGGTCGCCGCGGACGCCGACTGCTTCGGTGAGCAAATGGCCGTTGCCCGGCACATCGTCGAGGGCCACGCCGACCAGGTGCCACGCCCACACGCGCGCAACTGTGACATCTGCCCCCACTACGCTGCCCGCGACGACGGCGACCCCGGCGGCCTGTGGGCCGAGCACCGAGCCCGCGAGCTGTTTCTGCCGTCGGAGGTGGCGAGGCTCCTGTAGGCGCAGCTCAATCCCCGGGAGCGGAGTCCTCGCGCTGCGCCTGAGCCACGAAACTCCCAAGACCGGGCTCGGTGTAGATCAGACCGTCCTCCCGAAGCTGCCGGTGGACCTTCTGTCCGGTGTTCCCGGCGATTCCGAACTCCTGCTGCAACTGGAGGACGGAGGGGACGCGCGTGCGGGGCGCGTAGGTGCCGTCGGCGATGCGCTGACGGATCACCTCGTATACCTGGCGCCATCGCGGTTGGTCGGGGACGAAGTCGATCACCGGGACAAGCTAGGGGTGTCATGGCACGTCAGGCGAGATACAGCATGCCTAGTACGCCATAGCACGCTACATGTAATGTGAACGTTGGCCAGCTCCCGACGGCATTCGGCCACCCCGGGAACCGGCCCTCTCTATGCCAGGAGAGCGAGGCGCCCACCAGACGCCCGCCCCGCCGGAGGTCTCGGAAGGACTACGGCGGGGCGGGTTCACTCGCCCCGTCCGTCCACCGCCCGCTGGTGGACGGACGGGGTTTTTCACACCCCGTGCGATGCGGACACACGCGCATATGCCTCGTGCACGGTGCCGATCAAGGCGGCAAAGTAGAAGCCTTATGCACGTACCAACGAGCCCCGCCACGCGGAGGAAGTCGGAAGCTTCCTGCGTGGCGGGGCTTGGTGTGCGATTGGGGCCGGTGCGCGCTCCGGAATCTCTCACGCACATCTCACAGACCCTGTGTGAGGCGACGGTCGCAACGCCTCTGACCTTGGCTTTCCTGGATTTGCTGTATCTCACGGACACTGAGAACGCACCGTAAGCTAGGGGTATGGCCTACGAGATTCCGGTGACGCAAGCCAGGGCTGAGCTCGCCGACCTGATCAACCGGGTGGTGTACGGCGGGGAGCGCGTCGTCGTGACACGGCACGGCAAGCCCCTGGTCGCGCTGGTCTCCGCCGCCGACCTGGAGCGACTCGATGAACTCGACAAGCTGGACGCGAACGCCGACGAGCAGGTGATCAGTGCCGTCTCGCACGTCCGCGAGGTCGCGTCCGCTCCCCGCGAACACCATCGGTTCGGCATCGCCGCCGAGCACCGGGGGCCGAACCCCTCTTAGCCGCGTGGTCGAGAGGGCGGCTCTACGGGCGTAGATGTGATTGTCCTGATCACAGCTCGGTTAACTTGCTTGAAACTCGGTCCAACTAGCCTGCCGATCCACGCCACCAGGGATTTTTCCCTGGGGGCTGAGCGGGTCCGGCGAAGTCCGCTGCGGTTCGGCAGCGCCCCGAAGGGGCGCGGGGAACTGCGCGACCAGCCACGACGGGCCTTCGGATGACGTCCCGCACTCCGAGCGGAGCGTTTAAGCGGCAGCCGGACCCCGCACGGTCCGGAGCGAGGACTGTGAGGTGGGAGCGTGCAACTGACCCCGCACGAGCAAGAGAGGCTGCTGATCCATGTGGCGGCCGACGTGGCCGAGAAGCGCCGGGCCCGTGGACTGAAGCTCAACCACCCCGAGACGGTCGCCCTCATCACGTCGCACATCCTCGAAGGCGCCCGTGACGGCCGGACCGTCGCCGAGCTGATGGCCTCCGGACGCAAGCTGCTCACCAGGGACGACGTCATGGAGGGCATCCCCGAGATGATCCACGACGTACAGGTCGAGGCGACCTTCCCGGACGGCACCAAACTCGTCACCGTCCACGACCCGATCGTGTAGGAGGCCTCGATGATTCCCGGCGAGATCCTGTTCGCGGACGACCCGATCGTCTACAACGCGGGCCGCGAGGTCACACGGATGACCGTCCTCAACGCCGCCGACCGGCCCGTCCAGGTCGGCTCCCACTACCACTTCGCCGAAGCCAACCCCGGGCTCGCGTTCGACCGCGCTGCCGCACGCGGCAAGCGGCTCAACGTCGCCGCCGGTACGGCCGTGCGCTTCGAGCCGGGGATCCCCGTCGACGTCGAACTCGTCCCGCTGGCCGGCGCCCGTGTCGTGCCCGGACTGCGCGGGGAGACCGGAGGTGCCCTCGATGCCTGAGATCTCCCGCGCCGCGTACGCGGACCTGTTCGGACCGACCACCGGCGACCGCATCCGGCTCGCCGACACCGACCTCCTGATCGAGATCGAGGAGGACCGCTCCGGCGGTCCCGGACTCGCCGGTGACGAGGCCGTGTTCGGTGGTGGCAAGGTCATCCGCGAGTCGATGGGCCAGGCGCGTGCCACGCGCGCAGAAGGCACCCCCGACACCGTCATCACCGGCGCCGTCATCATCGACCACTGGGGCATCGTCAAGGCCGACGTCGGCATCCGCGACGGCCGGATCACCGGCATCGGCAAGGCCGGCAACCCCGACACCATGGACGGCATCCACCCCGACCTGGTGATCGGCCCCGAGACCGAGGTCATCGCCGGCAACGGCCGCATCCTCACGGCCGGTGCCGTCGACGCGCACGTCCACTTCATCTGCCCGCAGATCGCCGACGAGGCGCTCTCCGCCGGAGTCACCACACTGGTCGGCGGCGGCACCGGACCGGCCGAGGGCTCCAAGGCGACCACGGTCACCCCCGGGCCCTGGCATCTCGCCCGCATGATGGCCGCGATGGAGCAGTACCCGCTCAACATCGGCTTCCTCGGCAAGGGCAACACCGTCTCGCACGACGCGATGATGTCCCAGATCCGCGGGGGCGCGCTCGGACTGAAGCTGCACGAGGACTGGGGCTCGACCCCCGCCGTCATCGACGCCTCGCTGACCGTCGCCGACCGCACGGGTGTCCAAGTCGCCATCCACACCGATACGTTGAACGAGGCCGGGTTCGTCGGCGACACCCTCGCCGCCATCGCCGGACGCGGCATCCACGCGTACCACACCGAAGGTGCGGGCGGCGGGCACGCGCCGGACATCATGACGGTGGTCTCCGAGCCGCACGTGCTGCCCAGCTCCACCAACCCGACCCGGCCCTACACCGTCAACACGGCCGAGGAACACCTCGACATGCTGATGGTCTGCCACCACCTCAACCCGGCCGTCCCCGAGGACCTGGCCTTCGCCGAGTCCCGCATCCGCCCCTCGACGATCGGCGCGGAGGACATCCTCCACGACCTCGGCGCCATCTCGATCATCTCCTCCGACGCACAGGCGATGGGACGCGTGGGCGAGGTGATCCTGCGGACCTGGCAGACGGCCCATGTGATGAAGCGGCGGCGGGGAGCGCTGCCCGGTGACGGCCGTGCCGACAACCATCGCGTACGGCGCTATGTCGCCAAGTACACGATCAACCCCGCCCTCGCACAGGGCCTCGCCCGCGAGATCGGCTCCGTCGAGAGCGGCAAACTCGCCGACCTCGTGCTGTGGGAACCGGCGTTCTTCGGCGTCAAGCCGCACCTCGTCATCAAGGGCGGCCAGATCGCGTACGCGCAGATGGGCGACGCCAACGCGTCCATCCCGACCCCGCAACCGATCCTGCCGCGCCCGATGTTCGGGGCGATCGGACGGGCCCCGGCCGCCAACTCCTTCAACTTCGTGGCGCAGTTGGCTATCGAGGACGGGCTGCCCGAACGGCTCGACCTCGGCAAGAAGTTCGTCGCCATCGAGTCCACCCGTGGGGTGACCAAGGCCGACATGCGGGAGAACGACGCCCGGCCGCGCGTCCAGGTCGACCCCGACAGCTTCGCCGTGCACATCGACGGGGAACTCGTCGAGGCGACTCCGGCGGCCGAACTGCCCATGGCCCAGCGGTACTTCCTCTTCTGATGGCAGGGCCGCGATGAGCAGGGGAGCACTGCTGGTCCTCGCCGACGGGCGCTTTCCCGCCGGTGGGCACGCGCACTCCGGCGGGGCGGAAGCGGCCGTCAAGGCCGGGCGGGTCACCGGGGCGGCGAGCCTCGGGGAGTTCTGCCGGGGGCGGCTGCATACGGCCGGGGTCGTGTCCGCCTCGCTGGCCGCGGCGGCCGTACTCGGCGTCGATCCGGGGGAGTTGGACGCGGCGGCCGATGCGCGGACGCCGTCACCCGCGTTGCGGACCGCTGCGCGGAAGCTCGGGCGGCAGCTGATGCGGGCCGCTCGCGCGACCTGGCCGTCCGCCGAACTCGACGCGCTGGCGCGGGAGTTCCCAAAGGGTGCCCATCAGCCGGTCGTGCTGGGGCTGGTCGCTCGGGCGGCCGGTCTCGGGGCCGAGGACGCGGCGTACTGCGCGGCCTACGAGAGTGTGAGCGGGCCCGCGTCCGCGACGGTGCGGTTGCTGAGTCTCGATCCCTTCGACGCTACGGCCGTACTGGCGCGGTTGGCGCCGGAGTTGGACCTTGTCGCGGATCGGGCGGTGGAGGCGGCCGGGCGTGTGGTGGACCACGGTGTCGATGAACTGCCTTGTGCGTCCGCGCCGTTGCTGGAGATCGGGGCGGAGGCGCATGCGGCCTGGGCTGTGCGGTTGTTCGCGTCGTAGGGGTTTTCCCGCCCCCGCCGCCCCTACCCGTCCCGTCCTCCAGGGGCTCTGCCCCTTCGACCCCGCCAGGGGGCTCCGCCCCCTGGACCCCCGATCGGCCTGAACGGCCTCGTCCTCAAACGCCGGACGGGCTGGTTGTTGCCGGCCCAGCACAAAAAGGAGCCGCCTTATGCACCTCGACCACGACCACCACGGCCCCGCCGCCGTCAGTGCCGACGCCCGTCGGCCGGACGGCACCCGTCGTGCCCTCCGTATCGGCCTCGGCGGTCCCGTCGGCTCCGGGAAGACCGCCACCGTCGCCGCGCTCTGCCGGGCCTTGCGCGACGAACTCTCGCTCGCCGTCGTCACCAACGACATCTACACCCGTGAGGACGCCGAATTCCTGCTGCGGGAGGCCGTGTTGCCGCCCGAGCGGATCACCGCCGTGGAGACGGGAGCCTGTCCGCACACGGCGATCCGGGACGACATCTCCGCCAACCTCGAAGCGGTCGAGGACCTGGAGGACGAGGTGGGGCCGCTGGATCTGATCCTCGTGGAGTCCGGTGGGGACAATCTCACCGCGACCTTCTCGAAGGGGCTCGTCGACGCGCAGATCTTCGTGATCGATGTCGCCGGCGGGGACGACATCCCGCGCAAGGGCGGGCCCGGGGTCACGACCGCCGATCTGCTCGTCGTCAACAAGACCGACCTCGCGCCGTACGTGGGATCCGATCTCGGGCGGATGGCCGCCGATGCGAAGGCTCAGCGGGCCGAACTGCCCGTTGTCTTCCAGTCGTTGAGGACTGAGGCAGGGGTCGGCGATGTCGCCCACTGGGTGCGGAAGCAACTCGCCGAGTGGGCGGCGTGATCGCTACCGGCGTTCGGGCCACCGCGCGGATCGTGGCCCGGGACGACGGGCGTGGTGGTACCGCGCTGCCCGTGCTGGAGGGGGACGGGCCGCTCGCGCTGCGGCGGATCCGGGGGAGTGGCGCGGAGGCCCGGGTCATGCTCGTCGGGGCGATGAGCGGGCCGCTGGGAGGGGATCACTTCGCCGTCGTGGCCGATGTGGAGACCGGGGCGCGGTTGCGGGTCGGGTCGGCCGCGGCGACCATCGCGCTGCCGGGGCAGGCGAAGGGCGAGTCGCGGTACGACGTGCGGATCGGTGTGGCCGAGGGCGGTGAACTGGAGTGGCTGCCCGAGCAGTTGATCTCCGTGTGCGGCAGCGACCTTCGTGTCACCACGCGCGTCGACCTCGCCGGCTCCGCGCGGCTCGTGCTGCGCGAGGAGCAGGTGCTCGGGCGGGTCGGTGAGGAAGCCGGGCGGCTCACCAGCCGTCTCACGCTGCGGATCGCCGGACGGACCGTGCTGGACCAGGAGTTGGCCTGCGGTCCCGGAGCACCGGGCGGCTGGGACGGGCCCGCCGTCCTCGCGGGACATCGCGCGGTGGGTCAACTCGTCGTCGTACGGCCGGAGTTCACCCAGGAGCCGCCTGTGGCGCGGATGCTGGGGGAGTGCGCGGCGCTGGCGCCGCTGGCCGGGCCCGCCGTGGTGGTGACGGCTGTCGCGGCCGACGGGCTGCGGTTGCGGCGGGTGCTGGACGAGGCGTTGGCGTCGCTCGCATGAGTATCCGCTGAGCGGTACGTGAGTTTCCGCTTATCGGATTGGTAAAGAAGGTCAACAGCCCCTGTCCTCAGACACCTCACAGCCGGGAGGATCCCCCGAGACCATTTCGCAACTATGTACGGGGAGGGGCCCACTTGAGGTTCATCAGACCGAGGAGCCGCGTCACGGCGTTCGGCTCGGCCGGGTTCGCCGCGGCGGCTCTGTTAGCCGGTGCCGTGGCGGCGCCCACGGCCAACGCGCAGCCCAACCAGGCGGCAAGCCACGGACAGGACAGTGCGGCCAAGGGTGCCGCGCTCACCGCCGCCCGCGCCGCGAAGGCCGGGATCGACTGGCAGGACTGTCCCACCGCCTGGGGCTTCGCGAAGCCGGTCCAGTGCGGCTGGGTGACCGTGCCGATCGACTACACCAAGCCCAACGGCAAGAAGATCAAGCTCGCCGTCGACCGCGCGGTCAGCACCGGCACCGCGGCGGAGCGCCAGGGCGCGCTCGTCTACAACCCCGGCGGTCCTGGCGCCTCCGGGATGCGCTTCCCGCTCCGGGTCACCACCAAGAACCCGCTGTGGGTCAACACGTCCAAGGCGTACGACTTCGTGGGCTTTGACCCGCGCGGCGTCGGCCACTCGGCGCCCATCTCCTGCATCGACCCGCAGGAGTTCGTGAAGGCGCCCAAGGCGGACCCGGTACCGGACTCCACGGCCGACAAGAACGCGCAGCGCAAGCTGGCCCGCGAGTACGCGGACGGCTGCGCCGAGCGCACCGGCACCGCCATGCTCGCGCAGATGACCACGCCGAACACCGCGCGCGACCTGGACGTCATCCGCGCCGCCCTCGGCGAGAAGAAGCTCAACTACCTGGGCGTCTCCTACGGCACCTACCTCGGCGCCGTCTACGGCACCCTGTTCCCGAGCCACGTCCGCCGGATGATCGTCGACAGCGTCGTCAACCCGGCGCGCGACAACATCTGGTACGAGGCCAACCTGGGCCAGGACGTCGCGTTCGAGGGCCGTTGGAAGGACTGGGAGGACTGGGTCGCGAAGAACGACGCGGCCTTCCACCTCGGCACCACGCGCGACGCCGTCCAGGCCAAGTGGCTGCAGCTGCGCGCCACCGCCAAGAAGAGCCCGCTCGGCGGGGTCGTCGGTCCGGCCGAGCTGCTCGGCTTCTTCCAGGGCGCCCCGTACTACGACTCCTCGTGGGTGCCGGTCGCCACCGCGTTCAGCAAGTACTTCGCCGGTGACCCCCAGCCGCTGATCGACGCGGCCTCGCCCGACATGGCGGACACCGCGGGCAACATCACCTCGGAGAACGGCAACGCCGTCTACACGGCCGTCGAGTGCACCGACGCCAAGTGGCCCACCAGCTGGGCGAAGTGGGACAAGGACAACACGGCGCTGAACAAGAAGTACCCGTTCCTGACCTGGGCCAACGCCTGGATGAACCTGCCGTGCGCCACCTGGCCCGTCAAGCAGCAGTCCCCGGTCGAGGTCAAGACCGGCAAGGGTCTGCCGCCGGTTCTCATCGTGCAGTCGCAGCGTGACGCCGCGACGCCGTACGAGGGTGCCGTCGTACTGCACCAGCGCTTCAAGGGCTCCCGTCTGATCACCGAGAAGGACGCGGGCTCCCACGGTGTGACCGGTCTGGTCAACCCGTGCATCAACAGCCGGGTGGACGCCTACTTCCTCACCGGCAAGGTGGACGCCTCCGACGTGACGTGCACCCCGCACGCGACGCCGGTGCCGTAACGAGCAGCAGTCGTACGTGACTTGGGGCGGCCGGTTCCGAACCGGCCGCCCCTCGGCATGTCTTCTGCGTGCGCAGCCTCAACTCAGCGGCAGGCGCGGGAACTTGCGTTCCTTCGCCTCGGCGGCCTCGGCGGCCTTGGCGACGGCCGCGTACTGGTCGACGTACTCCTGCTCGGAGAGCATCAGGATCGCGTACATGATCTCGTCGGTGATGGCACGCAGGATCGCCTTCTCGTTCTCCATGCCGGCGTAGCGGGAGAAGTCGAGGGGCTTGCCGAAGCGGATGGTCACCGGGTGGATGTTCGGGATGACCTTGCCGGGCGGCTGGGCCTCGAAGGTGCCGATCATCGCGCAGGGGATGACGGGCACCTGGGCCTTCAGGGCCATGACCGCGACGCCGACCTTGCCCTTGTAGAGGCGGCCGTCGTGGGAGCGGGTGCCCTCCGGGTAGATGCCGAGCAGCTCGCCCTTGCTCAGGACGCCGAGGCCCTCGCGGATCGCGGCCTGGCCCGCCTCCTTGCCGGAGCGGTCGACCGGGATCTGGCCCGCGCTGCGGAAGAAGGTCGCCGTGAGGCGGCCCCGGATGCCGGGCCCGGTGAAGTACTCGGCCTTGGCGAGGAAGGTGATCCGGCGCTTCAGCACCGCGGGCATCAGGAAGTGGTCCGAGAACGAGAGATGGTTGCCGGCGACGATCGCTGGGCCCGACTCCGGTATGTGGTCGAGGCCCTCGATACGGGGCCGGAAGACGAGTCTGAGCAAGGGACCCAGAATGACGTATTTAAGGAGGTAGTAGAACAAAGGGGGGTCGCTCCTCACTCCGGCGGGTCGGCTCGACCGATCTGT
Organism: Streptomyces sp. STR69; assembly: GCF_024519455.1. Classification (GTDB taxonomy): domain Bacteria; phylum Actinomycetota; class Actinomycetes; order Streptomycetales; family Streptomycetaceae; genus Streptomyces. Next base: position 130,570 of record NZ_JALJRY010000011.1, on the reverse strand, counting down.
TCTCGCAGGTCACCCGGTATCTCGTGGCTGCCAGTGTAGAGGCAGGTGCCGTCGCGCGGAACCGGTCGCGATCAGCCCGCCGCCGACACGGCCGAGGGCGGCGAGCAGGATCTCCTCGCCGCCCTCGGGACGGAACAACTACCCCAGGTCCGCCGGGAGTTACACGGACGCGGTGCGCGCCCTGCGGCGGTACAGCGCGAACGCGGTGGTCGCGCCCGCGGCGGTGACGAGCCCCGCGCCTATCGCGATCGCCGGCGTGTCGGAGGCGGTGCCGCTGGCGGCGACGTTCTGCGCCTTCAGGTCCTGGACGTACGCCGGGTACGGCGCCGTGGTGGCCGTCGACGACGTCTGGGAGTATTGCGGGATCCGCTTGACCGACTGCACCGAGCCGTTCGTGTTCAGCAGCACCTGCTTGTCGTTCGGGTGCTTGAAGTCGAACATGCCGCCCAGGGTGCCCGCCCGCTGGTCGAAGGACGCGTCACCGATCCGGCCGGTGTGCCAGTTGTCCTCGATGAACTGCGTGATCGACGCCTGCTCGGTGGGCGTGTGGTCGATCTTGTTGACCTTGCTGTAGGGCGAAATGACGAGCAGCGGCTGCCGGGTGCCGGGACCGCAGCGGTCGGCGTAGCCGCCCTTCGCGGCCGGACCGGACTGGCAGGCCGGGCTGTCGGTGGCCTTGCCGTTGGAGCCGACCGTGGAGTCCTTGGAGCCGTTGAGCACCTTGGAGGTCACGTGGTCGTACCAGCCGTCGGAGTCGTCGTAGGCGATGACGACCGCCGTCGACTTCCATTCGGGCGACTTCTGGATCGCGTTGATCTCCTTGATCAGGAAGTTCTGCTCGTCCGTCGGGTCGGAGTAACCGGCGTGCCCGTCCTGGTACTCGGCCGCCTTCAGGAAGCTCACCGCGGGAAGGTGGTTGGCCTTCAGCGCCGCGTCGAAGTCCGTCAGGTCGTAGTTGTGGTTCGCCCGGCCGTTGTGGCCGATCTCGGCGACGGACTTCGGCGCCAGGTGGTGCGGGTTGGACGTCGACTTGTAGTACTCGAACGGCGAGTGGTGGGGGCTGTAGTCCTCGGAAGCGGCGCCGCCGACGTTGGTGTGGGTGGTGCCGGCGCACTTCGCGTAGTCGCCGCTCTTGCCGTCCCACGCGGTGCTGGGCCGGAAGCCGCCCTGGAACCAGCCCCAGCTCACGCCCTTGTTGTTGAGCAGGTCACCGATGTTCTTGCCCTGCATCGCCGCGAGCGCGCTGGTCGAGGAGTGGTCCTTGTCCGAGCAGTCGTCGAAGGCCGGGTCGGGGTCGTTGATGACCGTGCCGACGCCCTTGGCGTTCGGGGAGACCACGGTGTAGGAGTCCGGGGTCGTGGTCTGCTTGGGGTTCTCGGTGCCGGAGGCCGGGTCGACCGAGATCACGCCGTGCGTCTGGCCGGAGATCAGGTTCAGGGCGCCGGGCGTGGAAGGACCGAAGGTCGAGCTGAACGACTTGTCGTTGAGGGCGTACTGCTGGGCGTAGTTCCACAGGCCCGTGACGGTATTGCCGTCGTAGTAGTCCATCACCAGACCGGGCTCACCGAAGAGGCCACTGCACTTGTTGACCTCGGTGTTCTCGACGTACTTGTCGGCCTTGCCGCCGTCGGCCGCGTACTGCTCGGGGCCGTAGGAGTGGTTCTGGTCGCAGGTCATGGCCTGCGAACTGCTCAGCCGGGTGGGCGTGTAGAGGTTCGGGTTCTTCTTCAGCAGCCCGGCGCTGAGCAGGTTGTCGGCCTTCGGCGTGTGGGCCGCGGCCTTGAACTTCGTGCCGTCCGTGTTGGCGGCCTGCGGGTAGGTGGCGAAGTAGTGGTCGAACGAGATGTTCTCGTCGTAGAGCACCACCACATGCTTGATCGGGGTGGCCGTGTGCGTGCTGCCGGAGGGCTGGTGGCCGCCGGAGTTCGCCGCCGCCGGGACGACCCCGCCCGCCGTGGCCAGCGCCGCCGCGCCGAGCAGGGCACCCACGCGGGTCAACCCGCGCCGCGCGCCTGGGATTCTTCCTGTGCCGATCATGCTGTCTCGCCTTCCGGGAGCACTGTTCTCACTGCCGCGCCACCCATGACCGTGACGCCTACGGCCGTAGCCTGGGCAATGGTGACGGCGGGGCGGGGGAGCGGCAATGACGTGGGAGCGAACGCCCGGTCAGGAATTCCTCATGGTCTGTTGGCCCGTTCTTGACCCTGCTCTCAGGTCAGCAGGGTCCGGCCCAGCCAGTCGGCGCTGTCGCGGACCCCGGGCAGCGCGAAGAAGTAGCCGCCGCCGTACGGCGAGACGTAGTCGACCAGCGGTTCACCGGCCAGCCGTTTCTGCACGGTCTCGAACTGCCGGGCCAGGTCCTGCTGGTAGCAGCAGAACAGCAGCCCCATGTCGAGGTTGCCGTTGCTGTCCATGCCCCGGTCGTAGTTGTAGCCCCGGCGCAGGATCCGCTGGTCGGCGCTCTGCGTGGTGCGCGGGTTGGCGAGCCGGATGTGGCTGTCGAGCGGGATGACATCGCCCTGCGGGTCCTGGGCGAAGTTCGGGGTGTCCTTCTCGTGCCGTCCGTCCAGCGGGGCGCCGGTGTCCCGGGCTCGGCCGAACATCCGCTCCTGCTCGGTGAGGGAGACCCGGTCCCAGAACTCCACCAACATCCGGATCAGCCGTACGACTTGATAGCTGCCACCGGTCGTCCAGGCTGGTTCGCCGCTGTCGGCTCCCACCCACACGAGGTCGTTCATCGCGCGGGCGTCGGTCACTGCCGGGTTGGCGATGCCGTCCTTGAAGCCCAGGTGGTTGCGCGGGGTGCCCGAGGGGCGCGGCGGGCTGATGAACCCGTCCGTCCGCCAGCGCACCTGCATGCCGCCACGGGTGTGCCGGGTGACATCGCGCAGGGCGTGCAGCACGGTGTCGGAGGTGTCGGCGCAGAACTGCACGCTCAGATCGCCGTGGCACCAGGCGGAGTCGAGATCGTCGTCGGGGAAGGCGGGCATCGCGGTCAGCCGGCGGGGCACGCGCTTCGCGAGCCCGTAGCGGTCGTCGAAGAGCGAGGCCCCGGCACCGACCGTGACGCTCAGCCGGTCGGCGGGAAGGTCCGGACCCAGGGTGCCGGAGTCGGCGGGCGGGGCGGTGATGCCCAGGTCCTCCGGGCTTCCGCCGGAGGTCAGGAAACGCACCCGGTCGGTCAACGTCCGCAGCAGCTCGGTCAGTTCGGCCCGGTTCTCGGCGGTCGTGTCGAAGGAGACGAACGCCGTGGCGCGCTGCGCCGGGGTGATGATCCCGGCCTGGTGGAGACCGTGGAAGGGCACGCGAGCACTGGTTTCGGCCGCGGCGGCCGAGGCCGTACCCCGGTCGGCGGCCACCAGACCGGCACCGGCCACGGCCGCCGCGCTCGCCAGGAAACCCCGGCGGCCCACTTCGTGTCCGCGCTTCACGCGGTCCTCCGTACGTCCGTGAGGGCGGCCACGTCGGCCAGCCGCTCGACCAGTCCGCCGAGGTCGGAGTCGACCTTCTCCCTTTGCGGACGGGTGAGTTGAGCCAAGGGGGTCCACTTCCCGGAGTGGTCGAGGCCGTCCAGGGTGTGCTGGGCCCGGTCCATCCAGTCGCCGAGCTCGGCGTAGTCCGAGTCCCGGGTCTTCAGCAGCGGGCCCAGGTATCCGAGCAGTACCCGGGTGCCGTCGAGGTTGGCGAGGGCGGTGGCCAGGTTGGTGCCGCTGCCGTAGTCGGTGCGGCCGGTCAGCTCGAACTGCACGGTGTTCTCCAGGATCTCGTGCGCGCGCAGCCCGGTGTCGGCCGGATCCATCCGCTGGGTGGGCCAGCTGCTCTCCAACGCGTGGACGTCCTTGGCGAGTTGGTCCGCCGGACCACGCAGCCCGCTCGCCGACTCGCCGTGCCACAGCCCGTACTCGACCCGGTGGAACCCGGTGAACCCGGCGTCGCGCACTCCGCCGGAGAGCCCGGCAGTCGTGCCGTTGATCGCCCCGTCGGAGTCACCGAACGTGCCGTAGGCGGCGCCCATCCGCTCGTAGACGAGATGAGCGGGCAGCCACGCCTTGCGGGCCGCGGCGAGATCACCGCGATCGACGGCGGCCTTCAACACGTCGGTCTTCTGCGCCAGTTCGACGGTCCGGGCCTGAATCCACTTCTGGTAGGCCAACGTCGGCGGGATCAGCTCCTGCTGGGTGATCGGCACGGCCGCCGGTCCGCTCTGCACCTTCGAGCCGGTGATGCGGACGGTGGGCCCGGTCACGGCGTCGGCGTCGTCGGGCAGGCACTTGAAGGCGTACGACCCGTTCCCGAGCGTCACGCCCAACGGCCGGACCGTGCCCGGTGCGAGCCCCTCGACCTCGCCGTAGACCGCGCCGGTCGTCGCGTCGGTCAGGTACACCTCGGCGGCCGTGCTGGACGTGTTGTGCAGCTCGAAGACCTGGTGCCCCGCCTGCGGATGCGTCCAGCCGCTGCCGCAGCCGGAGGTCGCGACCTCGACGGAGGTGTGCGGCAGCCCGTCGGCGGCGGCAGCGGCCTTGCCGCCCGAGCCGGACCCCCGGGCGGCCAGCACACCGGCTGTCACGGCCGCCACGGCGACCAGGGCACCGGCCGCGAGCAGGGCGCTGCGGCGGCGGGTGGTGGGGGCCGACGAGGGTGACGGCGGACCGGGCTCGGTCTCGGGTTCGGAGCCGCGCGCGGTTTCGGGCACGCCGGGCCTCCAGGGGGAGTCGTACGAAAGGTGGCGGTACCAGCGATCTTATGAGGACGCCACGGCCCCCACCGCGTCCCTTGACCCGGTCCTGACCGGAGGGCGGGCGAGAATTCGCCCGGGGTTCACCCGGGGGTTCGGGAGCACCACGGTCCGCCGCAGGACCGCATACGCTGCGCTACGGCCGCCTCACCCGGGTCGGGAACAACCCAGCCCCGTCCGGCGCTGCTCCTGATACCTCGCCGGGTATTCAGAGAAGGGTCGTGGACGAGATGATTCGGTCAGGGCAGGAGCCGCTCCCGCCGTCGGGTGAAGCGCCGTTGGTGACCACCTGCGGTCGGCAGGTCGCGGTGAAGCGGCTGCTGCTGGCGCTCCCGGAACGGCCGATCACCCGGGTCACCCTGGACGTGGGCCCGGTCGTGCGCGGCGAGCCCGGGCTCTGGGCTTCGCTGACCGTGGACGAGGCCCGTGACCTGGCGCGTCGACTGCTTGCGCAGGCGGCCCTGGCCGACACCCCCACGGACACGTAGTGGTCGGGGGACGGTGGTCGGACCGACGTCCCCGCGCCGGTCCAACCACCCGTCACCTCACGCCCCTTGCGTCAGCACCCTCTCCAACGCGCCCACGGCAGCGCGGAGTTCGTCCGCCGTGATGGTCAGCGGCGGGGCCAGCCGGATCGTGGAGCCGTGGGTGTCCTTGGCCAACACGCCCTCCCGCATGAGGCGTTCGCTGATCTCGCGGCCGGTGCCGATGGCCGGGTCGACATCGACGCCCGCCCAGAGGCCGCGTGAGCGGAAACCGACCACGCCCTTGCCGACCAGCTCGGTCAGACCGTCCCGCAGCACCACACCCAACTCCGTGGCCCTGCGCTGGAATTCGCCGGTCTCCAGCAGCTCGACGACCGCCGTGCCGACCGCCGCGGCGAGCGGGTTTCCGCCGAACGTCGACCCGTGCTCGCCCGGGTGCAGCACCCCCAGCACCTCGCGCCTCGCGACCACCGCCGACACGGGCACGATGCCGCCGCCGAGCGCCTTGCCGAGCAGCAGTACGTCCGGGACGACACCCTCGTGCTCGACGGCGAGCGTGCGGCCGGTGCGGCCGAGCCCCGACTGGATCTCGTCCGCGATGAACAAGCAGCCCTTGCGGCTGGTGAGTTCACGTACACCGGCCAGATAGCCGGCGTCCGGGATGATCACGCCGGCCTCGCCCTGGATGGGTTCGAGCAGTACCGCCGCCGTCGTCTCGTCGACCGCCGCCTCCAGCGCCGCGAGGTCGTTGTACGGCACGATCCGGAAGCCCGGTGTGAAGGGACCGAAGCCCGCCCGCGCCGTCTCGTCGGTGGAGAAGCTGACGATCGTCGTCGTGCGGCCGTGGAAGTTCTCCGCCGCGACGACGATGGTCGCCCGGTCGGCGGGGACGCCCTTCACGTCGTAGGCCCATTTGCGGGCCACCTTGATGCCGCTCTCGACCGCCTCCGCGCCCGTGTTCATCGGGAGCACCATGTCGAGCCCGGTCAACTCCGCGAGCCGTTCGGCGAATTCGGCCAGCTTGTCGTTGTGGAAGGCGCGGGAGGTGAGCGTCAGCTGGTCGAGCTGGCGGTGGGCCGCCTCGATCAACGCCGGGTGGCGGTGGCCGAAGTTGAGAGCCGAGTAGCCCGCGAGCATGTCGAGGTAGCGGCGGCCCTCGACATCTTCCACCCAGGTGCCCTCGGCACGGGCCACGACCACGGGCAGCGGGTGGTAGTTGTGCGCGAGGACCGGCTCCTCGGCGCGGATGAGGTCGGCGGATGTACGAGCACTGGCGGGTGCGGTCATGAGCGGATCTCCTGGGTGCAGCACTTGATGCCGCCGCCGGCCTTGTGGAACTCCGACAGGTCGACGGGGACAGGGATGTAGCCGCGTTCGGCGAGGCGCGCGGCCAGCGCCTCGGCCTGGGGCGCGATGAAGACGTGCAGGCCGTCCGAGACGGAGTTGAGGCCGAACGTCATCGCGTCCTCGCGGGTCGCGAGCACCGCGTCCGGGAACAGCCGGGCGAGCACCTCACGACTGCCCGGCGAGAACGCCTCCGGGTAGTAGCAGATATTGTCCTCGTCGAGGACGAACAGCGCCGTGTCCAGGTGGTAGAAGTACGGGTCCACCAGCGTCAGGCTGATCACCGGGACGCCGAAGAACTCCTGCACCTCGCGATGGGCCTCGCGGGTCGTACGGAACCCGGTGCCGGCCAGGACGTAACGGCCGGTCGGGATCAGGTCGCCCTCGCCCTCGCTCACCGACTCGGGGCGATGGACGTCGTAGCCCGCGGCCTTGAACCACATGTCGTAGTGGTCGGACTCGGGACGCCGCTCGGGTGCGTGGAAGAGGGAGCCGAAGACGCGGCCGTCGACGACGACCGCCGAGTTCGCGGCGAAGACCATGTCCGGGAGGCCGGGGGCCGGGGGCACGGTGTCGACTTCGTGGCCGTGCTCGCGGTAGGTGTCGATCAGCGTCCGCCACTGCTCCTGGGCGAGATCGACGTCCACCTGGGTGTCGGGATGCATCCAGGGGTTGATCGCGTACTGCACGGCGAAGTGTCTGGGTTCGCAGACGAGAAAGCGCCGCCGGCGCCGCACACGGGTCTCGGGCACAGAGGGGTTCCTCCGCTTCCTGTGATGTCGACTGGGGGTTGACACCAAGGTAGGAAGAGACCAATACGCGCGACAAGCGATGAAGGCTGCGTGTCTGCGCAGGAATGCTGCGTCTTTGGCGGTGTCAGCGCAGGTCTGATGCGTCGCCTGGCGCGGGGTGGGTGGCGCCCGCTTCCGGGCTTTCCGGGAGGAGATGGGACAGCACCATCACGCTGATCGTCTTCCGGATGAACGGCTCCTGCCGGATCCGCTCCAGCACCTCCTCGAAATGATCCACATCGGTGGCCCGCACGTGCAGCAGCGCGTCCGCGCCGCCGGTCACCGTCATCGCCGCGGTGATCTCCGGATGGTTGCGCACGACCTCGGCGAGCCGCCTGGGGGGCGCGGCGCCCTCGCAGTACACCTCCACGTACGCCTCCGTGCGCCAGCCCAGCGCGGACGGCTGCACGGTCGCCGTGAACCCGGTGATCACACCCGTCTCCCGCAGTCGGTCCACCCGCCGCTTCACGGCCGTCGCGGACAGCCCGATCGCCGTGCCGATCTCGGCGAAGCTGGTCCTGGCGTTCGCCATCAGCGCGTTGATGATCTTCCGGTCGAGCTCGTCGAACGGCGTGGTCCTGCTGCTCATGTCCGCACTGTATCCAGCGGCAACGTCCACGCCCGGCACATGTCCAGGCGTACGAATTCCTCCTACACTCCACCTTCATGCTGCGCGCCCTCGCCGTCGACGACGAACGCCCCTCGCTGGAGGAGTTGCTCTATCTGCTGAACGCCGATCCACGCATCGGCAGCGCGGAGGGCGCGGGCGACGCGACCGAGGCGCTGCGCCGGATCAACCGTGCCCTGGAGTCCGGCCCGGCCGGACCGGAAGCGATCGACGTCGTGTTCCTCGACATCCAGATGCCCGGCCTGGACGGGCTCGACCTGGCACGGCTGTTGACGGGATTCGCGCAGCCGCCGCTCGTCGTGTTCGTCACCGCGCACGAGGACTTCGCCGTACAGGCCTTCGATCTCAAGGCAGTTGACTACGTGCTGAAGCCCGTCCGCAAGGAACGGCTCGCGGAGGCCGTGCGCCGGGCCGCCGAACTCGGCGGCGCCGCACCGCGGATACCCGTGCACGAACCCGACCCCGACCACATCGCCGTCGAACTCGGCGGTGTCACCCGCTTCGTGGCCGTCGACGACATCACCCACGTCGAGGCCCAGGGCGACTACGCCCGCCTCCACACCGACCGAGGCAGCCACCTCGTCCGCATCCCGGTCTCCACCCTGGAGGACCGCTGGCGCTCCCGCGGCTTCGTCCGCATCCACCGCCGCCATCTCGTCGCCCTGCGCCACATCGGCGAACTCCGCCTGGACGCAGGGACGGTGAGCGTCCTGGTCGGCGGCGAGGAACTCCAGGTCAGCCGCCGCCACACCCGCGAACTGCGGGACCTGCTGATGCGGAGGTCCTGACGGTGCCTCAAGAACCCACCGAACGCCGGGTCGTTGTCACCGGCCCGGCGCGCCGCACCCGGCGCGCCTCCGGCTACTCCCGCCCCCGCACCGAGATCGACGAACAGACCACCCTCGGCCACACCTACGTCCGCTCCCTCATGCGCACCCAACTCCGCGCCGCCCTCACGGTGTTCGCAGTCCTCGTCCTCCTGGTCGGCCCCCTGCCCCTGGTGTTCGCGGCGACCCCGGACTCCCGCCGCCTCGAATGGCTGGTCCTCGGCTTCTGCCTCTACGCCCCGCTCGTCCTGCTCGCGCTCTGGTACGTGCGCCGCGCCGAACGCAACGAACGCGACTTCGTCCGTCTCGTCGAGGACCGATGAACGAGGTCCGATGAACTCCGGTTACGCCGTACCGGCGGTCGCCCTCGTCGTCGTGGCGACCGTCCTCGTGGGCGCGTTCGGCCTGCGCATCTCCCGCACCACCTCCGACTTCTACGTCGCCTCCCGCACCGTCGGCCCCCGCCTCAACGCCGCCGCCATCAGCGGCGAATACCTCTCCGCCGCCTCCTTCCTGGGCATCGCCGGACTGGTCCTCGTACAGGGCCCCGACATGCTCTGGTACCCGGTCGGCTACACCGCCGGATACCTGGTCCTGCTCCTGTTCGTCGCCGCCCCGCTCCGCCGCTCCGGCGCCTACACGCTCCCCGACTTCGCCGAGGCCCGGCTCGCCTCGCACGCCGTACGACGCCTCGCGGGGGCCTTCGTCGTCGGGGTGGGCTGGCTGTATCTGCTGCCCCAACTCCAGGGCGCGGGACTGACGTTGACGGTCCTCACCGGCGCGCCCGACTCGCTCGGCGGGCTGATCGTCGCCGTCGTGGTCGTCGCGACCGTCGCCGCGGGTGGCATGCGCAGCATCACCTTCGTACAGGCCTTCCAGTACTGGCTGAAACTCACCGCGCTGCTCGTCCCCGTCCTCTTCCTGGTCCTCGCCTGGCAGAGCGACGGAGCACCGCGGCACGCCTTCGAGGAACCGGCCACCTTCCGCGAACAGCGCGTCGTCCGCGTCGACGACACCCTCGACCTGAAACTCGCTCACCCCCTGACCGCCACGGTGAACGGCACCGTCGACGGCCGGCGCTACAGCGCGGTGAGGCTCCAACTCCCCAGCGGCACCCACCACATCGCGGGCGGCACCCGTCTCACCTTCGCCAAGGGCGCCGCCGTCCCGGTCGCCGACCGCGGCACCAACGGCGGTATGTCGACGTCCCTGGCCGCGAGCCGCGAGGAACGCCCGCTGTACGCCACGTACGGCCTCATCCTCGCCACCTTCCTCGGCACCATGGGCCTGCCGCACGTCGTCGTCCGCTTCTACACCAGCCCGCACGGCGTCGCCGCCCGCCGCACCACGGTCGCCGTCCTCGGCCTGATCGGCGCCTTCTACCTCCTGCCGCCCGTCTACGGCGCCCTCGGCCGCCTCTACACCCCCGAACTCACCATCACCGGCGACGCCGACGCGGCCGTACTCCTGCTGCCCGACCGCATGATCGGCGGCGTCGGCGGAGATCTGCTCGGCGCGCTGGTCGCGGGCGGGGCCTTCGCCGCGTTCCTGTCCACCGCGTCCGGGCTGACCATGGCGGTCGCGGGCGTCCTCACCCAGGACGTCCTCCCGTCGCGCGGGGTACGGCACTTCAGGCTCGGTACGGTCCTCGCCATGGTCGTCCCCTTAGGGGCGAGCGTCCTGGTCGGCGGGCTGCCCGTCGCCGACGCCGTGGGACTCGCGTTCGCCGTATCGGCCTCCTCCTTCTGCCCGTTGCTGGTCCTCGGGATCTGGTGGACCCGGCTCACCCCGCCCGGTGCGGCGGCCGGGATGCTGGTCGGCGGCGGCTCGGCGTTCGTCGCGGTGGCAGCGACCATGGCGGGCTTCCCCGGCACCGGCCCGCTGCACGCCCTGCTCGCCTGGCCCGCGCTCTGGTCGGTACCGCTGGGCTTCCTCACCATGGTGCTGGTGTCCCTGTCCACCCCGGGCCGGGTGCCGACGGGGACGGCGGCGATCCTGGCGCGCTTCCATCTGCCGGAGGAGCTGCGGGCGGAGGTGAAGGCGTGAACACCCTTTATGGGGCGGAGGCGGGCGCATGAGCGGATTCCTGGCCGGCCTCTGTGTCGCCGTACTCCCGCTGCTGGCCGCCGGTTTCTGGCTCGGGCGCCGCACCGCACGCCCCGAGAGCCTCGGCGGACTCGGCACCCCCGTCGAGCACGCCACCTTCCAGACCCTGCACACCGCCTCCCTCGCCGCACCCCCGCTGCGGGCCGGCCTCACCGGGGAGACGGCCCGCCGTTCGGCCCGCAGACTGCGCACGCTGCTCGGCACCGACGCGCTCTGTCTGACCGACCAGAAGCAGGTACTCGCGTGGGACGGCGTCGGTGACCATCACCGGGCCGAGATCATGGAGCGCCTCGCGGGCCCGCTGGAGACCGGCCGCGGCGAGGCGTTCCGGCTCGACTGCGATGCTCCCGACTGTCCGTTGCGCTGGGCGGTGGTCGCCCCGCTCACCGTGGACGACCGCGTCCACGGCGCGCTGGTCGCCTGCGCGCCGCGCGAGTCCGCCGTCCTCGTCCGGGCCGCCGGAGAGGTCGCCCGCTGGGTCTCCGTCCAACTGGAGTTGGCGGACCTGGACCAGTCCCGCACCCGGCTGATCGAGGCCGAGATCAAGGCACTTCGGGCCCAGATCTCCCCGCACTTCATCTTCAACTCGCTCGCGGTGATCGCTTCGTTCGTCCGCACCGACCCCGAGCGCGCCCGCGAACTGCTTCTCGAATTCGCCGACTTCACCCGCTACTCGTTCCGCAGGCACGGCGACTTCACCACCCTCGCCGACGAACTCCACGCCATCGACCACTACTTGGCCCTCGTCCGGGCCCGCTTCGGCGAACGGCTCTCCGTCACCCTGCAGATCGCTCCCGAGGTACTTCCGGTCGCGCTCCCGTTCCTGTGCCTGCAACCCCTCGTCGAGAACGCCGTCAAACACGGTCTCGAAGGCAAGGCCGCGTCTGCCACGGGGAAGAGCCGTATCAGCATCACCGCGCAGGACGCTGGCGCCGAGGCGCTCGTCGTCATCGAGGACGACGGCACCGGCATGGACCCCGACCTGCTGCGCCGCATCCTGGCGGGCGAGGTCAGCCCCTCCGGCGGCATCGGCCTGTCCAACGTCGACGACCGGCTCCGCCAGGTCTACGGCGACGACTACGGCCTCGTCATCGAGACCGCCGTAGGAGCGGGCATGAAGATCACCGCCCGGCTGCCGAAGTACCAGCCGGGCGTGCACTCGGCGAGCCGCCGCAGTGAGCAGTAGCGGCACGCGCACAGTGAGCAGCGACGCGCGTCAGGTGCTGCGCGTGGCCACCATCCCCAGGGTGATCAGCCCCAGCACGACCCAGCCGAACCACAGCCAGCCGTTGCTGCCGAGCGCCACCGTGTAGGCCGTCACCACCACCAGACCGCCGACGGTGATCACCCCCATGGTCTTCGTGGAACCGGGCATCGCGACACCCTCCTCATGGTTCGTCCCCCTCCATGGTGCCCCCGTTCTGCTTCCGCACGGCGCACACGACGAAATGAGTGCCCGACTTCCACGGACCCTCACTGGTCCAGGAGGCGGCCTCGTAGACCGACGGATCGAATCCGTAGTCGGCCGGCGGCACGTCCCGCGCGCACGCCGCGTCCGACCGCGTGCGGGCCTGGGCCAGCGTGACGTCCGCGCCCAACCGGGTGAACCCGACCACTTCCTGATCGTGCTCACCCGCGCAGGAGACCAGACTCGCCGCCCGGTTCGAGGGCACGTCCAGACAGTCCCGCTTCTGCATGGTCGACGTGTCCGCGAACGCCGAACCGAGGGCACGACGGCTGCCGAGCGGCCCGTAGACCGGCCCGTGCGCGCCCAGCACCAGACAGGCGGTGCGGTGTCCGACCGCGTCGAAGCCGGCGTCGGTCGGTACGACGGCGTAGCCCCGCACGTCCGCGAGCTTCTCCCGGATCTCCTGAGTCCGCTGCGCACACCGGTCCGCACCGGTCTTCCGCGCCTCGTCGGCGGACGCGGTGGACACGAACGCCATCACCTGCCCGTCCGGCACCGTGTTCCGGCAACCGGCGTCGACGGCGAGCCGTGGCGTCCCCTGGAAGAGGCGCCCGCCCGGCCAGTCGGCGGTGACACAGTCACCGTCCTTGAGCGGCGCGGACAGCCCGACGGCCGTGCCGTACGGCGGACTCTTCTTGCCGGTGTCCTTGGCGGGCGGCTGGTGGGCCATCGCGTACCAGACACCGCCCAGGGCGAGCGCGAGCCCGAGAAGGCCCGCCAGGACGGACTGGAGGACCCGGGGGCGAGGCCGCCGACGCCGACCGGCGGGGGAGGGCTGGGACGCCGGGACCCCGTATCCGTACGGCGGCGAGGTCTGCGTCGGCACCGCCATCGGCCCGGCCAGGCCCTCCCAGGGCGACTGCGAACCGAGGTCCGTCTGCGTCCGGGCGTATGCCTCCGCCTCCGTCTGCGGCGTCACGATCCGTGACAGCGCCGCCTCCGCCTCCGCCGCCGGAATCCGCCGTAGCGGATCCTTCTCCAGCATCGCGTGGAGCACCGGTGCCAGGGCGCCCGCGCGGGCCGGTGGCAGTGGGTCCTCCATGACTACGGCGGTGACCTCCGCGAGCGGCGATTCGCGGGTGAAGGGACCGTGGCCCTCGACGGCGTGGTAGAGCGTGCAGCCCAGTGAGAACAGGTCGGCGGCGGCCGTCGGCGGGCCGCCCGTGGCGCGCTCCGGCGCCAGATAGCCCGCCGTGCCGACGAGCACGGACGTCAGCGTGTACCGCGTCTCCCCGGCGTCCGGCTGCACCGAGATGCCGTAGTCGGTGAGCAGGACCCGGGCGTACGGCGAACCCGTGCGGTCCGGTGCGAGCAGGATGTTCGCCGGTTTCACGTCCCGGTGCATCACGCCCCGTTCGTGTCCGGCGGTCAGCGCGTCGAGCACGGCGAGTCCGACGCGGGCGCACTCCGCCGGGGCGAGCGGGCCCTGCCGGCCGACCAGGTCGCGCAGGTCGACGGCGTCCGCCACGTACTCCATGACGATCCACGGCAGTCCGTCGTGCTCCAACACGTCGTGGACGGTCACCACATGGGGGTGGCCACGCAGCCCCGCCGCGTGCCGGGCCTCGGCCTGGGCGCGGGCGACCCGGGCTTCGCGCTCGGCGTCGGCGAAGGCCGGGTTGCTGAACACGATCTCCTTGAGCGCGACTTCACAGGCCAGCCGCTGGTCATGTGCGAGCCACACATGTCCCATACCGCCACTGCCCAGCCGGTTCAGCAGGAGATAACGGCCGGCGATGACCCGGCCCACGCCCGAAGTCGGCGATCCCTGTGGCATCCGGACTCCCCCTCCCGGGTCCGCGTCATGTCTCGGTCGTGGTGGGGGTGCCGGTCACGGGGTCTCTGCTGACCGGTTCGGTGGTGACCGGCGCACTGCTCGTCGCGGGCGCCGCGCTGGTGGTGACCGGTGGGCTTGTCACGGGCGCCGCGCTGCTGGTGACCGGTGCGCTTGTCACGGGCGAACTGCTCACCACCGAGGGCGAACCGGTCGTGAGGGAACTGCTGGACGGTGAACTGCTCGACGGCGGCGGCTCGCTCGTGGGCGAGGACGGAGGCGGCGACGAGGGCGGTGAGGCGGGCGGCGAGGAGGACGTGGGCGGTGCCTTCGTGGACGTGGAGGGCAGTGCCGTGGATGTCGGCGGGCCGACGGTCGGTTCTGAAGTCGTCGGAGCCGGGGGAGTGGACGTCGCCTCTCCGCTCGTCCCGCCGGACAAGGTCAGCGTCACGTACTGCCCGAACCGCAGCTCGGTCCCCGCCGGCGGATCGGACGCGGTGACCCGCGCGTCGTCGGACGGCGCCGCGCTCCCTCCGTACCCGACGGCCAGCCCGCTGCTCACCAGTTCCCGCCGCGCCTCACCGAACGTCGACCCCGTGAGGTTCGGCACCGCGTGCTGCTGCCGGGTGTCGAAGGTGGTGTCGCGCCGGCCCGTCGTACCGATCGGACGCGTGATGCCGACATTGGGATCGTCGACGTCCACGAGAGCGAGCCCTTCCATCTTCCCGGGCGCCGGACGCACGGCCATCACCGAGGACGGCTCATATCCGTGCCACTTCCTGTTGCCGTCCGCGAACTTGACGGAAATCCTCCCCGCGTCGCCCTTGAACGGGCGCAGTGGATTTCCGCACGAGCACTTCGCGGCGGGTTCCCCCTGCTCGTCGACGAGAATCGCGATTCCCGCCTGGAGAAGGGAGTTGTAGGGCGTGGCCTTTCCCTTTTTGTAGTCGTGGTTCTGTACGAGAGTGTCGTGACGCAGGAGTACGGGTGTGAGCCGGTCGAGGTAGCCCGGGATCTCGTCCGTGGTGATACCGAGCACGGACGACCACGCCACCGCCTTCTGGTGGTTCGCGGGATCGGTCAGGAACCTCTTGAGCTTTGCCACGTCACAGATGGTCGGCTGCCTGGTGCCCCCGTACAGGCCGGGTGTGTCGCCCTGCTGCAAGGTGCCCCGCACCGGCAGCGAACGGACCTGGGCGTCGTGACCCAGCCCCTGTTTCTCGTCGAAGAAAGGCGCGAGCGACGGAACTCCGACGGCGACCGCCTGCACGGCGAACAAATGTGCGCCCCCGCTGCATCCACTCACCGCCAGCACACAGACGAGCAGCACGGCGATCCTGCGGATCACCGAAATTCCGGTCCTTTGCACAATCGCGCGAAATGTCATTACCGCACCCCCCGGTCGCGGTTCCCCCATCGCGCTTTATGCTACTGAACGAAATTTCCGTTCAGTGAGCCGCGTGCGTTCAATTGCCTCGTGTGTTCAATGAGGCCAAATAGGCGTTGTACGCCTCAAGTTCCTTGTCGCCGTCCCGGTCGGC
Source organism: Streptomyces sp. STR69 (assembly GCF_024519455.1). Classification (GTDB taxonomy): domain Bacteria; phylum Actinomycetota; class Actinomycetes; order Streptomycetales; family Streptomycetaceae; genus Streptomyces. The sequence continues at coordinate 114,871 of NZ_JALJRY010000011.1, read as the reverse complement.
GGCCCGGTCCTGCCGCTTGGCCTGCCGCTGCTCCGAGCCGTACCACTGGAACAGCAGGGCGATCAGCACCAGCACGGACGGGATCTCGCTGAACGCCCAGGCGATACCGCCGGCCGCGTTCTGGTCGGAGAGCGCGTCGATGCCGAGCGAGGCGGGCGGGTGCTTGAACGTCTCGACCATCGGCTCCGACGCCATCATCAACGCGATGCCGAAGAACGCGTGGAACGGCATCCCGGCGAACAACTCCAGCATCCGCATCAGATAACCGGGCCGACTGGGCCCCGGGTCCACGCCCATGATCGGCCAGAAGAACACCACGCCCACGGCGAGGAAGTGCACCATCATCGCGATGTGCCCGGTCTTCGAGCCCATCAGGAAGTCGAAGATCGGCGTGAAGTACAGGGCGTACAGGCTCGCGATGAACAGCGGGATCGTGAACGCGGGATGCGTGATGACCTTCATGTAGCGGCTGTGCAGGAACATCAGCAGCAGCTCGCGCGGCCCCTTGCGACCCCTGGCCGCCGGCGGCAGCGCCCGCAGCGCGAGCGTGACCGGGGCGCCGAGCAGCAGCAGGATCGGCGACAGCATGCTGATGATCATGTGCTGCACCATGTGCACGCTGAACATGACCATGCCGTAGTCGTTCAGCTTGGTGCACATCACGAGCCCGACGGTCAGCACACCGATGACGTACGAGATCGTCCGCCCCACGGGCCACGAGTCCCCGCGCCGCCGCAGCCGCACGACCCCCCAGCCGTACAGCCCGAGCCCCACCAGACAGGCCGTGAGGAAGAACGGGTCGGCCGACCACTCAAGCCCCCGCCCCAACGTGAACGGCGGCAGATCCATGGTCATGCCGTGCCCGCCGTGATCCATCGGACGGCTCCTGATTCGTGGGGGTTGTGCAAGTCTGTCCGCACCAGACTAGGACTGTCCCCACCCGAGCTTGTGACCGGGTCCAGCGCGGCCACCCAGGGGCGCGGGGAACTGCGCGACCAGCCACAGCGCACCCGCACCCGACGAACTACCTCACGACGCTCAGAGCACGCACTCGGCCTCTTCATACCGATCAGCAGGCACCGTCTTCAACGTCTCCACCGCATCGGCCAACGGCACCATCAAGATGTCCGTCCCCTGGAGCGCGGTCATCTTCCCGAACTCCCCCCGATGCGCGGCCTCCACCGCATGCCACCCGAACCGGGTCGCAAGAACACGGTCGTAGGCGGTCGGCGTACCACCGCGCTGCACATGCCCGAGGATCACCGGCCGTGCTTCCTTGCCGAGCCGTTCCTCCAGCTCGATCGACAGCTGCCGCGCGATCCCCGCGAAGCGCTCATGGCCGTAGACGTCCTTCTTGCCCTCGTCGAACTCCATGGAGCCCGCGCGCGGCTTCGCGCCCTCGGCCGCGACGACGATCGCGAAGCGCTTGCCCGCCTCGAATCGTTGGCCGACGCGTGCGGCCAACTCCTCGATGTCGAAGGGGCGTTCAGGTACGACGATGGCGTGCGCGCCGGCCGCCATGCCGGAGTGCAGCGCGATCCAGCCGGTGTGGCGGCCCATGACCTCGACGACGAGCACGCGCTGGTGGGACTCGGCGGTCGTCTTGAGCCGGTCGAGCGCCTCGGTCGCGACACCGACGGCCGTGTCGAAGCCGAAGGTGACGTCCGTGACGGCGATGTCGTTGTCGATGGTCTTGGGGACGCCGACGATCGGCAGCCCGGCGTCGTACATCAGCTTGGCGGCCTTGAGGGTGCCCTCGCCGCCTATCGGGATGATCGCGTCAAGGCCGAGCTCCTCGACATGGCCCCGGGCCCGCTCCACGCCGTCCCGCAGATGGGAGGGCTGGACACGGGAGGAGCCGAGGATGGTGCCGCCGCGAGCAAGGATGCCGCTCACCGCGTCGAGGTCGAGCTTGAGGTAGTCGCACTCCAGGAGGCCCTTCCAGCCGTCCCGGAAGCCGATGACCTCGTCGCCGTGGTCCACGACGGCGCGGTGCACGACGGACCGGATGACGGCGTTCAGGCCGGGGCAGTCGCCGCCGGACGTGAGCACACCAATGCGCATAGCCCGAAAGAACCTTCTCAACGTGGGCGGGACCGGACCACTTTGTCCGGCACGATCCCCGCCACCCTAACGGCAGGAGGGGGCGGGGTCGTAGCGTGCGTCCGCCTGCTGGACGACCCCGCTCACCTGCGCGGACCAGCCGTCAGACGGGCTGGTTGCCCGCACCCGAAGACCAGGTGTACGCGCCGCTTACGCGGGCTGTTGAGCTGCGGCGATGCGCTCGTTGCGGAGCGCCTCGTACCAGCGGTCGTCGATCGGCGGCAGCGCGTTGACGTCGAGGGCCAGCTTCAGCAGCAGGTCCGCGATCAGCGGGTTGCGGGCGAGCACGGGCCCGTGCATGTACGTGCCGAACACCGTGTCGTTGTACGCGCCCTCGGTGCCGTCGCCCGTGCCGTTGCCCTTGCCGAGCCGCACCTGCGCGAACGGGCGCGCGGAGGGGCCGAGATGGGTGACGCCCTGGTGGTTCTCGAAACCGGTCAGCGGGGGCAGGCCCAGGCGCGGGTCGATGTCGCCGAGGACGTCTCCGACGCAGCGCTCGCCCTCGCCGCGCACCGACACCACGTCGAGCAGACCGAGGCCGGGCTCGCGCTGGCCGAGGTCGTTGATGAACTCGTGGCCGAGGATCTGGTAACCGGCACATACCGAGAAGACGATCGCGCCGTTGCCGATCGCCCGGTGCAGGCCGCCGTCCCGGCGCAGCCGCTCGGCCGCGAGCCGCTGCGGGCGGTCCTCGCCGCCGCCGATGAGATAGATGTCGCCCGAGGTCGGGATCGGCTGGTCGCTGCGCACGTCCAGCCGGGCCACGTCGAGGCCGCGCTGCCGCGCCCGTCGTTCCACGACAAGGGCGTTGCCCTGGTCGCCGTAGGTGCTCAGCAGGTCCGGGTAGATCCACACCAGACGCAGCTGGTTGTCGCTCATGGTCAATTCGTCCTCTGAGTCTCAGTTGCCGACGCGGCGGCGCAGGTCCTGGAACGCGGTGTAGTTCGCGATGACCTCGATCCGGCCGGGCGGGGCCTGCTGCACGGCCTGGTCGAGGTTGTCGCAGACCTGGAAGTGCTGGTTGGCCACTTCCAGTCGGACCGCGAGGTCCAGCTTGCGGTCGCCCACGACGAAGATGGGGTGGCCGGTCAGTCGGGTGTAGTCGACGTCCCAGAGCCACGAGGTGTCGGTGCCGTCGGCGCCGCGCGCGTTCACCGAGAGGATCACCGGGGTCGGCGGCGGATCGATCAGGCTGAACGTTTCGAGCCAGCCCGCCGGGTTCTTCGCCAGCAGCAGTCGCAGGTCGCGCTGCATGAACTGGACGACGTCATAGCGCCCGGCGACGGCCTGCACCTTGTACATGCGCTCCAGCGCGACCTGCGGCGGCACCCCGAAGACGGCGGCGACGGCGGCGGAGGACGCGGCGTTGGCCTTGTTGGCGCGGCCCGGCAGCTGGAGGTGGATCGGCCAGGCGGACCCGTGCGGATCAAGCACGTGGTCCCCGGACAGCGACCAGCTCGGCGTCGGCCGACGGAACCCGCACTCACCGCAGAACCAGTCGTCACCGGGACGCTGCATCACGCCACCGCACGAGGGGCAGGACCAGGCGTCGTCCTTCCACATCTGCCCGGCGGCGACCCAGATCACGTTGGGGGAGGAGGACGCGGCCCACACGACCAGCGGGTCGTCCGCGTTGGCGACGACGACGGCCTTCGAACCGGCAAGCCCCTCACGCCAGGCCTCCGCGAGCATGCGGGTCTCGGCCGCGCGGTCCAGTTGGTCGCGGGAGAGGTTGAGCAGCGCGATGCACTTGGGGTCGGTGTCCCGGGCGACACCGGCGAGGTACTTCTCGTCGACCTCGATGACACCGAACTTGGCGTCCGAGCCGCCGGCCAGCGCCGAGGTGATACCGGCAGGCATGTTGGCACCGAGCGCGTTCGAGACGACGGGCCCGGCGGCCCCCAGCGCCTCGGCGATGAGCCGCGTCGTGGTCGTCTTGCCATTGGTCGCCGAGACCAGGGTCACATCAAGGCTCTGCGCGAGCCGGGCGAGGAGGTCGGGGTCGAGTTTGAGTGCTACTCGGCCGCCGATCACCGATCCGCTGCCCCGCCCCGCGGCACGCGATGCCGCCGCGACCGCCTTGCCCGCCGTCACGGCGAGCTTGGCCCGCGGCGTGAGCGGGTCCGAGTTGCCTGCCATCAGTTCTCGATCCTCCTTGCGTACGCGCCGCGCCTCTGCCTCCGGCAACGTGGTGTGGACCTCAGCCTATCGAGATCCTTATCAGTGCCCGAACCGCGGCACCGCGAACGCCTCGCGGCGGGCGTGCGCCGTAGAGAACCGTACCCTTGCGCCCATGCGATACGGCTCCATCCCGGGCGCCCGCGGGCGAGTCCGTCCCCTCACTCTGCTCGGCGACCCATTGCTTCACACATCCTGCGCGGAAGTAACAGACTTCGGCCCGGAACTCGCCCGCCTCGTCGAGGACTTGTTCGCGACGATGTACGCGGCGGGGGGCGTGGGCCTCGCCGCGAACCAAGTAGGCGAGTCCTTGCGGGTGTTCGTCTACGACTGCCCCGACGACGAGGAGACCCGCCACCTCGGCCATGTGGTGAACCCACGTCTCGTCGAGGCGGACGGGCTGGTGCTTCGTGGCCCGGAGGGCTGTCTGTCATTGCCGGGCCTTGAGGCGGGGACGGAGCGCTACGACCACGCGGTCGTCGAGGGCTTCACGGCAACCGGTGAGCCGATCACCGTGGAGGGCACGGGTTTCTTCGCGAGGTGCTTGCAGCACGAGCACGACCACGTGGAGGGACGGGTGTACGCGGACCATCTGACGGGCTGGCGCCACAGACGACTGATGAGACAAGTAGGCCGAACTTCATGGCACCGGTGAGGTGAGTTACCTAGGGGCGCGGGGAACTGCGCGACCAGCCCCCACCGGCCCGCAGCCAAAACTCAACCCCCTAAAACCCAGGCCCACCAACCCTGTCCCCGGCGGCAGCCAACCGCCCCCACAACAGATCAGCCAAACTCCGCACCAACTCCGCCCGAGAACAAGGCCGTTCCCCCAACCACCAGTCCCCGGCCGCATGCATCATCCCGACAATCCCATGCCCCCACACCCGAGCCAACTGCTGACTGTTGGGCCCGAGATCCACCCGCTCCTCGATGACCTGAGCGAGTTCCTCCCCCATCCGCCGAAGCAGCGGAACCGAGTGATTCCCCGTGTCGAACCCGTGGTCCGCGGTCTGCCCACCCTCAACGGGATGCATCAGGAACCGGTACACCTGAGGCAGTGCCTCGATCGCGGCGAGGTACGTGTCAAGCGTGGCCTCAACCCGCTCCCGACGCTCGGCGGGAGCGTCGAGCGCGGCCCGCAGCGAGGACAGCAGTGCGTCCGTGTGCCGCTTGGCGAGCGCCGCGTACAGTCCGCCCTTGTCACCGAAGTGCCGGTACAGGATCGGCTTGGTGATGCCCGCCTCCGCCGCGATCGCGTTCATCGAGGCCTGCGGGCCGTCACGCAGCACCACTCTGTCCGCGGCCTCCAACAGCTCGCGCCGTCGGCGGTCGGCGGACCGCTGTTGATCGGTCCGCTGCGTGGTGTCCATGGTCTCTCCCCACCCGTGCTGAATCGGTAACGCCTGCGCAAACTAACACTCAACGTGCCACACACCTCGAACGGGCTGCCGAGAGGTCATTGGGAGTTGACTTTTCCTACCCGTCGGTAACAGACTCTGTCGTTACCGCAAGTAACATGCTAGTGCGCTGTTGGAGGAGTCATGGCCGAGTTCACCATGGAACTCAACGACGAACAGAAGGAGGTGCGGGACTGGCTGCACGGCTTCGCCGCCGATGTCATCCGCCCCGCCGCCGCCGAATGGGACGAGCGTGAGGAGACTCCCTGGCCGGTCATCCAGGAAGCCGCGAAGGTCGGCATCTATTCCCTGGACTTCTACGCCCAGCAGTACTTCGACCCCACCGGCCTCGGTATCCCCATGGCCATGGAGGAGCTGTTCTGGGGCGACGCGGGCATAGCCCTCTCCATAGTCGGCACCGGCCTGGCCGCCGTCGGCGTCCTCGCCAACGGCACCGAGGAGCAGATCGGCACCTGGATCCCCCAGATGTACGGCGATGCCAACGACGTCAAGGTCGCCGCCTTCTGCTCCTCCGAGCCCGACGCCGGTTCCGACGTGGCCTCCATGCGTACGCGTGCCGTCTACGACGAGGCCAAGGACGAGTGGATCCTCAACGGCACCAAGACCTGGGCGACCAACGGCGGTATCGCCAACGTCCATGTCGTCGTCGCGGTCGTCGACTCGGACCTCGGCTCCAAGGGCCACGCCTCCTTCATCGTCCCGTCCGGCACGCCGGGCCTGTCCCAGGGGCAGAAGTTCAAGAAGCACGGCATCCGGGCCTCGCACACCGCCGAGGTGGTCCTGGAGAACGCGCGCGTCCCCGGCTCCTGCCTCCTCGGCGGCAAGGAGAAGCTGGACGAGCGCCTCGCCCGCGCCCGTGAGCGCGCCAAGGCGGGCGGCGGCGAGCGCGTGAAGAACGCCGCGATGGCCACGTTCGAGGCGAGCCGCCCCGCGGTGGGCGCCATGGCGGTCGGTACCGCGCGGGCCGCCTACGAGGTCGCCCTCGACTACGCGAAGACGCGTGAGCAGTTCGGCCGCCCGATCATCGACAACCAGGGCGTCGCCTTCCAGATCGCCGACATGCGTACGTCCATCGACGCGGCCCGGCTGCTGGTCTGGCGCGCGTCCTGGATGGCCGTCAACGGCAAGCAGTTCACCGCGGCCGAGGGCTCGATGTCGAAGCTGTTCGCCAGCGAGACGGCGAAGAAGGTCACGGGCCAGGCCATTCAGATCCTGGGCGGCAACGGCTACACCCGTGAGTATCCGGTCGAGCGCATGCACCGTGACGCGGCGATCTACACGATCTTCGAGGGTACGAGTGAGATCCAACGTCTGGTGATTGCGCGGACGTTGTCGGGGATGCCGATTCGTTGAGTCTCGGGTGCGGCCCGGTGGGGGCTGGTCGCGCAGTTCCCCGCGCCCCTGAAAACCGGCCTGCGTTTCAGGGGCGCGGGGAACTGCGCGCTCAGCCCCCACCGGGCCGCAGACAAAGAACCGACGAAACTCACCGGTGTTTGAGCGGCGTCAACTGCTCGATGTCATAACGCGCCCGCAACTCCTCGATCGCCGCATGATCCGGTGGCCCCCCACCCCCGAGGATCTCCAACAGCTCCTCGAAATACCGCTCGTGATCGGGCGGCGGAGACGCCTGGAAGAACATCTTCGCGGGCGTCTCCGTAGGGTTGGCGAACGCGTGCGGACAACCGGGCGGTACGACGATCACCGTGCCCGGTGTCGCCCGTACCACCCGGGTGCCCGAACTCGACTCCCAGCGCTGCCAGTTGTCCGGGGTCCGGATGCGCGGCTCGAAGGCGAGCACGTCCAGCTCGCCTTCGAGGACGTAGAACAACTCCTCGCTGCGCGTGTGCACATGCGCTCCGACGTCGAATCCCGGCGGTACGACCACCTCGAAGGTGGACGCCGTCCGCGAGTGCGAGCCGGTCACCTTGAACGTCACGTGCTGCGCGGGTGTCTGTACGATCCGGCCGTGCCCCGGCGGCACGAGCAGCCCCTCCGTCGCCGTCATCGGCGCCTCACCACGTCACGGGCAGTGCCTCGGGACCGCGGATCAACGCGCCCTTCTTGAACGGCACTTGATCGGCCGGAACCGCGAGCCGCAGCCCCGGCAACCGGTCGAGCAGCGCGTCCACCAGCAGCTCGGACTCCATCCTCGCCAGCATGTTGCCGGGACAGAAGTGCGGGCCGAAACCGAAGGACACATGCGGGTTCGGGCTGCGCGAGAAGTCGATCTTCTCGGGGTCGGGGAAGACGTCCGGGTCGCGGTTGGCGGCCAGGTACGACACGTACACCGGGTCGCCCGCCCGCATCCGGACCCCACGGATCTCCACGTCCTCCATGGTGATCCGGGACAGCCCGACCGCGTTGCGGTGCGGGATGTAGCGCAGCAGCTCGTCGATGGCCTGGGGCCTCAACTCCGGCTCGGCACGCAGCCGTTCGACGAGATCGGGGCGGGTCAGCAGGAGGTAGAACATCTGCCCGCTGTTGTTGGTGACCGCCTCGCCGCCGATCTGCAGCAGCACCGCGAGCCCGACGGCCTCCTCCAGGGTGATCTCCTTCCGGCCCACGGCGGCACCGAGCAGCGAGGCGGCGTCCTCGCCGTCGCTGCCCTCCCGAAGGCCGATGAGATCGGCGAAGTAGGCGCCCATCTCCTGCTTGGCCTGCTCGCTGACCTTGGCGCCGTGCGAGGAGGACAGGATGAGCTGGGTCCAGGTGTGCATGCCGTGCCGGTCGACCGCCGGCACGCCCATCAGCTCGCAGATCACCGCGATCGGGAACGGACTCAGCACGGTCTCGGTGAGATCGGCCGGCGGTCCGTCCTGGAGCAGCTCGTCGATCAACTCGTCGAGCAGCAGCCGGGATTGCTCCCGGATCCGCTCCACCCCGCGCGCCGTGAACGCCGGCGCGACCGAGCGCCGTAGCCGGGTGTGGTCCGGCGGGTCGAGGAACCCGACCGCGCCACGGGCCGGGATGAAGTGCGGGGCGAGCCGGGTCACCGGCTGGTCCATCACCGCCTCGCGGCTGAACCGGGGGTCGTTGGTGACCATCCGCACGTCGTCGTGCCGGGTGACCAGCCACGCCCAGCCCTCGCCGTTGGGCAGTTTGATCCGGTTGACCGGACCCTCCCGCATCAGCTTGGTGAGGACCGGGTCGAAGTCCACCCCGGTCAGGTCGAGGGCCGGCCAGGGCCGGACCGGGGGCAGGGTCTCGGTGAGCGTCTCTTCAGTCATGCCGTACTCAAGCCGTCTCTCGGTCGTCGCGGTGCCAGCGGCCCAGGGCCATCTCGGCGGTGATACCGGGTCCGAACCCGGCGAGCAGTCCACGCGCCCGGTGCTCGGCGCCGCCCTCGTCGAAGAGCCGGCGCAGCGCGTCCAGGACGACGGCGCTGGCGATGTTGCCGTACTCGGTGAGGGTGGCCCGGCTGAACCGGAACGCGTGCGGGTCGACCTGCAGGAACTTGCTCAGGTCGTCGAGTATTCGGGGCCCGCCCGCGTGGACTATGTAGAAGTCCAGGTCGGCCGCGTCCCAGCCGTGCAGTCCCGCGAGGTCCTGGAGCGCCGGTGCGAGGGGCTCCATGGTGGCCGGCACCCGCTTGTCCAGCAGGAAGTGGAAGCCGGTGGCCCGGACGTCGTACATGATCCACTCTTCGGTCTTGGGGATCAGGTACGACCCGTTGCGTTCGAGCTGGATGCCCGTGCCGCCCCGCCCGCGCACCACGGCCGCGGCGATGCCGTCGCCGAACAGCCCGTTGGAGAGCAGGGAGCCGATGCCGAGGTCGGTCGGCTGGTAGCACAGCGAGCAGAACTCGCAGGCCACGATGAGCGCGTTGGCGTCCGGGTACGCCGTGCAGAAGTCGTGCGCCCGGTTGATCGCCGCCCCGCCGGCCGCGCAGCCCAGCTGGGCGATCGGGATCTGGCGGGTGGTGGACTCGAAGGCCATCTCGTTGATCAGCCAGGCCGTGAGCGAGGGCATCATGAAGCCCGTGCACGAGACGTAGATGATCACGTCGATGTCGGTGGTGAGCAGCTCCGCCTCGTCGAGCGCGCGCTGCACGACCGCCGGGACCCGGGCCTTCGCCTCGGCCGTGTAGATCTTGTTGCGGTCCTCGAACCCGGGGTGCTTGAGGGTCTCCTCGATGGGCTGCACGATGTGCCGGGTGCGCACACCGGTGTTCTCGATCAGCCGGAGGGCCAGCGGCAGGTTGGGGTGGTCCGCGTGGCGGGAGCGCGCCAGCTCGAGCGTCTCCTCCATCGTGATCACGTGCTCCGGAACCGACACCGAGGGTTTGCACAAAGTCGCCATGAACCGTCCCTGCTTTCGCCTTCCGGAAGGCCTTCGCCCGCCGGTCAGAAGGTGGTTCACCTCAGAGGGTGGTGCACCCACGATCACCCTTGAGGGCGACGATCTCTCGGTGGACTACTCCAATTCAGGGACCCTGTGTAAAGGTCGGATCAGTATCCGGACCCCCACCGACGGAGCACGCGATGACCACGAACCCCCTCGTAGCCCGCATCGCGACCGGCACCGCTCCCTTGGAAACCCTCGCCACCCTGGCCCTGGAACAACACCGGGTGATCCCGGCAGACCGCCGCGCCTTCCTGCATCTGGCGCAACGCACGGACGCCACCCCGGAGGCGTCGGAGTTCTTCGAGTTCCTGGCGGAGGGCGAGACAATGGCGGGGGAGCGGCTGACCGCCTTCGCGGAGGCATGCGGTGTGGACGAGGTTCGGCTGCGAACCTATCAGCCGTTGCCGGGCTGCCAGGCCTATCCGGCATACGTCGCCTGGCTGGCCCTCAACGCGGAACCGACGGACGTGGTAGCGGCGTTGACGTCCAACTTCGCGGAATGGGGCGGCTATTGCGCCACGATCGCCGCTGCGCTGCGCGAGCGCTACGGCTTCACGGAGGAGGCCTGCGGCTTCTTCGACTTCTTCGCGGAGCCGTCTCCGGAACTGGAGCCGGGGGCGACGGCAGCGATGCAGGCGAGCAAGGTGAATGAGGGTTCGGTGAACACATACAGCACCTTGCTCAGGACATACGAGGCGAGCTTCTGGTCAACGCTCAGTGACCTCACCTAGGGGCGCGGGGAACTGCGCGACCAGCCACGACGGACCCGCACCCGCGAAACTACGAAGCGCCCCCACTGCTGTGCGCAATACACGCAACGTCAATCCGATCAGCCAGCTTCGCGAGCTCGATCGTCAGGGCAGCCACCGTGTCCTCATCAAGCCCCTCCTCCCCGGCCTCGACAAGATGCAGCCACCGCCCACCCACGGTACGCAAAAGCTTGCTGACATCCGCCGCAGCCACCTGCAAGGTCCCGCGGTCGTCGACGATCAGAGGCAGAGTCACTTCGCGGTTCACACAGGGGATCGTAGCCGCGGAACGCTCACGCTCCGTGCCATACCGTGGTGATGTTGCAGAACTCCCGGATTCCGTGCCCCGACAACTCCCGCCCGTACCCGGACCGTTTCACCCCGCCGAACGGGAACGCCGGATGGGACGCGGTCATGCCGTTGAAGAACACCCCGCCGGCCTCCAGATCCCGTACGAACCGGTCGACCTCGCCCTCGTCCCGCGTCCATACGTTGGAACTCAGCCCGAACGGCGTGTTGTTGGCGACGAGGACCGCCTCTTCGAGGTCGGCCACCCGGTACAGCGTGGCGACGGGCCCGAACGTCTCCTCGCGGTGGATGCGCATCTTGCGGGTGATGTCGCCGAGGACGGTCGGCGGGTAGTACCAGCCGGGCCCGTCGGGCCGCCGCCCGCCGCACAGCACGGTCGCGCCGCTCCGCACGGCGTCGTCGACGAGTTCTTCCAGGTCGTTCCGCCCCTGTTCGCTCGCGAGCGGTCCCACCTCGGTGTCCTCCGCCAGTGGATCACCGACAGTGAGCGCCTTCATGCCGGCCACGAACCGTTCGGCGAACGCGTCGAAGACGTCCGTGTGCACGATGAACCGCTTGGCGGCGATGCACGACTGCCCGTTGTTCTGCACCCGGGCCGTCACCGCGATCTTCGCGGCCCGGTCGATGTCGGCGGACGGCATGACGACGTACGGGTCGCTGCCGCCCAGCTCCAGCACCGTCTTCTTGACCATGTCCCCGGCGACGGACGCGACGGCCCGCCCGGCGGGTTCGCTGCCGGTGAGGGTGGCCGCCTTCACCCGCTCGTCGCGCAGGATCTCCCCGACCGCGCCGGAGCCGATGAGAAGCGTCTGGAAGGCGCCCTCGGGGAAGCCCGCGCGGTGGAACAGGTCCTCCAGGTAGAGCGCGGTCTGCGGGACGTTCGAGGCGTGTTTGAGCAGTCCGACGTTGCCCGCCATCAGCGCGGGTGCCGCGAAGCGGATGACCTGCCACAGCGGGAAGTTCCACGGCATCACCGCGAGCACCGGGCCGAGCGGCCGGTAGCGGACCAGCGCTCGCGAGGCACCGGAGTCCTTCACGTCGGCGGCGGCGGGTTCCTCGTCGGCGAGCAACTCCTGTGCGTGGTCGGCGTACCAGCGCATCGACCTGGCGCACTTGGCGGCCTCCGCGCGGGCCTGCTTGACCGGCTTGCCCATCTCGGTGGTCATGATCCGGCCGATGTCCCGCTGGTCCTCGTCGAGCAGATCGGCGGCCCGGTGCATGAGCCGGGCGCGCTCGGCGAAGGCGGACGTCCGGTAGGTGCGGAAGGTGGCCGCCGCGAGCCGGAGCCGGCGCTCGATCTCCTCGTCACCCATGGCCTCGTACGTCTTGAGCGTCTCACCGTTGGCCGGGTTGACCGTCGCGATGGGCATGGCTGACCTCCTGGAGCGGACTGTGCTTCGACCTTCCCGCGTGGTGGGGACGGCCGCAACGCGTACGGGCCTGCTCAGTCCGAGTGCTCCGCCAGCCGGTCGAGAAACGTGGCCTGTGCCTGGACGATGACGGCCCGCGCCCGTTCGAGGCCCATCCACTCGACCCGGTCCAGCTCGGGGAACTCCTGCAGCTGCCCGGACTTCGGCGGCCACTCCATCCGGAAGGTGCCGGGCACCATGGTCGCCGGGTCGAGGTCGGCCTCGATCGCCCACGCGGTGACGACCTTCCCGTTGGTCTGCCGCACCTCGCCGAGCCCGATCGCCGTACCCTCGGGCGGTGCGAGCCCCAGCTCCTCCTGGAACTCGCGCCGGGCCGCGTCCCATGCGGTCTCGTCGGGCTCGTACTCACCCTTGGGCACACTCCACGCCCCCGCGTCCCGGCGCGCGAAGAACGGGCCGCCCATATGCCCGAGCAGCACCTCCAGACCGTGATCGGTGTGCCGGAACAACAGCAGCCCGGCGCTCCTCTTCCCCTTGCCACTCACGGCTTCACCTCCGGATGCGCGGCCAGCAACGTCTCCACCGTGTCAGCCTCCTCCGGCCGCTTGTCCTCGCGATAGCGCACGACCCGCGCGAAGCGGAGCGTGACACCGGCCGGGTACCGCGTGGACTTCTGCAGCCCGTCGTACGCGATTTCTACGACGAGTTCGGGCCGTACGGTCACCACGTGACCGTCGCTCTCCACAGCCAGCCCCTGGAGGCGCTCGGTCTGCCAGGTCAGCACGGCGTCGGTCATGCCCTTGAAGGTCTTGCCGAGCATCGCGAAGGAGCCGTCGGGGTTGCGGGCGCCCAGGTGGAGATTCGAGAGCTTGCCGGTACGGCGGCCGTGGCCCCACTCGGCGGCCAGCACGACCAGGTCGAGGGTGTGGACGGGCTTCACCTTCAGCCAGGAGGCGCCCCGGCGGCCCGCGCTGTAGGGGGCGTCGAGGCCTTTGACGACGACTCCCTCGTGGCCGCGTTTCAGGGTCTCGGTGAGGAAGGCCTCGGCGGCGGGGATGTCCTCGGGACCGGAGACGAGCGTGCGGCGGACGCGCATCGGTTCCGGCACCAACTGGGCCAGTTCCGCGTGCCGTTCGGCGAACGGCAGGTCCAGCAGGTCGCGGCCGTCGACGGACAGCGCGTCGAAGAACACCGGGGACACGGGCACGGTCTCGGCGGCCGTGCCCACGTCCACCCGGGAGCCGACCCGGCCCGCCGTCTCCTGGAAGGAACGGGGTCGCCCGTCCTCGTCGAAGGAGATGACCTCGCCGTCCAGGATGAACCGCTCGCCTCTCAACTCCAGGGCAGCGGCGGTGAGTTCGGGGAGGCGGTTGGTGATGTCGTCGAGGGTGCGGGTGTAGAGCCGTACGGTCCCGCCGTCGCGGTGGACCTGGACTCGGATGCCGTCGAGCTTCTCCTCGACCGCGCACTCGCCCAGTTTCTCGACCGCTTCGGCGACCGAGGAGGCGGTGTGCGCGAGCATCGGCAGGACCGGGCGGCCGACGGTGAGTCGGAAGCGGTCTAGGGAAGCGGGGCCCTCGGCGAGCAGGGCCTCGGCCACCGTCTGGAGCGAACCGGCCAGCATGACCGCCCGCCGTACGTCCGCCGGAGGTGTGCCGGTCGCCTCCGCCAGGCCCTCCACGGCGACCGCGTCCAGTGCGCCCTGCCGGACCTCGCCGGTGATCAGACCGAACAGGAAGCGCTGCTCGTCGGCGGTGGCCGCGCCCATCAACTCGCCGACCAGGCGCGCCCGTTCGGCCTGGGAGCCGGCGCCCGACACCTTGCCGAGAGCGGTGAGGCGGGCGTCCACCTCGCGCACGGTCAGGGTGGGTTCGGGGGCCGGGGCGACCTCCTGGCTCAGCACTTTCCAGCCGATGCCGAGCCGGCCCTGCGGCAGGCGGCCCGCCAGATACGGGATGACGATCGGGACGTCGTCCGCCTCCGCGTCCCGGAAGAGCTCCGCGAGCAGGGCGATCTTCCGGGACCGCGCCGAGGTGGCGGCGACTTCCTGGGACACATGCGCGAGCCGGGTCAGCAGCATGCAGCCATCGTGCAACGGAGGCGCGCGGTCTACACCCGGACGACCGCACCCGGATGTCGGCTACACCCGGACGCCGGCGTCGAGGTCGGCCATGAGGAGTTCCCCGTTGATGGTGGCGCCAGCGCGGTAGCCGGCGGAGGCCGCGTTCACGACCTGCTCGCCGAAGCCCATCGCGTTGCCGACCGCCCACACCCCGGGCACGGTCGTCAGGCCCGTCGGGTCGACCACGGGGTACGTGCCCAACGGTGTCTCCTGGAGTTCCGCGCCCAGCTGCTCCAGCAGGCCGGTCCGCGGGATCGGGCGGGGTGCGACGAACAGGGCCTCGCGGGGGTGTGTGGTGCCGTTCTTGAGGCGGACGCCGGTGAGCCGGTCGTCGGCGACGACGAGTTCCGCGACCTCGCCCGGCACCACGGCGACCCCGGCCGCCGCGAGCCTGCGCAGGTCGTCGTCCGTCAGCTCGGACTCGGCGACCGTGTGCAGGAACAGGGTCACGTCCTTGGACCACTGCGAGACCATCAGCGCCTGGTGCACACTCATCGGCGTCGTCGCGAGCACGCCGAATGCCTGGTCGCGGACCTCCCAGCCGTGGCAGTACGGGCAGTGGATCACGTCACGGCCGAAGCGCTCGGCGACTCCGGGGACGGTGGGCAGCTCGTCCTTGAGACCGGTCGCGATCACGATCCGCCGTGCCCGGACGGTCCTCCCGCCGGCCAGCGTGACCGCGAAGCCACTGGCGATGTCGACCACCCGGTCCCGGACCAGCTCGACGCCGTAGCGCGCGATCTCCTCGCGGCCCCGGGCCAGGAACTCGGCGGGGGACATGCCGTCCCGGGTCAGATAGCCCTGCATGTGCGCGGCGGGCGCGTTGCGCGGCTCGCCCGCGTCGACGACCAGCGTGCGGCGCCGGGACCGGCCCAGGACCAGTGCGGCGGACAGACCGGCCGCGCCGCCGCCGACGACGACCACTTCGTAGGTCCCGGTAGGTGTCCCGGTGTGTGTCTCGGTCATGGTGACCACCTCCACCCCCGAAGGTCGCCCCATCCCTGCCGTATTGACAAACGTGTTTGCCGAAACTGCAATATCGGTCATGAGCGACGACACGGACGAGGTCCTGGCGGAGGTCGGCCCGCGGCTGCGGCGGATCCGGAAGGAGCGGGGGGCGACCCTCGCGGGGCTGTCGGAGACGACCGGTATCTCGGTGAGCACGCTGTCCCGGCTGGAGTCCGGGCTGCGCAAGCCCAGCCTGGAGCTGTTGCTGCCGATCGCGCGGGCCCACCAGGTGCCGTTGGACGAACTGGTGGGGACACCGCCGGTCAGCGATCCCCGGGTGCGATCCGAGCCGATCCAGCGGCACGGGCGCACGTACTGGCCCCTCACCCGTCAGCCGGGCGGGCTCCAGGCCTTCAAGGTGCTGGTGCCGCAGCGCCAGGAGGAACCCGATCTGCGGACGCACGAGGGCTACGAGTGGCTGTACGTGATGTCCGGTCGGCTGCGGCTCGTGCTCGCCGAGCACGACGTGGTGCTCGCGACGGGCGAGGCCGTCGAGTTCGACACGCGGGTGCCGCACTGGTTCGGGTCCACGGGGGAGGGGCCCGCGGAGTTCCTCAGTCTGTTCGGGCCGCAGGGGGAGCGGATGCATGTGCGGGCGAAGCCCCGGCGGGCGTGAGGTGTCGCTACGGTTCGTGACGCACGCGACTGTTCCCTGATCGGCAAGCGACCGCTTAGTATGCGATCGAGCCGGATAGACGAAGCAGTCCCGTGGAGGCCCCGCATGCAGGCATGGCAAGTGCACCAGAACGGTGAGCCGAGTGAGGCGATGCGCCTGGAGGAGGTGCAGCAGCCGACACCCGGTGACGGCCAGGTCCTGCTGAAGGTGCGTGCCGCGAACATCAACTTCCCGGACGTGCTGATGTGTCGCGGCCACTACCAGGTCAGGCCGCCGCTGCCGTTCACGCCGGGCGTGGAGATCTGCGGCGAGACCGAGGACGGTCGCCGCGTGATCGCCAACCCCGCGCTGCCGTACGGCGGTTTCGCCGAGTACGCCGTCGCGGACGCCGCCGGACTGCTGCCCGCGCCCGAGTCGCTGGACGACGCGGAGACCGCCGCGCTCCACATCGGCTACCAGACGGGCTGGTTCGGCCTCCACCGGCGCGCCCACCTGGAGGCCGGCGAGACCCTGCTCGTGCACGCCGCCGCCGGCGGGGTCGGCAGCGCGGCCGTACAGCTCGGCAAGGCCGCCGGTGCCACCGTCATCGGTGTCGTCGGCGGCGCCGACAAGGCCGCCGTGGCACGGGAGTTGGGCTGCGACGTCGTGATCGACCGGCGCACCGAGGACGTGGTCGCGGCTGTCAAGGAGGCCACCGGCGGGCGCGGCGCCGACGTGATCTACGACCCGGTCGGCGGCGACGCCTACACACAGTCCACGAAGGTGGTCGCCTTCGAGGGCCGGATCGTGGTCGTCGGCTTCGCGAGCGGCACCATCCCGAGCCCGTCGCTCAACCACGCCCTGGTGAAGAACTACTCGATCCTGGGCCTGCATTGGGGCCTGTACGCCACCAAGAACCCGAAGCTGATCCTCCACTGCCACGAGCAGCTCACCGACCTGGCCGCCCGGGGTGTCATCAAGCCCCTGGTGAGCGAGCGCGTACCGCTGAGCGGCGCCGCAGCCGCCGTGCAGCGGGTCGCCGACGGTGTCACGACCGGCCGGGTCACCATCCTGCCGTCGTTGGAGAACGGAGCCGCCGCATGAGTGAAAAGACCCTGGACGCAGCCGAACTCAGGCGTCTCACGGCCGAGTTGCTGACCGCGCACCCACCCCTGGAGACCGACCGCCTCGACTTCCTCAAGGCCCGCTTCGACGCGGGACTCGCCTGGGTCCACTACCCCGAGGGCCTCGGCGGCCTCGGTGCCCCACGCGCTCTCCAGGCCGTCGTGGACGCCGAGTTGGCGGTCGCGGGCGCCCCCGACAACGACCCGCGCCGGATCGGCATCGGCCTCGGCATGGCCGCCCCGACGATCCTGAAGTACGGCACGGAGGAGCAGAAGCAACAGCTCCTGCGGCCCCTCTGGGTCGGCGAGGAGGTCTGGTGCCAGCTCTTCAGTGAGCCGGGCGCCGGGTCCGACCTGGCCGCGCTCGGCACGCGCGCCGTCCGTGAGGGCGACGGTTGGATCGTCAACGGCCAGAAGGTGTGGACGTCCAGCGCCCACCTCGCCCGCTGGGCCATCCTCATCGCGCGCACCGACCCGGACGTGCCCAAGCACGCGGGCATCACCTACTTCGTCTGCGACATGACCGACCCCGGAGTCGACGTCCGGCCGCTGCGCCAGATCACCGGCGAGGCCGAGTTCAACGAGGTCTTCCTCACCGACGTCCGCATCCCCGACGCCCACCGCCTCGGCGAGGTCGGCGACGGCTGGCGGGTCGCGCAGACCACGCTGATGAACGAGCGCGTCTCCATCGGCGGCATGCGCATCCCCCGCGAGGGCGGCATGATCGGCCCGATCAGCCAAACCTGGCGCGCACGACCGGAGTTGCGTACCCACGACCTCCACCAGCGCCTCCTCAAGCTCTGGGTCGAGGCCGAGGTCGCCCGGCTCTCCGGCGAGCGGCTGCGCCAGCAGCTCGTGGCGGGCCAGCCCGGTCACGAGGGCGCCGGCATGAAGCTCTCCTTCGCCCGCCTCAACCAGGAGATCAGCGGCCTGGAGGTCGAACTCCGGGGCGAGGAAGGCCTGTTGTACGACGACTGGACCATGCGCCGCCCGGAACTCGTGGACTTCACCGGCCGCGACGCCGGATACCGCTACCTCCGCTCCAAGGGCAACAGCATCGAGGGCGGGACCAGTGAGGTCCTGCTGAACATCGTCGCCGAACGCGTCCTGGGCCTGCCGGCCGAGCCGCGCACCGACAAGGACGTCGCCTGGAAGGACCTGGCCCGATGACAGATCTTCTCTACTCGGAGGAGGAAGAGGCGCTGCGCGCCGTCGTCCGGGACCTGCTCACCGACCACTGCGACGCGGCGAGCGTCATCGCCCGCACCGAGTCGGACGCCCCGCACGACCTGTCCCTGTGGAAGTCCCTCGCCGACGGCATCGGCCTCGCCGGCCTCCTGGTGCCCGAGGCACAGGGTGGCCAGGGCGCCACCCATCGTGAAGTCGCCGTCGTGCTGGAGGAGTTGGGTCGCGCGGTCGCCCCCGTCCCGTACCTCACGAGCGCGGTCGTGGCCACCGAGGCACTGCTGGAGTGCGGGGCCGATGACCTCCTCGCGGAGCTGGCGTCCGGCCGCAGCATCGGCGTCCTCGCCGTCTCCCTGAGCGTCGCTCCGGGCGCCGCCCACAAGGCCGTACGGCTCGAAAACGGCTCCCTGCACGGGGAGTTGACCGGGATCGCCGACGCGGGCGCCGCCGACGTGCTGCTGGTGCCGGGTGAGGACGGCGGGCTGTACGCCGTCGACGCGGGCGCCGTGACCGTCGTACCGCAGGTGTCCCTGGACCTGACCCGGCCGTTGGCGCGCGTGGTGTTCGACGGGGCCGCGGGGCGCCGGATCGGGGAGGCGGCGCCTGCCGTACGGCGTGCGCTGCGGGCCGGGGCCGGGCTGCTCGCGTCCGAGCAACTGGGCGTCGCCGACTGGACGTTGACGGAGACGGTTCGTTACCTCAAGGAGCGCAAGCAGTTCAACCGGCCGGTCGGCGGGTTCCAGGCGCTCAAGCACCGGCTCGCGCAGCTGTGGCTGGAGGTCGTCAGCCTGCGGGCCGCCGCACGGAACGCCGCCGACGCCCTCACGACCGGCGAGGACACCGAGGTGGCGGTCGCCGTCGCGCAGGCCTACGCGGCGTCCGTCGCCGTCCACGCCGCTGAGGAGGCCGTCCAGTTGCACGGCGGCATCGGCATGACGTGGGAGCACCCCGCCCACCTCTACCTGAAGCGGGCCAAGGCCGACTCCCTCGCCTACGGCACGGCGGGTGCCCATCGCGAGGCGCTGGCGGAACTGGTCGATCTGCGCGCCCCCTGACCGCCGGCCGACCGTCCGGTGAAGCCCGTCCCACCTGGGGCGGGCTTTTCCGTGCGCTCCCGCCGAAGGAGTGAACAAGCAAGGACGGTCCGGCCAACTCCTGGCATGTACAGGTTCATTGGGGGCCGTACAGCCCCATACTCCCTGTGGTTCGAACCCGCCCCACAGGGAGGAACACCATGGCCCTCATCACCCGTCGCAGAGCCCTCACCGCGTTCGGCGCCACCCTCGCGGTCGTCCTGGCTCCGCCCGCAGGCAGCGCGTTCGCCGCCGAACACGGGCACCGCCGACGCCCGTTGTGGCGCGCCCACGCCCACAACGACTACGAGCACCCGCGACCCCTCTTCGACGCCCTCGACCATCGTTTCGGCAGCGTCGAGGCCGACATCTTCCTCGTCGGCGACCAACTCCTCATCGGACACGACGCATCCGAACTCGACCCGAGCCGCACCCTCGAATCCCTCTACCTCGACCCGCTCTCCGCCCTCGTGAAGGCCAACCACGGCTCCGTGTACCGGGGTTGGCGCAAGCCGCTCCAACTCCTGATCGACATCAAGACCGAGGGCTCCTCTACGTACCTCGAACTCGACCGTCATCTCCAGCGCTACAAGCACCTGTTCACCACCTACGCCCACGGACGCGTCCACCAGGGCGCGGTCACCAACGTCATCTCGGGCGACCGTGCGGCCCGCGTCCCCATGGAGGCGCAGACCGTGCGCCGCGCGTTCTACGACGGCCGGCTCACCGACCTCGGCAGCTCGGCGCCCGCCTCCTTCATCTCGCTCATCAGCGACAACTGGCAGACCAACTTCACCTGGCTCGGCGACGGCGTCTTCCCCGACGGCGAGCGGCAGAAGCTGCGCGACATCGTGCGGCAGGCGCACACGGCCGGGCAGACCGTGCGGTTCTGGAACACCCCGGACCTGGCGGGCCCCGCCCGTGACGCGCTGTGGGAGGAGCTGTTCGCCGCCGGTGTGGACTTCCTCAACACCGACGACCTCGCCGGCCTGGAAGCCTTCCTGGACGCCCACCGCACCACGTGACACCCCACGTGGTTACACCCCATGGGGTGACACCACACGTTCGGGGGACACGTCGGCAGCCCGGATGAACCCTCCGCTACGCCACACTTGCGGCCGAACGCCGCGAACCAGACACGGCGGCGTGGCGGAGGAGGGTGACGATGGCCATTTCCATCTCTGTGGTGCTGCTGCTCCTGATCCTTGCGGTGATCTTCATGCGCAGCGGCGGGCTGAAGCTCTCCCATGCGCTGGTCTGCGCACTGCTCGGGTTCTTCATGGCGAGTACCAGCATGGCGCCCACGATCCACAGTGGCCTCACGGCCACCGCGGATCTGGTGAGCGGACTGCATCCATGAGGTCAGCGGGTTGAGAAGATCCCGACGCCGTTCGGTACGGGCCGTTCGGCGCCGCCGCTGGGGTGGTTCCGTACCGTGACGGCGCTCGCGCCGGGTGCGCGGGCGACCAGGGTCGTCGAGCCGCCGCCGTCCAGGCTGAAGGCGTCGGCCGAGCCCAACTTCCGCATCGCGGCGGCGACTTCGGCGATCGTCAGCCCGCTGCGGTAGGCGACCGCGCCGTCCGTCGCGAACAGCAGCAGGCGATGGCCGTGGTTCGCGATCCCGACGGCCGTGCGCACGGCCGAGGTCGTGTTGTCGAGGCCGGCCAGCGGCCGGCCGCCCCGCAGGACCGGGTAGCCGCCCAGGGCGAAGCGGTACGGAACCCCGGACCTCGACGCCACCAGCCGGTGCAGCACCTGCGCCCGCTCGCCGACGGACAGCTTCCGCAGCTGCTGCGCACCCGCCTCACGGCCGACGAGGACGGTGGTGCCCGCGGCGATGGCACCACTGCCGGGAGTGGTGGACACCGACACGACCCGTGCGTGGCGAATGGTGACTTCGTAGGTGTCCGTGCTGCACGCGGCGGCCCGGTTGGTGTCCGTGCCACATGTGGCACGCACCCGGGAGACGCTGCCCCATCGTGTGGTGAACGCACCGATGGAGTTCACCGGCAGCGCGTACTGATTGAACCCGCCGAGCGGCATCCGGCCCTGCGGGGTACCGACCGTCCCCTTGAGGGTGAGGCTGTCCAGCCGGGCCACGCGGTCGACACCCACGCCGAGCACGTTCCGCGTGTTGGTGCCGGGCGGCAGGGCGGGTCCGAAGCGCTGGCCGTCCGGCACCGCCCCCTTGAGCGCGACACCGCTTGCGACGGCCGGTCCGTCGGTGGAACCCGTGGCCGCGACGCCCGGGTGCTGGGTCTCGGTGATGTTGAAGAAGTCGCCGTTGACGCCCGCGACGGCGCCCGCCGAGTCGGCCAGCTCGGAGACGGGCTCCCGGGCCGCCACCGCGCCCGGGTACAGCAGGTTGACGCGCGCATGGGTGTTGCGCAGGTCCACCACGACCACATGGGCGTGGGTCACGCCCCGGGCCGCCGTGATGTCGAACTGCTGGTAGGTGACACCCGGTGCGAGCCGTGTGGTGCCCGGCACGGCGCCGGCCGGTGCCGCGCCCACCAGGGCCGCACCGGCCAGCGCACCGAATGCCGCGAGAAACGCGACTACCGATCTGCCTGTTCTCAAACGTTCGGCTCTGGAACGCTCAGCTCTGAAACGTGCTGCTCTGGAACGCTTTTGACAGTGCGTCACAGTGCTCCCTGATGTCTCGTCAACTCTCCCAGGACTCAGGGGAAGTGCATCAGAAGACGGTGACCGGCGGGGCTCCTAGGCGCCGACTACACGGGAACGGGTGAGAAAACGCACCCCCTCGGGTGCTTCCAGCGAGAAACCGCTGCCGCGACCCGCTACGACGTCCACGATCAGCCGCGTGTGGCTCCAGACCTCGTACTGGCTGCGCGAGATCCAGAACGTCACGGGCTCCGGCACGCCCTCGACCGCCAGTTCGGCGAGCAGCACGTCCGAGCCGCCGGTCCGGAACTCGCCCTCCGGGTAGCACATGGGCGCACTGCCGTCGCAGCAGCCGCCGGACTGATGGAACATCAGCGGGCCGTGCTGGGCGTGCAGTTGGCGCAGCAGGTCCTCCGCGGCGGGGGTGAGTTCGACGCGCGGGGTGTTGTCGTCCATGTCTGCCGTCCCCAGTAGCCGGATGCGATGGCCCATCGCAGCACACGCAAGGTTGCGAGAGGGTTGCGTGTCCGTTCGGTTCGTCCACTCGTACGACCCGGGCGGGTCATCGGTCGGTCGACAGGGCCAGGAGGTCGGCGAACAGGCCTCCTCCGGCGGCCAGTTGGTCGTAGCTTCCCTGTTCCGCGATCCGGCCGTGGTCCATGACGAGGATCCGGTCGGGCACCGGGCCGGTGCCGAAGACCGCCCGCATCGCGTGCGCGGTGGCCGTCAGCTGGACCGCGGCACCGGCGCCCACGGCCGACTGGCAGCCGACCAGCAGCAGTACGGCCTGCCGGTCGATGGCCCAGGCCATCCGCGCGGTCCGCGACAGCACGGCCGGCAGCCGCCGCACCATCGCCGCGAACGCGGCCTCCTCCAGCGGGTTCTTGCTGTACTTGCCGCCGCAGCGCAGTTCGGCGGGTGGTGGAGGCGCAACTCGCCCCGCCCCCACCACCCTTGGGGGCGCAGGAGACCGGGGAGCGGGGCTCACGAGATCCCTCCCCGTACGTCGCCCGGTCAGCGAACGGACGGTCCGCCGGACAGGACGGTGTTCACGCGGGACCTCACACGCCCACCTCGCTCTTGAGCCGGTCCAGTACCGTCCGGGCGCTGTCCACCGCCACCTGGTCCGCGCGGACCAGGCCCTCGGCCAGCGACCGCACCGCGTGCAGGCCCGTCAGACAGCGCAGGGCCTGCCGCTCCTCGGCGCCCAGCGTGCGGCCGTAGCCGTCGAAGAACGCGGTGCGCACGCGCGGCCGTTCGGCCCACAGCCCGTAGGCGAGGTGGACGAAGTCGACGACGACCGGGGCGAAACGCGCCCGGTCGAAGTCCTGGAGGGCCGGCCGCGCGGTGCCGGACCAGCGGAGGCCGGCTTCGATGCCGCCTCCGTGGATGAAGCCCAGGGGCAGCCGGTCCAGGACACACAGGTGGTCGGCGAGCACCATGACGAACTTGTGGTCCTCCGCCGACAGCCGGTCACCGGCCGTCTCGGCATGGCGTGGCGCCGCGTCGGCGAGACGGGACACGAGCGCGGCTGCCTCGCGGCGCGCGGTGGTGGTGGGCCGTCCGGCCTGGTGCAGCTCGGCGACGAGCATCCCGGCCCGCCAGTGGACCGTCCGCAGCGCGGCCTCCGTCAGCCGCACCTGCGTCAGGGGTGCGCCGGGCAGCGCGGTCAGGATCATGGCCAGGTGCCGGGCCGAAGTGGCCACCAGGCGCGGCGCGTTGCCGGGACCGAGGGCGGGCACGGCGTGCCGGTAGGCGAACGTCTCCCGGGTGAAGGCCCCAGGCGACGGCGCGGTCTTGAGGTGGAAGCGGGCATTGTCGGACCCGCGGACCACATGCCACACGGTCGCGGGTGACGAACCGGACGGGAGACGGCGTGCGGCGGTGAGCGCGCCCAGGGTGTTCTCGGCCCACGAACGGAGCGGAGCCGGAAGGAGGTTCGGGTCGGTCATGCCCCCCACCTCGGTGTCGGACGTGACGTATCCGCGACGGGCGATACGGCGGCACTGGCGCCGAACGTCGTACGGGGACCGGCAGCCGCCCGAGTCGCCTCGGGCCGTCCGGGGACGGGATGGGCGCAGACGACGGGGTTGGGGTTCATGGTTCCTCCAGAGGTCGACCAGGTGGGCAAGCGGGCATGGGCCGGTGGCGGTGTGTTCGGCGGCCACCGGAACGCATCACCAACAGGGCTGCGTACAGGCCGGGTTGGGGACGACTGATGATGACCGGGACAACGAGCCCGCCGCTGGTTTCGAACAGGCGTGTTTGAGTCGCTTCCCTGCCCCGTGGTTGCGGGGTGCTCCGCTCACGCACCCCCGAATTGCGGGGCCCACGGGGGTACCCGTCGTGGCCGAATCGCCGCCCCGCCCCGCCCCGCCTCTCCATCGACTCGAAGACTCGATGAACTCGCAACGGCTCGGGTGATCGTCCGGTCGCCCTCGGTGCGCAGCCGCCACCAGGGGTGCTACCTGCACATGCGCAAACTTCTGCGCCTCGGGGTGGTCCGCCGGACCGGCGCAACGGCACCGTCCCCCTGCCCCTGCCCCTGCCCCGGCTCCTCGACCAGGCCATGGGCGCGGTCCACCCGCTCGCTCCGTAGTCCTGCCCCGCCTGCTGCGCACCCCGGTATCGGGGGTGCCCGAGCGCTGCCCACCTCCGTCCCCGACACGCTCGACCATTGGTAACAACCCCGAAACCCGGACCTTGCAAGTTGCGTTGCTCGCAACCTGGTGCGTATGGCGATACCCGTATTAGCATGCCTCGCGTATCTACGGCGCGAGCGAGACGAGAGATCATGGCTCCCCTGCAATACGACTTCGTCATCGTCGGCGGTGGATCCGCCGGCAGCGCACTGGCGAACCGGCTCTCCGCGGACCCGGGCAATCAGGTGCTCGTCCTGGAGGCCGGCCGGCCCGACTATCCGTGGGACGTCTTCATCCACATGCCCGCCGCGCTGACCTATCCGATCGGCAGCCGGTTCTACGACTGGAAGTACGAGTCGGAACCCGAGCCGCACATGGGCGACCGGCGCGTCTACCATGCGCGCGGCAAGGTGCTGGGCGGTTCCAGCAGCATCAACGGCATGATCTTCCAGCGCGGCAACCCCATGGACTACGAGCGCTGGGCCGCCGACGCCGGCATGGAGAGCTGGGACTACGCGCACTGTCTGCCGTACTTCCGGCGGATGGAGAACTGCCTCGCGGCCGAGCCCGACGACGAGTTCCGCGGCCACGACGGTCCGCTCGTCCTCGAACGCGGCCCCGCCAGCAATCCGTTGTTCGGCGCCTTCCTCAACGCCGTGCAGGAAGCGGGCTATCCGCGCACCGACGACGTCAACGGCTACCAGCAGGAGGGCTTCGCACCCTTCGACCGCAACGTCAGCAGGGGCCGACGGCTCTCCGCCTCCAAGGCGTACCTGAAGCCCGTACGGAAGCGGCCCAACCTCACCGTCACCACCCGCGCGATGGTCAACCGCGTCCTCTTCGAGGGCAAGAAGGCCGTCGGCGTCGAATACCGGCACCGCGGCAAGGTCCACCAGGTGCGCGCCCGCGAGGTCATCCTCTGCGGCGGCGCGATCAACTCCCCGCAGCTGCTCCAGCTTTCGGGCATCGGCAACGCCGAGGAGCTGAGCGCGCTCGGCATCGACGTCGTCCACGACCTGCCGGGCGTCGGCGAGAACATGCAGGACCACCTGGAGGTGTACATCCAGTACGCCTGCAAGCAACCCGTCTCCATGCAGCCGTACATGGCGAAGTGGCGCGCTCCCTTCATCGGCCTGCAGTGGCTCTTCCGCAAGGGCCCCGCCGCCACGAACCACTTCGAGGCCGGCGGCTTCGCCCGCAGCAACGAGGACGTCGACTACCCCAACCTGATGTTCCACTTCCTGCCCATCGCGGTCCGCTACGACGGCTCCTCGCCGGCCGGCGGTCACGGCTACCAGGTGCACGTCGGGCCCATGTACTCCGACGCCATCGGCTCGGTGAAGATCAAGAGCAAGGACCCGCTGGAGCACCCGGCGCTGCGCTTCAACTACCTGTCCACGGAACAGGATCGACGCGAGTGGGTCGAGTCGGTCCGGGTCGCCCGCAAGCTCCTCAACCAGCCCGCGCTGGCTCCGTACAACGACGGCGAGATCTCGCCCGGCCCGTCCGTCGAGAGCGACGAGGAGATCCTTGCCTGGGTGGCCAAGGAGGGCGAGACCGCCCTGCATCCCTCCTGCACCTGCAAGATGGGCACCGACGAGATGGCTGTCGTCGACCCGACCAGCATGCGGGTGCACGGAGTTGAGGGGCTGCGGGTCGTCGACGCGTCGGTCATGCCGTACGTCACCAACGGCAACATCTACGCGCCCGTCATGATGATCGCCGAGAAGGCGGCCGACCTGATCCTGGGGAAGGAGCCGCTGGCTCCCTCCAAGGCCGTGTACTACCGCCACCGCGACGCCCAGAAGCAGGCCGGGTAGGGCGGGTCCTCGCCCATGTACCGCGCGATGTCGTCGTCACGGTGACGGCGTCGCCGGTCCAGGGCCTGGAGCCGACCCTCGGCCTCGTCGGACGGCTCGCGGGGCGGCGTAACCGCGTGGTCCCGCATGTGCCCGCGCGGCTGCTCCGGGACGACGCACACCTCAAGGATGTCGTCGACCTGCTCCAACAGGCCGGTGTCGACGACGTGTTCGTCCCGGCCGCCGACGCCGATCCGTCGGCCGGGGCCTGGAAGGGGCACTGTCTGTGCTGCGCCGGCTCAGTGAACTGGGCAGTCCCTTCACCCGTGTCGGCATCACCGGGTATCCCGAGAGCCCCCCGTCGCAGTGGGCCTTGTCGGGGGCTGTCGCCCCCAGACCCCCGCTTCGGCCCTGAAGGGGCCTCGTCCTCGATCGCCGGACGGGCTTGTTTCGCCGGCCTGCGTTCCAGGTCCCCGCGGATGGGCCGGATGGTGTCGACCTCGCCTCGCCTCGCGTCGCCGCGGACAGGCCGGGCAGTGCCGGCGTGCGCCTCAGGTACCGCCGCTGGAAAGCCGTATACAGCGCTCACCCCCTCACCGGAACACCACCGTCCGATTCCCGTCCACCATCACCCTGCTCTCGCTGTGCCATTTCACGGCGTGCGCCAGCACCTGCGCCTCCACGTCCCGCCCCACCGTGACCAGCTCCTCGGGGTCGAGCGAGTGGTCCACCCGGACCACGTCCTGGTCGATGATCTGGCCCTCGTCCAGCTCCGGCGTCACATAGTGCGCGGTCGCGCCCACGAGCTTCACCCCTCGGTCGTACGCCTGCTGATAGGGGCGGGCGCCCTTGAAGCTGGGGAGGAAGGAGTGGTGGATGTTGATGGCGTGGCCTTCGAGCTGCTTGCAGAGGTCGTCGGAGAGGATCTGCATGTAGCGGGCCAGCACCACCAGGTCGATGTCCAGCTCGCGCACCAGCTCCAGGAGGCGTGCCTCGGCCTCGGCCTTCGTGTCCCTGGTGACCGGGACGTGGTGGAAGGGGATGCCATAGGTGTCCGCGAGGCTCTCGAAGTCCCGGTGGTTGGAGACGATCGCCGGGATCTCGATGTTGAGGGCGCCGGTGCGCTTGCGGAAGAGCAGATCGTTCAGGCAGTGGCCGAATTTGGACACCATGATCAGGGTCCTGGTCGGCGTGGAGGCGTCCCGGAGGGTCCAGGAGATCCGGTAGGCCTCGGCGACCGGACCGAATCGGTAACGCAGTGTTTTCAGGTCGGCGTTTGGATCGGAAACGTCGAAGTGGACCCTCATGAAGAAGCGGCCCTTGAGTCGATCATCGAATTGCCGGCTCTCCAGGATGTTGCCGGAGTTCCGGACGAGGAAGCCGCTCACGGCGTGGACCAGTCCGGTGGTGTCCGGGCACGAGAGGGTGAGGACGAATTCGCGGCCAGGGTGCGGTCGAGGGGACATGGGCGGCCTCCGTCGGTGCGTGTTGCGCAACATGGTGAGCGATACGCAACATGGTTGGGCCGTGCGCCGCTCGCGGTCAAGAGGCGGCCGGGCAATGGGCCGCATGGCGAAATCGTCATCTGCCAACCCCTTGACGTATGTCTGCACATTCGCCAGGGTGTTCCACCACAAGCAATACGGTGCACAATGCGCAACGGAATTCGCTCGAAGGGCTCCACACGTGGCAGACCTGTATGTGGACGGAGAATGGCGCGACGCGGTGGCCGGCGGTCACCGTGAGATCCGCTGTCCCGCCGACGGCACGCTCACCGCGACCGTGTCCGAGGGAACGCGTCCCGACACCGAGGCCGCGATCGCCGCCGCCCGCCGCGCCTTCGACGAAGGACCCTGGCCGCGCACCCCCGAGCGGGAGCGCGCCGCCCTGCTGCTGCGCACCGCCGACATCCTTGAGCGCGACGCCAAGGAGTTCGCCCGCGCCGAGTCACTGGACTCCGGCAAACGGCTGGTGGAGAGCGAGTACGACATCGCCGACGTCGTCTCCTGCTTCCGCTACTACGGCGGGATCGGCGGCACCGACGCCGGACGGGTCATCGACACCGGACGCGACGACGCGGTGAGCCGGGTCGTCTACGAGCCCGTCGGGGTGTGCGGGCTGATCACGCCCTGGAACTACCCACTGCTGCAAGCCAGTTGGAAGGTCGCCCCGGCGCTCCTCGCGGGCAACACGATCGTCCTCAAGCCAAGTGAGCTGACGCCCTCCACCTCCATCCTGCTGATGAAGGCGCTGGAGGAGGCGGGGCTGCCGGCCGGGGCCGCCAACCTCGTCCTCGGGACGGGACCCGAGGTGGGCGCGCCGCTCTCCGAGGACCCCGCCGTTGACATGGTCTCCTTCACCGGGGGCCTGGAGACCGGCAAACGCATCATGGCCACCGCCGCCGCGACCGTGAAGAAGGTGGCGCTGGAGCTGGGTGGCAAGAACCCCAACGTCATCTTCGCCGACGCCGACTTCGAGACGGCCGTGGACTTCGCGCTCACGGCCGTCTTCCTGCATTCGGGCCAAGTCTGTTCGGCGGGCGCCCGGTTGATCGTCGAGGACTCGCTGCACGACCGGTTCGTGGATGAAGTCGTGCGTCGTGCGCGGCAGATCAGGCTCGGCGGACCCTTCGATCCCGAGGCCGAGACCGGCGCGCTCATCTCCGCACAGCACCGCGAGAAGGTCGAGGCGTATGTCGCGGCCGGGATCGCGGAGGGTGCCGTCCTGCGATGCGGTGGGGAGCGGCCGACCGAACTGGCCCTCGCCGACGGGCACTTCTACCCGCCGACCGTCCTCGACGGCTGCACGCAGGACATGCGGGTGGTGCACGAGGAGTCCTTCGGACCCGTGCTGACCGTCGAGCGCTTCACCGACGAGGACGACGCCGTACGCATCGCCAACGACACCGAGTACGGACTCGCCGGCGCCGTCTGGACCCAGGACGCGGGGAAGGCCCAGCGGGTCGCCCGGCGGCTGCGGCACGGCACCGTGTGGATCAACGACTACCACCCCTATGTGCCGCAAGCGGAATGGGGTGGCTTCGGACACTCGGGCGTGGGCCGGGAGTTGGGACCGACCGGCCTGAACGAGTACCGAGAGCCCAAGCACATCTGGCAGAACATCCAACCCCGGCCGCAGCACTGGTTCCGCGGCTGAACGCCGAAAAGAGGTCGATCGTGACCCCAGCACAGACCGAGGTGCCGCAGCGGCGCGGCACGCCCCAGGACTCGGGCCCCACCCCGGTCATCTCCGTGCGCAAGCTGTGGAAGGTGTTCGGGCCGAAGGCGGACCAGGTACCCGACTCAGAGGAACTGTGCGGGCTGACGCGCCGTGAGCTGATGGACCGCACCGGCTGCACTGCCGCCGTACGCGATGTGAACTTCGAGGTCTCGCCCGGCGAGGTCTTCGTCGTCATGGGGCTGTCCGGCTCCGGGAAGTCGACCCTGGTGCGATGTCTGACCCGGCTGATCGAACCCACCGCGGGTGAGATCGTCTTCGAGGGCGAGGACATCCGGGACGCGGACGCCAAGCGGCTGCGCGAGCTGCGGCGCCGTAAGTTCTCCATGGTCTTCCAGCACTTCGGGCTGCTGCCGCACCGTCGGGTCGTCGACAACGTGTCCTTCGGCCTGGAGATACGCGGCATGAGCAAGGCCGAGCGGACCAAACGGGCCCTGGAAGTCGTCGAGTTGGTGGGTCTGTCGGGATACGAGAACTCCTACCCCGACCAGCTCTCCGGCGGTATGCAGCAACGCGTCGGTCTGGCAAGGGCGTTGGCCGGTGACCCGGACGTCCTCCTCTTCGACGAACCGTTCTCCGCGCTCGACCCGCTGATCCGCCGTGACATGCAGAACGAGGTCATCCGTCTGCACCACGAGGTCGGCAAGACCATGGTGTTCATCACCCACGACCTGTCCGAGGCCCTCAAGCTGGGCGACCGCATCCTCATCATGCGCGACGGCAAGATGGTCCAGTGCGGTACGGGTGACGAGCTGGTCGGCGCGCCCGCCGACGACTACGTGCGCGAGTTCGTGAAGGACGTGCCGCGCGGGGACGTCCTCACCCTGCGCTGGATCATGCGTCCCGCCGTGGACGAAGACGCCCTGGACGGACCCGAGTTGGGCCCGGACGTCGTCGTACGCGAGGCCACGCGCGCGGTGCTCGCGGCCGACAGGCCGGTCAAGGTCGTCGAGAACGGCAAGCTGCTCGGCATCGTCGGCGACGAGGAGATCCTCGCGGTCGTCGCCGGGCGGGAAGGCGACGCGTGATGACCGTCGCCGTGGAGAAACCGGAGCCCGCGCAGCAAGTCGCGGACGCCGTACCGGACGTGAAGGGCCCGCGCCGCAAGATCACCCGGCCCATGATGGTGGGCGCCATCCTCGTCGTGTGGCTGGTGCTGTTCGCCGTGCTGCGCGGGAAGCAGACGCTGACGCTCGCGGCGGCCGATCTCACCGGTCTGCACCGGTGGTTCAACGACCTCAACGACTCGGTCGGTGCCAACCGCAACTCCAACCCGCTCTTCCTCTACTTCTTCAACGAGATCCGTCTCGTCATCGACAACCTGGTGACCTTCGTCCAGGACCTGATCTCGCAGCCGAGCGGCGACCGGCCGGTGCCGCAGATCGGCTGGCTCGGGGTCGTCGGCATCACCGGCCTCGTGTCCTGGGCCGTCGGCAACTGGCGGGTCGCGCTCCTCGCCATGGCCGGCTTCGCCTTCTTCGGGCTCCAGGGCCTGTGGCAGGAGAGCATGGACACCCTGGCGCTCACCCTCTCCGCGGTCCTCGTGGCGCTGGTGTTCGCGATCCCGCTGGGGGTGTGGGCGGGGCTGTCCGACCGGTTCAACCGGATCATCACGCCCTTCCTGGACTTCATGCAGACGATGCCGACCTTCGTCTACCTGGCCCCGCTCACCCTGATCTTCCTCATCGGCCCGGCCTCCGCCGTGATCGCCACGGTGATCTACGCTGCCCCGCCCGCGATCCGCATCACCGCACACGGCATCCGCAACGTCCCGGAGACGACCGTCGAGGCGGCCGACTCGATGGGCTCGACCCGCTGGCAGTCGCTGCTGAAGGTGCTGCTGCCGATGGCCAAGCGGACCGTGGTGATGGGCGTCAACCAGACCATCATGGCCGCCCTCGCGATGGTCACCATCGCGGCCCTGATCGACGCGCCCGGCCTCGGCAAGACCGTCATGCAGGCACTGCAGTCGCTCGACGTCGGTACGGCCTTCAACGCGGGCCTGGCCATCGTCATCATGGCCATCGTCCTCGACCGGGTCACCACCGCGTCCAGCACCCGGGCGGAACAGGCCCGCAATTCGTCCGGCCGCTTCCTCAAGTGGCGCCGCCCGCTGCTCGGTTCGGGCGCGGTGGTCGCCGTAGTGCTGATCTATCTGTCGCACACGTATCTGTGGGCGGCGCAGTTCCCGGGCGAAGGCACCACCGGCAGCCACATCGCCAACGCGGCGGACAGCGTGACGACTTGGGCGCAGGACAACCTCTCCGGCGTCACCAACGCCTTCCGGGACGCGATCACCAACGGTCTGCTCAACCCGTTCCAGTCGTTGCTGACCGACTCCCCGTGGTGGCTCGTCGGCGCGGCTCTGGTCGGCATCGGCGTGGTCGTCGGCGGCTGGCGGTCCGGGGTCACAACTGCCGTATGCGTAGGGCTGCTTGTCGGAACGGGCGTGTGGTCGGACGCCATGACCACGCTGGCCTCGACGATCGTCGCGACCGTGATCGTGATGCTGTTCGGCATCGCCTTCGGCGTGTGGATGGGACGGAGCACGATGGTGGACCGGCTGCTGCGGCCCACGCTGGACGCGGCGCAGGTCATGCCGCCGTTCGTCTATCTGGTGCCGTTCCTGGCGCTGTTCGGCGCGACCCGCTTCACCGCGATCGTCGCCGCCGTCGTCTACGCCGTACCGGTCGCCATCAAGATCACCGCCGACGGGGTACGGGCCGTGCCCGAGACCACCGTGGAGGCGGCCACCGCCGCCGGGTGCAACACCTGGCAGATCATCACCAAGGTTCAACTGCCGATGGCACGCAGCGCCCTGACCCTCGCGACCAACCAGGGCCTGATCTATGTGCTGTCGATGGTTGTTGTGGGCGGCCTGGTGGGAGCCGGCGCCCTCGGCTACGACGTCGTGGCCGGCTTCTCGCAGAGCGAGCTGTACGGCAAGGGCCTGGCGGCTGGGCTCGCCATCGTCCTGCTGGGAGTCATGTTCGACCGGATCACTCAGGCGGCCGCGCGCCGAACCAGCGCTTAAAGGAGCACGACACCATGGCAAGACACTGGCGTACCGGCGCGGCCGGCCTGGCCGTTCTCGGCCTCACCCTCACCGCCTGCGGCGGGGCGAAGGTCGGCGACACGTCCTCGGGCTCCGGCTCGGGCAGCAGCTCGGGCAGCTCGGCCAAGTGCGGGACCTTCAACCTCGCGGTCAACCCGTGGGTGGGCTACGAGGCGGACGCGGCGGTCGTCGCGTACGTCGCGCAGCAAAAACTCGGCTGTACGGTCAACAAGAAGGACCTGAAAGAGGAGATCGCCTGGCAGGGCTTCGGGACCGGCGAGGTCGACGCGGTCCTGGAGAACTGGGGCCACGACGACCTCAAGAAGAAGTACATCACCGGCCAGAAGACCGCCGTCGAGGCCGGCCAGACCGGCAACAAAGGCATCATCGGCTGGTACGTGCCGCCGTGGCTCGCCAAGGCGCACCCCGACATCCTGAACTACAAGAACCTCAACAAGTACGCGTCGAAGTTCAAGACCTCCGAGTCGGGCGGCAAGGGCCAACTCCTCGACGGCGACCCGTCGTACGTCACCAACGACGCCGCGCTGGTGAAGAACCTGAAGCTGGACTTCAAGGTGGTGTACGCGGGCAGCGAGACCGCGCTCATCCAGGCCTTCCGCACCGCCGAGAAGAACAAGCAGTGGGTCATCGGCTACTTCTACGAGCCGCAGTGGTTCCTGTCCGAGGTGGCGCTGAAGAAGGTCGCCCTGCCCGCGTACACGACGGGTTGTGACGCGGTCGCCTCGAAGATCGCCTGCGACTACCCGGTCTACGACCTGGACAAGATCGTCAGCGCGAAGTTCGCCAAGTCGGGCAGCCCCGCCTACAACCTGGTGAAGAACTTCAACTGGACGAACGAGGACCAGAACACCGTCGCCAAGTACATAGCGCAGGACAAGCTGTCCGACGACGCGGCGGCGAAGAAGTGGGTCGACGCCAACCAGGCCAAGGTGGACGCCTGGCTCAAGTAGCCGCAGCGGGAACCCGGTTGACCATGCCCGGTGGGCGGTGCGCGCGGACGCGTACCGCCCACCGGGCATCGCTGTGTTCGGGCCGGTGATCAGGGGCGTCGCCCGGCGTCCCGGACCCCTTGACACCCGCTCCTCGCGCCGGGCACATTGAGTTGCGCAACCTGAAGCATGTTGCGCAGACAGCAACCCGATTGCTCTCTAGCCGGAGGTGCGGCGATGGCGGGACCCCGAGTGGTCATCATCGGAGCGGGCGTCGTGGGGGCGGCGCTGGCGGACGAGATCTCCGCGCGAGGCTGGACCGAAGTGACCGTGGTCGACCAGGGCCCGCTGCCCGCCACCGGGGGCTCCTCGTCGCACGCCCCAGGAC
This sequence comes from Streptomyces sp. STR69, assembly GCF_024519455.1. Classification (GTDB taxonomy): domain Bacteria; phylum Actinomycetota; class Actinomycetes; order Streptomycetales; family Streptomycetaceae; genus Streptomyces. The sequence continues at coordinate 80,597 of NZ_JALJRY010000011.1, read as the reverse complement.
TGGTCTTCCAGACCAACTCCTCGAAGACCATGACCGAGTTGGCCCGCTACACGGTCGAGAAGTTCTGCTCGCTCGACGTCGACGGCAAGCCCTGCTTCCTCCAGGTCGGCGGCCTCGAAGTCGCCACCACCCCCGAGCGCGTCGCCGAACTCCACCGCCGTCACGGCTGGATCACCGCCTGGGGCATCGAGGCCCGCCTCCTCACCCCCGAGGAGTGCGTCGAGCACCACCCGCTCGTGAACCCGGACAGGGTCCTCGGCGGCCTGCTGGTCCCCACCGACGGCCTTGCGAAAGCCGTCCTCGCGGTGGAGGCCCAGATCCGCAGGGCCACGGACCGTGGCGTGACGTTCCTCGCCCGCCACGAGGTCCTGGACGTCCAGCGGGCCGACGGCCGCGTCACCGGCGTGCTCACCGACCAGGGCGAGATCCCCGCCGACATCGTCGTGTGCTGCGCCGGCATCTGGGGCCCGAAGATCGCCCGCATGGTCGGCATGAACCTCCCGCTGACCCCGCTCGGCCACCAGCTCGCCTGGACCGGCCCGGTACCCGCCCTCGCCGGCCAGACCGAGGAGGCCGTCCGCCCGATCCTGCGCCACCAGGACGCCGACCTCTACTACCGCGACCGCTTCGACGCCATCGGCATCGGCTACTACGGCCACCGCCCGATGCCCATCTCGGCCGACGACATCCTCTCCGTCGACGAGGCGGCCGACATGCCGTCCGTCCTCAAGTTCACCGAGGACGACTTCGCGGACGCCTGGACGGAAACCCAGTCGCTCCTGCCCGCGACGAAGGACGCGAAGGTCGAGGAGGGCATCAACGGCCTCTTCTCCTTCACCACCGACAACTTCCCCCTCCTCGGCGAGTCCCCGGACGTCAAGGGCTTCTGGGTCGCCGAGGCGGTCTGGGTCACGCACTCGGCGGGCGTCGGCCGCGCGATGGCCGAGTGGCTGGTCGACGGTTTCTGCTCGTCCTTCGACCTCCACGAGTGCGACGTGAACCGCTTCGAGCAGCACCAACTCGCCCCGGAATACGTCCTGGCCCGCGACTGCCAGAACTTCGTCGAGGTCTACGACATCCTCCACCCCCTCCAGCCGTCCGGTAAGCCGCGCCCGATCCGCACCAGCCCCTTCCACACCCGCCAGCAGGAACACGGCGCGTTCTTCCTGGAGGCCAACGGCTGGGAGCGCCCGCAGTGGTACGAGGCCAACTCGGCCCTGGTGGAAGGCCGTTCGATCCCGACCCCCAACGACTGGGCGGCCCAGTACTGGTCGCCCATCGTCGGCGCCGAGGCACAGGCCACCCGCGAGACCGTCGCGATGTACGACATGACGGCCCTCAAACGCCTCGAAGTGACCGGCCCCGGCGCCGCCGACTTCCTGGAGGGCCTGGTCACCGGCAAGGTCGCCAAGTCGGTCGGCTCGGTGACGTACACACTGCTGCTGGACGAGGACGGCGGCATCCGCAGCGACATCACCGTCGCCCGCCTGGCCCGCGACCGCTTCCAGGTCGGCGCCAACGGCAACCTCGACCTCGACTGGTTCACCCGTCACCTCCCGGCCGACGGCACGGTCCAGGTCCGCGACATCACCCCCGGCACCTGTTGCATCGGCCTGTGGGGCCCGCTGGCCCGCAAGGTCCTCCAGCCCCTGACGGACGAGGACTTCAGCAACGACGGCCTCAAGTACTTCCGCGCCAAGAACGCCTACATCGGCACCGTCCCCGTCACCGCCATGCGCCTCTCCTACGTCGGCGAACTCGGCTGGGAGCTCTACACCACCGCCGACCAGGGCCAGAAACTCTGGGACACCCTGTGGCAGGCGGCCCAGCCCCTCGGCGGCGTCATCGCAGGCCGAGGCGCCTTCAACAGCCTCCGGCTGGAGAAGGGTTACCGCTCCTTCGGCACCGACATGACCTATGAGCACGACCCCTACGAGGCCGGCGTCGGCTTCGCCGTCAAACTCGACAAGGGCGACTTCCTCGGCAAGGCCGCACTGGAACGCCGAAAGGCCGACGTACAAAGGCAGTTGACCTGCCTCACCATCGACGACCCCCGCTCGGTCGTCATGGGCAAGGAGCCGGTCTACGACGGCGAGCGCGCCGTCGGCTACGTCACCAGCGCCGCCTACGGCTACACGATCGGCAAGGGCATCGCCTACGCCTGGCTGCCCACCGAACTCGCCACCCCCGGAACGACGTTGCAGATCGGCTACTTCGACGAGCGCGTCGAGGCGGTCGTCGCGGCGGAGCCGCTGTTCGACCCGACGATGTCCCGCCTCCGAGGCTAGCCGGAAGGACGAGAACTCCGAATGAACGCGCTGAACACCCCCTTGGCCGAACTGGACCCCGAGGTCCACGCCGCGCTCCGCGCCGAACTGCACCGCCAGCAGTCCACGTTGGAGATGATCGCCTCCGAGAACTTCGCGCCCTCCGCCGTACTGGAGGCGCAGGGCTCCGTCCTCACCAACAAGTACGCGGAGGGCTACCCCGGCCGCCGCTACTACGGCGGCTGCGAACACGTCGACGTCACCGAGCGGTTGGCCATCGAGCGGGTCAAGTCCCTCTTCGGCGCGGGCTTCGCCAACGTTCAGCCGCACTCGGGCGCACAGGCCAACACGGCAGTCTTCTTCGCCCTGTTGAAGCCCGGCGACACGATCCTCGGCCTCGACCTCGCACACGGCGGCCACCTCACCCACGGCATGCGCCTCAACTACAGCGGCAAGATGCTGAACGTGGTGCCGTACCACGTCTCCGAGACCGACAACCTGGTCGACATGGACGAGGTGGAGCGCCTCGCCAAGGAACACGCCCCGAAGATGATCATCGCGGGCTGGTCGGCGTATCCACGGCAGTTGGACTTCGCGGAGTTCCGGCGGATCGCCGACGAGGTGGGCGCGCTGCTGATGGTCGACATGGCGCACTTCGCGGGCCTGGTGGCCGCAGGCCTGCACCCGAACCCGGTCCCGCACGCACACGTGACCACGACGACCACGCACAAAACCCTCGGCGGCCCGCGCGGCGGAGTCATCCTCACCAACGAGGCCGACCTGGCCAAGAAGATCAACTCGGCGGTGTTCCCCGGCATGCAGGGCGGCCCCCTGGAACACGTCATCGCCGCGAAGGCGGTCTCGTTCAAGGTCGCGGCCTCACCCGAGTTCGCCGAACGCCAGGCCCGCACGCTCGCCGGCTCCCGCATCCTCGCCGAACGCCTCACCCGAGCCGACGTGGCCGCCACCGGCGTGAAGGTCCTCACCGGCGGCACGGACGTCCATCTCGTCCTGGTCGACCTGCGCGACTCCGAGCTGGACGGCAGGCAGGCGGAAGACCTGCTCCACGAGATCGGCATCACCGTCAACCGCAACGCCGTGCCCTTCGACCCGCGTCCGCCCATGGTCACGTCGGGCCTGCGCATCGGCACCCCGGCACTGGCCACGCGAGGCTTCACGGAGGAGGACTTCGCGGAGGTGTCCGACGTGATCGCGCTGGCCCTCCAACCGAACCCGGACATAGGCGAGTTGCGCACCCGCACCGAGGCCCTCGCCGCGAAACACCCGCTCTACCCGCACCTGTCCGAGGAGGGCGACGCCCGATGACCCCCCGCACTCCGGGTGCCGACCTCCCCGAACACCCCGACTGGCTCTGGCGCACACCCGAGCCGAAACGCTCGTACGACGTGATCGTGGTCGGTGGCGGAGGCCACGGCCTGGCCACCGCCCACTACCTGGCGAAGAACCACGGCATCACGAACGTCGCGGTGCTGGAGAAGGGCTGGCTGGCGGGCGGCAACATGGCCCGCAACACCACGATCATCCGCTCCAACTACCTCTGGGACGAGAGCGCGGGCATCTACGAGCACGCGCTGAAGTTGTGGGAGGGCCTGGAGGAGGAGCTGGACTACCCGATCCTCTTCTCCCAGCGCGGAGTCCTCAACCTCGCCCACAGCCTCCAGGACGTCCGCGACAGCGTGCGCCGAGTGGAGGCGAACCGCCTGAACGGCGTGGACGCGGAATGGCTCGACGAACGGCAGGTCAAAGAGGTCTGCCCGATCGTCAACATCTCACCGGACGTGCGCTATCCGGTGATGGGGGCCACTTATCAACCACGCGCGGGCATCGCCAAGCACGACCATGTCGCCTGGGGCCTGGCCCGCTCGGCGGACGCCGCGGGCATCGACATCATCCAGAACTGCGAAGTCACGGGGCTGGACATCGTCGACGGAAGGGTGACCGGCGTACAGACGACACTCGGCCCGATAGCGGCAGGCAAGGTAGCTCTCTGCTCGGCAGGCCACACGTCCGTCCTCGCGGCCATGGCCGGCATCCAACTCCCGCTCCAGAGCCACCCGTTGCAGGCCCTGGTGTCGGAGCTGCTGGAGCCGGTCCACCCCACGGTCGTCATGTCCAACGCGGTCCATGTGTACGTAAGTCAGGCGCACAAGGGCGAGTTGGTGATGGGCGCGGGCATCGACTCGTACAACTCCTACACCCAGCGCGGCGCGTTCCACATCATCGAGGAACAGATGGCGGCGGCGCTGGAACTGTTCCCGGTCTTCGCCCGCGCGCACGTGCTGCGCACCTGGGGCGGCATCGTGGACGTCACCCCCGACGCCTCACCCATCGTCGGCCTCACCCCGGTCGACAACCTCTACCTGAACTGCGGTTGGGGAACGGGAGGCTTCAAGGCCACTCCGGGTGTCGGCTGGGTCTACGCGCACACGATCGCCCACGACACGCCTCACCACCTCAACGCCCCCTTCTCGCTCGACCGTTTCACCACCGGCGCGCTCGTCGACGAGCACGGCGCCGCCGCGGTGGCCCACTAGGGAGCCCAACCATGCTGCTGATCCCCTGCCCCTGGTGCGGGCCCCGCGACGAGGCCGAGTTCCACTACGGCGGCCAGGCCCACGTGGCCTACCCGGAGAGCCCGGCCGACCTGACCGACGAGGAATGGGCCCGCTACCTGTTCTTCCGCGCCAACCCCAAGGGCCCGTTCGCAGAACGGTGGAGCCACGCGGCGGGCTGCCGCCGCTGGTTCAATGCGGTACGGGACACGTCGACGAACGAGATCCTGACGGTGTACCGGGCGGGGGAGCCGCAACCGACCGCGGCATCAGCCCGTCCGGCGTTTGAGGACGAGGCCCCTTCAGGGCCGACGGGGGTCCAGGGGGCGGAGCCCCCTGGGAACGGGGTCGAAGGGGCAGAGCCCCTGGAGGACGGGACGGGTAGGGGCGGCGGGGGCGAGACAAATCCGTTCCGCCACCCCACCCGAGGCCGAATCCACCGAGACACCCCCCTCACCTTCACCTTCGACGGCACCGAATACACGGGCTGCAAAGGCGACACCCTCGCCTCCGCCCTCCTCGCCAACGGCGTCATCCAAACCGGCACCAGCATCAAACTCGGCCGCCCCCGAGGCATCTTCACCGCCGGAGTGGAAGAACCCAACGCGGTCATCCAGATCGAGGCCCCCTTCCCGGAGCCGATGCTCCCCGCGACCACCATCGAGCTCTACGACGGCCTGGTAGCGACCGGCCTCCCCGGTCAGGGCCGCCTGGCCACCGCCCCGGACCCGGCCCGCTACGACGCCGTCCACACCCACTGCGACCTGCTTGTGGTCGGCGCAGGCCCCGCCGGCCTCGCGGCAGCATCCGCCGCCGCCCGCAGCGGAGCCCGGGTCATCATCGCCGACGACCACCCCGAACTGGGCGGCAGCCTCCTGGACACGGCCCAACTCCTCGACTGGGCAGCGGAGTTGAGCGAGGAACTCACCACCACCCCCGACGTACGCGTACTGACCCGCACCACCGTCTTCGGCCACTACGACGACAACCACCTCCTCGCCGTGGAACGCCGCACGAACCACCTGGGCGCAGCGGCCCCCGCCCACGTCTCCCGTGAACGCGTCTGGCGCATCCGCGCCCGCCGAGTCGTCCTCGCAACGGGCGCGCACGAACGCTCACTTGCCTTCGCGGACAACGACCGCCCCGGAGTGATGCTCGCCGCCTCGGCCCGCGCGTACGTCAACCGCCACGGCGTCCTGCCCGGCCGCCAGGCCGTCGTCTTCACCACCAACGACAGTGCGTACGCAGCCGCGTTGGACCTGGCGGCGGCCGGCGTGCAGGTCGCCGCGATCGTGGACACCCGCCCGTCGGAACCGGGCGAGTGGGCACGCCGAGCCCGTGAGGCCGGCATCGAGGTACTGACCGGTCACGCCGTCGTCGCCACCGAGGGAGCCCCGCGACTGACCGCCGTGACGGTCGCCCCGTACGGCGAAACCACAGGCACGACACGGCACTTCGCGACCGACCTCCTCCTGGTCTCCGGCGGCTGGAACCCCGTCGCCCACCTCTTCAGTCAGGCCGGCGGCAAACTCCGTTACGACGACACCCTCGGCTCCTTCGTCCCCGACACCTGCCGACAGGCCGTCGAGGTCGCGGGCAGCGCGAACGGGGCGTCGGACCTGGCCGAAGTCCTCGCCCAGGGCGCAGCCGCAGGCGCCCGCGCGATCGAGGCCGAGGGTTACACCGCCGAGGCACCGAACCTGCCCCCGGTGCCCACCGAACCCGGCACCACCCCCGCCATGCAGGTGTTCCTCGTCCCCTCCGCCACCGCAGCCCCCCGCTTCGTGGACCTCCAACGCGACGTGACCGTGGGCGACTTGACCCGTGCCACCGGCGCCGGCCTCAACTCCGTCGAGCACACCAAGCGCTACACGACGGCCGGCACGGCCAACGACCAGGGCAAGACCTCCGGCGTCCTGGCAAGCGGGGTGGTCGCGGAACTCCTCGGCGTCGACATCTCGGACCTCGGCACAACAACATTCCGTCCGCCCTACACACCCGTCTCCTTCGCCACCCTCGCGGGCCGCGACCGGGGCGCACTGCACGACCCGATCCGTACAACTGCCCTGCACGACTGGCACGTCATGCAGGGCGCCCTGTTCGAGAACGTCGGCCAGTGGAAGCGCCCTTGGTACTACCCGCGGGACGGCGAGGACATGGAGACCGCCGTGCTGCGCGAGTGCGCGGCGGCCCGCGAGGGTGTCGCCTTCATGGACGGCTCCACCCTCGGCAAGATCGACGTACAGGGTCCCGACGCACCCGTCTTCCTCGACCGGCTCTACACCAACATGATGAGCAACCTGAAGGTCGGCATGATCCGTTACGGCGTCATGTGCCGCCCGGACGGCATGGTCTTCGACGACGGTACGGCCATCCGACTCGCACCGGACCGCTACCTGGTCACCACGACCACGGGCAACGCCGCCGCCGTACTCGACTGGATGGAGGAGTGGCACCAGACCGAGTGGCCCGAACTCCGCGTCCACTGCGCCTCGGTGACCGAACAGTGGGCCACCGTCGCCCTGGTCGGCCCCCGCTCCCGCGAGGTGCTCGGCTCGCTCGCGCCCCAACTGGCGGTCGGCAACGACGACTTCCCGTTCATGGCCTGGCGGGACACGGCAGTCGCGGGCATCGAGGCCAGGGTGTGCCGGATCAGCTTCTCCGGCGAACTCGCCTACGAGATCAATGTGTCACCGTGGGAGGCGCTCGCCCTGTGGGAGGCCCTGTACGAGGCCGGCGCCCCCTTCGGCATCACCCCGTACGGCACCGAGACCATGCACGTCCTGCGTGCCGAGAAGGGCTACCCGATCATCGGCCAGGACACCGACGGCACCGTAACTCCCCAGGATCTCGGTATGAGTTGGGCGGTCTCGAAGAAGAAGCCGGACTTCATCGGCAAGCGCTCCTACGCCCGCGCCGACGCCGTCCGCCCCGACCGCAAACACCTGGTCGGCCTGCTCCCCGACGACCCCGCCGCCTTCCTCCCCGAGGGCACCCAACTGATCGCCGACAGCGTGCTTCCGGCCCCGCCCGTCCCGATGCTCGGCCATGTCACCTCCAGCTACCGCAGCGCCGCCCTCGGCCGCACCTTCGCCCTCGCCCTGATCAAGGGCGGCCGGGACCGCATCGGCGAACGCCTCTACGCCCCCGTGGGCGACCGGCTGATCCCGGTCACCGTCGCAAGCCCCGTCCTCTACGACCCCGAAGGAGCCCGCCGCGATGGCTGACACCGTCCTCTCCGTGCCGCGCCGCAGCCCGCTCGCGGGTGCAGCGGGCCGGCTGGCCGCCGCGACGCGCTCCTCCGGCGGCGCGGTCCGGCTGGCCGAGCTGCCCTTCCTGGCCCAGGTGAACGTCCGGCTCGACGCGAAGGGCGCGGCGGCGGACGCCGTAGGACTCGCTCTCGGCCTGTCCCTGCCTCTGGAGCCCAACACCGTTGTGCGGGCGGGGGAGTTGACCGCACTGTGGCTCGGTCCCGACGAGTGGCTGGTGGTGGGGCCGCCGGACACACAGCGGGAGGTGGAGAGCCGGATCCGGGCGGCGAGCGGTGACGAGCACGTGGCCGTCACCGATGTGTCCGCCCAGCGCACCACGCTGCTCGTCTCGGGTGCCCGGGCCCGCGATCTGCTCGCCCACGGCTGCCCGCTGGACCTGCACCCGCGTGCCTTCGGCGCCGGGCGCTGCGCTCAGACCAGCGTGGCCCGCACCCAGGTCGTGCTGGTCGCCCGGGACGAACCCGGGGCCGGATTCTGGGTGTTGGTGCGTTCGTCCTTCGCCGGGTATCTGACGGACTGGCTGCTCGACGCGGCGGCCGAATACGTGCGGAACGACTGAACCCGCCCTGTGCCGAAGGCCGTTCGCCCGTCGCCGGGAGAACGGCCTTCGGCTTGTTCGGGGCTGTCCGCGTGGCGTCAGACCGCCTGGCCGACCACCACCTCGTCGAGGTGCTTGGTCTTGGGGATCAGGAGAATGAGTGCCGCGCCCACGGTGACGCATGCGACGACCAGCCAGAGCCCGTTCGTGAAGCCGGCGTCGAGGTAGAACTGGGTGCCCTTGAGGACGGCCCCGTGCTGCGCCATCACGACGAAGGCCACCTGGGAGACGATGATCTGCGCGACGCCCATACCGAGGGTCTGGACGCCGTTGGCCAGCGCCTGCTCCTCGGGGGTCACCGCCTCGATGATCATGATGGGCACACTGGCCATGACGATGCCCGTGCCCAGCCCGGCGAACACGCCCATCCCGATGATCTGCGGGGCGCTGTGGTGCAGGTGGGTGCCGAGACCGTAACCGAAGATCGCGAGCAGAGCACCGACGCCCAGCAGGATCCGCGAGTCCATCCGGCGGGCGAGCGCGCCGGTACCGACGGCCCCCACGATGATCATGGCGCTGATCGGGCTGGTGACGATGGCGTTGTGGGTCCCGGACCAGCCCAGGCCGTCGGAGATGGTGGGGATCTTGGGCATCAGTATCAGGAGCTGGATCACCACGCCGACGGCGCTGAGTGCGCCGGCCGCGACGGATGTGGCCAGAAGCACGGTCCACACCGGACGACGCCGGGTCATGGACGACGGGAACAGCGGTTCGGCGACCCGGCGCTCGACGAGCACGAAGACGATCAACGCGACAGCCGACGCGACGACCCAGGTGATGAACTTGCCGCTGCTCCAGCCCCAGTGCGACCCCTCACCGACGGCGTAGACGAGCGCGGTGATCCCGCCGCCGAGAAGGATTCCGCCGGCCCAGTCCATTCGGCCGGCCGCCGCACGGATCGGGCTCTCCGGCACGAAGGCGGCCACCAGGACGAAGCTCAGTGCGGTGCTGATGGCCATGAACCACAGCACGCCGCGGAAGCCGTAGTCGTCCAGGAGCCAGCCCGACAGGAAAGGCCCGCCGAAGGCGACGAGACCGATGCCGCCGGCGAGGATTCCGCTGGCGAGGCCCACCCAGCGGCGGGGGAACACATCGCGGGTGATCGCGTAGGCGAGCGGGGCGGTGGCTGCGTAGATGCCGGCGATGCCGCGCCCGATCAGCAGGGTGCGGTAGTCAGTGGCGACGGCGGCGACCAGGTCGCCGGCGAAGCCGAGCCCGGTGGCGGCGAGCAGGACGCGCTTCTTGCCGAAGATCGCCGCGGCCTTGACGGCGAAAGGCAGGAAGAAGGTCCCGGTCAGCAGGGTCATCAGGGTGAACCAGGCGATATTCGTGGTCCGGAAGTGGATCGCGACATCGGCCTGCGCGATGCCGGACAACGCGGCGACCAGTGCGACCAGTTGGACGGTCCATACGAGAGCGACGATGACGAGGACATTGCGGGTCGTCGAGAGAGATCTCTCGTCTTCCCGTGGGGTGGTGAGCTGGGTCTGGGAGGACATCGGCGGCCTTCCGTAAGTGAGCGGAGCGAAGGTCCAGAGAGCCGATAAATTAGACCTAACGGTCGGTACAATCAATAAGTTGCGCAGAAAGAAAGCTAACGTTGTGGCGAGCGTCGGCTCCGGCCCTGGTCAGCGGTATCGGGCCAAGTCTTCGACGAAATCGTCAACAATAGAGTCGACGCTATTGCCTACGGATTAAGGGAGAGCTACGTTCCTCGCCGTGCCGCCGCACGACCCCTCATCCGGCGAGCGAACGGAGTACCCAGCATGCCCAAGCTGTTCCGATGGTGTCGGTGGAATTCGGCGACCTTCCTGGCCGCCCTCGCGGCGGCCGTCGCCCTGGTGATCGGGGCGAGCCTGGTGCTGGCCAACAGTGCCATCGGCGGTGCGCAGGCCGCCGACTCGGCCTCGGCGAAGGCCGTTTCGGCGAGTACCTCGACCTCGGGCATCGCACCTGCCATGTCCTGCTCCGGCGTCGCCCAACTCGACCTGGCCGCCGCCGTCCCCGGTGTGCCCTTCGAGATCAGCTCGGCCACCGAACTCGCCGCGAGCGCCAACACCCTTGGCAACTGGGCGGCTTGTGACGTCAAGGGCGTCATCGCCCCGCAACTCCACTTCGAGATCAAACTCCCCGAGACCGGCTGGCAGGCCAACTACCTCCAGGTCGGCTGCGGTGGCCTGTGCGGCAACACCAACGTCACCAGCGCTCCCGCCTCGACCGGCTGCGTCCCGCTGACCACCGGCGCCTTCGCCGTCGCCTCCAGCGACGAGGGCCACTACCAGGGCGGCGGCCTCTTCTCCACCGACCCCACCCTGAGCGCCGACTTCGGCTACAAGTCCGACCACGAACTGGTCCGGGCGGCCAAGGCGATCATCGAGCAGTACTACGGCCGGGCCGCCACCCACTCCTACTTCGACGGCTGCTCCCAGGGCGGCCACCAGGCCCTCACCGAGGCCCAGCGCTACCCGACCGACTTCGACGGCATCATCGCCGGCGCCCCGGCCAACAACTTCACCGCGCTGAACACCTTCTCGCACGCCTGGACCGCCCAGTCCGTGTACCTGAACGGCGGCCCGGCGACGATCACCAACGCCGACCTCGCCGACCTCCACACGGCCGTCCTCAAGGGCTGCGGCGCCCCCGCCGACGGCATCATCGCCGACCCGCTCAGCTGCACCTGGGACCCCGGCACCATCCAGTGCAAGACCGGCCAGACCTCGACGTCCGACGCGTACTGCCTGACCGACGACCAGGTCACCACCCTGCGCCGCATCTACGCGGGCCCGACCGAGGACCACGGCCAACTCCTCTACCCGGGCTACCAGTTGCGCGGCTCCGAGCTGAACTGGGCCGGCATCATCACCCCGGCCACCGCGACCGGCGCCAGCGGCGACATCAGCTTCGTCCGGGAGACCCTGCGCTACCAGATCTTCGACAGCCCCCAACCGGCCCTGACCTACAAGGACATCAAGTTCACGGCCGCCTACTACGCCAAGGTGATGCGGCCCAACGAGGGCATGTACGACGCCACCGACCCCGACCTCACCGCGTTCAAGAAGGCCGGCGGCAAGATCGTCCTCTGGCACGGTCTCGGCGACCAGCACATCCCGGCCGTGGGAACGATGGCCTACTACAAGGCGGTTGAGAAGGCCGTCGGCGGCGAGGCGGCCACCAAGTCCTTCGCCCGGCTGTTCCTGCTCCCGGGCGTCGCGCACTGCGGCGGCGGCCAGGGCCCGAACACCTTCGACGCGCTGACCGCGATCACCGACTGGGTCACCCAGGGCGACGCCCCGGCGAGTCTGACGACCAGGTCGGTGGACAGCAGCGGCAACACCACCGCCTCGCGCCCGGTCTACCCGTTCCCGTACTACGCGAAGAACACCACGGGCGGTCCGGACACCGACGCGAGCAGCTACACCCCCGTCAAGTCGACCGCCGAGGCCGGCCTCAAGCTCAACTGGCTCGGCTCCTTCCGCTCCGGCTACGAGACGGTCGGCAACTGGGTGGGCCGCAAGTGGGTGGTCACCAAGGGCAAGAGCTGACGTACGGCGAAAGCCGGGGAAGGCGACCGGGACGGCATCCATACGTTTCGGAGCGTGCCGGGTGTCGTGTCAGTGCGGTCGGCCCGACTCTCCGGCACCATCGAGTCGTTGTGCACCTCCGTCACCCTGGAGCCGTCATGTCCCGATCGGAAGCCCGCGTCGTCACCGACCGACCGCAGCGCTACGCCAAACAACTCGCCTCCCACCTGGGCCGCCGCAGCGAGACCAGTTGGGACGAGGAGACCGGGGAGGGGCGTCTCGTCTTCCAGGACGGCACAGGATCGCTGACCGCCACCGAGGGGGCGTTGCTGCTCGCGGTGGAGGCGGAGCCCGAGTTCCTCGATCGGCTGGAAGACGTGGTGGGGCGGCATCTGGTCCGTTTCGGCACCAAGGACGAGTTGGTCGTCGAGTGGCGGCGCGACAACGGCGAACCCGGCAGCAGTCAGCGCAGCCCGGGCGACACTGCCTGAGCCGCGGTGGCCGTCCCGGTCAGGACACGCAGCCCACATGGGCCAGCGCCTGCTTGAGCAACACCCCGTGCCCGCCCGGCATCTCGCTGCGCAGCGCCTCCGAGGCGGCCTCCTCCGGGCTGAACCACACGAGGTCGAGGGCGTCCTGGCGGGGGCGGCAGTCGCCGGTGACCGGCACGACGTAGGCGAGGGACACCGCGTGCTGCCGGGGGTCGTGGTACGGGGTGACGCCGTGCGTCGGGAAGTACTCGGCGACCGTGAACGGCTGCAGCGAGGCCGGGATGCGGGGCAGCGCGACCGGGCCGAGGTCCTTCTCCAGGTGGCGCAGCAGGGCGTCGCGGACCCGCTCGTGGTGCAGCACGCGGCCGGAGACCAGGGTGCGGTTCACCGTGCCGTCAGGGCCGATGCGCAGCAGCAGGCCGATGCTGGTCACCTCGCCGCTGTCGTCGACGCGGACGGGCACCGCCTCGACGTACAGGATCGGCATGCGGGCGCGTGCCTGTTCGAGGTCGTCGGCGGACAGCCAACCGGGCGTGGTATCGGTCATGTCAGACATTGCTTGATCATACTTTCAGTGTCCGTCGGATAGCCGGTAGACCCGGCGGGCGTTGTCCGCTCCCGCCCAGCGCGCCAGTCGCAGCGCGTCGGGCAGGCCCAGTTCGCCGTCGTCCACCCGGTCCTGGAGCAGATCCCCCAGACCCCGGCGGAACGCCAGCGCGCCGAGCCCGTAGAACTCGGCCAGACCATAGGCGTCGGAGCTGTACAGCAGTTTGCGGAAGGGTGTGATCTCCAGCGCCTCAGCCAGTACCGTCCGAGCCCGGACCGGACCTACATGATGCAGGGTGAGTCCGACATCCAGGTACACCCGCTCGAAGACGGCCGCCAGGTAGCCGGCCTGGCGCTGGTACGGCCAGCAGTGCAGGAGCAGCACCGGGATCGTGCCGGCGGTCAGGTGCAGCCAGTCCGTGAGGAGGGCGGGGTCCGCGCGGTGCAGCCGGATGTCGTTGTCGCCGAAGCCCGTGTGGAGCTGGAGGGGGAGTCCCAGGTCGACCGCGGTCCACAGCAACTCCCGCATGAGCACCGGGTCTTCGAGGCGACCACCGCGGACCAGCCAGCCGCGGGCCGCCCGGGTCACCTCCGCATCCGAGGGCCTGGCCGGGTCGAGATCGAACCCGGTCCGGTACGCGGCCACCGACTTCACCCCCACCACCCCCGGCCGCCGCACCGCGTCAAGGGCGGCGGCCCGAAAGGCGTCGGCATACCCGTCCGGCTCGACACCCCGCGCGGCCACCCCCTCCGCGACGGTTTCGAGCCGTACGACCTCGTGGGCCACCGCGCCCGCCGCCCCGGCGAGTTCGGCGGGCGTGGTGACGGAGTGCGGGGCGAATCCCGTGTCGACGCAGAACACCCCGGTCCCGGCAGCGGCGAGGAAACGCCGGTTGACCTCGCCCGGGCCCAACTCGGCGCGCCGGGCGAGGTATTCGTCGGCGGGCGCGTGCCGCTCCAGGTCCAACAGGGGTGCGCAGTAACGGCGTACGGCGATCCCGACCGGGCTGTCGAACGGTGAGATCCCGCTGCCGGGCCAGACGTCCCCCTCGGTGAGCAGCGACTCGAAGGCCGTCCGGTCCAGGTCCTCGGTGACGACTCCGTGGCAGTGGTGGTCCACCAACTCCAGCGCGGCGAGCGCCTCGTGGACCGGTCCGGTGCCCATCCTCAGTACTTCCAGCGGTAGGCCGCCGCGATCCGCTCGTCGTCCAGCTCGGCCACGGCCGCGATCTCGCCCTGTCGTACGGCGATCACCGCATCCGCCAGCACCGGGTCCAGCGCGGCCCGCAGCAGCTCGTCCTTGCGGAACTCCGCGACCGACTCGACCAGCGAGGTCGGAAGTCGTCGTACACCACGGGCCGTTGCCTCCGGCGTGCCGAGGTGTGCGGGGTCGCCGGTGGTCTCCTCGGGCAGGAGGGAGGACGAGGTGAGGCCGTCGAGTCCTGCGGTGATCAGGCAGCCGAGGGCGAGATAGGGGTTGGCGGCCAGGTCGACCGGCTTGACCTCCAGGTTCGCCCCCTGGGCGCGCAGGCCGGCCGTGCCGGTGACGACGCGCACCGCGGCCTCGCGGGTCTCCCGGCCCCAGGCGGTGAACACCCCGGCGCACTGGGAGGGTTGGAGGCGGAAGTAGCTGGCCGGGCTCGGCGCGGTCACGGCGGTGAGGGCCGGGAGGCGGGCGAGGACACCGGCCGCGAACGACTCGGCCTCGGCCGTCATGCCGTAGCGCCGGTCGCCCCCGGTGTGCAGGTTCGCGCCGTCGCGCCAGGCCGAGAGGTGGATGTGCCCGCCGTTGCCGACGCCCCGGGCCAGGACGGCCGGCGTGAACGAGGCGCGCAGGCCGTGCCGTTGGGAGACCGCGCGCACGGTCTGTCGTACCAGGACACTGCGGTCGGCCGCCGCGACCGGGTCGAGCGCGCCGACCGACAGCTCGAACTGCCCGGCCGCGTACTCGGGATGGAACTGGTCCACGTCCACGCCCTGCGTCGCCAGCGCCGACAGCAACTCGGCGCCGTAGTCGCTCAGTTCGACCTGCCGGGTCGCGCTGTACGCCGGACCCGTCGTGGCGGGCACGAACTCGCCGGCGGGTGCCGTGTCCAGGCCGAGGGCCCACTCGATCTCGATGCCCGCCCGGAAGGTGATCCCGTGCCGCCGCTCTGCGTCCGTGACGACGCGGCGCAGGAACGTGCGGCTGCAGCCCGGGTGTTGCTCGCCCTCCTGGGTGATCCGGTCGACCGGCGCCCAGGCCCAGCCGGGCTGCCCGGACAGGACGGCCAGCTGGTCGAGGTCGGGGTACAGGCGCAGGTCGCCGTCCGGTGATCCGAGGACGTCGGTGGTGACGATGGAGTCGTTCGCCAGGAAGGTGTCGAACACCGGGGACATGCCGACGCCCCAGGCCGCGGCCGAGGCGAGCTTCGCGGTCGGGACCGTCTTCACCCGGCCCACGCCCGCGGTGTCGACGTAGGCCAGGACGATCCCGTGCACCCCCCGCCCGGTCAGCTCCGTGGCCAGCGCGGTGGCGCGTTCGACCTCGCCGGGGCGTCCGCCGGGCAGTGGGTCGGCAAGGGTGGTCATACGTCCTCCACGGTCGCGTCCTGCGCGGTCTGCTGCGCCGTCAGGGTTTCACGGCCACCGCTCCGAACTGCGGTACCACGGCCGGGGAGTCGGAGTCCGGGCGCCACTGCGAGCACGGCACCAGGCCGGGGTCGAGGAGGTCGAGGCCGTCGAAGAAGGCGGCGATGTCGGCGCGGCTGCGGGCGGTGATCGGGGGAGTGGCGTTCTCGTTCCAGAACTCCATCGCCGGGACGTTGCCCTCGCCGCCGAGATCCGCGTCGAAGGTGGGGTGGGTGACGACCAGGAAGCTGCCCGAGGGGACCGCGGTCATGACGTTGCGCACGACCTCCCGGGCCTCCTCGGTGTCGAGGACGAAGTTCAGGATGCCCAGCATCATCACGGCGACGGGACGCTCGAAGTCGAGGGTGCCCGTGGCGCGTTGGACGATCGACGCCGGGTCGCGCACATCCGCTTCGATGTAGTCGGTGACGCCCTCGGGGGTGCTCGTCAGCAGCTTGCGGGCGTGGACCAGCACCAGCGGGTCGTTGTCGACGTACACGATCCGCGCGTCCGGTGCGATCCGCTGGGCGATCTCGTGCGTGTTGTCGACGCTCGGCAGTCCGGTGCCGAGGTCGAGGAACTGCCCTACCCCGCGCTCGCCGGCCAGGAACCGCACCGCCCGGCCGAGGAAGTCCCGGTCGGCGCGGGCCACTTCACGGATCACCGGGAACATGCCGGCGACGTGCTCGCCGACCCGTTGGTCGATCTCGTAGTTGTCCTCGCCGCCGATCCAGTAGTTCCATACGCGCGCGTTGTGCGCCACAGCGGTGTCGAGCCGGGTCGGTCCCTCTGCCGGAGTGTCGCTGTCGCTCACGTCTTGACTCCTTGTCGCCCGCGGTGCCGTCCCCGCCATTGTGCCGCCGGTCGATCACCCGGCCCAAGGGTTCGCGACGATGGGGCACATGTTCTTCGGGGACGGCGAACTGTCAGTCCAGGTTGCCGGGTTGGGCGGGCGGCGTCCGGCCCGCCAGGACGTCCTTCAGGTGCGAGGTGCCCTGCCGCACGGCGGCCTCGGTCGTGTCGGACTCCGTGCCCCCAAGGCCGCCCGACATGACGGTGATCGCGTCGGTGCCGACCCGGACGACGGCCAACTCCAGGGTGAGCATGGTGGGTTGGGCGGCGCCCGTGCTCGTGACGGTCACCTGGAGACCCTGCCGGGCGTCGCCCACGGCGGGCACCTCGTTCTCGATGACCTGGACCGTGCGCCGGCCGCCCTTGGAGTCGGTCGCGGTGAACTGGTCGCACTTCACCGGCAGCGTCTTCAGCCAGTTCAGGGAAGTGCCGAGCCGGGCGCGGTCGTAGGCGGCGACCTGGTAAAGCAGCCGGGACTCGCTCTGCTCGAACCCGGTCAGCGCGGACGCGCCGGACGGCTTGCCGAGGAGATCGTCGCCGTAGAGCGCGTCGAGCAGTTTCTGGCAGTCGGCGGCGTTCGTCTTCGCGGTGAGGAGGGCGCCGACGTCGACCTTGCCGATCACGAGCTTGTCGGCCCAGGTGGCGGCGTCCTTGACCCGGGTCCAGTTGTCCTCCAGGTCGGCCTCGGTGATCAGCGCGGCCTTGGCTCCCGCCTCGGTGAGGGCGGGTGCGGCGGACTTCCCGGTACGGGGCGAGGCGAGCGGGGACTCGGCGGCGAGCGGGGAGGCGGCGACGTCCGATGCGCTGTCACCGCCGGCACCGCCGGCACCGCCGCTGCCGCCGGAGCAGGCCGCGCAGGTCAGCAGCGTGCCCGCCGCCAGGGCTGCGCCGAGGACACGGACGGGGCGGGAGGACGGGCGACGGTGCATGGCGGGGCCTCCAGGAGGAGTGGCAGTCCCCCTCAGGGCACCATCGGGCCGCCCGGCCCTCCAACGCAGGGGGCCGTTCGGGTGGGAGGTGTGGTTGTCAGGGTGCGCCGTCCGGCGGCGGCTCGGACGGGCCGGAATGCCGGTGCGGCAGATGCAGACGGCGCTCGTGGTGCTGTCGGGGTTCGTGTTCCGCGCGGCGCGCCCGTTCGGCGAGCCCGGCCTCCAGCACATGCACCGTGCGCCCGCCGCACTTCGGGCAGACCGCGTCGGCGAGCGGTGACCTCATGGCCCTGCCCTCCTCGTCGACGTACTCCTGCGTGGTCAGGCCGGAGGCGTCGGTCGGGTCGGTGAAGAACATGACCTGGAAGGTGGCCTCCCAGGAATGGCCGCAGTCACCGCAGGTGAACGCGAAGGTCTCGGGAACGGCTCGGGGTTCCGCCGTCATGGCACGGTCCTCCGTCTCGTGGGCGGACGGGTCGGGCCGCCCGGCCCTCCAGCGCACAACGCCGCAGGTCGTACGGCAACTCGAACGCCCCGTCCGGCATGCCCGCACCCCCGCCCGCCCCGACACTGGCCCCAGGCCCCGGCACCGTGACGCGAAGGAGTGACCATGCTGCCCGGATTCCTCACCAGGGCGGTCGAGTTGCTGCTCGGCCGCGAGGGCCGCTCGCTTCATCTCAAGGCGGCGGGCGCGGCGACGGCGGTCCTCGGCGTGGTGATGCTCGTCGGCTCGTGGGCCGTGGTCGCCGCCGAACACGGAGCCCGCGGCGCCAACCTGACGACATACTCGAGGGCCCTGTGGTGGTCGATCGAGACGGCGACGACGGTCGGGTACGGCGACTTCTACCCGGTCACACTGTGGGGCCGCGTCGTCGGCTCGGTGGTGATGGTCGTCGGCATCACCACCTACGGCCTGGTCACCGCGGCGCTGGCCACCTGGTTCGTCGGCCGCGAACAGCTCCGCCGTCACCATCTGGCCCACGGCGCACAGGAGTTGGGCGAGGAGGCCGTCCGCGCCCTGCACGAACGCTTCGACCGGCTGGAGCGGTTGCTCGCCGGGAAGGGGGAGAACCCGTGACGGTACGCCTCCCTCTCGGTTACGCGGTCAGCGGCAGCGCACGGAAGGCGTAGCCCTCCCACAGTCGCCGTGAGGTCTCCTCGGGGTAGGCGGTGACCACGGAGTGGGT
The DNA here is from genome assembly GCF_024519455.1 of Streptomyces sp. STR69. Classification (GTDB taxonomy): domain Bacteria; phylum Actinomycetota; class Actinomycetes; order Streptomycetales; family Streptomycetaceae; genus Streptomyces. The sequence continues at coordinate 61,751 of NZ_JALJRY010000011.1, read as the reverse complement.
GTCGAGGATCTGTACCGACCGGTGCTCGGTGTCGTAGGCGGGCCAGCCCGGATCGCCCGTTCGCGCGAACTCCGCCCAGGACGAGCGGAATCGGGACGACAGTGCCAGGGCCTCGGGGGAGGGCTCGACGTCGGCGAACAGCAGATTGCCCAGGTCGGCGGTGAAGGTGCCGAACAGCAGCGGGACGTCGAGGCCGTGGCAGGCGCCCAGCACACCGCCCAACCCCGGGGCCGGCCAGGTGAGTTCGTAGACGTACGCGCGACCGCCCGCGTCGGCCTGCGCCTCGGCCAGATGCAGACAGGGCATGCGGAACACCCGGTCGCAGCGGACGAGTTCGTCCAACTCGCCCGGCGAGGCGTCGGGGAAGGCGGCGCGATAGGCCTGTTCGGCGTCGGGCCCCGGCCCGAACCGGCGCAGGCTCGCCACCGCGTCCTCCTCGGTGATCTTCCCGAGCTGTCCGCCCAGCGCGGTGAACAGGCGTGTCTCGTCCCGGTTGTGACCGACGATCAGCTCCACGTCCCGGGCCGCACCGGCCGCGAGGCCCTCCCAGGGGGTGGTGGGCAGCACCTCGCCGTCGACGACGGGCGCGAAGGGAGTCAGCGTGTGCGCGACCGGCCCCCACCGGTCCTCGTACTGGTGCATCTTGTCGGTCAACGTCTCGCCCGCGGCGGTCAGTTGACGCGGGTCCACGGTCGCGAGGTCGGCGGCCGTGGGGCGCAGCCCCGCCTCCGCGGCGATCGCGGACGCGATGTCCCCGGCCAGCGCGTCGGAGAAGAAGGTGTCCGGCACGCTCTGTGCGATGGCCCGCCGGAAGAGTCCGGACGCGCTCGGCATGATCAGCAGTGAGGCCACCGACCCGGCACCGGCCGACTCGCCGAAGACCGTGACCTGTTCCGGATCACCGCCGAACGCCGTGATGTTCTCCCGTACCCACTCCAGTGCGGCGACTTGGTCGAGCAGTCCCCGGTTGGCGGGCGCCCCTTCGATGCGCGCGAACCCCTCGATGCCGACACGGTAGTTGAGGCTCACGACCACGACATCGCCGTCGCGTGCGATGTGCTGGGCGTCGTAGCCGGGGCTGCCCGCGTGCCCCAGTTTGTAGGCACCGCCGTAGATCCACACCATGACCGGGCGGCGGGCCGCCGGATCGGGTGCGGGGGTCCAGACGTTGACGGTCAGCCAGTCGTCGCCCATCGGTCCCGTCAGTACGCCCCGGCGGCCCTGGATGCCGGACTCCTGCGGGGGCGGCGGCCCGAAGGCGAGGGCGTCGCGCACGCCGTCCCAGCCGCGTACCGGGCGCGGTGCCTGGAAGCGGGCGTCCCCGACCGGCGGTTCGGCGAACGGGATGCCGCGGAAGACCGCGAGCCCGTCCTCCAGCCGTCCGCGCACCGCACCGACGGCGAGACGCACCACCGGTGCGGCGGCCGAACCGGCCGCAGTGTCACGGGAGTTGGGTGTCGTCATGAGGGACTCCTCGCTCTGCGCCGGGCAATGACGGGGTGTGGGAAAAGCCGTGGGCGGTCACCGTCCCGCGAAATGCGGGGCGATGACCGCCGTGGTCCCGATGGCCAGGATGCCCTACGCCTTGGCCTCGGAGACCTCTTCGGCGAGGGCCGGTGCGGCGGCCGGCGCGTCCGCGGCCGGTGTACGCCGGGCCGGGATCAGGGTGGCGAGGAAGAAGGCCAGCAGCGCGGCGCCCGCACCGATCGCCATGACCACCTTGAAGCCGTTCTCCGACGGAAGGGCGGAGCCGCCGAAGTCGGTGGTCATCTGGGCCAGGATCACACCGGCGATGGCGCTGGCGAAGCTGGTGCCCAGGGACCGCATCAGGGTGTTGAGGCTGTTGGCGGCACCGGTCTGCGACGGGTCGACCGCGCCCATGATCAGGGCGGGCAGGGCGCCGTAGGTGAAGCCGACACCCGCGCCGATGATGCAGGACACCAGGACGAGGTGCCAGACCTCGGACATCAGCAGGATGTTCAGGGAGTACCCGGAGGCCACGATCAGCGCGCCGATCATCAGGGTGACCTTGGGGCCCTTGGCCTTGGTGACGCGGGCGGACACGGCCGACATGGCCATCATGACGAGGCCCTGCGGGGCGAGCACCAGGCCGACCGCCAGCATCGACTTGCCCAGGCCGTAACCGGTCTGCGTGGGCAGCTGAAGCAGCTGGGGGAGGACCAGGGACATCGCGAACATCGAGAAGCCGAGGGCGATCGAGGCCAGGTTGGTGAACAGCACCTGCGGCTTGGCGGTCGTTCGCAGGTCGACCAGCGGCTGCGAGCTGCGCAGCTCGTACCAGCCCCAGGAGAGCAGGATCGTGACGGCCGCGATGCCGAGGATCAGGGTGGTCGCGCTGGTCCAGCCCCAGTCGGAGCCCTTGGAGATGGCGAGCAGCAGCGAGATCAGTCCGGCGGACAGGCCGAGCGAGCCGACCAGGTCGAAGCGGCCCCCGGTGCGGACCTTGGACTCGGGCACCAGCAGCAGGACCAGCAGGAAGGACACGGCGCCGAGGACGGCGGAGGTCCAGAAGAGGATGTGCCAGTTGTAGTGGTCGGCGATGAAGGCGGCCGAGGGCAGACCCAGGGCGCCGCCGACGCCGAGCGAGGCGCTCATCAGGGCGGTGGAGCCGGCCAGCCGGTCGCTGGGCAGCACGTCACGCATGATGCTGATGCCGAGCGGGACGACCGCGGCGGCCAGCCCCTGCAGCGCGCGGCCGATGACCATCGGGACCAGCGAGTCGGCCAGGGCGCACACGATCGAGCCGGACACCAGCAGGACGATGCTGGTGAGCAGCATCCGGCGCTTGCCGAACATGTCGCCGAGGCGGCCCACGACCGGGGTGGCCACGGCGGCGGCCAGCAGGGTGGCGGTGACCGCCCACGCGGTGTTCGACGCGGAGGCGTTCAGGTACTTCGGCAGCTCCGGGATGATCGGGATGACCAGCGTCTGCATCAGCGAGACGACGATTCCCGCGAAGGCCAGTACCGCGACGACGGCGTTCGACCTCGGCGGAGCGGAAGAACCCGCTTCGGCGGGTCGGGCAAGGGCGTCGGACATGGCAGAGCCTCCATCGGGAACGAGCTGTGACGATCAGGAACGAGCAGACTTGCTTGACTCACTCAACCATAATGAGATTGATTGAGTTACGCAAGTACATTCTGGGTGTGAACTGGTGAAGGGGAGGGCAACGGCAGTTCGGTGACGACTTCGAACCCGCCTTCCGGGCGGTGACCTGCCCGGAGCCGGCCACCTGCGGAGAGCGCGCGCTCCCGCATTCCGATGACGCCGTACCCGTCACCGGTGGCGGGGGACGAGGGCGGTGCCGTACCCCCGTGATCGGTGACGGTGATGTCCAGCCGGTCGTGCGAGTAGCTGAGCCGTACCTCGGCCGAGCCGGTGCCCGCGTGCTTGGTCACGTTGGTGAGCGCCTCCTGCACGATGCGGTACGCCGTGAGGTCCGTACCGGCGGACAGCGGCTGCGGCCTGCCCTCCGTGCTGACGGTGACGACGAGCCCGGCGGGCTCGAACGAGGCGGCCAGATCGGCGAGTTGATCCAGTCCCGGCGCGGGCCCCGGGGGAGTCTCCGAGTCGTCCGCGTGGCGCAACAGGCCCACGGTGGCCTTGAGTTCGCGGACGGCCGACAGGGTGGTGCCCGCGAGTTCACCGGCGATCCGCTCGGCCTCCTCGGGGCGGCTGCGCATCAGCCGTACGACGGTGCCGGCCTGGAGGTTGGCCAGTACGAGATGGTGGGCCACGACGTCGTGCAGATCGCGGGCGATCCGCATGCGTTCCTCGGTGACACGGTGCCGGGCCTCCTGCTCGCGGGTCCGTTCCGCGTGCTCGGCGCGGGCCTGCACCGCCTCCAGATAGGCCGCGCGGAGCCGGGTCGTGGTGCCCAGCGAGGTGGGCAGCAGCAGCCAGAAGGCAGGGCCGAGCAGTTTCAGGACCAGCGGTTCGCTGTTGGGGCCCACGATCAGGGCCGTGCCCACCAGCAGGGTGATGCCGGAGGCGGTGAAGAGGTTCGCGGTGGTCCGCTCGGAGCGCAGGGCCAGCGTGTACAACGCGACCATGAGCGGCCCGATCACCAGGACCGTGACGATGTAGCCGAGCCCGGCCACCGCCATGGCACAGCAGAGGGTGACCACCACGGTGGTGCGCGGCAGCGTGCGTCGCCACAGCAGGGCGAGCGAAGCGAGACCCGAGACCAACACGCCGGGCCACCAAGGGACTTCGAGTTCGCGGCCCGGGATCGTCAGCATGCTGCCGGGGAAGGCGCAGGCGAGGAGTACGGCGGCGAGGACCAGGTCGACGGTACGGGGATGGCAGCGCAGCACCCGCTGCAGGCGGTGGATCATGGTGTGGGGGTCCTGTCCGAGGCGGCCGGGCATGCGCCGGTTCCCGCTTCGGGCGGGAGAGCCGGCGCGCCGTCCGCTGCTCGTCTACTCGTCGAAGGTGACGACGATCTTCTCGGCCGCGCCCGGCGTCAGCGCGAGCTCGAAGGCTTCCTCGACCTCGGCGAAGGGCACCCGGTGACTGATCAGCTTGGCGAACCGCTCGTGGTGCTCCACGATCTCCTGCGTGACCTCGAAGATCTCGGTGGGGTAGCCCTGCGAGGCGATCAGCGTCAGCTCGCTGCGCAGCATCCCGCCGAGGTCGATGTCGGCGCCCTTCTTCTGTACGGCGACCATGACCAGCTTGGCGCCCCACTTCGCGGAGTCGACCGTGGTGTTGACGACGGCCGCGACACCGGCGGCGTCGATGTAGATGTCGGTGCCGGGACGGGGCTGGCCGAGCGCGTTGGCGGCCTGTCCGTGCAGCTCGGTCAGGCGTGAAGTCACGTCCTCCTCGGCGGAGTTGATGACCGCGTCCGCGCCGACCGCGAGCGCGGTCTCCAGGCGGGAGGCGATCACGTCGGCGACGACGACATGCTCGACCCCGCGCAGCTTCAGCCAGATCGCCGCGCCCAGGCCGATCGGTCCGGCACCGAAGATGACGACCTTGTCGCCGGGCTTGGCCTCGGAACGGTTGACGGCGTGCCGGGCCACTGCCATCGGCTCGTTGAGCGCGGCGACGTCGAAGGGCACGGTGTCGGGGAAGACGGTGACGCTCTTGCCGACCTCGCAGTCCTCCAGGAGGAGGTAGTCGCTCATGGCGCCGTGCTTTCCGCCGCAGCCGATGATCCCGGAGGGGGAGTCCTGCGGGTTGACGACCACCCGGTCACCGGTCTTCAGGCCCTCGACCTCGGAACCGACCTCGACGATCTCTCCGGCCGGCTCGTGCCCGAGGGGGACCGGCACCATGGTGCCGCCCGCGCCGAACGGGCCGCCGCCGATGTGCAGGAAGAAGGTGTCGGTACCGCAGATCCCGCAGGCACGGATCTTCATGAGGGCGTCCTTCGGCCCGGGCGCCGGACGCTCGACGTCCACCACGTCGATCTTGTCTACGGCGCCGGTCTGGACGGACTTCATCGTGGCCATGAGGGGACTCGCTTTCCATGTGCGTGAGGGGTGTCACCGGCCCCGGCGGCGGACGGGGGGAGTACTCCGACCGCCGGGACCGGTGACGGCGCCATACTCCGTCCCCACGGCGTACGGCGCGACGGGGACACCTCCGCTTCGGTGACCCCAGCTCTGGACTTGCTTGAGTTAGGCAACCATAAATGCGTTACTTAAGTCAAGCAACCGTCTCGACCTTGCTTAACTCAGGCAAGTACCTGTTACGGTGGATGCATGTCCACACCGCCACCCGCAACGGCGTCCGTCCCGGCGGACGTAGTCGAGATCGAGCGGGTCCTGACCCGGATCGCCTATCTGGCCGGGCGGGCCCGGCAGCACGAGCGTCTGATGTCGCTGGTCGGACTGCCGCTGGACCGGGCCGCCGTGGCGATCCTGCGCTACATCGCCGAGAGCGAGCCGCTGCGCCCCGGGGTCCTGGCCGTCCGGATGTCGGTGGAGGCCTCCCATGTCACGCGCCAGCTACGGCAGTTGGAACAACTCGGCCATGTCGTCCGGATCCCGGACCCCGACGACGGCCGCGCCCAGCGCATCCAGCTCACCGACAGCGGACTGGCCGCCGTCAACCGGATCCGGGACGTGAGCCGCAGGGGCATGGAGATGGCGCTGGCGGACTGGTCCTCCGAGGACCTGCGGCAACTCGCGGCGCTCTTCCACCGGTTGGTCGACGACTTCGTCACGCACGCGGAAGCAGCCGTGGACGTGTCCGTGGACGCCTCCGCCTGACCGCTCAGGGGCCCGGCCGCACCTGACCGTGCTGCCAGGCCCAGGCCGCGATCTCGACGCGGTTCCGCGCGGCCAGTTTCAGCTGGACGCTGGAGAGGTGTGTCTTCACCGTCGACAGGGAGACGTACAGTTCGGCGGCGATCTCGGCGTTCGTCCGGCCGAGGGCGACCAGGCGGACGACCTCGGCCTCACGGTCGGTGAGGGGCTCGCGCAGTGCCGGCGCGGGCGGGGCCGGCCGGGGTGTCGCCGTCGTCGTGTCGGTGAGATGCCTGAGCAGCCGCACGGTGACCGAGGGCGAGACCAGCGAGTCGCCGGCCGCCGCCGCCCGGACCGCCTCCGCGAGCAGCGTCGGCCCCGAGTCCTTCAGCAGGAACCCGCAGGCGCCGCCGCGCAGCGCGCCGTACACGTACTCGTCCAGGTCGAAGGTCGTCACCACGACCACCCGCAGCGGATCGGCCACCTCCGGCCCCGCCAGCAACCGCGTCGCCGCCAGACCGTCCAGCTTCGGCATCCGGATGTCCAGCAGACACACATCGGGCCGCTCGCGCCGGGCCAGCGCCACGGCCTCCTCGCCGTCGACGGCCTCGGCGACCACGGTGATGTCGGGCTGCGCGTCCAGGAAGAACCGGAACCCGGTACGGACCATCTCCTGGTCGTCGGCGATCAGCACACGGATGGGCGGGGTGGGGACGGTCATGGGTCGATCATGCCTCAGGGGGGAAGGGGGTGGCCGGTGTCAGTCCGTCGCCCGGGCCGGGTCCGCCGTGACCACGCGCAGCAGCGGGCGGCTCGCGCCGATCGCGGCGAGCATGGCGAGGGCGCCGAGGGTCACGCAGACGGCCAGCTGTACGGCACCGGAGCTGCTGATCGTGCTGCCCGCCGCCTTGTTGACCTGGACGGCGGCGTACAGACCGGTCGCGGTGGTGCCGCCGGCCAGAACGAGCAGCGGGAGCACCGTCTCGCGGACCCTGGCCCGGTCCAGCACCTTCAGCGGGGTACCGGACAGACGCAGCAGACCGTACGTACGGCGCCGGTCGAGAACGTTCGCGGCGGCGGTCAGGCCCGCCGAGGCCGTCGCGACGAGGAAGCTCACGGCCAGGGTGGCGGTGCCGAGTTGGGCGAGGCGGTCGTTGACGGCGGCGTCCTGCGCCTCCGCGTAGGCCCCGGTGTACGGCAGCCGGCCCGCGCCGAGCGGCTGGAGGGCGGTGACGGCCGTGTCGAGGGCGGCCGGACCGCCGGAGACATGGGCGATCACGCCGTCGCTGCCGCCGAGCAGGAAGCCGTCGTCGTTCGTGCCGACGGTCGCTTCGACGCCCGCCGCGCGCAGCAGCCGACGGGCCTCGCCGACCGCGTGCCGGGCGGCGGTGGCGTTCGCGGTCGGCACGGCGATCTGGCCGCGGTGGTCGAGGCCGACGATGCCGAACACGCCGACGGTGAAGAACCCGGCGACGAACCCGGCCAGCACCAGACCACTGACCGTCCGCCAGGCACCGCGCGGATCGTCACTGAGCCGGCGGGCCGCCAGCAGGGTCGCCGGACGGCGGGCGAACCGCCCCACGACCCGGCCCAGCCGGTCCACGACCCACGGCCCGAACATCCAGAACGCGCCGTAGAACAGCACCATCAGCGCGACCAGCGTCCCCGGCTTCAGGGTGCCGCCGTCCGTGCTCATCCGGATGTAGACCAGTACCGCCACGAACAGCACGAGCCGGATCAGCCGGGTACGGCGCGGGTTCGACTGCTGGGCGACACCGAGCGGCGAGGACGCGACCTGACGCAGCGTCGACATCGCGCTCACCGCGATCAGTCCGGTCACGCCCGCCACGACCGCCGCCACCCACGGCAGCCCCACCCACAACTGCCCGGTGTACCAGGTGCCGATGCCGTACGGCACCTCGGCGAACGCCGGCAGCAGCGCCCCGTAGGCCACCGCGCCCGCCAGGGCACCGGCCGCACCCACCGCCGCGGCCTCCACGCCGGTCATGGCGAGGATCTGCCGGGGAGTGGCCCCGGCGAGCCGCAGCGCCGCGAGGCGTTGTTCCCGGCGGGCCGCACCGAGCCGCCCGGCCGCCGCGGCCAGCACGATCACCGGGACGACCAGGAGACCCACGCCGAGGAGTACGGCGGCCTGGTCGTCGACGGTGAACACACTGCGCCGCGTCCCGGCGAACCCCGAGACGACGGAGCGCGCGGTCAGCCCCACGTCGTAAATCCCTTGCCTGTCCGCCGACTTGGCGACCGCCGGGTCCGTGGGGGCCCGACCGATCACCGCCACGAGCTCGTCGGGCGAGGCGAGCCCGGCGGCGCCGATGGTGCCGTAGGGCGTCGACTTCGGGAAACGGTCGGCGAGTTGGGTCGAGGGGAGGGTGCGGAGGAGCTCGGCGAGGGCCGGGGAGACGTACCACTCGCCCTGCTTCGGGAAGGAGTTGAGGCCGGGTGGGGCGGGTGTCGGTGCGCGGTGGGGGAGTTGGGCCAGGGAGACGACGGTGATCGGTTCGTCGCGGACGTAGGTCGTGGTGAGGGCCTGGACCGCGGTGCCGTGGCGGTCCGGGTCGGGGGTGCGCCAGGCGGTGCGGTCGGCACGGGCGCCCGCGCCCGAGTAGGCGGCGAGCAGCGTCAGCAGGACGAGCGAGCCCACGGCGGCGGCAGCGGCCGCGAGGAGGTGGCTCTGCCGGCCGCGACGGCCGGATGCCTTGGCGAGGTGCCAGGTCAGGGACAGGACGGGGGAACGCATCGGGGACTCCGGAGGCTCAACTGACGGTGAAATGGCTGTAGTTGCTGATCCGGCCGTCCCGGACCCGGAGGACCCGGTCGCAGTGCGCGGCCACCTCGGCGTCGTGCGTGACCATCACCAGCGCGGCACCCTGCTCACGGGTCACCGACGTCAGCAGCCGTACGACCTCCGTGCCGGTCGCCTGGTCCAGGGCGCCGGTCGGTTCGTCGGCGAAGACCACGTCCGGCGCCACGGCCAACGCCCGTGCGATGGCGACCCGTTGGGCCTGACCACCGGACAACTGCCCCGGGCGGCGCCGCTCCAGACCGTCCAGACCGAGCGGTGCGAACCAGCGCCGGGCGCGCTCCACCGCCTGCGCCCGGGGCAGCCCCTCCAGCATCAGCGGGAGGGCGACGTTCTCCTCGGCGGGCAGCTCCGGCAGCAACTGGCCGGACTGGAAGACGAACCCGAACCTCTTGCGGCGCAGGGCGCTGAGCCGGTTCTCGCCCAGGTCGTCGATACGGTCCCCGCGCAGCAGCACCTGCCCGCCGTCCGGGCGGACGATCCCGGCAAGCGTGTGCAGCAGCGTGGACTTGCCGGAGCCCGACGGACCCATGATCGCGACGGAGTCGCGGGCACCGACCTCCACGTCCACGCCCGCCAGGGCCGTGGTGGAGCCGTACTTCTTGATGAGGCCGACACCGGCCAGCACGGCGCTCATGAGCGGTCGAACTTCCACGTGACGGAGTCGGCCGAGGCCTTGACCACGGTGACCGGGATGTCGACGGTCGTGCCGTCGCTCTTCCTGCCGGTGCAGGTGACGGTCGCCCCGGCGACGGCCTTCAGGCCGGTGGGGCAGGTGACACCCGAGACCTTGTCGCCGACCCAGGGGAGCGGGTGGTACCTGCTCTGCGCCCGGCCGGCCACGATGTCCGCCGACAGCGCCCTGTGGCCGTCCACCGTGACCGTGCTGTGCGCGTCGAGTTCGGTGGTGGACTGCGTGCCGGACAGCAGATGGGTGCCGAGCGCACCGAGTGCGACCGCGGCCGTCGCGCCGCCGATCACCCCGATGACGAACCTGGTGGACTGCATCACGTACTCCTGAAGCCTGGGAGAGGAGGAAGCAGTCCTACTCTCGTCGCCCAGGACCCGGGCCCGCCTCGGCCGAACGGCCAGGGTTCGCGGCACCCCGCTCGACCGTTCGGCCGATCCCACCCCACCACGCCTCGCATACCGTGACCAGCATGAGATCCGTCACCGGCCGGGGCTGCGCGCGGGGGCTCGCCGTGGGCGCCCTGCTCGGACTCGCGGCCTACGACCTGAGTTTCACCGCCTCCACCGGCCGCTCGGCCTGGCCCGGGGTCGTGGTGCTCGGCACCGGCCTGGCCGCCGTCCTGTGGCCCGTCGCCCGGCGTCCGCGATGGCTCACCCCGCAGCTGCGCACCGCCGCGCCCGCCGTCCTCTCACTGCTGTACAGCGCGGGCGCGATCCTGGCCGGGCACTCGGAGCTGTTCGGCCCCGGCGAGATCGTGATCCTGCTGACCCTGTCCTTCATCGCCGTACGGCACTGTCCGCAGCCCTGGGCCGCGGTGTGCGGCGTCCTGGACGGCCTGGCGCTGCTCGCCCTGCCGGCCCGCTACTTCCACTCGCTCACCGACGACAACCTGCTGCTGGTCACGACACTCGGACTGGTCCTCGTCGGCTCCACCGCCGGGTTCGCCGGCTATCTCCGCTCGCTCGACTACCGCCGCACCGTCGCGGTCACCGAGACCCGGCGCGCCGAACGCCTCGCCATCGCCGCCGACCTGCACGACTTCGTCGCCCACCACGTCACCGGCATCCTCGTGCAGACCCAGGTGGCCCGCATGATGGCGACCAGCAGGCCCGCGGACCTCGACCCCGTGCTCTCGGGCATCGAACGCGCCGCGACCGAGGCCCTGGCGTCCATGCGGCGCACGGTCGGTGTGCTGCGCGACGCCGGACCGGACGCGGCCGACCGCCGCCCGGCCGGCGACCTGGCGGCCGTCGCCGAACTCGTCGACGGCTTCGCGAGCCCGGTCCAGAAGGTCACCCTGCGCCGCGACCCCGCCCTGCCCGACGACCTCCCGCACGAGGTGCAGGCCGCGGCCTTCCGGGTCGTACAGGAGGCACTGACGAACGTACGACGCCACGCGGCCGACGCCGCCGAGGTCACCGTGGGGCTGCGCCGGGCGGGCCGCCGGCTGGAGGTCACCGTGACCGACGACGGCCGCGGCGGCACCCAGCTCCCGGCCGCCGCGCACGGCGGCGGCTTCGGCCTCGTCGGCCTCACGGAACGGGTGACGGCGCTGGGCGGTGAACTCCGGGCCGGTCCGCGCGAAGCGGGCGGGTGGGAGGTGCGGGCGGTGTTTCCGGCGGGGCGGTTCTGAGGGAGGGGGTTGGTTCGTGGGCCCCCGGCTTCACGGCTCCTCAGGCCTTGAAGCCGATCCCTCCGTACAGCGAGATCGGTCCCTCGCCGAGCGGTGTCTCGCCCTCCGCGAGTTCCGGGTGCCAGTCGGCCACGGACACGATTCCCGGTTCGACCGGCTCAAGTCCCTTGAAGAAACTGCTCACTTCGGCGTGCGAGCGGGCCACCAGGGTCACCCCGCCCGCCGCGTAGGCGGCGATGCCGCGCTCGACCTTCTCCCGCTCGAAGTCGGCGGTCATCGCGGACAGCACCAGACAACTCCCCGGCGCCAGCGCGCCGATCAAGGTGTCGACCAGCTCGTGGGCGCCGTCCCCGTCCGCGATGAAGTGCAGCAGGGCGATGAGCGAGAGCGCGATGGGCCGGTCGAAGTCCAGGACGCGGGCGGCCTGTTCGAGGATCGTGAGCGGTTCGCGGGCGTCGGCCTGGAGGTACTCCGTCGCACCCTCGGGCGTGCCGTGCAGCAGCGCCGCCGCGTGCGCGAGGACGATCGGGTCGTTGTCGACGTACACGATCCGCGCGTCCGGCGCGGTGGACTGGGCGATCTGATGGAGGTTGGGCGCGGTCGGTATGCCGGTGCCGACGTCCAGGAACTGCCGGATGCCCGACTGCCGGACCAGCAGCCGCGTCGCGCGCTGCATGAACCAGCGGTTGGCCCGTGCGGTGCGCGGGGCGCCCGGGTCAAGTGCCGTGATGTGACGGCCCAGTTGCTCGTCGACCGGGTAGTTGTCCTTGCCGCCGAGGAACCAGTCGTACACCCGGGCCGGATGCGGCTTCGAGGTGTCGATCCGCCGGACGTCCGGCTCTGTCCCGGTCACGCGATGCTCCTCTGCTCGACTCTGTTCCACGACGACCCCGACGGGTGTGCGAGCAGTTTGGCACGGTCATGTCGACCGGGTGCCGCCGAACAGCACGACGTCCAGGAAACGGATCAGATCCGCGAAGACCTCCGCCCGGTTCGTCTCGTGGAACACCTCGTGCCGGGCACCCGGATACACGCGCTCGGCCCACTCACCGCCGCTCAGCCGCTCGACGCCCACGCGACTGCCGGGGAGCGGGACCAGCCGGTCGTCGCCCCCGTGCAGCCAGAGCAGCGGCAGCCGGCCGATGTCGCCCGCGTCGGCGACCGTCGTCAGGGTGCGGGCGAAGGCCTCCAGCGTCGGCCGCTTCATCGGACCGTGCCAGACCAGCGGATCCGCCGCGTACACCGCACCGACGTCCGGGTCACGGGAGAGTGCGGCCGGGCTGATCGGGACGTCCGGGATCTCGTCGAGGGCGAGCAGCCGGCCCGGCAGCGCCCAGTCCCCGATCACCGGCCCGGACAGCACCAGCGCGGTGAGCTCGTCGCCGTGGCGCTGTGCGAAACGGGACGCGATCAGGCCGCCCATGGAGTGGCCGATCAGGACGAGGGGGACGCCCGGATAGGTGGCGCGGGCCAGGTCGGCGACGGAGTGCAGGTCCGTGACCACGTCCTCGAAGTCGCGGATCAGCACGCGCTCACCGGCCGACTCGCCGTGACCCTGGTGGTCGGGCCCGAGGACGGCGGCGCCGTGCGTCACCAGTACGGAGGCCAACTCGGCGTACCGGCCGATGTGTTCGCCGTATCCGTGCGAGACGAGGGCGACGTACCGAGGGCGCTCGTGCGGCCACTCGCGTGCGGTGATCGTGTTCCGGGTACCGGGGAGGACATGCTCGCGGGTGTCGGCCACGGTCAGAAACTAGCACCGCCCGTCCGATGCCATGATCCACCGAGGCGCGGCAGGGGCCACCTGGCGAGACACTCCTTACGCGGGCAGATGTAAGGACATACGATCGGTCCTCGCATGAACACGATGACGCTCTGGCACATATCCGGCTGGGAATTCGCCGCGCTCGCCGCCGCGGCCCTGCTCGTCGGCTTCTCCAAGACCGCCGTGAGCGGGGCCAACACGGTCAGTCTGGCGATCTTCGCGGCCGTCCTGCCCGCCCGCGCCTCCACCGGCGTACTGCTCCCCATCCTGATCGTCGGGGACGTGCTCGCCGTCCTCACCTACCGGCGGCACGCCCACTGGCCCACGCTGTGGCGGTTGTTCCCGGCGGTCGCGGCGGGAGTCGTGATCGGGACCCTGTTCCTGGTGTGGGCCGACGACGCGGTCGTACGGACGTCGATCGGCGCGATCCTGCTGCTCATGGCCGGGGTCACCCTCTGGCGTCGCCGCAAGGCCGAGGCCGACGAGGAGCCGGACTCGGTGGCCACCAGGTCCGGGCGGGTGAAGGCCCGCTCCTACGGAGTGCTCGGCGGTTTCACCACCATGGTCGCCAACGCCGGCGGCCCGGTCATGTCCATGTACCTGCTCTCTGCGGGCTTCCGGAAGCTCGGCTTCCTCGGCACATCGGCCTTCTTCTTCCTGATCGTCAACGTGACCAAGGTGCCCTTCAGCGTCGGGCTCGGCCTGATCGACGGCCACTCGCTGCTCCTCGACGCGGCACTTGCGGCGTTCGTCGTGCCCGGTGCGCTGATCGGCAAATGGGCCGTGAACCGCATCAACCAGCGACTGTTCGAGCAACTCGTGATCGCGGCGACGATCATCGGCGGCCTGCAACTGCTCCTGCGCTGACCTCCCGGCCTCGTGACCTCGTACGCTCGCCCCATGTCCCCGCACATCCTGATCCTCGGCGGCACCACCGAGGCACGAGAGCTGGCCGCCGAGCTGGCGGCACGGCATCCCGAAGTCCGGGTGACGACCTCTCTCGCCGGTCGGGTGTCACGGCCGGGGGCACTGGCCGGGGACGTACGGATCGGCGGGTTCGGCGGCGCCGAGGGGCTGGCCGAGTGGCTGCGGGAGCAGCACGTGGACGCGGTCGTCGACGCCACGCACCCCTTCGCCGAGTCGATCACCGCGAACGCGGCGCGCGCCGCGACGGACACCGGGCTGCCCGTCGTGGTGCTGCGCAGACCCGGCTGGCGGCCGGTCCCCGGAGACCGCTGGCACCCGGTTGCGTCGCTGCCCGAGGCCGCCGACCTGCTGCCCGGACTCGGGCGCCGCATCCTCCTCACCACCGGCCGCCTCGGCCTCGCCGCCTTCGCCCACCTGCCCCAACTGCACTTCGTCGTACGGTCGGTGGAGCCCCCCGAGCCCCCGATGCCACCGGACGCCGAGGTGCTGCTCGCACGCGGACCCTTCACGGTGGCCGACGAGGCGGCACTGCTGCGCGAGCACCGGATCGACGTGCTCGTCACGAAGGACAGCGGGGGAGTGGCGACGTCGGCCAAACTCACGGCCGCGCGGGAGGCGGGCGTCCCGGTGGTGGTCGTACGACGGCCGCCGCTGCCGGACGGGGTGAGCGCGGTGCCCGATGTGGTCGCGGTGCTGGAGCGGCTGGGGCGACTGGGGTTCAGCCCGGGGTGATGACCGTGGCCCGGAGCCGGTCCACCGCGCGCAGCACCTCGTCCCGGTTCTTGGCGCTTTTCATCCAGGCCGGGAGCCGGGCGACCAGCGTCATCTTCCGGCCGTGGTCGTACCAGGGCGCGCGTTCGCGCAGGTCGGCGGCGACGAACCGCCGGATCAGGTCCAGGTGTTGGAGGTTGTACGCCCACAACTCTCCGTGTCTCGTCCCGGTGCTCAGCCACAGGGGCGGCCGGGAACACGGAGAGGGGCCCGTGTTGATCCGGCACAGGCCGCAGGACCGGCAGACCAGGCGGGTGTGCGGATGCCTCCTGCCGTCGGCGTCCGGCGGGGTGCACGGGCGCCGCTCGAAGTGGGCGATCCGGTCGCAGCGCGGGCAGCGCACCAGCATCGACGACGAGAAGTCGGCGCGGGTGGCACGCGGGTCGTGGAAGCGCACGGGAGCCGGGGACATGCCGCGAGTATGACCACCGTCCCGCTCGCCCGGCACCCGGTTTTCAGGAGGTGGAGCTCTCCGCCAACTCCGCCGGGCGCTGCGGGAGTCCGGAGCTCAGGTCCTCGACCAGCAGGCGCTTGGCGATGCTGTCGACCGCGGCGCGGAGGTCGGCGCCCGAGGGGCGGCCGATGTCCTGCTGGACCCGTGCCTCCAGCCAGTTGCCCCACGCCCTGCCGATGATCTCGGCCTCGCGTTCGCCCGCAGCGGTGTGGGACAGGAGCGAACCGGTGCGGGTCAGATAGCCCTCCTCGACCATGCGGTCGAAGACCGGAAGGAGTACCTCCGGGGGCATGTGCCGGCGGGCGGCGATGAGGCCGAGGCTGGCGTGGCCGACCATCCTGCTGAACAGTTCGACCTGCATCACGGCCCAGGCGCCCGCGATGTCCAGCCGGGTGTCGGAGTCCGTGATGATCCGCCGGGCGGTGTCCAGGTCCGTGCTGCCGATGACCTTGCCCACGGCCGCTTCGAGGAGCCGTTGCGAGTCTGCGCCGCGCGGTGACGCGAAGCCCTCGCCCATGTCGGTGGAGCCCATCCGCGCGCTGTCGCGCAGCTCGACCTGCTTGAGGAACAGGGCGACGACGAAGCCGATCACAGCGACCGGGACGGTCCACCGGAACACCGTCTGGATGGTGTCGGCGTACGCGTTGATGATCGGCGCCGCGGCGGCGTGCGGCAGCTTGTGGAGGCCCTCGGGGCTGGTCGCCGCCTTGGTGATGACGGCGGGGTTCAGCGCACTCGTCCTCGCGGCGGACGCGATCCCGTCCTTGAGGTTGGGGCCCAGGGTATTGGCGTAGATCGTGCCGAAGACGGCGGTGCCGAAGGAACTGCCCAGCGTACGGAAGAAGGTGACGCCGGAGGTCGCGGTGCCCAGGTCGGTGTACTCGACGGTGTTCTGCACGGCGATCGTCAGCACCTGCATGCACAGCCCGATGCCGGTGCCGAGCACGAACATGTACACCGATTCCAGGAACGCGCCGGTGCCCGGACCCATGAGGGACATCAGATACAGCCCGACGCCCATCACCGCGGAGCCGATGATCGGGAAGAGGCGGTACTGGCCGGTCTTGCTGACCACGTTGCCGCTGAAGACGGACGCGATCAGCAGCCCCATCACCATGGGCAGCGTCCGCACACCGGAGACCGTGGCCGAGTCGCCGTCGACGTACTGCAGATAGGTCGGCAGATACGTCAGCGCGCCGAGCATCGCGAAGCCGACGATGAAGCTGAGGATCGAGCAGACCGCGAACACCGGGTTGCTGAACAGCCGCATGGGCAGCATGGGTTGAGCGGCCCGCGTCTCGATCCAGCAGAACATGCCGAGCGCGACCGTGCCGCCCACGAACAAACCGATGATGGTCGCCGAACCCCACGCGTACTCGTTGCCGCCCCAACTCGTCGCCAGGATCAGGGAGCTCGCGCCGACCGCGACCAGCGCGATGCCGAGATAGTCGATGACCGGCCGCACCGCAGACTTGACCACCGGGATGGTGCGGGCCGCCGCGATGACGACCACGATCGCGATGGGGACGTTGACGTAGAACGCCCAGCGCCAGGTCAGATGGTCGGTGAACAGGCCGCCCAGCAGGGGTCCGATGACCGTGGCGACGCCGAACACCGCGCCGATCGCGCCCTGGTACTTGCCGCGCTCCCGCAGTGGGATGACATCGGCGATCAGCGCCATCGCCGTCACCATCAGCCCGCCGGCGCCGATGCCCTGCACCGCACGCCAGGCGATCAACAGCGTCATGTTGGTGGCGAGACCACACAGGAACGAGCCCGTGATGAACACGATCGCCGAGACCTGGAAGACCACCTTGCGGCCGAACAGATCACCGAACTTGCCGACCAGCACGGTCGCCACGGTCTCCGCCAGCAGGTAGGCGGTGACCACCCACGACATGTGCGCGGCACCGCCCAGGTCCGAGACGATCGTCGGCAGGGCGGTGCCCACGATGGTCTGGTCGAGGGCCGCCAGCAGCATGCCGAGCATGATCGTCACGAAGACGACGTTGCGACGGCGGTGGTCCAGCACGGGGGGCTGCTGCGCGGAGGGCAGCGAGGTTTCCTCGGCGACTGTCACGAGGTCACCTTCACACCGGTGGACCCTCCCTGCACAGTGGGCGGGTCCGCTCGGGTGCTCGCTCCTGGGCTATTCCACTGCCGGGTGCCGGCGCAGCAGATACGTGTCCATGATCCAGCCCTTGCGCTCACGGGCCTCCGCGCGCAGCCGCTCGATGCGCGGGGCGGCCTCGGCTATCGGACCCGAGGCGAGGATCTCGTCCGGGGTGCCGATGTAGGCGCCCCAGTAGATGTCGATGTCCTGGTCGGCGTACTGCCGGAAGGTCTGCTGCGCGTCCAGCATCACGACCACGTCGTCCACCCCCTCCGGGAACCCCTCGGACAGCCGCCGGCCCGTGGTGATCTGCACCGGTCTGGCCACCCGGTTCAGCCCCGTGCGGTGCCGGGCGACGAGCGCCGAGACACTGCTGATGCCGGGCACGACCTCGTACTCGAAGGCCACCGCACCCCGCTCCAGGATCTCCTCCAGGATCCCGAGCGTGCTGTCGTACAGCGAAGGGTCCCCCCACACCAGGAACGCGCCGCTCTCCTCCTCGCCCAGCTCCTCGGTGATCAGCCGCTCGTAGATGTCCGCGCGAGCGCTGCGCCAGTCCCCGACCGCCGGGGAGTACGCGGCGCCCCCCGCCTTCCGGTCCCGCTCCGGGTCGCGCGCCTCGACCAGGCGGTACGTCCCCTCCGGTATGTGCGCGTCGAGCATGTCCCGGCGGAGCCCGGTGAGGTCGGACTTCACCTCGCCCTTGTCGAGAATGAAGAACACGTCGACGCTCCGCAGCACCCTGACCGCCTGGAGGGTGAGCTGCTCGGGGTCGCCCGCGCCGATACCGATGACATGAATCTTTCGCACACCCCCGAGTCTGCCCCACGCCACTGACAGTCCGTACCCCGCACCGACACCGACCGGCTACGACGTCCCGCGCAGCCGGGGTGCCCGAGCTCGCGCATCCACGTTCCCGCCGCCCCGCTCCACGTCGTCGCCGAGCCCGCGCGCCCAGGCTGCGACCCCCGCGAGATCCATCCCGTACGGCCGCTCCCGCCCGGTCAGCGACGCCCACTCCTCTACGCCCCCGGCCCCGCGCCGCAGCAGCCGGGCGCCGCCGGTGACGTTCCCCCGGGCCGCATGGGTGAGCCCCACCGCGAGCTGGGCGAGCCCGCGCCACAGGGCACGCTCCTCGTCCGGCCCCGACTTCCAGGCGTCCTCGAAGACCTCGTGCGCGTGGAACGGTTTCCCCTCGTCGAGCAGCGCCTGCGCCTCGACGACGGTCTCCTCCGGCGCCCGCACGACGCCCTCGGGCTGCCGTGCCACACCGTCCGTGCCGTACGGCAGTGGCCGCCCGAGCCCGTCCCGGGGCCGGGCGTTGCGCGCCCGCCCTTCACCGTCCCGGTCCCGTACCCCGTTCGTACCGTCCGCACCGTCCGCACCGTCCGAGGATGTGTCGCTCATACGACGATTGTCCCGCGCCCGGCACCGGCTTCGGCGCACCCCCGGTCGTGGGGTAGGCTGCTGTTCGCGCGATCAAGCGGTTCACCGCAGGAAAGCGCAACGGGACGTGGCGCAGCTTGGTAGCGCACTTGACTGGGGGTCAAGGGGTCGCAGGTTCAAATCCTGTCGTCCCGACAGAGCGAAGGGTCTTCGCAGGCGAGAGCTTGCGGGGGCCTTTTTCGTATGGGTCGTTTCCGGTCTTCGAGGTTGAGCATGCCGCTCATCCGCACCTTTACTCGGAGGCCGGCGAAAATGCCGTTGCTTGACCTGGATGCGGCTGCGGCCAGAGCTCGTCGAGACCACTTACCAACTCCGTCAGGAGCACACGGGCGTCATCGACGATGACGACTTTCCCCAGGTTCTGGCAGAGGTGCGCACACGGGTCCCCGAGGGGGACCTCCCCACCGTTCTAGAGGCCGCCTTTGGGCGGAACCCTGACGGTTAGTGGTACACCGCACGTATGGCGTTGACCTGAGCGAATGCGGGGTTTGCAGAGCGTTGGCGGGAGCTGGTCCGTGTATGGTCCGGATCTTGGCGCAGAGAGGGCGAAGGTGTGCCAACGCCTGTCGGTGACGGCTGGTGGCCGTCTCGTCCGCCGGGTCGAGCCTGGATCGCGGCCTTCCCGGCGCGCAGCAAAGGGGCCTGTCTCGGACTGAACCCGGCGTATAGCCTGACCCCGGATCCACCGGCTTGATGCCCGTGGATGGTTCACCCAGAAACGAAGAAGTGCCTTGCGACCTGCGATGATGGGGTTTTTCTAGGACCACATCAGGCACGATCGACAAGGCACTTCCGAGATGCAATTTTCCCATGCCGCGGCTGGCCGAGCGGTGCGGTCTGCCCGCGCTGGTCGGGGAGACGGCCCCTGGTACGGCTGAAGGGGTTGGACTATCCGTTGTGTGCTTCGAGCTCGGTCGCCAGCGTCTGTTGGGTGGCCGCCCACGACGCCAAGAGCGCCAAATTGTCAGCGGTCGGTGTGCCCCCGGGTGCGGTGTAGATGTTGAGGTGCAGGCCGGGTTCGGCGGGCAGTTCCAGGGATTCGACGTCCAAGTCGAGCTGGCCCACGATCGGATGGTGCATTCGCTTGCGGCCGGACCGGTGCAGCCGCACGTCCTGAGACGCCCACCGCTGCCGAAACAGCTCACTGCGCGTTGACAGTTCGCCGACCAGGGCGATCAGCTCCTCGTCGTGCGGATTGCGGCCGGCTTCCATGCGCAGCTTCGCGGCCACGCCACCGGCAACCTGGTCGTAGTCGACAAAGAAATCTCTGGCCGCCTCGGGGTTCAGATAGACGAACCGCGCTGTGTTCGCGGGCCGTCGCGGGTCAGCCAGCACTGGTGAATACAGCGCGCGAGCGAGTTGATTCATGGCGAGCACGTCATAACGGCCGTTACCGATCCAGGCCGGCGCATCGGAGATCGCGTCGAGCACCTGCTGCAGCGTCGAGCGCACCGCCACGGCAGGCTTGCGCCGACGTGGGCTGCGGGGCGCCCTGGATTGGCGCGCGAGGTGGAACAGGTGGTCGCGCTCGGCTTCGTCGAGCTGCAAGGCAGAGGCCAACGCCTCGAGCACGCCGTCGGAGGCACCGGCGAGGCTGCCGCGCTCCATGCGCACGTAGTAGTCGACCGATACCCCCGCCAGTAGCGCGACCTCCTCGCGGCGCAGACCTTTGACCCGGCGGTTGCCGCCGTAAGCGGGCAGGCCCGCCTGCTCGGGTGCGATGCGGGCGCGACGTGAGCTGAGAAACTCCCGGATCTCGGTGCGTGGATCCATCGCGGTTATCTCCTCACCGTAAGCCCGTCCCGCACCTTAATGGATATTTGTTGCGGTCGTTGCGGTGCCGCCGTCCACCGGGATGATGGCGCCCGTGAGGTAGGACCCAGCCCGGCTGGCGAGAAACACGGCGACACCCGCCATGTCGTCGTCGCGGCCGACCCGGCGCAGCGGGGCCGCCGCCGCGATCGTGTCGCCGATGGCATCGAGAGTGGTCGCCATCATCTGCGACGGGAACACTCCCGGTGCTACCGCGTTCACCGTGATGTGCTGTGGGCCCAGCTCTCTGGCAAGCACCCTGGTGAGCTGATGGAGTGCCGCTTTGCTGCTGGCGTACGAGTAGTTGGGCGACGGGGCGACGTGGATGGCGGCGATGCTGCCGATGTTGATGATCCGTGCGGGATCATCGGCGGTGCCCGCCTTACGAAGTGCCGGGAGCAGTGCCTGCACCAGCCAGAACGGCGACTTGAGGTTGAGGTCGAGCACTGTATCCCAGGCCTCGTCCGGGAACGTCTCCAACGGCTCGCGCCACATCGCTCCCGCGTTGTTGACAAGGATGTCCAGGCGTTCCGAGTCGGCCTGGACAAGATCAGCGAGGCGCTGACACTCGTCGTGCCTGGACAGGTCGGCGGGGATTGCTCGCACGTCGCCGAATTCGGACAGTAGACGCTGTGCCTCCGCGCACGTGTCTGCGTTGCGTGAGCTGATGACGACGCGGGCGCCCGCCTGGAGAAGGCCGCGCGCTATCATCATCCCAATGCCTCTGGTGCCGCCAGTGACAAGGGCGTACTTTCCCCTCAGGTCGAAAAGTTCTGTGTGAGTGGTGAACTGGTTCTCCGTCATTGGTATCCGTTCCTTCTGTCGTAAAAGAATGCGCCGACACGGTCGCGTATTCGGGGCAGCTGAATTGAATGATGACGGTAAAGCTGCAGTGCGTTTCCGTGGAGTGTTGTCGGCGCTTTCGGCTCAACCAGGTTGACAGGCTTTTTGGGCGTCGGGGAGACCCTGGTGATACAGGTACTGTCAGAACCCCCCTTCCCTGGTGCGCTGAGTCCGGATCACCCCGGCTTGATACCTGTGGATGGTTTACTCAGAAACGAAGAAGTGCCTTGCGACTTGCGATGATGGGGCTTTTCCAGGACCACATCAGGCACGATCGACAAGGCACTTCCGAGATGCATTCTTCCCATGCCGCGCGGCGGTCTCATCCGCGTTCGACGACCCGAACCTGATCGCGTACGGCGGCCTTCTTCCGTCACGAGGGCAGGGGCGGGACGGGACGCCGATATACGCAGGTGGGACAGGTGGATGTACATGAGGGCATCCTTCTCGGACGGTACGGGTGGGGCAGGTGATCAGCACGCGCAGTCAGGATGCGTTCAGGTGACCGATGGCAGGGTCCTGCCTCATGACCTACGAACTGTCCGAAACACCGGAAGCCGCACGGGACGCCAACGGTCCCACCCGGCACGCACACCGCCTCCGCCTGAACAAGGTTCCCGAGATCACCCTGTACTTCTGGGTGATCAAGGTGCAGTGCACGACGGTCGGCGAGACCGCGGCCGACCTGCTCAACGAGAAGGCCGGGCTCGGCCTGACCGGAGTGTCCGTGCTGATGAGCGCCCTGCTGGCGGTGGTGCTGGTGGTCCAGTTCCGTAGCCGCGCCTACCGTGCGGGCGTGTACTGGCTCGCCGTGGCGCTGATCAGCGTGGTCGGCACCCTGATCAGCGACAACCTGACCGACAACATGGGCGTCCCGCTGGAGACGACCACCACGGTGTTCGGGATCATCCTGGCCGTCGTGTTCGTCGTCTGGTACCGGCGTGAGCGGACCCTGTCGATCCACAGCATCGACACCACCAGCCGCGAGTCCTTCTACTGGCTGGCCGTGCTGTTCACCTTCGCTCTGGGTACCGCGGCCGGTGACCTGGTCTCCGAGCGCATGAACCTCGGCTACTGGCTGTCCGCGGTCCTTTTCGCCCTGGCCATCGCCGCCGTGGGCATCGCCCACTTCGCCCTCGGTCTGGACGCCGTATGGAGCTTCTGGATCGCCTACATCCTCACCCGTCCGCTGGGTGCCTCGATCGGCGACTACCTCTCCCAGCCGACCGGCGACGGCGGCCTCGGCCTCGGCACCGTCGTCACGAGCGTCCTCTTCCTGGCGGTCATCCTCGGCCTGGTGGTGTTCCTGACAGTGACCCGCAAGGACGTCATCGACCGCGAGCCCGTCGCGGGACAGGCGGCCTGAGAAGCGGGGGAGGCGTTCAGGAAGCGTTCAGGAATTGATCGACAGAGTCGGACAACACGGCCGTCCTCCGCGGCCGGACCATGCGTCACAGGGCGCCTGTTTCCCCCACGGGAACGGGCGCCCTTCCACACCTCCACCCCCCACCGAACAGGAGTGTCCGGCACCTTGGAGATTCCGGAAGCCCTCACCGACACCGACGTCGCGGGTACGCACCGGCGGACCGTGGCCACTGCCACGTCGGTGACGAAGAAACTGCCCGAGGTCACCCTCGCCTTCTGGATCATGAAGATCGCGGCGACGACCTTGGGCGAGACGGCCGGCGACCTCTTCGCCCAGACCCTGAAGCTCGGCTACTTCCTCACCACGATCGCACTGTTCCTGATCTTCGTGGTCACCCTGGTTGTGCAGCTCCGCTCCCGGCGCTACAACCCGTTCTTCTACTGGACGGTCATCCTGTCGACCAGCATGGCCGGCACCACGATGTCCGACTTCATGAACCGCGACGCCAGCACCAAGTACCTTGCCGACGGCGCGACTTCACTGGGCTGGGGCCCGCAGGGTCTCGGCCTCGGCTACCCGACCGGAGCGGCGATCCTGATCTCGATCCTGGTCGTCATCTTCGCCGTGTGGAAACTGACCGGGATGACCTTCGTCATCCGGGACATCGTCAGTTTCCGCGGGGAGGCACTGTTCTGGTCGGCGATCCTCGTGTCCAACACACTGGGCACCTCGATGGGCGACTTCCTCTCCGACAGCTCAGGTTTCGGCTACGCCGGCGGGGCGGCGCTCGTGACCGGTGTGCTGCTGGTGCTCGTCGCCCTGATGAAGGCGCCTGCGGTGCCGAACGTGCTGCTGTTCTGGATCGCGTTCGTGCTGACCCGTCCGCTCGGCGCCACCGCCGGCGACTTCCTCACCAAGCCGACCGCCAAGGGCGGCCTCGACCTGGGTACGCCGGGTTCGTCGGCCGTGCTCCTGACTGTCCTGATCGGCCTGACGGGGTACGCCCATCTCCAGGAGCGTCGGCGCCGTGCCCTGTCTCCGTCGTAGCCTCCGGCGGCCTGGCGCGCCGCGGTTGAGGCACTCGGCGGACAGACCGACCGGCTCAGGTGTGCGGGGCCGGTGCGCCTGGCCGTCACGCGAAAGGACGTCACCCGGCCGGAGAGCGCCATCGGCCAGTCGCCGTGAGCGGTGCGGAGGGCGTCCTGCCCGGCGGGTCGACTTTGGCATCGTGCCCAGTAGTGGTGGCCGATCTTTTGGGCCCGGTCCGCCCGAGACCGGAACCCCGGTGAGCCGGTTACTCGACCACGACTGCGGCGGACGGGACGGGGCCCGGCGATCGTGCGCGCTGTCACCGCCCACGGCAGCCGGATGTGAATTGCCGCGTCCCCGGCCGGGGACGCGTTGCTCGTTCGGCTGCCCCTCACCGGCTCACGCCTACGCGATGACCTCGATGCGTGCGGTGCTGATCGTCATGGGTGTTCCGGTCACGGCGATGAGGTACATACGCCGCTGCCCGCCGCGCAGTGCGCGGTGGCCGCCGGCCGGTCGTACGACGTACACGGTTGTGCTGTGCGGGGTGAGGGTGGCGGGGCCCGAGGCGATGGTCCACCAGTCGGAGGCGCCCTGGCCGAGGCGGCTGGCGAAGTGCGGGGTGAGGGCGGTGCCGGTGGCGTTGGCCGCGCGTACCGTGACGGAGGTGACGGAGTGGTGGGACCGGCCGGTGAGGTGAGGGGTGAGTGCTATGCGCAGGGGCGGCGGGCTGGCGGCGGCGACGCAGGCGCACAGCAGGGCCGGGGTCACCAGCGCCATCGCCACGACGGCCTTCGCGGGGCAGCCGGTGAGGCGGGGGATATGGCGCTGCCACGCATGGGCCAGGGCCGAGGAGGGGACCGTCGCGGCGGCGGCCAGCCACAGCGGGTCATCATCAGGAAGTAGCCGTCCTGGGAGCGGGTGGCGAGGTAGAAGGACAGCCAGGGCAGCACGGTCAGCGCCGTTCCCAGACGGCGGGCGAACAGCAGGGTCGCGGCGAGCAGGCCGACGAGGAGCAGTTCGCTGGCGTAGGAGTAGTAGTCGAGGCGGCTGCTGCCGTCGGTGAAGTATTAGGAGATGCCCATCAGGCCCTTGCCGTGCAGGATCGCCTTCTGGGCGAGGGGCAGCAGCAGTCCGTGCAGCCAGGCGGAGAAACCCTGGGCGGCGAAGTAGGCGTTGATGCCTGCCCACGTCAGCGCCGCGACTCCGGCGAAGCGGGCCGGCACGGCAGCCGCAGGACGGGCTCCGAGTTCGCCGCGCCGTACCGCGTAGAGGCTGATCAGGAGGAACGGGGCGAAGAACCAGGCCAGTTGCTGGGCGGCGCAGGCGGCACCCAGGCACACGGCCCTCAGTACCCCGCTCCGTCCCAGGCGTCCGCCAGCTCCCGTGGTCGGCCAGTAGACCGTCACCGGGATCAGCAGGGCCAGGGCGACGATCGCCGGGTAGCCGGAGCTGGCGTAGCCGGGGAGGATGCCGAAGCCGAGGCACACGGCGGTGGCCGCCGACCACCAGGGGGCGGGCAGCAGCAGCCACAGCGTGACCGTTCCGGCGAGCAGCGCCCCCGTGGTGACCAGGGTGGTGGCTGCCGAAGTGTGCAGCAGGGCGTGGACCGATGCGGCGAGCAGGGCGGTCAGCGGCGGGTAGCCGCACGTGTAGTCCGCCGAGCCGGACATCGTCTAGGTCAGGCCGGAATGGGACGTGTCGAACAGCACGGCCAGGGCTGTCCGTAGACGGGGCGGCCGTGCGCGATCTCGGTCGCGGCCTGCGCGGTCAGTACGCCCTCGTCGGCACCGGCGTGGTTCAGCCAGTAACCGCAGACCACCAGGGCCACCGCGAGGACGAGAACTCCGGCATCCACCCGGACCAGGGCACGCCGGCCTCGTACGGCGAGTGCGAGTACCCCGCACACGAGGATCCCGGCGTAACAGACGGAGATGGCCGTGGCCGGCCGGCCGCGGGTGGGCGTGCGTAGCGCTGCCCGCCTCTGGTCTCGACGGTCTGTGCGGCCATGTCCACCTTCAGGGTCACAAGAAACTGGTCCGGTGTTCAGGGGTGCCGGCCCGCCCACGGACTTGATCTTCAGGGACCTCGGTGCGCCACCCGGTGTGCTCTCCCGGTCCGCGAGCGGTTCTCCGTCTTGGGGAAACCCATGCCTGCTTGGTGAAGACCCGACCGCTCATTCCGGGTGTGTTCACACATGTGCCGTTTCCGGTACACAAGGCGCGACTCTGATGAGCCCGGCACCCGCAGCCCGCCCCGAACACCCGGGAGAAACCAGATGTCCAGACGCCACGTCAGGCCCGCAGCCCTCCTCGCCGCGACCGGAGTTCTCACCGGGGTGACCGCCGCCCAGCCCGCCGCGTTCGCCGCCTCACATCCCCCGGCCGCCGCCCGGCACGTCCTGCTGGTCTCCGTCGACGGGCTGCACCAGTCGGATCTGGCCTGGTACGTCGCCAGGCACCCGAAGTCCGCGCTGGCCCGGTTGGTCGGCGGTGGCGTGGAGTACACCCACGCCAGCACCACCACGCCGTCGGACTCCTTCCCGGGCATGGTCGCCCAGGCGACCGGCGGCAGCCCCGGCACCACGGGCATCTACTACGACGACACCTACAACGCTGCGCTTCTCCCGGCGGGAACCACCAGCTGCAAGGGCGTCAAGCCCGGGGTCGAGGTGGACCTCACCGAGGACCTGGACACGAACCAGACCTCCATCGACGCCGGCCAGGGTCTCGGCGGCCTGCCCGACAGCATCCTGTCGATGACCGGCCACCCGCAGAGCCTGATCAACGCGTCGAAGCTGCCCGTCGACCCGAAGACCTGCAAGCCGGTCTACCCGCACTCCTACCTCAAGGTGAACACGATCTTCGAGGTGGCCCGCCAGGCAGGTCTGCGCACCGCGTGGTCGGACAAGCACGCCGCCTACGAGATCCTCAACGGCCCATCGGGCACCGGCGTCCAGGACCTGTTCACCCCGGAGATCAACAGCGACGCCCTCGGCTACGCCGCCGGCAACGACTGGACCACGGACAACAAGGCCACCGAGCAGTACGACGGCTACAAGGTGAAGGCCGTCCTCAACGAGATCGACGGCTACGACCACAGCGGAACCCACAAGGTCGGCACCCCGGCGATCTTCGGCCTCAACTTCCAGTCGGTCTCCACCGCGCAGAAGCTGCCCGCCTCCGACGGCCTCATCGGCGGCTACACCGCCAAGAACGTCCCGGGCCCGCTGCTGGTGAAGAACCTCGACTTCGTCAACACGGAGATCGGCGCCCTGACCGCCGAGATCGCCAAGCGGCACCTCTCCGGCAGTACCACGGTGATCCTCTCCGCCAAGCACGGCCAGTCGCCCACCGACCCCGCCGCGCTCACCCGCGTGGACGACGGCCCCCTCCTTGACGGCCTCAACGGCGCCTGGAAGAAGCTCCACCCCGGATCAGCCGACCTCGTGACGCACGCCGTGGACGACGACGCCATGCTGCTCTGGCTCTCCGACCGCTCCGCGACCGCCACCGCCTTCGCCAAGAAGTACCTGCTCGCACAGAACGGCACCGGCACCGACATCAACAAGGCGCCCAAGGACTACACCCACAGCGGGCTCAGCAAGGTCTACGCCGGCAAGGCCGCGGCCGACTACTTCCATGTCAAGGCCGGCGACGCCCGGGTCCCGGACCTCTTCGGTGTCGCGCAGTACGGCGTCGTCTACACCGGCGGCACCAAGAAGATCGCTGAGCACGGCGGCGGCCACTCCGACGACCTGGACGTACCCCTCGTGGTGTCCGGCGCCTCCGTCCCGGACGGCGTGCGCGACTCCGCGAGCGTGCAGACGAAGCAGATCGCACCGACGATCCTGAGCCTGCTCGGTCTCGACCCCCGCGCCCTGCAGGCCGTGCGCGAGGAACACACCACCGTGCTGCCGGTCCACTGACCCGTTCGGTCGGGAAAGCCGGATGGCCGCCCAACTGGCAATCAGCTGGGCGGCCTTGGGCATGGCACACGGGCTCAGCCGTTCGGGCCGGCCGGGGTCGTGGTCGTCTTGAAGCCTTCGGTCTTGTTGGCCTGGACGGCGAAGTCGTTGGTGAACGTCTTGCTGAGGTCCACTGCCCCCTTCACGTTGCCGACAAGCTTCTCCGTCGCCAGAGAGGTCTTCGGGCCGCCGGCCGGCATGATGCCGTCCGGGAGGAACTGGCCCTTGTCCTCGTTCAGGGCCGAGATGTAGTCGGCCTTGGTCACCAGCTGGTTGGACACGAACGACGCCGGCAGCTTGTTCGCGATGTCGGCCGCGCTGTGCGTGTTGATCCAGTGCATGGTGGCGACGAGCGCATCGACGACCTTCTGCACCGTGGCCTTGTGCGAGTTCACCCAGTCGGTGCGGGCGAGCACACTGGCGGCGGGATAGGCACCGCCCATCGCCGCCGTCGCGCCGTCCGTGGTGGCGAGATCGATCGCGGACGTACCGACGCCCTTCTTCTGGATCGCGGCCACCGTCGGCTGGGTCGTCATCACGCAGTCGACCTTGCCGTTCTGCAGCGCGGCGATGGCGGTGGAGCCCGCGCCGACCCCGATCCGGTGGAACTGGCTGGTCTTTATGCCCTTCTTGGCGGCCAGGAACTGGGTGAGGGTGTCGGTGCCCGACCCCAGGTCCGTGACGCCGAGGGTCTTTCCCTTGAAGTCGGCGGCCGAGTGGACCCCCGACTTCGTGGTGCACATCTCCCGCTCGCCCGGCGCGCCCGAGAGCTGCACGACGTCCTCGACGGCCTTGCCCTTCGCCTGGAACTCGATCGTGTGGTTGTACCAGGCGCCAGCCATGTCCACCTGCCCCGAGGCCATGGCCTCCTCGGCGCCCACGCCGCCGTCCTGCTCGGTGCTCAACTGCACGTTGACGCCGTACTTCTTGTAGAAACCGAGCTGCTGGGCGAGCTGGTACGGCAGATAGATCTGCTTGTCGAGGCCGCCGGCCATGAGCTTGACGGTCGGCGTGGAGCCCGAACCGCCGGTCGAGGCCGAGGAGTTGCCGGAACAGGCGCTGGTGGCGCCGAGGGCGAGAACGGTCAGGACGGACGCGGCGACGGCGACGGGTCGTCTGGACATGGCTGATCACATTCCTTTGCTGAGGGTGCTGGGACGAAGAGGGGGGTAAGTGCGGCGGTGTCAGAGGGAGTTCGCCTCGGACGGGGCCGGCGGGCGCCAGGACAGCAGCCGGTGTTCGAGCTTGCCGATCAGCCACTCGGCGCCGAGCACGATGACCGAGATGACGAGCATCGTGGCGAACACGCCGTTGGGGTCGAAGTTGTTCTGCGCGGTCTTGATGACCAGGCCGAGGCCGCTCTGTGCGCCGAGCACCTCGCCGACCAGCGCGCCGACGATGGCGAAGCCGAAGGCGCTGTGCAGGCTGGCGATGATCCAGGTGAGTGCGGAGGGCACGGTCACGTGCCGGATGATCTGCAGCTGCGAGGCGCCGAGGACCCTGGTGTTGGCGAGGATGTTGCGGTCGACCTCGCGGACGCCCTGGAATGCGTTGAAGAAGACGATGAAGAACACCAGGACCGCGGCGAGCAGGATCTTCGGCAGCACGCCGATGCCGAACGCGACGATGAATATCGAGCCTAGGACGATCCGCGGGATCGCGTTGACCATCTTGATGTAGGGGCCGAGCACATCGGCGAGGAAGCGGCTCTGGCCGAGCGCGACGCCGAAGACCACTCCGGTGACGGCCCCGAGGGCGAAGCCGACGAGCGCCTCCTGGATCGTTGTCCAGATGTTCGAGTAGAAGGACCCGAACTCGGTGCCGTGCCGGAAGAGGTCGACCAGCCGCTTGGCGATGCCGGACGGCTGCCCGAAGAAGAACGGGTCGACGATCCCCCAGGCGGTGAAAGCCTGCCAGCCACCGAGGACGAAGACCGCGAGCCCGACGCGTCCCGCCCACACCAGCGCGGTGCGCCGCCGGACGGCGCTCCTGGCGGCGGCCGCGGCCGAGACCCGGGAGCCGTTCGCGGCCGGGGCGGTGGAAACAGCGGACGTCGTACTCATGCCGTACCTCCTGCGGTGCGTGCGTAGGCGCGCTCCACCTCTTCACGCAGGCAGTCCCAGATCTGGTGCTGGAGTTCGATGAAGCGGGGCTGGAAGCGGATCTCCTGGACCGCGCCGCGCGGGCGCGGCAGGTCGATGTCGAAGACCGCCTTGACCGAGCCGGGGCTCGACGTCATGACGACGACCCGGTCGGCGAGCGCCACGGCCTCGTCGAGGTCGTGGGTGATGAAGATGACCGACGGACGGATCTGCTCCCACAGACCGAGCAGTTCGGTCGACATGATCGCCTTGGTCTGCACGTCCAGGGCACCGAACGGCTCGTCCATGATCAGGATCTTGGGTTCGTTGATCAGCGCCGCGGCCATCGCCACCCGCTTGCGCATGCCGCCGGAGAGCTGGTGCGGGTAGCGGTCCTCGAACCCCGTCAGGCCCACCCGGCGCAGCCAGTCGCGTGCCGAGGCGTGGGCCTGCTGCTTGGGCACCCGGCGGAAGACGGGGCCCATCAGGACGTTGCCGAGGACCGTCTTCCAGGGCAGCAGCGCATCGGTCTGGAACATGAAGCTGACGCCGTCGGTGACGCCGTCCACCTCACGGCCGCCGACCTTGACCGAGCCCTCGCTGGGCCGGTCGAGCCCGGACACCATGCTCAGCGTCGTCGACTTGCCGCAGCCGGTCGGGCCGACCACCGCGCAGAACTGGCCCGGCTCCACGGTGAACGAGACGTCCTGGAGTGCCGTGAACACCTCACCCGCGGGAGTCAGAAAGCGTTTGGTGAGCCCTGAGATCTCGACTCGCGCGCTGTCCTGGCCGGCCGTCCCGGCGACGGGGCCCGTCGCGACGTCGTTTCGCGAAGCCATCTGAGGCTGTCTCCTTCCCCTCTCGGAGGTCCTCGGAGGTCGAGGAAGGCAGACGCTAGAGGCCACGCGGTGTTACGTCGCTGTTTCAGACGTATCCCGCGTTAGTCGTGTTAACAGGGGTTCTGCGCATTCTGCTCAGCGGTTCGGGGGTGGGCAGAATGTCCGCGGTGGGACACAATCACGCCACCACGGGTACGGCGAAGGGGCCGGGCCCGGCAGCACGACAAGGGCGAAGGCACCTGTGATGCCCATCCGAATCCGGATCGGCCGCGGCGGGAAGGGGAGGCTCTCCGCGCGGATCCTGGCCAACCAGCTCGCCATCCTGGCCCTCACCGGAGCCATCGGCTTCGTCCTGTTCGCGTTCGCCCAGCGGGCCGAGATCGACCGTGCCTACGAGCAGCGGGCGCTGGACATCGCGCAGACCACGGCCGCCGACCCGCAGATCCGGCACACCATGGAGTACGGCGGTGGCGGCGACGTCGTGCAGACGGTTGCCGAACGCATACGCAAGGCGTCGGGGGCGTCGTACGTGGTCGTGATCGACCTGCGCGGCGTCCGCCACTCGCACCCCAACCCGGCGCTGATCGGCGAGCCGGTGGGCGATCCGATCGTGGTCCTCGACGGCCGTCCCCACGTCGGCTCCGACCAAGGCGCGACGGGGCGGTCCGCCAACGGCAAGGCGCCGCTGTACGGACCCACGGGCAAGCTGGTCGGCGAGGTCTCGGCCGGCATCCCGGAACGCGATGTGCTCGGCGAGCTGTGGCGAGAACTGCCCACCTTCGGCCTGTACAGCGCGCTCGCCGTCGCACTCGGCTCGGCTGCCGCGTTCCTGCTGGCCAGACGGCTGAAGCGGTCGACCTTCGGGCTGGAACTGGAGGAGATCGCCGGACTGTTCCAGGACCGCGAGGCCATGCTCCACGGCATCCGGGAGGGCGTGCTCGCCTTCGCTCCCGACGGCCGGATCACCGTGGTCAACGACGAGGCCCGCACTCTGCTCGGCCTCGGCACGGCACTCGGCAGCCGGCTCGACGAGGTGCTGCCCGACGGGCGGCTGCGCCGCGCCCTGGACGGCACCCTGACCGGCACCGACATCAACGTGCTGACCGACGACCACTGCCTGGTCGTCAACCGGATGCCGGTGACGCTGCACGGCCGCGAACTGGGCGCGGTGGTCACCGTGCGCGACCGCACCGAGCTGATCGGGCTGCTGCGCGAACTGGACTCGGTGCGCGGGTTGACCGATGCCCTGCGCGCCCAGCAGCACGAGTTCACCAACCGCATGCACACCGTGGCCGGGCTGCTGGACATCGGCGACCACGACGCCGCCTTCGAGTACGCCGTCGAGTCGGCAGGCGCCGACCAGGCGCTGACCGAGTCCGTACGCGAACGGATCGGCAACGCGCTGCTCGTCGGACTGATCGTCGCCAAGACCACGGTGGCCGCAGAACGCGGGGTACGGATGGTGCTCAGTGAGGACTCCGCGCTCGGCGAGGACCCGCCGCATCTGCGCCGGCTGCTGACCATCGTCGGCAACCTGCTGGACAACGCGATCGACGCGGCATCCGGCGGACCGCCCCCGGCGGGAGGCCGCGAGATCGAGATCTCGCTGATCGAGGCTGTCGACCTGGTGATGGTGCGGGTCGCCGACAGCGGCCCGGGGATTCCGCCGGGCGCCAGCGAGTCGATCTTCGAGGACGGATGGTCGACCCGTCCCGACCGGGGCACCGCCCGGCGCGGGCTGGGCCTGGCCCTCGTCCACCGGCTGACCCAGCGGCACGGCGGGACAATCACGGTCAGCGAGGGGCAGGGCGCGGTCTTCACCGTCGTACTGCCCCTGCCGGACGCCACTCCCGTGCCACGCGACGCACAGTTCACGACGGCCTCGACGACCGGAGGTGACCGCGGATGATCCGGACCCTGGTGGTGGACGACGACTTCAGGGTCAGTCACATCCACTGTGACTACGCGTCCCGCATCGAGGACTTCGAGGTGGTCGGCCGGGCGGCGACCGTGGTCGAGACGCTGGACGCGGTGCGCACCCTCCACCCCGACCTGCTGCTGCTCGACGTCTTCCTGCCCGACGGCAGCGGACTCGACGTGCTGCGGAGGCTCAGCTCGGACGAGGGCGGCGCCCGCCCCGACGTCATCATGATCACCGCCGACCGGGACATCACCTCGGTACGGACCGCCATGAAGCTCGGCGCCGTCGGCTACCTGGTCAAACCGTTCGGCTCCGCCGACCTGGCCGAACGGCTCACCGCCTACCGCGAACTCCACCACCGCGTAGCCGCGTTGGGCCTCGCCCCACGCACCGACCAGGCCGACGTGGACGCCCTCTTCAGCGCC
The DNA here is from genome assembly GCF_024519455.1 of Streptomyces sp. STR69. Lineage (GTDB taxonomy): Bacteria > Actinomycetota > Actinomycetes > Streptomycetales > Streptomycetaceae > Streptomyces. The sequence goes on along the minus strand of NZ_JALJRY010000011.1, from coordinate 28,629 downwards.
GCCCGGCCACCGGCCGTCCCCCGGGTCCCTGCCAAGGGGCACTCCGCACCCACCCTCGCCCTCCTGCACCAGGTCCTGCGCACTGCCCACGACCCCCTGTCCGCGGCCCAGGCCGCCGAACTCACCGGAGTCTCCCGCGCCACGGCCCAGCGGTACCTCTCCTACCTGGTGCGGGAGGGCATGGTCCGGCTGGAACTCCGCTATGGAGCCACCGGCCGCCCCGAACACCTCTATCGGATCGCCCGATGAGCCGAGGGCCCGATGGGCCTCGTACTGGCGCCCTTTGGCTATGACGGTACTCGTTGGAGTGGCCGATTGTGATCACTGCTCGGTGGCCCTGACCAGCTTCTTTAGTCGCGATCTGGGTGTGGGTTAAGTAGATCGTCATCGGTATGGCCTAGGCGATGGCCGCGGTGATACTGCGCCGGCTGACCGGGGCCACCGCTGCGGCCTGGCGCGCATGACCGGCGGAGAGCTGACCCTCGGGGCGGTGCTGGTGCGGTTGGAGGAGCGGGAACGGGAGATCACTGCGCAAGCCGACGCGAGGCGGGAGCAGATCGCGCAGCTGACCGCACGGCTGGACGAGCTCGGCCGGGCCGCCGAGGAGGTCCGGATCACCCGCAAGACGCTGCTGGAGCTGCCCGATCCGCAGCCGCCCGCGGCGCCGGCCCCGGAACTGCGGACCATCCGGCCTACCAGCAGATCCTGGCGGTGTTCGCCGCGGCCGACGGGCCGCTACGGGCGCGGCAGGTGTGCGAGGCGATGGACATGGAGATCGCGCCCAACAACATCAACAACACCCGCCTGAAACTCAAGCGGCTCGCCGAGCGCGGAATCCTGGTCGAGACCGAGCAAGGCTTGTTCACCTAACCGCGGCCATAACCGCCCGGCGACGTCGCAGTCAGCGCACTTGCCCCTCACCGCTGACCGGCCGGCTCGGCGACCGGTACGGCCGTACGCCGATAGCCGCAGCCTCCGGCCTCACCCTCCTCGTCGCCGGAATCACCGCCGTCGCGGCGCCTGCCGCGGCTGGGCTGGAACCTGGGCCTCGTCTCCGGCACCCGCGATGATTTCTATGGGGTTCAGAGTCCGGCGACGACGCGTCGTAGTGTGCCCGGCGCGATGCGCAGCATGGCGGGCATGGCTTTCGTCTGACCGGGGAATGCCATGTTCCGCCCCCGCCGAAGAGCTTTCATCGTGACCGCCGCCACCTGTGCGGGAGTCAGTTTCTTCCCCGTGGCTTCGGCGTTCATGGGCGTGTCCGTGGACGGTGGGAGGACCTCGAGGACATGGGTGCCCTTCGGGGCGAGTTGACGGCGCAAGCCGTCCGCAAAGCCGTGCAGGCCGGCCTTCACCGCGCCGTGGGTGGGCGCGCGAGTGGGCGAGACCAGAGCGAACCCCGAGGTGATGAAGACGATCGCGTCGGGCGACGGCCAGCGCTCGAGCACTTCACCCGTCAAGTGGATGGGGGCGGTGAGGTTCAACGCCACCTCGTCATCGAGCGTCGCATTGGGGTTCTTGCCGGCGGCATAGTCTCGTCCCTCGAACGTACCGGCGTTGTTGACCAACACGTCCAGACGCCCGAAGCGATCAGCGACTGCCTGCAACAACGCTGCCCGATCAGCTGCGTTCGTCACATCGGCCTGCACGGCCAGCGCCTGCGGGTGCGCCTGCGCGAATCGGTCAAGCGCAGCCTGCGAACGCCCGCAAACGACGACGGACGCCCCGAGCTCCACGAAGGATTGCGCGAGGCTCAAGCCGATGCCTGAGGTTCCGCCGGTGATGAGTACCGTCTGTGACATGACGTCACCTCTCGTTATGCCGTACTGATTGGTACGAAACACGTTAGCACATCCGTACCGATCGGTATCGAAGGGGTAGGATGAAGAAATGTTCCCGACGACACCGGTCCGGCCTGGCAGGCCTCGCGCGTTCGACATCGACGAGGCACTCGATCGTGCAGTCCTGGTGTTTTGGTCAAAGGGTTTCGAGGGCGCCAGCCTTGACGACCTCACCGAAGCGATGGGTATCAGCCGCCCCAGCCTGTACAGGGCGTTCGGCAGCAAAGAAGACCTCTTCTACAAGGCGCTGGAGCGGTACACCGAGGGCTTGACCTCCTACTTCGCTCGAGCTCTGGCAGAGCCCACAAGTGGAGCGGTGGCTACTGCTGTGCTCCACGGGACGGTCGAGGCGGCAACCACGCCGGGACTCCCCACGGGCTGTCTTGGCGTGCACGGTGCGTTGGCTACCGGGGACGAGAGCCGCCAAGTCCGAGACGCACTCATCGCATGGCGCGAGGAGGGGATAGCCCACTTGACGCGCCGGTTTCAACAGGCGGTGGACGCCGGTGACCTTCCGCCTTCCACAGATCCTCATCTGCTTGCGCTCTACCTGAGAACAGTCGCCAATGGGATTGCCGTCCAGGCCGCGAGTGGTAGTTCCCGCCCTGAGCTGCTGCAGGTCGCGAACCTCGCGTTGGGCAGCTGGCCAAAGCCGTAGTCAGCTAGTTGGCCCGGGATCTGCGCACGTACTTCGACTCTCTGTGGTTCGCGCGAGGCCGGCGTTGACTGGCGCGACGCGTCCATGGATGACCGGGCGGCGTACGAGTGGTGGCGTCGTCGCGTCGGGTGGAGGAGCTGCGGGTGCGTCACCTGGAGCGGAGGCGTCCGGCGTGCGAAGGGACGCTGGGCGTGGCGCGCAGCCGACTACCGATGATCAACTGTTCATCGAGCCGTGCGTGCCGGCGGCATCCCGGCTCCCGCCCTTGTCGCGTCGGCGCCCCAGCTGGCCAGCAGTCGTAGTGCCTCCTCCGACGGGGAACCGGGTTCGGCGTGGTACGTCACCAGCATCCGTTCGTGGGCGTCGGCCTGGTGGAACGACTCGAGGCGGAGGTCGAGTTCGCCGACGAGCGGGTGGTGCAGGCGCTGGATGCCGTGGCATTTCTCCTTGACGTCGTGGGTGGCCCACAGCCGCCGGAACTCCTCGCTCTTCACGGAGAGTTCGCCCACCAGAGCGGACAGCCGGGGGTCGTCCGGATGGGAGCCGGCGTCCATGCGCAGCTGAGAGACGACGTCGTTCGCTTTGTGCTCCCAGTCCACGAACAGGTCGCAATACTCGGGCCTCAGGAACACCAGCCGCGCCCAGTTGCGCTCGTGCGCCGGCAACTCCTCCCAGTCGCCGAAGACCGCCGCGGCCATCCGGTTCCAGGCCAGGATGTTCGAGCGCCGCCCCACGAGGATCGCCGGGACGCCGTCCATGGTGTCCAGCAGCGTCCGCAGGGGGCCCCGCACCTGCTGGGCGCGGCCGGCCGGCTTCTTCTTGTGCTGTTTCGGCTTCGCCAGGTGCATGAGGTGAGCGCGCTCGGCGTCGCTCAGCCGCAGCGCGCGGGCGATGGCGTCGAGGACCTCCGCCGACACGTGCCGCCCGTTGCCCTGTTCCAGGCGCGTGTAATAGGCCACCGACACCCCGGCCAGCTGCGCCAGCTCCTCGCGGCGCAGCCCCGGCACCCGCCGGTACCGCCCGAAGTCCGGCAGGCCCACGTCCTCCGGCTTCAGCCGGGCCCTCCGGGTGCGCAGGAACTCACTCAGCTCGGCACGCGGGTCCAGCGCGCCGTCGGCCGGCTTGTGCACCGGTTCGGGGTATTCGTCCATGCCTCGAGTATCCCCGGCCGGACGCACATCTGCCTGACCCAACCAGTGGTAGGCATCGCCGGCATACGCAAAGCCGTGACCTGGGTGAATACCGGATCGTCCAGCACGCTGGCCACTGTGCCCGGCTGGAAGGCAGCCGGGGCATGGCTTGCATCAAGAACGGAGCACACCCCATGACCACAACACAGGCGACCGAGTCGAGGACGCACCGGACGGAAACGGCCGCGGAGGCGGTCGGCCGCCTTCGTGCGACGTTCAACACTGGCGTCACCCGCGGACGGGACTGGCGCGTCAGCCAGCTGCAGCGGCTGCGGGCGCTGCTGGTCGAGAACGAGCAGGAGCTGATCGAAGCGCTCTGGGCGGATCTGAGGAAGAACCCCGCCGAGGCGAAGACGCAGGAGATCGACTTCACCGTCGCCGACATCGACGAGACGCTGGCGAATCTGGAGAGCTGGCTTCAGCCCCGTCCGGTGGAGGTTCCCGCCCACTTCGGTCCCACGACCACGGCCTACACCACGTACGACCCGCTCGGGGTGGTCCTGGTGATCGCTCCGTGGAATTTCCCGCTGCACCTTCTCATCGACCCCATCATCGGCGCCCTGGCCGCCGGGAACACGGTGGTGGCCAAGCCGAGCGAGATGTCGGTGCACACCTCGGCGGTCGCTTCACGCCTGCTGCGAGAGTACTTCGACCCTGATGTGCTCACCGTGGTCGAGGGGGGCGCCGAGGAGACCACGGCCCTCCTGGCACAGCGCTTCGACCACATCTTCTACACGGGCAATGGCACGGTCGGCCGGATCGTCATGGCCGCGGCAGCCAAGAACCTCACCCCCGTCACGCTCGAACTCGGGGGCAAGTCGCCGGTCTTCGTGGCGCCCGACGCCGACGTGGACGAGACCGCCAAGCGGCTGGTCGGCGCCAAGTTCGGCAACGCCGGTCAGCAGTGCATAGCCCCCGACTATGTTCTGGCCGATCCTGCGACCGCCGCCGCACTGGTTCCCGCCCTGCGTGCGGCGGTCGACGCACAGTTCGGCACCAGCCCGCAGACCGCGGCCGACTTCGGCCGGATCATCAACGAGCGGCATTTCGACCGGCTCACGCGTCTGCTGGACTCCGGTCGTGCGGCGGTGGGAGGCCGGCACGACCGTGACGACCTGTTCATCGCACCGACGGTGCTGACCGATGTCGACCCCGCATCGCCGGTCATGCAGGAGGAGATCTTCGGTCCGATCCTCGCCGTCGTCGAAGTCGAAGACCTGGATGCCGCCATCGCCTTCATCAACGAACGCGACAAGCCCCTGGCGCTCTACGCCTTCACCGAGTCCGAGGCCACCAAGTCGCGCCTGGTGAACGAGACGTCCTCCGGCGGCGTCGCCTGGGGCCAGCCGGTGATGCAACTGCTCATGACCGGCCTGCCGTTCGGTGGCGTCGGCGAAAGCGGCATGGGCCGATACCACGGCCGGTATTCCCTTGAGACGTTCAGCCACCTCAAGGCCGTCGCGGACGTCCCGCTCAGCTAGCCTCGCGCTTTCGTGAAGCAGGCTGTCCGATGGGCGATCGGGCGGCGGAAGTGCCTCAGGCCGAGAATGAGGATCGCTGAGATCGCTGTTCCCGCCACCGCCGCATGCGCGTTCCAGGTGAAGCCGTGTACCGGTCCTCTTCGCGGGGGCGCGTCAAGGGAGTCGGTCGCGGCGCGCGCTGCAGACACCGATCCGTACCGACTCCGGCGGCGGCACCCATGACTTCGTCAGCTGGCCGGCCGCCGATCGTGCGCAGGGAGCGAACGCCCTTACTCCGGAGGGAAGTTGCGCTTGAAACGGCGTCGCCGTCGGCGTCGACACCGACGCCGACGGCGTGCGGCTCTCAAATATGACTGGTGCTTTTATTCATCAGTCTGCCAAGTGTTCAAATTTGGATCTTTCTCTGGGGGGATTCCTGGAGATGTTGCTGATCGGGTTCACGCGTACGGTGTGCACCCGCGCCCCTGGTCGGCCTGGTCGGCCTTACACCGAGAACTCACGTATCACCGTGTCGCGGAACACCGCGCTGCCGCCGATCGTGAACAGTGCGAGCCGGGTGTCCAGCAGATACGGGAACACCTGGCTGGTGTGCACGTAGCGGCCGTCGTCGACAAACATCTCCACCGACGTGCGGTCCACCAGGATGCGCAGCTTCACCGTGCCGGCGGACGGGTCGAACGGGGTGTGGCTCTCCTGCCACTTGCCGGACGTGTCGGCGTTCACCGTGTTGCGTCGATTGAGGAAGGCGTAGTCGGCGTAGATCCCGGCGTCGATGTGCCGACCGCCGCTGGGTGAGCGCCTCAACTGAAGGCCCGCGCCGGTGAGTTGGGACCAGGTGATCTCGGTCGTGACCTCGTAGGAGATACCGGTGTAGTCGAGCACCTTCGTACCGTCCACGGTCACGTCTCCCAGGTTCACGGTGCGAGAGACATGCGAGTCGAGGCCGGCGACGGGCCGGGAGGCGAGGTAGTAGGTGCCGTCGGACGCCTTCTTCAGGGTGATCTCGCGGACGACGGAGTCCGTGCCGTTGAAGCCGTCGCAGTCGATGGTGGGGGTGGTGTCGGCGTAGTCCCAGTTGTTCACCCAGCCGATCGCGTACCGGGCAGCCGCGTCCACCGCGCCGCTCGCGCCCCGCTTCTCGAAGGTGACGGCGCCGTACCAGTCCCAGCCGTGGTCGAGCCACTGCGGCTCACTCGCATCGGCGGTGAACGCGCTGCCGTCGAAGGAACCCGTCCAGTAGGCGTACGTGTTGGGCAGACCCGAGCCCTTTCCGTTGGCGCTCGCGCCGAGCACCCATTTCACGGTGCCGTCGCCGGCGGTGACGCGGAACAGGTCGGGGCACTCCAGGACACCGATGCCGTCGTGGACGAAACCGCCCACGTACGTCCAGGACTTGAGGTCGTCGGAGTGGTAGAAGCCGATCTTGTCGTTCTCGGCGAGGGCCATCACCCAGCGGCCCCGGTCCTCGTCGCGTATCACCTTGGGGTCGCGGAAGTCGGCGACGCCGGGGTTGGGCAGGACGGGGTCGGTCCCGTAGTTGGTGAAGGTGAGACCGCCGTCGGTCGAGTAGTACAGGAACTGCTCCTGGTGGTCGGTGCCGCCGCCGGGGGACATGGTCACGATGACGACGACCGCGCCCGCGCCGAACCCGGCCGTGTTGCCGGTGTCGACCACCGCCGAACCCGACCAGAGATCGCCGTTGACCGTGGTGTCCTTGGGCACGGCGACCCCGCGGTCGGTGAAGGAGACCAGGTCCTTGGTGGTGGCCAGGCGCCACGCGGTGCCGACGGCACCGGTGAAGTAGTCGGCGTTGTAGAGGTAGTAGTAGCGGTACTCGCCGTCGATCCAGACGGGTCGCTGCGGGTCGTTCTTCCACTGGTCGGGGACCGTGAAGTGGTACGCGGCGCGGTAACTCGCCCCGCTCGCCACGGAGTCGGTCCCGCCCTCGGCCGTGGCAGAGGGAGCGGCCGTGGCTGTTCCGGCGGGCAGCAGCGCGGCGGCAGTGCCCGCCGCCGATCCCGCGAACAGTGATCTCCTGGATATCCCCGGGGTTCCGGGCATGACGCATCGTTCCTCTCATGGCGGCTCCTGCGAACGAGGACTGTAGACCTAACTCGATAAAGGTCAAGAGGCCTAACTCGTTAAAGGTCAAGCGTTCCCGACCCTTGACAGGCCTGCTGCCCGGTTCCCATCATCTGGGCATCACCCCTGAACTAACACGAGTTAGGCCCGTTGATGACTGACTCGCACATCCCCCGCCGCACGCTGCTGCGGTACGGCGCGTACGGGGCCGGAGCAGCCGCTCTGGCCGGTACCGCCGCGAGCTGGGACCGGCTCACGGGAGCCGACATCCCCGGCCGTGACGACGGCTCCCTCGTCGTCGCCACCCTCGGCTCCGCCTTCGACCCGGCCACCGTCGACGCCCTCACCAAGGGCTTCCACCGGATCCACCCCGACATCCCGCTGCGGGTGAACGCGGTGCAGGCCGTCGACTGGTCGGACTTCTTCGCTAAGATCCTCACCCAGATCGCCGCGGGCACCGCCCCCGACCTGGTGTATGTGGCCACCGAGGGCGTGCAGTTGTTCGCCCAACGACTCGGCGTGGCCCTGGACCACTGGGTGCGGCGGGACGCGGCGGAGCTGCGTGAGTACTTCGCCGACGTCCACCCCTCGCTGGTCGAGTCGATGATGTACGAGGGGAACCTCTACCAGCTGCCGATGGAGTTCAACGCCGCCGACATCTACCTCAACAAGCAGGTGCTGAAGCGGGCGGGCACGGGTTTCCCGGCGGCCGACTGGAGCCGCGACGACTTCACCACGCTGCTGCGGGAGTTGAAACGAACCGGCGGCTCGCACTTCACGCCGTACTTCTGGACCAACCGGCTGTGGGGCGGCGTGGTGCCCTGGCTCTTCGCGAACGGCACGAACCTGCTGAAGGAGTCGAAGGCACCCGGTGGCTCCTGGCTGTGGGACACCTTCTACCCGGCCGCCGACCGGCAGGGGCGTGGCGGAGGCTTCCGCTGGAGCACGCCGCAGGCCACCGCCGACCGGGTCGAGGAGGCGTACGACTATCTCGCCTCCCTCGTCCAGGAGGACCTGTGCACCCGGCCCGAGGGCGGTAACGGCAGCAATCTGGTCGGTGTGTTCTCCACCGGCCACGTCGGCGTCACACCGGCGGGCGGCTTCTGGGCGGGCGGTCTGCAGCTGGCCGGCATGCGGGCCGCCGACTACGACGTGCAGTACTTCCCGCGCTGGCGTACCCAGCGCCACCAGTTCGGCGCGGCGGGCTACGCGCTGCTGCGCACCTCGAAGAAGCAGGAAGCCGCCTGGGAGTTCATCAAGTACGCGGCCCGCAAGGACACCATGACCCGGCTGTTCCGGAGCAACCAGACCACCCCGGCCCGCCGTTCGATGCTGAACGCCGCCCGCTACGCCGAGAGCGGTCCGGCGCACTGGCAGGTCTTCTACGACACCCTCGACCGGTTTCCCGACACCGGCCCGATCCCCGCGCCGCCGCAGGTCGCCGAGGTGACCGACGTCCTGCTCAAGTACACCGGCACCGCGCTGGCCTCGCCGCGTGCGGTGGGTCCCGCGCTGCGCCGGATGCAGGGCGACCTGGAGCAGGCCATGGAGCGTGCGATATGACGAACACTCAGGTCCCGAACTCCCAGGTCCCGAACTCCCAGGATCCGAACTCCCAGGTTCCGCCCGTACGTTCGCGGCCCGCCACGCCATCCGCCCTCCCCGTGCGTCCGTCCGTCCGCGACCGCGGCTCCCGGCTGCTGGCCGCGCTGTTCCTGGCGCCCACGGTCGTCGGCATCGTCGTCTTCACGGTCGTGCCGATCATCGGGTCCGTCGTGCTGAGCCTGTTCCACTGGAACGTGATCGACCCGCCCCGTTTCGCCGGCGCCGCCAACTACCGCACGACCTTCACGGATTCGACCGTCCTGGTCTCCTTCCGCAACACGCTCCTCTTCATGGTCCTCGCGGTCGCGCTGCAACTGCTGATCGCGCTGTCGCTGGCGCTCGCGCTGAACGGGCGGATGCCGGGGTGGCTGCGGTCGCTGTTCCGTTCGGCGTTCTTCTTCCCGCTGGTGCTGTCCGCCGCGTCCATCTCGGTGGTGATGAAGTACCTGTTCAACCAGGACTTCGGGGTGGTGAACTGGCTGATCGGCCTGGTCGGCGTCGCGCCCGTACCCTGGCTGACCTCGGAGCACGCGGCGATGGCCACGGTGATCCTGGTCTACGTCTGGCAGCAGTTCGGTTTCTCGTTCCTGCTGTTCATCGGCGGTCTGAACAACATCCCCAAGGAGATCCACGAGGCCGCCGCGCTCGACGGCGCGACCGGCCTGCGCAAGCACCTCGGCATCACGCTGCCGCTGCTGTCGCCGACGCTGCTCGTCGCGACGGTGGTCGGCATCATCAATGCCCTCCAGGTCTTCGAACAGCCCTACGTCCTCACCGACGGCGGACCCAGCGACGCCACCCGCACCGTGGTGATGGTGATCTACGAGCGGGCCTTCGAGCAGCTCGACTTCGGCGAGGCATCCGCGGTGGGCGTGCTGCTCTTCGCGCTGATCATGGCGGTCACCGCCCTCCAGTTCCGGCTCAGCCGGCGTTTCGTCCACTACCAGTGAGCCGGTGAGCCGCATGAGCGCCATGAGCCAAGCAACCCCGCCCCTGAAAGCGACCCCGACCCTGAGCCGCGTACGTCACTCACTCGCCCCCTGGGCCCGGATCGCCGCGCTGACCGTGTGCGCCCTGCTGACGCTGGGCCCGGTCATCTGGACCGTCTCCACCTCACTGCGCACTCCGGCCCAGTCCTTCGACCTGCCCCCGCAGATCATCCCGACGCACCCGACGACCGCGGCCTACCGCGGGGTCTTCCAGCAGATCGACGTGTGGCTGCTCGCCCTGAACTCCACGCTGGTGACGGCACTCGTCGCCGTCGGCCAGATGATCACGGCGGGCCTGGCCGGATACGCCTTCGCGCGCATGGAGTTCCGTTTCAAGAAGCCGCTCTTCGGCCTGGTCCTGGCGACCATGATGGTGCCGTTGCAGGTCACCATCGTGCCGGTGTTCCTGGTGCTGAAGTCGATGGGCCTCACCGACACGCTCCTCGGCCTGATCATCCCGGCCTTCCCGACGGCCTTCGGCACGTTCCTGATGCGCCAGTACTTCCTCGGTATGCCCAAGGACCTGGGCGAGGCGGCCATGCTGGACGGCGCGGGGCCCTGGCGGATCTTCCGCTCGGTGTACGCGCCGCTGGCCACACCCGGCCTGGCGATCGTCGGCGTACTGGCCTTCAACTACCACTGGAACGAGTTCTTCCGCCCGCTGATCCTGGAGACCTCCAGCCAGAACTACACGCTTCCGCTGGGTCTGGTCTCCCTCCAGGGCAACCTCGGCACGGGGTCGATCTCGGTGGTCCTGGCCGGGGTCGTGCTCTCGATGCTCCCCGCCCTCGCCGTGTTCGTCGTCGGCCAGCGCCCTCTCCGCGAGGGCATCACCTCGGCAGGAGTCAACCGTTGAGCAATGACCCCAACGCGCCGCGTTTCAGGGTCCGTCCGCCCGCCGGCTGGATCAACGACCCCAATGGGCCGTTCCGTTGGCGGGACCGCTACCACCTCTTCTACCAGCACAACCCCGACGCACCGGTGCACGCGAACGTCCACTGGGGCCATGCCTCCAGCACCGACCTCGCGCACTGGGAGCACCACCCGATCGCGCTCACCCCGACACCCGGCGGCCCCGACGAGGCCGGCTGCTGGTCGGGCTGCGTGACCGACGACTCCGGCACACCGACCGCCGTGTACACGGGAGTTGACCATGCCCACACCGGCCTCGGCACCATCTGCCTGGCGCGGGCGGCGGACCCCGACGACGACCTGCTGACCGAGTGGAAACCACTCCCGACGCCGGTGGTGACAGGACCGCCCCCGGGACTGGACATGGTGATGTTCCGGGACCCGTTCGTCTTCCGCCACGCGGACAGGCGCTGGGCCCTCGTCGGCGCCGGGCACGCCGACGGCACGCCGTCGGTCCTGCTCTACGACTGCGACGACCTGACCGACTGGCGGTTCGCCGGAGTGCTGCTGGACGGCAACGACCCTGTGGCGGCTGGCGTGTTCGGCGACAAGTCGGTGGGCTGGGAGTGCCCGCACCTGTACCGGACAGCGGGCGGCGACCACGTACTCCTGGTGTCCCTGTGGGACGGAGACCCCTGCTCCACCGGGTATCTGACGGGTCGTCTGCAGGCCGATGGCCAGGGCGGGTTGGGGTTCGTGCCGCGCGCCGGCGGCCGACTCGACCAGGGGCGGGACTTCTACGCCCCCGCCGTGCTCCAGGAGCCGGACCGCGCACTGCTGTGGGGCTGGTCGTGGGAGGCCCGCCCGCAGGAGGAGACGGACCGGGCCGGATGGGCAGGCGTACTCACCGCACCCCGCGCGGTCGACATCCACCCCGACGGTTCACTGCGGGTGAGCCCGGCCCCGGAACTCGAACTGCTGCGCCCGGCCGAGCCGTTCGTCACCGCGCCGGGCCGGGTTCCGCTTCCATCCGCCTACGACCTGACGGTCACCGCGCGCGAACCGACCACGGTGAGCCTGCTCCGAGACGCCGAGGGCCGGGAGTTGACCGTCCGGGCGGACCCCGCCTCGGGGACCGTCGTCCTCGACCGCGGCGCCTGGCCCCGGACCGGCAGGGAGGGCTCCGCCCCGATCACCCTGCACGTGCCGAAGGGGCCGGAACTCGCGCTCCGGTTGCTCGTCGACGGCTCGCTCCTCGAACTCTTCGTCGCGGACCGGGCCATGGTCACCGAGCGCGTCTACCGGCGCCCCGGCGACCTCGCCGAGCTGGTCGTCGACGGGGCGGGTGCCCTGGTCACCGGGTGGGCGTCGGGTCCAGGGAGGCGCGGCTGACCACATACGGGCCGGTTGCCTAGGTCACTGGGTGGGCGCCGGACCCTGGTAGGCGCGGCTGACCACGGGCCAGGGCAGACACGGGCCGGGTGTCCGGGCCACCGGTTGGGCGCCGGACCCAACGAGTCGCGGTTGACCAGTGTGCAGGCCACACGCGGACCGGGCGCCCGGGGCACCGGATGGGCACCGCACCCACGAAGGCACGACTGACCACGTACGGGCCGGGTGCCCTGGTCACCGGGTGGGCGTCGGACGCAGGGGAGGCGCGGCTGACCGCGGGCCAGGGCAGACACGGGTCGGATGCCCAGGTCACCGGGTGGGTGCCGGACCCACGGAGGCGCGGCTGACCACAGGGCAGGGCAGGCGCCGGACGGTGGCGGGCGGCGCCTGGCCGGCTTCGATGGCGTCCAGGAGCAGCCGGGCCGCGGTCTCGCCCATCGCCCGGTGCGGCAGCGCGACCGAGGTGAGCGGCGGGGTGAGGAACGCGGCCATGTGCTCCTGGTCGTCGTAACCGACCACGGACAGATCGGCGGGCACGTCGATCCCGAGCCGGGTCGCGGCGTGCAGGACACCCGCCGCGACCCGGTCGTTGTAGCACAGGACGCCAGTCGGGCGACGGCCCGGCTCGACCCCGTCGAGCAGGCGCAGCGCCCCGGCGTACCCCGCGGAGATTTCCCCGCCGCCGCGCACGATCCACTCCTTGGGCACGGTGACGCCCTCGGCGCGCAGCACGTCCCGGAAGCCGCGGGTGCGTTCCGCCGAGGCGATGTCGTCCAGACCGCCGATCACGGCGAGCCGGCGGTGGCCCGCACCGAGCAGCAGCCGGGCCGCGGTACGGCCACCTGCGCGCTCGGCCGGGACCACGGCCGGCAGGGAGTCGTCCTCGGGCAGGCAGTTGGCCAGCACGGAGTGGGTGCGGTGCAGGCCCTCGGGGACGCGGACCCGGCGCAGTGACATGGCCGCGTAGATGATGCCGTCCACGCGCCGGTCGAGCAGTTCCGCGACGGCCGCGTCCTCCTTGGCCGGGTCACCGCCGGAGTCCACCGTGAGGACGAGATGGTCCCTGTCCCAGGCGGTCTCCATGGCGCCGCGCAGCAGCCGCCCGGCGAACGGCGAGGACGCGATCTCGTCGGTGACCAGCCCGATCACGGCCGTACGGCGACGGCGCAGACCGCGGGCCACCGGGTCGGGGCGGTAGCCCAGCCGGGTCGCGGCCTGCCGGATGCGTTCCTGGGTGGCGGCCGAGAGGTTGCCCTCGGCCCGGCCGTTGAACACGAAGGACACCGCGGTGTGCGACACACCGGCGAGCCGGGCGACGTCCCGTGACGTCGGGCGCCCGGTGCCCGTGTTCCCGCTCTCCTCGGCACCGCCCACGCCGTCCGCCGTCCTCGCCCAGCCCGTCCCTGTCGATCACCGTCCACCCTATCGGCGGGGAGCGCCACGGCATACGGGAGATCCTCAAGGCCCACCGGTACGTAAGTGGGAACGCGCCCGGCCGGGGTGTGCGGGGGGCGGTCTACGGTTCCGGTTCCGGTTCCGGTCGAGTTCCTTTCGGCGGTCATATCGGCAATGAGGTGAGGAGCACCATGCCCGAAGCCGTGCCCAAGGCTCCCGAATCGACGGCGAAAGGCGGCGAGACCTGGATCGCCCGGCTGGCGTTGCGTTTCACCGTCTTCACCGAGAAATGGCTGCCCGACGCGCTGGGTTTCGTCCTGGTCGGCACTTTTCTGATCCTCGCACTCGGACTGGTCTCCGGCGAGAAACTCCTCGGCGCCCCGGCCGACCCCACGGCGACGAGCGGCTTCGGTCTGGTCGACGCGTGGGGGCAGGGATTCTGGTCGCTCATCACCTTCACCCTGCAGATGGCGATGATCATCATCGGTGGGTACGCGGTCGCGGTCTCCCCGCCCGTGGAACGCCTCATCGCGCGACTCGCGGCCCGGCCCCGGACCCCGCGCGGGGCCATCACGTTCACCGCCGCCGTCGCCATGCTCACCGCCTACGCGAACTGGGCCTTCAGCCTCGTCTTCACCGCCATCCTCGCCAAGGAGATCGCCCGCCGGGTGCCCGGTATGGACTACCGCGCACTCGGCGCGATGGCCTTTCTGGGGCTCGGCACGGTGTGGGCGCAAGGGCTGTCGGGGTCGGCCGCGTTGCAGGTGGCGAGCGCGGGGTTGAGTCCGGAGTCCGTGCAGAAGGTCATCGCCGAAGGGCGCGGCAGCGGGCTGATACCGCTCACCGACACCATCTTCCTGTGGCAGGGCGTGCTGGCCACGGCCGTCGTCTTCGTGCTCGCCGTCGGCATGGCCTGGCTCCTCTCGCCCGCACCGGAACACGCGAGAACCGCGGAACGACTCGGCATCGACCTGGGCCCCGCCCTCGACCGGCAGCAGCGGCCTGAGAACCGGCTCGCCAGGCCGGGCGAGTGGATCGAGCACAGCCCGGTCTTCACGATCCTGCTGTTCCTCCTCGGCGCCTGGTACCTCGCCCGGCACTCGCGAACGCCGCCGGCAATCCGCTCAACGCCCTGGACCTGAACACCATCAACCTGATCCTCATCCTGCTCGCACTCGTCCTGCACTGGCGGCCGGTGAACCTCGCCCGCGCCGTCCGGGACGGGGTGCCCGCGACCTCCGGCGTGCCGCTCCAATTCCCGCTGTACGGCGGCATCTTCGGGATGATCGCGTACACCGGTCTGCACCGGACGATCGCCGACTGGCTGGTGTCGGTGTCGAACGAATTCCTCTACCCGGCCTTCATCGCGATCTACAGCTGTGTCCTCGGGGTGTTCGTGCCCAGCGGCGGCAGCAAGTGGGTGATCGAGGCGTCCTACGTCCTCGACGCCGCCAAGCAACTCCAGGTGAACCAGGGCTGGATGGTCGTCGTCTACGACCTCGGCGAGGCGGGCGCCAACCTGCTGCAGCCGTTCTGGATGCTGCCCACGCCGGCGATCCTGGGGCTCAAGGCCCGCGACATCATGGGCTACACGTTCGCGATGTTCCTCGCCCTCTTCCCCGCCACGCTGGTGCTCGTCACCGTGTTCGCCCGGACGCTCCCGTTCCCCTGACGGTCCGCACCGGGGGTGTCGGTAGGAACACCCCCGATCCGGTCCTCAGGCCCAGGGACTGTGTGTGCCGTCGGCGGCAGGATTCAAGGCGTACAGAATCCACCACACGGACATTCCGGGGGACCTCATGAACGAAATGTCGGCCAGGCGTCTCGCGGGCGGTGCGGGAATCGCCGCCGCGCTCGCTTTCATCGTCGAAGTTCCGCTCTACTTCATCTATTCGGGGCCGCCACCGGACGCGAATGTCCTGGCCCGGCTGCTGATCGGAATCGTCGCGCTGGCGTTTCTGCTGGTGTTCGTGACGGCCTTCCGTGAACTGGTGAAGCGCGTGAATCCCGCGTACGAATGGGCCGGTTCCATGGCCTTCACCGCCGGGCTGGTCTACACGACGATCACCCTGGTCTCCAGCGGTCTGGAAGCCGGTGCCGTCATCGCCGCCGACCATCCGATCGACCCGACGATCGACGTCAGCGGTACCTACATTCTCTACGGGTCGATCTCCCGGCTCATGCTCGCGTTCTTTCTGACCGCGCTGGGATTCGCCGTCTCCCGCACGGAACTCCTGCCGCGCTGGACCAGCAGGTCGGCCTATGTCCTGGCCGGGATCAATCTGGCCTTCGTGCCGTCCCTGTTCTTCGGGAACACGCCCGCGAATTTCTACGCGGCGAACGGCTGGGGCACCACCGCTCTCATGGGCGCGATTCTCAGCTATTGGCTGCTGGCGCTCGGTATTTCCACCTACCGCAGTGCGAAAGCACCGGCGGTCCGGCACTGACCGGGGTACCCGGCGCGGGTTCGATACCCAGGGTGGGTATGGTTGCGTCATGACCCGGCCCGAGCAGCCCGTAGGACCGCACCGTCAGGTGCGGTCCTACGGGCTGCTCGTGGCAGCTCTGCTGCTCGGCCTGCTGGGCATGCACGGACTCGGGCCCGTTCCCCTGGCCCACCCCGCGCCGGGGCACGCCGTGACGGCCACGACCGCGGCCATGGGCGAGCAGGCGTCGATGCCGGACGCCTGCGACCACGACGGGGGCGGCCACCACATGACCCACGCGGACGCGACCTGTGCCTCCGCCTCCGTTGCCGGTACTCCGGCGGTGGTTCCGCTACTGCTGCCCGATGTGGCCGCCTGGGCCCAACTGCCGGACGCACGCGGGTCGTTGACGGACGGTGGCCCCGACGGCGGCCGGGCCCCACCCTCCCTCTCCGAACTCCAACTCCTGCGGCTCTAGAGCGGCCCGCGCGCCCACCCGCGCGCTTCGGCATGCCCTGTACAGACGACCGTTCCAGTTCCAGGAGTAACACCATGACCGCACAACGCGGGTTCGCCCGTCGTACCGTCGCTCTCGCCGTCACCGCCTCGGTGGCCGCCCTCACGCTCGCGGCCTGTGGCGACAACAGCGACAACAAGGGAAGCGACGAGACCAGGACGGGCGGGCACAACGCCGCCGACATCTCCTTCTCGAAGGAGATGATCCAGCACCACCGGCAGGCCGTGGAGATGGCCTCGCTCGCCGCCGACCACGCCTCCTCGGCCCAGGTCAAGAGCCTCGCCACGAAGATCAAGGGCGCACAGGACCCCGAGTTCAAGACCATGTCCGGCTGGCTCACGGCGTGGGGCGAGAAGGTGCCCCAGGACATGACCGGCATGGGCCACGACATGTCGTCCTCGACGCCCGGCATGATGACCGACGCCGACATGGGCAAGCTGGAGAAGGCCTCCGGCGCCATGTTCGACAGCATGTTCCTCAACATGATGGTCGAACACCACGAGGGCGCCGTGGCGATGGCCAAGACAGAGAAGGCGGACGGCAGTTACCGCCCCGCCACCGCGCTCGCGGCCGATGTGATCACGGCGCAGAGTGCCGAGATTTCGCAGATGAGCAAGATGCTCGGCAAGGGCTGACACCACCGGCGGAAAGGGTGGGGTCGGCCGCGTGGTCGGCCCCACCCCCGCGCTCAGGACCCCTCCGCCGCCTCTCGCTTTCGGCGCTGCTCCTCGAACAGCCGCAGGAACTCCTTCGCCTGTTCCTCCGCCACCCGCTGCTGCTCGGCCTCCTCCTCGCTCACCACCCGGTTCTCGTCGAACAGCCCCTCCGCGCGCAGCTGTTCCTCCTGGACGGCGGTCGGCAGTTCCGGGTCGTGGTCGGAGGGGCGCGGGCCCTCGGGACCGTCGGGGCCGATCCGGACGAGCCGTTCGACCCGCACGATCCGCGTCCGGCACCCGTCGATCACGATCTCGTCGCAGCGCTCGGCGTCGATCCGGTCGGCCGCCCGCGCGTACTCGGCCCGCGTCTCCTCGTCGAGCTCCTCCATGGCCGGCGCCATCACCCGCAGATAGGTGGTGAGCGTGTCCCGCGCCCCCTGCGGGCTCGGGTTCGTCGTCTGCGTCGGCTGCCAGCCGCCGTCCACGTGCTCCGCCGCGGTGAACTCGGCGGGCAGCAGCACACCCCCGGGATGCGTCTTCAGGGCGCGCACCGAGTCCTTGCGCACGGGGGCGGGAGCCGTGCCGGGGGCGCGGACCAGCGACAGCAGTTCCATCCGCAGGATGCCCTCGGACATGCCCGTCGCGGTGAACGGGTCGATCACGAACCCCGTGGTGCGGCTGGGGAGTTCATGGCCGTGCCCGACCTTCGCCGGGTCGGGGTCGGACGGCCGGGGCGGCTCCGGTCCGGTCGGTCCCATCCGGATGAACTGGTCGGCCCGCACGACCCGGAACCGGCGGTCGAGCACCGTCAGCTCGTCCGCCTTCTCCCAGTCCAGCCGCTCCGCCCCTCGCAGCCACTCCTGCCGAGTCGCCGTGTCGCCCGCGTCGCCGGCTTCCCGCGCGCGTTGGCGGAAGGTCATCGCCAGGGCGTCTCGGGAGCCCTGCGGGGCCATGTTGCCGAACCGGGAGAGGACCTGCCAGCCGCCCGAATCCAGTTCCTCGGCCACTCCGAACACCGGACCGCCGCCGGCCAGGACGTTCGGGTAGGCCTCGCGGGCCTGCCACGCCTCCACGTCCGCGAGGGCGGCTGCCGGGGCGTCCTGCAGCGCTTCCATCCTGATCACCCGGTACCCGGGAACCTGATCACCGTGCTCAGACATGCTCCCAGCATGCCCAGCAGAGGGGACGGCAGGCGACGAATCAACGCAACCGGCACATCGGTTGGGCTTACGGCTCACCGGTTTCGGCCACGCGTTCCACACCCCGGGGTGATAGACGTCGGGCATGAACAACTCGATCGCCTCCTCCTCTCCGGCCGGCACCCGATGACCGCGGGCGCCGACACCCCCGACCGCCGGGGCCGCACCGGCCTGGACCGCACCGGCCTCGACCTGACCGGCAACCCCCGGGTCAGAGTCCGCGACGTGACACTGCTCTCCAGCCACTGGTACGTCGAGCGCACCACCACCTTCGACTTCCGGCACGCCGACGGCACCTGGACCACCCAGGAACGCGAGACCCACGACCGCGGCAACGGCGCGACCCTGCTCCTGTACGACGCCGAGCGCGAAATGGTCCTGCTCACCCGCCAGTTCCGCTTCCCCGTGTACGTCAACGGCCACCCCGACGGCATGCTCGTCGAGACCCCGGGCGGCCTCCTCGACGACGAGGACGAACACCCCGAGGAGGCCGTACGGCGCGAGGTGGTGGAGGAGACCGGACACACCGTCGGCGAGGTGGAGCACGTCTTCGACGTCTACATGAGCCCCGGCTCGGTCACCGAACGCATCGGCTTCTACGCCGCCTCCTACGGCCCCTCGACCCGCACCCACGAGGGCGGCGGCCTCCAGGAGGAGGGCGAGGACATCGAGATCCTCGAACTCCCCTTCCGCAGCGCCCTGGAGATGATCCGCACCGGCGAGATCGCCGACGCCAAGACCATCATGCTGCTCCAATGGGCGGCGCTGGACGGGCCGTTCGCCAAGTAGGCGTCCGGAAGCTTGACTTGAAGTGCGCTTCAAGCGCGAGACTCCCGTTCGTGCCCGGACAACCGGGTGCGAACGGGAGGGATCATCATGAAGTACCGCACCATCGGCACCGATCCGGCCCACCGCCGCGAGGTGAGCGTCCTCGCGCTCGGCGCCATGCTCTTCGGCTCCCGCACCGACGAGGCGACCTCCTTCGCCGTGCTCGACCGCTATGTCGAGGCCGGCGGGAACTTCATCGACACGTCCGACAACTACGCCTTCTGGGAGGACGGCAGCCAGGGCGGCCAGAGCGAGAAACTGCTCGGACGGTGGCGGCGCAGCCGCGGCATCGGCGACGAGATCGTCATCGCCACCAAGCTCGGAGCCCGCCCCCTCGCCCCCGGCACGAGCTACATCGACAACCCGGAGGGACTGTCGGCGAAGGTCGTCCGCGAGTCCGCCGAACGCAGCCGCGAACGCCTCGGCGTCGACAAACTCGACCTGCTGTACGCCCACATCGAGGACCAGGAGGTTCCGCTGCAGGAGACCGTCGAGGGCTTCGCCGAACTGGTCGCCGAGGGCACCGTCGGTCTCCTCGGCGTCAGCAACCACGCCGCCTGGCGGGTGGAACGGGCCCGTGCGCTCGCCGCCGCGGCCGGCCTGCCCGGCTACGAGGTCCTCCAGTACCAGCACAGCTATCTGCGCCCCCGGACGGACATACCGTCCGACCTCTTCCCCGACGGCAGCCTCGGCAGCGCCGGACCGGACCTGCTCGGCTATCTGCGCGCCGAGCCCGCCCTCACCCTGGTCGCCTACTCACCCCTCCTGGCCGGGGCCTACACGCGCCAGGACAAACCCCTGGGTGCCGACTACGACCACCCGGGCACGCCCGCCCGCCTCGCCGCGCTGCGGGAGGTGGCGAAGGAGACCGGGGCGAGCGTCAACCAGGTAGTACTCGCCTGGCAGTTGGGCGGACCGCTGCCGATCGTCCCGCTCGCGGGAGCCTCGTCAGTGGCCCAGCTGGAGGAGAACCTCGCGGCCGTGGACCTGGAGTTGACGGCGGAGCAGCGCGAACGCCTGGACTCCGCCGTCCCGGTCAGGGCCTGACCAGCAACTGGAAGTCGAACGCGTACCGGGACGCCCGGTAGATGTGCGTCCCGTACTCGACCGGCCGCCCCGTGTCGTCGTACGCCGTGCGCTGCATCGTGAGCAGTGCCGCGTTCTCCTTCTCGTCGAGCCGGGCGGCCTCCTCGGGGGTCGCCGAGCGGGCGCCTATCGTCTGGCGGGCGCTGTGCAGGGTGATGCCGGCGGTGCGCAGCATCCGGTACAGACCCGTCGACTCCAGCCGGGCGGTGTCGAGTTCGAGCAGATCGGCCGGAAGGTAGTTGCACAGGAACGCCACCGGCTGACCGTGCGTGGAGCGCAGCCGTTCCAGGAGCGTGACCTCGCTGCCCTCCGCGACCCCGAGGGCCGCCGCGACATCCGCGGTCGCGGGCACGCCCTCGTTGCGCAGCACCTCCGTGGTCGGTCCCTGCCCGGCCGACTCCAGGTCGTCGTAGAGGCTGCTGAGTTCCAGCGGTCTCTTGACCTGGCTGTGCACCACCTGCGTGCCGACCCCCCGCCGCCGGACCAACAATCCCTTGTCGACAAGGGATTGGATGGCCTGGCGGACGGTGGGGCGGGACAGGCCGAGGCGGACCGACAGGTCGATCTCGTTGCCCAGGAGGTTGCCCGGCGCGAGGGTCCCGTGCTCGATCGCCGCCTCCAGCTGCTGCGCGAGCTGGTAGTACAGCGGCACCGGACTGTTGCGGTCCAGGGCGAAATGCAGGCCGTCGAGCGGGGAGCCGGTCACGGCACGCGAGTAGCCACCGGTCTTCGCCACAGAGGGCACCTCCTCACGAATCGTGACGGGTTGTCAGGAGTTGCTGGGGAAACCGAGGTTGATGCCACCGTCGGCCGGGTCCGGCCAGCGGGTGGTGATCACCTTGCCCTGCGTGTAGAAGGCGATGCCGTCGTTGCCGTAGATGTGGAGGTCTCCGAAGAGGGAGTCCTTCCAGCCGCCGAAGGAGTGGTAGCCGACGGGCACCGGGATCGGCACGTTCACGCCGACCATGCCCGCCTTGACCTCCATCTGGAAGCGGCGGGCGGCGCCGCCGTCCCGGGTGAAGATCGCGGTGCCGTTGCCCCAACGGGAGCTGTTGATAAGGGTGATGGCCTCGTCGTACGACTCGGCGCGCACGACGACGAGCACCGGGCCGAAGATCTCGTCCTTGTACGCGTCCGCCGTCAGCGGGACCTTGTCGAGGAGGGAGACGCCGAGGAAGAAGCCGTCCTCGTGGCCCTCGACCGAGAGGCCGGTGCCGTCGACGACGACCTCGGCGCCCTGCGCGGCGGCCGACGCGACGTACGACGCGACCTTGTCGCGGTGCTCGCGGGTGATGAGGGGGCCCATCTCGCTGGCCGGGTCGTTGCCGGGACCGATGCGCAGCTTGCCGGCGCGCTCGGCGATCTTGCCCACCAGCTCGTCGCCGGTGTCGCCGACGGCGACCACGACGGAGACGGCCATGCAGCGCTCGCCGGCCGAGCCGTAGGCCGCGTTGATCGCCTGGTCGGCCGCGAAGTCCAGGTCCGCGTCCGGGAGGACGAGCATGTGGTTCTTGGCGCCGCCGAGGGCCTGGACGCGCTTGCCGTGCTCAACTGCCTTGAGCTGGATGTACTTTGCGATCGGCGTCGAGCCGACGAAGGACACGGCCTCGATGTCCGGGTGCTCCAGGAGTCGGTCGACGGCGACCTTGTCGCCCTGCACGACGTTCAGCACACCCTGCGGCAGACCCGCCTCGGAGGCGAGTTCGGCCAGTCGGAAGGACGCCGACGGGTCCTTCTCGCTCGGCTTCAGGATGAAGGTGTTGCCGGTCGCGACGGCGAGGGGGAACATCCACATCGGCACCATGGCCGGGAAGTTGAAGGGCGTGATGCCCGCGACCACGCCCAGGGGCTGGCGAATCGAGGCCACGTCCACGCGGGTCGAGACCTGCGTCGACAGCTCGCCCTTCAGCTGCACGCTGATGCCGCAGGCGAGTTCGACGATCTCCATGCCGCGCGCGACCTCGCCGAGCGCGTCCGAGTGCACCTTGCCGTGCTCGGCGGTGATCAGTTCGGCGATCTCGTCGCGGTGCGCGTCAAGCAGCTCGCGGTACTTGAACAGGATCGCGGTGCGCTTGGCGAGCGAGGAGGTGCCCCAGCTCTCGAACGCGGCCTTCGCGGAGGCGACGGCGGCGTCCACCTCGTCGACGGTCGCGAAGCCGACCTGCTTCTCCTGCGCGCCGGTCGCCGGGTTGTATACGGGACCGAAGCGGCCGGACGTGCTCTCGACGGGCTTGCCGTCGATCCAGTGGGTGATCGTCTTCATGGTGCAAGTGCCTTTCGGGGGAGGGGCGTTCAGAGGTGGCGGCGACGGTCGACGACCTGGCGGTCGTACTCCTGGCGGGCCTGTACGGCCGATGCGCGCGAGGCGGTCTCGGCGACCGGTACGTCCCACCAGGCCTCGGCCGGGGGAGCGGTCGGGGTGGCGATGTCGGTCTCGACGTAGACGCAGGTCGGCCGGTCGGAGGCGCGGGCCGTGGCCAGTGCCTCGCGCAGTTCGCGCACGGTCTTGGGGCGCAGGACGTCCATGCCGAGGCTGGCCGCGTTGGCGGCGAGGTCGACCGGGAGCGGGGCGCCGGAGAAGGTGCCGTCGGCCGCCCGGTAGCGGTAGGCGGTGCCGAAGCGCTCGCCGCCGACCGACTCCGAGAGGCCGCCGATGGAGGCGTAGCCGTGGTTCTGGATCAGCACCAGGTTGACCGGCAGGCCCTCCTGGACGGCCGTGACGATCTCGGTCGGCATCATCAGGTACGTGCCGTCGCCGACCAGCGACCACACGGGGGTGTCGGGGGCCGCCTGCTGGACACCGATGCCGGCCGGGATCTCGTAGCCCATGCAGGAGTAGCCGTATTCGAGGTGGTACTGACGGGGGCTGCGGGCCCGCCACAGCTTGTGCAGGTCGCCGGGGAGCGAGCCGGCCGCGTTGATCACCACGTCGTCGTCGCCGACAACTGAGTCGAGGGCGCCGAGGAGTTGGGTCTGCGTCGGTACGGCGTTCTCGTCCGGGGCGGTGAACGCGGTGTCGACCACCCGCTCCCAACTGTCCTTGCCCGCGCGGTACTCGGCCTCGTAGGCGGGGTCAACGCGGTGGCCTTCGAGGCTCGAAGTCAGCGCTTCCAGACCGGACTTCGCGTCGGCCACCAGCGTGCGCGCGGCCAGCTTGTGGGCGTCGAACGCGGTGATGTTGAGGTTGACGAAGCGGACGGCCGGGTTCTGGAAGAGCGTGTTCGAGGCCGTCGTGAAGTCGGTGTAGCGGGTGCCGACGCCGATGATCAGGTCGGCGGCGCGCGCGATGTCGTCGCTGACCGCGGTGCCGGTGTGGCCGATGCCGCCGAGGTCGGCCGGGTGGTCGTAGCGCAGCGAGCCCTTGCCCGCCTGGGTGGAGGCGACCGGGATGCCGGTGGCGTCGACCAGGGCCTTCAGCGCCTCCTCGGCGCGGCTGTGGTGGATGCCGCCGCCCGCGACGATCAGCGGGCGCCCGGCGGACCGGATCACCTCGACGGCCTCCGCCAGCTCGGCGAGGTCCGGCGCGGGACGCCGTACATGCCACACGCGGTCGGCGAAGAACTCCTCCGGCCAGTCGTGGGCCTCGGCCTGAACGTCCTGTGGGAGAGCCAGAGTTACGGCTCCTGTCTCGACCGGGTCGGCCAGTACGCGCATCGCGTTCAGTGCGGCCGGGATCAGGGCCTCGGGGCGCATGACGCGGTCGAAGTAGCGGGAGACCGGGCGCAGCGTGTCGTTGACCGAGAGGTCCGCCTCGACCGGGTGCTCCAGCTGCTGGAGCAGCGGGTCGGCGGCCCGGGTCGCGAAGTAGTCGCCGGGGAGGAGCAGGACCGGCAGGCGGTTGATGGTGGCGAGCGCGGCGCCCGTGACCAGGTTGGTGGCGCCCGGTCCGATCGACGTCGTGACCGCCTGCGCGGAGAGGCGGTCGAGCTGGCGGGCGTAGCCGACTGCCGCGTGCACCATGGCCTGTTCGTTGCGGCCCTGGTGGAACGGCATCGTGTCCTCGCCCGCTTCAAGCAGCGCCTGGCCGAGTCCGGCAACGTTGCCATGGCCGAAGATGCCCCAGGTGCCGGCGATCAACCGGTGCCGTACGCCGTCGCGTTCGGTGTACTGGACCGACAGGAACTGCACCAGGGCCTGGGCAACGGTCAGGCGGCGGGTGGGGGTGCTCATCAGGACTTCTCCGGTGCCGTGTAGAGGGGGAGGCGGGGGTCGACGGGCTGCTCGGGCCAGGTGCCGCGGACCCAGGCGTGATCGGGGTGGTCGCAGATCAGCCACGAGCGGTCGTCCTCGGGACCCGCCATGACGTTGAGGTAGTACATGTGGTGACCGGGCACCGCCATCGAGGGCCCGTGCCAGCCGTCCGGGATCAACACGACGTCTCCGCCCCGGACTTCGGCCAGCACGTCCGTGTTACGGCCCTGCCCGGACGGGGACACGCGCTGGTAGCCGAGACCGGGTGTGCCCTCGTGGTCGGCGAACTCGAAGTAGTAGACCTCTTCGAGGACGGACTCCTCACCGGGCCGGTGCTCGTCGTGCTTGTGCGGCGGGAAGGAGGACCAGTTCCCGCCGGGCGTGATCACCTCTACGGCGATGAGCTTGTCGCACTCGAAGACGCCGGCCGCGCCGAAGTTGTTGACCTGGCGGCTGCTGTTGCCGGTGCCGCGCAGCTCCACCGGCACCGAGGAGGCCGGGCCGTAGCGGGCGGGCAGCCGGCGGGTGCAGCGGGCGCCGGTCAGCGCGAAGCGACCGCCGCCGGGCGAGGAGACCGTCGTACGGGAGTCCCTGGGGACGTACGCGAAGTCGCTCACGGCGGTGAACACGCTCTCGCGGCCGTCGAGTTCGAAGGTGTCATGGCCGAAGTCGTCGGCGGCCGAGACCGTGCAGGCGCCGCTGAGCGGGAGGACGATCCACTCGCTGTCCTCGGTGTCGAAGGTGTGGGTGCCGCCCGGCGGCAGCTCCAGGACCCGCAGGCTGGAGTAGCCCCAGGCCGCCGACTCGGGGGTGACGTCCACGACGTAGGGGCCGCCCAGGGCCTTGCCTGCGGGAAGGTGATACGCGCTCGTCATCGTGTGCCTCCGGTTCACAACAGACCTACGGCGGTGTCCACCGCCGCTTCCACGCCGCCGTCGGCGGGGTACAGCAGGGAGCGGCCTACGACCAGGCCCTGGACGGTCGGCAGCCGCAGCGCCTTGCGCCACTTCTCGTACGCGCCCTCCTGGTCGTCGCCGACCTCACCGCCGAGCAGCACGGCGGGCAGCGTCGAGGTCTCCATGACCTCGGCCATGTCGTCCGGGTCGGCCGTGACGGGCAGCTTCAGCCAGGTGTAGGCCGACGTGCCGCCCAGGCCCGAGGAGATCGCGATCGAGCGGGTCACGGCCTCGGCGGACAGGTCGTTGCGGACCTTGCCGTCGATCCGGCGGGAGATGAACGGCTCGACGAACAGCGGGAGTTGGTGGGCAGCCATGTCGTCTATCGCGCGTGCCGTCGACTCCAGGGTGGTGAGCGAGCCCGGGTCGTCGTAGTCGATGCGGAGCAGCAGCTTGCCCGCGTCGAAGCGGAGCCGTGCGATGTCCTCGGCGCGGTGGCCGGTGAACCGGTCGTCCATCTCGAACGCGGCGCCGGACAGACCGCCGCGGTTCATCGAGCCCATCACGACCTTGCCGTCCAGGACCCCGAGGAGCAGCAGGTCCTCCAGTATGTCGGCGGTGGCGAGCACCCCGTCGACACCCGGCCGGGACAGTGCGACACAGAGGCGTTCCAGCAGGTCGGCGCGGTTCGCCATGGCCGTACGGCGGTCGCCGACGCCGAGCGCGCCGCGCGCCGGGTGGTCGGCGGCCACGATCATCAGACGGCCGCTCGCACCCAGCAGCGGCCGACGCACCCGGCGGGCCGCCGCCTCGGCGATGGCCTCGGGATGCCGGGCTCTGACCGTGACCAGGTCGGGGATGCTGATGCTCAAGAGAAACTCCGTTCAGGGGTGGCTCGGGCGGTCACGGGGGTCAGCCGCCCACGCGCGCGCCGGCGAGCAGGTCCTCGACCTCGGACTCGGTGGGCATCGCGGTGGAGCAGGCGAGACGGGAGGCGACGAGGGCGCCGGCCGCGTTGGCGTACCGCATGGTTCGCGCCAAGTCCCAGCCGGACAGCAGTCCGTGGCACAGCGAGCCGCCGAACGCGTCGCCCGCGCCGAGACCGTTCAGCACCTCGACCGGGACCGGTGGCACCTCGGCGGTCGTGCCGTCGCGGTGCACGGCCAGGACGCCCTTCGGGCCCTGCTTGACGACGGCCAGCTCCACGCCCGCGTCCAGCAGGGCCTGGGCGCAGGCATGCGGCTCGCGGACGCCGGTGGCGATCTCGCACTCGTCGAGGTTGCCCACCGCGACCGTCGTGTGCCGCAGGGCCTCCGCGTAGTACGGGCGGGCCTCCTCCGGGTCCTTCCAGAACATGGGACGCCAGTCGAGGTCGAAGACCGTGGTGCCCGCCTTGTCGCGCGCCTTGAGGGCGGCCAGCGTGGCGGAGCGGCTCGGCTCCTCGCTCAGCCCGGTGCCGGTGATCCAGAAGACCCGGGCCTCGCGGATCGCGAAGTAGTCCAGCTCGTCGGTGTGGATCTCCAGGTCAGGGGCCTTGGGCCGGCGGTAGAAGTACAGCGGGAAGTCGTCCGGCGGGAAGATCTCGCAGAAGGTGACGGGGGTCGGGTAGTCCGCGACCGGGGTCACCCAGCGGTCGTCCACTCCGAAGCCCTTGAGGGCCTCGTGCAGGTAGGTCCCGAAGGGGTCGTCGCCGGTGCGGGTGATCACCGCGGTGCTGCGGCCGAGCCGGGCGGCGGCCACGGCCACGTTGCTCGCCGAACCTCCGAGGAACTTCCCGAAGGTCTCCACCTGCGCCAGCGGTACGCCGGACTGCAACGGGTAGAGATCGACCCCGATACGGCCCATGGTGATGAGATCGAAGGGCTGGGCTGACTCGGCCATGCGCGGCACTCCTCTGAGCTACTGGGGGGTGGGCGGGTCCCGAGGGCCTGCCGACTCCCAGGTGTAGGACTCCGAGGGGCGCTCTGTCAATAGTTTGTACTTACATTCGGACCTGCTTGTGAAATGATGTCTTAACAAAGTATTGACAGCGGGCGCGACCGGGGATTGGATTCCGTCCCAGCGCAACAGCCGTGTTTCACGGCGTACGACCCGAGGCCGACAGGCCCCGAGCCCGGATCTCTGCGATCATTGCTCCCTTTCCCCTGAAGCACAGTGAGGTGCAGGAAAGATGGACCGTTCTTCCCACTCCCGTTCGCGCAGAATGGCCCCCTTCGTGGCGGTTGCCGCGGCAGCGGCACTGACCCTCGCCGGCTGCTCCAGCAGCTCGGGCGGCAAGAAGTCCTCGGAGGACACCTCCGGCGCCTCCGCGGGCAAGGCCAGCACTCCCCGTATGACGGTCGCCCTGGTCACGCACCAGGCGCCCGGGGACACGTTCTGGGACATCGTCCGCAAGGGCGCCCAGGCCGCCGCCGACAAGGACAACATCAAGCTCATCTACTCGGCCGACCCGAACGCGGGCAACCAGTCGAACCTGGTGCAGAACGCGATCGACCAGAAGGTCGACGGCATCGCGGTCACCCTCGCCAAGCCCGACGCCCTCAAGGACGTCATCAGCAAGGCGAAGACCGCGAACATACCCGTGGTCGGCCTCAACTCCGGTCTCAGCGACTGGAAGAAGCTCGGACTGCTGGAGTTCTTCGGCCAGGACGAGACGGTCGCCGGTGAGGCGCTCGGCAACAGGCTGAACACGGAAGGCGCCAAGAAGGTCGTCTGTGTCATCCAGGAGCAGGGCAACATCGGCCTGACCCAGCGCTGCGACGGCGTGAAGAAGACGTTCAGCGGCACTACCGAGGTCCTCAACGTCAACGGCACGGACATGCCGTCGGTGAAGTCGACGATCACCGCCAAGCTCACGCAGGACAAGGCCATCGACTACGTGGTCACGCTGGGCGCCCCGTTCGCCCTGACCGCCGTGCAGTCGCTGACCGACGCGGGCAGCAAGGCGAAGGTCGCCACCTTCGACCTCAACAAGGACCTCACGACCGCCATCAGCAAGGGCACCATCCAGTTCGCGGTCGACCAGCAGCCTTATCTCCAGGGCTACTTGGCCGTCGACTCGCTGTGGCTCTACAAGAACAACGGCAACTACAGCGGCGGCGGTGAGCAGCCCGTACTGACCGGCCCGGCCTTCGTCGACAAGACCAACGTCGACGCCGTCGCCAAGTACGCCGCCAACGGAACCCGGTGATGAGCATGACCCAGCACGCCGAGCCGGCGGTGACCTCACCGCCGGCCCCCGGCCCCAAGCCCACCGACGGCCGAACCACCGAACGGCCCCTGGCCCTCCGGTTGTTGGCGCGTCCCGAGGTGGGTGTGTTCCTCGGTGCGGCTGCGGTGTACGTG
>NZ_JALJRY010000119.1 GCF_024519455.1 Streptomyces sp. STR69 | reverse complement strand
ACCGCTTCTTCTCCCACCAGCCGGACCTCAACTACGAGAACCCGGCCGTACAGGAAGAGATCCTGGCCGCCCTCCGCTTCTGGCTGGACCTCGGCATCGACGGCTTCCGGCTCGATGCCGTGCCCTATCTCTACGCGGCCGAAGGCACCAACTGCGAGAACCTGCCAGCCAGTCACGACTTCCTCAAGCGCGTCCGCCGCGAGATCGACGCGATGTATCCGGACACCGTGCTGCTGGCGGAGGCGAACCAGTGGCCCGAGGACGTCGTCGACTACTTCGGCG
>NZ_JALJRY010000118.1 GCF_024519455.1 Streptomyces sp. STR69 | reverse complement strand
ACCGCTTCTTCTCCCACCAGCCGGACCTCAACTACGAGAACCCGGCCGTACAGGAGGAGATCATCTCGGCGCTGAAGTTCTGGCTGGACCTGGGCATCGACGGCTTCCGCCTCGACGCGGTCCCGTATCTGTACGCGGCCGAGGGCACCAACTGCGAAAACCTTCCGGCAACCCATGAGTTCCTGCGCCGGGTACGGAAGGAGATCGACGCCCAGTACCCCGACACGGTGCTGCTGGCGGAGGCGAACCAGTGGCCCGAGGACGTCGTCGACTACTTCGGCG
>NZ_JALJRY010000117.1 GCF_024519455.1 Streptomyces sp. STR69 | reverse complement strand
GGGGTCCGGAGGACGCCAACAGCGTTCAGCCGAGCGGCCGTTACCGTCCCGCGCCCGCCCGCGATGCCGCCGCCGACCGGCCCGCGTCGCAGGTCGCCGACCCTGCTCCAGAGGATTCCTGGTTTGGGCTGCGTGCGTATGCCCGTCCTGCTGTGCACAGTACGGAGCGGTTCGATCCGCACGCGGACCAGTCCGGCCCGCCCCGGCCGGGGGTTCTCAGCGGTGCGACGACGCTCGTGCGTACGAGTGTCCGTCGTATCCAGGCGCCCAACGGTCAGTGGGTCCGGGACT
>NZ_JALJRY010000116.1 GCF_024519455.1 Streptomyces sp. STR69 | reverse complement strand
CCGGGCGAGCCAGGCGGCGGTGCCCGCGGCGATGGCCGGAGCGGCCTGCCGCAGGTGGCTGCGGACCAGGTGCGGTGCGCTACCGATGACGGCATAGAGGAGGCAGTTGCCGTCGCCGGGGGTCGGGACGGCGTTGCCGGTGGGGGCGATGTACGGGGACGCCGGGGCGGTGGTGGTCGTGGTGGTGGTGGCGCCGGGGGCCGGCTTCTTGCCCTTGTCGGTCCTATCTGCCTTACCAGCCTTGCTCGCCTTGCCGGTCTTGTCTGTTTTGCCGCCGCTGGTACCGGACTTGGACGGCCCGCTCTTCTTCGGCTGCTGTTTCG
>NZ_JALJRY010000115.1 GCF_024519455.1 Streptomyces sp. STR69 | reverse complement strand
TGTTCGCGTGGTAAAGCCGAACGCCGGTTACCTCGGCCGTCCCGGTCGGAGTCTGAAGGACATCGCCAGCCTTCAGATCCTTGCCCTCGATGAACGCCGACCGAGTCTCGTCGTAGAACGGGTGGTGGAAGGTCGTCGTCAGGTGCGCGCCCTGCGCAACCGACGCTTCCCCGCCAACCTTGCCGCTCTGACCGGGCGTTGCCGAGGAGACCGCTGCGACCGTCTTGGCCGCCGACACGTGATCAGCGCCGTGGCCGTGGCTCGCGCCCAGCGCTCCCAGTACCGCTGCCGACGCCGCCAGGCCGAACGCCGCCTTGCGGGCGACCT
>NZ_JALJRY010000114.1 GCF_024519455.1 Streptomyces sp. STR69 | reverse complement strand
ATCGTCAGGTCAACGAAGTCGTGGTCCGTGTGCGTCACAATCACCGCGGTGACCTCGTGCGCCTCCGTACCCGCCTCGCCCGGTACCGAGTTGGCGATCGTGTCACCCACCCGCACCTGGTCGATCGCCTTCGTCGATCCGTCGGCCATCAACACCTTCGTCGAACCGGTGAAGCTGTGCGGCTCCGGCTTGGGTTTGCCGATCTTGCAGGACGAGCCCGCCTCGCTCTCGCCGGCCTCTTCCGACTGGGACTGAGAGTGTGAGCCCGCCCCCTCCGACTCCGCCGCAGAAGCCGCCTCATCCGTGGCATCCGCAGCCCCGGCGTCCCCGGCTTCAGTC
>NZ_JALJRY010000113.1 GCF_024519455.1 Streptomyces sp. STR69 | reverse complement strand
GCGCGAGCGGCACGCTGATCCCGGCGATCTCGTGGTTGTCGTCGTCGCCGCTGAGGAGTTGCGTGAACGAGGTGGCGAGGGAGTGGTCGGCGCCGGCGGCGGTGCTGACCGTGTCGGTGGTGTTGTGGAGCTGGTCGAGGGTGACGTCGTCGGCGTCGGTGGAGCGGCACGGGTTGTAGAGCGACACCGCGATGGTCGGGGGCTGTTCCGGCGCGCCTTCGAAGGGCGCGGTGCCGGGCATCTTGCGGGTGAGGTCGGCGGCCAGCCGGGGGCGGTCGAGGGCGACCTGCCCGGCCTGGATCAACTGGCCCAGCCGGACGGCCTGTCCCTCCACCGAGACCGAGG
>NZ_JALJRY010000112.1 GCF_024519455.1 Streptomyces sp. STR69 | reverse complement strand
ACTTCTCCAGTCAGCCGTCGGGGACGTATCGGACCTTCCAGGTGCCGTGGACCGGGTCCTGGCCGATTACCGCGCCGACCGCAGTGCGGGCGATCGACGGATCGCTGACGGCGGCCATCACGCACAACCAGGCCAGCGACGCGACCACGGTCACGCAGGCCGTTCAGACGACTTCCGCCCAGCGTTCCAACGAGCCTTCCGATCCAGTGGAGTTCACGACCCACTGGCGGGTGCGCGTCGACGCCCCGGCGGTCACCGCGACCCCGGCCGCGACGGCCACCGCGCCCGCGCCGGACGGGTGGAGCGCGCCGGTGTCGCACGGTCCCACCACGATCTGGTTCCCCCGGCACCTCACCACCGCCGA
>NZ_JALJRY010000111.1 GCF_024519455.1 Streptomyces sp. STR69 | reverse complement strand
AAGATCGTCGTCTGCCAGAAGTTCCGCGGGGTCACCTCGGGCGAACCCGCGAAGGTCGGCGCAGGTCCCGACAGCCGCAACTGCCTCTACAAATCCTCCGACATCACCTACAAGTAGGAGCACCGACGATGTTCACGCTCAAAGCCCTCACCGCGTCGGTCGCGGCCGCCGTCGCCGCCCCGCTCCTGCTCGCCCCGTCCGCCGCGCAGGCCGCCGACAACTGCACCGCCTTCAACACCATCAAAGCGTCCCCGTACTACCTCAACAACAACGTCTGGGGTGCCAGCGGCGCCACCGGCAAGCAGTGCACCTGGCTCAACTCCTACCGGGGCGGCAAGGTCAACTGGGAGACGTCCTTCGACTGGTCGGGCGGCAACCCGACC
>NZ_JALJRY010000110.1 GCF_024519455.1 Streptomyces sp. STR69 | reverse complement strand
AAGATCGTCGTCTGCCAGAAGTTCCGCGGGGTCACCTCGGGCGAACCCGCGAAGGCCGGATCCGGTCCCGACGGCCGGAACTGCATCTACAAAACCTCCGACATCACCTACAAGTAGGAGCGCCACCCATGTTCACCCTCAAGGCACTCACCACGTCGGTCGCCGCAGCCCTCGCCGCCCCGCTCCTGCTCGCCCCCTCCGCCGCAAGGGCCGCCGACAACTGCACCGCCTTCAACACCATCAAGGCGTCCCCGTACTACCTCAACAACAACGTCTGGGGCGCCAGCGGCGCCACCGGCAAGCAGTGCACCTGGCTCAACTCCTACCAGGGCGGCAAGGTCAACTGGGAGACGTCCTTCGACTGGTCGGGCGGCAACCCGACC
>NZ_JALJRY010000010.1:313107-323847 GCF_024519455.1 Streptomyces sp. STR69 | reverse complement strand
TGACACTTTCCGCCCGAAGTGTCACACTTTTTTAGACCCACCCCCACCCCCACCGGCCGTTGGCCGCTGAGCCCACCCGGCGTGCTGGCGAGACGCGGACGCGTCCCGTAGCACCGGCCCGCAACGCAGTACAGGCAAGGGACTGGCATACCTCGGCCCCCATTCCTCCAGCCCGACACTGACAAAGAAGCGAGTGGCCCAACGCCCACTTCACGACATCCGCAAGCACCACCCCGCCACCCCGCCCCTCACCCCAACCTCAGAGATTTACCAAGCTCACGCACAACCCTTACGCCCCACCAACGGTCTCTTGATCGCCAACCACCCGTGAATCCAAGGACAACTCCCGGCAAACACGGACGGTACGCACCTCAGCGACACCCCGATCGACATCTCATCGACGCGGATGCCCGCCACGCATCCCCCGCATGCCAGGAGACCCCGCATGCAGCAGTACCTGCGACTCGCCCTCGCGACGGCCGCCGCGGCCACGCTGACGGGCGGTCTGCTCACCCTCTCGGTGACGACAGCAACCGCCGCCGACTCCTTCAAAATCGCGAAGGCCGACTTCAACGGCGACGGAATCGGCGACATCGTCGCCTCCGCGCCCGGCGCCTACGTCGCCGGAAAGGCCGACGCCGGCCAGGTCGTAGCCCTGTACGGCACAGCGACCGGAGTGTCGTCCACGAAGCGTTCGACGCTGAGCCAGAACTCCGGCAACGTGCCCGGTACCGCCGAGAAGGGCGACTACTTCGGCGACGCGACGGCATACGCCGACTTCAACGGCGACGGCTACGACGACCTCGCCGTGGGCTCGCCGTACGAGAAGGTCGGCACCGACACCGACGGCGGCGCGCTCGCGATCCTGTGGGGCTCGAAGAGCGGCCTCACCGGCAAGAGCAGCGACGTACCGGACCCGGCCGTGTCCGGGCACGACAACTGGGGCCAGACCCTGGCCGCCGGCGATTTCGACGGCGACGGCAAGGCGGACCTGGCAGTGGGCAGTTCGGCCGCGACCGTCTATGTCTACAAGGGCGGCTTCAGCAGTTCCACCGGCAAGCCGGGCGGCCGTTACACGATCAAGCCCCCGATCCACGCCGGCACGACCGGCTTCCCGTACGGCCCGAAGCACCTCACGGCCGGTGACGTCAACGGCGACGGCCGCACCGACCTGGTGGTCGACGGCTACGAGACGCAGACGTCCAACGGCTGGAACACCAACTACTACGTGCCGGGCGCCGCGAGCGGCCTGAGCATCGCGGGCGTACGGACCCTGAAGCCCGGCGTCGTCACCGGCATCGGCGACATCAACGGCGACGGTTACGGCGACATCGTCAGCGGCGCCGGCTGGGACGCCACGACCGGCGACGGTACGACCATCCCGGACTCGGCGACCGGCGGCAAGGTGAACATCACCTACGGTTCCGCGTCCGGCCCCGCCTCCACCACCGGCATCACCCAGAACTCCGGGAACATACCCGGCAGTTCGGAGAAGGGCGACGCCTTCGGCTGGGACCTGGACCTGGGTGACGTCAACGGCGACGGCTACCAGGACGTCGTGGCCTCCGCCCCCAACGAGGACCTCGGCGCCGCCACCAACGCCGGCATGGTCACGGTCATCTACGGCTCCGCGAGCGGCGCCAACACCACGACGGGCGTCCAGTCCTTCGCCCAGAGCACGGCCGGCGTCCCCGGCGCCGACGAGAAGAGCGACCTCTTCGGCGCCGACGTCAAGCTCGACGACGTCAACGGCGACGGCAAGGCGGACCTGATCGTGGGCTCGTACGAGAACAGCGCCGACGGTGCGGTGACCTACCTGCCCTCCAACGGCACGAAGATCGTGACGACCGGCTCCCGTGCCATCTCCGCGGGCGCGGCGGGTGTCTCGACGGCGGGCACACCGCAGTTCGGCGCACTGTTCGCCGACTAGCCGAATAGCCGACAAGGACCGGTCCGGGCCCAGGCCCAGGACCCGGCTCCCCTCCCCCGGTCGGGCCCGTGGCCGTACGCCACGGGCCCGACCACACCCCCCTTACGTCCCTTAGGGGATGTCACAGCTCGGCAGCAAAGCCCCACCCGAAACCCCCGGCCCGGCCCGTGACTCTGCGGAACCAGGTACGTTCGATGACGTGGCTGGATTCAGGATCGGACGCGGCGGCCGGGACGGCCGGGCCCCGCAGGCGCGCCCTCAACAACCTCCGTACGGGCAGCAGGCTCCCCCGGCACCGCAGGGAGCGCCGCAGAGACAGCCGTACGGCTACCCCGCGGCGCCGCAGCCGTACCCGCAGCAGCAACCGCAGTACGGAAGCCCCGCGGGTGGCGGCGGTCGGCAGTGGTCCCAGGGGAACGCCGGCAACGGCGGCTACGGCGACGAGCCGGAGTACTTCGGCGACGGCGGCGGATACGCCCAGGGCGCCCACCCCGGCACCCCGGACCCGTACGCGGCGAACAACCCGGGCAACACCCAGGCGTTCTCCGTAGGTGAGGACCCGTACACCCAGGGCGGTACGTACCGCGCGGGCTCGGCGCAGGCCCCCACGGGCCCGGTGGGCCCCCGCCTGCACTGGAAGGACCTGCTGCGAGGCATCGTCCTCGCACCCCAGCAGACGTTCCTCCAGATGCGGGACTACACGATGTGGACCCCCGCCCTGATCGTGACGTTCCTCTACGGCCTGCTCGCGGTCTTCGGCTTCGACGGCGCCCGCAAGGACGCCATAAACGCCACACTCGCGAACGCGGTCCCGATCGTCCTCATCACCGCCGTGGCGCTGGTGCTGTCGTCCTTCGTCCTTGGCGTGGTCACCCACACCCTGGCCCGCCAACTGGGCGGCGACGGAGCCTGGCAGCCCACGGTCGGCCTCTCCATGCTGATCATGTCCCTCACGGACGCCCCCCGCCTGGTCTTCGCCATGTTCTTCGGCGGCGACGCGACCTTCGTCCAGGCCCTCGGCTGGGCCACCTGGGTAGCGGCCGGCGCCCTCCTCACCATGATGGTCAGCCGCTCCCACGACCTCCCCTGGCCCAAGGCCCTGGGCGCCTCCGCGATCCAGCTGATCGCCCTGCTGTCGATCGTAAAACTGGGCACGTTCTAGACACTCCCGGAGGCTTCTCCACCACGACGGCCAAGGGCTCCCGGCACACACCGGGAGCCCTTGGCCGTCGTCCTGACCTCTGACGGGCAGGTCTACGGCGGCTGCTACTCCGGCCCTCAACCTCATCCGTCCGTTCGCCGAGTGGCACATCATCCGCGACGCCCGCCGACGCTCATCCCGCGGCCGTTACACCTACGCCGCACACAAGGGTGACTTCCTCCGCTGGAGCACTGCACGACGCCTCTGCCCGCCCGATCTGGTCATCGAGCGCTCAGCCGCCCAACTCCCAGGCCACTTCCAGGCCACGGAGGAGTACCGAAAAGAGCCGCTGCGCTGCTTCAACGACACCGCGTTGCCCCTGGAGGTCCGCGTCGCAGCTGCTCTCGTCTGCCTCTACGCCCTCCCCCTGACCCTCAACGATCAGCTGCAGCACAGCCCCCCGCACAGCAACACGGCCGGATGCGGATACCTCTTGCCCACGCAGCGCGGAACACCGCCATGATGGACGCCCTGGTAGACCTGCCGCCCATGGTCATCGCCGACCTGCTCGGCATCCACCCCAAGACAGCCGAACGCTGCCGCCCCGCAGGGCCAGGCAGTTGAGCAGGGCGGTGTTCCGAGTCTGCGCTATTGGGGGATGGTGACCAGGATGCGGCCGTGGCCACCGCCGGCGTCGACGTGGTCGTGGGCCTTGGCGATGTCGTCCAGCGGGTAACAGTCGCCGACGGCGACAGTAAGGGCGCCGACAGCGGCGGCGGAGGTGAGGTCGCGGGCGGCCTGGCGTTTGGCCTCGGCGGGGAAGTCGTCGCTGCCGAGCAGCCGCAGGGTGACGTTGTTGAACAGCAGCGGCCAGAAGGGGATCTCGGTGCGGTCCGCGCGGGTGGCGTAGGCAGCGATGACGGCCCCCTGGGCGGCGACGGCGTTGTCGAGATCGGCGTTGTCGGACAGCGCGACCTCGATGATCCGGTCGACGCCCCGCGGCGCGTACGAGCGGATGGCCGCGGCGGGGTCGCCGGTGTCCAGGGCGACGGCGTGGGAGACGACGGCCGGGTCGACGCGGTCGAGGTCCGCGGTTCGGCGGACGGTGGCGATCACGGTGGCGCCGGCCCAGTGGGCGAGCTGGGCGGCCAGGGAGCCGACGCCGCCGAGAACTCCGTGGACCAGGACCAGTTGGCCGTCGACCGGACCGTCGGCGAAGACAGTGCGGTGGGCGGTGATGCCGGGGATGCCGAGGCTCGCGCCCAGCTCGTCACTGAGGTGGTCGGGCAGAGGTACGGCCTGGTGGTCGGGTACGACGGTGTACTGGGCGGCGGTGCCGAAGGGACGGTAGGACTGGGCGCCGTATACCCAGACCCGTTGTCCGACGCGGTGGGCGTCGGCTCCGGCGCCCACGGCGTCGATGACTCCGGCGGCGTCGCTGTGCGGGATCGCCCGCGGGAAGGGCATGGACGAGCCGGAGGCAGGCCCGGCAGGACGTATTCGGATGGATCGCGCAGTATTACAACCGAGAGCGGATCCACTCGACCATCGGCTACCTCACCCCGTATCAGGCACGGACCCGCTATCAGCAACGCCTCGACCTCGCGGCATAAAACGGAAGTGTCGGACCTCAGGGGGTCACTTCACATGCAGCTGCACCCCTTCGTGCAGCCTGTCCAGAGACAGCCGCACACCAGCAGGACCGAATCTCAATCCACCTGTTCGCTCAGCTCAACGCCCGAACCAGCGGCAAATGCCCGCAGCTTCCCAAGCCCAGTGAGCGGACGGTGCTGACGCAGACGATGCCCTCCGATACGGTCCCAGCCATGGCGAATGGCAACCGTGTGCCGGAGAAGGTGGCGTGGATCCTGGTGCGGGACGACCGGGTATTGGTGACACGTAGTCACGGCAGACATCGCTTCTACTTCCCGGGCGGTCATCGTGAACCGGGCGAGTCCGACGCCGAGACCCTGGTGCGAGAGATCGACGAGGAACTTCAGGCTGCAATCGCCCCCGGTTCCATGGTGCACTTCGGCACCTTCGAGATCGGCGAGGGCCATCCGGATCACGACCCCTTCCGGATGATCTGCTACACCGCCGATCATCAGGGTGCGCTGACCCCGTCTAGAGAGATCGCCGAGAAGGCGTGGTTCCGCTACGCCGATCGGGACCGGGTCTCGGCCGTCGACGAGATGGCCTTCGACGCGCTTCACGAGGCCGGGCGACTTTCCTGATCCCGTGACCGCGGCCTTGTTCACAGAGCCGCAGCCAGTCGTCCAATCCCCCCGATGCCACGTTCGGTTGTGAGACGGATCTGGTGACATACGCCGCCCAGGTCACTTGCTAGCGCTTGACCCGGCCGCGGAGCGCAAGGGCGGCAAGGCCGAGCAGGGCAGGTTCGACGAGTCGGGAGAGCATCTCGGCGTAGATCCCGGAGGTGGTCAACGATTGGGTCGGGGAGCGGAACGCAGCTGAATTGATCACTACGCGCACGGATTTCTCGAACCGCTCGGACGTCACGCGCCGGGCAAGCGGCCCATCGGGGTTGACCGGATCGGTCGTAGCGCTCGCCTGCGACATGCTCTGGCCGGTCGGCCGGTCGGCCTGGCGCCGGTCGCGGGCTTCGCGTCTTCCTTCGGCAGGCCTCACAGCATCATCACGAGCACGGTGGCGACCATGGCCCCCAACAGCCAGACCAGCGCCCGGGACGCGCGCAAGCCGTAGCCCGACATCGCCCAGTAGAAGGCGAGGAGCGTGCGCTCGGCGCGGGGCCGCTTCAGGTCATGACGACGCATCTCCATCTCGCCGTAGTAGAAGTCCGCGGCATCGGGCTCGTTCCTGCTGTCCTCGAAGGATTTGCGGAGCTGCCGATACAGCGGAGCCAGCGCCGACGGCTCCAGCACCTCCGCTCCGGCCGGTGCCGCCATCCATGCGTCGCAGCCTCGCGCGGAGCGCCAGTGCTGCTCCTCGACCAGGGTTCGCCGTACGGTCCAGCGCATCGGTATGCGCCCGTGTCGCAGCACGCCCGCGGGCGGAAGCGCCAGGGCGCAGTCGCCTTCCAGGCGCAACTGGTCGAGGTGCACTGCGCCGGAGAACAGGCAGTGGGTGAGGTCAACGTTGTGCAGCACCAGATGAGCGGTGTCCACGCCGCGCACGGATGCCATGTGCACGCGCGCGTCGCGACCACCCAACTCGCCTTCTCCCAGGGCGTGTTCGGTCCAGCCGGTCCCGGTCCGGTCTCTGAAGGGGGCGGCCTGGGCGGTGACGCTCAAGGGGTGCGCCAGAACTGATTCGCTAAGGTCGACGGTGGCGTACCGCAACCGCAGGACCGCCTTGGCCTCCCATCGTGTGCGGGTGCACCACACCCTGCCCGCCGCCGCCTCGATGATGACGGGAGCCGCGAAGACCACCGCCGACAGGTCCAGGGACCCCGCGCACACCAGGGGCCCCAGCCGCGAGTCGCTTTCGAACCTCGCTCCGTCGAACCAGGCGTGGCCGCCGAACCTGGTTCCCTGAAGGCCGACGTTCCCCAGGAACCGCGCGCCGTCGAACGCGGCGTTGTTCAGGAAGCCGACCAGACCGAACCTGACGTAACCAGAAAACCGTGCCCGGTCGAAACGCACCTCGCCGGCGAACCGTGCCTCACCGAACCACGCATCGCCGTCGAACCGTGCTTCACGGAACTGGGCAGCGCGGAACCGTGCCCGCTCGAACTGGGCGTCGCCGCTGAACTCCGTGGCCGCGAAGCTGGCCCTGCCGAGGAACACCGCCTGCTCGAAGCCGGCTTCGTTCCTGAAGTGAGTGCCGTCGAAATCGGCGTCACCGAGGAACCGCGCCGAATCGAACCGAGCCGTGCCGAGGAGGGGCCGGCGGGTGTCGGGATCCCGGACGCCGCCGAGGAGTCGGTTCAGCAGATCCTCGGTGAGCGAGGTGCCACGGTGGTCGAGATCACTGCCAGGCCCCAGACTCGTCAGGTAGGCGGCGCGGTGGCTGTCACAGAGGTGGGCGAGACATTCGGCGTACGGGTCCACACGACGGCCGAGGCAACCCGTCGGGGAGTCTGTCGAGTCGGCTCCGTGTCCGCAGTACGGCCAGGGCGGCACGGCCGCGGAGGGGTGAGCCGTCGAGTCGGGAGGGGACGTCACACCAGTGAGGGAGGTGCAGGCCCGGGCAAGAGTTCCGCGCCCCGGGCGGAGCTGCCAGCTATGGCTCAACCAGCTTTCCCTGCGCGGATTGCGAACCGCATTGACAATCGATGGCACACGCTCGGCTGTGGCTGGCGCAGGACTGCATGTACCACTACTTGGCCGGCACTTCCTCAGAGCGGATCAGAGCGCTCCGTCTGACAACTTTCCGAACGCGAACCCGCCCGAAGAGAGGCCCTCGGTGATCCTTAAGTTCTAGTGGTCGTCGCAACACCCCAGTTCAAGGGGTGCGATGGACTTCGAGATCAGGCAGGGCCGGGGCCAGGCCCAGGGGCCAAGGAGGCTGGTTCGCGAGCGGGAGCAATACTTCCGGCTTGTGGATCAAGGAATCAGCTATGACGAGGCGGCCCGGCTCGT
The DNA here is from genome assembly GCF_024519455.1 of Streptomyces sp. STR69. GTDB lineage: Bacteria > Actinomycetota > Actinomycetes > Streptomycetales > Streptomycetaceae > Streptomyces. The sequence goes on along the minus strand of NZ_JALJRY010000010.1, from coordinate 316,214 downwards.
CGGTATCAACCGGCGGACGGGCAAGCGGTGGCGCAACGGCCGCAATGCTTCTGGCAGGTTCAGGGCAGTGCCACCGGCCAATCCGGAGGCACCGCATCTCGACCTGATCGATGCCGGGCCGCCCTCGTCCGTGCCGTCGGCCTCCAGGTACCTGCGCGAGGCCGACCGCACCCACATAGCCGACCGACTGCGGGAGAAGGCGTCCGTCCGGCAGATCGCCTCGGAGCTGGGCCGCAGCCCTTCCACCATCAGCCGGGAGATACGGCGAAACCGGCGCCCCATGCCCCGGGGCGGCTGGGTCTACCATCCCTTCCGCGCCGATCGGCAGGCCGAACGGCGACGTGCCCGGCCCAAGCCCGGCACGATCGGCCAGAACCCCCGAGCTGCGGGACTTCATCCAGGACCACCTGACGAAACGGTGGAGCCCCGAGCAGGTCTGCCAGGCTCTGCGGACCGTCTTCCCCGAGCGGCCGGAGATGCACGTGACCCACGAGACGATCTACCAAGCCCTCTACGTCCAGGGCCGCGGAGAACTCCGCCGGGAACTGACGCAGGCTCTGCGCACCGGCCGCACCATGCGCCGCCCGCACCGCCAGTCCCACAAGCGCATATCCCGCCCGATCAAGAACATGGTCATGATCAGCGACAGGCCGGCCGAGGCGGAGAACCGGGCGGTCCCCGGCCACTGGGAAGGCGACCTCATCATCGGCAAGGACGGTCGCTCCGCCATCGGCACGCTGGTCGAGCGGTCCACCCGCTACGTCATGCTCGTGCCCCTGCCGAGCGGCCACAACGCCATGGCGACCCGCGACGCCCTGGTCGCCACTGTCCAAACCCTCCCACCGCACCTGTGGCAGTCCCTGACCTGGGACCAGGGCTCAGAAATGGCAGCACACCGCGCCTTCACCCTCGCCACCGACATCCCGGTCTACTTCTGCAACCCCGCCAGCCCGTGGCAGCGCGGCTCGAACGAGAACACGAACGGCCTGCTGCGGCAGTACTTCCCCAAGGGCACCGACCTGTCCGACCACAGCCCCGAACACCTGGTGACCGTCGCCGCCGAACTCAACAGCCGCCCACGCAAAACGCTCGGCTGGGAAACCCCAGCCGAGCGCCTCGCTAAGCTACTGGATCTAGCCAGCTGACCAGCAGTGTTGCAACGACCCCTCGAATTCGCCATCAACCGAGGGCCTCTGTGCTCACCAGTACCCCAACCCCAACGACATCCGCAGGTCAGACGGCTTCCGTGTTCGGCTTAGCCGCTTCCCCCGACCTATGCACCGGAGGCAAAACACTCCAGGGGAAGTTGATCCAGTCGTCGGTCCGCTTCCATACGTACTCGCACTTCACCAGCGACTGCGACTTCTCGTAGACGACCGCGCTGCGCACCTCGGCGACGGTGTCCAGGCAGAAGTCGCGGACCAGCTTGAGCGTCTTGCCGGTGTCGGCGACGTCGTCGGTGATCAGGACCTTCTTGGAGGAGAAGTCGATCGCGTTGGGGACGGGGGCGAGCATCACGGGCATGTCGAGGGTGGTGCCGACGCCCGTGTAGAACTCCACGTTCACGAGGCTGATGTTCTTGCAGTCGAGCGCGTAGGCGAGGCCCCCGGCGACGAAGACCCCGCCGCGGGCGATGCTGAGGATGACGTCGGGCTCGTAGCCGTCGTCGGCGATGGTCTGCGCGAGCTCGCGCACGGCGACGCCGAACGTGTCGTAGGTCAGGTTCTCCCGTACGGCGTCCATGCTCACACCTGCGTTCGGTGGAAGTTGAGGAAGGAGCGGGAGGCGGTCGGGCCGCGCTGGCCCTGGTAGCGGGAGCCGTAGCGCTCGCTGCCGTAGGGGAATTCGGCGGGTGAGGTGAGCCGGAACAGGCACAGCTGGCCGATTTTCATGCCCGGCCAGAGCTTGATGGGGAGCGTCGCGAGATTCGACAGTTCCAGCGTCACGTGGCCGGAGAAGCCGGGGTCGATGAAGCCGGCGGTGGAGTGCGTGACGAGCCCGAGCCGGCCGAGGGAGGACTTGCCCTCCAGTCGCGAGGCGAGGTCGTCGGGGAGTGAGACGACCTCGTAGGTCGAGGCGAGCACGAACTCGCCGGGGTGGAGGATGAACGGCTCGTCACCCTCCGGTTCCACCAGCCGCGTCAGGTCCGCCTGCTCGATGGAGGGGTCGATGTGGGGGTAGCGGTGGTTCTCGAACACCCGGAAGTAGCGGTCGAGGCGCACGTCGACACTCGACGGCTGCACCATGGATTCGTCGTAGGGATCGATCCGGACCCGCCCGGCGTCGATCTCGGCCCGGATGTCCTTGTCTGAGAGAAGCACGCCCCGAGGATACGCAAGACGCGCGGACCGACCACAATCGGACGGACCCGCGCGCCTGCGACTACCTCGGTACCGCTACTTCTACTGCTTCTCCTACTGCTTCTCCAAGGTCACCGGCACCGCACTGCGGAGCCGGGCACACCGTGGACACCGGACGAGCCGTCCGGGCCCGAGCCGCTCGGCCTGCTGCATCGGGAACGAAGCGGTGCTGAACACGTGCCCATCGGCACAACGGACGACGGTGCGCTCCATCAAGTCCATGAGTCCCTTCCCCAAGAGCCGCGTCCGGCTGCTGCTCGCCGGACGCCAAATGCCACATTACGGGATGAAAGGAACGACTCTCCAGGCGGCACTCCGTCCCACCCGGACCCTCTTCAACGCCTCCACCGTACGCCCCAACTCCGGTCCCCCGCAGCCGCGTCCACCCTCCGAAACGCGACCGGGCCCCAGGGCCTCAACGCCGGGAGCCGGGCATGAGGTAGAGTGAGCGGGCATTCGACACCGGCTCAACCGGCGTCTTTCGCGGGTGTAGTTTAGTGGTAGAACATCAGCTTCCCAAGCTGAGAGTGCGAGTTCGATTCTCGTCACCCGCTCCAGAATTTGCCCCAGGTCAGCGGCCTGGGGTTTGTTTCTTGCCGGGAGCAGGCCAGGTGGTGGCTCTGTGATCTCTGAGGCAGGGACGCGTTCAAGAGAACGGCGAACATGATCGCCTCGTTCACGGCTTCGTACTCCCGGCGCCTCAAGTCCAGCGCACCCGGGTGAGGGCTCTCGGCGGGTCCCGGCCCG
>NZ_JALJRY010000010.1:284068-313097 GCF_024519455.1 Streptomyces sp. STR69 | reverse complement strand
CGGGGACCCGCCGAGGTCAGCGGACGTCGACGTAGTCGCCCGAGGTGGTGACGGGTGCGGTGGTGGACGAACCGGCGAAGGTGTAACGCCAGTAGCCGTCCGCCGACGCCTTGGCCGTGGTCTTCAGGCTTCCGGAGCTGCTGGTGGTGACCGTCTTCACCGTCGTGTATGTGGACGCCCCCTTCTTCCGGAACTGAAGCTTCACCTTCTGGCCGGCATAGCCGTGGTAGCCACCGAGCGTCTCCCAGTCCGCGCGGGACAACTTGCCTGTGATGGTGAGGGTCTTGCCCTTGGCCACCGGGTCAGGAGCCGCGTTGGCCGTCAGGGTCGCGTCACGTACGACGGGCGCCGACTTGGCAGCGTGCAGGTCGACATGGCCCGTACCGTCCGCGGACTCGGTCCAGGCGGCCACCTTCCAGGTGCCGGCGAGGGAGTTGCGCCCGAGAATCCAACGCGGCTGGATGTAGGCGAAGTGCGCCTCGCAGGTGGAGGTGCTCGTGGTGACCTTGGTGCAGGTCGCCGGCCAGGTGCCGTAGAGGACGGCGTCGGGTGTGTCGTACGAACCCTTGTAGAGGTACATGTCTCCGCCCGCGATCCCGGATGGGTCGGTGGCGGTGAACTTCGCCTTGAATTCCTGCAGCGGCGCGTCGGTGAGCTCGACCGGCTTGCCCCCGTTGACCACGACGTTCGAAATACGGGTCGCCCCCACCGTCTCGTCGCCCTGGGGCGCCGGGCCCGCGAACGCCCGCGTGATGGTGCGGCGGAGACTGCCGCCCTGATCGTCGCGGGCGGTGACGCGCAGCGAGACGAAGGAAGCGGTGGCGGGAACGTCGACCGTCGCCGAGCCGTCCGGCGCGACGGCCAGGTCCGTCCAAGTGGTGCCGTCGTCCGTGGAGTAGGCGAGCCCGGTGATCCTGGTGTTCGCCGCCGCGTCCGTGTTGCGGGTAGTCGCGGTCGCCCGTACCTGGACGGGGCCGGCAGCCGCGCGGCCGTAGCCGTCCAACCCCGGAACACTCAACCGCGTGTCGATCAGCGGGAGTTCCCGGCCCTCGGCGTAGGCCGAGCGGAAGGTCCACTCGTTGTGCACGTCCGTGGACAGCCGGGAGTACGGGACGCGCCGGTGGACGGTCTGGTCGAGAATGTATGTCCCCTGCAGCGACGGCAGGGGAGACGACGTCAGCGAGTGGTACGCGTCGAGGCCGGTGGCCTGTGCGTAGGTGACGCCGTCGGAGGAGGTGAGCCTGTACGAGTACGTCGCGCGGCCGTCGATCGCCGTGTGGCCGGCCTCGTCGCTGAAGGTGTTGCCCTCGGACAGCACGATCTTCCCGGAGTTCCGCTGCGAACCGCCCCACTCCCGGCGGAGTGGCTGGAGCGGGGCCGCTCCCAGGGTCTCGCCCGCGTTGGTTCCGGCGGCCGACGTGCGGTCCGGGAGGTTCAGGCTCAGCTCACCGGTGCCGTACGACAGCAGCCGGCCGTAGGTGATGCCCGGTGTGGCGTACTCGGTGACCGAACCGGCAACCGGCACCGCGCCACCGATGTAGACGCCCGTCCACTCGCCGAAGGACGGGGCGCTCTGCAGGAAGGCCGTCGTCCGGGTGCCCGGGGCGCCCACCTTCGTGACGGTCTTCGCGAGGGCCGAGGCGCGGACCGTCGCGATGGGTGAGGCGGGCACGGTGGTCGTGAAGCTGTGGGTGAGGTCGTAGCGGTAGGGGCTCGGCACACTCGCCGAGGCGCCCTTCTTGCCGAGCACCTCGTGCAGGCGCAGCGAGACGCCGCTCACCGAGAACGGGGTGACATACACCTTGTCGGCTCCCGATCCGGCGAAGCCGGCCAGGTCGCCGCCCGGGACACTGATCCACACGGCGGCCGCGTCCCGGGTGGCGGTGGTGTCGTCGGGGCGGATCGCGGTCTCCTTCGCCGCGCGCTGGTCGAAGGTGACGGTCTTGGCGGCCGAACCGACCGAGAAGGTGCGCGTGAGCAGGTAGCTCGGCTCCTGCCAGTCGCTGTGCAGCGCGACCGAGAAGTAGTCACCCGGCGGCAGCTTCACGGTCGACGAGGCGCCGGCAGTGTCGCTGTCGACGGCGTACGACGTCCAGGTCCTGCGGTCCCATACGTAGAAGAGCTTGGACCGGACGTCGGCGTTCGTGATGCTCAGCTTGACCGAATAGGCCGCCGCGGCGGCGTTTGTCGTCGTGGGAGCGCTCTGCGCGGCTTTGGTTCGCGCGGTCAGCGGAAGCTTCGCGGTCGCGCGGTCGGCTGCGGACTTCCCCGTGGGCCGCACGGACACCGTGCCGTCCACCGATGCGACGGCGTAGCGCGGTGCGGAGGCATCGCTTTTCGGATCAGCCGTCATCCGGATGTCACGCCCGTCGACGAGTTCGACGCGCCCGTCGTCTCCCAGCCCGACGCTCCGCCCTGTGCGGAGTGCCGCGTCGTCCGTCGACGACACCGTCCCTACCGTCGCCGGACCGCTGTCCGACGCCGTCGCCGCAGGCACGGGCGCGAGCAGCAGCGAGGCAGTCGACACTGCTCCGCACAGTCCCGCCGCAGCACGTCTTCGAACCCACCCCACACGAAGAACGGACATCAATGACCCCCCTGACTGTTTCCCCTGAGAACCGCCCCGGCGCATCCGCCACAGCGAGCGATCAGTTCACTCTAAGCGTCGGCAGTGACAGCGCCATGAGCTGGAGCTTCTTCGAGGGCAAGGAGAACTACCGCCGGTGCGCGGTGGCGGGCACGGACGGACTGGGCGGCACCCAGGTGATCCTCCGTGATCTCCATGATCGCCTCATTCGCCCAGCGATGCCGCCATCGCTCAACTGCGGGAGCTGATGCGGCAGATGACCAGCGTTGATCTGCTCAGCACCACCGCACGCGTCCGCGAACTCAACCTCGGACCGAGACCGATGCGGTGGTGGCCGATCCGGCGCTCCAGCCGTAGCGGTGAGCGGTCACCGTCGCGGTGATCTTATGACCCTTGTCGCCCTTCACCTCGGCGTAGGTCGACTTGGTGGCACCAGTGATGACCTTGCCGTCGCGTTTCCAGGAGTACGAGTACGAGGTGGCCGTCGGCGACCAGGTTCCGTGTGCGGCCGTCAGCCGGTAACCGACCTTGGCGGTGCCGCTGAGCAAGGGCGCCTCGGTGGCCTTCGCCGCAGGGCCGACGGCGACCATGACGGAGGGGGACGTGGAGTCGGCCGCACCCGCGCCGTTGCCGGCCGTGACCTTGCACGCGATCTTGTGGGTGTAGTCGTCCGAGGTCAGCGTGCGGGTCGTGCCGGTGGCGCCGGAGATGGTCCGGCCGTCACGCAACCATGACCACACGCCGGTCGCGTTGTAGCCGGACCAGGCCGCGGAACACGTCACCGTATCCGGACAGCGCGTATCCGGACCGGAGCCGGGTGAGGGCGCGGTCCAGGAGACCGTGGCAGACCATACGGCCGATCACTGCGAGGACGGCCCCGGTGTCCCGGAGGGCGGTCGCGGAGGTGGCGCTTGTGCGGGCGGCCAGAGGTGCTTGCCGAAGCCCCGGCCGCTGAGCGGTTGGGCCGCGATCCGGCCGGCGAGGTCGAGCGCGGCCTCGACGGGCGGGCAGGCGGCGCGTTCGTCGCCGGTGGGCCGGCGGCCCAGGGCCTCCGGTACGGCGCGCGTGACGTCCTCGGCCCGCTCCCGCCGACAGGCTGCGGACGTCGAGGAACTGCGTGCCGATCGTGTTGCGGGAGCGGCCGGGGCGGCATCAGCAGCGCGCCGTGGGCTCACAGGTGGAGTCGGCCGGCGAGCATCGCCATGGCGAGTTCGGCCCGTGAGCTGTGGCCCGTGCGTGCGAACAGTCGGTGCCCGACGTTCTGCTCGCCGGCTGGAGGACCTTCGCGATCAGGCCGCGGGCCTAGAAGTAGTGTTTGCGCCCGCCGACCTGGCGACCACTGGCCCCGAGAATCCAGAGCACCGCGCCGACCACGACGAGCACACAGCCCACGGTGGTCAGCAGCGATATACCGACCAGCAGGCCGATGACGAGCAGGATGGCGCCAAGGACAACCATTTCGGTTCCGATCTTCAGATTCCTCGGTGTGGGGGCGAGAGCCGGCCGGCCGCGCTGTCGGCGGCCGGCGTATCCCTGTCGTGCCACCTCCGTGTGCCCCGGTCTCCGCTGCCCATGCCCACTCAGGTCACCATCCCCGCACCCGCAGCAGAGAAGGACGGGCGTCCGGTCAGAGGAAGCGTCGTACCGGCACGACAGCCGTCTCCCTGACGCGCTGGAGCAGTGCGCGCCGTTTCCATCGCCCGGCGCTGATGCGTTCGCTGTGCTCCAGGTCCTCCGCGAAGTGGCGGTCCAGCGTCGCGGTGAACGTGCGGTCCAGTACGGCGAGCATGACCTCTTCGTCGTGGTCGAGGGAGCGGCGGTTGAAGTTCGTCGAGCCGATGAGTGTCGCCGTCCTGTCGACGGTGACGACCTTGGTGTGGAGCATGGTGGGCTGGTACTGGAAGATCTTCACCCCGCAGTTGGTGAGGTCCTCGTAGCAGCGCTGGCCCGCGAGTTGGCAGACCCTCTTGTCGGTGTACGGGCCGGGCAGCAGGATCTCCACCTCGACCCCGCGGCGGGCCGCGGCGCACAGCAGCTCGATGAAGTACGCGTCGGGCGCGAAGTAGGCGGTGGCCAGCCGGATTCTTTCCTCCGCCGTCTCGATCACCACGCGGAACAGGGTCTGCATGTCCTGCCAGCCGAAGCTGGCCGAGCCCCGCACCACCTGCACCACGGCATCGCCCTGCGGGGTGTGGTCGGTGAACCGGTCGCGGTCGTCGAAGAGTTCGTCGTGGCACTCGGCCCAGTTCTGGGCGAAGGCGGCGGCCAGCCCGTCCAGGGCGGGTCCGCGCACTTGTACGTGGGTGTCCCGCCATTCGTCCGGGTTGCGGGCGTCGCCGCACCATTCCTCGGCGATGCCGACGCCGCCGGTGAAGGCGGTTTCCTCGTCGACGACGAGGACCTTGCGGTGACAGCGGTGGTTCTGCTTCAACGGAGACAGGTACAGCGGCCTGCGGAACCAGGCCACCTGCACGCCGGCCCGCTCCATGGCCTCCAACTGGTCCTTCTCGATGAGCCGGCTACCGAAGCCGTCCAGCAGCAGCCGTACTCTCACCCCTTCGCGCGCCCGCTCCGCGAGCGCGTCGGCGAACTGCCGCGCGATCTCCCCCTTCCAGTAGACGAACGTCATCATGTCCACCGTGTACCGCGCGGAACGGATCCGGCCCAGCATCGCGCCGAAGATCTCGTCCCCGTTGCGCAACGGGAGCAGCGCGTTGCCTTCCGTGGCCGCGATGCCTATGAGCCGATCCCACGGGACACGGGACCGGACCGAAGCCTCCTGCGTGACGACAGCGCTGTCCGTCGTACCGCCGTCGTGACCTGGGCAACGCGCTGCCCGGGCGGTGCGCCGGCCCCAGATCCGGCCGGCGGTCCTCCGAACTCATGGGCAGCGCGCTCACCTCCGGACGTGCCGGGGGGGGACCTGCGCCTGATACCCACGGATGTTTTCGGACGTACGGCGCATCCGCCAGCCTGTGCCCGTGCGAAGGGGTTGTGGAGGCGACCGAAGCCGAACCGGGCGGCGCAGGCTCCATCGGCCCGTCGGGCCGCGACGCTCCGACGGGCACGGTCACCCCGTTGCGGAGATGATTCGGATGACGAGGCAACAGCTCGGAGCAAGCGCGTGGAGGCAGGATCGTGAGCGCGGACGGACAGCGGAACGCGACCGACACCGCGGCGGGACGCGGCGGGCGCGGGCCCGAGCGGCTGCACTGCCTGGTCACCGGAGCGTCCGGGTACATCGGCGGACGCCTGGTACCGGAACTGCTGGAGGCCGGTCACCGGGTCCGCTGTCTGGCCCGTTCCCCGGCCGCACTGCGCGACCACCCCTGGGCCGGTGAGGTGGAGCCGGTTCGCGGGGACGTCACGGACCCGGAGTCGGTCGCCTCGGCCATGCGCGGCATCGACGTGGCGTACTACCTGGTGCACGCCCTCGGATCCGGCTCCGGCTTCGAGGAGACCGACCGCCGCGCCGCGCACATCTTCGCCGAGCAGGCGCGGGCCGCCGATGTACGGCGGATCGTCTACCTCGGCGGACTCACCCCGCAGGACGTACCCGAGAGCACTCTGTCCCCGCATCTGCGTTCCCGGGCCGAGGTCGGACGCATCCTCCTGGAGGCGCCGGTACCCGCCACCGTGCTGCGGGCGGCGGTCGTCATCGGTTCCGGGTCGGCGTCGTTCGAAATGCTGCGCTACCTCACGGAGCGACTGCCGGTGATGGTCACCCCGAGCTGGGTGCACACCCGCACCCAGCCCATCGGGGTGCGGGACGTACTGCGCTACCTCGTCGGCTCCGCGACCATGCCGGACGACATCAACCGCACGTTCGACATCGGCGGACCGGACGTCCTCACCTACCGCGAGATGATGCGCCGCTACGCCCTCGTCGCCGGGCTGCGTCCACGCCTCATCGTGCCCGTTCCGGTCCTGACGCCCAGGCTGTCCAGCCACTGGGTCGGTCTCGTCACACCGGTGCCCGCCTCCATCGCCCGACCGCTCACCGAGTCCCTGCGCCACGAGGTCGTCTGCCACGAGCACGACATCAACGAGCACGTACCCGACCTTCCGGGCCGCCCGCTGCCCTTCGACGAGGCGCTCGCCCTGGCGCTGCAAAGGGTGCGGGAGGCGAAGGTGTCCACCCGCTGGTCGTCCGCCGCCGTACCGGGGGCGCCGAGTGACCCGCTGCCCACGGACCCGGACTGGGCGGGCGGCAGCCTCTACCAGGACGAGCGGCAGCTGTCGGTGGACGCGTCCCCTCAGGCGTTGTGGAAGGTGATCGAGGGCGTCGGGGGTGACAACGGCTGGTACTCCCTCCCGCTGGCCTGGGCGGTCCGGGGCTGGATGGACCGGTTCGTCGGCGGCGTCGGCCTGCGCCGCGGCCGGCGTGATGCCGAGCGCCTCAGGGTCGGCGACTCACTGGACTTCTGGCGGGTCGAGGAGATCGAGCCCGGACACCTGCTGCGACTCCGCGCGGAGATGCGACTACCGGGCCTGGCCTGGCTGGAGATGTACGCGGAGACGGATGCCGACGGCCGTACCCGTTACCGTCAGCGCGCCCTGTTCCACCCCCGCGGCCTGCTCGGCCACCTCTACTGGTGGTCCGTCTCCCCCTTCCACGCGGTCGTCTTCGGCGGCATGGCCCGCAACATCACCCGGGCCGCCGCCAAGGGCACCGAGGGGCCCGGGCGTGCCCGTCTCGCAGCCGAGTGACGAGGAGATCGGCGACGGTCGAACCCACGGCGCGGTGCCAGTGGCCACAGTGCCGGAGCATTGCACGCCTACCGCCCGCCACCGGCGTGGCTTCGGCCCGCGCGGCGACCGCGCGGACTTCCGGTTCAGGGGTGATCCGTCGCTGCGTGCCCGACGGCTTGGTCTCCTGACGGCAAGGTGGTCGTTCGTCGCCCGCCCCCCTGCCGTCGCCGTCCGGCGTCACCTGCGTTTTCACCACTGTCAGGACCAATCCCCGGCCCGCGCAGGATCGGATTACGTCCGGAGATGTCCCAACCGCGGAGGGCGTTGTGAAAGAAGCCGTACATATCGGCAGAAACCCATCGATGGAGCCGGACCTGGAAGAGCTGGTGGGCCGCGTGGCCCTGGGGGACGAGCCCGCGTTCGCTTCTGTTTACGACGCCGTCGTGAACCCGGTTCTGGGTGTCGTGCGTGCCGTGCTGCGCGATCAGGCACAGTCCGAGGAGGTGGCCCAGGAGGTTCTGGTGGAGGTGTGGCGCACCGCTCCCCGCTACCGTTCCGACCGCGGCACGGCGATCAACTGGATCCTCACCCTCGCCCACCGCCGGGCGGTGGACCGTGTCCGGCACGTGGAAGCCGTCGCCGCCCGGGACCACAAGGCCGCTCTGCTGGACCACACGCCCGAGTACGACGAGGTGACCGAGCAGGTCGAGGCACGGCTGGAGCGGGAACAGGTGCGGCGCTGTCTGCGGACGCTGACCGAGATCCAGCGCCAGGCGGTCACCCTGGCCTATTACCGCGGACTGACCTATCGCCAGGTCGCGGAGTCCCTCGCCCTCCCGCTGGGCACCGTCAAAACCCGCCTGCGCGATGGACTCATCCGGCTGCGCGACTGCCTGGGGGTGACCGCATGACCACCGCCGAACTGCACCGCATGACCGGTGCCTACGCCCTGCACGCCCTGTCCGACGAGGAACGCGACGCGTTCGAGCGGCATCTGGCCGACTGCGAGCCCTGTGCTCAGGAGGCCGCCGAGTTGTGCGCGACCGCAGCCCGCCTGGGACTCGCCGTCTCGGTGACACCTCGGCGGGAGATGCGCGAGCAGGTGCTGCGCCGCATCACGACCGTCCGTCAGGACTCCCCCGGCGAGCCGGCGCCGATGCGTTCGGGCCGTGCGCGACTGCGCGCCCGGCTGCTGTCGCGGTGGACGCTGGCCGCCTGCCTCGCGGCTGCTGCCGCGCTCGGCGGGACCACGGTGTGGCAGCACCAGCGGGCCGAGGACGCGCTCGGCCGGGCGCGCCGGGCCGAGCAGGGAACAGCGCAGATCAGCGCGGTGCTCGCCGCGCCGGACGCCAGGACCAGGGTCGCGAAGCTGGCCGACGGTGCCACCGGCACCGTGGTGGTCTCGCACGAGCGGGACCAGGCGGTGTTCCTCGCCGCCGGGATGGCGCATCCGCCGACGGGGAAGGTCTACCAGCTGTGGTTCGACGACGGAGGCACCATGCGCTCCGCCGGTCTGATGGACCCCGGACTCAGCGACCAGGCGGTCCTGCTGCAGGGTGCCGTGGACGGGGCTTCGGGCATGGGTGTCACCGTCGAACCCGCGGGCGGCTCGAAGCAGCCCACCGCCAGCCCGCTCGCCCTGGTGAACTTCCCCGCCTGAGAAGGTGTGGCCCCGCCGCGACGACCACTAGAACTTAAGCGACGGGCGGGGCCACCACACCTCAGCGGGGCGGGCGCGGGAAGAAGCCGCTGGTGCGGGCCGCGTACTGGGCGTATCCGGGCCGCTGGGCCATGTGCCGCTCCAGCAGACGCTTCCCGCTGCCCCAGATCAGCAGACAGCTCATGACCAGCGGCGACACGACCGTCACGGCGGCGGCCCCGGCGGAGTCGCAGGCGATCAGCCACAGCCCCCACCAGACGCAGAAGTCGCCGAAGTAGTTGGGGTGACGGGTGTAGCGCCACAGTCCCTGGTCCATGATCCGCCCCTTGCTCGCCGGGTCCGCCTTGAACCTGGCCAGCTGGGCGTCCCCGACCGCCTCGAAGCACACACCGAGTGCCACGAGGGCGGTGCCCGCACCGGCGAACGCGGTCATCGGACCGGGCACGTACTGCGCGGCCTGGACCGGCAGCGACACCAGCCACACCAGAGCGCCCTGGAGGAGGTAGACCGTGCGCAGGGCGTACAGGTTGCGGCTGCCGCGGGCCTTGCCGAGCAGTTGGTCGTAGCGCGGGTCCTCACCGTGCCCACGGCCGCGCCGGGCGATGTGTCCGGCCAGCCGCAGGCCCCACAGCGCCGTGAGCGCGGTGACCAGGTAGCGGCGGCCCGGATCGCCCTCGCCGGCCGAGGCCGCGCAGCTCGCGACCGCGACCGCGGTGAAGGCGATTCCCCAGGCGACGTCGACGATCCGGTGCAGACCACGCCGTACGGCGATCGCGAACGTCACCAGCATGACGGCGAGCGAGGCCGCTGCGGCCCATCCCAGATTCACCGCGAAGGCGCCCCATGCGAAGCCGCTCACAGCTGGTCCGGTCCCGCGTACCAGTCCTGGGGTGTCGCGGGCATGCCGACATCCCCGCCCGGGGTCGGCCGTACGCTCAGGATCTGGTCCACTCCCATCCGCCGCTCCTGGAACGCCAGGGCCCCACCGACCAGATACAGCCGCCACACCCGGGCCGTCTCCTCGCCGACGAGCCGGACGAAGTCGGCCCAGCGGTCTTCAAGGGTGCGGTGCCAGGCGGCGACCGTGCGGACGTAGTGTTCGCGCAGCGATTCGGTCGAGCGCACCTCAAGCCCGGCCTCCTCCAGCAGGGCGACCGTCTCCCCGAGCGGGCGCATGTGCATGTCGGGGGCGATGTACGCCTCGATGAACGCGCCGCCGCCCGGCGCCTTCGTCCCGCGGGACATCTGCTGCACCAGCACACGTCCCCGGGGCCGGACCAGGCGGTGCAGGGCGGCGGCGAACGCCGGGTACTCGGCGTCCCCGACGTGCTCGCCCATCTCGACGGTGGAGACGGCGTCGTGGGCACCGCCCGTGATGTCGCGGTAGTCCTGGCACACCACCTCGACCAGGTTCTCCAGACCGCGCTCGGCGACCTGTTCACGGACGTGGGCCGCCTGCTCCTTGGCCAGGGTGACGGCGGTGACCTGTGCCTTGTGCCGCTGTGCCGCGTACAGGGTGAGCGAACCCCAGCCGCAGCCGATGTCCAGCAGCCGGGCGCCGGGCGTGAGAGCGAGCTTGCGGCAGATCAGCTCCAGTTTGGCGCGCTGGGCGTCGGCCGGGGTGAAGTGCGGTTCGTCGCTGGTCCAGTAGCCGCACGAGTACGCCATGGTCTCGTCGAGGAGGAGTCGGTAGAAGTCGTTGGAGAGGTCGTAGTGGTGGCTGATGGCGGCCCGGTCGCGGGCCCTGCTGTGCAGACCGCCGCGCAGCCGTGCCTGGGAGGCGGGGGCGGGCGGCCGTGGTCCGGCCGCGCCCAGGAACGCGGCGGTTGTGGTGGCGCGGGCCAGGTCGGCGAGGGCGAGCCGCGGCGGGTGCAGACGGCGTTCGCGTGCGGCGGCCCACATCGTGCGCAGCCCCTCCGCGAGGTCTCCGTCCACGTCGATCTCGCCGGTGACGTACGCCTGCGCCAGGCCCAGCTCTCCGGGCTGCCACAGCAGGCGGCGCAGGGCGCGCCGGGAGCGGACCACGACGACAGGTCCCTCGGCCGGGCCCGCCTCGCTGCCGTCCCAGGCGCGCAGCCGCAGCGGGAGAGGCCCGCCCAGCGCGGTCTCGGCGAGTGCGGCGAGCCGCTGGGCGGCGCCGGTCCGGACAGTGGGGATGGTGTTCATCGCGCGAGGCTCTCCTTGGTGAACAGGTACTGCTGCACGTCGAGGTATCCGGAGCGGAACCCGGCCTCGGAGTAGGCGAGGTAGAGGGTCCACATGCGGCGGAAGGTGTCGTCGAAGCCGAGCGCGGCCACCTCGTCGGCCCGCTCGGTGAAGCGTTCGCGCCACAGCCGCAGCGTCTCGGCGTAGTGCGCTCCGTAGCCGTCCCTGCGCTCGGTCCGCAGCCGGGTGTGGTCGTTCACGGCGTCGGCCACCGCCTCGACGGAGGGCAGCAGACCGCCGGGAAAGATGTACTTCTGGATCCAGGTGAAGGTGTCCCGGCTGGCCAGCATCCGCTCGTGGGGCATCGTGATGGCCTGCACGGCGGCACGTCCTCCGGGGGCCAGCCGGTCGTCGAGGGTGCGGAAGTACGCGGGCCAGAACTCGGCGCCGACGGCCTCGATCATCTCCACGCTCACGACCGCGTCGTACGTGCCGCGGGCCTCGCGGTAGTCGCACAGGTCGATACGGACCCAGTCGGACAGGCCCGCCGCGGCGACCCGTTCGAGGGCGAGGTCGCGCTGTTCGCGGGAGAGGGTGAGCGAGGTGACCCGGGCGCCTCGCGCGGCGGCGCGGATCGCGAGTTCACCCCAGCCGGTGCCGATCTCCAGCACCCTGCTGCCCGCCCCGACCTCGGTGAGGTCCAGCAACCGGTCGATCTTGCGGTGTTGGGCCGCGGCCAGCAGCTCCCAGTCCGCGGGAAGGGCGCGGAACAGGGCCGCGGAGTAGGTGAGGGTGTCGTCGAGGAAGAGGGCGAAGAGGTCGTTGGACAGGTCGTAGTGGCGGCTGATGTTGGTACGCGCGCCGTCGGGGGTGTTGCGCTGGGCCTGCGGCTGACGCAGCGCCCACAGCCCGCGCAGCCGCTGCAGCGGGGCCGGGATCAAGGTGGCCGCGTTGTGGGCCAGCACCGCGAGGACGGCGACCAGGTCGGGGGCGTCCCACTCGCCGGCCATGTACGACTCGCCGAAGCCGATCAGCCCCTGGCCGCCGATGCGGCCGTAGAACGCCGCCGGGTCGTGGATCTCCAGCAGGGGGCCGCCCTGCCCGCCGGTGGTGCCGTCGGGCAAGCGCACGCGCAGCGGCAGGCGTTCGAAGGTGCGGCGCAGCACGGCCGCTGTGACGGCCCTGCGGGCGAGGGATGCCGGCGGCGGTGCGGCCACGTCGGGCCAGCGGTCCGGGTCGACGGCGGGGGGTGCGGACGGCGGGGCCGACGGCCGTACGGCGGGACGGTGTTCGGCGGTCGTCATGACGTGTTCTCCGGGTTGCGGTGGTGGGGGCGGGGCTGGACGGGCAGCCGTCGCAGGTACAGGCGAACGCCGTGCAGGCGGATGGCGGCGGACACGGCGAGGGTCGAGAACGGGTGGCGCACGGCCAGCCGCAGCAGCGCAAGCGGTGTGACGTCGTGGCGGCTGCCGCGGACGGTCGCGGTGAAGGGCCTGCCGCCGGCGCGTTCCAGGTGCACGGTCAGGTCGAGCCGCTCGCCGGGGTGGGGCAGGCGCATGCGGTAGCGGCCGTCGACGGGGAAGAACGGCGAGACGTAGAACTTCTTGTCGGCGCGTGCCGTGCCCGTCCCGTCGGGAAACAGCAGGTAGCTGTGGCGTTCGCCGTAGGTGTTGTGGACCTCGGCGACCACGCACCGCGCGGTGCCGTCGCGGTCGTGGCACCAGTACAGGGTCAGCGGGTTGAACACATACCCGAACACGCGGGCGTGGGTCAGCATGACGACCGGGCCGCCCGCCAGGTCCACGCCGTGCGCGGCGAGGAAGGCGTCGAGCCCGGCACGCACGGACGGCCGGTCCCCGCCGAAGTGGTCGCGCGCGTCGAAGCGCGCCAACGGCCGCAGCGGACGCGGGAGTTCGGGCGGGTGGTCGAGGTCGATCAGCCACATGTAGGTGCGGTGGCGCAGCGCGTGGCGGACCGGTGCGGTCCGTACGTGGCTGATCGCACACCGGTAGAGGGCGGGCGGGGCACTCACCAGCGCACTCCCAGCGCCGCGGCGGCCAGGGCGCCGGAGCGGCACCCGTCCTCGTGGAAACCCCAGCCGTGGTAGGCCCCGGCGTAGGCGGTCACGGAGGTGTTCAGCTCGGGCAGTCGTGCCTGCGCGGCGACCGACTCCGGGGTGTAGACCGGGTGTTCGTACACCATCCGGGCGAGCACCCGCTCCGGGTCCACGCGATCCTGCCCGCCCAGGGTGACGACGTACGTCTCGGGCGCGTCGAGGCGCTGGAGCCGGTTCATGTCGTAGCTGACGCGGACCTGGTCGGAGCCGGTCGAACAGGCCGGCATCAGGTAGTTCCAGGAGGCGCGGGCTTGCCGGGCGCGAGGAAGCAGACCGGTGTCGGTGTGCAGGAGCGTGGTGTTGCGGGAGTAGCGGAACGCGCCGAGGATCTCTTTCTCCCCCGGGGTGGCGTCGGCCAGCAGCCGGATCGCCTGGTCCGGGTGGGTGGCGACGACCACACCGTCGTACGACTGCGTGGTGCCGTCGTGCGTGGTGATGTCGACGCCGTCCGGATGCCGGCGTACGGCGCGCACCGGGGCCGCGAGGCGCACCGCGTCGAGGCGTGCGGCGACCCTGTCGACGTACGTGCGCGAACCGCCCGTGACGGTGCGCCAGGTCGGTGCTCCGGTCACGGAGAGCATCCCATGGTGGTCCAGGAAGCGGAACAGGTAGGCGGCCGGGTAGCGCTCGGCGGTGACGGCGTCGCAGGACCACACCGCCGATACGAGCGGGGTCATGAAGTGGGCGCGGAAGTAGGCGGAGAAGCCCTCCCGGTCGAGGAACGCGCCCAGGGTGCGGGGGCTTTCGGGCTCCTTCGCGAGCAGGCGGCGCGCGGCGCGGTGGAAGGCGGGCACCTCGGCGAACATGCGCAGACAGGAACCGCGCAGCGCGTTCCGCGGCCGGGCGAACAGCCCCGCAGGGCCACGGGCACCCGCGTACTCCAGCCCGCAGCCCTCGCACCGCACGGACATGCTCATCTCCGACTCCTGCGTGGCGACGCCGAGTTCGTCGAAGAGCCGCAGCAGACGCGGGTAGGTGCGCCGGTTGTGCACGATGAACCCGGAGTCGACGTGACGCATCACGCCGTCGCCGGACGTCAGTTCGTGGGTGTGGGCGTGCCCGCCGAGCCGGTCGTCGGACTCGTACAGAGTGACGTGGCGGTCGCGGCTCAGGACGTACGCGGCGGTCAGCCCCGCAACACCACTGCCCACGACGGCGACGCTCCGCCGCCCGCGATCACCGCCGGCCGCCCCCGGCCCGCCCCCTCGCACGCCTGACATCGCTTCTCCTCCCGGCCGGCCGCGGACACTGGTCCCGCGCGTAATCCGAAGCCGCCGCGGGAGCGGATTGGCCAAAGGGCAGGTCTTCCTTCGGACCGGTGAGGAACACCCGACGCGACCTGAGCCGCGTGATGCGTTACGGCATACGGGTGCAATCGGGATCCGCCGTGATCACATGACATGGTTGCCGGTTGTCATACGGTCGTGACGATCAACCTTCTGCCCCAGCACCCCATGCCGTCCCACCCGCGCCGCCGGGACGGAAAGGCCCCTTTGCCCGCACCCGAGGAGCGCGCCCGGTTGCGCCGCGCCTGGCAGCTCACCGACGAGCAGGTCGCCGCGGCGTTCGGTGTGACCACCGCGACGGTGCGCTCCTGGGAAAGCGGCCGGACCACCCCGACCGGCCTGCGGCGGGCCGCCTACGCCGCGTTCCTGAACGGCCTGGCCCAGGGACTCGCCCCCGCCCAGGCCAGGACAGCGGCCCCGCCGCCGGCGGTGCACCCGCCCCGCCGGGCCGCGAGGCGTCGCCCAGGGCGGCCGGCCGCCCGGCCGCAGGCCCGTCCGGCGCCCCAGCCGTGCGTCCCGCCGGTACCCGTGACACCCGAGGTCGCACCCGGGCGAGCCCCGGTCGCGGTCGCCCTTCCCGTGGGAGCGGGCCCCGATCCGGTGGCACCCGCGCGCCGTCGCAGACTCCGTGTCGTGGCAGCCGCGGCCTGCGCCTGGACGGTCTTCCTGCACCTCATGATCACTTCTCCGCCGCCGCACATGTAGCCCACTCCGCGGACACGACGCAGGCAGCGGGTCAGACCAGGCCGGTGACGGTCACGCTGACCTGCGCCGGCATCGTCTCCGCGGGAAACAACGCGGCCACGAGCTCCTCGACGGTGCGCCGGGCGGCGCGCGCGACATCCACACCGCGCATGTGACGGAGCGCGACGAGGCTGATCTCGACCTGCCAGCCCTCCGCGCCGCTGAGCCTGCTCACCCGCACCCCCGCCGACGCGGTGGCCGTCGTACTCCGGTCGGACCAGGGCAGGGCGGAGCGCAGCAGGCCGGTGAGCCCCGGTCTGAGGAATGCCACACCCGGCAGGTCCTCCACGGCGCGGGCGATCTCCTCGGTGAGCGTGGCGTGAACGGCGGTCCGGGTCATGGGGTGGAGCCTTCCTGGCTGTCGGCCGGGGTGTCGACGAGGTCGGTGATACGGATGTCCACCGACGCGACGGCCATGCCCAGCTCGCGGTCCGCGGCGGCCCACACCTGTCGGCGAACCTGTTCCGCGAGGTCCGGCAGGACGGCGCCGGACGGCGCGTGGACGTCGAGCCGGACCTCCACAGCGGCTGTCTCGTCGGCGTCCGGGCCGGGGACGAGGCGGCAGGAGCCGGCCCGTACTCCGGGCACCCGCTCGGCCGCGGCACGCAGGGACCGGGCAGCGACCGCTTCCATGATCCACAGATTCTCGCCCGGTTCGCCCAAGGGCATCGGCCGGCCGGGGCGAAGTTCGAGACGGACGACGTCCATGACCCGTTGCGTCAGCGTCGCCACGTCGTCGCCCGAAGGGTCCGCCGCGTCGTCGCGAAGGCCGCGCACGGCGGTCTCCAGTGCTTCGAGCTCGCTCACGGCCCGCCGGCAGTGCGGGCAGGAGAGCAGATGCGGGTCCTGAGCCTGCTGTTCCCATGCCTCCCACGCGGAGGAGATCAACCGTCCGCACGCGAGGTGTTCGTCCTCGCTGCCGGGGGCGTCGTCGAGCGGGTCGTTGTGGGCGGTCATCGCCAGGCCCCCAGTGCTTGTGTCAGACAACGGCGTGCGCGGAAGACCCGGGCGCGGACGGCCACCTGGCTGATGCCGACCGCGTCCGCGATGAACTCGTAGGAACGGCCGTCCAATTCTCTCAGCACCCAGCAGGCCCGCTGCTCGGCCGACAGCAGGTCGAGGGCCTCCCGCACCTCGCGGACCGCGTCGCGCCCCTCCGCGATCCGGGCCGGCGACGTGGCGTGCTCGGCCGCGGGCACGTCACCGGCCGCCTCCAGCGAGGCCGTCGGTCTGCGGGAGCGGAGCACGTTCAGGCAGCGGTTGGTGACGATCCGGTACATCCACGTACCGAAAGAGGCGTGGCCGTGGAACTCCGGCAGCCTCCGCCAGGCACTGAGGAAAGCGTCCTGTACGGCGTCCTCCGCCTCGACCCGGGTGTCGAGCAGGCGCGTGGCCAGCCGGATCAACGCCGGTGCGTGGCGCTGGACGAGGACGGCGAAGGCGTCCTCGTCGCCCTCCGCCGCCCGGACCGCCAACAGGGCGTCGTCCGTGTCGCCCCCGCTGTCGGGTGGTGCGCTCTGTGTGCGGGCCCCCACCACTGTGCGGCTCCTCTCGTCCGGTCTTCTCAGGGTTGGACACTGCTGCGCCGCCCTCGTTACGCATGACTTCCGGGAACGGGCGCTCTACGGATGCCCCGAGTCGGGATCAGGCGATGCCGCGCGGCAGGTCGGCCCACACGGTGTGACCGCGGCGGTCACACCGCTCGCTCGGCAGAAGAGAAATGGGAACCGAATGTTTTTTATATCCGTAGCCGGCTCGGGCCCGGATTGGTCCGGGAAATAAGTTCATCCGATCGGGTAGCCGACCAATCCGCCGGGCTTTCGGAGTCGGATTCCCCACGTGACCGACGACGAGAAGCAGACGCGACAGCGCCTCGACTGGGCGCGCCCGACCCTGGGCGCGTGCAGTGGTGTGCTGGCCGGCCTCGCCTCGCTCGGCGTCGCCGAGCTGGTGTCGGCTGCGGTGCGTCCGCAGGCCGGTCCGGTCGTGGCGGTCGGCGGCGCGGCGATCGACCGCACCCCGGCCGCGGTGAAGGACTGGGCGATCCGGCACTTCGGCACCAATGACAAGCTGGTTCTTCAGCTCGGAATTCTCGCGATGCTGGCGCTTTTCGCACTGGTGCTGGGAATTGTCGCACTGCGTTTTCGGCGAGGCGGTGCCGCCGGTGTTCTGCTCTTCGGAATTGTCGGAGCGGTATCGGCCACCAGTCGGCCGGATTCGACGAGTCTCTCCGACGCGCTGCCCTCCGTGGTGGGCGCGATCGCGGGAGCCGCGGTGCTCTACGTGCTGGTGGGCCGCCTCGCGCGGCGGGTTCCGTCGGCGGAACCGCTCGGCGGCGAACGGAACGGTCCGTCTTCCGGAGCGGGTTGGGACCGTCGCGGCTTTGTGATCGCGGCGCCGGCCGCCGCCGCCGCGTCCGCCGGGGCGGGGGTGCTGGGCCGGACGCTGAACAGTGCGAACGGCCAGAACGCGGTCGCCTCGCGCAACAAGGTCGTCCTGCCCCGTCCTGCCTCCCCAGCCGCCGCCGTACCCAGGGGCGCCGGTCTGCGGATCCCCGGGATCAGCCCCTTCGTCACCGCCAACGCCGACTTCTACCGCGTCGACACCGCCCTGGTGGTGCCGAAGGTGGACGCGAGGACCTGGCGGCTGCGCATCCACGGGCGGGGCGTACGACGCCCGGTCACCCTCACCTTCGACGACCTGCTCCGGCGCGAACTGGTCGAGCGCGACATCACCCTCACCTGTGTGTCGAACGAGGTCGGCGGCCCGTACGTCGGCAACGCGCGCTGGATCGGCGTACGACTGGCCGATCTGCTGGCCGAGTCGGGGGTGAAGCCGCCGTCGAAGGGCGGCCCGGCCGACCAGTTGGTGGCGCGTTCCGTGGACGGGATGACGATCGGCAGCCCGGTCGAGGACCTGATGGACGGCCGCGACGCCCTCCTCGCCCTGGGCATGAACGGCGAACCGCTGCCCTTCGCGCACGGCTTCCCGGTCCGCATGGTCGTGCCCGGCCTGTACGGCTTCGTCTCGGCCTGCAAATGGATCAAGGACATCGAACTCACCACCTTCGACGCCTACGACCCCTACTGGGTCAAGCGCGGCTGGGCCCGCGAGGCACCGATCAAGACCGAGTCGAGGATCGACACCCCCAAGCCGTTCGCCCGGCCGAAAGCGGGGACGGTGATGGTCGCCGGGGTCGCCTGGGCCCAGCACCGCGGCATCGACAAGGTCGAGGTCCGCGTCGACGACGGGCCCTGGCAGGAGGCCCGGCTCGCCACCGAGGACACGCGCGACACGTGGCGCCAGTGGTCCTTCCCCTGGCAGGCGGCCAAAGGCGGCCACACCCTCACCGTCCGCGCCACCGACCGCACCGGCGCGGTGCAGACCGACAAGCGCGCCAAGACCATCCCCGACGGCGCCAGCGGCCGGCACTCCGTGGTCGTGACCGTCGACTGACCCCTCAAGCCACTTTCTTCCCGTTCCCTCTATCACCGCAGCTCAGGCTGCACCCGACAACAGGAGCAACACCATGAACACCCGCCTCCGCCGCATCGCCGTCACCGTCGCAGCCGCGGCCGTGCTCCCGCTGGCCCTCAGCGCCTGCTCCGACAACAGCGGCGACTCCACCAAGTCCGACTCTTCCTCGAAGGCGTCCGCGTCGGCGACCACCTCGGACGACAGCATGACCGGCTCCGGCAGCACCGCCTCGGCGGACCAGCCGTTCGGCACCGGCTGCGCGGCCGTCCCGAAGGACGGTGCCGGTTCCTTCGACGGCATGGCCCAGGACCCGGTGGCCACCGCCGCCTCCAACAACCCCGCCCTGTCCACCCTCGTGGCGGCGGTGAAGAAGGCCGGGCTCGTCGACACCCTCAACAACGCCCAGGACATCACCGTGTTCGCACCGACCAACGACGCCTTCGCCAAGATCCCGAAGGCCACCCTGGACAAGGTCCTCAACGACAAGGCCCAGCTGACCAAGATCCTCACCTACCACGTCGTAGGCCAGAAGCTGGCGCCCAAGGACCTGGAGAACGGCTCCTTCGACACCCTGGAGAAGTCGAAGCTCACCACCTCCGGCTCCGGCGAGTCGTACACCGTCAACGACTCCGCCAAGGTCGTCTGCGGCAACGTCAGGACGGCCAACGCCAACGTCTACATCATCGACACCGTCCTGATGCCCGCCGGCTGACGCACCACCCACGTGCCGGGCGCCACGCAGGTGGTGCCCGGCGGCCCGACTCCTGTGACGGGGAGAAAAGCAGGGGGCCGGGGCAATCGCCCCGGCCCCCTGGCATCGCACGGGCGCGTGGTCCCGGACCGGCGGAACAGGGCCGAGATTTTCCGGACACCCGCGTCACACACACGGCCGGGACGGGTCTGACGGAGTGAGAGCAACCGTTGACGAAGCAGAGGGGACCTGCCATGACCACGCAGACCGCACCGACTTCCCAGAACGTGTCCACCCCGCAGACGCGCAAGCCCGCGCAGACCACGACAGACGTCTCCGGCGGTGTCGCCGGCGCCGACCAGCCGGCCGCGAACCGGGGCCGTACGTCGATCGCCGATGTCGTCGTGGTGAAGGTCGCGGGCATCGCCGCACGGGAGATCCCGGGCGTGTACGACATGGGCGGCGGCCTGTCGCGGACCATCGGCGCCGTCCGTGACCGGGTACCCGGCGGCCGGCCGAACGTGGGACGCGGTGTGAAGGTCGAGGTCGGCGAACGCCAGACGGCCATCGACGTGGACCTCGTCGTGGAGTACGGCGTCCCGATCACGGACGTCGCCCGTGACGTGCGGGAGAACGTCATCTCCGCCGTGGAGCGCGTCACCGGCCTGGAGGTGGTGGAGGTCAACGTCACCGTCAACGACGTGCACCTGCCCGAGGACGACACCGAGAGCCAGCTCACGGACTCCCGGGTGGAGTGATCGTTCTCTCTGGCAGCGGGTCCGGAAACCGTCGAGAAGGGAACACGTGGTGAGCAGACCGGTCGTGGGGATGGCCGCCGGGATGGCGTTGGCCTTCGCCGGATTCTTCGGGGGCTTCGGGGCGTTCCTCCTCGTGGCCGCACTGGGTGCGCTGGGGTGGGCGGTGGGCCACTGGTTCGACGGTGGCGGACGGATGCGGGATCTGCGGGACGCCTTCGAGCGGAGCCGTCGATGACCACGGCGGCACAGCGCGGCACAACGACCGTCTCGGACAAGGCCGTTCGCAAGATCGCCGAACGGGCGGCCGCCGAAGCGCTGGCCGACCGTGGAGCCACGGCCGTGCACGGCGTCGCGAAAGGCAGCGCAGGCGTGCGCGGGTGGCGGGCGGACGTGGCCGTCGATGTGGCCCTGCCCTATCCGGCCCCGCTGGCCGAGACGGTACGCAGTCTCCAGGAGCATGTCGGCGCCCGCACCCGGCAGTTGACCGGCCTCGATGTCGCCCGGCCGCGGGTGGGCGTCACCGCCCTGACCCCGTTGCCGGCCGACAGCGTGGCGGCCACAGCACAGAAGGGGACGCCGGCCCGGGTACCGACGACGGCGACAAGCGGCACCCGCACGCCCCGGCGCCGGTGGTCGCAACGGCGGCTGCCGATGACACTGGTCACGCTGACGGCGGCCGTGGCAGCCGGCGCCCTGGCCTTCGACATGGTCATGGTCCACACCGCGCACCGCCCGGCCGCCGCCTGGCGCACCGGGATCCTCCACTGGATGGCTGGGCACGGCCCCGGCGAGCCCGGTGTCGTCGTCGGCTCCGGACTGGTCGCCGTACTCGGCCTGCTGTTGGTCGTCCTGGCTCTGACACCTGGACACCGCGGGCTGCTCACCGTCGACTGCGACGCGCGGCTGGGCGCGGCGGTCGACCGCCGCGCGGTCGCGGCTCTCGTGCGGGACGCCGTGGCCGCGACGGCGGGCATCGACGCGGTCACGGTACGGGTCCGGCGCCGCCGCGTCGCCGTCCGGGCCCGCCTCGCCTTCGGCGACCGCACGACCGCGCGCGACGAGGCCCGTGAAGCGGCGCGGCGAACGCTGGAGGACTGCAGCCTGCGCCGCCCACCGCGGCTGCGCGTCGCCGTCCGGCCGCAGCCGTCCTGGGACCCGGCGACGACACCCGCGCCGGACGGGGGAGACACGTCGGGCGTACAACCCACCCGTACCGTTCCCGAAGGAGCGAACCCCTGATGCCACGACTGCGCACGGTCCTCAACCGGACCGTCCTCGCCCTGGCCGGGCTGCTCCTCCTCGCCTGCGCGGGACTCGTCCTCTCCCTCGCGCCCTGGGCACCGCACCTTCCGGCGCCGTGGCCCCGGCCCGGCCAGCACACCGTGCTCCTGGACGCGGACCGGCTTCCCGGACTGCGGACACACGGCTGGTGGACACCCACGGTCCTGGCGGGCTCGATCGCCGCGACCAGCGTGTTCGCCCTGTGGTGTGCCCGGCAGCTGCGCAGCGGCGCCCGCCCGGTCGTACCCCTGTCCGCACCGGACAGCGCCCTGCGGACCCGAGCCCTGGAAGACGCCGTCACCCATCAGGCAGTCGCCGTCGCAGGAGTCGCGGGCTGCCGTACCCGTCTGCTGGGACGACGCGACCACCTTCAGGTGAGGATGCATGTGTGGCTCCACCCGGACACCGCCCCCGCCGGCGTGCTGCCCGCCCTCGCCACCCTTGCCGACCGGACCGAGAGCGCCCTCGCTCCCCACGCCGTCCGCACACAGGTCCGCCTCAGCGCCCGCTCACACCGCGGCCGGCGCATCCGCTGAAGCACCCGCCGGTACCGTACGCACTGTTGACCAGGCCGAACGGAAGATCGTCGTCGATCTCACCCACTGACAGACCGGACTCGTTTCAGCATGGAACAGTCCGCCTGCTCCCACCAACTGCGGCTGCAGCGCAACCTCGGCCTGGTCACCGGAGAACGCCGCGGCCGCTCGGTCATCTACGCGCTCTACGACAACCACGTCGCCGAACTGCTGGAGCAGGCCCTCTACCACGTCGAACACCTGCGCCTCGGCCTGCGCGACGCCCCGGCGGAGGTGCCGACCACAGCGGCCGGGACCCGCTGAACCCTCCCCCGGCCCGACGTGAGCGCGGGACGACCGACGGCGGCTACGAACTTCACCTGAGCTTTCCGGTCTTCAAACACCCTGCTGCCGCCAGATGACCAACACCTCCTCGCTGACCCTCTCCCTGAAGTTGGCCCGCTCTGCCGTGCTGGCGATGTCCGCACCGGACAGAACCGCGGTGCACTAGTCCCTCCGAACTGCCTTCTCCCGGAGTTGGTCGGCCGCCGCTAAACCCTTCTCCGTGTACTCCTGCAACAACGCACCTCCGGCCGACGCTCACCTCCAGCGCTTTGCCAGTCGTCAGCCCTCAAGGGCGGGCCCGCACACACCCGAGTCGACGGCGTGCCCACAGCGTGCCCTAGAGACCGGTAAACCACGGTCAATAGAGGTGTGATCCCACGTAGTCGTGCGCCGCACCAGAGCACATACGCCCAGGTCAGAAGCTACCCAGCCCGGCAAGCGCCCTCGCTTCCCAAGCTGAGAGTGCGAGTTCGATTCTCGTCACCCGCTCTTTTGAAGCCCCAGGTCAGTGGCCACGTCCTCAGTGGCTCGACGGTGCGGACTGCGACGGCACGAGTGCTGGTTCTCCGCTCGGCGGAGCCGCCGTCTTCAAGGCGTCTGGGCCCCTGCTGGTGCGCGGCAACAGTCGTCCCAGTGACCGGTAGAAGCGGTCCGGCAGGAAAGCGGCGTCCGCGATGATCATCGCGCCGGAGAAGAGCGGCAGCCCCATGAGCACGGCGATGCCCAGGTGCATGCCCAGCAGCATGGTCAGGACCGGGTATTTGAGCCGTCCGAACAGGACGAACGGGAACGCGACCTGCAGCAGCACTGTCAGGTAGCAGGCAATGGCGATCAGTGCGGTGTGTTCGTCCACCATGAGGGAGAGCTCGGGCCAGGGACGGAACAGGTCGAGGTTCAGGACGTAGTGGAGGGCGGTTCCGTTGCCCCAGGAGCCGCCCTGCACCTTGTAGAGGCCCGCGGACCCGTAGAGGAAGCAGACCTGGGCCGCGATGACGAACATGCCGCAGTTGTGGAGTACCGCCGTCAAAGTCCGGCGGGACATGGCCAGTTGATGCCGGAGGTCGTCTGCACCTGAGTCTGTCGAGCCGCTCTCCCCCTTCCCCGCGGAGGCCCGGCGACGGGTTCTGCGCGCGTCCAGGGACCAGCGTCGGCCGCATGCCGTGAAGACGAGATACAAGGCCATGAGGAGGATGAGGTTGTCTCCTCCGTCGGTCATGAAGATCGCTCTGGCGTGGAACGACGCCACCACGACCGCGAACAGCACGGACACCGCTCTCGTCCGCCAGCCCAGCATGAACAGCGCGGACGTGACGAGGGCCAGCGCGTAGCAGGTCTCGAAGTACGGCCGGCTGTCGGACAGGGTGAGGATGCTGGCCCACCCTGTCTGGTCGAAGAGTTGCCTGGCCAGGTCGGGCGTCCATGGTGATCCGGGTCCCCAGATCTCGTCGCGGTGCGGAAACTCGCGCAGGAGGAAGACGAGGTACAGGAGTCCGTAGCCAATGCGTAGAACAGCCGCTGCGTAGAGGGAGACCGGCTGCTCGGTCAGGAACGTGAGCAACGCGCCGATCCGCTCCGGTACGCGGCGGCGTGGCGGGCCTGCGTCCGCCTCATCGGGGATACGTGGGATGCGTAGGTGCGGGGCGAGTGCCTGCTCAGTTTCCACGGGAGGTCACCTTCCACCAGGGCAGATACCGCGTTTCGACAGGTTTCGGCGCGGCTGCGGACGAGCCGGGGCCGGGCCCCTCGGCCGGCGCGGCGATGGGCACGGTGATCACCCGCAGCTGGACGGACTCGAAAGTGCCGCCACGACGGTCGGTGATGCGGTCCGCCGCGATGTCGGTCAGGTACCGCTGCATCATCAGCGCCCGCTGCGAACGGGGCCGGTCGTCACCGCCATGGGTTTCGAGGTACGAACTCCAGGCCCGCCGCAGCATGTTCTGCGCTGTGTGACTCGGGAAGGCGTCGTGCTTCACCGCCGAGTCGTCGACGCCGCTCAGGTCGAACCAACCGCTCACCCGCACACTGCCGTCCGGAGTGGTGTGCAGGGTCCTTGCCGAGATCTGCCGGTTGACCGATTCCGGATCCGGGGCGAAGAGCCGCCAGTTCTGTTCGAACAGGGGGAAGACCCAGGCGTTGACCTGTCGGCTGTACTGCCGGGAGAGGGGGTTCGGGGGTGCCACGTGCAGAAACACCAGGAGAACGTGGACCAGGGCCGTCGCCAGGCACAGGGCCACAGCCGCGCTCGTTCCCGCCTTCAGGAGGATGGGCGGAGGCTTCGAAAGCCCTTGGCGCGGAAGGGTTGTCCCGCCCCGGTCGCCGCCCCGATCCCCGCTCCGGTCCGGTTCGTCGACGTCCGCCGTTTCGATGCCGCCCGGCACGGCCCCACTCGGGCTTTCCATTCTGGCTTCTCTCACTGTTTCTCCTGAGATTGCGCCAACGGCGCGCGACGGAATCGACCACGATCCGTCGCGCGCCGCTCGTCCTGCTCGCTCAAGGGGAGCTAGGCAGCTTTCTTGGGGTGGCCTTCGTGATCGTTGCCGTAGCCTTCGGGTTTGTGGGGCTTGTCGGGCTTGCCCTGATGCCCGCCATTGCCGCCATAACCGCCGTGGTCATCGGGCTTCCCACCGTGATCGTGGTCGCTGGGTTTCCCGCCATGGTCATGGCCGCCGGGCTTGTGGCCGTGATCGTGATGGCCGTTTCCACCGGTCGACCCGCCTGTCGCACCACCGTTCGTACCGCCCGTGGTGCCGCTCGTGCCGCCCGTCGTACCGCTCGTAGTAGCACCCGCGATGACACCGCCCAGCGCGCCGCCGGTGGTTCCACCCGACGTCAGGACACCGCCGAGAAGGCCGCCGGTTCCGCCGCCCGTCGGCACGCCGCCGATGACGCCGACCGTGGTGCTGCCCGTCGTGCCCGCTGTGGCGCCACCCGACGTGGCACCGGCGACAACGCCACCCGTGATCAGACCACCGGTGGTTCCGCCCGCGGCGCACGTACCGCGGTTGATCGTGTTGTTGTCCAGCGTCACGGCGCCGGTACGGGCCAGTGCCCGGCCGGCGATGGTCGTTCCCGTGGTGACGGTGATCGACTCCTGGGCCATGATGGTGCCCACGAACGTGGAGTTGGTGCCGAGCGTGGCCGAACTGCCGATCTGCCAGTACACGTTGCACGGCGAGGCGCCGTTGATGAGAGACACGTTGCTGCCGGACGCCGTCGTCAGAGTCGAGCCGATCTGGAAGACCCATACGGCATTGGGGTCGCTGTGTGCGTCGAGCGTGAGCGTGCCGGTGATGCCCGCGGAGATGGGTGCCTTGTAGACGCCCGGATCCAGCGTCCTGCCACCGAGCTCCACGGGGTCGGGAGCGGTGGGGTAGGTGACGTCCGGTGCTTGTCCGGCGGCGTTGTTGTACCCCGTGACCAGGTCCCTCTTGGCCTGGAGCGCCACCGCGTCCGCAGAGTGCTGGGTCCCGAGCACCGTGCCGGGCGGAAATCCGGTGATGGCCGTTCCCGGCGACACTCCGAGATCACCGGTGATCGACGAGGGCCCGGTGTTGGTTACCTGGGAACCGGCCAGTACGGCAAAACTGGTCGCCGTACCCAGAGGCACAGGCGTGGCAACGGCGCTTGCGCTTGTCGGCGTCATCGCGAGCACGACAGCGGCGATCACCACGGCCGTCACCGCCGCGATCCACACCGACATGGTGCGCCGTAGCGGCGCTTCAGGGATATTCAGCGTCATCGAGGGGCCAACTCCTTTGAGCGGATGTTCTTGGCGGTTCCCGGTCGCACAGAATCGCCTGTTTCTGGCGTTGGCATATTACCCAGGAGTGTGCCGACTGATTTTTCCCGCGAGGAGTGCCACAAAATGCATAGAAATGCTTAATGGGCCGCGTGGTTGTAAATCCATAATCCTCGCCGGGTGCGACCGCCCGGCATGGCCGGCGGGACGGAAGGCCACCGCGAGAAGACCACTCATGCCCCCACAGAAGGCAGCCATTTCCATGGGTGTCGGTCGAGGCCGGTCCACTTCATGATCTTGGGGAACTCGGCGAGGATCCGGCCACTGCCTGCACTTATCCGATGCGCGAGGATCTGATCGCGACAGACCGGCCACGTGTGATGCACCCGGCACGGCCGAGTCGCCGCATCACGGTATTCCGTGCCTGACAGGCCGAAGGAAAGTGTGCGGTCGGCGCATCGCTCGGAATATGCCCGAGCTGCGCTGCCCGCAGTATTATTGACTGTGGGTTGCTTCACTCTCACGTGCAGCCGCCTGGAAGGGTGGCTCCGGCGTGTTCGCGCCGGAGCCATTGCCGTCGTCGCCCGCGTTACAGCCCAGGAGGCATCGGTGCTCGGCAGTGGAATTGAATCCGCCGACGGGGGCATTCCTGATCGCCTCCGCCCGGAGTTGCCCGGCCGTCGCTGAACCCTCCGCCGTGTGCTTGTGCAATCGCGCCCCGCCGGCCGGCGTCCGCTTCCAGGGCTCGGCCGCACGTCGGCCACCCGGAGTGGCCCGTCACGCCTCCGAGCCGACGGCGTGCCAGAGCGTGCTCTCAAGACCGGTCAACCACGGTCAACAGCGGTGTGATCCCACGCATCCGGGCGCCACACCAGAGCACGTATGCCCAGGCCAGAAGCTATCCAGCTCGGCAAGCGCCGTCGCTTCCCAAGCTGAGAGTGCGAGTTCGATTCTCGTCACCCGCTCCATGACAAAGGCCCAGGTCATCGACCTGGGCCCTTTCGCTGTCTTCGGCGATCAGTCGCCGCGTGCCGGATTCGTGCCAGAACGTTGATCGTCGGGGTCGGCGGTTTCCGGTTCTGACACGACAGCAGCATCCTGGCGTGCCTTGCTTAGGGTCGCGTCGAGACCGGCTGCAACTTCCTGCTGTCGCGTCGACAGTGTGTGTCCCGTGTGCCGAAAGTCCCAGAACCGGAAGCCCTCCGGCATGCCGACGACGACACGGCCCGGCGCCATTCCGACCGAATGAACTCCGACGGAAGGCCGCTCCCTTCTCCCCGAGGAAGACCATCAGGCGCCGGCGCGGGCCGAGTTGATCCGCCAGCGCGTCGGCCCGCGCCACGGTCGCGATCGGCCGCTCGGCCGCCTTCTCCTTGCCCGCGCCCTTGATCCGGCACGGGTTGCGCCTGATCAGCCCGTCATCAACGGCGGTTTCCATGATGTTCTTGAGCAGCCGGTACGCCTTGGCAGTCGCGGTCTTCGCTCCAGCCACCTGAAGACGATCGGTACGCCACCCACGTACGCGAAGAGCTCTCGATCTTCAACCCACTTGTCCGCGTACACCTTGAAGTGGACCGCCCCCGACTCGAGATCACGCCGATCCCCGATCGTCGCGAAGGTCTCCGGAGCCGGGCGCATGATCCCGTCCGGTCCCGGACAACGGGCCTGATACCGATCGGAAGGAAGCCGGCGGATCGCTCCGAGGCGTCGGCGCCTGCCTTTGCTGTCAGCCATCAGGCAGCTCTCCGACCATGCTGGTTCGACAGTGCGGGAACGATCCGAGCGGCGACGTCCGGTTGGGCCGACTACTCCTCGGTGATCGTGCCCACCGGATGGGAGGTCACCTCGGCACCCGCCTCCGCTCCGGGAGATGGGTCCTCGCCCACTTCGCGAGTTCTTCGAGCGCGGGCTCCAACGCCGCGCCCGCTTGGGTCAGCTGGTAGGACACCCGCAGTGGCGGCCCGTTGTCCACCGTGCGCACGACGAGTTCCGTGGCGGCGAGCTCGGTGAGGCGGTTGGAGAGCATGCGCTCGCTGATTCCGGGTATCGCCCGGCGCAGGTCGGCGAAGTACGTCGGCCCCGTGATCAGCACGGACATGATGGGGCCGGTCCAGCGCTTTCCGAGGAGCTGGAAGACGCGCGTGATGCCCTCGTCGACCTGTGTACGGGACACCGCGTCCTGACGGGCTGCGCTCCCGTGGGTCGGGTGCATCGGCCGATTCATACGCATGGCGCGGTCGTGCAGAGGGATCCATGGGCGTTGTACCGGGCGCGATCCTCGCCAGGATGTCGGTCCCGACTGGTCTGCGTGGCTTGGCGGTTCCACGTGTGAGATGCCCCCGCACCTGGCACGCGCGGTGCTCGGACGGCGGAACATGTCCCGCTCGGGAGCGGCTGAAGCCACGACGTGATCTCGCGGTCGCGCACGTAGGTCATGGCGTTTCCTCTGCGGGCAGTTGCTGGGACGACTTGGGATGTGTGGCGCTCGTGGCAGGACGATCAGCCGGGGGTCAGCCGGGGGGGGAGCCGGGGGTCAGCCTCTGAAGATTCGCTCGGCCCGGTCGCGGTGGGTGGTGTGCAAGTCCCAGTAGAGGAGGGAGAGTTGGTCGGCCGTAGCCCGTGGCTGTCCGTAGAAGGTGGGGGTGCCGATCGTCGCGTCGATGCCGACGTGGGTGGCCTGGATGCCGGTGTCGGCCAGTTCCTTGTGCAGGTTGATCGCCCAGTTGCGCAGCGCGGCCATGGCAGTGCTGATGGGGGCGGTCTGCGGCTGGGGGTTCATGGAGCCGGCACTGGTGGTGAACAGCAGGGTGCCTGTTCCGGCTTCGCGCATCGCGGGCAGCACCGCCTTGGTGGCGGCGATGGCACCGTAGAGCTGGAACTCGATCTCGTGCTGCACGTGCGCGGGTTCGGTGTCCGCCGGGGTGGTCAGCGCGGTGGTGCCGAACGTGCCCACCGGGGAGTACTCCAGGACGTCGATCCCGCCGAACTGCGCG
>NZ_JALJRY010000010.1:0-283969 GCF_024519455.1 Streptomyces sp. STR69 | reverse complement strand
TGCCGAACGTGCCCACCGGGGAGTACTCCAGGACGTCGATCCCGCCGAACTGCGCGGCGGCGTCCTTGAGTGCCTGGGTGAGGGCGTCTCGGTCGAGTACGTCCGCAGGGAACCCGGCGGCGGTGATGCCCTCGGCGGTGAGGGTGGCGACGAGATCATCGAGCCTGGCACGGTTACGGGAGACCAGGGCGACGTCGTAACCCTGGGAGCCGAAGGTACGGGCGATGGCCAGACCCAGCTGAGGGCCGGCTCCGACAATGGCGATGCTGGTCACAGCCATCCTTTGTGGAAGGGGTCGGAGTATGTCGGGTGACTCGGTGATGTCGCCGACGCCGGCCGGTGGCTTCCGGTTTCGGCACTCTGGAACACCTGCCTGAACAGCGGCATGACTTCGGCTGCCAGTGAGTCGCCGTTGGCCGCCTGCACTGTCAGCAGTAGATCGGCTGCCGTGTCGAGGTCCTCGGCGGTCAGGTCCTCTCCGTCACGCATGCGGACCAGAGCGTCTCTGAACGCCTCGACGAGACGTGCCGAGTGGGGGTCGAACGGCAGCGAGTCGATGTCTGACGGGTCGGTGGCTGTGGTCATTTCTGTTTCCTTGCGCGTAGGGAAGAGCCGAATGCGGATACGCGGATACGCGGATACGGCGCCGGCGTCTCATGGGGCTGCGCCGACCAGCGCTCCGTGGTGGGCGGGTCGGCAGGTGTGGGGTCCAAAGCGGCCTCAGCTGACGATGGCCTCGGGGACGAGCAGGGCCGCGTTGAAGGCGCTGCCCGAGGGATGGGGTGAACGCGGCCAGGTCGATCGGGCGCACCACCGCGGCCGGGACATCGCTCACCCATGGCAACCGTGAGCTGAGCTGCTCACGGAACCAGTGGGTCTTGAGGACACCGGAGGCCGCGAGGGCCACGGCCGGCAGGCTCTGCACCAACGACAGGAGCACGTTCATCAGTCAGAACGGAGGCCCGCAGAACGGAGGCCCTCTTTTCCGGGATCGCGCCGCGGCGTGGCAGGCCGCGGCGCGGTCAGGGTTCGTCGAGGGCACTGGTGCGGTGTCAGCCGCGCGGGAAGCTCTTGTCGTCGAGCTTGAAGACGAGCTCGTCCTCGTCCCGCTTGGTGGTGTGCAGCTCCCAGTACATCGGTGAGATCTGCTCGGGCCGGGCCGCCTCCACGCCAGGGATGACGGAGACGCCGATCGAGGAGTCGATACCGACGTGGGCTGCCTGGATGCCGGTGCCGAGCAGTTCCTTGTGCAGGTTCATCACCCAGTTGCGCAGCGCCGCCGCGGCGGCGTTGACGTTGGCGACCCGCGGGTCGGGCCAGATGGAGCCGGCGCCGGTGGTGTAGAGCAGGGTGCCCGCGCCGGCCTCGCGCATCGCGGGAAGTACTGCCCTGGTGGCGGCGATCGCCCCGTACAGCTGGAAGTTCAGCTCGAACTCCACATGGGACGGTTCGGTCCCAGCCGGAGTGGTCAGCGTGGTGATGCCGAACGTGCCCACCGGGGAGTACTCCAGGACGTCGATCCCGCCGAACTGCGCGGCGGCGTCCTTGAGTGCCTGGGTGAGGGCGTCTCGGTCGAGTACGTCCGCAGGAAACGCGGCGGCGGTGATGCCCTCGGCGGTGAGGGTGGCGACGAGATCATCGAGCTTGGCACGGTTGCGGGAGACCAGGGCGACGTCGTAACCCTGGGAGCCGAAGGTACGGGCGATGGCCAGGCCCAGCTGGGGGCCGGCTCCGACAATGGCGATGCTGGTCACAGCGATCCTTTCGTAGAACGCCGTCGAGAAGACATGAGCGGCGCTGATGCGGCGGAGAGATACGGAGTGGGCTATCCGTTTCAAGATCCGGATAGCCCTTTCCGGTTCACTCCAACCACCGTAGCACAGGAAATGGATAGGGCTTTCCGATTGCTAGACTGCTCCCATGAACCCCGGCGACCGACACTCCGACGCCCCCGCCGCCCAGCCTGTGCGCAGTGACGTCGAGCGCAACCGGGGGCGGATCCTCGCCACCGCGCGCACCGTGTTCGGACGCGACGGCCTGGGCGCCTCCATGGCTTCCGTGGCCCGCGAGACAGGTGTCGGGATCGCCACTGTCTTCCGTCACTTCCCCACAAAGGAAGCGCTGGTCGCAGCCGTCTTCTCCGACCGCATGGACGCCTACGCCGACGCGGTCGCCACCGCCCTCGAAGACCCCGACCCCTGGCACGGTTTCACCGGCTACATCAAGGCCGCCTGTGCGATGCAGGCCGCCGACAACGGCTTCGCCGACGTCCTGACGATGACCTTCCCCACCGCCAAGGCCATGGAGAAGCGCCGGAACGAGGCGTACGAGGGCATGGTGGAACTCATCGGCCGCGCCAAGGCCACGGGCCGACTGCGCGAGGACTTCGACCCTTCGGACCTGGTGCTGCTGCACATGGCCAACCTCGGCGTCGTCAACGCCTGCGGGGACGCCGCTCCCGACGCCTGGCGGCGCGTCGTAGCCCTGATGATCCAGTCCTTCGAGGCCCCGGCCCGGGCCCCCCTTCCCGCCTCGCCCGCGCACGACGACCTCTACAGGGCCATGCTCCGCGCCCTGCCCGCAGGCGACACCGTCGCGCGGAAGCCCGACCCGAACAGCTGACCTTCCAGCCCCCGCCACCAACTACCGGCCCTCCACCAACCAGGGGAGGGCGATAGACGCCCCACGGGCTCACAGGTGGAGTCGGCCGGCAAGCATCGCCGGATCACCCGTGCCGCCCTGGGATGTCGAGGCCGACGTCACCGTGGTCCCCCACGCGTCGGCCCAGCTCGCGTCGAGGCGCCGACGAGACCGCCGGGACGGAAGCCTCCGGCCGGATCGCGGGCCTCTGGTAGCGTAACTAGCACGTGCAAGTTGCAGATGATCGACGAGCGGAAACGACCGTCGGACACGTCCGGAGAGCTGCTCGCATGCCGCTCACCCGTATCCGGTTCCGGGGTCGCCAACGGGTTCTGGCTGGTGCCCGTGTTCTCCGTGGCCAGAGCGCTCCTCGTACTGCCGGCGCCGGAGGTGGAGCGGCTCGACGTAACCGGCGCCGTCCCAGCGCTCGCCCGCCCTCCCGTCATCCACCCCACGGCCACCGCACCGAACCGGCCCCGCCGGCATGGAGCCGAACCGCAGTGAACTCCCCGCGACTCACGGAGACGACATGATTCGCTCGTCCTTCAACGACGGCTGGCAGACCCGGCCCAAGGTCAATCCCTTCGCCGAACTGTCCGGTACGAAGGTGCCGTTCAGACCGGTGACGCTGCCGCACGACGCGATGATCGAGCGGGAGCGCTCCGCGCCCGGCGGCGAGGTCACGATGGAGGGTGGCGCCGGCGCGTACTTCCCCGGCGGGACGTACGAGTACCGCAAGACGTTCTTCGTGCCGGAGGAGCAGCGGGGCAAGCGGATCCTGTTCGAGTTCGAAGGCATCTACCGCGATGCCGTCGTGTTCGTCAACGGGGACTACGCCGGGCAACGGCCCTACGGCTACTCGCACTTCCACATCGACGCCGACCGTTTCCTGCGCTTCGGCGAGGACGGGGAGAACGAGATCCGCGTCGAGGCCCGCACCCACCGCGACTCCCGCTGGTACAGCGGCGCGGGCATCTACCGCGACACGTGGATGCTCGTCGGCGAGGTGGTGCGGATCGCGCCCGACGGCGTCCGGGTCACCACCCCGGACATCGACGGGGAACGGGCGGTGGTCGAGATCGCGACGCGGGTCGAGAACGACTCGATCGCGATCCGTACGGTCGATGTCGTCACCGAGATCCACGACAGCGGCGGGAGCGTCGTCGCGAGCGACCTCTCGAAGGTCACCGTCCTGCCGGGCCAACCCGCGACCGTACGCCAACGCCTGTACGTCCGCGCCCCGTTGCCGTGGAGCCCTGCCTCGCCCACCCTGTACACCGCCACCGTCGCCCTGAAGGACCTGGACAGCGAGACCGTCACCTTCGGCATCCGGTCGCTGAGCCTCGACCCCGAGCACGGGCTGCGGATCAACGGCGAGACGGTCAAGCTGCGCGGCGCATGTGTCCACCACGACAACGGAGTTCTGGGCGCCGCCACCTTCGCCCGCGCCGAAGAGCGGCGGGTCCACCTCCTCAAGGACGCCGGGTTCAACGCGCTCCGCATGTCCCATCACCCCATGAGCAAGGCGATGTTGGACGCGTGCGACCGCCTCGGCATGCTCGTCGTGGACGAATCCTTCGACGTGTGGACGTCCGGCAAGAGCGAGTTCGACTACAGCCTGCACTTCCCCGAGTGGTGGGAGCGCGACATCGAGGCGATGGTCGCCAAGGACGTCAACCACCCCAGCGTCATCATGTACTCGATCGGCAACGAGATCCCCGAGACCGGCACACCCGCCGGCGCCGTACGAGGGCGCGAACTCGCCGAGAAGGTACGGTCGTTGGACCCCACACGCTATGTCACCAACGCCGTCAACGGCATGCTCGCCGTCCTGTCCGAACTCGGGAAACTGCGGCAGTCACAGGCGAAGGCGGCCGAGGCAGGCGAGGACGAGGGTGAGGGTGAGGACAAGGGCATCAACACCCTCATGGCCGACGCGGGAGACATGATGAACGCGATCAGCGCCTCCGGCCTCGTCACCGAGAAGACGACCGAGTCCTTCGCCGTGCTCGACGTCGCCGGCATGAACTACGCCGAGGCCCGCTACGCCCTGGACCGCGACCTGTTCCCCAACCGGATCATCCTCGGCACCGAGACCTTCCCCACCCGCATCGACGGCAACTGGCGTCTGGTCGAGCAACACGGCCACGTCATCGGGGACTTCACCTGGACCGGCTGGGACTACCTCGGCGAGGTCGGCATCGGCCGCCCGCAGTACCTCACCCCGGGCGCCGGGCGCCCCTCGCACACCGCGCCCTACCCCTACCTGGTCGCGGGCTGCGGCGATCTCGACATCACCGGCCACCGCCGCCCCGCCTCCTACTACCGCGAGATCGTCTTCGGCCTGCGCACCCAGCCCTACATCGCGGTCCGGCGGCCCGAGCACCACGGCAGGTCGTGGGCGGGAACGCCGTGGGCGTGGAGCGACACCGTCGCCACCTGGACCTGGCCGGGCTTCGAGGGCGAACCGGTCACGATCGAGGTCTACGGCGACGCCGACGAGGTCGAACTCCTCGCCAACGGGGACTCGTTGGGGCGGCGACCGGTG
This sequence comes from Streptomyces sp. STR69, assembly GCF_024519455.1. Taxonomy (GTDB): domain Bacteria; phylum Actinomycetota; class Actinomycetes; order Streptomycetales; family Streptomycetaceae; genus Streptomyces. Next base: position 278,781 of record NZ_JALJRY010000010.1, on the reverse strand, counting down.
GGCGAGGACCAGCGCTTCCGCACCGAGTTCGACACGTCGTACGAGCCCGGCGAACTCCTCGCGATCGCCTACCGCGACGGCTCCGAGACCGGCCGCCACACCTTGCGCACCGCGACCGGCCCGGTAGGGCTGCGCGCCGAGGCCGACCGCCCGGTCGTCGCGGCGGACGGCGGCGACCTCGCGTACGTCTCCCTCACCCTGACCGACCCGGACGGCACCCTCCACACCGGAGCCGACCGCCCGGTGCGCCTCGAAGTCTCCGGCGCGGGCGTCCTGTTGGGCTTCGGCAGCGCCGATCCGGTCTCCGAGGAACGCTTCGACGCCACGGAACGCCGTACCTACGAGGGCCGCGCCCTGGCCGTCCTCCGCCCGACCGGCCCCGGCAAGATCCGCCTCCTCGCCTCGGCACCCGAGTGCGACCCGGTCGAAGTCCTGGTCACCGTCGAGTAGCGGACGAACTTCCGCCCCCGTCGTCTCGCTCGGCGCGGGCGCCGGCCTCCTCAGGAGCCCCGGGAAGACCCTCGTCCTCAGCCACTGTGATCACCCCTGGATAGCACGTGCAAGTACCCTTGACGAGGAAACAGGGCGCGCGACAGGCGACTCGTGAGTGAGAAGAGAGGCACTGTGGGTGCGACGGGACGGAAGCGGGTCACGGCGGCGGACGTGGCTCAGTCCCTGGGGCTCTCGCGGGCGACCGTGGGGTTCGTTCTGAACGACACCCCGGGGCAGACGATCCCGGAGAGCACCCGTCGACGGGTGCTCTCCGAGGCGGCTCGCATGGGTTACCGCCCGCACCGCGCGGCACAGACGCTGCGGCGCGGCAGCAGCAAGGTGATCCTGTTCGTCCTGCCGGACTGGGCGGCCGGTCTCACCATGCAACAGCACCTCGACGAGGCCGCGCTCGCGCTGGACGAGGCAGGCTATTCCCTGGTCACCTGTACGCGCTACGCCGCAGGCCGGGCGCGTCCCCTGTGGGAACTGCTCACCCCGGACGTCGTCCTCGGATTCAGCTCCTTCGACGCCGACGAGCTGGCCTCGATGCGGGCCTGCGGGGTCACCAGGATCGTCCCCGCCCCCGAGCGGCCGATGACGCTGGACGACTGGCCCGCCCTCACCACGGGAACAGCCCTGCAGATCGAGCACCTTTACGAACAGGGCCACCGCCGGATCGCCTTTGCCGCCCCCGCCGACCCCCACACGTCCCTGCTCGACAGCCGCGTGCACACAGCCCGGCAGACCGCCGCCCGGCTCGGCCTCGATCCGATCGACATCCGCCCGGTGGACCACCGGGACGGCTCCGCCCGCGAGGCGGTCCGCCGTTGGCGCGCCGAGGGCATCACCGGTGTCGCCGCCTACAACGACGACAGCGCGGCGGCCGTGGTGGGCGCGGCGGTCCGGGCGGGTGTGTCCGTCCCCGACGAGCTCGCGGTGATCGGCCACGACGACACGCCGCTGGCTGCCATGTTCATCCCCTCGATCTCCACCGTACGGATCGACATCGTCAGCCTCGGCCGCCACTTCGCCGCCTTCGCCCTCCACGAGGCCGACGGCCGCCCGCTTCCCTCACGAGACAGCACGGCCGACACTGTGGTGATCGCCCGCGAGTCGACACAGGCGGATTCCGACGCGCCATACGAAGCAGCCTTCGCCTCCCGGACGGCACGGCAGCCCCAACTCCCCGACGAGTTCCACCCGTTGTGTCATCGGAAACACGTCACATAGAGCGAGGCCAGGAAAAGTGCCAGGTCATAGGACCTTTTTGAGCTCCCCGGGCGAGTCGTCAGAGCGTCAAATGAGCGTCACGGCCGACGTGCGCTGCTCCGTTGACGAGCCCGTTGGTGTCCACGAGCCGATCGACGCGTCAGTCCCCGGCGAGCGCCGCGTGGACGGAGGAGACTGCGCCGGCGCCGTCGCCGACTGCGGTGGCCACTCTTTTCGTCGAGCCCGCACGGAGGTCACCGACCGCGAAGACGCGGGGTGCGCTGGTCTGGAACGGCAGGGCTGTGCCGAACGACGGGGCGGGCAGGCGGCTGTCCGTGAGGACGAAGCCGTTGTGGTCCTTGGCCACTCCGTCCAGCCAGCCCGACACCGGGTCGGCACCGATGAAGCAGAACAGGGCACGGCAGGCCAGCCGGTCCCGCCGCCCGTCGGACCTCTCGGCCACGATCGACGCGAGGATGTCATCTCCTGCCAGTTCGCAGATCGTACTGCTGGTGTGGACCCGTATCCGCGCATGCGCCCGGATCCGGTCGGTCAGGTAGGACGACATCCGGGCGCCCAGGTCGGCGCCGCGGACGATCAGATTCACTGCCGCGCCACGGGCGGCGAGGGAAAGGGCGGCCTGCCCGGCCGAGTTGGCGCCCCCGACGACCGTCACCGGCTGGTCTTCATAGCCTCGGACGTCCAGCTCGGTCGCGGCGTACCGGACGCAACCGGACTTCTCGAAAGTCGTCCACTGCGGCAGGCCGAGGTGCCGGTAGTGCGCCCCGGTCGCGGCGATCACCGCGCGGCACCGAATGCGTGTGCCGTCCTCCAGCAGGACGGCCGGCCGTCGCTCATCGGAGTGGTCCAGGCCGGCCACCGCACAGGGTGAGTGGATCCGTACGCCGAACTTGAGTGCCTGGACCATCGCCAGACGGGTCAGGCTTTCGCCGCTGACTCCGTGCGGGAAGCCCAGGTAGTTCTCGATGCGGGCGCTCTTGGCGGCCTGGCCGCCGAGTCCGGCGCGGTCCAGCAGTACGGTGACGAGGCCCTCGGACGCCCCGTACACGGCGGCAGCCAGTCCCGCCGGGCCGGCGCCCACCACGACGAGGTCGACCGGACGTCCGTCGGCTCGATAGGTGAGACCGAGCGCCTCGGCAACGGCGCTGGGTGTCGCGCGCCTCAGCAGCGAACCGTTGACCATCGCGGCCGGGAGGTCGTCCTCGCCGAGCCCCGCCAGGCTCATCAGCGAGCGTCCGGGGTGCGAGGCCGCGTCCAGCCAGGAGTTCGGCAGGAGCATCTGCGTCACATAGGTGCGTAGTTCCAGCGTCTGCGCGGCGTCCGGCCGCCCGACCAGCTCCAGGGCGTTGCCGGCCGCCCCCCGGATCACCTCGCGCCGTTCCCGGAACGCCTCGATCAGGGTGTCGGCGATGTCGACCTGTTCGGCCAGGGCCCGGCGCAGCATCGCCGCCCGGATGCGGACGACCGTCCCGGCGGACACCACCCGAGCGGTCAGGTAGACGTGCTGACCGGTCAGCAGGTTCAGCTCGCCGAGGAAGTCTCCGGGGCCGCCCCGGTAGATCAGACGCTCCGGCTCGATCGTGGTCGCGTCCCGGACGATGTCCACGGTCGCCGACCGGAGCAGGAAGAAGTCGTAGGTGTCGTCGCCGGACGTGTACAGATCCCGGCTGGGCTCGGCTTGCTCCACCTCGCCGTACTCGGCGAGTCGGCGGAATTGCTCGTCGTCCAGGACCGGACCGCGCTGCGCCGCACCGTCGTTCACGTGGTTCCTCCGAGTCGGGCTGTTCAGGCGCGAACGAGAACGGGCTCCGGCCTCACCCGGGCGACGGTCATGACGTACAGGAGCAGGCCGGCGGTGGTGAGGACGAAGCCGGCCCAGACGGTGGACAGGGTCCCCCAGCCGGCGTCGAGGGCGACCGCGCCGCCGATCGCGCCGAGACAGTTGGCCAGGTTGAGGGCGGCCAGGTTGAGCGTTCCCATCAAGGTCGGTGCGTCCGGTGCGAAGGCGGTCAACCGGACCTGGATGGTGGGGATGGCGAACATCATGGTCGCGCCGACACCGAACAGGCAGGGCAGCAGAACCACCAGGTTGCCGCCTGACACACCGATCAGCACCAGGAACACCAGAGCACCGCCGTAGCCCAAGACCAGACCGCGGTTCTCGTACCGGTCGGCGACCCGTCCGCCGACGTGGTTGCCGACCGCCATGCCCAGGCCGAAGACGGCGAGCGCGATCGGGATGAGCGAGGCGTCCCGCAGCGCCGCGTCGGTGACGAACGGGCCGATGAACGTGTAGACGGCGAAGATGCTGGAGATGCCGAGCGCCGCGACGGTGACCATCAGCCAGACGCCCCGCCGCCGGAGGGCGCCCAGTTCGCCGGTGAGGGAGCTGCCGCGCAGGTCATCGGTGCGCGGCAGCCAGGCCATCAGGGCGGCCCCGGCGGCCAGGCCGACGGCGACCACGGTCCCGTACATGACGCGCCAGCCGGCGTGCTGGCCGATGAAGGTGCCGAGCGGCGACCCGGCGATGGTGGCGACGGTGAGTCCTCCCATCACGGTGGCGAACGCCTTGCCGCCCTTGCCCGGCCCGTACACGTACGCGGCGACGACGGCCCCGGCGCCGAAGAACGCCCCTTGCACGCTGCCCGCGACGAACCGGAAGACGACGAACAGCACGATGTTCGGCGCCAGGGCGGAAAGCCCGTTGCCGGCCAGGAACAGCCCGATCAGGCCGAGCAGCAAAGTGCGCCGGTTGACCCTGGCGGCGAGCAGGGTGATCGCCGGAGAGCCGATCATCACCCCGAACGCGTACGCGGTGATCGCGTAGGTCGCGACCGGAACGGACACACCCAGGTCGGACGCGAACAGCTGGATGATGCCGTTGCTGCCGAACTCGCCGGCGCCGATCGCGAAGGTACCCAACGCCAGTGCGAACAACGTCATTTTCGGATTCCTGATGGGCGACTTCGCGGTCGTGTGCCGCGTCTCCTCGGCAGTGCACTGGCCGTCGTACGCGCGCTGATGCATCGTCTCGCCTCGTCTCTTCCTCGGCAGGAGGGTCAGTTGGACGGCGTACGGGCCGGTGCGGGACGGAGATCGGGCACGGAGGGCGGGTCGTCGCCTTCCCGGAGGCCGTGGCGGGCGTAGAAGCGCCGCAGGGGCCCCGGCGCCCACCAGTTCGCGTCTCCGAGCAGGCGCATGGTGGCCGGTACCAGCAGCGCCCGGACGATCGTCGCGTCCACCAGGACGGCGATGAGCATCGCCACCCCGATCAGCTTGATGAACGTGATTCCGGAGATGGAGAACAGCCCGATCACGACCAGGATGAGCACCGCGGCGCTGGTGATGATCCGCCCGCTGCGCTGCAGCCCGACCGCGACCGCCGCAGTGTTGTCGCCGGTCCGGTCGTACTCCTCGCGGATCCGGGACATCAGGAAGACCTCGTAGTCCATCGACAGCCCGAACACCACCGCGAGGACCAGGATCGGCTGGGTCGCCTCCAGGGTCCCGGTGGAGGTGAAGTCCAGCAGGCCGGACAGATGGCCGTCCTGGAAGATCAGGACCAGTGCGCCGAACGAGGCGCCGAGTGACAGGATGTTCATCACGATCGCCTTGATCGGCAGCACGACGGAGCCGAAGGCGAGGAACAGCAGGACGAAGCCGGCACCACCGATGATCAGCGCCATCCAGGGCAACAGATCGCCCACGGCGTCGAGTTGGTCCGTCAGCTGCGCGGTCTGGCCACCCACCAGCGCCTCACCACCCGGCGGTGCCGGTACGGCCCGGATCCGGCTCACGAGATCGCGCGAATCGGGCGATATGGGGTCGCCCGAGTACATGATCGTGACCCGGGCGACGTCACCGGACCGACCCGTGACCTCGGCTCCGGAGACTCCGTCGACGGTCTGGACCGCGTCGACGTAGCGCTCCAGACCTGCCCGGTCCGGCGAGGTCACGATCGCCTCGATGGGCACCTGGCTGTTCCGGACGAAGTCCCGGTCGACGGTTTCCGAGACCACCCGGCTCTCGGTGCCCGTCGGCAGCACCCTCGGGTCGATACCGCCGAACTCGACGCGCAGGAACGGCGCGGCGGCCAACAGCAGGACCGCGAGCACCCCGGTCGCATAGACGACCGGGCGCCGCATGATGCTGTGCGCGAGGCGGTACCAGAACCCGTGCGCGACCTCGTCCCGCGGGAGAGCCGGCGGCGGGCGACGGATCAGGCGCCGCACCGAGAGTGCCTCGACCCGGGGGCCCAGGACGGCGAGCAGGGCGGGCAGCACGGTCAGTGCCGCCACCATCGCCACCACGACCGCGGACAGACCACCGAGGCCCATCGAGCGGAGGAAGGCCATCGGGAAGATCAGCAGTCCGGCCAACGAGACGGCGACGGTGACGCCGGAGACCGCGACCGTACGACCGGCGGTGGCCATCGTGCGGGCGACGGCGTCCTCGACTCCGAGTCCGCGGGCGATCTCCTCCCGGAACCGTCCGACCATGAACAGGCCGTAGTCGATCGCCAGGCCCAGCCCGAGAATCGTCACCACGTTGACCGAGAAGACCGAGACGTCGGTCAGATACGTCATCCCACGCAACGCGGTGAACGCTCCGAGGATGGCCAGAGCGCCGATCGCGAGCGGCAGGCTCGCCGCGGCCACGCTGCCGAAGACAACGACCAGGAGCACAAGCAGCACCGGTATGGAGATCGTCTCGGCCAAGGCGATGTCCGCCGCGACCCGCTCGCGGATGTCGCGGTCGACCGTGGTGGCGCCGCCGACCTGGGTCCGCAGGCCCGGCGCGGCCAGTTCGTCCTCGATCACGTCCAGTGCTTCGCCGCGCCGCGCCTCGTCGTCGCCGGCCAGGGTCAGCACCGCGTAGGTGGCATGCCGGTCGTGGCTGACCAGGGCCGGGCTGCCGGTGCTCCAGTAGGTGACGGTCCGGGTCACCACGTCGTGCGGGAGCGCTTGGAGCGTCTCCGTGACGGCTCGCCGGAACGCCGGGTCGTCAACTGTCCTGCCGGGGCTGGTGTACAGGACCACCACGTCGTTGCCGGTACGGCCCAGCGTCGCCTCGGCACGTGCGACCGCGCGCGAGCTCTGGCCGGCCGGGTCGTCGAACCCCCCGGTGGTCAGCGAGCCGAAGACCCGCGTTCCCCAGATGCCGCCGAACGCCAGGAAGGCCACGGCAAGACCGATCACCCACCACCGCCGACGGACCATCGTCCGTCCCAGCCGCTCGAACATCGCTGCCCCCTCCTGGCTTCGTCGGCTTCGTGGTGTCAGCGCGCGGCGCGCTTGATGAGGGCGGCCGTCGTCGCGGGCTGCGCGATCATCGCAACGTGGGAGGTGTCGGCCTCGAAGGTGCGTGCGCCGGCCCGGCGCGCCATGAACCGCTGGGCCGCCGGGGGCAGCACCTGGTCGTCGCGGCCCACGAGGTACCAGGACGGAATGCTCTTCCAGGCCGGGGCGCCGGACGGCTCCCCGAGGGTGCGCGTGTCGGCCGGCCGCTGGCCGGCCCACATCAGCTCGGTGGTCGCCCTCTGCAGGTCGCCGGCGAACACGTCGTGGAAGAGCTCCTTCTTGATGTATCCGTCGACGAGGCCCTCTCCGTAGGGACGGAAGTCCAGCGCCGCCTCACTGAGCCTGCTTCCCGGGTACTTGGTCTGCAGGCCCAGCAGCGTCTCCCCTTGATCGGGCACGAAGGCGTTGACGTAGACCAGCGCCTTCACGTTCGGGTTGCCGGTCGCGGCGTTGGTGACGACGATCCCGCCGTAGGAGTGCGCGACGAGGACGAGCGGGCCGCTGAGGGTCGCGAGGATGCCGGCCAGATAGGCGGAGTCGGAGGCCACGCTGCGCAGTGGGTTGGGCGGTGCAATGACCGGGTAGCCGTCGCGGATGAGCCGGGAGGCGACCGCGTTCCAGCCGGAGGCGTCGGCGAACGCGCCGTGCACGAGTACCACGGTGGGCTTGTGGCCGCTGCCGCTTCCGGTGTGTGCCTGCGCGGCGGGCGCGTCGAGCGCGGCGCCCACTACGACCGCGGCGGATCCGGCCAACAGTCCCCGGCGAGTTGTCGTCATGGATGTATGCCCTTCGATATCCGGTGTGCTCGGTGGTGATCGCGGGTCAGCGTAGAACCGGTCACTTGACGAGAACTGAACGGAAATCCGGGCACTCTCCAGGGGCCGCTTCACTGGCGGTTCCGTCACCCCACCGCTTTCTCCTGGGCGACGGCACGCGGCGTTGCGGTGTGGGCGCGCTTGTCCAAGGTGTACCGGCGTTGCAGCACGATGGCGATCGTCATGAGCACGGCCGGCACCAAGGTGAAGCCGTAGCGAACAGCCGCCAGCGCACCGGAGGACTGCGTGGTGTGCTCGCCCGCGGTACTGGCCACGAACCCGCCCGCGGCCAGGCAGGCCGAGTACATGTACGGCCCCAGTGCGCCGCCAGTGGCCTCGGCGGCGGTCCACACGCCGGTGTAGCTGCCCGCGCTGGCGGTACCGGCCGGCCCGGCGGCGGCGATGACGTCGGGCACCATCGACAGCGGCATCAGCTGCATCGCGGCGAACGCGACGCCCAGCACCGCCACGGCCGTGATCAGCAAGGGCAGGCCGGCCGCGGCGCCCAGGGCCAGCACCAGGGAGCCGGCCACGAACGCGGCCTGGGCGACGAGCAGGCTGCGCTGCTTGCCGAGACGCCGGGCCACCAGTACCCACAGGGGCGTGGTCAGGACCGCCGGCGCCATGAACGCCGCGATGAGCAGGGTCGTAAGTGAGGAGCGGCCCAGCTCGTACTCGGCGAAGTACGGCATGGCGGCCAGTACCAGGTTCATCGTGATCGCGACGGTCAGATAAGACGCGATCAGCGCCCGGAACTGCCGGTCGCGCATGGCCACCAGCAGCCCGCCCCGGTGCCCCGGCTCGGCCGGAGTGCCCGGCGCGGCCCGGTTGAGGCGGGCGACGCCGGTGATGCCGAACAGCATCGCCGCGAGCATGACCGCGCCGAGCAGCAGGGCCATTTTCGTGTAGTCGCCGACGCCCGGATCGTCGCCGGCGACCACCGGCGCGGCCACGCCGGCCAGCAGGACGCTCACAGTGATCACGACATTGCGGTAGCCCATGAGCCGGGTCCGCTCGTGGTAGCCGATGCCCAGGTCGGCCGGTGTGGCGAGGTAGGGGACCTGGTAGCACGAATAGAGCAGGTTGCCGGCGACCAGCGCAGCCGAGACCCATATCGCTGCGGAGGTCCCGTGCAGGTCCGACGGCACGGCGAACATGGCCACGAAGGCGAGCATCACCACACAGCCGACCAGCATCAGCTGTCGGCGGTGGCCGCGGCCGGCCAGGCCGGCGTCGGAGATCCGGCCCACCCACGGGTGCACCACGATGTCGGCGACATTCGGCAGCAGCAGCGCGAGGCCGGCCGTCTGCGGCGGCACGCCCAGGACGTCCGTCAGGAAGTACAGCAGGAAGACGCCCGGCACGGTGACCCAGATGCCCATGCCGACCGAACCGGCGGCGAACGGGACGAGTGCGCGCAGGGGGAGCCGAACGTCGGTCATGAGCCGCCTCCAGGGAATCCAGCACAGGGGACTGCGTTGCTCGCGTGTGTCCTCAAAAGGCCAGGACCAGCCGGCGTACGGCCTCCCGGAGCTCTTCCGGGGTGCGGTCGCTGTAGGCGAACCGCACATGCCGGGTCGAGGACGGCCGCCGGGGGTCCGCCGCGAAGAACTCGCCCGGCTGGTAGAGCACGCCGTGGGCGGCCGCCCGCCGGAACAGCGCCGCGGGGTCCACGGCGTCGTCGGTGAGCCGCGGCCAGAGGAACAGCCCGCCTTCGGGGGCCACGATGTCGAAGGCGCCCGGGAGTTGTTCCCTCAGGGCGTCGATCAGCGCGCCGGCGCGCTCCCGGTACAGCGCGGTGGCGCCGCGCACGATCCGGTCGAAGAGATGGGCGTCGTCGGTGAGCAGCCGTTCGATGACCGCCTGGGTCACCGAGGACGTGTGGACGTCGAGGCGGTTGCGCAGCCGAATCACCGGTTCCACCAGGTGGTCCGGCAGTACCAGCCAGCCCACGCGCCAGCCGGGGCCGAGGGTCTTGGTGAAGGTGTTGACGTGGATCGCCCGATCCGACTGGTGGAAGACCGCGACACCCTGGTCCTGGCCGCCGAAGCGCAGTTCGCGGTACGGATCGTCGATGATCACGTAGAAGCCGTACCGCTCGGCGAGGTCGATCAGTGCCTGCCGCTTCGGCGCCGAGAGACTTACCTGGGCGGGGTTGTGGAAGTCCGGCACGGTGTAGGCGGCGGCGATCCGGGCGCCGGTGGCGAGCCGTCGGGCGAGGTGTTCGACATCGAAACCGTCGGCCACGACCGGTACCGGCAGGATCCGCGTCGTCGACACCTCCAGGGCCCACAGGAAGCCCGGGAACACCGGATCGTCCACCGCGACGGTGGCGCCCCGCTCGACCACGGTCAGCACCGCCAGTGCGAGGCCGTGCATGCCACCGTTCGTCACCACGATCCGGCTCGGGTCGACGCCCTCCCGCTTCGCGATCCAGTCGCACAGCGCGGCCGATCCGCGCGCCGGCGCGTACTGCAGGGACGCGACCGCGGCGTCGGTGGCCTGCCACAGGTGAGCCGATGCCCGGCCGATCGCCTCGACCGGCAAAGCCTCGGGCGCGGGGATGCCACCCAGCAGTCGAATGGTTCCGGGGGCGGGGGCGGCCAGGCTGGCGTCGACGAAGCCCTTCGGCGCCGAGAGCCCGCGGGCCAGGGATGTCAGCCCGTTCTGTTCCTCAGGACCTGCGGTCATGTACTGCCTCCAGGCCCTGAAAGGAGTTGTTCGGCGCGGCGCGCGAACAGGTGCGCCTCACACGCGGTGGAGTGCGTGCGGGCGCGTTCGGCGGCGGCCCGGACAGCGGTGAGGGGTGCACCGCGGGCCTGCAGCAGGCGCGCCTTCAGCAGCAGGAGCAGCCCTTCGGCGTAACGCTGGCCGTAGTCCCACATTGCCTGGTCGGCTCGATCGAGAGCGGCGTCGGCCCGATCGGGCAGTCCGGCGGCCAGCCACATCTCGGCGATCAGCGCGTAGTGGTAGGCGATGCCCCATTGCGGTGGATCGAGCAGGTGGGCTGCCAGGAGTTCCTCGGCCTCGGCCGCGGCGCCTGACGGATCCTCGCCGGTGAGGGCGCGTGCCCAGCACCAGAACTGCCGGATGTAGTGGTCGATGTGGGCGCTGAGGCGGGCAAGGCCGGCGGCGACCCACCGCTCGCCGGCTCGCCGTGCCGTTTCCGCGTCCCCGGCCATGGAAGCGATCATGGTCGTGTAGTAGACCCAGACCGAGGCCGCGTACGGATCCCCCGGGGTGTCCCAGGTGTCGACGAAAGCCAGAGCCGTGTCGACATCACCGTGCAGCGCGGTCATGACTGCCCGCCAGCCAGGTCCTTCCCCGGGAATGCTGCCGTCCCGCCGGAGCGGTGTCTCTTCGTCCGGGGCGACGATGCCGTCGGCGGTGACATCTTCTTTGCTGAAGGACCGGTACGCCTCGCCGATGTTGCCGATGTCCCACTGATGCAGGCCCCATGCCTGCCGGCCGTAGCGTCGGACGGCGGGAGCGGAGGACGCCTGACCGAGCTCGTGCATGCGGCGGGCCAACTGCCCACGGCCCTTCTCGATGGAGGTGTAGGCGCCCATCAGACGGATGAAGAGGAAATCTGCGGCCTCCTCCTCCCGGCCGAGGGTGCGGGCCAGGTATTCGGCCCGCCCCAGCAGATCGAATATCGAGGTGTCGTACCCCGACTGCCGTCTGACGACGATGGCGAGCAGCGTGAGGGCGGAGAACTCCAGCTCCATGAGTCCTGAAGCACGGGTGACCTGCACAGCGGAGCGCAGTTGTCGACTGGCGGACTCGAAGGCGAGTTTGGCCGCCGCGCGGCGCCCGGCGCGGATCAGCGCCTCCGCGGTGCGATCGGGCTCGGCGAGGGGGCCGGCGGCCCACAGGTGGTAGGCGAGGCGTTCGGCGACGTGCTCGTCGTCGGCGTGGATCTGTTCGAGCGCGTCCGCGACGCGCAGATGCAGTCGGGTGACCTGCTGTTTCGTCGCGGTCTCGGAGACCGACTCGCGCACCAGGTCGTGTGCGAAGCGGAGCGAGGACGGGTCCTGGGGCCCGGGTTCGAGCAGCCCGAGAGTTCGCAGCGGTTCCAGGCGATGGAGACAGTCCGCGACGTCCACGCCGGTGGCGCGGGACAGCAGCCTGAGGTCGACGTCGCGGCCGATGAGCGCGGCCACGTGCAGCAGGTCGCGGGCGCGGTCGTCGAGCCCGGCCATCCGGTCGCGGACGACGTCATGGACGGTGGACGGGACTCCGGGCGATGCGGAGGTGTCGCCGTCGCCGATCACGCCGGCCCCGCTGAGGAGCCGGGACAGTTCACGGACGAAGAACGGATTGCCGGAGGTACGGGCGTGGATGGCGCGGGCGACGGCGTCGCCGGGATCCTGGCCGGCCTCGTGACGGATGAGTTCGGCCACGTCGCCCGGACCGAGGGGGCCGAGCCGGAACCTGCGGTGACCGGGGCGCCGGCTGGCGGCGGCCAGCACCCGGGAGAGGCCGGGGCCGAGTGCGGGTGCGCGGTCACGTAGCGCGCCGATGATCGCCGTGCCCTGGGGCAGCCGCCCCGCCAGGTGCTGCAGCAACTGCAGCGAGGTGGCGTCGGCCCACTGGAGGTCATCGAGTATCAGGAGTGTCGGCCGCCGCGCCGAGGCTTGTCCGACGAGGGCGACGACCTGTTCGAACAGCCGGAACTGGGCGTTGCCGTCGGGCAACTCCCGGCTTGCGTCGTCCCGCGTCGCGAGGAGGCTTCCCAGCCCGCCGGTGAGCCACTGTTCACCCGCCGGAGCGGGCAGACTGCGCACGACCTGGCTCAGTGCCTGCTCCCATGGCCACATCGCCGGTGTCCCGTCACCCTCCAGGCAGGAGCCCCAGACGGTGAGTGCCCCCAGCCGGCCCGCCACAGCAGCAGCCTCCTCCAGCAGCCGGGTCTTGCCCGCGCCGGGTTCGCCTTCGACAACGCCGATCGCGGTGTCGCCGGCGAGTGCGCGCTCCACGATGCGCCGCAGCGTGGCGAGTTCCTCGGTCCGGCCGAACAAGGTGGCCGCCGTGGCCCGTCCGACCTCCTCGTCCGCCTCCCACACACGCGGCACCGCCGGGGGCTGCGTGAAAACCCGCCGTTGCGCGTCCTCCAGCGCCGGGCCCGGGTCGATGCCGAGTTCCTCGGCGAGCCGGTCGCGGACCTGCCCATACACCGACAGCGCCTCCGCCTGGCGTCCGGTGGCGCCGAGAACGCCGACGAGACCGGCGAGCACGGGTTCGTTGAACGGTGCCATCGATGCGGCCAGTCGCAAGGCCGCGAGTATCCGCTCCGGTCGGCCCATCGACACGGCAAACTCCGCCGCCGCCGTGCACGCGTCGAAGAACTCGTTGTCGAGTGCGGCGAAGACCGTCGTGGCCATCGTCCCGTCGGCGATACCGTCGCCCGCCGAGCCGTGCCAGAGCTCGAGCGCTCCGACGTAGTGATCGAGAGCCACCTCATGATCGTGCCGAGTCAGCGCGGCCTTGGCGGCACCGACGAGTTCTCGGAACGCGACGAGGTCCAGCACGGCGGGGCCGACGACGAAAAGGTAGGAATTGCCACGCCGGTGGAGGAACGAGCCGGCTTCGCGAACGGGCAGCGAAGGCTCGAAGAGCCGCCGCAACGCGCCGACGTACTTCTGGAGAATGTTCACAGCCGACGCCGGGACGTCCTCGGCCCAGATCAGGTCGACCAACTCGCTCGTGCTGATCGGCTCGCCCGCGCGGGCGAGCAGGATCGCGAGCAGGTACGACTGCTGCGGAGGGCCGGGGTCCAGTTCGACGCCGTCCCGCCAGATACGCAACGGACCGAGAATCTGCAGCCGCAGAGACGCAGCGGAGGAAATCATTCCTATTCCCGTTCCCAGCCTCGGTCGACCTTCGCCTCCATCCGCCGTCCATGGTGGCTCAAGTCCCATGACAGGCAAAGCGATTACCAGGAATTGCTGACTGGAAATACAAAGCAAACAACCGGAAACCACCAGAGGCGACAGCCGCAATCGCGGCGCGCTCCTCCCGACGAGCAATGCGCCACGTACCACCGTCCTACGAGCCGATCACCAGGTCCTCGGTGGGCAGTGTCTGGCAGGCCAGCCGCCAGCCCGCCGCCAACTCGTCGGCGGAGAACATCCCCCGGTCGTCGGTCTCACAAGCACCGGAGAGTACCCGCACCCGGCACGTACCGCAGGCGCCTTCGCCGCACGACTGGGGCAGGGCGACACCGACGGCGTTGGCGGCGTCGAGGACCGACTGCCCGGGGCTGCACGGGAACGTCGGGGCGCTGCCATCCGTGCCGATCATGAACTCGGTGACACCGGCCGCCGCGGCAGCGACGGCGATGGCGTGCGCCTTCTCCCGGCGAGTCTCCCTGCTCCGGCCCGACACGAACGCCTCGGTGTGGATGGCCTCTCGCGGCACTCCCAGTTCTGTCAGGCGGCCGATCAGGTCCTGCATCATGGGCGCCGGCCCGCACAGGTGCACGCGCGTCGTCGGGCGGGCGTGGGGCCGCAGCGCATCGGGACCGATCCGCCCTGTCCGGTCGGTGGTGAAGACCGACGCCTCCAGCCCCGGCAGCCGGGACCGCAGCGCTTCGATCTCCGGCCCGAACACCACCTCGTTCTCGGTCCGGTGGCTCGCCAGCAGGACGATCCGTCCCCTGTGACCGGCGTCGGCGGCCGCGAGCAGCACGCTCATCAGCGGGGTGATGCCGACGCCCCCGGCGATGAGCAGGAGCGGGTCCGCCCCGGTGCCCGGCTCCCAGGTGAACTCGCCGTGCGGGCCGCTCACCCGCAACGCCTGCCCGGGCTCCAGTTCCTCGTGCAGGAATCCGGAGCCCAGCCCGTCCGGCTCGTGCTTCACGGCGATCTCGACGAAGCCGCTCTCTCGCGGACTGCTGCAGATCGAGTACGACCGTTCGATCGGCTCGACGGCAACGGGCAGTTCGACCTTCACGTACTGCCCGGCGGTGAACGAGAACGCCATCGTGTCGCCGGCCAGGGGTTCGAAGCGGATCTTTCGGACCGTCGGGGTCAGCACCTCGATTCCGGCCACGCGCAGATACCCCTCCCAGGGCGTGGCCGAATCCCTGACCGCCCCGCCGGTGGCGATGGCCCGCCACATCGTCCCGAGCTGCCGCGGTTTCAGGACGGCGTTCGCCGCCATCAGCCCGCCCGCCAGCGCCCCCACCACGCCGGACCCCCAGGCGTCCTGCCCGGCCACGAAAAGACCCTTGACCGGCGTACGGCATCCCGCCCGAGCCGAGCGCAGCCGCTGGGGAGTCGCCGCGAGCCCGTAGAAGGATCCCCGCACACTGTGCTGATAGGTCTCGAACGACAGCGGTGTCGCCAGTTCGGCGAAGGCGACGGTCTCCCGGAAGCCGGGCCAGCGTTCCTCCACGCGGGCGATCAACCGGCCGGTCAGCTCTTCCTTGAACTTCCGGTAGCTGTCCGGCCGTTCGTCCTCGGGCGTCCCACGCCACTGGTCGACCACCTTCGGATCGACGAGTTCCAGCAACTCCACCGTGTGGAAGCGGGCGGCCGGGTTGTTGAGCGAGGCGAACGAGACGTACAGCGTGCCCTCCCCCGGAGGGCGATGAACGCCGTCGTGCTCGTCGAGATCCGGCATGAACCAGTGGTTCTCGCCGCGCAGCCCGAACTCGGCCGGAGACCGGTCCAGTCCCAGAAACAGCATGACCGCCGACCGTTCCTCCGGCAGATCGGCCAGTTCGTGGCTCCTGCCGATCAGCGCGTACGTGTTGCGCACCCCGGCCGCCGAGACGACGGTGTCCGTCCGCACCCGGTAGCGCCGGCCGGCGGCGGTGTCCTCGACGTCGACACCGGTCACCTTGCCGTCCTCGACGACGACCTCGTGGACCCGCTGCCGGGAGCGCAGCACCACGCCGTACCGCTGAAGGATCTCCAGAACGACCCGGTTGAGCTCCTGAGGGCCGCCCACGGGATGTGTGGTGCCCTCCATGAAGAAGGTCAGCGGGACCGCCGCGTGGCAGCCGAACGCGCTCGACGTCGGCGGAGTGCCGTACAGCCCCCAGCGCGCGGCCAGAACGGCCCGCAGGCGTGGATCGCGGAAGCTGCGGGAAACCTGGTCCCGCAACGATCGGAACGTCGACGGGAAGAGCCACTCGACGACGGGCGCACCCGCTTTCCGTACGCCGGCGGGGAACGATGCCAGGACATTGCGCGCGGTCAGCCCGACCATGGCCCAGCGCGTGGTCCGGAAGAACCGGTCGATCGCGTCGGACTCGGCAGGAAACCGCTCCTTCAAACGCTCACTGAACCGTTCCTTCGTAGCGGGAACGGCGAAGTCGAACCCCGGGAAGTGCAGTGCGTCGTACTCCTCAGGCAAGGGCGAGAGCTGCACCCGTCCGTCCGTCATGAACCCGAGGAACGGACCGGCGCTCGCGCTCATGTAATGCAGCCCGGTACCGAACCGGTATCGCCCGGCGCGGGAGAACTCGTGCGTCATCCCGCCGAGCGTGTAGTGCTGTTCGAGGACGAGCACACGCTTCCCGCCGAACTGCGCGATCGTGCGCGCCGCCGCGAGACCCCCCATACCCGACCCGATCACCACCACATCGGCTTCCTCGTCCGACACCATCGGCACCCCCAGTCATCCGTCCTGCGAGGGGGCTCAGATTGGCCGAGCCGGCTTGACGTCGACTGAATGACCAGTGAAGACCACTTGGAACCAAGCACCGGTCCCGTTCAATTCCCCTCCAGTACGCCGCCATAGCTTTGCGTCGAGCGTGAAGTGGCCGTCATCCGAAGGAGAGTTGGTTCATGGTGAACGGGAAACCGACGATCGTGCTCGTACACGGAGCCTTTGCCGACAGCAGCGGCTTCAACGCCGTCGCCAAGCGCCTTGTCGCAGACGGCCATTCAGTGGCCTCCGCGCCGAATCCACTGCGAGGACTCGCCTTTGACGCGGCTCAGGTCAGGGCACTGCTGGACAGCGTCGAGGGACCGATCGTGCTGGTCGGGCACTCGTACGGCGGTGCGGTCATCTCCGCTGCCGCCGAGGGAAACACGAACGTGAAGGCACTGGTCTACCTGGCGGCGTTCGTGCCGGAGACGGGCGAGAGCGCGCAAGCACTGGTGGAGAAGTTCCCGGGCAGCACCGTGGGCGAATCCCTCAAACCTGTGGCGCTGCCCGACGGCCAGGTCGACCTCTACATCGACCCGAAGGTCTTTCATCCCCACTTCGCGGCCGACGTGCCGGCAGAGGAAGCCACCCTCTACTCCATCACGCAACGCCCGGCCACCGGCGCCGCCCTGGGCGAACCCGCCACCGGTCCGCAGGCATGGCACACGATCCCGAGCTACAACCTGATCAGCGGCGCGGACAGGATCATCCCACCGGCGACGCAGGAGTTCATGGCCCAGCGCTCCGGCGCCAAGACCCAGCTGGCCGAGGGCGCTTCGCACATGGTGTTCGTCTCCCGGCCGGGTGCGGCGGTGGGCCTCATCGAGACAGCCGTGCAGGAGCAGACATCCACCCGATGATCCCTGGGAGGGACCATGCATAAGAGCGAAAAGGCCATGAGGTGGGGCCTGCGGATCCACCTCTTCTGGTACGTCGTCGCCAATGTGGCCCAGGTGGTGCTGTGGGGGATATTCACCCGCGACCACTTCTTCTGGCCCTTGTGGTCGATTCTGGGCTGGGGCATCGGACTGGTGATCCACTACTGGGTGATCCGGTCGAAGTCCCCATCACTCGCCCGTCATTGACCTGAACCGTCGCAAGGAGGACCAGAGGAGGATCATGTCCGAGAAAGTGGTTCCGGGCCGCAACACCGCCGCCGCCGAAGGCGACGTCGTAGTCTTCCACATCGGGCTGCGGATCAACCGGCTGCGAGCATTCACCAGTTGGCTGCCGGCATTCATGTCGATGCCGCGCATGCTGCGCGAGCTGTCACAGGAAAAGGGCAGCGGGCTTCTCGGTTACAAGGTGCTCTACGGCAGCCTCCGAGACTTCTACGTCGTCCAGTACTGGACCGACAAGGACCGGCTCCTCGAGTATGCCCATCAGCGCGACAAGGAGCACCGACCCGCGTGGACCGAGTTCAACCGACGCGCACGCGCCGGAAAGGGGAACGTCGGCATCTGGCACGAGACGTTCATCGTCCCGGCAGGCTCCTACGAATCGGTGTACGTCGACATGCCCGCGTACGGCCTCGCCGCCGCGACAGGTGTCGTACCGGTGGCCCGGCGCGGCGACACAGCGGCCCAGCGTCTACGGTCGGCAGAAAGGTAGCTGCCCGCGCTCACGCAAATCCGACCTCGCACTTCCACGAACGGCACCGCACCGCCCTCCTGTTGTCGCAGATCACGAGCGCTTCTCGCGTCTCCGATGAAGTGCTGCACGGTGCCGCTCGTGAAAGCGGGAGGCCAAATCCGCTCCGCGCCGGGTGCGAACTGTCCTGCGCCTCCGCGCCCCCCTGCCGCCTCGGTCGAGAAGGCACTGCTCAACGTCCAGCGGCAACAGTCCGAAGCCCGCTCACGGGTCCGGTCGTCGGCCGACTGCCACCGGATGCCGGTGAAGCACGGTTCTGGAAACCCCGCCGCTTGCGGCTCCGTCTGTTCACGCCATCACGGCCGTCATGCAAAACCCGGGCTGGTCCAGATAGCGAAGAAGGCGTGGCGAGGTCTTTCGCCCGCATACTTCCTGCCGCCGCCAGGCCCTGGACAGTGCACACGCCAGCACGGGCGCTCCCATCCTTCCCAGCACGGTAGCGATGAGCAGGGGTGGTGACAGGTGACGAGAGGTCAGGAAATCCAGCACCTGTCCAGCGCGGTAAAAATCCAGGAGCCCGACCTCGAAGAGTCAGACCCCACTTGACCTGCACGTTTGCTAGATCGACGAAGTGGTGTTCGGTCACCGCAAAGACATCAGCCTGAGCATGATCAAGAGAACATACAGGTCAGAGGCGGTTTTTCGGCTCTACCAGGGGGCGTCAGGATTCCTGGCTGACCGGACTAAGAATCAGTGCACCTGACCAGCGACACAACACGCCTGACACCCCATCAGAACGAGCGTCACGAGCGTCATTTCGGCGTCAAGATATCGCCCGTAACGCCCACACCGCACATAATGCGCACGCACAAAACCGCAGGTCAGGACACCTTGGCCACCGGCTCAAGGATCGCCACACACTCCACATGATGCGTCACCGGGAACAGGTGCATCAGAGCCCAGATGATCATCCCGTGACGGCCCCGCTTGCGAAAACGTCACGGAGGACGACAGCGATCTCGCCGTCCCACTGGGGCGCCCGCCCAAGCTCTGGCGACGGCAAGCGGTCCCTCAGTCGGCGCCGGCAGGGCCCGCACCATCGCGGCCGACGCCGACGGAAACAGGCCCGAGCGAGCTGTCGTCGTTCACCAACGCCGGGCTTTGCCACTCAATCCAGTCCCCCTCCCCCCAGCACAGCACCACCCCGCCGGACCGACTTCATTGGCGAAGGACAACTGGTGAATTGGGGCCTGCAGCACCGTTCAGAAGCCCGGCTCGCCCGCCGCGTCACCGTCGACATCGACGGCGGACACACAGCTGCGCCGTCGCACCGACGGAAGCGAGTCAGTAAATACGGGCCGCGCAGCCCTCACCTTTTGATCACCTTGATCAGGACTTTGCCGCCCTTTGATCAAGATCGCGACAGCAAACCTGCTCGGTGAACTAGCGTCTTCGGGCCAGTCAGCCGACTCAGGGGGAACAGACGACGCCATGGGCGACAAAAGCGACGGCGAGATACTCGACATCAAGATCGCCGACCTGAAGGCGACAGCTCCGCATTTCCACACGCACAGCTCCGACCTGGCCAAGGCGCTGACCAAGCTCAAGACCGGCCTGACGGCAGCCGGTTCACCGTGGGGCGACGACGAGCAGGGCCAGAAGTTCCACGAGCAGTACGGCCCGCACGTGACGAAGATGGAAGAAGCCGCCGGGATCCTGGCGCTCGGCCTGGCCAGCATCGAGGCGGCCATGACCGACATGGCGGACGGCCATGTCGACAACGAACTGCTCGTCCGCTCGATGTTCGGCAAGATCCAGCCCGCTCCGCACGACGGCGACGGAACCGCGCAGTGAGCGCGACCGACAAGGTCAAGAAGATCGTCCAGGACATGACCGGCATGTGGTGGCCGGATGCCGACGAGGACGGTCTGCGGGACGCGGCCAAGGCGTGGCGGGACTTTGCCGACGACCTCGAAGAGGTCACGGCCGCCGCGAACAAGTCGGCCCGGGGCATCATCGAGCACAACAAGGGCGAGGCGATATCCGCCTTCGACGACCCGTTCTGGCGCCGCTACTACTACGACGG
Organism: Streptomyces sp. STR69; assembly: GCF_024519455.1. Classification (GTDB taxonomy): domain Bacteria; phylum Actinomycetota; class Actinomycetes; order Streptomycetales; family Streptomycetaceae; genus Streptomyces. Next base: position 258,607 of record NZ_JALJRY010000010.1, on the reverse strand, counting down.
CCACGGCTGGCTCCAGGACATGATCGACGGCGCCCGTGACATGGCCAAGGCCCTCGACCAGTACGCCGATGTCGTCCACAAGGCCGTCAAGCATCTGGAACACGAGCTGGAGATCGTCGGCGCCACCATCGTCGCCGGCACCGCCCTCGCGGTCTTCACTTTCGGCATCTCCGAAGGCGCCGCTGCCGCCGCCACCGCCTCGATCCTGGAACTGTCCGCCACCCTCGGCGTGACCGTCTCCACCGAGATCGCCACCATCGCCGGCACCACACTCGCCACGGCCGCCATCGGCGGACTCGAATCGATCACCGTCGACCTGGCGGTGACCCAGCCCGTCGCGATCGCCACCGGCGAGAGCAAGGGCCTCAACCTCGACGAGGTGAGCGACTCCGCCCTCTACGGCATGGAGTTCGGCGGCGTCTTCGGAGCAGGCGGGAGCACGGCCCGGATCGTCGCCGAGAGCGGCGGCATGGAGGGCCTGTTCAACGGCTTCCGGTTGAACAGCGCGGCCCTCGACGAGATGGGCAAGTCCCGTACCTGGAAGCTGATCCAGTCCCCCGACTCGAAGCTCCCCGCAGCACCGGCGCGGGCCGGCGACTACGAGTTGGTCTCGGGCGACCCGGTCTACTTCGGCAAGAACACCACCACGGTGGGCTACGACGAGCGGACCCTGAACAACCTGCAACGGGTCGCCCGGGTCCCCGGTGTGCACGACGTGGTCGTGCACGGCACGGACGAGGGGGTGTTCGTTCCCGGCCGGGTCAACGCGGCGGGGAAAACCCTGACGGACTTCGAAGTGCACCCCAACCACATCGCGGATGCCATCCGCAGCAATCCCAACTACCACGGCGAACCGGTACGCCTCATCTCCTGCTACTCCGGCGCCGACGCGAGACCTCCCGAGCTGCCCCTCGCCCAGTCCGTCGCCAACGAGCTCGGCGTGCCCGTGACCGCACCCACGAGCAAGGTGGGCACGTCCCCCCAACTCGGCCTCAACCAGACCCCCACCATCGGCAACAATGGCTACTGGCGCACCTACCTGCCCATGGCCCATTAGCGGCAGGCTCACAGGAGTGAAGATGATCAAGCGAGCGGGCTTCTATCGGGAGATCGGCGGCCAGGCCACCGTCCGAGATGACGCGCCGTCCCTGCTGGATGCCGTACAGGACAGTGGGCCCTGGGACGAGGACCGCATCCTCGCCTACCTGGAATCGGCCCCGGAGATCTACACCACGATGGGCTCCGAGCACGACGCCCTCACCGGCGAAGGGTGGATCGCCGGCTCCGGATCCCTGATCACGGACGGTACCTGGCTCTGGCCCGTCGACCTCGTGCACTACGTGCGCCGTCACCACGCCGCCCTCCCGCAGGAGTTCCTGGACCACATCCGGGCCAACGACTACACGGTCCCTGACGTACCCGACGAACAAGCCAGGCGGATTTTCCAGGAGGAGTTCCCGGACAGCGCCCCCGCCACGACCCCGTCCAAGGCGACGGGCTTCTTCACCTGGTACGTGCCGAAGCTGAACAGCACGAGCGCCCGTCAGCTCCTCGCCCATCTGGAGATCGCGGGACTCTCCGCCGTGCACCCGCTGACAAACGCCCTCTTCGGATTCCGCGAGACGCCTACGGGAAACCGCGAACCCCTGATCGGTGATGGCACAGCCCTCGCCGCCGCCCTGGCCGACGACCGCTACTCGAAAGCCGAGTTCACCTGCTGGAAGGGCTACGACCAGTCCCTGACCGGCATCGTGCGACGCACGGACGAGACGACGCAGAGCATCACACTGCGCCTCACCGACGTCCCGGCACCCGACCGCGAGGAGGCCGTAGCGGCACTGGTGCGCACGCTCGACCAGGACGCGACCGAGTGCCGCGGTTTCGTCATCGACCGGACCGGCGTTTCGGCTTCCCAGGACTGGGACCGCATCCTCACGGGCAACGGAGCACACTTCACCGTGTGGCCCGACACCATCGGCATCCTCCGGGACCACGTCGGCAGCCACCCTGAGCTGGCCAACAGCAAGCCGGCCGCTTACGGCCCGCTCGACGTCTTCCACCGCGTGTGAACCTGAGGGCGGGGTAGCCGTCGGCACCGCACCGAACCAGCGCCCTGCGTTCTTCGGCACGGCCGCATCGGGGTGGAGGCCGGTGAAGGATCAGTGGGGGCCGGTGACGGTGCCGGGTACCCCGCACGCTACGGTGTCGTGTCCATGTCGCGCACCTATGGGGGGTTTGATGCGGCGAACCACGGCAGCCGCGAGTGTCGTCACCATGCTCGTGCCGCTTCTCCTGGCCGGCGCTTCCACGGCGTCGGCCGCAGCCAATGGCTCACTCACCGTCAGGACGTTGGACCGGAGCGGCAAGCCGGTCTACGCCCAAGTGGCGGTCTACAACACGAGGACGAACGACTTCCGCTACATCGACGGCAACAAGAAGACGTCGCTGCCCAACGGCAGTTACGAGCTCGCCACCTCCTTCACCGGCGGCAACAGCGAGGACGGCATCGTCGGCGGCCACAGTGTGAAGGTCTCCGGGGCCACGACGACCACGTTCGACGCCCGGAAGGGCCGTGCGGTCAAGGTCTCGATCAGTCCCGCCCCGGGCAGCGGATACGACCGCACGGTCAGCGCGGCCGTCTGCGCCACCGACAACAGCCCGGCGACCATGAGCACGTCGGCCGCGCCGGGCGACCTGTACGTCATCCCGAACAGCAGCAAGGCGTACGAACTGGCCTACGGCACCACGTACACACCTCGGTCGACGACCGGCGGCGACTTCTGGCTGGCCTCGGCCACGCACAGCCGCGGTGTGCCGTCCGGGGTGTCCGCGACACTGAGGAAGTCGGGGCTGACCACCCTGAAGGTGTACGCGCGTTCCGGTCCCGACAGCGGACAGGCGCGGTTCTCGTTCAACGGGGAGCCGGCGGGCGGCTACGACTGCTCGTCGTCCATGGACATCCTCGACGTCGAGCGCGACCTGCCCAACTCCTTCGGCGTCCACGTCCCGGCCGGCCAGTGGACGGTGGGCCAGCAGGGCAACGACTTCATCTACGGCGGGTCCCACAAGTACGCGGCCGGCAAGACCGCCACGCTGGCCCTCGGCCACGCGGTCTGGGGGCCCGGCGGGCAGCTGCCGTACACCTGGTACCACCAGCTGTACTTCGGGAACGACAACCCGTTCGCCGACCCCACGCTCACGGCGGGCGGGGGCCTGGCCTCCGGCACCGTGAAGCTGACGCACGCGGGCAGGACGCTCTACTCGCACAAGTACAGCCCCTCGCAGGAGCTCGGCGCGCAGCCGCGGATCCCGGGATCGGGCTGGTACACGATCACCGAAACCGGTCACCGCGACCATCTGCCGGCCGGCTCGCTGTCGACCTCCTCCAGCCTCTCCCTGCACTTCTACGCCGACGCCGGCAAGAACCAGCAGATCCGTGCCTACATCACCCGGTTCTCGCCCGAGGCACTGAACTCCAGGAACCAGGCGGCTGCCGGGTCGACCACGACCGTCGGCCTGGGCATGCAGCGCAACGGCACGGGCGACAGCACGATCGGCCGGCTGTCGGACAGCGTGAAGTCCGTACGTGCCTGGTACACCACCGACAACGGCTCCACCTGGCACGCCATCACCGCGAAGCTGACCGGCGGCAAGTGGACCACCACCGTCCACAACCCGGCCTCCGGCCGCGTCGGCCTGCGCTCGACCGTCACCGACACCCACGGCGACAGCTCGACGACCACGGTGTACAACGCGTACGCCGTGGGCTGAGGACTGAGGACTGACCGTGCCGCCACCGTCGCGACGGTGGCGGCACGGACGACCGCACCTGCCCCCGATTTGATTCCCGAGTGTTGTCACCGCAGGGATGAGTGCTTCAAGCCGGCTTCTCCTCAAGGCGAGGACTCGAATCGAGCAGCCGGTCAGTCCTCAGGTGTGAGGTAGGGAATGGCGGACAGCAGTCCGAGATCGTGCGGCAGGAGAGAAGCAAGCCACGCATCACGCTGGGTTCCATCCTGTTTCATGCGGCCACGTAAAGTGCCCTCAAGTTGAAATCCAGCCTTCAGTACCATTGCCATGGAGGCATGGTTTCCGACTTCCCCCACGCCCTCGATACGAACCATGTCCAGTTCGCTGAAAGCCCATCTGCACAGCTCACGGACGGCTTCAGTCGTGTAGCCCTTGCCGCGTTGTTCCTTTACAGTCCAGCAACCGATATATGCCATGGACTCGCTTCGCCCGACCGTGCTGACCCCAAAGATTCCGGAACAGCCCACCAGATCAACGGAATTCTTTGTGCGTACCCCGAAGATGTACTGATGGTCGGCTTCCCAGCCGCCCTCGCACGTGCTCAGCACGAAGTCTCGCGCCTGCTCGCGAGTTCCGGGCACGGGAACAGTGGTCCAGCGCCTGATCTCCGGGTCCGACCAGGCCGCAACGATGGCATCCAGGTCGGTCAGTTGCATCTGCCCCAATATCAGGTTCTCGGTCGTCAGTGTTACCGGATTCATTTCGCATTCCCTCAACGGTCTCGAAGTCGTTTGGGCCAGGGGTAGAGAAATTATCTAGCGGACCAGCAGAGCCGCGTCCCAGAGTATTACGTCCTCTGCCGGGTTGGCACCGTTCGCAGGAGAGTGTGCAAGTTCGCCGAGACAGGCAGCACAAGCAACCAGGGGCAAGTCGATATGCGCGGATGCCTAATGCTGAGGGTGATAAAGAGTGCACAACTCTGCCATTGGGATGTCTTATCAAGCCCGAAGCCGTGCAGCTGTTGGGTCACGATGCTCATCGCCCCCGCGAGGGCGACCGCCCCTGAAAGCTCCCACCGCACCGGCGCGCCCTGGCCGGACCGTCGTACCTGCGCAGGCACGACACCCTCCCCCAACTCGCCGGCGCCGACGCCGGCCACTGAGCCGACGGCGTGTTCCTCACCTCAACCAGCTTGCTGCTCAAGGAAGTTGGTCACGAGGACGGGCAGCAGACGAGGATATTTCGGCGCCGGGCGGGGAAAGGCACCGGCACGGAGGTGGGGCCTATGTGGTCATCGTGGGCGGGAGACCGGTCGTTTCCCCATCGGGCCCGGAACGACGCCGTGGTGCCGCCGCTGCCCGCTGAGCTCAGGAGAGCCGCGGCCCGGGCGCGCCACCGTGACCTCGGACGGCATCCGAAGCCGGACGAGGAGATCCGGCGCGGCATCGTCCTGGCCCCGGCCGACCCCTCCCAGTGGAGCCACAGCCACCATCTCGTCGACTCTCTCGAACCCCGGGACCGCCGACGGCTGGGGCTGGCGCTGCTGAGCAACCCGCACGACACCCGGGGCGACATCTGTATGGAGGCCGCGCTGACACGGCACCCGTGCGGCTGGTCCCCCGAGGAGGCCGAGAAACTGCTCGCTCTCGCCCTGCCGGAGTTCGATCACAGCCCCGATCACATCCCCAATCGCGTCCCCTACGGGTTCCACCAGGTGTGCCGGTGCCTGGGGTTGCCGCTCGCCGCCGTGCGGGAACAGGAGCCGTCCGAGCGGGCCCGCTACCGGCCTCAGCTGCGCACCATCGTGCTGCGCGCCCGTGGCCACCACTTCTTGGCCCCTTCCGGCGAGCGCCAGGGGCAGTGCCGTTGGCATCTCTCCGTCGAGGAGGCCGCCGACCTGCTGGACCTGCCGTACGACCGCGAGGTCCCCAAGCGTCTGCCGCAGGTCCTGCCCGACCGGGACAACTGGAACAACCGGGCATTGGCCGAACTGGGCACGCTGGTCTTCGAACCCGGTGTGCTGGACCTGCTCGCGCTGCTCCTCACCATCGACGGCTTCCGTCCGGCCCAGTCCTGGCTCGGCCAGGTCCGTGAGCGGCTGGAACTGCTTCCGGTCGCCCCCGAGGTCGTGAGCGCCCTGCTGCGCATCAACACGAACTACCCCAACGGCATGATCGAATCGGCACTCGGCAGGCAGACGTCCGTCCTCGACGACGCGAAGCTCATGGCCGGCGCCGCCTGGGCGGCCTGCCTCGCCGGAGACCCGGCCCTCATCGGGCTGGTGGCCGCACAGGCACTGGGCCGCGGCCTCGACCGGCGGCTTCCGGGCCTTCCGGACCGGGACATCCTCCCGGCGCGGGCGGGTGTCACCGCCCTGAGCGCCGCGGCCGGCATGCCCGGGCTGGGGCGGCACCGCAGGGCCCTGTCAGGACTGCCGCCCGAGGCGGCCACCGCGGCCCGCGCCGCGCTGGACTCGATCGCCGACGAGTTCCTGTCCGAAGGAGCCCGCGAGGTGGCCCTCGACCATCACACGGCCCACCTGGCCGTACGCCCGGACGGTTCCGTCGGCGTGGAGGTCCGCACCGACCGGGGACAGCCGGTGACGTCGTACGGGATGCGGCACTTCAACGGGAGATACGTCCTGGAGCTGACCGCTTTGCGGCTGCGGCTCCCGCTTCTCGCCGCGCAGGCCGATCGCGAGCGTGGCGTCCTCGCCGAACTCCTCGCCACCGGAACCGCGTTGACCGGTGAACGGTTCGGCGCGCGCTGGCTCGACCACGACGTCGCCGGGCCCCTCTGCCAGGCCCTGGTCTGGGAGGCGGACACCGCCGACGGCACCTTCACCGGGCTGCCCGTGCGCGGCCCCGGCGGCCGGTGGCTGTTGCGGGACATCCGGGGTCGGACGCACGAGGTCACGGCCACCGACACGGTACGTCTCTGGAACCCGGTCCACGCCGACCGGGCACAGACCCGCGCCTGGCAGGTCCATCTGGAACTCGGCGGCCTGACACAGCCCATTCGCCAGGTGCCCGTACGACGGGGTGCGTCCCGCCGCCCGGTGGGGGACACCAGGCCACCGCAATCGTCCTGACGCCCGTCCGCACCGCGCTCACGCGTCGAGACGGCGCCCGGCCAGCCAGGTGACGGTCTCCGGGTCGTGGTGGTCGAAGAAGAGTGAGCTGCCTGTGTCCAGGGTGGCGATCCGCGCCAACTGCTCGTCGGTGAGCTCGAAGTCGTAGACGTCGATGTTCTCCGCCATGCGCTCGGCGCTCACGGACTTGGGGATCGCGATGACCTCGCGCTGGGTGAGCCAGCGCAGTACGACCTGCGCGACCGACTTGCCGTGTTCCTTGCCGATCTCGGTCAGCAGTGGGTTGGTGAACAGGCCGTTCCTGCCTTCGGCGAAGCCGCCCCAGGACTGGGTCCGTACGCCGTGTTCGCTCATCAGGGCCTGGTAGTCGGCGCGTTGGAAGAACGGGTGGGTCTCGATCTGGTTGACGGCGGGCACGGTCACGTTGCTGACGATCAGGTCGAGCAGGCGGTCGGGGTAGAAGTTGGCGACGCCGATCGACCTGGCCAGGCCCTCGCGGTTGAGGGCCTCCATCGCGCGCCACTGGCCGTAGACGTCGCCGAAGGGCACCGTCTACGTCGACAACAACCAGGTCAGCTCCGGACTGGCCGCGAACCTGGTGAACCACACCGGCGAGGTCGATGACCTCCTCCACCCGCCGCTTCGGCACGCCATGGGTGTACGCCAACGCCATGAGGTGGTGGAACGCGGAGCGCCCCGGATGTACGGCCCTCGCCTCCAGCAGCACCCCCAACTCCTGCAAGGGCGCGCGATGTTGGGCGTAAGGCTTGCCGTTGACCAGGGCCGTGCCGCTGGTCGGCGCGTCCAGGCCCACGATCATCCGCATGGTGGTGGACTTGCCCGCCCCGTTCGGCCCCAGGAACCCGGTCACCTGCCCCGGCGGCGCGGTGAAACTCAGGCCGTCCACCGCCGTCCTGTCCTCGTACCGCTTGGTCAGCCCACGAACTTCGACCACGGCGCCACTCCCCGCTTGCCTCCGGCCCGGCGTCCGGCCGGGTCACTGTTTCCGAGGCTAGGAGCGGCTACGGCGCGACCCGTGGACCCGGAGGCCACAATGACCGCTGGACACTGGTACCGCGGTACACCGGCGGAGGGCTCTGCCGGATGTCGGACGCGGAAGGAATACACGCTGCCGCGTTGCGGAAATCACGGGTCGGCCCGTCACTCGTACCGGTACTTCAGCGCGTCCGCCTCACTCTGCTCGATGTCGGCGATCGTCAGTTCCGGCATCCGCAGTTGGGCGAGCGTCACCTCGGCCGAGGCAGGCTGGGCGTCCGCCGGCAACCACTGCTCCGGCTTCCAGGCCCCGCTGCGGAGCAGTGACTTGGGGCAGTGCGGGTAGACCTCGTCGATGCCCACCACCAGCGCGCTGGCGGGCGGCTTGCCCACGGCGGTCAGCTGCGACAGCAGCTCCGGGCGGGTGGAGACGCAGGCCCGGCCGTTCACCCGCAGTGTCGTGGTGCGCCCCGGGATGACGAACAGCAGCCCGGCCCGTCCGGTGGCGACGACGTTCTGCAGGGTGTCCAGACGCTTGTTGCCGGTCGCGTCCGGTATCGCCACCGTCCGTGCGTCCAGGACGGTGACGAACCCGGCGGGACCGCCGCGCGGGGAGACGTCGCACTTGCCCTCGGCGTCCGCGCTGGCGACCAGCACCAGCGACGAGCAGCCGATCAACCGCCGTGTCTGCTCGGTGAGTTCGGTCATCTGTTTCCGCACGGCGGCTTCACCGGGGAGGTCGTAGACCCGGCGCAGCACGTCCTGGTCGGACACGGCGTCGAGACGGAGCAGGTCGAAGGCACTACCGGCAAGAGGTGTCGTCATGCCTCCGACCCTAAAGGGCCGACCTGCGATTGATCCTTGGCGGTGAGTGTGTGGGCGGCCGTTGCGGTCCTTCGCGGGCAGAGTCCCCGGTTCCTCCGTCGGGCCGGGGAGGGGCGAGCGGGAAGCCGCCCGGCCCCGGGGCGGGGTCGGAAACGTGCCGCGCCCCAACTCCCAGGCAGCCCAAGAGAGTTGGACCATGGCGAGTGTGCAGACCCCCGCCCCGAATCCACCGAGCCCTCGCTAGCATCCGGTCATGCCTCTTCGTCGGCGCCACGACAAGCTCGCTGCCCTGCCCCGCGATCCACGAGCCGACGACTACCCGATGCCGACCGTGCCGTACGGCTGGTACACCGTGCTCCGCAGCGACGAGCTCCGGCCGGGCAGAGTGGTCAGCCTGCACTACTTCGGGCGGGCCCTCATCGCCTTTCGCGGAGCGGACGGTCGGGCGGCCGTACGGGACGCGCACTGCCCGCACTACGGCGCCCACCTCGGCGCGGGCGGCAAGGTCGTGGACGGCTCGGTGGAATGTCCGTTCCACGGCTGGCGGTTCGGGCCGGACGGGCAGTGCGTGGCGGCCCCGTTCGCGCGCCGGACGCCGAAGGTGTCCCTCGGCGGCTTTCCGGTCCGTGAGCACAGCGGGCTTGTCCTGGTCCACTGCGGGCCCGGCGAACCGTCATGGGAGGTGCCGGAGATACCGGAGGCGGCGTCCGGGCGGTTCGCCGAGCCGATCGACGACGTCTGCCGCGCGCGCATCCACATCCAGGAGATGCGCGAGAACATCGTCGACGAGTCCCACTTCCACTTCCTGCACGGCCAGAGCGAACCCCTCGTCCAGGACTGGCGGTCGAACGGCCCCTTCGCCGAAGCCCGCGGCCGGATCCGCCGGCGCGTCCTCGGCCGGGACATCGACAACAGCTTCGACGCGTTCATGTACGGACCGGGCGTCATGGTGGTCCGCACCCACGGCCCCGCCCTGTCGGTGACCGCCGTCGCCCTCACGACCCCCGTCGACGAACGCACGAGTGAGATGCGGATGCTCTACTACATCCGCAAACCGGCCCGCTTCGCGTTCCTGACGCCCGTGCTCAAGCTCGTCTTCGGGACGCAGGCCCTGGGCGAGGTGCGCGAGGAACTCCGGATCTGGGACCACAAGATCCACCGACCGCACCCGGTCCTGCTGCCCCACGAACAGGGCATCAAGGCGCTGCGCCGCTGGTACGCGCAGTTCTATCCGTCCCGCTCCGCACCCGCGCCCGCCCCCGCGCCGCCGCCCGCCCGTCGCGGGATCTGATCCCGGTCAAAGACCTGGCCATCGCCCCGACAGGCCAGCGGTTCGCGCGTGGCGGGCGCATGCTCGTGTCGGGACCGTCGGCTCGTCGCGCGTGGTGACGGTGTGGCACGCGGCCACGGTGGTCCCGATCGTGCTCGACGCCGTCAGGCACACCGGCCGACCGGCAGGTGTGGGGTGCGGCAGGGACAGGAGGACTCACGATGGATCTCGGACTGAACGGACAGGTGGCCGTGGTCACCGGCGCCAGCAGGGGAATCGGGCTGGCGGTCGTGCGGGCGCTGGTCGCGGAGGGGGTCACGGTCCATGCCGGGGCCCGGCACTCCTCGGCCGGGCTGGAGGAGTTGGCGGCCACGGGGAGCGTGCGGGTCGTACCGGTCGACCTGGGTGAGGCGTCGGGGCCCGCGCGGCTCGTCGAGGCGGCGGGCGACCGGATCGACATCCTCGTGAACAACGTGGGATCGGCTCCGCCCCGCACCGGAGGGTTCCTCTCGGTCACCGACGAGGAGTGGCTCGCCACCCTGAACCTCAACCTGATGGCGGCCGTCCGTACGACCCGCAGCGCCCTGCCGGTGATGCTCGCCCGGGGGCGGGGCTCGATCGTGAACATCGGCTCGGTCAACGCGGCGCTCCCCGACCCGGCGGTCATCGACTACAGCGCCGCGAAGGCGGCCCTCGCGGGCTTCTCCAAGGCCCTGTCCAAGGAGGTCGGCCCGAAGGGGATCCGGGTCAACACCGTCAGCCCGGGGCCGGTCGAGACCGATCTCTGGCTGGGGGAGGGCGGGGTCGCCGCGACGGTCTCCGAGGCGACCGGCATGAAACCCCAGGACGTCATCGACAACGCCGCGCGGACCACGGTGACCGGCCGCTTCTCCCGGCCCGCCGAGATCGCCGACGTGGTCCTGCTGCTGGCCGCGGACCGGACGGCGAACGTGACCGGCGCCGACATCACCGTCGACGGAGGCTTCATCCCCACGTGGTGAATACGCAGGCGGGCCCGAGCAGTTGACGTACGAGTCGGCTCCCCGGCGCGAGCACCGAAGCCGCCGCGCTATTGCACACCTGTGACAGCCGACGCACAGCCCCGTCACCCGCCGCCGGAACAATCCGTCTTGTCGCGAAGGGCAGCAAGCCGAGCGGGCCGGTTCAGGTTCCGGGGACGGCCGGCGGTTCCCGCGCATCTCTCGTTGCAGCGTCACTCACATCACTGGGGGAACCTCGATGTCCGCTCGTAACCGTCGGCGCGCCGGCGCAACCATCGTCACCGCGGGTGCCGCCGCCCTGCTCGCCCTGTGCGGTACGGCCGCCGCCGCACTGGCCGCCCCTTCCTCCGGCGGAGCCAAGGGCAGCGCCGCGATGGTCGCCGCAGCCGCGTCCACCCACACGCTCACCGTGCCCAGGGGGCTGACCCTCAGCAACGGCACCCGCCACGTGATCGTCAACGGCAGGTCGATCGACTTCGGCACCACGGTCCGTGACCTGGCCTGGAACCCGAACGGCAGCAAGGCCGCCTTCATCGACGGACACGGCAACCTCGTCGTCTCCGACCCCGACGGCACCCACCGCGTCACCGTCGCCGCCAACCCGGGCGGGCAGACCTGGTCCCACCCCACCTGGCAGGTGACCGCCGCCGACCGGACGAACCAGATCCCCGCGAAGAACAACATCGTCTTCTCGGCGAAGATCCACGGCAGCACCGTCCTGGAGGGCGTCAAGGCCACCAGCGACCACGGCAGGCCGGCCAAGATCAGCCTCAACGGCTACGCGGGAGACGGCGCCGTCCCCCAGACCAACAACACCTGGCCGAACGTCGGCGGAAAGTACGGCTCGGCCGTCTACGAGAACACCCACACCGGCGAGGTCTACATCCGCGACGACTACCTGCGGCAGCAGGGCGGCGCGCTGGCCAAGGGTTCCGAGCCCGCGCTCTCCCCGGACAACGAGGAGGTCGTCTTCGTCCGTTCCGTCCACGGCCACGACCACCTCTTCGTCGAGGATCTCGGCAGCTCCACGAACGCCGTCAAGGACGTCACCCCCACCGCCACCACCGACTACACCGAGCCCACCTGGTCCCCCAACGGCAAGACCGTCGCCTTCCGCGCCCCGACCGGTACGTACACCATCACCAAGGGCGCCCACGGCTTCGGCAGGCCCGTCAAGGTCTCCACCCACACCGGCCTGCCCGCCTACCGCGGCTGACCACCGCCCAACCGCCCGCCGGAGCGCGCGAGTTCGGCCCGCAGCTCGGGCAGGTGCTGGTCGGCCGTGTCGTGCGGCAGGTACTCGACCACATCGAGAAAACGGAACAGGACCTGGGTCTTGGTGACGGCGAACTCGTAGTCGCCGAACCCCACCACGGCACCCATGTCCCCACGGACGGCGCCCCGGACGACATGAGCGGTCATGTCGTCCGGGCTTTCCGCCGTCAGGCCCCGCCGCGCGTTGGGACGCGCCAGGTACGGGCGGACCATCGAGGCGTAGAGCATGCACGCGCGGTGCCCCGGAGCCTCCAGTGTCGCCGCCATGTTGCGGTACGGCCGCCCGGCATCGAGCGCCGCACGGATCGCCGCACTCTCCGCGGCGCCGACCACCCGCCACACCGGCCCCTTGGGCATCAGGGTGTCGCAGACGGAGCACAGCCGCCGCCGCGCGCACTCCGCGCTGCGTCCGTAGTCGGTGAGCGCGAACTGCGGTTCGTCGCCCTCCCACGGAGTGATGGCGGGCACGGGATAGCCACGGCTGTCACGAGGCCTGGCCCCGACGGTGGCCGGCATGGGAACGGAATCGAATCGCACACCTCATGGTCGGCCACCCGAGCGCCCACCGCGACGGCCGGTCAGAGATTCACCGGCCCGGTGCCCGCCCGGCCACCGCCCCGGAAACTAGGTCATTCTGCAGATGCCGCCGCGCAACCACTCCTCCTAGGGTCCCTGACGTGCCCCACCGATCCAGCCGCCCGAGGAGTCCCATGAGTACCGAAGTTTCCCGCCGCCAGGTACTGGCCGCCGGAGCGGCAGTGGCCGGGTCGGCCGCGCTGGTCGCCGGTGGTGCAGGAACGGCCGCCGCGGCGACCGCCCCGGCCGGTACGAGCAAGGAGAGGTCCGAAGTGAAGCCCACGATCGTCCTCGTGCACGGCGGATACGCCGACTCGTCCTGCTGGAACGCCACCATCAAGGAGTTGCAGCACAAGGGCTACACCACGGTCTCCGGGTCGAACCCGCTGCGGGGCATCCCGACCGACGCCCCGTACATCGCGAGCCTGCTGGACTCCATCAGCGGCCCCGTCGTACTGGTCGCGCACTCCATGGGCGGAACGGTCATCACGAACGCCGCCGCCGGGAAGAGCAACGTCAGGGCGCTGGTCTACGTCGCCGCGTTCGTGCCCGAGGTCGGCGAGACGCAGGGCGAGCTCATCACCAAGTTCCCGGGCAGCGAGGTCGAACCGGTGAGCGTCCCGGTGCCGTACACGAAGGCCGACGGCACGACCGGCATCGACCTGTACCTGAGCAAGGACGGCCAGGCGGCCTTCGCGGCCGACATCTCCACCGCCGACTTCAAGGTCCTCCAGGCCACGCAACGGCCGTTCGACGCCGACTCCTTCACCTTCCCGACCACGGCCGCGGCCTGGAAGACGATCCCGGTGTGGGGGCTGGTCGCCGGCCGGGACAAGGCGATCCCGCCGGCCTGCGAGCGCTGGATGTACAGCCGTGCGAACGCCCGCAAGGTCGTCGAAGTGCCCAGTTCCTCCCACGTCGTGATGCTCAGCCACCCCAAGATCGTCGCCGGTCTCATCGAGGACGCCGCCAAGGCGACCAGCTGACGCGCACGAAAAGAATGAAGAACGCCCCGGTCCGTCTCCACGGACCGGGGCTTCAGGCTGAACCGCCGGTGATCGAGAAAACGCTGCCGATCTTCGCGTCCTGGTAGAACCACTTGGCGTCGGCGCCGTCCAGGCCGATCCAGGCGCCGGTGCCGCCGGTGCCCTGCTTGCCGAGGCTCTTCCCCTTGTAGGAGCGGGTGACGCCGACGTAGACCGGCTTGTTGTCGGCGTCACGCAGTTCGACGGCGAGCGTGACCTCCGTGTACAGGCCGACTCCGGCGGTCGAGTCGGTGACGGTCAGGACCTTGGTGCCGTGCTTCCCGTACACGGTCAACGGCCCTACGAATACGGGGCTGTTGGCGGAGTCCGAGGTCAGCGGCATGACCCGGCCGCCGACGAGCAGGGCGCGCTTGGCGAGGTCGAGCGTGCCGGTGGCGGGCACCACGGAGACGGGGGTCGACACTGCGGCGGAGGCGGCGGACGGCGACGGGGGCACCGACTGCGACGGCGACGGGACGGCGGGCACGGCGGCACCGGGGAGCTGTCGGCCGTGCTCCTTCCCCGTGAGGTCCTGGGTCAGCGCGAAGCCCACCAGGGCGAGGGCCACCGCACCCGCGCCCAGCATGCCGGCCGTCCGGCGGCGCGCCCGGCGCACCGCACGGCCGCGGACCTGGGCACCGGTGAGGACCGGACGGGACTCCTGTTCAGCGGCCAACTCACGCAGCACGACGGAGAGTTCATCCGACACGGCCGCTCTCCTTCCGAACCGGTCCGTCCGTCCCGTCCGGAGCCAGCTGCTTCGCCAGCGCCGCCCTTCCCCGGTACAGCCTGGCCTTGACCGTCCCCACGGGCGCACCCGTCTCGGAGGCTATCTGCTCGACGCTCACATCGCACAGATGGTGCAGGACGATCACCATCCGTTGTGCCGTGGGCAGTTGGCGCAGCGCGGCGACAAGTGCCGTGTGATCGGGGCCGGGTCCGGGCGTGGACTCGGGCGGTGGAGTGCGGCGCACCAGCTCCAGCCAGCGCCTGGCCCGGCGCCAGCGGCTGACCGCCAGCCGCATGGCGACGGTGCGTATCCACGCCTCGGGTGCCTCGTCCGCGAGGAAGTCCCCGCGCCGGTCCCAGGCCCGTACGAACGCCTCCTGGACCACGTCCTGCGCCTCCTCGCGATCCCCGGTGAACGCCGCGAGCTGGCCGGTCAGACGGGGGAACGCGGCGGCGTAGAAGGCGTCGAACTCGTCCTCGGTCATGACCTCACCGGAGTCTTGGAATTCCCGTGCAACCTGGCCGCCGCACCGTGCGTACAGGGAAGACGACGAACACGCGTCCCAGGATCCACTTCCCTCACAGTCGTATCAGAGACAGCCGTATCGGAGGACCACCGAAGTGCCCGACCCCCACGACGACTTCACCGCGTACGCGCACGCGCAGCTGCCCCGGCTGGTCGCCACCGCGCACCTGCTCTCCGGCGCCACCGGAGACCCCCGGGAGGCTGCCGAGCCGGTGCGGAGAACGCTGGTGGGGGTGTGTGCGCGGTGGCGCCGGATACCGCGGGACGACGTGGACTTCTATGTGCTGCGGTCCCTGGTGAAGGAGTTCCTGCGCGGGGCGCGCCGCCAACGGGCCCTGCCCGACGGTGTGTTGAAGGACACGTCCGCGCGGCAGCGGGCGGTGCTCGTGCTGCTGCACCGGGAGGGTCTGCGGGAGGTGGAGGTCGCCCAGCTGCTCGGCTGGTCGGCCGGTGCGGTGGGCAGCCGGGCCCGGCGGGGGCTGGCGGTGTGCGGGGGTGACGCGCAGCGGCTGCGGGGGCTGCTCGCGGAGGCCGCCGAGGTCGCCCGGACTGCCCAAGTCGGCGTCGGGGCCGTCCCGTTCGGCGTTGCGCTCGATGACGTCGAGCGGCGGGGCCGGGCGTTGCGGCTCCGCCGTAGGGTCGCGGGCGCGGCGCTCGGCGCGCTGCTGCTCGTCCCTGCGGGGGTCTTCGTCGCCGGCCGGATCGTGGGCGGCGGCAGCGCGGACGGGTCGGCCGCCGGGGCGGTCGACGTGGCGCGGAGCCCGATACGGATCGTCGCACCCGGCGAGCGGGTGGACGCCGTACCGGGAGTGCAGGTCTGGCTGACGAGCGACGGCAAGCACTGGTCGACGCCGCAACGGCCCAACCAGTTCCGCGGGTTGACCGACGACAGCTACGCGGGCGGCCAGAAAGTGGCCGCCGACAGCGCGAAGCCGACCGCCTCCGTGCAGCCCGACTGGCTGAACAGCTCGTACTTCCTGTCCGGCCTGTACCGAGGCCTGTCCGCCGACCCGGTGCGCGTCGAGGTCACCGTCGACGACAGCAGGATGACCGGCACGGTCCTCACCCTGGCGGGGAGCCCGGGCTGGGGCGTCTGGTACACGCGAGCATCGCTGTCGGCGACGCAGTTGAAGGCGAGTTACGGCGACGGCGGTCCGACCGTCACGGTGTACGACGCGGCCGGCAAGGTCGTCGCGCGGGGCGGGGGCGACTGGTGAAGCGGCCAACCAGGTCCACCAGGCTGCGCATCCCGCTCCGGCTGCGGCTCCGCCGTACCCGGGGCCGTCTGCTGCGGCGGCTGATCATCGCCTTCCTCGTGCTGGTCGTGGCGCTGTGCACGGCCGCGGTCGTCGCCTACCGACTGACGGGCATCCCCGCACCGCACCCCGAGACCGTCACCCAGAGCACGGTCTTCGTCGACGACAAGGGCTCCTATCTGGGCCGGCGCGGTCCCGTCGACCGCCAGGAGGTGCCGCTGTCGCAGGTCCCGAGGTATGTCCAGGACGCCGTGATCGCGGCCGAGAACCGCACCTTCCGCACGGACGACGGGGTGTCGCCGCGCGCCGTCGCCCGCGCGGTACTGGCCTCGCTGACCGGCGGCGAACGGCAGGGCGGCTCCACCATCACCCAGCAGTACGTCAAGAACGCGCTGCTGAGCCCGGAGCAGTCGCTGTCGCGCAAGGCCCGCGAGGCACTGATCGCGATCAAGCTCGACCGCACCCGCTCCAAGGACGAGATCCTGGCGGGCTACCTCAACACCGTGTATTTCGGCCGGGGTTCGGCCGGCGTCGAGGCCGCCGCGCGCAACTACTTCGGCGTGGACACCCGCAGCCTGACCGTCTCCCAGGGCGCCGCGCTGGCGGCGATCGTCAACATCCCCTCGTACTACGAGAAGGCGGGCTCCGATCCCAAGGTGACGGCGACGCTCAGGGCCCGCTGGGAGTGGGTGCTCGACGCGATGGCGGCGAGCGGCAGCATCACGGCGAAGCAGCGCGCCGAGGCCGCGTTCCCCGCGTTCCGTTTCTATCCGCCGGGGGCGACCGAGGGGCAGCGGCAGTACATGATCGACGTGGCGGCGCAGGAGGCCGCCGATCGACTGGGAATCACCGAGGACCAGTTGGCACGCGGCGGCTACACCGTGCACACCACCTTCGACCTGGCCCTCCAGGACGCCACCACCGAGGCGGTGAAGGACCTCAAGGACGGCAGGACCGGCAAGGGCGGGGCCGACGCCAAGGGCATCACACTGCACGCCGCCGTCGTGGCGATCGTGCCCGGCGACGGAGCGGTACGGCTGCTGTACGGGGGGTCGGACTACGCCCGGCAGCCGTTCAACGACGCGGTCGGCGGCGCGGTGGAGGCGGGAACGGCACTGGATCCCTTCGGCAAGGTCCCGCTCGGCGCCCCGCTGACCGCGCTGCCGAAGACCGCGGCACCCACCCCGCTGAAGCTGGCCTCGGCGTACGCGACCGTGGCGGCGGACGGGGTGTACGCGGCCCCGTACACGGTCACGAAGATCACCCGGGACGGACGGCAGGTGTACACCGCGCACCCCGACACCCGGCGCGCGCTGGACGAGAAGGCCGCGTTCATGGTGAACGCGCAGATGTCCAAGATGTACGCCGACGCGCTCCCCGCGGTCCCCACGGCGCAGCGCGCCCCACAGACCCTCTTCACGGCGGGCGCGGGCGGCGGGATCACCCGCCGCACCGTGTGGTCCACCCGCCTGGACCCCCGGCTCGCCCTGACCCTGGCCCTGTTCGCCGACCGCCCCGGCGAGAAGAAGAACACGACCGCCCCGGCCCAACTGCCGAACGACCCGCCGCCGGCACAGTCCGCGACGGAGACCACGGCACAGATCTGGCAGTTGGCCACGACGGGGACGGGATAGTCCGGGCCTCTTCCGCCGGAGCCGATGGCGTGGATACTGCATCTGTGACCGAGCCGGCCACCAAGGTCCCCTCGAACCCCGAGCGCCCCACGTGGCTGACCCGCAACGTGAAGGTGCTGTGCGGGGTGTCCTTCCTCCAGGACGCGGCCAGCGAACTCCTCTACCCGATCCTGCCGATCTTCCTGACCGTGGTGCTGGGCGCGCCGCCCGCCGCGGTCGGGGCGATCGAGGGAGCGGCCGAGGGTGCCGCCTCGCTCACCAAGGTGGCCGCCGGACGGCTGGCGGACCGGTTCGCCCGGCGTCCGCTGATCGGTGCGGGGTACGGCCTGGCCGCGGTCGGCAAGCTGCTCATCGCGCTGGCGACCGCGTGGCCGCTGGTCCTCGTCGCCAGGGTCACCGACCGGCTCGGCAAGGGCATGCGCGGGGCGCCGCGCGACGCCCTGCTCGTCGAGGGTGTTCCGGCCGGACAGCGCGGCAAGGTGTTCGGGCTGCACCGGGCCGCCGACACCGCCGGCGCGGTCGTCGGCCCGCTCGTCGGGCTGGTCCTGTACGAGGCGCTCGACCACCGGTTGCGCCCGCTGTTCTGGATCGCCGTGATCCCGGCGGTCGCCTCGGTCGCGCTGGTCGCCGCCGTCCGCGACCCCCGCACCGCAGCAGCGGGCACGTCCCGTACGCCCACCGCCCGTACCCCCTGGCGGTCCCTGCCGCGCCCGTACTGGCGGGTCCTCGCCGTGCTGCTCGTCTTCAACCTCGTCAACTTCCCCGACGCGCTCCTGCTGTTGCGCGCCCACGACCTGGGCCTGTCGACGGCCGGGGTGGTGGGCGCCTACGCGGTCTACAACCTCGTCTACGCCGCCCTGTCCTACCCCGCCGGAGCCCTGTCCGACCGGCTCCCCCGCCCGCTGGTCTTCGCCGCCGGGCTGGTCTTCTTCGCGGTCGGCTACCTGGGCCTCGGCCTGATCCACAGCCCCTGGGCGGTGTTCGTCGTACTGCCGCTCTACGGCGGGTTCGCGGCCTGCACCGACGGCGTCGGCAAGGCCTGGATCTCCACGCTCGTCCCCGACCGCCAGCAGGGCAGCGCACAGGGTCTCTACCAGGGCGCCACCGGCGCCGCCGTCCTGCTCGCGGGCGTGTGGGCCGGGCTCGCCTGGGGCGCCGACGGCCACCTCCCGCTGCTGATCTCCGGTGCCATCGCGCCGGTCCTCGCGGGTGTGCTGCCGATCGTGGCCAGGTCCGCTTCCAGCCATCGCTAGTGACAGGTTCTGGTCAAGAGTGGTCCAAATGCCGGACTCCTCCTGCCGTCGGTGATCGGGTCGTCCCCGACGGCTGTATCCGTGCCCGCTCGGGAGGACCTGGTGTCACAACCGACCCGCAAGAGACGTTGGTTCACGCTCTGTGCAATCACTGCATCCGCCGCACTCGTGGCGATACCCGCCGGCGCCGCGCCCGGCTCGGGCGGCACCCCCTTCGGGGTCCGCGCACTGGCTCAACTGGCCGCCGAACGCGGGCAGTCGGTGGGTGCGGTCAGCCCCAAAGCCAAGGCCGACGACGACGGCGGTGACGACGGCAACGAGGCCGACGAGATAGCCGAGGGTGCGGACCAGTACGCCGAGGCCCGCACCTCACCCGGCATCGTCGCACCGGGCGCGTACGGCGCCGCCTGGACGAGTCTGACCAACCTGCCCAGTACCGGCGGCAGTTGGCGCAACATCACGAACCTGCCGTACAACTCCGACGACCCCCGCTACCGCGACTACGACTCCAACTCCAGCGGCGGCTCGGGCAATGTCACCGGCCGGATGGCCGCGATGGCCGCCGACGACGACGGATACGTGTACGCGGGCAGCGCCGGCGGCGGTGTCTGGCGCTCCCGTACCGGAGGCGGCCGTTGGCAGCCCATCAGCGACAAGCTGCCCGCGCAGTCCACCGGCGCGCTCGCGCTGGACGGCGCCGGGCGGCTGTGGCTGGGCACCGGCGAGGCGACGACCAACGCGGACGCGTACCTCGGCAGCGGCGTCTACGTCCTGTCCAACCCCCGCCACGGCACGTTCTCGACCCGCAGCCGGGTCGGCGGCGACGAGCTGGAATCCACCACCGTCCACGAACTGCGCTTCGGCGGCGGCAAGGTGTGGGCGGCCACCAGCGAGGGCGTGTGGAGCCACTCCACGAAGACGCTGAAGGGCGCCTGGAAGCTGGAGTTCGCACCCAACCCGGCCTATCTGCCCGGCGGTTCACTCGCGAGCGACCCCTCGGCCGCGTACAAGAACATCGCCAACGACATCGCGATCGACCCGAAGAACCCCTCCAAGGTGGTCCTCGCGGTCGGCTGGCGCAGCGGTGACGACTACAACGGCTTCTACACCAAGGTGAACGGCACCTGGACCCGGATCACCAGCGGCCTGGGCGACCTGCCCGCCGACGCGGACAACGTCGGCAACGTCACCTTCGCCCGCTCCGCCGACGGCTCCCGCTACTACGCCATCGACCAGTCCCCGGAGCAGCTGAACACCAACCCGGACAGCGGTCTTGAGGGCATCTACGTCTCCAAGTCCGGTTCCCCGACCGGCCCCTGGACGAAGATCGCCGACTACAAGGGCCTGGCGGCCGACGGTTCGGCGCTCACCTCCAGCGGCTACATGCCCGGCGTACAAGCTTGGTACAACCAGTTCCTGACCGTCGACCCGGCGAACGCGGAGCACGTCTACGCGGGCCTGGAGGAGGTCTACGAGACGAAGGACGGCGGCACCAACTGGTCGACCGTCGGCCCGTACTGGAACTTCGGCTTCCCCTGCTGGAGCATCGACCCCACCAAACAGACGGGCGACTGCAGCCCGACCACCCACTCCGACCAGCACGGCGTCGCGATCGGCAGCTACCACGGCAAGAGCTTCGTCTACGTCGGCAACGACGGCGGTGTCTACAAACGCCCGCTCAACGGCGCCCAGGACTCCTCCGGTCACGCCACCGACTGGACCTCGCTCAACGACGGCACCATCGACACCCTCCAGTACTACTCGGTGGGCGTCGGCAAGGACCTGACCTACGGCGGCGTCTCCGTCACCGGCGGCCTCCAGGACAACGGCCAGTCGATCCTGCGCAGCAACGACACCGTCATGGGATCCAACTTCGGCGGCGACGGCGGTGACACCCTCACCGACCCGGCCAACGGATGCAACATGGCGGAGGAGTACGTCTACCTCGCCATCCAGGTGACCCAGAACTGCGCGGTGAACGACGGCAGTTGGGTCACCGACCCGAGCAAGATCACGTCGTACAACGTGGCCCCCGCCGACAACGCCACCGGCGAGGCCCGCTTCATCGCCCCGATCACGGCCGACATGAAGAACAGCTCGACCTGGATCGCGGGCGGCCGGCACATCTGGGTGCAGACCCACGGTTACGCCATCCGCAGCGGCGACGAGTGGACCAGCGTCTACGACCTCGGCGCCGGGCGTACCGCGACCGCCGTCGCGGCCTCGGGCGGCAAGGTGTACGCGGCCTGGTGCGGCCCCTGCAACAACCAGGGCTTCGCCCGCGGCATCTCCGTCGGCAACGCGGACGGCACCGGCTGGCACGACATCACCCTGCCGAGCACGGGCGCGGACGGCACCGTGCCCAACCGCTACCTCGCCGGCTTCGCCGTCGACCCGAAGAACGCAGACCACGTCTACCTCGCGGTCAACGGCTTCTCCCGGCACTGGACCGAGGGCCCCGGCGCCGGTGTGGGCCACGTCTTCGAGTCCACCGACGGCGGCACCACCTGGAAGGACATCTCGAAGAACCTCCCCGACGTGCCGACCAACTCCGCGGTCGTCACATCGAACGGCGGCCTCGCCGTCGCCACCGACCTCGGCGTCGTCTACCGCGCGCCGGGCCGTACCACCTGGAAGCGCGTCGGGAACCTCCCGGCGGTCGCCGTACTCCAGTTGAAGCTGAGCCCGGACGGCAGGACGCTGTACGCGGCCACGCACGGCCGCGGCATCTACACGATCGGCGTGCACGACCTCCACTGACCCGGAGACGGCCGACAGGGGTGACCCCGGACCACCGGGGTCACCCCTGCGTCGTGTACGGCACCACACTCACGTGCAGCGTGAAGGCGGTCCGTGCCGCGCCCGCCACGTCCGGCGCCTTCGCCGACGCGGTGACCTCGGCCGCACCGGCCCGGGTCCCCGCACAGCGCAGCGAGGCACGGGCCGTACCGTCCGAATCCACCCGCCAGCCGGACACGAGGACGAACACCGGCGCGGAACTCCGCACCGCCGTCCACCGCTTGTCGTCCACGCGCGGCCTCAGCACGAGCGACACCACGGTCCCGGGCCGCACACAGAGCCGCCGCGCGACCGCGTCACCGGGACCGACGACGACCTCCGTACGCCCGGCGGCACAGTTCCCCGCCGAAGCGGAGGAACCGGTCGCCGACGGACGTCCTCCGGTGGGACTCGCGCCGCTCTGCGACGCCCCGCCCACCGGCCCACCGCCCGCCGACGCGTGACACCCCGCCAGGACGACCGCCACGGCGACCGTCCACACTCCGGCCCACCACCGCATCCCGGCACCTCCCGGCCCGCGCGTACAGGACCACCAGCATGCCCCCTCGCGGACCGTTCCGGGCGGGTCAGAGGGTGGTCAGTACGGCGTCCAGGGTGACCGTCGACCGGGCCGAGGTGCTGCCGGCGAGGACCCGGAGCTGCACCTTGTGGGACTTGACCGTGGTGCCGAGGGTGCGGGTGAAGACGACTTGGCGGTAGGCGGTCTTCGCGGCGTAGGTGTTGACCGTGCCGACCGTCTTGCCGTCCACGACGACCGCGAAGCGGCCTCCGTTGGACTTCTTGGTCGCCACCACGCGGAGCTGCGTGCCGTTCGCCGTGAAGGAGACGTACGCGCCCTTGGTGGCGGAGGCGCGGACGGTGCCCGCCCAACTGGCGGTCGCCGACGCCGACTTCCACGTGCCCGTGTAGTGCAGGGCCGTGGCCCGGTCGTCGAGCGGGATGCCGGTCGTCGCCGTCTTGCTCCACGCGCCGGTCTGGCCGGCGTCGTCGTGGGCGCGGACGTAGAAGCGGTAGGTGACTCCGGGCACGGGCTTGATGGGGCTGTTCGACTTGCCGAAGACCGCCGAGGTGGCCGTGGTGGCGGTCCGCCAGGTCTGGAGCGGACCGAGCGTCCAGGCACCCGCGCTGTTGCGGGTGGTGACCCGCCAGGCGATGTCGTACGACTTCACGCCCGCCGTCTTCGCCGACCAGGTGACCGGTACGGACGCGGTGGTTCCCGCGCTGCTCGCGACGGCCGGCGCGGTGACGGTGGCGGCGGGGACGGTCCGGCGCAGGGTGACCCTGCCGGTGGCGTCGGCCGCCGGGCGGCCGGTGACCGTGTCGGTCGCGGTCAGCGTCCAGGTGTACGCGCCCTCACCGGCCGCCGTACCGGTCTGCGTGGTGCCGTTCCACGACGGGGCGACCTTGCCGGAGGAGCTGGTGCCGGTGAGTGAACGGACCTGTGTGGAGCCGGACTTGAGGGTGAGCGTCCAGCTCACCGGACGGTCGTAGGTCCAGGTCGGGGTCCAACTGTCGGACGAACCGTCGCCGTTGGGGCTGAAGCCGGCCGGTGTGGTCGCCGCCTTGGCCGCGGTGGGGACGCCCGCCCAGGTCACGTGGGTGACGCCGGAGTCGTCCATCCAGGCCGCCCAGGGTGCGTCACGGTCGACCGTCCAGCGCTCGGCGGCGGCGGTGTTGGCCCGGCCGGGGAGCGTGAAGAGGGCGTGTGCCGCGGTGTCCGTGCCGGTCAGGGACTGGGCGTCGAGGGTGACGGCGGTGCTGCCCGCGGCCTTGGTGAACGTGTAGAGGACGTCCGTGCCGAGGATCGGGGTGCGGACGGAGGCGTCCACCGTGGTGGTGGCCGAACTTCCCACCGTGAGCAGCAGACCGGTGGTGGTGGCCGCTCCGCAGGTGGTCAGCAGGATGCGGGAACCGCGCACCTGGAGGCCGCCGGGAAGGCAGTTGACGGTGGCGACGGTGGTGACCGCGCCGGTCGTGAGGTCGGAGCGGTGGATCGACCAGGTGGTCGTGGTGCCGTTGCGCTCCGCGGAGTAGACGGCACCGCCGGAGAGGGCCGAACCGGCGGGCACGCGCTGGGAGTTGCCGGTGGCGAAGGTGTAGAGGAGCAGGGTGCCGTTGTTCACGGTGGTCCGGTCCGAGAGCAGCGCGTGGGTGCCGTCGAAGTCCGCGACCGTGATCGCCGAGCCGTTCGCGTTGTCCAGCGGTGTGCCGACCTGCGTGCCGTTCTCGTAGACCTGGAACTGGCCCGCGCCGGCGGCGTCCGTCTGCTCGACCAGGATCCGTCCGCCGGCCGCGGCCAGCGTCTGGTGCACCGGGCCGCCGGAGTACGCCAGCACCCGCGACGGCGTGCTCGCCGAGGCCCCGGACGAGCCGACCGTCAGGTCCGAGCGGAGCACGACTCCGTCGAGGCGGGACGAGTCGTCGGCGGTGTAGAGCGTGCCGCCGGACAGGGCCAGCGCGTCCAGCCGGGCGGGTCCGGCGGGGATGGTCGTGGCGTCGCCCGCGGTGGTGGAGATCCGGCCGTCGGTGAGGGTCTGGATCGCGGCGTCGACGTCGGGGCGGTACAGCGAGGTACGCATCCTGCCGTCGTCGCCGACCTCCACGTCACGGAAGGTGCCGCCGAGGTCCTTGGCCGCGGTGGATCCGTCCCGGGGGATCGCGAACAGTTCGTTCGAGGCGTCGGAGTCGTTGCGCTGGTACCAGGCGAGGGTGTCGTCGCTGATCCAACGGGCGCCTGCGACCGGCAGGTTGACGGTGGTCGGGGCGTCGCCGGGCGCCGAGCGCCGCCACTCGGTCAGGGTCGCGCCGTCGACGACACCGAAGTGGGCGGGGGTGAACTCCAGGGCCTGGGGCAGTTCGCCGGTGTCGGGCTCGGCCACGGTGACCGTCGCGCCGGTGGCGAAGTCGACGTAGACGATCTCGTAGCCCCAGCCGGGCGCCGTCCGCCGCTCCACCAGGGCGCCGTCGGCGTCCGAGTCGAGGATCTCGTACTGCTCGTCGCCGGAGAGGAGGGTGCGGTCCGTGGCGCCGGGGGTGCGCAGCAGCAGGCGGACCAGGTAGGCGGAGGCGTCGTCCTGGTAGCTCTGCTGGACGAGGATGCCGTCGCCGGCCTGACCGCGGTAGCGCTCGGCGCCGGCGGCGCCCGAACTGTCGTAGGCGACCGGGAGGACGTCCTCGGTGCCGGAGCCGAGGTGGCGCAGGGTGACGTGGTCGGCGGGATCGCCGTTCGGGTTGGTGGAGGTGGCCACGGCCACGACGCCGTCCTGTACGGACACCGCGTGGACGGTCACCGTGTCGGCGGTGTCCGCGAGCCGGCCGAGGTCCTGCGGGGTGCCTCCGGCGACGGCCAGCCAGCCGTGCGCCGCCGTGTCGGCCGTGGTCGTCTGGCTCCAGACGACCGTCTGGCCGGAGCCGGAGATGTCGGTGGCGGCGGGCACGGAGGTCGTCCGCGCGGGCAGGGTGGTCGACACGTCGGTCGCGGACCCGGTCGCGGGTGCGGCGACGGCCGGGACGGTGGTGACGGCCTGGGCCACGGCGAGGGCCGTGAGGGCCGCTACCGGGACAGCGAGGAAGCGGCGTCTGTGGGAAGGCATGGCAGCCCGATCTCTCTTCGAACCCATATCGAATGTCTTCGAACATTCAGGCGGGGATTGTCACACGGAGATCAGATCCGGCCGACGGCGGGATCCCGTTGCAGCCGGCGGAGCGGCCCGGGGAGTTCCACGGTGATCCGGAGTCCGCCGGTGGGGCGGGGGGTGAGGGTGAGGGTGCCGTCGTGCGCGTGGGTGATGGTCTTGACGATGGCCAGGCCGAGGCCGACGCCCGCCTGATCGGTGTGGACGCGCTCGGTGCCGCGCTGGAACGGTTCGGTGAGCGTCGGGACCAGCTGCGGGGTGAGTCTCTCGCCGGTGTTCTCGACGGTGAGCGCCACCGTCCCCGGGCGGACCTCGGTGGTCACCCGCACGGTGCCCTGTTCGGGCAGGTTGTGGACGATCGCGTTGTGCACGAGGTTCGTGGTCAGCTGCAGGAGCAGCGTCGGCGATCCGGTCGTGGGGGTGATGTCGCCGCCGGTCTCGACGGTGACGCCGTGCTTCTCCGCGAGCGGGAGCAGCGTCTCGGTGGCCTCCTCCGCCAGCAGGGACAGGTCGACGTGTTCCCGGGTGAAGGCCCGCTGGTCGGCCCGGCTGAGCAGCAGCAGGGCCTCGATGAGGTCGATCGCCCGGGTGTTGACGGCGTGCAGGCGGTCGATGACCTCGCCGGTGTCGCAGTCCGGGTCGGTGCGGGCCACGTCGAGGAGTGTCTTCGAGATGGCCAGCGGGGTGCGCAGCTCGTGCGAGGCGTTGGCCGCGAACCTCCGCTGACCGGCGACATGTGCTTCGAGCCGCGCGAGCATCGTGTCGAAGGAGTCGGCGAGTTCGCGGAACTCGTCGTTGCTGCCCGGCAGTTGGATCCGGTGCGAGAGCGATCCGGTCGCGGCCAGCCGGGTGGCGCTCGTGATGCGGGTCAGCGGGGCGAGCATCCGGCCGGCGAGGAACCAGCCTCCGACGAGCCCGAACACCAGCAGACACGCCAGCGAGACGGCCGCGATCGGGGCGAAGGCGCGCGCGACGGCGTACTGGTAGCCGGGCATGAGGAGGAGCCCGACATGCGGCACCCGGTTCAGGAACACCCACACGGCGGCGAGCAGCAGCACACCGGCGACCATGAGGAACCCGGCGTAGCTGAGGGTGAGTTTGACGCGGACGCTCAGACCGGGGCGCCTATCCACGGGGGCCTCCGTCGGGTGCTGTGTCGATGCGGTAGCCGACGCCCGGCACCGTGGCGATCAGCCAGGGTTCGCCGAGCCGTTTGCGCAGCGCCGAGACGGTGATGCGGACGGCGTTGGTGAAGGGGTTGGCGTTCTCGTCCCAGGCCCGTTCCAGCAGGTCCTCGGCGCTGACGACTCCGCCCCCGGCGGCGACGAGGACCTCCAGCACGGCGAACTGCTTGCGGGTGAGCGCGACATGTCGTCCCTCGCGGAACACCTCCCGGCGGAAGGGGTCGAGGCGCAGCCCCGCGATCTCCCGCACGGGCGGCCTGTTGTGGGCACGCCTGCGGTCAAGTGCCCTGATTCTGAGCACGAGTTCGCGGAGCTCGAAGGGTTTCGTGAGGTAGTCGTCGGCGCCGAGTTCGAAGCCGGACGCCTTGTCGTCGATGCGGTCGGCGGCGGTGAGCATGAGGATCGGGACGCCGCTGCCGGAGGCGACGATACGGCGGGCGACCTCGTCGCCGGAGGGGCCGGGGATGTCACGGTCGAGGACGGCGATGTCGTAGGCGTTGATGTCCAGCAGTTCCAGGGCGGTGTCGCCGTCGCCCGCGATGTCGGCCGCAATCGCCTCCAGGCGCAGGCCGTCGCGGACGGCCTCGGCCAGATAGGGCTCGTCCTCGACTATCAGCACACGCATGCAATCGAGGCTACGAGCCGGCGCATATCGGTGACGTATCGAAAAGCTCATACGCGGCGGCAACACGGGGCGGCTTTGGCTGACGGCATGAATCGAGCCACCGGCACCGGGGCGGCTGCGGGGCTCGGCACCCGGCGTACGCCCACCCGGCACACCCGCGTCCGCCGGATGATCCACCTCGTCGGCCGGCCGGGGCCCTGGAAGCGGGCCCCGGTGGCGGCCGGGCTCGCGTCGGTGCTCGGGCTGCTCATGCTGCTGCACTCGTGGATCCCGAACCTGATCGGGGGGCTCGGCAGCCTGGTGGAGACCTTCCTGCCGTGGTTCGGTCTGTTCGTGCCGGTGCTGCTGGCCCGCGCGCTCTGGCGCCGCTCCGCCTCCGCGACGGTCGCGCTGGTGCTGCCCGTCGTGGTGTGGCTGAACCTCTTCGGCGGACTGCTCCGCGACAAGTCCGACGGGGCCGGCGACCTCACCGTGGTCAGCCACAACGTGGGCGCCGACAACCCCGATCCGGCCGGCACCGCCCGCGATCTGGCCGCCTCCGGCGCGGACGTACTGGCGCTGGAGGAACTGACCCCGCGGGCGAGCGCCACGTACGAGAAGGAGTTGGCGACGGCGTATCCGTACCACGCGGTGCTCGGCACGGTCGGGGTGTGGAGCAGGCTGCCGCTGTCGGACACCCGGGCGGTCGACACCGCGATGGACGTCGGGCCGCTGGCGGACCGCCTGCCGGCCGGTGCCAGAGCGGCCGACAACCGGGCGCTGCGCACCACGGTGACCACGGACCGGGGGCCGCTGGCGGTGTACGTGGCCCATCTGGGATCCGTACGCGTGCTTCCCGGCAGCGGCTTCAGCACGGGAGACCGGGACCGGGGCGCGAAGGCGCTCGCCAAGGCCGTCGCCGCCGAGCCGGACAAACGCGTGGTGCTGCTCGGCGACCTCAACGGCACCACGGACGACCGCGAGTTCACCGGCCTGACCTCACAACTGCGCTCGGTCCAGGACACGGCCGGGGACGGCTTCGGCTTCAGCTGGCCGGCGATGTTCCCGGTGGCACGGATCGACCAGATCCTGGTGCGTGGCGTGCGGCCGACGCGGTCGTGGGTGCTGCCGGCCACGGGCAGCGACCATCTGCCGGTGGCGGCCGGGATCAGTTGGTGAGTCCTCCCCTCCCCGACGTGCAGGGAACCAGCGTCGCGGTGAGGGTGTCGGTCAGCCACTTCTCGTAGGTGGCGGTGGACCAGCCGCGTCCTGCGGTGAGTTGGATGAACAGTTGGGGGCCGGCCGGTGCCGCGGGGCGAGGGGCTGTGGCTGGACGGTGGCGACGACCCCGTACCCGGTGCGAAGCCCGAGTTCTGGCCGCCGGAGCGGGGCCTCGCGCTGGGCCCGCTGCTCGGCCGCCCGGACATCGACATGGAGATCCTGCCCGAGGAAGCGGACCTCGGCGGGCCGGCCGAATAGGCCGGTGCGGTGAAGGCGGCACAGGGACGGGAAAGGGGGCTTCCTCGTCCCTGTGCCGTCTCTTCTTTCGGGGAGGGGACCGCTAGCGGAGGGACTGCTCGCCAGTCGGGACCGGGCGGTCGTAGACGTGGTCCGGGGTGACGATCTCGGTGACCGCCCGGGCGACCAGTGAGGACGGTTCCTGGCCGCCGTAGGTGATGTCCGTGTTGAGGATCACGACCAGGGTGGCCTGCTGCGACGGGAGGTAGACGGTCACGCTCTCGTAGCCCGGGATGGAGCCGTTGTGGCCGATCCAGCCGCCGCTGTCGAAGATGCCGAGGCCGTAGCCGAGGCCGGGGAATCCGGTCGGCAGGGTCTTCAGGCGCTGCTTCTGGGTCTCCGGGCTGAGCAGTGTGCCGGTGGCGACGATCTTCGCCCAGCGGTGCAGGTCGTGCATGTTCGAGATCATCGCGCCGGCCGACCAGGCCCAACTCGGGTTCCAGTCCGTGGAGTCGACGACCTCGCCGCTCAGCGTCTGGTTGGTGTAGCCGTGCGCGTGCGGCTCGGGGAACTCGCGGACGTTCGGGCCGTCGGGGAACAGCGTGTGGTCGAGGTGCGCCGGGCGGAGCACCCGCCGGTCGATGACGTCGGCGACGTGGTGACCGGTGACCTTCTCGATCACCAGGCCGAGGAGGACCAGGTTGCTGTTGTTGTAGACGAACACCTCGCCCGGTGCGGAGGTGTTGCGGTGCTTGAAGCCGTACGCCAGCAGCTCCGGCGGGGTGAACGAGCGGGTCGGGTCGCTCAGCAGGTCGTGCACGAACCCGGGGTCGGAGCTGTACGGGAACAGGCCGCTGCGCATCTCGGCCAGGTGGCGCAGGGTGATACGGCGGCCGTTCGGTACGCCGTGGACGTAGCGTGCGATCGGGTCGTCGAGGCGGATCCGCCCGTCGTCGACGAGCTGGAGCAGCGCGGTGACCGTGAAGGTCTTGGTCTCGCTCCCGATCCGGGAGTAGAAGTCGGTGCGCATCGGCTGCCGCGTGGCCTTGTCGGCGACGCCGGTCGCGCGGATGTAGCAGCCCTTGCCCGGCATCCACAGCCCGACGGCGACACCGGGGATGCCGGCCTGGCGGCGGACGTCGGCGACGGCCTTGTCCAGCCGGGCGGTCGTCGTACGACCGAGGCCGCCCGGGCCCGCCGGGCAGTCGTCCCGGTCGGCACCCCTGAGGTGGACCGCCGAGGTGTGAGTTGCCGTGGTCACGGCGGATGCCGCCGCCGTGGAAGTCAGTACGGACGCCGCCAGCAGCGCGGCTGCCATCAGACGTCGGGAAGGAGTACGTCGCATGCCGGGGCGCTTCTTCCGGTTGGGGGTTGAGGTGGCCACGCCACCATCCGGAGTCCGGCGGAGGGTCCTCCTGCGTTGCGCGTCCCCAGGAGTCCACTCGATCGGACGGACGTTCGTCACACCGAAGGGCACCCGCCCGCCGACGGGGGCCGGGGCGGGTCCGCACCCCCGCCCACCCCTCCCCGGCCCCGCCCTCAAGGCCCGGTTCGCCCGGTCGCGGGCTGAGCGACCGGGACCCGGTGACCCCGGCCACCGGCGCGCGAGCGCGCTGCGGTAGCCGGGGCCGGGGGTCATTTCCCGTACGCCTGGCGGAACTTGGCGATGTCGTCGGCCGTGACGCCGTTCGCGCCGCACACGGGGACTACGCCGTCCTTGGCGGCCACGATGTAGCGGTCGCCGTTCGAGAACGTGAGCGCCTCCGGCCGGCTGGTGTCGCTGTCGAGGACGACCGTGCGGGCGGTGCCGCCCTTCAGCCAGTGGTCGACGCGGAAGGTGACCACGGTGCCCTTGACGGACGTGACCGTGCCGAGGAAGAGCGTCGGGTATCCGCGCAGGGTGTCGGGGGTGGGCGCCACGCACTTGGCGGAGCCGCCCTCGGCGGTGAGCCTCAGGGCCCCGGCGGGGGCCGAACTGCCGCTGTGCTTCGCCTGGTTGCCACCCGCGTTCGCCGTACCACCGCCGCCGCCGCCGTTCGCCATCACCCCGACCCCGATGCCGCCGCCGAGCAAGAGGAGCCCGACGGCCGCCGCGAGTCCGAGGAGGTGCCGGCGGGGCCGTACCGCGGGCGCACCGGCGCTGACAGGGGCTGTGGCCGTAGGTGTGACGGTGTTCAACGTGGCCTCCACAAGCTGATCGATGTCGGGCGGCGGAGCACTACTGGTCAGTGCCGGGTCCGCGGCCTTCAGCCGGGCCAGCAACTCGTCGTCGTTCACTGACCGCTCCTTCCTTCATCGCTCTTGTGTCCGGGCCGTCCGTCATTCTTTCGCCCCAGTTGGGCGGCGAGTCTCGCCTTCGCCCGGTGGAGCCGGATGCTCACCGCGTTGGGAGTCGACCCGGTCGCCTCCGCGATCTGCCGCGGCGCCAGCCCCTCCCACGCCCACAGCCGCACCACCTCACGGTCCGCCGCCCCGAGGGAGGCGAGCGCGGCATGCAGCTCGCCGTGCTCGGCGGCTTCCTCGGGAGCCCGCCGCTGGGTCCTGATCAGCCGCTCCACCAGACGGAGCCTGCGCGCGTCGGCCCGGCGGGCGTTCGCCAGGCAACCCCGAGCCACCCCGTAGCACCAGGGCAGTACGTCGTCGGGGTCCGGCGTGGACACGGAATCGTCGCCGAGCCCGGGGACGTCGTCGATACGGCGCCACAGCACCAGCAGCGTCTCCGAGAGGACGTCCTCGGCCGTCTCGGTGCTCGCCCGCCGCAGCAGATACCGGTGCAGCGGTTCGACCACCACCTGGGCCAGCCCTTCGAAACGCGCCCGCCGCATCCGGCGCGTCTCCTGTTCCGTCATGGATTCCACGACCTGTCCTGTCCGGCTCCGGCCGGTTCCTTTCACCGCCGGACCGGATCATTCCCCCGCACGGAACTCGGGGCGCCGCATCCCGTGCAGATTGCCGTAGGCGGCCCTGGCCGGCGGGGTCCAGCCGGCCAGGAGCGCGGCGTCGGGCCGGTACACCTCGATGCCGAGCGGGCGGCAGACGTCCAGGGGGTCGCGGGCGTCCGGGCCCCAGAGGGGGACGGACAGATCGCCGCCGGGGCAGGTCGACAGCGCGCACAGCAGGTCGGTCTCGGCGAAGAACTCGAAGTGGTCGCCCACGCGGGCCGGGCAGTCCTTCATGAAGTACTGGTCGGCGTCGTTCAGGCCGGTGCACTGGAACACGTTGAGCACGTCGTGCACGTCGAACTCGGTGAGCCCGTACGGCAGGACGGCCCGGACCAGGTTCGAGTGGCAGTGGAAGTCGAAGTCCTCACCGGTGAGCATCCGGTTGACGTACGGGTCGCACCGGGTGCCCAGCAGATCGTGGACGCGTCCGCCGTCGCCGTCCACCCCGTAGTCCGCGAGGGTGTCGGCGGTGACGGTGAGCAGGGGGCGCAGGAACGGCAGGGTGGACCAGATCCGGTCGTAGGTGGAGATGTGCGCGCGCTGCAACTGGCGGGTGCGGGCGGCCCACATGCGTTCGCGCGGGTCGTGCAGGTTCCACACGTTGAGGTCGCCGACCTGGGGGCCCTCGACGGTGACGATCCGGCACAGGTGTCCCTGCGGGACGGTCCAGGCGCGGCCGGAGCGGATCGGGATCTCGAAGGAGTCCACGAGTTCGTGACGCACCCCGGCGAAACGGTCGTAGAAGGCGCGGTCGACGTCGAGGGCGCCGCCCTCGCCCGCCTGGTAGGCGGCTGCGGCCTTGGACCCGGCGGGCGCCGCACCCGCCCCGGTCACTGTGCGAGAGGTCATCGCTTGCCTTTCACTGCCGAAGTCGCGCTGGTTGTGCGGGAGTTGGCGCGTACGGCGTCCAGCACCGTCCGCTCCGAGTCGTCGAGGTAGACCCGCAGCGCGGCCGTGGCGGCGGTGCGCCGGCCGCCGCGGATGAGGTCGCAGATCTCGCGGTCGCGGGCGACCCACGGCGCCTGGAAGGCGCCCTGGTCCGCCATCACCGCGAAGGCCAGGCGGAGTTGGGCGATCGTGACCCGGAAGAAGCCGTCGAGGCGGGCGCTGCCCAGCAGGGCCACCAGCGACTGGTGGAAGCGCAGGGACGCGGTGCCGACCTTGTCCCATGCCTCGGCGTCCACGGCGAGTTCGGCCGCGGCGACCTTGGCCTCCATGGCGTCGAGCAGGGGTTCCGGGGCGAGCGGACTCGCGTCGACCGCGCTGAGTTCGAGGGTGCGGCGGGCGACGTAGATGTCCGTCACGTCCTCGGCGGACAGGGTCTTCACCGCGGTGCCCTTGTGCAGTTGCTGCACCACCAGGCCCTCGTCGTGCAGGGTGCGCAGGGCCTCCCGCAGGGTGTTGCGGGAGACCCCGAGTTCGGCGGAGAGCGCCACGTCCCGCAGCGGGGTGCCGGGTGGGAGCTCGCCCTCGACGATGCGTTCGCGCAGCACGTCGGTCACCAGGACGGGCCGTCCGGCGGAGGCTGCGCTGTTCAGAGTCGACATGGCCTCACCCTAACGCACTATCTGTTGAACAAAACAGGGGCGTGAATCGCCTACCTCGTGAGCGCTATCCAGGAAATTTCGCCCTTTTACTTGACTGAAACACCGACCCGTCATCATCATCAGCAGCCAGATTGTTCAACAGTTTCCCGCCCGTCCCCGTCTCCCGGTCGAGAGGCCCCTCATGCGCGTGACCCTCCTCCGCTCCATCACTGCCGCCTCGCTCCTCGCCCTGGCCGGCTGTTCGACCGACTCCTCTTCGAGCGGGTCGGGCACGATGACCGCCGGCACCCTGACCGTGGGATCGGACCTGACGTATCCGCCGTACGCCTATCTCGACGGGAAGACCCCGGCGGGCTTCGACCCGGACATCTCACGGGCGCTGGCCAAGGCGTCCGGGCTGAAGCCGACGTTCGTCGACACCCGGTTCGAGCAGTTGATCGCCGGGCTCGGGACCGGCCACTTCGACGTGATCGCCTCCGACCTGTACATCACCGACGCGCGGAAGAAGCAGGTCGACTTCATCCCGTACTTCACCACCGGCAACTCGATCGTGGTGCAGGCCTCGGGCGGCTACCGGCCGACCGTGGTCACCGACCTGTGCGGGAAGTCGGTCGCCGTCATCAAGGGCGGGCAGATCGTCGAGAAGCTGCGCGGCGAGGCGAGCGGCCAGTGCAAGGCGAAGGGTGAAAAGGCCGTCGACGTAAGGGAGTTCGGGACCGATCCCGAGGGGACCCAGGCGCTGCTGTCGGGTCAGGTCGACGCCCAGGTCACCGACGGTGCCGTGGCGAAGGCAGCAGCCGACAAGACGAACGGCAGGCTCACCATCTCCTCCAAGTCCCTGATCTACCCGGTCCAGTCCGGCCTGGCGGTCAAGCGCGGCGACACCGCTCTGAAGAAGACCCTCACCACCGCACTCGACGAGCTCAAGCGGGACGGCACCTACGCCGAGCTGCTGAAGAAGTACAACCTCGGTCAGGCCGAGGGGAGCTGACCGACAGTGGGCACCTTCGACTGGCACTACACGATCGGTCTGTTCGGCGACGCCGACCTGTGGCGGGCGGCCCTGCTCGTCGTCGAACTCGCCGTCTCCGCCTGGGTGATCGCCACCGCGCTCGGCCTGCTCGTCGCCCTCGCCCAGCGGTCCCGGCTGCGTCCGCTACGGCTGCTGGCCGGCGCGTACGTCTGGTTCTTCCGCAGTCTGCCGCTGCTGGTCCTGCTGATCTTCGTCTACAACTCCCCGCAGCTCTTCCCCGACTTGAGGCCCTTCCTGTCGAGCCCCTTCGCCGCGGGCCTGGTCGCGCTCGTGCTCAGCGAGACCGCGTACACCGCCGAGATCCACCGCGGCGGCCTGCTCGCCGTGGGCAAGGAACAGGGCGAGGCGGCACAGGCGCTCGGCATCCCCTACGCGGGAGTCCAACGCCATGTGGTCGTGCCGCAGGCCTTCCGCGTCGCCCTCCCCGCACTCGGCAACGAGTTCATCAGCATCCTCAAACTGACCTCCCTGGTCAGCTCGATCTCCCTGGCCGAACTCCTGCTGGTCGGCCAGCGCCTCTACACCCAGAACTTCCTGGTCCTGGAGACCCTGCTCGCCGTGGCGGTCTACTACGTCCTGCTCGTCACCCTCTTCGACCGGCTCCGCGCCCTGCTCGAACGCCGCCTGGACGTGCGAAAACGCCGTACGAAAGCGGCAGTCGACGATATCGAGAGGGCCGAAGTGCCGACCGCGCCGCGGCGGACCCGCCCCCGTGTCCCGCACTCCGGCGAGGCGGTCGTACGCGCCCGGGGCCTGCGAAAGTCGTTCGGCACGGTCTCCGTCCTGAACGGGGTGGACCTCGATGTGCACCGCGGTGAAGTGGTGGCCGTCATCGGGCCTTCCGGCTCCGGCAAGACCACCCTCGTCCGCACCCTCAACCACCTCGAACAGCCCGACGCCGGCAGCGTGGAGATCGACGGGCGGCCGATGGGCGGCCGGGACCGTCAACTCGCCGCCCAGCGGCGCCGCGTGGGCATGGTCTTCCAGCGGTTCAACCTCTTCCCGCACCGGACCGCCCTGCAGAACATCACCCTCGCACCGCTCCAACAGCGGCTCCACGACGGCCGGGTGGCCGCCGAGCGCCGGGCGCGGGAGCTGCTGCGCAAGGTGGGCATGGACGCCCACGCGCACAAGTATCCGCACCAGTTGTCCGGCGGCCAGCAGCAACGCGTCGCCATCGCACGGGCGTTGGCGATGGACCCCAGCGTGCTGCTCTTCGACGAGCCGACCTCGGCCCTGGACCCCGAACTCGTGGGCGAGGTCCTGGCGGTGATGAGCGAACTCGCCGCCGAGGGCACGACGATGGTCGTCGTCACCCACGAGATGCGCTTCGCCCGGGAGGTCGCGGACTGGGTGGTCTTCATGGACCAGGGCCGCGTCCTCGTCCAGGGCCCGCCCGAGACGGTCTTCGACAACTCCGGGGAACCGCGCCTGGAGCGCTTCTTCGCGGCGATCGGTCCCGCGTGAGAGGAGCGCCTCACTGAGCGCGGATCGCATCGGCCGGCGGGGTCCGCAGGGCCTGGCGGGTGGGGAGTTCGATGGTGAGGAAGGCCGTCGCCGTGACCGTGAGGGCGAGCGCGGGCAGCAGCCAGACCGGGCCCGCCGGCCAGGGACGGCCCAGGAAGCCCTGGCCGAGGAGGGCCAGGGGGATCGCGGAGAGCAGCAGGGCGGTGGTGAGCGCGGTGGCGGCGGTGACCGCGGCCTCGCGGCGCATCATGGCGCGGATCTGCCGGGGCGTGGTGCCGTTGAGGCGGAGGGCGCCGAGTTCGACCCGGCGCTGCGCGGTGGCCGCGACCAGCTTGTTGGCGATGCTCAGCAGGAGGTAGACGAGCAGGACCACGATGGTGGCGAGGTTGATCCACACCTCGGGCGGGGCGTCCTTCAGGCCGCCGGTGGAAGGGGACTCGGCGGGCGCGAGGACCAGGCCCGGGCGGTCGGCCGCGAGGGCGGTCAGGTGCCGGCTGGCCGCGGCCGTGCCGTCGGTGCGGATCAGGAGCGACTGGTCGAGCGCCGTCGTGGTGTGTCCGGCGGCGAGGTCGTGCGAGAGCACCACCGTGCCGAAGCCGAGGCCCCGCCCGTACACGGCGACGACCTTCGCCTTTACGTGAGTGCCGTCGCCGAGGACCAGGCTCACCGTGCGGCCCACCGTGGCGGAGCGAGTACGGGCGACATCGCTGCTGACGG
The DNA here is from genome assembly GCF_024519455.1 of Streptomyces sp. STR69. Taxonomy (GTDB): domain Bacteria; phylum Actinomycetota; class Actinomycetes; order Streptomycetales; family Streptomycetaceae; genus Streptomyces. The sequence goes on along the minus strand of NZ_JALJRY010000010.1, from coordinate 222,014 downwards.
CGACGGTCGCGCCGGTGAGCCGGTCGAGGCCGCCGTCCCGGACGTCGAGGTCGAGGACGCCCGCCGCGTCCGGGGTGAGGATCGTCGCGGAGCCGGACTCGCTCACCTTGTCGCCGAACTGCTCGTACTCCCACACCACGGTCGTCGTGGTGACCGGCGCGGCGGCCCGCACCCCGGCCGTCTTCCGCACGGCGGCGGACGTGCCGGCCGGCAGGCCGCCCAACCCCGGTGCGCTGAGCCGCAGTTGGGCCAGTGTTCCGGCGCTGGTGTCGTGCGCGGTGGCGGCCAGCACAGTGGTCTGCGTGAAGGTGTACGTCAGCACGAACACGACCGCCATGGCCAGGGTGGAGACGATGCCCGCGTTGCGCAGGGCGTAGGCGCGCAGGTTGGCCATCGCCAGCCAGGTCGACGCCGAACCGCCGTGCCGCGTCGCCCGGACCGCCGCACCGCCGATGCCCCGCACCAGCGCCGGACCCGCCAGGGCCAGGCCGATCGCCCCGACGATCCCGGCGATCGAGGTGGCCGTGGCACCGATGACCGTGCGGGAGAACAGCGGCAGCGCCGACATGACCAGCGCCACGACGATGACGACGATCCCGATCCGCGTCCGGGTCCGCGACGGCTCGCGCGGCTCGCTGCGGGACTCGGCGACCGCCTCGGTGGCCGGCATCCGCGAGGTGCGCCAGGCCGAGCAGCGGGCCGACACCTGCACGGCCAGGAGCAGCAGGACGATCGCCGCGAGCGCGGGCAACGGGCTGAAGGTGAGCGGGAGTTCGGGCGGCAGCACCCCACGGTCGGCAAGCAGCCGCCGGAACTGTCCGGCGAGCAGATAGCCGAGTCCGACGCCGGGTCCCACGGCGACCGCCGCGACGAGGGTGGACTGCGCGGCGGCCAGCCGCCGGATCTGCTTCGGGCTCGCCCCCACGGCCCGCATCAGCGCCAGGTCACGACGCTGCCCGCCGATCGCCACGGCCAGCGCGCTCGCCATCACGAACCCGGTGATCAGCACCACGATCCCGGACAGCGAACCGGCCAGCAGCACCAGCAGCGAGCGGGACGCCCCGGCCCCCGGCGCAGCCGTGTCGCCCCGCCCGGCCCCGGTGACGGCCAGCAGCCCGGTGCCCTTCAGCTTCGTACGCACCTCGGCCGCGACCCGCCCCTCCGCACCGGGCTCGGTACGCAGCCCCACCAGGTCGGCCCGGCCGGAGCAACTGCACACTCCTACGGCCGACTTGTCGGCGAAGTAGACGCCCGCGCCCGGCGCGTCCACCACCGCCGAGATCCGATAGGCCCTGGCCGGGCGGGCGTTGACGACGACCTGGACCGTGTCGCCCGGCTCGATCCCGGCCGCTGCGGCGGTGGCGCTATCAACGGCGATCTGGTCGGAGGCGATCGGCGCACTGCCGTCGATGTGCGGCGCACCGGGCAGCAGTTCGGTCGAGGACCAGCCGTGCCCCGCCGCCTGCGGGTCCTTCGCCGCTACGATCCGCCCGTGGGCGTCGACGAGTGCGGCGGGGAAGCTCAAGTCGCCGACCGCGGCGGTGACCCCCGGCAACTTGCCCAGTTCGCCGACCAGTTGGGCGGGCACCCGGCGCCGTTCCGGCAGCGCGAGCGGGAGGTCGCCCGCCGGGTGGTACTCCTGGTCGGCGGCGACCACGACGGACGCTCCGGCGAGCCGGCCGGCCGGCAGGTGGGAGCGGAGGCCGGACTCGGCCAGGACCCCGGTGGCGGTGAGCAGCGCCGCACCGCCGAGGACCGCGCAGGCCACGGCGATCAGCGCGGTGATCCGGTGTCCGACCATCTGCAAGGCGAGACGGAACATGGTTCAGGCCCTCCCCAACTCGACGAGACGACTTGCCAGTTCGGGGGCGGTCGGCGCCTTGAGGGCCTCGACGACCCGGCCGTCCGCCATCACCAGCACGTGGTGCGCGCGGGCGGCGGCGGCCGGGTCGTGGGTGACCATCACGACCGTCTGGCGCAGGTCGTTCACGAGGTCGCGCAGCAGGTCGAGAACCTCGTGGGCGCTGCGCAGGTCGAGCGCGCCAGTCGGTTCGTCGGCGAACACCACGGCGGGCCGTGCCACCAACGCCCGTACTACGGCGGCCCGTTGCTGCTGTCCGCCGGAGAGCTCGGCCGGGCGGTGGCGCAGCCGGTCGGCCAGCCCGACCCGCTCCACCAGCGTCCGCAGCCAGTCGCGGTCGGCGGTACGTCCCGCCAGCCGCAACGGCAGCGTGATGTTGTCCTCGATCGAGAGGGAGGGGATCAGGTTGTAGGCCTGGAACACGAACCCGACGCGCTCCCGCCGGAGTTGGGTGCGCCGGGTCTCGTTCAGCCCGGCGATCTCGTGGCCGTCGATACGGACACTGCCCGACGTCGGCGAGTCGAGCCCGGCAGCACAGTGCATCAGCGTGCTCTTGCCGGAGCCCGAGGGTCCCATCACGGCGAGGAAGGTGCCGCGCTCCACGGTCAACGACACGTCGTCCAGGGCGCGTACGCCTCCGGGGTAGGCCTTGCTGACGCCTTCGAGCGCGATGGCGGGCGCGTCGACAACAGTGCTGGTGGCCGTGGTCCTCATCGCCGGCCCCGCAGGTTCCGTACGGCGAGGGCGCCCGCGCACAGCACGGTGACCGCGCCGCACACCAAGTGCACCCAGGTGGCCGCGCCGCCGAAGGAGACGGCCATGTTGGTGAGCGCACCGGCCACGACCACCGTCCAGAGCAGGGTGCGGGCGATGTCCCCGGAGCCGATCCGGTCGGCGGGGTCGGGGGTCGTCGTGTTCTGCATCGGGGCTGCTCCCGGGGTTTCGTACGGCTTCCGCTGTCGTCGTCGACGCTATGGACCGGCACCCCTCGCGGCCGATCCCACAGACCACCGGATGCGAGGTACAGCAGGCTGTACTCCTACCGGTCCACGCCCGCGCGGAACTGCCGTACGACATAGGGTCGTTCGCATGACAGCGAGCATGAGCGAGGACGGTGGCGGGGCAGCCGGTGTCGGGGCAGCCGCCCCACGCGAGAGCGTCCGGCACATCGCGCTACGGACCCTGCGCAGCGCGGGCCAGGCCCTCGCGCAGCTCGTCTCCGGGCTCAACACGGCTGTGCTCGCTGTGCTGTTGACGCTGTGGCTGGCCGTCACCGCCGCGACGAGTGTCGTGGGAGTCGGGCTGCTCATGGCGCCCGCACCGCTGCGCGCCCTGCACTCCCTGGCCGGCCGGGAACGCGACCGGCTGGCCCGCCGGGGCCCCGAGGTCGTCGCCCCGGAGCCGCCGCCCGTCCGGCTGCGGCTCGCCCTGGCCGACGCCACCACCCGGCGCGAACTGCGCTGGCTGGTCCGGCACGCCACCGTGGGCCTGCTGCTCGGGCTGCTCGGCGCCCTGCTGCCGGTCCTCTCCGTGCGGGACACCACCTTTCCGCTGTACTGGACGTTCATGCCCGCGAACACGACGGCCACCTCCCTGGGCGTCGGCAACGCGCACACCTGGCCGGACGCCCTCGCCGTGGCGTTGCTGGGCGTCGGCTGGATCGCCATCGTCCTGGGGCTGACGCCCGGCATGGCCCGGCTCCAGTCCGACCCCGGGCGGCGGCTCCTGGCGGCCGGTCCCGACGTCGATCTCTCCCTGCGCGTCGCGGAGTTGACCGCCACCCGGGCCGCCGCCCTCGACGCACACGCCACCGAACTCCGGCGCATCGAGCGCTCGTTGCACGACGGCGCGCAGAACCGCCTTGTCTCCGTGGCCGTGTTGATCGGGGCGTCCCGCCGCATGGTGGCCCGCGACCCGGACGGCGCCGACGCACTCCTCGAACGCGCCCAGTCCGCCGCCGAACAGGCGCTGGCCGAACTGCGCACGGTCGCGCGCGGCATCCTGCCGCCGGTGCTGGCCGACCGGGGCCTCGCGGGCGCGCTGTCCGGTCTCGCCGCGGACTGCGCGGTGCCGTGCCGGATCGACGTGGACGTGCCCGAACGCTGTGCCGCCTCCGTCGAGGCGACCGCCTACTTCGTCGTCGCCGAGGCGCTGACCAACATCGCCAAGCACAGCGGCGCCCGGCACGCGACGGTGACGGCACGCGGGAGTGGCGGCCGACTGCTACTGCGCGTCGAGGACGACGGCCGGGGCGGTGCCGACGCCGAGGGCGGCTCGGGCCTGACCGGCATCCGCCGCCGGATCGCGGCGCACGACGGCGGTCTCACCCTGACCAGTCCGCCGGGCGGTCCGACCGTACTGACGGTGGATCTTCCCCGTGGTGCGTGAGCCGAGAATCGTGACGAGCAAAGTGAGCCGGACATGCGGAACTTGAGCTGTGGAGCCTGACATGCGGATCGTGATCGCCGAGGACGACCCCTTGCTGCGCGAGGGCCTCGCCCTGCTGCTGCGCGCCGAGGGGCTGGACGTGGTGGCCACCGCGGGCACCCCGGACGAGGCCCTGGACGCCATCGAGCTGCACAAACCGGACGTCGCCATCCTCGACGTACGGATGCCGCCGACCCACACCGACGAGGGCATCGTCGCCGCGGTCGAGGCCCGGCGTCGGCGCCCCGACCTGGCGGTGCTCGTCCTGTCGGCCTACGTCGAGCAGAGCTTCGCCACCGAGCTGCTCGGCGGCGGCGTGAACGGGCTCGGCTATCTCCTCAAGGAACGGGTGGGCCGGGTCGAGGAGTTCCTGGACGCGCTGCACCGGGTCGCGGCCGGGGGCACCGCCATCGACCCCGAGGTCGTCGCCCAGCTCTTCACCCGCTCCCGCCAGGACACCCGCCTGGAACGGCTCAGCCCCCGCGAACGCGACGTACTCGCCCTGATGGCCGAGGGGTTGGGCAACTCCGCCATCGCAGAGAGGCTCGTCGTCACCGACGGCGCCGTCCACAAACACATCCGCAGCATCTTCGCCAAGCTCGACCTGTCCCCGACGGACCAGGTCGACCGCCGGGTCGCGGCGGTCCTGCGCTATCTGGAGGACCTACGCCGGCAGACCTGAGGTCGTCCCCAGGTCCCTTGGTACAGCAGGCTGTACAGCGGACCGGCCCGCGGGCTGGATCGATCACCGCGTGCCGTCTCCCTAGGTTGGTGAACACACCGCAAGCCGGTGTTCCGAACCGCCAACTCCCAGGGAGGCAACCCATCATGACGCTCCGTCACCTCACCGCTGTAGCCGCACTGGCCGCACTCGGCCTCGGCCTCGCGGCACCCGCCGCGAGCGCCACGGGGAACGCCACGGAGTCCCGGCAGCGCACGCTCCAGCGGAGCGTGGACGCCATCCAGAAGACGGGAACCGTCGCGGTCGTAGCCCAGTCGACGGGCCCGGACGGGCGTCGCCACACCGCCACCACCGGGGTGTCCGACATCGCGACGGGGCGGGCGGCCCGCGCCACCGACAAGTTCCGGATCGCCAGCAGCACCAAGACCTTCGTCTCGACGGTGCTGCTCCAACTGGTCGGCGAGGGACGGGTGTCGCTGGACGACACCGTCGAACACTGGCTGCCCGGCGTGGTGTCGGGGAACGGCAACGACGGAAATGCCATCACGGTAAGGCAGTTGCTGAACCACACCAGCGGGCTGTTCAACTACACGGCCGACTTCCCGGCGATCAGCACGGTGGCGGACTTCGAGGCCGACCGGTACACCACGTGGACCCCGCGCCGGCTCGTGGGCATCGCGATGCGGCACGCCCCGGACTTCGCGCCCGGCACCGACTGGGAGTACTCCAACACGAACTACATCCTCGCCGGAATGATCGTCCAGAAGGCCACCGGCCACACCTGGCAGCAGGAGGTGACCCGGCGCATCATCCGCCCGCTGGGCCTGCGCGACACCTCCGCGCCCGACACCTCGTCCCGTATCCCCGGCCAACACCTGCACGGCTACTCCGACTTCGGCGACTCCGGCCCGACCATCGACGTCACCGACCTCAACCCGACGGCCGCCGGTTCGGCCGGCGCCATGATCAGCACGACCGCCGACCTGACCCGCTTCTTCTCGGCGCTGCTGGGCGGCAAGCTGCTGCGCCCGGCCCAACTCGCCGAGATGAAGACGACGGTACGAGCCGCCTCCCTCGACCCCGTCTGGCCCGGCGTCCGCTATGGCCTGGGCCTGATGGAGATCCCCCTGACCTGCGGCGGCGTCTACTACAGCCACGCCGGCGACCTGATGGGCTACACCACCCGCGACGGGGTCAGCGCGGACGGCCGCCGGACCGTCGTCCTGGAGGCGACGGGAGACGGAGCGTCCGACCTGTCCACGGAGGCGGCGCAGAACGCACTGATCGACACCGAACTCTGCGCCGCCGGGGCGAAGTAGAGACGATGGTCTCGTCCCCCACCTGCCGGCCGCCTGCCCCTGGCAGGGGCTCCCTCGACGGCGTGTTGGACGAACTCCTCGCCGTCACCCTGACCGCCCGCCTCCCCGGCCTGGACCGGTCCACCGCCGAGCAGTTGGTCAAGGCCACGCACGAGGTGTGCCCGAACTCGAACGCCACCCGGGTGAACATCGAGGTGAGTCTCAAGGCGACGGTGCGGTAGCGCGCGGGTTCGCGGTCAGCGGATGTAGCCCGCCAGGTCGGCGACGACGTCGACCGTTCCGTTCGAGTTGTGGATGTGGATGTCGCCGTCGGCGTCCACGGGGACCACGGCGAGGACCGGTCGGGTCTCGCCGGCGGTGAGGTTGTCGTTGGACACGTTCGGCAGGCCGCCGGCGCCGTAGGCGGTGAGGTGGGTGCCGGTGGTCGGGCCGACACCGGTGAGGTTGACCAGCACGGCGGTCGGGTCGGCCGGGATGCCCGCGACACCGGCGACCTTCACGGTCAGGGTGCCGTTCGCGCCCAGCACCTTCGCCTGGGCGCCCGTGCCGTTGCGGGTGTCGAGGAAGCGGGTCGGGTCGACCGGCACGAAGGGGCTGCCCGCAGGGGAGGTGCCGTCGGCAGAGCTGACGTAGAGGCCCTGGAGGTCGGCGATCAGGTGGACGTGTCCACCGCTGTTGTAGATCTGGACCTTGCCACCGCTGCACACCTTCGTCACGACCAGATTGGAAACGGTCTGCCCGGTGCGGTAGTTGAGGTTCGACGTGCTCGGGCGGCTGCCGCAGTAGACGGTGACCACTCCGCCGCCGGTGCCTCCGGTCACGGTGACGTTGAGGACGGCGCCGGCGGTGCCCGTCCCCTGTCCCTCCTTGGGCAGGGTGATCGTCGTCGTACTGCCCGGCGTGACCTCGCCCTTGGCGGCACCGGTGCCGTAGCGGGTGTCCAGGACCCGCGTCGGGGTGACGGGTGCGAGGTCGCTCAGGCCGGCGCCGCTCGTGCCGGCCTTGGTCGTGAAGTAGCCCTGGGTGTCGGCGATGAGGTCCACGTCGCCGTGGGCGTTGTACAGGTCGACATAGCCGTCCGCGCCCACCCGGACCGTGACCAGGTTCGGGTTGGTCCGCCCGGCGGCGAAGTCGAGGTCGGAGGCCGTCGGGCGGCTCGTACCGTCCGGGTACACCGTGACGTAGCTGCTCGCGGTGGCGGCGGTGTCGGTGACGTTCATGGTGACCGCGGTCACCCCGGAGGCCGGGATGCCGCCGACGCCGAGAACCTTGAGGCGGACCACGCCCCCGGGACCCACCTGCCGCTTGGCGGCGCCGGTGCCGGTGCGGGTGTCCAGGACCCGCGTCGGGCCGGTGGCGACGTAGGCCGGGCCGACCGTGGTGCGGGTGGTGTCGGTGGCGGTTCGCCCGTCGGAGTCGGTGAGCTGCTGGGTGACGGTGTAGGTGCCGGCGGCGATGTACGTGTGCTGGACGAAGCCCTCGGAACCCGTCACGGAGACGGCCGCCGAGCCGTCGCCGAAGGTGACCCGGTCACTGGTGATCGGGTAGCCGCTGAACCCTGAGGCGGTGAAGTTGCAACTGGCGGCGTCCGGGAGGGCGGGGGCGGTGTCGCAGCCGAGGCTTCCGGTCAGCGACGGCAGCGGACGGACGGGGAAGAAGGAACCGCTCGCGACGCCCAGTTCGGTGCCGTCCGGCCGGTACGTCGTGACCGTGGCGTAGATGTTGGTGCCGGTGGTGGGCTGCGTGTACGTGTGGGTGGCCGAGCCGGTGGTGGACGTGGCAGTCGTGCCGTCCCCGAAGTCGAAGGTGTAGCTGTAGCCGTCGAGGGAGTCCGACCACGGGTTGGTGAAACCGGCCTTGAAGGTCACCGGCACACCGACGTACACGTCCGTGGACGAGCGGTTGGGTGTCGCCACGTACAGCGGGTCCTGGACCTCGGTCGCGCCCCGGTCGTAGTCGCCGGCGCCCGTGCCGGTGTCGGCGACGAGCGGGTCGTCGACCCGCTGTGCGCCGTGGAGGTCGGTCGGGAGCTCACCGGGCGCGTCCGCGTCCGCCGAGTCGATCAGCGGCGACTGTTCCGTGGGCAGGCCGGACGTGGTGGTGAGCGTCACGTCCGTCTGGTCCAGGTCGTGGGCTCCCTGGCCGGTGCCAGTCAGGAAGGTCTGCCGGGTCGCGTACGCGGTGCCGGCCCAGTCGTAGTCGGTTCCGGTCGAGCGGGGGTTGACCGCGTTGTAATCCGCGGTGACCTGGGACGCGGAGGAGGCGTCCACCGTGATCTCGGCGGGGGTGCCGCTGTCCGCGCAGGAGGCCGATGTGTCGGGGACCGCGACGGTGTTCTCCACCGTCCCGGAGCTGCCGTCGGTCAGGCTGACGGCGTTGCCGCACACCGTCTCGATGGTGTCGCCCGCCAGGTGGAGGCCCGTGGTGCCTACGGCCGTGACGCCTCCGCCGAGCTGAACGTCGTCGTCGGCCAGCGTGATGTCCCGGGCTCCGGCCGCGCTCGCGAAGGCCTGGCCACCGGACTCGGACGCGATGTGCAGCCGGGTGAGCGAGATGCCGGAGGACGCTCCATCGACGGTGACCGTCCGGGCGACGCCGGGGGCCGACTGTGCCGTAGCGATCCAGCCCGTGTCGTAGCTGATGTGCCGGGACCGGGAGACCACCAGGGTGTTCGCCCCGCCCGACGAGAAGTTGAACCCGCTCACGTCGACGTACTGGGCGCCGGAAAAGGTCACCGCCGGTGCGGAGGTCCTGCTCAGGACGACGGTGCCGGTGGCGGTCTGGCTGTCGCCGGGAACCGCGACGAAGGTGACGGGCGCGTCCGCGGTGCCGACCGACGCGACGGTCACCGGGGCGTACTGCGTCGTGTTCCGCGCCACATGGACGGTGTCCCCGGGCGCCGCCGCGTCCGCGGCCGGCTGGATCTGGCAGAAGGGCTCCGCCGATGTACCGGGTCCGGTGTCGCTGCAGCCGACGGCGTCGTCGTCGACGTACAGCGCTGTGCCCGCATCGGCGTGGGCGATGCCGGTGCCGAGACCGCCGATCAGCACGGAGAGGACGGCTATGGATCTCACGATCAGTCGTCTGCGGCGCATGGACATGTTCCCCCCGGGCTGTGAGGGGGGACGTCGGACGTCGGCGCGCACAGCCGCTGAAATCCAGTCACACCTGTCTGCTGGAGTTGACGGAACGTTACGGCAGCCGCGCGGGGCAGACCGTCGAGATGCCGATCCACTGCCGACTTTTGATCATCCGATTACCCTGCCCCCAAGGGCCGGGGAGGTACTCCCAGCCGGAACCCGCGCACAGGACCCGCACTTGGATCAGCGCACCTTCGGGCTGTACGACCCCGCCCTCGACCACAGCGCCTGCGGCGTCGGCTTTCTCACCCGTCTCGACGGGGTGCCGAGCCATGACGTCATCCTCAAGGGCAGGACAGACGGGGGAGTTGAATGGTCCCCCGCCTGTCCTCTCCGTCAGCCGATCTTGTCGGTGAAGCCCGACGACAGGACCGTGTAGCGGGTGACCTTGCCCTTGCTGGGCCCGGCGGTCCACGTGAAGGTGTACTCCAGGATCGCGCTGGTCTTCGGGTCGACGATCACCCGGCCGACGCTCTTGGCCTCCGCGTACTCAACGGCCGTACCGCCGCGCCCGGTGCTGTCCTTGACCTGGCCGACCAGCTTGACGGCCTTGAGCCCGGCCATCGCCTTGAAGAGCCCGGCCCGCAGCTTCGGACCGGCCGGTGAGTCACAGAGCAGGGTGGCCGCCTGGTCGAAGGGCGAGATGCTCTTGGGCCGCGGCGGAGTCTGCAGCAGCGCGAGCAACTGGGCCGGGTCGGTGGTCAGTTGCTCCAGGCCCTTCCAGTCGAGGTCCTTCGGCCCGAACTGCCAGTCGGGCCGCTTCCCCTTCGTGGCGGCCTTGCCGTTGGTGACGATGTACTCCCGCATGGACTGCGAGATGTACCTGTCCGCGATCGTCGTGTGGCTCTTCCAGTACTTCCCCGTGGCGGCCGACTGGGTGGCGGCCACCGTGGAGATGTCGTCCAGGAAGACGGCGGCGGTGTCCGCGCGCGCCCCGCTGTGTGTGCCGGCGTTCGACGGGGTCGTGCCGGGGTGCGTGTACGTCACCACGCCGGCCGCGACCGCGGCCGTGGCGAGCATCCCGATCAGGACCCGCCGACGCCGGGACGGACCCCGGATGGACGTCACGGTGCCACCGCCCGCGGCCGGCCCGACCCGACCCGTACCACCCGTGGGCGCCGTCGCCCCCGCCGTAGCCACGGCCGCCTCGACCTCCGTCAGCACCCTGGCCAGCGCCTGCTCCGACAGCGGCTCGACCAGCCCGGCGCTCGCCAGTTGATCGGCGCCGGGGAAGTCCAGAAGTGCGTTGCGCTCGTTCATACCGTTCTCCTCGGTGTCGTCGTACACGGTCATGCGAGATCTCCGGTCGCGGTCAGGTTCCGTCCCGTCGGTCCGGTCTGCCGGGGCACCGCGAGCCGGTCGCGGAGCCGGCCCCGGGCCCGGTGCAGCCGCGAACGCGCGGTGCCGGCCGGGATCCCCACGACGGCGGCGGCCTCGGCCGGGGTGAGCTGCTCCCAGCTGATCAGGAGCAGCAACTCCCGCTCGTCGGGCGGCAGTTCGGCCAGCGCCCGGCGCAGTGCGGGAGCCATGGCGGCGGCGTCGAGCCGCTGGTCCACCACCTGCCAGGGGTCGACGACCTCCGGTCCGGTTGTGGGCTCCTGCCGTCCCGTCCGCCGCAGATACTGGGCCAGCACGTTGTGCGCCACCCCGAACAGCCAGCCCCGGGCCGAACCCCGCGCGGGGTCGAACGTGCGCCGCGCGGCGAACGCCTGCAACCAGGTCTCGGAAAGCAGATCCTCCGCCGCGGTGGGCATACGCCGAGCGAAATAGCCGTACAAGGCGGCCGAGTGCGCCTTCACAAGGTGAGTGAAGGCCGCCGAGTCGCCACGCGCTGAACGCGTCAACTGCGCTTCGCTGTCGCCGTGTTCGGCACGATCACCGCTGTGCTGATCGCTGTCGCGGTGTCGACGGCTGCCACGTCGCCGGTTGCCCGGTCCATCCGGTTTCACCGAGCCTCCGTTCCCGACCGCCGGACGACGGTCTCACCCAGTACTTGTCATCGAACCCCGGGAGCGTTCGCACATCACCAACATCACCCCGACCAATATCCAACCCTCATCATGAGAGTGAACTTGCATAAAGAGAGTCAGCCCTCTACCTTAATGAGAGCCAGCTCTCAGCAGCAGCCGAGACCGACCGAGAAGGACCTGCACTCATGACCACCCCCGCTTCCACCACCAGCCGCACCGTCGCCCTCCCCGGCGGACTCACCGTCACCGTCCAGGAGTTCGGCGAGAACACCGAGGGCACGGGCGTGCTGATACTGCACGGAGGTGCCGGCCCGCGTACGGTCGCCGGCATCTCGAACGCCCTCTCCGAGCACGTCTACGTCGTCACGCCGACCCACCCCGGCTTCGACGGCACCCCCCGCCCCGAGCGCTTCGACACGGTGGCCGACCTGGCCATCGCCTACCTCGACCTGCTCGACACGCTGGACCTCAAGGGCGTCATGGTGATCGGCAACTCCGTCGGCGGCTGGATCGCCGCGGAGATGGCCCTGCGCGACAACCAGGGCCGTATCGGCGCCCTGACCCTGCTGAACGCGGTCGGCATCCATGCCCACATGGTCGAGAACCGCGTCGTCGACCCCCGCACCATGGCCCCGGCCGACATCAGCCAACTCTCCTTCGCCAAGGCCGAGTTCCGCCCCGACTTCGCCTCCTTCACTCCGGAGCAGCGCGCTGCGGGAGCCGCCAACCAGCAGACCCTCGCCGTCTACGGCGGCGAACACTTCACCTACGACCCGAAGCTCCGCGCCCGCCTCCACCGAGTGACCGTCCCGGTCCTGGTCATCTGGGGCGAGGAGGACGGCATAGCCCCCCTCAAGTACGGCCGCGGCTACGCCGACTCCTTCCCCAACAGCCGCTTCGTCCCGATCGCGGACGCCGCCCACTTCCCCCAGATCGAGCAGCTGGGCGCGACGCTGGGAGCGATCGGCGACTTCGTGGACACGGTGGTGAAGCCGGACTCGACGGATTGAGACCGCTTCAGCCGCACGGACAAGGCCCAGGTCGCCGACCTGGGCCGTTCTGCTGCGATGGACCGGGTCAGGGGGCCGGCCATTGCAGGAAACCCTGAATGACGGGGTCCGGCTCGCCCGTCTCGGGGTTCAGACCCGCAAGCCAGCGCCGCTGCGCCTCGCGCCAGTGCACGAAGGGAGCGGTCCTGCCCCAAAACGAGAAGGAACCGGCCGGGACGGTCCCCATGGTCCCGGTCGTCCAGCTCTTCGCACGGGACGTGCCCGAGCTGACGTTCCCCGGAGGTACGGACGTACTCCAGCTGGTCTGGTGCCCGTTGATCCATCCCCAGGACCAGGCCTGCGCCGCCCTGCCGAAGCTCTTCTGGCGCAACGAGGCGGACATCCTCACCACCGGCATGCTCCAGGCGATACCCACCTCTCAAGAGGGCGAGTACGACGAGGAGTTCATGCCCAATCCGTGCACGGTCTCCCCCACCACGGTTGTGGAGTACCCGAATTGGGACCTGCCGCAGGAACTTCAGCGGACTTTGCGGCCCCGCATGGAGAAGTTGGAAGAACGGTTCGGAATGGAGTACGCGCTGCTGGCGTGTGCCCTGCAGAACAAGGTCGGCGGGTACCCGGCCTGGAATCAGACACCCGACTGGCCGGTCTGCGCGCGCGGCCACCGTATGGAGCACCTGCTCAGCATCACCCCCGAGGAAGACCTCGACATGGTCATGGGCGACCTCGGAGGTATCTACGTCTTCCTCTGCCGCGAGTGCCCCGAACTGCCGTACACGCATCGCTACGACTGCTGGCCCCTCCCACGCGACCGGACTCCTGCGCGCCCTGCTCGCCCTGCCCCCGGTGGGATTACTCCCCCCTGCGCCTCGTTGCCTTCGCCGCTGCCGCCGGAGCCGGCGAACCTCTCCCGACGGCAGTGAGCCCTCCCCACGAGGTGTTCCCGCGGAGAGGACCCGTTCACGCCCGGCGCTCGCATGACAGTGGCTTACCTGCTGTTCCTCACCGGCCGACGAAACACGTCCCTGATCAGCCACCGCAGTTTGCGGGCCCGCGGAGTCTCGGTGGAGTAGCTGGTGGTGAACCTGACGTCGTTCGCGGTACGCCCCAGGGGCGTACCTTCAGGCGAGTACCGGGTGGGGGGTTGTTCGCCCATGCGTCTCTCCTACGGATTCGGAGACCTGGTCCCGCATCCCTTGCGCAGATCGTTGTCGGAGCGGGTCTTGGGGCCCCAGCCGATCCCGCTGGCGTAGCCCTGCATCACAGGGTAGGAGGTGTGGGTGCCGCCCCGTCGTTGCAGTCCGTCGACCATCCGTAGTCGATGAAGCTGTGGAAGCAGGGAAAGTGCGGCTGGCCGACGGCGGCCGGAAGGCGCTGTCAGAACAAGACCTTGAAGGGCACGGCACGTTGCCACCTCCACCAGGGTGACTGGACGAAGCGTGGCCAGGCCGAGGTGAAGAAGCGGGCGGGCAGGCGTCGTAAGAAGTGATCCGCACTCGGTCCGGGGGCTCTCGGCAGACGTTGGGAGGGGGGTGGGGTCGAAGCTTCACGAGTTCCCGGACCGACGTGGCTCGGGGATCTCTTCTGAGCCACCCCCCTTGGTCGCGCGCTCGCCTTTCCGAGACAGCAGACCGACCCAACGCTCCGCAGCGTAAGGGCAGTCACTGACAACGCCCGTGCACCACAGAACGCCGGACAGGGCGAGGAACAGCGGGGAATCACGCCGGTCCGGCAGAATGCGGGCGTGTTCCTCGATGCCATCGACGCTGTGAACTGGTCGGCGATACCCAACCCGACGTGGCACCGCTGCGACGACCCGGAGCGGGTCGCTCACGCGCTACGGCTACTGGCGGTTTCCACCACGGCCAACGAGACGGGCGACGCAACATCGATCCTTGCCGATGGCGGCTTCGTGTGCGGTCACGCCGCCATGGTGTTCCCGGCCGCCCACGCCGCCACCCCGATCCTGCTGGACCTCGCCGAGCACGGCCGGCGTCCGCGCATCAAGGACGCAGCCCTCGGACTTCTGGCGAACGCCCTCGACTACTTCCCGACCGCCGGTCACAACCGGGTGGACACTCCCTACGGCACCGACGTCCCGCTCTGCTGTGCCGTGGCACGTCATATTCGCGGCCGTCGCACTGCTCTTCTGGCCCACGGGATCTACGGCAGACAACTCCTGGCAGAGGCAGAGCTCCACTGGCGGCTGACCATCGAGGAGGCGGAGGTCCAGCCTGACGGCAGCCTGGCCGCCGTCGCCGTCTTCGAAGGCACGTCCTTCCAGGCGCCGGTCGAAGCCGAACTGCACACCTCGTCGTTCGAGCCGCCTGCTCCGACTGTCCGGGTCGACGCGCTGACGGCTGACGCCTCAGGCAGCGCGTACATCCACGTCAGGCAAACACCGTCCGAGGTCACTCCGGGATCCAGCCTCTACCCGGCCGAATGCGGGCGCCGCGAGCACTGACCTCGATGCCGTCTCGCCATGGCCGTTCCGTCCACGCCGGCGCGCCGATCAGCTATCGCCGCTGTCCAGTCCACCTCAACACCTTTGAGAGACCAGCCTCCCGGGAGGCAGAGCGTGCGCGGCCGGCGCTGGCAGGTCACTGCTTGGTCATCGGCTGAGCCCGACCGTCGGTTGGGTCCCGGACGTGTTCTCCGGGCCGCCCCCGGACAGGTCGGGGATGCAACCATTCCCTACGGAGCTGGAACCCCCGGAAGCCGGCCGCGCGTTTACGACCGTAGTCGTAGGCACTGACAACGGGCCCGCCAGGGATGCGCCGCCGGCTCGGGCCGACCTTTCCCTCAATGCGCATCCCCCGGGTCATGGACTCGGGGGATGCGCATTGCACAGCCGTACTACGGCAGCTTCACCACCGTGTAGTCATCGCAATACCCGGCCGCAGAACCGGAGTTCTTGTAGCAGTACACCGACGCCGCCGTGTTGGAGACGCCCGTCGTGAAGAAGATCGGTTCCTGGGTGTACGTCGTCGTCGAGCCCCTCAGGTACGTCTCCGTGCCGCCGAAGCTCTTCACGCCGACCGCGACCTCCTCACCGGCCGTGCCCACCTTCGCCCACGCCGCCAGCAGGTAACTCCCGCCCGCCGTAAGGCCGCTCACCGTCTGGATGGCGCCGCTCGCGCTCACCCCGGTCTGGAGCGAGTACGTGCCGGTGCGGGCGTTGGACGCGACCACGCTCGACGCCGTGCCCGTGCTCTGGGTCCACGGGGTCAGCGCGCCCGTCTCGAAGCCCGGGTTGGTGACCGCGTTCGTGGCCGACGACAGTGGTTCTACCGCCAGGTCGTCGCAGTAACCCGCGCCCGCGCCGCCCGCGTTCTTCCAGCAGTAGACCGTCGCCGAGGTCGACGACGCGCCCGTCGTGAACACGATCGCCGCCTGGGAGTAAGACGTCGACGCGACGTTCGTGTACGTCTCCGTGCCGCCGAAGTTCTTGACGCCTATCGCGAGCGTCTCGCCTGCCGTCGCCACCTTGCCCCAGCCCGTCAGCAAGTACGTCGTCGACGGCGTCAGGCCCGTCAGCGCCTGGTTCGCACCGCTGCCGCTCGCCGCTGTCGTCAACGCGTCAGCTCCCGTACGGGAGTTGGACGCCGTCACCGATGACGCCGTACCGCTCGCCTGCGTCCAGGGGGACAGACTGCCCGTCTCGAAGCCCGCGTTGGACAGGAGGTTGCCGCCGGTGCCGTTGTACGCGCCGATGTTGGGGGCCGCCGTAGCCGACACCGCGTTGCCGTATGCGTCGTAGCCGCCGTTCGATGCGATTACCGCGCCCGCCCTGATCACCGGGGACGACGGGTGGACCTGGTACGCGTTCTTGCCCGTGTACGACGAGGACGTGTTGGCGTTGCCCGCGTTGCGGAACTCCGGGTCCGACGTCACCTTTGCCGCGTCCGCGGGCTCGCGGGACGGGTGGTTGCCGTAGAAGAGGTTGTTGGAGTAGGTCGAAGTGCCGGTGGTGGTGAAGTAGTTGCCGGAGCCGTAGTTGAAGACCGCGTTGTTCTGGAAGGAGAGCGCGCCGCTGATCGACGTGCCTGCGCGGGAGTACAGGATCGGGGTGCTCAGGCCGTCACGGACCGAGAACGTGTTGTTGTAGAAGAGCGGGACGGCCGATGAACTGCCGCTCTGGTTCGGGACTCCGCCCACGAAGTGGAGTACTCCGCCGCCGTGGGTCTGGGTGCCCGATGTCGGGCAGCCGGAGTTGCTGCCGTCGTTCTCGCTGATGTTGTAGCGGACCACCGTGCCGTCGCTGGGAACCGTCGACGTGGGCTCGTTGGCGATGGTGAAGGGGGGCATCACCAGGAGGAAGCCGCCGAGGTTCTGGTGGCTGTAGTTGTACTGGAACGTGGTGTTGTGGTTGCCCCAGTCCACGTCGAAACCGGTGCCGTCGGCGCCGTTGATGTGGCAGTAGACCTCGTTGTTCTGGACGACGGTGTTGCTGCTGCCGGACATCCAGATGCCGGCCGAGGCACCGTTGCAGTACTGGCCGGAGGGCGGGCAGGTCGACTTGGCGCCGCCGTAGCCCGCCTTGTTGCCGTCGATGAGGGCGCCGTCGTTCTTGACGACCAGGATGTCGTCCGCGCCGTCGTACGTCATCGTGTTGTTGCGGATCACCGTGCCGGTCGTCAGGCCTGTGCCCTGGCCGTCCGCGTCCGGCGTCACCGCCACCGCTATGCGGTCCACGTGGTCGAAGGTGTTGTTCTCCACGACCACGTCGTTCCAGGTGGAGACCGGTGTCGTGTGGTCGGTCTGGACGCCCACGCCCGCGTTCGTCGAGTACCAACCGCCGCCGTAACCCGCGATGTTGTGGATGTACATGTCGTGCACGCGGAGGTGGTTCAGTACCCCGCCGGAGCTGTTCTCCGCCAGGACGCCCGAACGGTACGCGGGCGACGAGGAGTTGTCGATCAGCTCCAGGCCGCCGATGTCCCAGTACTGCTGGTTCAGGAGGTGGATGACCGCGCCCGTCGCGCCCGCCGCGTCGATGATCGGCTTCGCGCCCGAACCGTAGGACGCCATGGAGATGTTGCTGCCGGAGGCACCTGAACCGCCGGGGCTGAGCTGGCCGGTGCAGGTCGTACCGGCCTTGAAGAGGATGCTGTCGCCCGCGGCAAAGGTCGTGCTGTTGACGCTGGTTACCGAGTTCCAGGGGCTGGCGCTGGTGCCGGTGCCGCTGACGGAGGCCGAGCAGTCGACGTAGTAACTCGTGCCTGCCGCCGACGCGTTGGTTGCCGTGACGGGGACGAGCAGGGCGCCCGCCAGCGCGGCGAGCAGGGCGAGGATTCCCGGCTTTCGGCGGGTGGCGGAAACCGGTCTGTCGGGCGAACCGAATCTGCGACGCTTCATTGCGCGCTCCTTGGATGGGTGGATGTGTCCCTTGCCGCTGCGTGCGGCGAGATTCCCCTCTTCACCAGGCGCGATGACCGGTTGCCGCCGGTGCGCCTGGAGCGTGTGGTGCTGTCCCGACGCCGGATTCGACGGCGTCGGGGCAGCGCGAAGCCAACAGCCCCGCCAGTTGTGCGAGTTGTGCCGGTCAAGGAACTTGGGGCTACCAGGAAGCCAGTGAGCCGTCCGCGTTGCGCCAGACCGGGTTGCGCCAGCGGTGGCCGCGTTCGGCGGCGGCGCGGACCTTGTCCTCGTCGACCGTGATGCCGAGGCCGGGGGCCGTCAGGCGGTGGATGTAGCCGTCCTGGACCTCGAACGGAGAGGCGTCCGCGAGGTAGCCGAGCAGGCCGCTGCTGTCGCCGTAGCCGATACCCAGGGACTGTTCCTGGATGAGGAAGTTCGGTACGGCGAAGTCGAGTTGGAGGCTCGCGGCGAGTGCGACGGGGCCCAGTGGGCAGTGCGGGGCCACGAGCACGTCGTAGGCCTCGGCCATCGCGGCGATACGGCGGGTCTCCGAGATGCCGCCCGCGTGGCTGATGTCGGGCTGGGCCACCGCGATGCCCGCGCCGAGGACCTCCCTGAAGTCCCAGCGGGAGAAGAGGCGTTCGCCGGTCGCGATGGGGATGGAGGTGGCGCGGACGACGTCACCGAGGTCGCGGGTGAACTCCGGGAGGACCGGTTCCTCGACGAACATCGGCAACAGCGGTTCCAGGTACGGCAGTACGCGCCTCGACATCGCTCCGCTGAAGCGGCCGTGGAAGTCCAGCGCCAGGTCGCGGTCCGGGCCGATCGCCTCCCGTACGGCCGCCACCCGGGCCACGATCGCGTCGATCGCCGCGGGGGTCGCGAGCGGTTCGAGTTGCGCGCAGGGGTTCATCTTCACGGCCGTCAGGCCCTTGGCGACCTGGCCCGCCGCCGACTCGGCGAGTTCCTCGGGGGTCTCGCCGTAGAGCCAGCCGTAGATGCGGACGCGGTCGCGGACGTGGCCGCCGAGGAGTTGGTGCACGGGGACGCCGTGGGTCTTGCCCGCGATGTCCCACAGGGCCTGGTCGATGCCCGCGAGGGCGCTGCTGAGGACCGGGCCGCCTCGGTAGAAGCCGCCCTTGGCGAGCATCTGCCAGTGCTCCTCGATGCGGGCGGGGTCCTGGCCGGTCAGGTAGTCGAACATCTCCTCGACCGCCTTGGCCGTGGTGTGGGCCTTGCCCTCCACGATGGGCTCGCCCCAGCCGGATATGCCCTCGTCGGTGTCGATGCGCAGGAAGAGCCAGCGCGGCTCGACGAGGAACAGCTCGTATCCGGTGATTTTCATGCTGCGGACCTCCGGGTCCTACGGGTAGTTCGGGTCCTACGGGTATGACGACTACGGGTACGGGGAGGGGGAAGAGCGAGGGAACCGGGGGTCCTACTCCTGTGAGCTGATGCTGCGCCCGCCGTCCACGACCAGGTTCTGGCCGGTGATGAACGACGCGTCGTCGGAGCCGAGGAAGGCGACGGCGGCGGCGATGTCCTCGGGTTCGCCGATGCGGCCCACCGGGGTGCGGGCGGCCGTCTGGGCCCGGTACTCGTCCGGCGCGTCGGTCCACAGACCGGTGTCCACCGCGCCGGGCACGACCGCGTTGAACCTGATCCGGCCCGCGTACTCGACCGCCAACTGCCGTACCAGCGCGCTGACTCCGCCCTTGGCCGCCGCGTACGCGGGGAAGCCGCTGAAGCCGAGCACCGCGTGCACGGAGCCCGTGACGACCACCGCGCCACCGGTCGCCGAGAGCAGGGGAACGGCGGCCCGGACGCCGTAGAAGACGGAGTCGAGGGCGAGGCGGAGGTGGTCGTGCCAGGAGGTGTCGTCGAGTTCGTGGATCGCGCCGGGGAGGTTGCGGCCGGCGTTGAGGTGCAGCAGGTCGAGGCGGCCCGTCCACTCCTGGGCGGTCCGGATCGCCTCCGGCCACGCCTCGGGGTTCGTGACGTCCAGCCCCAGGTGACGGGCCTGGCCGCCCTTGGCGCGGACCTCTTCGGCCACCTTCTCGGCGCCGGTCGCGTCCACGTCGGTGACCAGCACGGACGCGCCTTCCTCGGCGAGGCGTCGCGCGGTGGCGGCGCCGATGCCGGAGGCAGCGGCGGTGAGGAGGGCCGTGCGGCCGGTGAAACGAGAGGCGTGACGGTCGGGGTGGTGCTCGGGGGTGGTGCGGCTCATCGTGTTCCTCTCGGCGTGACCGGCCCGTCCGGTCATCCGTCAATCGGTACTGTCCTGCGATCCTCGGTACTGTCCTGCGATCATCGGTACTCGTCCTGCGCCCCTCCGTCCGACCGGCGGCTCGGTCGTCCGAGAGGGGGGAACCCGTAAGGGAACGGGAACCCCTACTGGTCAGCCCGTAGTACCCGGCCGAGCCGTGGACCCCCGCAGCACCAACCGCGGCTCGGTCGGCACCACCACATCCCCCGGCGACTCACCCCGGATCTCCGCGACCAGCGCGTCCACCGCCGCCGTCCCCAGTTCGTGCAGGGGCATCGCGACCGTGGTGAGAGGTGGGGTGAGGTAGCCGGCGACGGGGAGGTCGTCGTTGCCGACGAGGGAGATGTCCTCGGGGATGCGCAGGCCGCGTTCGTGGATGGCCCGCATCGCCCCGATGGCCTGCGCCAGCGAGCTGGTGTACAGCGCGGTGACCTGGGGCCGGTCCTCTGCGGGGGTGAGGAGTTCACGGGCGGCTGCGGCACCGCCCTCCTCGGTGAAGTCGCCGGAGGCGACCGGTGCCGCGAGCAGTCCCAGTGCTGCGGAGTGCCGTAGGAACGCGTCCCTGCGGTCCTCACTGGGGGTGATCCCCGAGGGGCCGGCGATGTGGCCGATCACCTGGTGACCGAGTCCGTGCAGGTGGTCCAGGGCGGTGACGCTGGACCGTGCCACGTCCATCGTGACGTTGCGGCCCGAGCCCTTGACGGCGCGGTTGAGGAAGACGTGCGGAACCGGGTTGCGGCTCAGGGTCTCCAGTAGGGGGTGATTGGGGCGCGCGGAGGCGATCAGCAGACCGTCCACGCGGCCTTCCTTGACCAGGTCGTTGAAGGTGTCGTCGGCCTCCTGGCCGTCGAAGTCCTCGGCGAGCAGGGAGAGATAGCCCAGTTCACGGGCGCGCTGGTAGGCGCCTCGGGAGATGGTGACGTAGGTCGGGTTGTTGAGGGCGGGCACCAGCAGGGCCAGGGCGTGGGTGCTGGCCCCGGCCAGGGCGCGGGCCCCGGAGTGCGGGCGGTAGCCCAGGGCGGCGGCGACCTCGTGGACGCGCTGTCGGGTCTCCGGCCGGACGGACAGGTCCTGCCGTCCGTTGAGCACCTTGGACACCGTCGCCTTGGAGACTCCCGCCTCCCGTGCGACGTCCACCAGCCTTGCCCGTACGGGCTGTTCAGCCACGCGAGTCCTCCCTGTCAACCACGCTGTCGACGACCCCGGCCGTCCTGCGAATCATGCCCTGCTGCCGGATTCGCCTGGGGTGTGGCGATCGGCGTGGGGTGTTGCGTTTGACCTCTTGACACCTTCTGGCGCCGCAACCTAGCGTTCGCCGAAGTCGTTGGTCAACCGGTTTCCTTCGATGGATTTCAGTGATATATCCATTCAGGCCCGGCAAACCATGATGGTCCTCGCACAGCCGACGGGACTCGGCGAACCAAGAGGACCCTCAACTTTCCGTAGAAGAACCGTAGAAACCCCTGCAATACCCCTGCAAGCACGACGAAATCGGCATGCGCCGATGATGGGTGAGGTGTGCAATGAAGCGCTCCGGGAGACTGCTCACGGTCGCCACCACGGTCGCCGCCCTGGCGACGTCGCTCGCCGCCTGTGGCGGCGGTTCCGACTCGACCTCGGCGGACGGGACGGTCACGCTCCACGTGGAGGCGTGGAAGGGCGGCGGCGCGGAGCCGGCGAACATCGCCGAGATCAACAAGGCGTTCGAGGCGGCGCACCCGAAGATCAAGATCGACTTCAAGTACACCACCGCGGACCCGACTTACACGCAGAAGCTGCAGCCGGAGCTGCTGGGCGGCAAGGCCGGCGACGTCATCATGGTCGACGCCGACAAGATGAAGAAGTGGGGCGCCTCCGGCTACCTCGCGGACCTCTCCAACGAGTCGTGGGTCAGTTCCATATCCTCGGCCGCGAAGCCGTTCACGCAGAACGACGGCAAGACGCTGGCCATGCCGATGGAGCTGATCGGCATCGGGCTGTACGCCAACATGGATCTGCTGAAGAAGGCCGGGATCACCGAGGTCCCCGCCGACTGGCCGACGTTCCTCGCCGACCTCGCCAAGCTGAAGAAGGCCGGGGTCACGCCCATCTCCCTGCCGGACAAGGCGGGTTGGACCGGCAGCTCGATCTTCCAGGCGAGCGGTTCGACGACCGTCTACCAGAAGAACAAGCAGTGGGACGCGGACTTCCTGGCCGGCAAGGCGTCCTTCGCCTCGGACTGGAAGGAGCCGCTCGACCAGCTCAAGTCCCTGGGTGACAAGGGCTATGTGAACTGGAAGAACGAGCTCGGCGTCGACGAGTGGTCGCAGGGGCCGCAGGACTTCAGCGCGGGCAAGAGCGCCTTCTGGTACCAGGGTGCCTGGCAGGTCTCCAACATCAAGAAGGCAGGTTTCCCGGTGTCGTTCGCCCCCTGGCCGGGCGGTGCGGCGGGCACCAAGCCGAACGCGATGCTGTTCTCCGGCACCGCGTGGGGCGTCAACTCCCAGTCACAGCACGCGGATGCGGCGAAGGAGTACGTCAAGTTCTGGTCGCAGAGCGCGAACCTGGCGAAGTACCTGGACGCCGAGCACGCCGAGTCCCCGTTCACCGGTGGCACCACGCCCGACTCGACGGAGACGACCATCTTCAACACCGCCTTCACGGAGGGCCGTTACCGGGTTCTCCCCTCCAACACCTGGTACGGCTCCCAGTCGGAGACCGACACCGGATCCAAGATCCAGTCGTTCCTGCTGGGCCAGTCCGACGCGGCGAAGACGCTGAAGGACATCCAGACGGCGGCGTCCGCCAAGTAGCCCCGCACGTCCGGGAGTTGCTCAGCCGTTTCGGGACCGCCGCGGTGCGGGTGCGTGACCCGGGTGCTCACCCCGCGTCCACCGCCCCACCGCGGCCCGCCCGAGCCGCGGCCACCCACTCCCCCAAGGGGCCTGACGGCCAAGGAGGTTGATCCCCCGTGTTCCACCGACGGCGTGCCACCATGGCCGCCTTCCTGCTTCCCGCGATCTCCGTGTACGCGCTCTTCATCCTGTATCCGCTGTTCAAGGGCGTCTACCTGAGCCTGACCGACAGCGTCGGCGGCCCGATCTCCCACTTCGTCGGCATGGACCAGTACCAGGCGATGGCGGACGACCCGCAGATCTCCGCGGCCCTGTGGCACACGGTCCTCTACGCCGTCGTGGTCGTCGTCGTGCAGAACGGCCTCGGGCTGCTCTTCGCGTCGATGCTGTTCCGCCGCGAGAAGGTCCGAAAGGCCCTCAGCGTCGTCCTGTTGACGCCGACCCTCATCTCGCCGTTGATGGCCGCGTTCATCTGGTCGTACCTCTTCGCGCCGAACGGCGGTCTCAACGCCCTGCTCGACGGGGTCGGTCTCGGCGGCCTCAAGCACGTCTGGCTCGGCGACCCGTCCACCGCGCTGTACTCGGTCGCCACGGTCAACATCTGGATGTTCACCGGCTACTCGTGCGCGATCTTCCTCGCCAGCTATATGAGCATGCCGACCGAACTCCTGGAGGCCGCCGCCCTGGACGGCGCGAGCGGCTGGCGGCGGTTCCGCAGCATCGAATGGCCGCTGCTGGCGCCCGCGCTCACCGTCAACGTGACGCTCAGCCTGATCGGTTCGCTCAAGGTCTTCGAGTTCCCGCTCGTCCTGACCAACGGCGGCCCGGCCGGCGCCACCGACACCCTGACCCTGCTCGTGTACCGGAACATCTTCGGCGGCGGGAAGTTCGCCTACGGCGTCGCCATCGCCGTACTGCTCCTGGTGACCGTGGTCGTCCTGTCCAGCGCGACCAACTCCCTGCTCAGACTGCGCGAACGGCGCGTGTGACGACGTACGGACGCCCTCAAGTGCGTACGCACGCCCAGCAGTTCCCCGTCGGCACCGTTGGAATCGTTGGAATCGGACGGATCACCCCATGACCTCACCCCCCTCGACACCGGTCTCCGCGCCGGAGACCGTCCGCCCCGCCGGAAAGCGCGCCGCGCCCCGCCCTCCGGCCGCCCCCCGCGCCGCCGCCCCGTGGACCCCGCGCAGGCTCGCCACCGGCCTCGGCACCACGGCGCTCACCCTCGGCACGGTCCTCTTCGTCCTGCCGTTCGTCTTCACGATCGTCACCTCGCTGCGCACGGCGGCGGACGTGGCGCGTTCCCCGCTGGGCATCCCGCACTCCTTCACCCTGAAGAACTTCACGCACGCCTTCAGCCAGATCCACTACGGCACCAGCACCCTCAACACCCTTCTGATCACCGGGCTTTCGTGCGTGCTCATCACGGTGCTCGGCGCGCTCGCGGGCTACCCGCTGGCCCGCATCACGGCGAGCTGGTCGACGGCGGTGTACCGGCTGTTCATCCTCGGCACGTCGATCCCCGTGTTCGTCGTGGTGGCACCCCTGTACCTGCTGATGCGCGACCTGAACCTGCTGGACACCTACGCGGGCGTCGTCTTCATCTACACCGCGCTCAATCTGCCGCTCGCCGTGTTCTTCTACACCAGCTTCATCCGCCAGATCCCCACCGACCTGGAGGAGGCGGCGGCCCTCGACGGCTGCGGCGCGCTGCGCACCTTCTTCGTCGTCATCCTGCCTCTCCTCCGGCCGGTCACCAGCACCCTGCTGACCTTCATCTCCCTGCAGATCTGGAACGACCTGCTGGTCCCCCTCGTATTCCTCCAGGACCCGGGCAAGCGCACGGTGATGGTGAACGCTTACTCCTTCATCGACCCGCACACCGTCCAGCCGACCACGCTCTTCCCGGCCGCGCTGCTGGGTGTGCTGCCCCTCTTGGTCATCTTCATCTTCTTCCAGCGCCAGATGGTCGCCGGAATGTCGGCGGGAGCAGTCAAATGACGGACCATCAGTTTCTGCAACGGCCCCTGCTCACACCCCAGTTGGTCAGTACCCGGGTGATGGCCATCCTCAGGTCGGCCGACGCCTCCGCGCTGCCCGCCGCGGCCCGTGCCCTCGCGGCCGGCGGGGTGACCTGCCTGGAGGTCACCCTCACCACCGCCGGCGCGCTCGACGCGATCGCCCGCATCAAGGACGAACTCGGCGCCGGGGTCTCGGTGGGCGCCGGTACGGTCCTCACCACGGCCGACACCCGGGACGCGCTGGCGGCGGGCGCCGAGTTCCTGGTCTCCCCGAACGTCGAACCGGACGTCATCCACGACGCGGCCGACCAGGACGTCCCCTTCTACCCGGGAGCGTGGACGGCGACCGAGGTGACCACCGCCTGGCGGGCCGGCGCGACGGCCGTGAAACTCTTCCCGGCCTGCACCGGAGGCCCCACCCATCTGCGCCAACTCCGTGCCCCGCTACCGCACATACCGCTCATGGCGGTCGGCGGCGTGGACCTCGAAGCGGCGGGCCAGTACATGGCGGCCGGGGCACTCGCCGTGGGCGTCGGCTCCCCGCTGCTGCGCGACGCCGACCGGGACCCCACCCCCGAGGCGCTGAACGCCCTCACGGCCCGGGCCCGCGCACTGCTGGAGACGGTCAGGCCCCGCACCGGGCCCGAGGAGAAGAACCCCCTGTGAACACCCGTAAGCCTGTTGTCGAGAACGCCGAGCCCTACCTCGTCACCGTGGGCGAGACCCTGGGCGTCCTGTCGGCCGCCGGTCCCGGCCCGCTCACCCTGGGCACCACCCTGCGCCTCGGCATCGCCGGCGCCGAGTCCAACGTGGCGATCGGCGTAAGTCGCCTGGGCGGCAGGGCCACTTGGATCGGCCGCGTCAGCGAGGACGAGCTGGGCGAGCTGGTGCTGCGCGAACTGCGGGCGGAAGGGGTCACCGCCCTGGCCGTACGCGATGCGGCCCCGACGTCCCTCCTCCTCAAGGAGAAACGCACCAGCACGCACCACCGGATGCGCTACTACCGCACGGCGACGGCGGGCGTCCGCCTGGTCCCCGAGGACATCCCGGAGGACGTCGTGGCGGGGGCGGCGGTCCTCCACATCACCGGCATCACACCGGCGTTGGGGGAGGGTCCGGCGCGAGCGGTGCGCCGGGCGGTGGACATCGCCCGCGAGGCAGGGGTGTTGGTGTCCCTCGACATCAACTTCCGTTCGCTGCTGTGGAACGAGGACGAGGCTCGGCAGGCCGTCCTCCCCCTCCTCCACGACAGCGACCTGGTCTTCGCGGGCCCGCACGAGGCCCGGCTCGCGGTGCCGGACCGCCACGAACCCGAGGAACTGGCCAAGGGCATCTGCGAGTTGGGCCCGTCGGGTGCGGTGATCAAGCTGGGCGCGGAGGGAGCCTTCGCCCTCCTCGACGGCCGTCCCCACCGCCAACTCGCGCTGCCCGCCCGCGTGTACGACTCGGTGGGCGCCGGAGACGCCTTCGTGGCGGGCTACCTGGCCGAGCTGCTGGCCGGCGCACCGGCACCGGTCCGGCTCGACACGGCCGCCCGGGTCGGCGCGTTCGCGGTCGGCACGGAGGGCGACTGGGAGGGCCTGCCGCGCCGGGCCGAACTCTCCCTGCTGGACCACCACGACGACGTACTCCGCTGATGTACTCCGCCGCCGTACTCCACTGAGGAACCGAGCGCTCAATGACCAGTATTTCCAGTCACGTCGACGTCCTGACGGGTTCGTACACACCGGACACGGGTGGTGAGGGCGTCGGCCTGACGGCGCTGCGGCTCACTCCGGAGGACGGTGGTCTGAGCGTGGTGGACACGGTGGCGGCGAGCGGCACGTCCTTCCTGGCCGCTCACCCGACGCTCCCCGTCGTCTACACGACGCACGAGTCGACACCGGGAGCGGTAAGCGCGTTCGCACTGCGGGAGGGCGCGGCGCCAACTCCACTGGGAGCACCCGTGACCAGCGGCGGCGCG
Source organism: Streptomyces sp. STR69 (assembly GCF_024519455.1). Taxonomy (GTDB): domain Bacteria; phylum Actinomycetota; class Actinomycetes; order Streptomycetales; family Streptomycetaceae; genus Streptomyces. The sequence goes on along the minus strand of NZ_JALJRY010000010.1, from coordinate 195,154 downwards.
AACCCGTGCCACCTGACCGTCCACCCGAGCGGCGGCTTCCTCCTCACCGCCAACTACGGCACGGACACGCTGCCCGGCACGGTGGCCGTACACCGCCTGGACGCGGACGGCCGACTGTCGGACCTCACGGACGTGGTCGAGCACAAGGGTTCGGGCCCGGTGACCGGCCGCCAGGAAGGCAGCCACGCCCACCAGGTCCTCGTCGACCCGGCGGGCCGCTGCGTCCTGGCCACGGACCTGGGCGCGGACACGGTGTTCGCGTACCAACTGGACATCATCACCGGCAAGTTGAAGCCGGTGGCGGCCTCCCGACTCCGTCCCGGCTCGGGCCCCCGCCACCTCGCGTTCACCCCGGGCGGCGACCTGGTCATCAGCGCCGACGAACTCTCCTCCACGGTGACGTGTCACCACTACGCCGCGGAGACGGGCACCCTGCACGAACTGTCCCGGGTGCCGGCAACGGCCGTAGCGGACATCCCCAACGAGCCCGGCGGCATTGTCACTTCCGCCTGTGGCCGCTACGTCTGGGTCACCAACCGGGGCGCGGACACGGTGGCGGCGTTCCGCATCACGGGCACGACCCTCGAACCCCTCGGGGAGGTCCCGAGCGGGGGAAACCGGCCCCGGGGGCTGACTGCGGTGCCCGGGCATCTGCTGGTGGCGAATCAACACAGCGGGACGGTGGCGGTGTTGCGGGTGCGAGAGGACGGGACGTTGGGGGAGACGGGGGTCGTGGTGGGGGTGGGGTCGGTGGTGTGCGGGCTCACGGTCTGAGCGACGGATCGCGCGTCGTCCGTGCCGCCTGTTGTGGTGTGCTCCGGTCGGCCCAGCTGAAAACAGCTGGTTCACGTCCCGTCTCCTGCCCGAGAATTCTCGGTGTGACAGACACGGAACCCACCGAAGAAGAGACGCCCGAAGGGCTGCTGGGCTGGTGCCTGGTGGCCAATGTGTCGCGGGAAACCACGCGCGGCGAGGACGGTCTCGACATCCAGCACGGCACGAAGCACTTCCCGGTGGGCGCCCTGCTGTGGATCCCACCCACGTGCTGGGACCCCGGCCCGGGCCGCTGGCGCGCGGTCGGACGGCACAGGGGCAACGGCCGCCGGTACGTCAACATGGTCGTACGCGCGGACGACCTGGAGAACTTCCGGGTCAAGGGTGTCTACAGCGAAGGTCTCGTCCGCAGCCTCAACGGCTACGACCACGACCCGGCCGCCCCGCGAACCCTGCAGAACCCGTGGACTCGCGAGCGGGCCCAGAGCTGGGCGGACGGCCGGAACGACCTCCGGGAGAGGATCGTCATCGACGGCCGGCGTCACCCGCAGATCCGCGTCCCCAACCCCCCACCGGCGGAACTCGCGGTCGGCGGCGAGATCCTGCACCTCGCCCAGTACGGCATCAGGGGACCCCACTACAGTCGCATGCCTCCTCCCGTGGAATGGGTTCCCGAGACCTGAGACGTGGCATTCCGCAGCTGCTGCTGAAAACAAGGGCCGCGTGTCCACGTCTTCGTGTTGCCCGGTCGGGCGGCAGCCTTCTGCCGGGCGGATTCCCGGGCTCGCTCGTTCGTAAAACGCCTTCACTCCGTCGACGAAGTCCTCCTGGCCCCCCTCAGTTCTCCGGGTCGCCGTCGTCGGCCGGTGCCTTGTCGGCGGCGAGTCGAGCGGCGTTCTGCAGCCAGGTGAGGTGCTCGGTGAACGCGGTGCGGCCCTCGCCCGTGAGCCGGAACCATGTTCGTGGACGTCGCCCGATCGCCCCTTTGCGAACTTCGAGGTAGCCGGCGTCCTCCAGGATCCGGGACTGCTTGGACAGCACCGAATCGCTCACCCCCACGGTGTCCCGCACGACGGAGAACTCCACCCACTCGGGACCGGCGGCGAGCAGTCCGCAGATCGACAGCCGGGTCACCGGATGGATGATCTCGTCCAGTCGCCCGCGCCCTTCACGTCCGGTCATCGCGAAACCGCTCGCCCTTGCCGGATGTCGTGACGGATCGCCGCGTTCTGCCACAGCAGAATGCCGACCACCGCCGCCACCGTGACGACCACCACCGCGACGGCGAGCACGGTATCCCCTCCTCTGAGGAACACGCCCTCGCCCGCGACGGATGCCGCTGCCACCGCGCACGTAACCCACATGACGGGCCGGGCCGACGGGTAGGACATGTTCCGGCCCCGGTACTTCACACCGGTCGTGTTTTCCAGAAGGCGGCTCAGGCCGAACTGGATCATGATCAACACCAGCGATGTGACCTGGCCCGCCCCGTCGGAAACGTACCGCGGCTGCAGGAACGGCAGGCCCAGCAACACAGCCATCACCACCGCGGTCGCCGCCAGATACCACCACGGAAGCCTCAACCGCTGGGCCAACGCCGTCCGTTGCTGCTGAAGCTGCTCCAGATCCCGCGAGCCGTCGTTCATGACAACCTCCATCGCATGGCATGTACTTTCCACGATGGAAAGTACATGCCACGAGGCAGGGCCGCAACACCCCAGGCCGCACCCGGGAGTTGGTCAGGTCGGGGGGATGTCCGAGACCTCCGCACAAGCCACCGCATAAGGCCACACCGCCGCCCCGATCTCCTCCGCCGTCCCCGCGCAGTCCCGCCGCAGCCAGTCGATGACCGCGCCCAGGACCGCGCCCGCGAGGAAGGCGGAGACCGGGTCGGTGATGTCGGTGTCGGTGGGCAGGCCCCGGCTGATGCGGGCCGCGAGGGTGATGCGGTGGAGCAGGTGGTTGATCATTCGGGCGCTGCCCTCGTCGCAGAGGAGGGCCCGGTAGAGGGGGGCGTGTTCGGCGACATGGGTGAAGAGAGCGGGGAGAGGGTTCGGCAACGGGCCGCCGTCCGGGGCGAATCGGCCGTGCGGGATGGGGGCCGTGGCCACCAACTCGTCGTACGTCGCGGTGCACGCGGCGACCGCCAGATCGTGGACGTCGGCGTAGTGCTCGTAGAACGTCGAGCGGTTGACGCCGGCCCGCTTGGTGAGGTCGGCGACGGATATCTGGCGCAGGTCCCGCTCGGTGACCAGTTCGCGCAGGGCGGCTTCGAGGGCGGCGCGGGAGCGGCGGACGCGGGGGTCGGGGAGGCCGGGGCGTTCAGGGGGTTGCGCTGGCATGCGGCAACAGTATTCTCTCCAACACCTGATGGTTATCCGACAGTTGTCGGGTAAGACAGGAGGCCCGCATGGCCACGTACGTTCTCGTGCACGGCGGCAGTCACGGTGGATGGTGCTATCAGCGCGTCGCGCGGATCCTGCGCGCGAACGGTCATGAGGTGTACGCCCCGACACTGACCGGGCTCGGTGAGCGGGCGCATCTGCTCGGGCCCGGTGTCGATCTCGACACGCACATCACCGATATCACCCAACTCCTGCGCTACGAGGGGCTGTTCGACGCCATTCTCGTCGGGCACAGCTACGGCGGGATGGTGATCACCGGTGCCGCCGACCGCGCCCTGGACCGCGTCGGCCACCTCGTCTACCTGGACGCGGCCAACCCGGCGAACGGGCAGTCCCTCGCCGATGTGGCACCGGAGTTGATGGCCGCCTCCCGGGCGACCGGGCGGGTGGTAGACGGAGTGGAGCTGGTGAATTTCCCGGGTGAAGGGCCCATGCCCCACTACGGGTTGGCCGATCCTGACGACATCGCCTGGCTGGCGCCGAAGATCACGCCCCATCCCTGGAAGTGCTTCGAGCAGCCGCTGCGACTGAACGACGAGGCGGCGGTACGCGCACTGCCGCAGTCGCAGATCGTCTGCACCTCGACCCTGCCCTTCCGCGATCCGGCGGACCTCGAACCGGCGCGCGCGGCCGGGCGGTTGTGGGACATCGACACCGGCCACGACCTGATGGTCAGCGAACCGGAAGCCGTCGCCGACCGACTCGAACGGATCGCCCCGAACTGATCGCCGCGACTTGACAGTCAGTCACATTACCGAAACGTAACCTACCGACAGGTATCACGAGTAACTTACCCGCAGGTAAGTTCCAGGCGAACCACTTTCCGGCGGCACCGGCGCACACACGTGGGACGCGTGTGTGCGCCACCGCGCCGCCGCTTCCTGACGGCCGCTCCACAGGAGGTTCGCCATGCCCGCACGCCAACGGCGCCTGCTCGGCGCCGCGTTCACCGTCGTCGCCTGCCTCGGGGCCCAGGCCCTCGTCATCGCGACCGCGACCGCCGCCACCGCCTCGGACGAGATCGTGTCCAGAGGTGTCACGATCCCCGCGTTCTACAACCCGCCCGCCACCCTGCCCGCCGCGAACGGCGCCCTCGTCCGCAGCGAGCCCCTCCCCCTCGCCCTGAGCCTCCCCGGCCTCGACGGCCCGCTCCCGGGCACCGCGACCCGGCTGATGTACAAGTCCACCGACTCCAACGGTCAGCCCGTCGCCGTCACCGGCGCCTACATCGAACCCTCCGCCGACTGGTCCGGCACCGGCCCGCGCCCCCTGGTCGCGGTCGCCCCCGGCACCGTGGGACAGGGCGACCAGTGCTCCGCGTCGATGGGCCTGGAGCATCCCCTCGTCTTCAACAGCCAGACGGTTTCGGTCGGTTACGAGGACCTCTCCATCTACCGCCTGCTCGCCGAGGGTGTCGCCGTCGTCGTCACCGACTATGTGGGACTCGGCGCCACGGACCGGCTGCACACCTACGTCAACCGGATCGACGAGGCGCACGCGGTGCTGGACGCCGTACGCGCCGCCCGTTCGCTCGCCGGAACCTCGGTCACCGCCGCCTCACCGGTCGGGCTCTACGGCTACAGCCAGGGCGGCGGGGCGACCGCCGCAGCCGCCGAGCTCCAGTCCTCCTACGCCCCCGACGTCACCCTGTCCGGAACCTACGCCGGAGCCCCGCCCGCCGACCTGACCTCGGTCACCAAGGCCATCGACGGCAGCGAACTCGCCGGTGCGCTGGGCTGGTCGCTCAACGGCTTCCTCCAGTCCGACCCGGCCCTGAAGCCCCTCGCGGAGGCACACCTCAACGACGCGGGGAAGGCCGCGCTCACCGACCTGTCGACCATGTGCGTGGGCGACGCACTGCTCGGCTACGCCTATACGAAGAGCACCAGTTGGACCACGGACGGCCAGTCCCTCAGCAGCATCATCGCGGCAACCCCCGCCTTCCAGGCCTTCGTCGACGAGCAGCGCATCGGCACGCTGAAACCGTCGGGGCCCGTCCGCCTCGCGACCGGCGTCAGCGACAACCTCGTCCCGCACGCCCAGGCCCGCCAACTCGCCCTCGACTGGTGCGCGAAGGGCGCCGACGTCACGTACAAGCCCGTCGTCCTGCCCAGTGTCGGCAGCGCGCTCCTCAACCACTTCGCACCCCTGCTCACCGACCAGAGCGACGCCATCTCCTGGCTCACCGACCGCCTCTCCGGCAGGCCGGCCACCTCCAACTGCTGGACCATGCCGGTACAGCTCTGAGACCGGATGAACAGGGACCTCGCCGACGGGGGCCGGGTGGGTGCGGTGCGTGGCCCCCCTCGGCGGTAACTCACCTCCCCCATACGAGAATTACATTTCCGGTTATTGACAGTGTCATGCTCATTCACGCTACGCTCCCGGCGACCCGCACTCCCCTACGGCTTGCCGGAGTCCCCCCATGCACGAGCACACCTCCCCCCACCCCACCCCCGCCCTCAGCCGCCGCGGACTGCTCGGCGCGACCGCACTCGGCGCGGTCGCCCTGGCAGGTGCCGGACAGACCAGGGCCGCCGCAGCCTCAACTCCCGCCGCTGTCACGGAACTTCGCGAACGGGCCGTCGTCGTCGGCACCGGTTTCGGCGGCGGCGTCACCGCGTTACGGCTGGCCCAGGCCGGAGTCTCCACCCTGGTCCTGGAACGCGGACTGCGCTGGCGGACCGGCCCCGACTCGACCACGTTCTGCCGCTTCGCCAACATGGACAACCGCTCCGCCTGGCTCACCGACCACGCCATCGTCGGTGGTGTCGACAAGACCTGGACGCCGTACACGGGCGTGCTCGAAGCCGTCGTAGGAGACGGCATGACGGCGATGTGCGGGGCGGCCGTCGGCGGCGGCTCGATCATGTACCACGGCATGACCCTGCAGCCGACGAAGGCGGACTTCGCCACCTCCATCCCCCAGGCCGCCGCCCTCTACGACGACCTCAACCTGTGGGCCTACCCCACGGTTTCGCGGATGCTGGGCATCTCCACCGTCCCCTACGACGTCCTCGCCTCCGACCCCTACAAGTCGTCCCGCCTCTTCCAGGACATCGCACCGAGGGCCGGTCTGACCCCGTTCAAGGTGCCGCTGCCCATCGACTGGGCCTATGTCCGGGGCGAGTTGGAGGGTCTGTACGACCCGACGTACACCACCAGCGACATCGCGTTCGGCGTCGACAACGGCGGCAAGCACTCCATCGACGTCACCTATCTCGCGCAGGCCGAGTCCACCGGGCTGGTGCAGGTGGCGCCACTGCACGTCGTCCGCGACCTCGCGATGGACGCCAACAAGAAGTGGGTGCTGTCCGTCGACCGCATCGACACCGGCGGGGCGGTCCAGGAAAAGATCCGGATCACCGCGGACGCCGTGTTCCTCAACGCCGGTTCGCCCGGCACCACCCGCCTCCTGGTCAAGTCCCGTGCCAAGAACCTGATTCCGGACCTGCCCGATGCCATCGGCACCAAGTGGGGCAACAACGGCGACCGGATCTGGGCCTGGATCAACCCGTCCGGCGACGCCGGCACCCAGCAGGGCGGACCCGCCTGCGTCGGCGGACGCGACCCGAACAGCAGCATCCCGCTCACCGTCGTCCACGCCGGATCACCCATCCAGCAGCCGGGCATCACGGCCCTCACCGTCGTCGGCTTCGGCATCGTCGACGGCGCGGGCACCTGGGCCTACGACGCCGACACCGACGACGCCGTCCTCACCTGGCCCACCGACGCCGACGCCGAACTCCAGGCACTGATCGCGGCCAAGATGCAGGACATCGCCACGGCGGGCGGCGGCATCATGATCGACACCAACGCCCAAGCCCCCTCCACCTGGCACTCCTTGGGCGGCGTCCCGTTCGGAGACGCCGTCGACCTCACCGGCCGCGTCCTCGGCCACCAGGGCCTCTACGTCCTGGACGGCGCCCGCATCCCCGGCTCCACTGGCGCCTGCAACCCGTCCATGACGATCGCCGCACTCGCCGAGCACAGCATGCGGACGATCGTGCGGCAGGACCTCGGGCGCGTCTTCTGACCCGCAGGAAGGGTGCGTCAGCTCGCGGACGCGTGGCGGCCGAGCGCCTCGTCCAGGGTGGCCGACAGGGTGAAGAACCGGAGGAGGCCCGTGATCCGCAGCATCTTGCGGATCATGGGCTGGGGGCAGACGAGCGTCAGTTGTCCGTCCCGTTCCTCGACGCGCAGCCGAGCACGGCACAACAGCCTCAGCCCGGAGCAGTCCAGGAACTCGACCGGGGTCAGGTCGATCACCACCGAGGGGTTCGGGCCGTCCGTCACCGCGTCGAGTTCCGGAGCGAGGTGAAGGACGGCGGCGATGTCGATCGCGCCGTGGAGTTCGACGACTGTGCGCCCTGGTGTCCGGTAGACGCGGACGTATCGATTCGGCGGAAGGGTTTCCCGGGGCATGGAGACATCACCGTGAATTCAGCGGGCTGTCCGCACCGGTTCCGGGGCGGATGACGACAGGGGTCCACGGCCACCGGGAGCAGGGGTGACGAAACAAGGGAATCCTAGGTCGGGGGCGGATCATAAATACGTGCATATGCCCTTCTTCATGGAGCATGATGCCCCGTTGGAGTGATATTCGGGATGAGGTCTTGACGTTGAACGCGCGCGCCTTTCTCGCATATATGCACAGGCCTCCGGCGCGGCTGAAAGAAAAGGGACGGGAGCCCTCGTCCCGTCCGTCCGCCGACCCCCTCACCGCCCCGCCACCTGGTGGCTCCTCCGCTAGGCTCGCCGTGTGACAGCTGATCAGTCCCAGGAGGACCCCTACGCGATCGTCGCTGTCGCGTCATCTGCCGGCGGCATCCACGGGCTGATCGTCCTTCTCGGGATGCTGGACCCTGATCTCCCGGTACCGGTGCTGGTGGTTCAGCACCTCGACCCGCGGCACCGGACGGTGATCGCCGACGTCCTCTCCCGCCGCACCGACCTTCCGGTCAAGCTCGCGGAGGCCGAGGAGCGCGCGCTGCCCGGCACCGTGTACATCGCCCCTCCCGACCGGCATCTCCTCATCGACTCCGACGGCGTGATGACGCTGTCCAACACCAAGCTCGTCCACTTCGTACGTCCATCCGCCGACCTCCTCTTCGAATCGGTCGCCGGGGCCTACGGACCGCGGGCCATCGCCTGTGTGCTCACCGGGACCGGCAGCGACGGCGCGATGGGAGTGGACGCCGTCAAGTCGCGCGGGGGCACGGTGATCGTCGAGGATCCGCTGTCGGCGGAGTTCAAGGGGATGCCCCAGGCGGCGGTGGACACGGGAGCGGCGGACTACGTCCTTCCCCTCGCGGAGATCGCCACGGTCGTCCGCGGACTCGTCGAGGCCGAGAAGCAGTGATGAGCGAATCTCAGAACGCCGCCACCGACGAGGCACTGGAGGAGCTGCTCGTCTTCATCAGGGACGCTCGCGGCTTCGACTTCACGGGCTACAAACGCTCCACCCTGGGCCGGCGCATCAACAAGCGGATGAACGACGTGGGTGTCCACACCTACACCGACTACCAGGATCTCCTCGAAACCAGCTCGGACGAGTTCGACGCCCTCTTCAACACGATCCTGATCAACGTCACGTCGTTCTTCCGCGATCCGGACGCCTGGACCTTCCTGCAGCGGGAAGTGGTCCCCGAAATGCTCGCGGACGTCGCACCCGACCAGGAGATCAGGGTCTGGAGCGCGGGCTGTTCCAGCGGCGAGGAGGCGTACTCCCTGGCTGTCATGTTCGCGGAGGCGCTCGGCCTGGAGGAGTGTCTGCGCCGCGTCAAGATCTACGCCACGGACATCGACGAGGAAGCGCTGCGGCAGGCCCGGTCGGGCCAGTACCCGGAGAAGTCCCTGGAGGCCATCCCCGCGGAGCTGCGCGAGAAGTACTTCGAGCAGAACGGCGCGGTGTTCGGTTTCCGCCCCGACCTGCGGCGCCGGGTGATCTTCGGGCGGCACGACATCACTCGCGACGCCCCGATCTCCCGGCTCGACCTGCTCATCTGCCGCAACACGCTGATGTACTTCAACGTCGAGGCCCAGACGCAGATCGTCGACCGGTTCCACTTCGCGCTGCGCAAGAACGCCTTCCTGTTCCTCGGCAAGGCGGAGATGCTGCTGAACGACGCCGACCGGTTCGACGTGGTCAACATGCGTCAGCGCGTCTTCCGGCGCCGCCCGGGCGACGCCGGACTGCCGTACCACCCGACGCCGGCGAAGATCAGAGCCGGCGCGGGCGTCGCACCGCACTCGGTCGCGCGCAGCCGCCAGCTGCGCGACCTGGTCCTCGACGCGGGCCCGGTCCCGTCGATCGCCGTCGACGACGACGGAGTCGTCGTGGTGATCAACAGTCAGGCGAGGGTCCAGTTCTCCCTCACCCCCACCGACATCGGCCGCCCCCTCCAGGACCTGGAGATCTCCTACCGGCCGGTCGAACTCCGCTCTCTGATCGACCAGTCCACGCATGAGCGCCGGACCCTCCGCGTCAACAGGGTCGAGCGCAGGGTGGGCGAGGACCTCCAGTACTTCGACATCCTCGTCCAGCCCCTGACCGGGCCCAACAGCCTGCATGTCGCCACCAGCGTCTCCTTCATCGACGTCACCGTGGCCTCGCAGTTGAAGGCCGAGGTCAAGCGGGTGCGCGAGGATCTGGAGACGGCCTACGAGGAACTCCAGTCGACCAACGAAGAGTTGGAGACCACCAACGAAGAACTCCAGTCCAGCGTCGAGGAGTTGGAGACCACCAACGAGGAACTCCAGTCGACCAACGAAGAGTTGGAGACCACCAACGAGGAACTCCAGTCCGGCAACGAGGAACTGGAGACCATGAACGACGAGATGCGCATCCGCACCGAGGACCTGAACGAGGCCAGGGCCTTCCTGACGGCCGTCCTGACCAGCATCGAGGCCGGTGTGGTGGTCCTGGACCACGACCTGAAGGTCAAGAGCTGGAACCGGGGCGCGGTCGACCTGTGGGGGCTGCGGATGGACGAGGTCCTCGACGAGGAGTTCTTCGCACTGGACTTCGGACTGCCCACCGATGTGCTGCTGCCCATAGTGCGCACCTGCATGGAGACCCGTGAACGCACCGGACCGATCACGCTGGAGGCCCTGAGCCGTATCGGCCGGTCCATTACCTGCGATGTGTTCTGTTCGCCGTTCGACAGCCACAACGGAGGCGTCGTCCTGCTGATGGAGGAAGGCCGAAGTCACGGCTCCGACTGACCCTGCGGCGTACGCTTCGGATATGAATCCGCAGGGGCCCGAAGAAGCCCTCGGTCTGGCAGCGCTGGCACTGGGCCGTGCCGCCCGCGCGATCGAGCGCGCGGAGCGGGCCGAGGCGGCCGCCGCCCATCACGAACTCCTGGCGGCGAGACCCGGACGCGAGTTCCACGCGCGGATCGCGGCCACGCACCGGCGATCGGCCGCGTGCCATCGTTCCTCGGCAAGCCTCCAGGAGGCCTTCGCCCGCCGTACGGCGGAATGGACTCCGGGACAGGGAGCCCAGCCCCGGTTCATGACCGGTGTCGCGGAGGCGTGCGGCACGGACAGCGCGGCGCTCATCCTGGTCGACTCCGGCCAGAACCAGCTCGCGGTCGCCGTGTCCGACGAACAGTCCCGGGCCGCGCAGGAGTTGGAGTACGTCCTCGGTGAGGGCCCCTCCCGGGACGCCGCGTCGGTACGCCGCCCGGTCCACGCGTCCGGCCCGGCGATCGGGACACGCTGGCCCGGCTACGGACGCGCCCTCGCCTCCCTGGGCATCACCTCCGTGGCCGCCGTTCCGCTGGGGACGGCGGCCGGTTGCATCGGCGCACTGGCGGTCTTCGACCCGCGGCCCGTCCTCGCCGGGCCGGCCGATCTCGCGGCGGTCGCCGAAGCCCTCACCCGTATCGTGCTGCTCGGCCCCGACGCCGACCCGGACCTCTACGGCGGCACCGACCACCGGGTGACCGTGCAACAGGCCGCGGGCATGCTCTCAGCACGGCTCGGCTGTCCCGTCGACGACGCACTGGCACTCATCAAGGCCCGGGCGTTCGCCGAGGAACTGTCTCTCGACATGATCTCCCGGCGGATCCTGCGCGGCGACCCGGAACCCGACTGAGGAAGAGGCACCATGACGCCCGAACAGCGGCTGGCCGACGTCTTCGTGGCCCTGGCCGGCTGTATGACGGACGGTCCCCTGGACGTCGCCGGAACCCTCGGGGTCCTCGCGCACGACAGCCCGTCCCTGCTCGGCGTCGGCGCCGCGGCCGTGGTGTTCGCCCCCGACGAGCGCGAGGCGGCTCACGTGGCGGGCTCCGACCCCGCGGTGTCCCGGCTGGAACAGGACGCCGTCGGCTGGCGCGAAGGCCCCGGCAACGACTGCCACCGCACCCGTACGCCCCCGACCCAGGCGGCGCTCGACGGCCGGCCCGCCAGGCAGCGCTGGCCGCACTACGCCCCCAGAGCCCTCGGTCTCGGCTACGCCCGCGTGGTGGCCCTCCCCCTGCGCGGACACACCGGAATCAGCGGTGCGCTCGTACTTCTCTCCCACGCCCGACAGAGCCTCCTCACTCCGGGAACACTGACGCTCGGCCAGTCGATGGCGGACTTCACCGCCGTCACCCTGGAACGCGCGCGCGAGACCGACCGCAGCCGGACCCTCGCGACCCAGCTGGAACTCGCCCTGAGCAACCGCATCGTCATCGAACAGGCCAAGGGAGTGCTCGCGGCTCGGCTGGAGATGACCGTGGACGACGCCTTCGACCTCCTGCGCACACATGCGCGCTCACGTCAGCGGCTGCTGAGCGCCGTGGCACGTGAGGTGGTCGACGGGCGCGCCGATCCCGGTCTGACCGGGGGGTGAACCGGGCCCGCCGCTACCAGGTCACCGGGAGCGCGCGCAGCCCGTACACGATGTTGTCCTGGTTGTAGGCGAGTTGGTCGGCGGGGACGGCGAGGCGCAGGCCGGGCAGGCGGCGGAGCAGGGTGGTGAGGACGATCTGGAGTTCCACGCGGGCCAGGGTCTGCCCCAGGCACTGGTGGATGCCGTAGCCGAAGGCGACATGGCGGCGGGCGTCCCGGGTGAGGTCCAAGTCGTCCCCGTCACCGAAGAGTTGGCGGTCCCGGTTGGCCGTGGACAGCATGCAGATCACGCCGTCCCCGGCCGGGATCGTCACCCCGCCCACCCGCACGGTCTCGGTCGCCGCGCGCCCCAGGCCCAGGTGGATGATCGTGAGGTGGCGCAGCAGTTCCTCCACGGCGCCTCGGACCAGGTCCGGTTCCGCGCGCAACAAGTCCGACTGGTCCGGGCGTTGGAGCAGAGCGAGCACACTGACGGCCGTCATGTTCGCGGTGGACTCGTGCCCGGTGACGAGCAGGAGGAAGCCGAGTGACGCCGTCTCCTGGTCGGTCAGGTCCTCGCGGGCGGCGAGCCGGCTGAGGATGTCGTCGGCGGGACGGCTGCGCTTGCGCTCGGCCAATTCTGCCAAGTAGCCCATGAGTTGGGCGTGTGCCCGCTCCGCCTCCGGTCGGGTGGTGCGGTTGTCGAGGAGAGTGCGGCTGAGCGACTGGAACAGCTCGTGGTCCTCGTACGGCACCCCGAGCATCAGACAGATGACCAGCGAGGGGATCGGCAGCGCGAAGTCCGCCACCAGGTCGGCGGAGGTGCGGCCGTCGGTCATGCGGTCCACGGCCCGGTCGACGATGTCCTGGATGCCCGGGCGCAGTTCCTCGATCCGCCTGACCAGGAAGTCCTTGCTGACCATCCGGCGCAGCCTGGCGTGCTCGGGGTCGTCCATGCGGATGAAACTCGGCTTGGCGGTGGCCAGTTCACGCTGCCCGGCGGAGAGGAAGGGGAAGCCCGGTGTGCGCGCGTCGGCGCTGAAGCGGGCGTCGGCCAGCACGGCCCTGACCTCGTCGTAGCCGGTGACCAGCCAGCACGCGGTGCCGTCCGGCAGCACGGCCTGAGTGACAGCGGCCTCACGGGCGGCGTCGGTGTAGGCGGGCGGCGGAGAGAAGGGGCAACTGCCGTAGGGAGCAGGGAGGTTGATGGCGGTGACGGTCGTCATGGGAGGGTCGGCTCCTCGTCGTCGACCAGCGTGATGGCGCCGCTGGGGCACAGGTCGGCGGCGAACCGGACCTCGTCGACGTACCGCGTGTCCGGGTCCGGGACGAGCAGGGCGACCCGGCCGTCCTCCTCGGCCTGCTCGAACACCTCGGGCGCCGCGCCGACGCACTGGCCCGCGCTGCAACAGCGTTCGAGGTCCAGGAGGACGGTGAGAGCGGGCTGGGCCGTGGTGTCCGAGGGGGTGCGCAGGACATTGAGGGTCGTGCACATGGTGGCGGTCTGGCCGGTCAGGACCAGGAGTTCGACGAGTTGCTCGGGGCGAAGGGCGCGGGCCAGCCGGTCCCAAAGCCCGTCGGACAAAGGGAGGTTGGCGGTCAGCAGGTCGGCCGCCTCCAGGAGGATGCGGTCCTCGCCCGCCCAGGCGTGGGTGTCCAGGTCGGCCGCCGTCGCATCGATCTCCGTGTCCGTCAGTCCGGCGTCCGCGGCCGGGGTGCGATGCCGCCGGTGGACGTAGGGCGCGTCGAGCCGGTGGGCGACGCGCAGGACGATCAGCTCGCGTCTGCGGTGGCCGAGGGTGCCCTCGTGGGTGAGGACGCGGGCGAGGGAGAGCCAGGCGTGGGCCAGGACGGGGTGGTGGGCGAGGGTGCCGAACAGGTTCTCCCGGCCGGGCCCGTCCTGGTGGGAGTCGGCGAGCAACGACCGCAGGACCGGGGGCCATTCGGCCGGCGGGAGGGGAGGAATGCGGGGGGTGCGAGTGGTGGTCATGGTGCCTTCACGTTCGTACGGTGCCGTGGGCCAGGGGGTTGACGTGGTTCACCAGCGGCACACGACCACTCCCGCGCTGGCCCCGCTCGCGAAGCCGAACATGCCGACCAGGTCGCCGCGTCGGAGCCGTCCGGCGTCGAGGGCGGCGGCCAGTTGGAGGGGGATGGTGTTGGTCGCCACGTTGCCGTGGGTGGGAAAGGTGGCCAGGACGCGGCCCGGGTCCACACCCACCCAGTCGCAGACGACCTTGGTGAACGGCACCGAGGGCTGGTGCACACAGATGAGGTCCAGGTCGTCGCCGGTGAGGTCCAACTCCCGCAGCGCACCGCGCACTTTGCCGGGCAGCCCGTCGAACGAACCCACCAACTTGGCGGAGTCGATACGGAGATGTCCGAGTCTGCGGTGCTGCGCGTACGGGTTGGGCAGGGTCGCCGCCCGCCAGCCCCAGGAGTTGGCGAAGAACCTGGAGCCGAGGATGCCGGGCCGCTCGCCCGCCTCGACCAGCAGCGCCGAGCCCATGTCGCCGGTGCTGAGGCTGGGCAGCGCGGTCGGCAGGTCGGCCGGGTCGTCCACCTGCCAGCGGCTCTCCCGGGTGCTGACCTCGGCGGTGGTCACCAGCACCCGGCGGTACTGGCCGCCCCGGATGAACGCGTCGGCGACCTCCAGGGCGTTGAGGACTCCGTTGCAGGCGTTCTTCAGGTCGAACACCGGGCAGCCCAGGCCCAGTTTGTCGGCGACGACATGGGCGGTGGCCGGCTCCTCCATGTCGGCGAGGATGCCGGCGTAGAGGAGCAGGTCGATGTCGGCCGGATCGGTGCCGGTGTCGTCGAAGAGGCGCCGGGCCGCGTGCGCGGCCAGGTCGGAGGGCTGCTCCAGGTCGTCGGCCACGGTGCGCTCGGCCAGCCCGTACATGCGCTGGAGCACCCCGCGCGCCAGCGGCACGGCGGGGCTGCCCGCCCGGAAGCGGTCCTCCACCGCGGCCACGCTCTGCCGCCCCTCGGGGATGTGGACGGTGGCGTGAACGATCGTGCTGTGAACGGGCATTGGTCCCTCCTCGATTCGATCCGGTTCAGTGCTCGGCGGTGAAGAGCAGCACCACGTTGTGTCCGCCGAACCCGAAGGAGTGGCTGACGGCGGCCCGGACGCGCTGTCGGCGGGGGAGGCCCGTCACACAGTCCAGGTCGTAGGGGAGGTTGTCCGGGGTGAGGTTGGCGATCGGCGGCACGGTGGAGCGGTGCACGGTCAGGGCGGTGAGCGCGGCCTCGACCGCACCGGACGCGCCGAGACCGTGCCCGAGAACTCCCTTGGCGGCGGTGACACTTGGCCGGTGCGGCAGCACCCGCTCGATCAGCTCCGCCTCGGTCAGGTCGTTGAGCCGGGTCGAGGTGCCGTGCGCGTTGACGTGGTCGACGTCTCCGGGCCCGAGCCCCGCCTCCGCGAGCGCGGCCCGCAGCGCGGCCTCGGCATGAACTCCCCCTGGAGCGGGGGCCGTCGGGTGGAACGCGTCGGAGGTCTGGCCGACGCCCGCGAGCCGGGCGTAGCGCCGCTGTCCGCGGGCGCGGGCATCGGCCTCCCGTTCCAGGACGAGGACGGCGGCGCCCTCGGCGATCACGAACCCGTCCCGGTCCGCCGCGAACGGCCTTGAGGCGGCGCCGGGTTCGTCGACGCGGGAGGACAGCGCGCCCATCCGCTGGAAGCCGGAGGTGATCACCGGGGTGACGGCCGCCTCCGCGCCGCCCGCCACCGCGATGTCGCAGAGCCCGGCGAGCAGCAGGGCGCGGGCGGTGGCCAGGGCGCTGGCCCCGGAGGCGCAGGCCGTCTCGGTCGCCAGGGAGGGTCCGTGGGCGCCGAGGTCCAACAGCACTTCTCCGGCGGCCATGTTGGAGATCAGCATCGGCACGAGCGCGGGCGACACCAGCTCCGGGCCGCCCTGGTGGTGGCGGAGGGTCTGGTCCTCCAGGTGGGCGGCCCCGGCAAGACCCGAGCCGATCACCACGGCGACCCGGGCGCCGTCCCACCCGGCGGGGTCGAGCCCGGCGTCGGCGACCGCCTCCCGCGCGGCGAGCACGGCCAACTGGCTGAAGCGGCCCATGCGCCAGGCCTTGCCGCCGCCGATCCGGGCCTGTTCCGGGGTCATGAGCGGGATACGGCAGGACAGGTCGACGGCGCAGCCCTTGAGTTCGGGGTCGGTCGCGGCGGTGGAACGACCGCTGAGGACCCCCTCCCAGGTCGCCGCGCTGCCGACCCCGGCCGGGGTGATGAGCCCCAGGCCGGTGACGGAGACGGGTGCGCAGGGTGCTTTCATCACGCCCGCTTGGCGTTCAGCGTGGCGACGAGCTCACCCACGGTGCTGTGCCGGGCGGCCTCTTCCTCCGCGACCGGAACCCCCAGCTCCTCCTGGAGCGCCAGGGCGAGTTCGGCCAGCGCGAGCGAGTCGAGATCGAGGCTCTCCAAGGTGGCCTCCGGGCGGATGGACTCGGGGCTGACCTCGAACTTCTGGGTGAGTACGGCGGTCACGGCGGTCTGCACGGGGGACATGGCGTTCCTTTCGAGGGATGAACGGAGCAGCACGATCGGGGCGCTTGACCTGTTTCGCGGTACGCGGACAGCAAGCACCGGCGGACGGGTTACAGCGGGGCCGCCCGCGAACGGGCGAGTTCTCAGGCGACCGGCATCGGCACGGCCGACAGCTCCGGCCAGACCAGGGCCGCCGAGCCCCAGGTGAGCCCGGCGCCGAAGGCTGTGAGCAACACCCTTTGTCCGGCGTGGAGTTCACCCCGTGCGGCGGCGTCGGCCAGGGCCAGCGGGATGGAGGCTGCGCCGGTGTTGCCGACCCGGGCGATGTTGGTGACATGCCGGTCGTCGGGTACGGGGACGCGGGCTCCCACGGCGGACAGGATCCGGGCGTTGGCCTGGTGGGCGCAGAACCGGTCGATGTCCTCGGCCGCCCAGTCCGCGCGCTTGAGCACGGTGTGGGCGGACTGCGTCATACGGGTCACCGCATGCTGGAACACGTCGTGTCCCCGCATGCGGAAGTAGCGGTCGTCCGGGCCGAATTCACCCGGGCGGGCGCGTTCCAGCGCGCCGCCACCCGGCACCTGGATCAGGCCCTCGCCCGAGCCGTCGCTGCCGAGGTCGAGGGCCAGCACCGCGCCCGGCTCGTCCGGTGCGCCGCGCCGCAGTACGGCCGCCCCGGCACCGTCACCGAACAGGATTCCGGCGGAACGGTCCTGCGGATCGAGGAGCGTCGAGTACACCTCGGCCGCGACCAGCAGGACCCGGTCGGCACACCCCGAGGTCAGGGCGCCGACGGCGGCGGCGAGGCCGTAGACGAATCCGCTGCACGCGGCGGACACGTCCCAGGCGGCCGGTCCGCCGAGGCCGAGGCGGGTGGCCAGTCGGGGTGCCATCGCGGGCATCGGCCGGTCGGGGGTGGAGGTGGCGACGATGACGGCGTCGACCGATGACCGGCCGACCGCCGAGAGTGCCCGGTCGGCCGCCTCCAGCGCGAGGTCGCCGGTGGTCACCCCCGGTGCCGCGCGCCGCCGTTCGCCGATGCCGGTGCGTCTGCGCACCCAGGTGTCGTCGACACCCCACGCGGCGGGCAGGGCGTCGTTCGCCACCACGTCCGGGGGGACGAAACCGGCGATGCCCTCAAGGACGGCCGTCCGCGACGGCGTCAAGAGGGGGGCTGCGCTGGGCAGTCGGTGGGTCACACACGCCTCGTTCGTAAGTGATCTTGGACGAGCGAGCACGACTGTAGATCGGATCAAGATCGGGCCGGGAACGTGACACGGCTCGAACACGCAAGCCAAAATGCCCTCCCCACCAGCAAAAACGCAGCTCAGCGACCGAAGTGAGGAAACGTTACGTCCGTTATGTCGTCCACGGATCACCCGAAAGAGGACGGCCGGTGACGGCCGTTCGGCACACAACCGCCCCGGAGGACACGCCAGTTCACCGGGTCGGGTGACGGCGCTGGGACAATGGGCCCATGAGCATCGTCAAGATCAACGTACTCACCGTCCCCGAGGAGCAGCGCGAGACGCTGGAGAAGCGGTTCGCGAACCGCGCCGGGACGGTGGACGGCTCGGACGGCTTCGAGTGGTTCGAACTGCTCCGGCCCGTCGAGGGCACCGACACCTACCTCGTCTACACCCGCTGGCGCGCCGAGGAGGACTTCCAGAAGTGGATGTCCGGCATGGGCCAGGCCGCCCACCGCGGCACGCCCCAGGACGGATCCGCGCAGGGCGAGCGCCCGAAGCCCGCCGCGACGGACGCCACGCTGTGGACCTTCGAGGTGGTCCAGCAGGCCGGACCCAAGCAGGACTGAGGCCTACGCCCCGGCGCCCTACGACACCTCTCGCACCGCCGCCAGTTCGTGCAGGACGCGGGTCAGGTCGTCCGGTGCCGCCGCGAGGCGGACCGGGCGGCCCCCGTCGTCGAGTTCGGCGATGTGCCAGTCGCCAGGGACGGTGTCACCGTCGCCGCCCCGGGCCCGTCGTACGGCCTTGACGGTGAGCCGTTCCACCGGAATCCGGCGGGCCGCGAACCGGCCAGGACCCGGGGTCACCGCGGGCGGCCCGTCACCGAGGGCGATATGGGTGCCGAAGCCGTGCGGGTTGTAGTCGGTGTGTTCGAGGAAGCGGGCGGACACGAACACCTCCCCGTCCAACTCGGGGAGTTCTACGGCCGGTTCGACCCCGTCGACCGGGAGGGCCGGGCGGATCCGGGTCTCGCGCCAGGCCCAGGTCAGCAGCGCGGCCGAGCCGAGCGTGCCCGCCGTCAGCCAGCCGATCGTGGTGGGTGAGGCGAGCAGGGTCGTGGGGTGGAGATAGCAGAGCGGCACCAGCCACAGGGCCGTACCGGCGAGGGCGAACCCGAACGGCAGGGCGGAGGGCAGGACTTCGTCGTCGGGCAGTCGGCGTCCGCGCACCCGCTGCACGGTCAGCGCACCGGGGTAGCCCGCGGCGAGGACGGCGAGGGCCGACATGACGGCCAGGGTGCCGGCGTTCGGGACGTGCCGGTGCCAGACGTACCGTGAGCCGGTGACGGCCCTCACCTCGCCACGCCAGAACGTCAGTTGGACCTTGTCACCCGCGTGGAAACCGTCGGCGGCCTCGACCGGGACCTCAAGACGTCTGAACGGCCGGTCGTCGGTGAAGTACACCCAGCTGGACTTCTTGGGCCGGTTGGGGTCGGTCCGCGCGATCACGGCCGACGTGTAGGTCAGACACTCCCGGCGCTGTGCGGCCGGGGTCGCGGTGGTGCACGGGACGGCCGCGCGCCACGCCCGCTGGTCGGCCGCGGTGTCCGACACGAACGCGGCGGCCACGCCCGCGCCCACCAGCAGCACCGCGCACCACAGGACCGCCGCCCCCGCCCAGCCGCGCCCGGCGGTGCGGTCCGAGACGACGGGGACGGCCGCCGACTCCGGTACCCCGGTTCCGTGACGCTGGTGCAGCGCGCGAAGAGCGGCCAACTGCTCCTGGAACAAGTCGAGTTCATACGGTCCGGTCGCGACCGGCAGCGGCAGCGTCCGACGTCGCCCGTCCCGCAGCAGCACACCGACACGACGGATCTGCCCGCCCCGCGAGCCGCTCCTGCGCCTCAGCCGTATCCGCAGCTCGGCGACCTCGGGCCAGGGCACGCTCCAGCGGCGCAGCAGAGTCCAGGAGCGCAGCCCGCGCGCGTCGGCACTCACCCGGGCGGTGACCAGGTACAGCGACACGAGACCGATGACCGCGAACGACCCGCCGACGACCAGCCACAACACACTCGGTCCGCGATACGCCGTCCACACCGCCGACGCCCCC
Source organism: Streptomyces sp. STR69 (assembly GCF_024519455.1). Lineage (GTDB taxonomy): Bacteria > Actinomycetota > Actinomycetes > Streptomycetales > Streptomycetaceae > Streptomyces. The sequence continues at coordinate 175,343 of NZ_JALJRY010000010.1, read as the reverse complement.
GAGCCCGCCGCCGCGAACGCCACGGACAGCCACAGGGCGCGGCGTGGGCGGGCACGGCAGTGCACTTCGTGGACGTCGGTCATGGCCCCAACTCTGCCCCGGCCCGCGCGGCAAGCGCTTGTGCGCTCTCCGGCAGTGTTCCGGCCCGCCAGGTTGCCCGGCGGAAGCAAGATGCCCGACGGCCCCCAGGAGTGCTCTCGTCGGCGCCTCCTCCACAGCAGCCCCACTGAAGTGACATGACCCGTTCACTAATCCTCCACATACGAAGCTCTGCGCCGAAAGAATCCGGCCATTGACTCACTTCGCGCGGCATCCACCCGGAAGTCGCGAAGCGCCTCGTTTCGCTTCGTCCCGTTTCGTCTCGTTTCCTTAGGTGGGGGGACACGTGCTGTCCGCGCAGAAGGGCTCCGGCAGAAAGGAGCCCCACAGACCCGTGCTCGATCCGCCGCCCAGGCGGCCACAGGCCGCTCGCGGGCTCGGCGACCGGGTGTTCCGTTACCAGTTGACTGCCACCGGGATCGTCGTCCTCGGCATCATGGCCGCCGTAGGACTGTTCCTGCTGCTGAGGGCCACCCAGGCGCTGCGCGCCACCGGCCCCTCGTTCCTGACGACGGCCCAATGGCAGCCGGACGTCCACAGGTTCGGCATCGCGGCCGTGCTCACCGGCACCCTGCTGATCGCCGCCGTAGCGGTCACGATCTCCGTACCCCTGGCCGTCGGCACGGCCCTGTTCATCTCCGACGTGGCCCCGCGCGGCCTGCGCCGCACCCTGGTGAGCCTGGTGGACCTGATGGCGGCGGTCCCGTCCGTCGTCTACGGCCTCTGGGGCCTCTTCTTCCTCCAGGCACATGTGATCGGGCTGTCGCGCTGGCTGTCCGACTGGTTCGGCTGGATCCCCCTGTTCAAGGTCGACGGCACCCACCCGGGCGATCCACTCGCCTCCGCGAGCGTCTACACCGCGTCGGCGTTCGTCGCCGGGATCGTCGTCGCGCTGATGGTGGCGCCCATCCAGTGCTCGGTGATGCGCGAGGTCTTCGCCCAGGCACCGGCCGGCGAACGCGAGGGCGCCTACGCGCTAGGCGCCACCCGCTGGGGCATGATCCGCGCGGTCGTCCTGCCCTACGGCAAGGGCGGCATGATCGGCGGCACGATGCTGGGGCTCGGCCGGGCGATGGGCGAGACGATCGCCGTCTACATGATCATCTCGCCGGTCTTCGTGATCCAGCCGCACATCCTGCAGACCGGCTCCAACTCGGTCTCCTCCCTCATCGCCCTGCACTACGGCGACGCCTCCTCCTTCGGCATGTCGGCGCTGATGGCGGCGGGCCTGGCGCTGTTCCTGCTCACCCTGGCGGTCAACTTCACCGCCTCCACGATCGCGGCCCGCTCGCGGTCCGGCGCGCAGAGCGAGGCATGAGATGACGGTCGTAGAAGAGGCAGTGGTGGCGCCGGAGTTGGAAGCTCCCGTCGCCCAACTCCCGGACGTACCGCGACGGATCGGCGGCCCCACCCGCTCCGGGGTGCTGGCGCTGTGCGGGGCGGCGGTGTCCGGCCTGTGCGTGAGCGTGCTGCTGTTCGGTGAACTGGCCCCGTTCTCCGGGGCGTTGGGCTTCACCGTCACCTGGTACGTGGTCTTCCTCGTCGTGTACGGCGTGCTCACCGGCCTGGAGGAGAACGGGCAGGCGGTACGGGACCGGGTGATGACGGTGGTGCTGTGGACGGCGGCGGGCCTGCTGTTCTCCGCACTCGCTCTGGTCGTCGGCTTCACCCTCTGGCGGGGCCGCGAGGCGCTCACGTACCTCAACTTCTTCCACCAGGACATGCAGGCGGCGGGCCCGCTGGACCCTCTCGGCGTAGGCGGTATCGCCCACGCGATGGTCGGCACCCTGCTGATGATCACCATCGCGCTGCTGATCACCGTCCCGCTGGGGCTGGCCTGTGCGGTGTACCTCAACCAGATCCCCGGCAGGTTCTCCCGCTTCGTCCGCACCATCGTCGAGGCGATGACCGCACTGCCGTCCATCGTGGCCGGCCTCATGGTCTACGCCGTCTGGGTCCTCCAACTAGGCATGGAGAAGTCGGGACTTGCGGCAGGCTTCGCGATCAGCGTGATGATGCTGCCGATCGTGATCCGGGCGGCGGACGTGGTCCTACGCCTCGTCCCCGGCACGCTCACCGAGGCGGCGGAGGCGCTGGGCGCACCGCGCTGGCGCACGGTCTGGCACGTGGTCCTGCCGACCGCGCGCTCGGGACTCGCCACGGCGGTCATCCTCGGCACGGCCCGCGGCATCGGCGAGACGTCCCCGGTCCTGCTCACGGCGGGCTTCACAGCCGCCACCAACTACGACCCGCTGCACGGCCCGATGATCTCCCTCCCCCTCGCGGTCTTCAGCTTCGTCCGCTCCCCCGAACCGGCGATGATCGCCCGCGGGTTCGGGGCGGCGGCGGTGCTGATGGCCCTGGTCCTGGTGCTCTTCGTGATCGCCCGCGTGATCGGCGGCCGAGGCCCGGGCCAGCAGACCCGCAGCCAGGCCCGCCGCACGGCCCGCGCCTCCCGCCGCGACGCGGCCCGTTTCGACGAACTCCGGGGCCCAGGACTGTCGTTGTTCAACACCCATCCCCATGAATCATCGGCAACCACCCCCACCCATCCGTACGAACCACCCACACCCGCGGACGGCGAGCCCACCCCACAGGAGCCACCCGCACCCGACAACACGACCGCCACCCACAGCGCACGCAGTAACGGCGAAGCCGACACGGAGAGCGCACACGAAAGCCACGAACCACCCGCAGCCACCCCCACCGCCCCCCAACCACCCGCACCCTCCGACGGCGAACCCGCCCCACAAGGGCCACCCGCACCCGGCAACGAGACCGCCACCCACAGCGCACGCAGTGACGGCGAAGCCGACACGGAGAGCGCGCGCGGAGGCCACGAACCACCCGCAGCCGCCGACGGCGAACCCGCCCCACAGGGGCCACCCGCACCCGACGACACGACTGTCACGGGTGGTGCGGGTGGGAACGAAAACCCCGCCACCCACCCGCCCGCGCCCGGAGAGACGACCGACTGATGCCCAGCCACCTCACCGCCCCTCTCCGCCGCCTACGGGCACTGGGAACCCTCGCCGCGATCATGACCGCCCTCACCGCCCTACTGGCAGGGCCACTCGCCGGACCGGCCGCCGCCGACAGCTACACCCCCATCGCCGGCGCCGGCTCCACCTGGGCGGAGAACGCCGTCGACGAGTGGCGCCGCGCGGTCAACCAGTACGGCATGCGGATCAGTTACGCCGGTACGGGTTCCTCCGACGGACGGCGCCAATTCCTCAGCGGGACCGTCGACTTCGCGGTGTCTGACATCCCGTTCCAGACCCACCCCACCGACGGCAGCGCGGCGGAACGCCCCGGCTCGGGGTCGTACGCCTACATGCCGATCGTGGCCGGCGGCACGGTGTTCATGTACCACCTGACCGTCAACGGCAAGCGGGTCACCAATCTCCGCCTCTCCGGCGCCGTCGTCACCAAGATCTTCACCGGCGCGATCAAGACCTGGGACGACCCGGTGATCAAGGCCGACAACCCGGGGCTCCAGCTCCCGCACCGCACGATCGTGCCGGTGGTCCGCTCCGACGGCTCGGGCTCCACCGCCCAGTTCACGATGTGGATGGCCGCCCAGCACAAGTCGCTGTGGAACGCGTACTGCGCGAAGGTCGGCCGCTCGGGCGCCTGCGGGCAGACCTCGTACTACCCGACCGTCTCCGGCATGATCGCCCAGTCCGGCGACCTCGGCGTGGCCGGCTACATCGCCCAGAACTACGGCGAGGGCGCGATCGGTTACGTCAACTACTCCTACGCCCTCAACGCGCACTATCCGGTCGCCAAGGTCCTCAACCACGCGGGCTACTACACCGAACCGACCCCGAAGAACGTCGCCGTCTCGCTCCTCAAGGCGAAGATCAACACGAACAGGTCGTCGGCCGACTACCTCACCCAGCAGCTCAACGGCGTCTACAACGACACCGACCGGCGCAACTACCCACTCTCCAGCTACTCGTACATGATCCTGCCGCTGAAGGTGCAGGGCACGTTCACGAAGGACAAGGGCAAGACGCTGGGCGCCTTCTCCTACTACTTCATGTGCCAGGGCCAGCAACAGGCGCCCTCGCTCGGCTACTCACCCCTCCCGATCAACCTGGTGAAGGCGGGCTTCGACCAGATCCGCCGTATCCCGGGTGTGCGGACGCAGAACATCAACATCAAGAACTGCAACAACCCGACCTTCACCACCGACGGCCGCAACAAGCTCGCGGAGACCGCGCCGTATCCGTCGGCCTGCGACAAGCAGGGCGCGACGGCCTGCACGACGGGCAGCGGCGGCGCCAAGTCGTCCACCGGCAACGGGAGTTCGGGCGGCACCAGCACGTCCGGCGGCACCACGGGCGGCACCGCCACCGGCACGACCACCGGCGACACGACGAGCGGCGGCACCTCCGCGCAACCCTCCGTGGACCCGGACACCGGCCAGGCCCTGGCCTCCGGCGGAACCGGCACCGGTGCCGGCGGCACAGGCACCGGCACGGCGGCAGTCGCGGCGGACGGCACGGTCGCCCTCGCCCAGCCGGTCGCGGTCTCCACGGAACACGGCTGGACCACCACCCAGACCCTGATGCTGCTGGCGGCCGTCCTGATCCTGGGCCTCCTCCTGCTCCCGTCGATCGCCTCCCGCCTGATCACGGCCCGAACCAACGACCGCCAGGACGAGGGGAGTTCGCGATGACGAGGACACCCGAAGACCGGCACCCGCCGACGGCGAGCACGCCGAGCGGGGGCCACCCGCACCCGACGACGAAAGCCGCACGGGCGGTGCGGGTGGGAAACACATCGGGGCCGAAGGCGAAGCCGAGGCTGTTGCTCCGCCTCATCGCCGGCGCAGCCATCGGCGCCCTCGTCGGTCTCGCCGTAGGACAGTCCGCCCCGCCCGCCACAGCCGCGGCGGCAAGCTCCGCGGTCACCGTCTCCGGCCGCGGCGAGTTCAAGGACATGAAGTTCACCGTCGACCAGACGACCCACCTCACCAGCCAGGCGGTGACGGTGAGTTGGACGGGCGGCACACCCACCACCTTCGCGGGCACCCTCTTCAACACCGACTACGTGCAGATCATGCAGTGCTGGGGCGACGACGACGGCACGGTCCCCGCCAACCCCGGCCCGTCGCGCACCCAGTGCCAGTACGGCGCCTCCCCGACCACCGACCGGAGCAGCTGGCCGGGCAACGGCCAGGACGACACCCGGCAGATCTTCTACAGCGCCGACCCCACCAACTACGGCCAGGACAACCGGTACGGCGCCGCCAACCCGAACGCCCCCGGTGAGGTCCCCTTCAAGTCGGTGGACGGCACGACGATCACCACCAACACCCAGAACAACAAGTTCTTCAGCCGTAACACCACCAACGAGGTCGACTTCGCCCGCACCGGCGCCGACGGCACCGGCAAGGAGTTCTTCGAGGTCCAGACGGCCAACGAGGCACCCCATCTCGGCTGCGGCGTGCCCGTCACCACCAACGGCGTCACCAAGCCCCGTTCCTGCTGGCTGGTGATCGTCCCGCAGGGTCATCTTGACCTGGACGGCAAGCCGTACGCGGACCAGAGCCAGGTCAACGCCGGCTCCCCGGTCTCCTCCACCAACTGGCACAACCGGGTCGCGATAAAGCTGGACTTCAACAGCGTGGGCACCAACTGCCCCCTTGGCGCCGACGAACGCCCCACCACCGGCAGTGAGTTGGTGGCGGACGCGATGACCAGCTGGCAGGCCGAACTCTGCTCGGTCGGCAAGGTGTACAGCTACACCGAGTTCGGCGAACCCGACACCCGGTCCCGGCTGATCGCGGACGGTTCGACGGGTCTCGCGTTCACCACCCGGAGACTCGGGGCCGACACGGGCACGACAGCGCCATCGGACACGACGACGTACGCGCCGGTCGTCCTCTCCGGAGCCGTCATCGGGTTCACGATCGAACGCAGATCCTCGTCCGGGGCACCGCCGTCCGAGGAGAAACTAGACGGCACCAAGGTCGAGTCCATCAAGCTGAACGCCCGCCTGGTCGCCAAGCTGCTCACCGAGTCGTACCGCAGCTCCACCTGGGGTTCGGTCATCAGCGGTACGGCGGTCAAGGGGTACGGCTGGGCGCGGAAGAACCCGTCCGGGCTCGCCACGGACCCCGAATTCATCGCGCTGAACCCGGAGTTCGCCTACCTGTCGGTCGCCGAGACCCCCGCCACCGACACCGACCTGCTGACCTCGCTCGGCCACTCCGACTCCGCCCGTGCGATCTGGCAGTGGATCCTCGCCGACCTGGACGCCCGGCAGTTCCTCGCCGGTGTCCCCGACGACGACGGGATGCGGGTCAACCCGTACTACAGCACCAACGCGGACCTGAACCCGATCGGCACCGCCTTCGACCCGTCGAGCACCGACGACTACCCGAAGAGCGACCCGTGGTGCACGATCCCGCCGGGCTCGGGCGCGCCCGCGACGAACAAGCAGTGCATGATCGACTTCCACCCCTATGTGGAGGACATGCACGCCGGCGCCCTGCACGCCCGCCGCGCGGACACCCTGTGGAAGTCCACCTGGGACCCGCTGGCCACCCCGCCGGCGTACAAGAACTCCGGCCCGCAGATCGTCGGTTCGCGCTTCGTCATCACGATCACGGACGCGGCCTCCGCAGCCCGCTACGGCCTGCAGACCGCCCTGCTGAAGAACAGCGCGGGCACGTACGTGGCCCCGACCACGGCCGCCCTGACCGCGGCGGCGACGACCGCCACCGGCTCCGGCGTCCCCGAGGTCACCCCGGCGAACGCCACGGCGAAGGGCGCCTATCCGCTGACCGAGCTGGTGTACGCGGCGGTGCGGCCCGGCAAGGTGAGCAAGGCCGCCCGCCAGGACTACGCGGCGCTGCTGCGGTACGCCTCCGGCGCCGGCCAGACCCAGGGGGCCGATCCGGGCAGGCTTCCCTACGGCTACGCCCCGCTCACCGTGAAGCTGCGTGCCCAGGCCGGCAAGGCGGCCGACGCGCTCATCGCCTACACCGCTCCGAAGTCCACGGGTGGGGGCGGCTCGGCCGCCGGGGGTACCTCCGCCTCGGGCAGCGGTGCGGGTGGCTCCGCCGGTGGCAGCGGTGGTACGGCGGGCGGCGCGGGTACGGGTGCCGGTGCCGGTGGCGTCGGCGCGAGTGTCTCGCCAAGTGCGTCGGCGTCGTACGGCGGAGGTCAGGCCGTTGCGACCACGGCGGCGGGTACGACGCCTGCCGACCCTGCGAGTCCGCTGCGCTATGCGGTGCCGGTTGGTGCGGTGCTCGGTGCTGTGGCCGGGGTTGGTGCGCCGTTCGCTGGTGGTGGGCGGTTGTCAATGAGCTCCGTGCAGACGGGAGTTCGTCGGCTGCGGGCCCGTCGTGGCTGGTCGCGCCCACGCGGCGGAGCCGCAGATTGACACAGCCCCGCGCCCCTGAAGGGGCGCTGCCCCTCACGGAGTTGAGAACTCCCCATGAACGGCCGTCCGCCCCGAAAGGCAGTCGGGGCGGACGGCTCGCACCACCCTCCCAGATCCATCCGATGTCACGTCACCTCGCACACCTTCTGGAGAACCGCAATGCGCAGAATGCGCCTCTCGGCGGCCATGGTCGCCGCCGCCGTGGTGTCCGGCACGCTGGCTCTGGCGAGCCCGGCGTCCGCCGACCCCACCCCCGTCGGGACCTTCCGCCAGCTCGTCGGCGTCGGCTCGGACACAACCCAGGACGTCACCAACGCCCTGGCCGGTGACACCGTCAACGGCACCAGCTACTCCGCCACCGGCGTGAAGTCGACGAACGGCGCGGGCATCGCGTCCTACGACGCGATCGAGCCGGGCACCGGCGCCACCGGCACGAAGATCACCACCCGCACCGGCGGCACGACCTTCCTGCGCCCGAACGGCTCCGGCGCCGGCCGCACCGCCCTGAGCGAGTCGCTCACCGGCGACCTGGACTCCTCAGGTGCCTCGGTCAAGGGCCAGGTCGACTTCGCCCGCTCCTCCGGCGGTCCGTCCAGCTCCGGCACCTCGCTCACCTACATCCCGATGGCGCGTGACGCGGTCGGCGTCGCGGTCAAGGGCTCGGGCCTGGACACCCTGACCGTGAAGCAGCTGCACGACGTCTACATCGGTGCGCTGACCGTGGTGAACGGCCAGACCGTGCACCCGAAGATCCCGCAGTCCGGCTCCGGCACCCGCAAGTTCTTCCTGAACGCGATCGGCGTGGCCGACAACGACGTCCCCGTGAGCATCGGCGTCGTCCAGGAGAACCAGGCCAACGCGGCCCTCACCGAGGACGGCGCGCTCGTCCCGTTCTCCGTCGGTTCCTGGATCGCCCAGAACAACGGCGTCTCCCCCGACTACAGCAAGACGGCGGCAGCCGCCGGCGGTCACCTGGCCTCCGTGCAGCTGCCCGGCGACGACGGTGCCACCAGCCCGGTCACCACGGTGAACGGCAAGCTGGCCCCGGTCAACGCCTACTACGAGAACGCGACGTTCGGCCGTGACGTCTACAACGTCGTGCCGAGCCGGGCGATCGACCCGACCAGCATCTTCTACGACAAGGACCTGTACGACGTCTTCGTCACCAGCGGCAGCCACACCGCGCAGCTGGCGTCGGACGCCGCCGAGTCGGTCATCGCCAAGTTCGGCTTCGTCAACGAGTCCTACAACGGCTCCGTCTCCGTCGCCAAGCACGCCAAGCTCGGCGGCCTGGAGGAGTCCAGCTCCTTCGACCACTCGGTGCCGAACGCGCCCACCCTGAAGTCCACGCTCGGCGACGCGAGCCTCAAGCTCAGCTGGACCCCGAACAGCATCGTCCCGGCCATGCCGGTCACCGACTACCGGATCACGCTGACCGACGCGGACGGCGGCCTCGTCGCCACCAAGGACGTCGCGGCCTCCACCACGTCGTACTCCTTCACCGGTCTCGCCACCGGCACCTACACCGCCACGGTCACCGCCAACAACGTCAACGGCGCCGGCACCGCGGCCAGTTGGACCGGCGCGGTCAAGTACGCGAGCACCACCAAGGCGGCCACCGCCACCACCGCGTACGGCGTGACCCCGAAGGTCGCGGTCACCGTCACCGGCACGCACGGTGTGGTCCCGAGCGGCAAGGTCACCGTGAAGGACGGCTCGACGGTCGTCGGCACCGGCACGCTGAACAGCTCCGGCAAGGTCACCGTCAACGTGTCGAACCACCTCAAGGTCGCCACGCACAGCCTGACCGTCTCCTACGCCGGTGCGGCCAAGCTCAACACCTCCTCGGCGACCGTCTCCCTGAAGATCACCAAGGCGACCCCGGCGGTCTCCAAGACCGCGCCCGCCTCGATCGGCCACACCGCCCGCGCGAAGGTCACCGTCAAGGTCACCGCGACCGGCACCACGCCGACCGGCACCGTCCGCGTCTACGAGGGCAGCCGGATCATCGCGACCGGCACGCTGAGCGGCGGCAAGGTGACCCTCACCCTGCCGAGGCTGAGCCGGGGTACGCACACCCTGCACGCCTACTACGCGGGCTCGACGACGGTGAACACCAAGTCCGGCGCCAACTTCACCATCAAGTCCACCTGATCCAGGACCAGTTGACCGTGCTGCCGGGGAGACCGCATCGTCTCCCCGGCCGCCACCGACCGAACCGCGAAGGAGGCGGGCCGCCATGACCGTCGCCACCCCCGTCAGGCCCGCCCCGGCCGCGCCGCACACCCTCGTCCGGAGCGTCCGGAGCGTCCGGAACGTGCGGAGCGTCACCGCCGTCCGTCACCTCGCGCGCGGCGGTCTGTTGAGCCTCGCCGCCCTGCTGCTCGGCATCACCGCGCAGCTGCTCGTGTTCAGCGGCGCCCAGGAACACTCCGCGCAGCACGCCTTGTTCGACGAGCTGCGCGGCCAACTCGCCCTGGGCACCGCCCCGGTGTCCCAGACCGACCAGCAGGGCAGGCTCCTCGCGCCCGGCACCCCGGTGGCCCTGATCCGCGTCCCGTCCCTGGGCCTGAGCCAGGTCGTCCTGGAGGGCACCGACTCGACGGTCCTGACCGACGGCCCGGGCCACCGCCGTGACACCCCGCTGCCCGGACAGTCCGGCACCAGCGTGCTGATGGGCCGTGCGGCGGCCTACGGCGGCCCGTTCGGGCGGCTGGCCGAGCTGCGCGCGGGGGTCACGTTCAGCGTGACCACCGGCCAGGGCACGGCGAGGTACCAGGTCACCGACGTCCGCCGGGCCGGCGACCCGGCACCCGCGCCGCTCGCGGCGGGCGCGGGACGACTGGTCCTGGTCACCGCCACCGGCCCGCACTTCATGCCCTCCGGAGTCCTGCGCATCGACGCCGACCTGGTCTCGACCGCCTTCCAGACCCCGGCCGCGGTGATCCGCTCCGGCACCCTGCCGGGCTCCGAAGAACCCCTCGCCCGCCCCGAGGGCGTGCCGTGGCCCCTGGTGATGTGGTTGCAGGCGCTGCTGCTGGCCGCCGTAGCGGCCGTATGGGCGTGGCACCGCTGGGGCCGTCACCAGACGTGGATCGTCTTCGCCCCGCTCGTCGCGGTCCTGGGCCTCCAGGTCGCCACGCGCACCACCGAACTGCTGCCGAACCTGCTGTGAACCGAGGGATCCAGACATGACCGTGACCGACACCGCCGTCCTCCCCGTCGTCGACCCGACGGCCGCCCCCGCGACCCTCGAAGCCCGCGCCGTCTCGGCCTGGTTCGGCACCCACCAGGTGCTCGGCCAGGTGTCGCTGACCATGCCCGCGGGCCAGGTCAGCGCGCTCATCGGCCCGTCCGGCTGCGGCAAGTCGACGTTCCTGCGCACCCTCAACCGGATGCACGAGCTGATCCCGTCGGCGGCCTTCGGCGGCGAGGTGCTCTTCGAGGGCGAGGACATCTACGACGCCTCGTGGCGGCTGACGGACGCCCGCCGCCGTATCGGCATGGTCTTCCAGAAGCCGAACCCGTTCCCCGCGATGTCGATCTACGACAACGTGGTGGCCGGTCTGCGCCTGACCGGGACGCGGGTCGGCCGTCGCGAGAAGGACGGGCTGGTCGAGGAGTCGCTGACCCGCGCGGGCCTGTGGAAGGAGGTGCGCGACCGGCTGCGGCAGCCCGGCGGCGCACTGTCCGGCGGCCAGCAGCAGCGGCTGTGCATCGCCCGCGCGCTCGCCGTACGCCCCCGGGTGCTGCTCATGGACGAGCCGTGCTCGGCGCTCGACCCGACCTCCACCCGCCGGGTCGAGGAGACCATCCACGAACTGGCCGGGCAGGTCACCGTGGTGATCGTCACGCACAACATGCAGCAGGCCGCCCGCGTCTCCCAGCAGTGCGCGTTCTTCCTCGCCGAACAGGGCACCCCCGGCGGGATCGTGGAGGCCGGCGCCACCGACGACGTCTTCGGCTCCCCCCAGGACGAGCGGACGGCGGACTATGTGGCGGGCCGCTTCGGCTGAGCCGTGACGCGACGGGACCGGCCCGTGCCTCATAGCGATGGTTGTCATTGATCGGCGGGCCAGTTCATGAATTCGCGCTGAACCACGGCTGACGATTCACGCCGGGGCGACTCACACGCGAAACGGCGCACAACCAAGCCCTGGAGGGGCGGGTCGTACGCGGTGTCGGAATTCGAATTCCTCGGAATCCGCCAACTCCCCATACGTTTCACGGAGGTTGTGCGATGTCCACTCGTTCTGTCAGTCGCCTCATGACCCTGGCTCTCGGCACGGCCCTGGCCGCTCCGCTGCTCCTCGCCGGAACCGCGGGCGCGGCCACGGCTCCGGCCACCGCCGCGCTCGGCAACGGCGGCAACGAGGTCCTGTACACGGCCGCCGCCGGCCAGGCCAACAAGGCGGTCGTCACCGCGACGCACACGACCGGCACCGACAAGATCACCTACGTCATCGACGACGTCGTCACCATCAAGCCCGGCACCGGCTGCGCCTACCCCACCGCCGCTGACCACACCAAGGTCTCCTGCACGGTCACCACTTTCGACAGCCAGGACCCTTACCCCACCGTGCAGTTGACGCTCGGTGACGGCAACGACACCCTCACGTATCACAACAGGACGGCCCAGACGTACTACTTCGCCTCGATCGACCTGGGCGCCGGCAACGACAAGGCCACCGACGACGGCAGCGTCGACGGCAACTACGTCTCGGGCGGCACCGGCAACGACACGCTCACCCTCGGCAAGTACTCGGTGGGCTGGGGCGAGAACGGCAACGACACCATCCACGCCGGCGCCGAGACCATCGCCCAGGGCGGCAACGGAAACGACACCATCACCACCGTGGGCGCCGCGGCCGACGGCGGCGCGGGCAACGACGTCATCACCGGCGGCGCGGGCGGCCAGAGCCTGACCGGCGGCGCCGGAAACGACAGGATCAGCGGCGGCGCCGGGAACGACTTCCTCTACGGCGGCACGGGCAACGACGTCCTGTACGGCAACGCCGGCGCGGACACCCTCTACGGCAACTCCGGCAACGACACGCTGTGGGGCGGCACCGGCACGGACGTCCTGTCGGGCGGGCCGGGCCACAACTCCGTCCACCAGAACTGACGTGAACCGGCACTGACGCGAGCCGGTCTCAGGACGTGAAGGTGACCACGGCCCGGGCCGGCCAGCGGAACGCGTCGTCGAGCAGCAGGGACCGCTCGACGACGATGTCGACGGGGGTGCCGTTGGCGGCCGTCGACCGGTACTCCCAGGCGGGGCTCCGCAGGGAGGTGCCGCACAGGCCGTCCGGCAGCGCGACCTTCTCCTCGCCGTCTCCGAATTTGGTCCCGTATTTCTGGTCGAACAGGTCCTTCCCCTCCGGGAGAACGCCCGCGCGGCGCAGGTAGTCCGAAATCCGATGGCTCAGGAACGTGACCTCGACGCTGCCGTTGCGGGTGAGGTAGTGGATGTCGGAGGCGTCGGCCGGAAGGGTCGCGCCTCCGGCGTCGATCGTGTGCGGCAGCCGCAGATCGCTCCCCGCACACGCCCGGGCGTCCCCGAACGGATGGAACAGTTCGTCCCGGAAGAGCCAGGTCCCGCCGCCGCCCACCGCCGCGAGAACGACCGCACCGATCCCCAGCCACACCGGCACCCGCCGCCGCCCGGCCGCATCACTCATCAACGCCCCCTCGTCATGGTGATCGCGAGCCTCCCAAACAGCGCGCGTACACGACAACCGCATAACTCCTTTCCCACCTGTCACAGGCATGCCATACGCTGCGCATAGCAGCCGCGCCCCGCGCGTCACCGCGACTCTCATCCGCGGTCACGTCCGGGTGTTGCGCGGCGCTCTCAACTCCCGGTCTCCAGACCGGTTTTCCTTGTGGGGGGAACAGCACGTGCGGATGCGCAGCATCTCCACCGCGACAGCGCTCGCGGTTCTTTTCGGCTCGGCGGCGCTCAGCGTCGTAGCGGCGGGTACGGCCTCGGCGGCCACCGCCAACATCACCTCGCCCGGTGGTGTGGTCGCGGACAGCGCTCTCAAGAGGGTGTTCGTGGGCGACAGTTCGGCCGGTACGGTCGCGGCCACCGACTACTCGGGCAACGTCCTCGCCTCGGTCGGCGGGATCAAGGGAGTCTCCGACCTGGCCGTCTCCGACGACGGGGCCACCATCTACGCGGCGGCGCAGGAGACGCACGAGATCGTGGCGATCGACGCGGCCACCCTCGATGTGAAGGCCCGCTATCCGGTGGCCACCGGCAAGGGTCCGCGCTACCTCGCCTTCTCCGCCGGCAAGGTCTGGTTCACCTACGGCGACCAGTGGTCCGGCAACCTCGGCTCGGTCGACCCGGCCATCGACCCGGCGAGCGGCACCGACCCGGTGGCCCTGGCACAGATGCCCGAGGGCGTCACGATCTGGGACCCGGGCTTCCTCGACACCGCCGCGTCCCGGCCCGGCCTCCTCGCCATCGGCGAGACCGGCATCTCCACCGACTCGATGGCCGTCGTGGACGTCTCGGGGGCCACCCCGCAGAAGGTCGCCTACTACGGCGGCGACTACACGCTCAACAGCGGTATCTACGACATCGACCTGGTGCCCGGCGCCGACGAGCTGCTGGTGAACGGCGCGGTGCGGGACGCCTACGCGGACGGCAAGTTCAGCCAGGCGGGCACCTACCCGAGTGGCCAGCAGGCCGACATCGCCGCGGACGGCACGGTCGCGACGGTCAGCGGCGGCACGATCACGACGTACCGGCCGAACGCCACGAAGGCGATCCGCACGTACAACGTCGGCGTCTACGGCACCGCCGACCTGACCTGGGCCCCGGACAACTCGCGGATCTTCGCGCTCGTCGGCAAGTCGGGCGGCGGCTACACGCTCAAGGCGCTGACCGACCCCGAGAAGAACGTCCCGACCCTCACGGTCAACGCCCCCTCCTCCGCGACCCGCGCCAAGAAGCTCACCGTCACCGGGAAGCTCTCGGCGACGGTCGCCCTGCCGGCGGGCGTGAAGCTGCAGGTCACGCGCACCGACCTGGAGTCCCCGAAGGGCAAGGCACTGCCCGCCGTCACGGTGCAGGCGAACGGCGCGTACTCCTTCGCCGACACCCCGCCGGCCGGCGGCACGGTCACCTACAAGGTGGCCTACGCGGGCGACGCCGGGCACGCGGCGGTCAGCGCCTCCGACAAGGTCTCCGTGTCCCGCGCGGCCACCAGCCTGAGCCTGAACAACAACGGCAAGCTGTACTCGTACGGCGCCGACGTGAAGTTCACCGCGCACCTCGGCAAGACCTACAAGAACCGCACGGTCGCGATCTACTCGGACCCCTTCGGCGCCGACAAGCCGAAGAAGCTGGTCAAGACCGGCAAGGTCAACTCCAGCGGCAACCTCACGGTGACCGTGGACATGACCCGCGACACCGCCGTCTCCGCGGTCTTCGCCGGTGACGCGCGCAACGCGGCCAAGACGGTGAAGGTCACGGCGTACGCCAAGGTCAAGGTCTCCACCGCGATCAGCAAGCACTACAAGACGGCGAAGATCGGCTCGACGTCGTACTACTGGTTCCACAAGAACACGGCGCCGATCGTCACCACGACGATGACCTACTACCCCAACCGCCAGGAGCGGCTCGACCTGCAGGTCTACTACGACGGCCGGTGGTACGACTCCGACTCCGAGTACTTCGGCCTCGGTACGAGCGGCAAGGCCGCCGTGAACCTCGGCGCACCCGGCCAGTCCGGCATCAAGGCCCGCATCCGGGCCGCGTACATCAACGGTTCGTCCGGTGACAACGTCAACTCGACGACGTACAGCGGCTGGAAGTACATCTACTTCTCCAACTAGTCGTTTCTCCGACCAGCAGTCTTCTGAAGCCTGTTCACCAGGTGTAGGGCAGCTCCGCCGCGACGACCGTGGGTCCTCCGGCGGGGCTGCTCACGTATGCGGTCCCGTCGAGGGCGGCGATACGGCGGCGCAGGCCGAGCAGTCCGGTGCCGTCGGCCTCCTCGGCACCGCCCTTTCCCTCGTCCCGCACGCACACCGCCAGCCCGTGGGGCACCCGGGCGAGCCGGACCTCCGCGCGGTCCGAGCCGCTGTGCTTGGCCGCGTTGGTGAGCGCCTCGGCGACCAGGAAGTACGCGGCGGCCTCGACCGCGGCCGGGGCACGCGAACCGGTCGCCAACTCCTCTACATCCAGGGCAACTTGAAGCCCACTGCCGGCGGCGAGCGCCTGTACGGCACCGGCGAGCCCGCGGTCGGTGAGGATCGGCGGGTGGATACCGCGCACGACGTGCCGCAACTCCGTCAGCGCCTCCTCCGCCTGGTCCTGCGCCTGCGCGAGCAGCCGCCGGGCGGCCTCCGGATCACCGCCGCCGTCCCGGTCGTAGGCTCGCTTCGCCAGTCCGATCCGCATCGACAGCGCCACCAGCCGGGCCTGTGTCCCGTCGTGCAAGTCCCGCTCGATACGCCGTAGTTCGGCCTCGTGCGCGGCGATCACTCCGGCCCGGGTCTCGGCGAGTTCCTCGACGCGCTCGGTGAGCAGCGCCTTCGGGGACGGCTTCAGCAGGGCCGTCGACCAGCGCGCGTCGAGGTCCGCAAGCCGCCCGATCAACGGCAGGACCAGCGCCCGGCGGCGCAACAGCCCGCACCACACACCGTCGACGGGCAGCCCTACGATCCACAGCGGGACGGCGAGCAGGCCGAGCAGCCCGTAGGCGTACTGGGCGAGCATCCACCGCAGGTCCCGGAACGTACCGGGATCACGCACCGCCACGACGAACCGCTCCCGCAACGGCCTTCCGTCCAGCGGCCGGTACGCCTCCGCGATCTCCCGCCCGCTCCATCCGGCGACCTGCCGCCGCCTGGCGCCCGCGATCCGGCGCACCAGCAGCACCGCCTCCGGGAGCATCCAGGCACCGACGACGAACAGCGTCCCCATGGTCGCGATCAGCAGCGCGGTGACGAAGAGATACGTCCCGAGGGTCATGGCCACACCTCTGGCCAGTTGAACCGTCGCCCGCGTCGCCTGCCGCACTGTCGTACCCATGCTCACCAGGCTGGCACCGGGTTGCGGCCGGCGCGGGAGAGCAGGGTGCCGAATGCGGGGTGTAGCCCACTACACCCTCAGGGGCCTTCCGCCCCGGCCGGGAACACCGCGTCCAGGCCTGTCATGAGCTGGCCGTACGCACGCTCCGCCTCGGCGACGGCATCGTCGTAGGCCTCGTCGGCGGTGCGGCCCGCGGCCATCGTCCGCCAGTTCTCCATGCCGAGTTCCTGCTGTACGACGATCAGGTGCGTGGCGGCCAGGCGTCTGGTGAGCGGGGTGGAGTCATCGGCGTCGGGGTCGGGGAGGGCCGCACTCCGGGCGACGCTGCCGTCCTGCGCCCGGGCGACCGCGCGCCCGACGCGCCCTGCCTCGACGCTTCGGGTCGCCCGGTCCGGCTCTTCCAGGTGTACGCCGACCCGCGGTTCACGCTGCTCGGCTTCGGTGCCGAACTCGCGGACACCGTGGGCAAGTTGGCGGTCGAGCACGACGGCCTGCTGCAGGGGTTCACGGTGGACGGCGGCACTTCGGGCGCGGTGGCCTCGGGCCCGGTGGCCGACCTGCTCGACCACGAGGGGCATGCGCGGCGGGCATACGGCGTCACGGATCCGGCCCTGGTGCTGGTCCGCCCCGACAACCACTTGGCGCTGCTCACCCGGGACCCCGCCGAGGTCACCGCTTATCTCACGCGGATCGCCACATTCACTCCCGAAGAGTGATACTCGGAGTATGAGCACGGCAGCGTACGAACTGCTGGCCGCGTCGTCGCACAACACCCTCGACGTGACCGCAGCCTTTCTCGGTGGCCTGCTGATCGCAGGCGCGCTGGTCTGGGCCATACATTTCGGTATGAAGGTCCGGGACCAGGAACTTCCGCGGCCGCTCCCCGAGGAGCAGCCCCACCTCCCCGCCACCGGCGCCGTCCACGAGATGCGCGAGATGCGGGAACCAGACGAGATGCCCGTCGCCTCGGAGGAGAAGGAACGGCTGATGCCGTACCAGCTCCATCACTCCGGAAGCAGAACGGGAAAGGACCAGAGCCGGCAGCGCTGGGTGCCGGGAAGGAGCGGTTCCTTCGGCGGGGGCGGCATCGGACACGTCTGACACATCTGACCCGTCTGACGCGCCCGCCGCCGGTTCCGCTGTTCGTGCTTACTGGGGCGCCCCGGAGGTCTTCGGGTCGTAGACCGCCAGTGCCCAGATGACGAACACATCGACCGCGATCATGATGACCGACCAGATCGGGGCGTACGGGAGGAACATGAACTGGAGGATCGCGCTGAGGCTCGCGAGGACGATGCCGCAGACGCGGGCCCAGCTCATGCCCCTGAGGATGCCCCAGCCGGTGACCGCGCCCACGGCGCCCAGACACAGGAGGATCACGCCCCAGCCGGTGAGGTTGATGCTGTACACGTAGTCGCCGACGCGGGTGTAGACGTCGTCCTTGGCGAGTGCGGAGATGCCCTGGAGGATGGCGATCACGCCGTTCATCAGCATCAGGACACCGGCGAAGACGGCACCGCCGACCGCGAGGCCGGCGCCGGAGGGGGGCGGGCCGTAGCCGCGGGTGCCGGGGGCCTGACCGGTGTGCCGGCCGGCGTCGTTCCAGACCGGGGGCTTCTCCTCGCCGCCGGTGGACGTCGAGTGCGGCTGCTGTGTCGAGTGCGGCTGCTGCGTCATGGCGGTGCCCCACCTCTCTGTGGTGTGGTGTGTGGTGCTTCGACCATCCGGCCGAGGCGGGTCCTCCACCAGGGGGATTACGCCGTCCGGGTGAGCCCCGGCCTCGGCCCCGGGTCTTCGTCCGCCGCCAGGAACTCCACCACCGCCAGCGCGAACAGCAGCGCGAGCGCCAGCCCCACCACCGCCCACCCCGTCGGGTACGACCAGAGCAGGTAGGCCAGCAGGGCCGCGCCCATCAGAAGCCGGTCGATCCACGATCGGTACCGGCGGACGAACGGCCCCACCGGCCCCGTACGCAGTCCCGCCCCGTCGGCCGTGGCCCGCACCGCCCCGATCCCGGACGTCCACAGCCGCCGTACGAGACCCGCCCACCGACCCGGCCCCGTCAGCCAGGCACCGAGCGCGACCACCACCCCCACCACCACGACCATCCGCACCGTCGTGCTCAGGAACCGGGTCAGCGCGTCGTACACCGCCGCGGCGGCGGGCTGCGACACCCCGCCCGGGAGCGCGTCCAGATACAGCGCGCGGGCGATCCGCAGCGCGATGCCGAGGAGAGCAGTCGCGGCGGCCACGCCCAGCGCGCCGGTGACCAGCGCCCTGCGCCGCCGCCTCGCCGTCAGTACACCGGCCGCGACCAGGACCACGGCCACCAACGGCAGCCAGGTGCCCGCCAGTTGGAGCAGCCGGAAGTACGTCTTGAACTTGTCGAGGTCGTCGTTCTCGACGAGCGTGATCGACGTGTGGATCTCGGGGATCTTCCCGGCGACCGTCATCCCGTCGTCGACCAGCCGCTGTTTCACCTGGTCGACGACCGGACCGACGTCGAGCGTCACCGCGCCGTCGTCGAGCCGTACGGCACCGCCGCCGCTGCCGGTCAGGGTTTTGTCCACAGTGCTGTGGACACGCCGGTTCGCGTCCTTCCAGATCCTGGCGAAGACGTCGGAGGCGGCGACGGCCCGCGCCTTGTCGTGGACGAAGGCGCGGACCGCGTCCTCCAGGGAACCGCCGAGCGACCCCAACGCCTTCTCCAGCAGCGGGCGTTCGGCCGGGGCCGCGCCGGACAGCAGCGTGGTGAGGTCGAGATGCCCCATGACCGCCGTCGTCACCCGGTCCGCGACGGCGTCCTGGATGTCCGGGTGGGAGGCGAGGGGCGCCACCGTCCGCACATAGCGGTCCGTGTCACCCACCGTGTCCGCCGTCCACGCGGCCACGACCCCGAGCGGAGCGAGCACACACCCGACGACGACCAGCAGGACGGCGACCAGCGAACGCACCCGGTGCCGAGGCCCGCGCGCCCGCTCCGCCTCCAGGGCGGCCACCCGCGCCCGCAGTCGGTCGAGTTCCGTCACCCCTGCCTCCTCCGCCGCGGCTGTGCCTGCCAGCGCATCCCCGACGGCCCGCTTCCGCGAGCAGTGCCACGCCGTTCGGGTGACGCCGGCGTGCGGGCGTAGGGCAAGGGACCCTCACTTGAGGGACGGCCCGGGGAAGCGGCGACTCATGGGGTCCAAAAAAAGCGTGACACCTCTGGCAGAAGTGACACACTTTTGGAGAGAGGGTGCCGTGCGGGCGTTTGCCCTGCTCAAGCCATCCAGAAGAAGACGGCGGTCATGCGCTTCTCCTCCAGGGTGCTGCCGTAGTAACCGGTCGCGCTGTGCACGAGGTTGGCGTGGTAGAGCAGCAGGCTGTTGTACTTGTGCGGCACGCGCACGTCCTCCTCGAAGGCGTCCGGCGCCACGAACCGCGTGCCCAGAGCCTCGACGAGGTTGTTGTGCGGAGCCTGCACGACGTTGCCGCCGAGCCGCCCACCAGGCAGATGCTGCCGGTAGAAACTGGTGCCGCAGTCCTTCGGCACGGAGGGATTGAGGTACAGCACGGCGGCGTACCGGCACAGCGACCGCGAGTCGGTGTGGGGCCGGGGTTCGCTCTCGCCCTCCCCCACGACCTGGATGCAGTTGTGGTTGAGCGTCCCGCCGCCGGGCGCCTTCTGCACCCACAACTCCTTTGCCCCGGTGGCCTGTTTGACCAGCCGCTCGATCCGCCCCAGTTCGGAGGGCTCCAACCCCGGCATGGTGCGCAGCCCCGGCCAGGTCTCCGAGGTGTACGGATACCCCTTCACCCAGTCGTCCTTCGCGAGACACCGCTCCCGTACGGCGTCGGCATCCGGAAGGACGTCATTCAGCACCCAGTAGTCACGGCCCTTGGTGGGCTTGCGATAGGGCAGCACGGGGAGGGGCACCTGACGGGCCCGCTGGGGGTGTGGGGGGAGTGGTGGCATGGGGCCGAACGTATAGCGGGGGTTCGCCAACGCTGTGCCATACACCGGTCAACATTCCGTCAACGGGGGGACGTTGACCCACGCCTGTAGGACCCGTCAGGCAGGTCCTACGAGCGCCGGAGGGCCGGAGCGTCAGTTCTTGAGGGTGAAGGTGAAGTTGTCCGAGAGCCTCGTGTTCAGGCGAGCCGCCGAGACCAGCCTCCCCTCCCTGATCAGGCTCTCGACCTCGGCCCGTGGCAAGGCGCAGCCCTCCGCGATCAGCCGTACCGGCCGGACCGGGATCCGTGCCGCGAAGCGGACCGCTATGTCGATCACCTCGCGGTCCAGGTGCTCCGATCCGCCGCCGGTGTCGAGACGCCACGCTCCGGACCAGTCGAGAGCGATGCGGTTACGGCGCCGCACGACCGGGTCCTGGAGCAACTCCGCTGTCAGGGCCGGGTCGTTGGCGTGCAGGCGGTCCAGGAGATCGGGTCGTACGGAGCGTACGTTCGCCCGTTCCAGGACCGTGAGTTTCGCCGTGTCCCCGCATCCCGTACAGAGCACCAGGAGCCAGACATCGAGCAGCTTGTGGTGGGCGTTGACGCGGAACTTGCCGCTTGCCTCGAAGTGTCCGGCCCCGCACGCATGACAGCGACGGCGGACAAGCGGCAGGCAGGTGGGCATGACCACCCAGTTTTCGAGCACAGAAGTACACCGTTTCCAGTGAGAAGTCCGCAGCAAAAAGGAGCGCGGCGCACCTGCGCGACGCGCGACGATTCAGCACTCGGGAGGTCTCACACGGTGTACAACGGCACGTCCTTGCCCAGACGACTCGGTCGGGCAGCACGGTAGAGGCGGACAGCGGCGCCGCTCCACCGCTTTTCGCTCGCCGCCCCCTGTACGTGTCACATTCGCGCCGCCCGTTTCGTCAGTCCTGTGCAAGCAACGGCAACGAAACGCAGAGGAGCCCACCATGGGTGCCCGACTCAACGCCTTCACCAGCCCGATCGCCGGCAAGGCCCTGAAGCACTTCATCGCCGCGGGCAAGGTCATCGACGACTCACCGCTGCCCGCCGCCACGCAGGAGCTGGTGAAGATCCGGGCGAGTCAGATCAACGGGTGCGGGTTCTGCACCGACATGCACACCAAGGACGCCGCAGCCGCCGGCGAGACCTCGGTACGGCTGAACCTCGTCGCGGTGTGGCGCGAGGCCACCGTGTTCACCGACGCGGAGCGCGCCGCGCTCGAACTCGCGGAGGAGGGCACCCGGATCGCGGACACGGCCGGCGGGGTGAGCGACGAGGTGTGGGGGAACGCCGCGAAGCACTACGACGACGAGCAGCTCATGGCCCTCGTCTCCCTGATCGCCCTCATCAACAGCTTCAACCGCATGAACGTCATGCTCACGATGCCGGCCGGCGACTACCAGCCCGGCCAGTTCAACTAGCCCCCCGCAAAAAAGCCGGGGCGCCGAACCGGAGGCATCACCCGCCACTTGTGACGCGCCCCACTCGGGCTTTACCAAAACCAAAGACTTCGAACGCTTCCCCGATCCGTACTCACCACTGTCCGTACCGCCGACGGGCGGTCCACGACACAGGAGGTACGGTGCGCTTTTCGCGGAACGCGACGGGAACCATGGTGGTGGGCGGTGCCCTCAGCCTGACTCTCGTCGCCCTCGCCTATCCGGCAATGCTGGGCGTCAACACGGTCTCCAGTGCGCCCACACGTGTGATCGCCAACACGCAGTGGGGGCCGTTGACCGAGGCCGACCGGGACTTCGTGGTCAAGGTCCGCGCGGCAGGGCTGTGGGAGTACCCCGTCGGCCAGATCGGCCTGAAGAAGGGGGCGAGCCCGGCGGTCATCACCGCGAGCAAGCACCTGATCGACGGGCACGCGGCGCTGGACTCCACCGTCCGCAAGATCGCGCCCATGCTCAACATCACGATCCCGAACCAGCCCAGCCCGCAGCAGCAGGGCTTCATCAACACGCTGAACGGGGACAGCGGCAAGCAGTTCGACACGGACTTCGCCAACATCCTGCGCGTGACGCACGGTTCGATCTTCAACACCATCGCGAAGATCCGCTCGACGACCGAGAACACCCTCGTGCGGATCCTCGCCAACCAGGCCAACGCCACGGTCCTGGACCACATCACGGTGATGGAGGAGACCGGCCTGGTCAACTTCAGCCAGGTCCTCTTCCAGGAGACGACCCCGCCGAAGCTGCCCGCCACGGACCTGACCCCGCCGCCCCCCGCCGCGGGCCAGCCGGAGGTCGTCCTCACCCCGCCGGTGAACAGCACCACCCAGCCGCCGGTCCTGCCGGGCGAGTCACCGAGCCAGAACGCGGCCAACCCGAGCCAGACCCCGACCGTGGGGTGAGTGCGCCACAGCCACAGAGCGCGCTACGCCCCCAGCCACACGGTCGTGTCCGGTGGCAGCAATCCCAACTGCCCCAACTGCCCCTCGCCCGCCGCCGGTTCGCTGCTCAGCAGCACCTCCCCCGGCGGCAGGGCGACCGGCTGCGCCGACAGGTTGGTGACACACCGCCAGCCCTCGGAACGCGTGAAGTGCAGCACCCCGGGCGGGCTGTCGACGGCCCAGGCCAGCGCCTCCCCGTCGAGCAGCTTGCGGCGCAGCCGCAGCGCGGCGCGGTAGAGCTCCAGGGTCGAGCCCTCCCTCCCGTCCTGTGCCTCGACGGCGTACGACGCGAAGCTCGCCGGCTGCGGCAGCCACGCGGGGCCGGACCCGAAGCCGTACGACGGACCGGTCGTGGTCCATGGCAGGGGTACCCGGCAGCCGTCGCGGCCCTTGTGGGTGTGGCCCTGTTGTTCCCAGATCGGGTCCTGGAGGACCTCCACGGGCAGGTCGGCGACCTCGGGCAGTCCGAGTTCCTCGCCCTGGTAGACGTACGACGAACCGGGCAGCGCCAGCATCAGCAGCGTCGCGGCGCGGGCCCTGCGCAGGCCGGCCGCCGGGTCGACGGGCGGGGTGCGGCCGTCGGAGAGGAGCCAGGTGTTCGGGTCGGTGCCCGGGGGGAGCATCAGGCGCGAGGCATGGCGTACGACGTCGTGGTTGGACAGCACCCAGGTGGCGGAGGCGCCTGCCGCGTGGGCCGTGGCGAGCGAGCCGGTGATCACCTCGCGCAGTTCGTCCGCGTCCCAACCGGCCTCCAGGTACTCGAAGTTGAAGGCCTGGCCGAGTTCGTCGGGGCGGGCGTAGAGGGCGCGGCGGGCGGCCGGTACCCAGGCCTCGGCGACCGCCATGCGCGGCGGGGTGTAGGTGTCGAAGACGCTGCGGCGCCAGTCGCGGTAGATCTCGTGGACCTCGTCGCGGTCGTAGTAGGGGTGGGTGCCGGGCGGGAGGGAGTCCAGGACCGCCTCGGAGTTCGCCGCGAGGGGGCCGATGTCGCGCAACGGCTCGCCGAGGTCCTTCACCAGTGCGTGGGCCACGTCGACGCGGAAGCCGTCGACGCCCCGGTCGGACCAGAAGCGGAGCGTGGTGCGGAAGTCGGCCCGCACCTCCTCGTTGGCCCAGTTCAGGTCGGGCTGTTCGGGTGTGAAGAGGTGCAAGTACCACTGTCCGTCGGGGAGTTGCTTCCATGCGCTGCCGCCGAAGACGGACGGCCAGTCGGTGGGCGGGAGTTGGCCGCCGTCGCCGCGTCCGGCCCGGAAGACATAGCGGTCGCGGGCTGGCGAACCGGGACCGGCGGCCAGCGCCTCCTGGAACCAACTGTGCAGGTGCGAGGTGTGGTTGGGCACGATGTCGACCATGACCTTCAGGCCCAGCCGGTGCGCTTCGGCGACCATCGCGTCGAAGTCGTCGAGGGTGCCGAGGCGCGGGTCGACATCGCGGTAGTCGGCGACGTCGTAGCCGCCGTCGGCGAGTTCGGAGGGGTAGAAGGGGCTGAGCCAGAGGGCGTCGACGCCCAGGGCGGCCAGATGGGTGAGCCGCTCGGTGATGCCCCGCAGATCCCCGAGTCCGTCACCGTCCGCGTCGGCGAAACTGCGCGGATAGACCTGGTACACAACGGCCTGACGCCACCAGTTCGGGTCATGGGAGGACAGGTCGGTCACGTGGTCTCCTTATGAATTCCCTCTACACCGAGGCGAGTTGACAGTCTTCTTCCGGTGGACCCACGATGTGCACACGCTGTGGCGCATGTGACCAGTGGGCCCGGTGTTCCTTCGTTGCTGCGCTTCCGCGCTCCTCCACACCCTGTACACGCCAGATGGGATCAGTATGTCCATAGCCAGTCGTGTCACCGTGCGCCGCCTGTTGGGGACGGGCGCCGCCTCCCTCGCCCTCGCCGCGGCCTCCGTAGCCGCCGCGTCCGGTGCCTGGGCCACCGGGGGGCACGGCGACGGCGGTGACGGCTGGGAGTCGGGCGGCCACTACCGGCCCGGTTCGGGCGCCGGCACGGTCACCGAGACCGAGGGCTGCCAGTTCTCGCTGGACGGCACCAGCTTCTTCCCCTCCGTCAAGGTCGACGACCAGAACCTGAAGCCCACCGACGACGGCAAGGTCCACATCAAGGTCCGCACCGCGGGCGACGCCTCGACCTGCACCGCCTCGCTCGCCTCGTACATCGCGCACGGCCCGACGTTCGCCACCTCCGGCCAGCAGGTCTTCGTCGACTTCGACACGGTCACCGTGAAGAAGGGCCAGACCGACTCGCTCGACATCGCGGTGCCGGACGAGGGCTGCTTCGCGCAGATCGACCTCTACCGCGGCGCCGTCAAGTTCGACGGCAACCCCGCCGCCGGCGACGGCTTCGTCCACGGCGACCTGCCCAAGGGCCCCGACCACACGGTCATCAAGGACAAGCTGATCGCGGCCTGGAACGGCGGCACCAAGGACTGCACGACCACCGAGTCCCAGCCCCCGTCCCCCTCGGCCCCGGCCTCGGTCCCCCCGTCGGCCCCCGAGTCCACCCCGCCCGCCTCCGACTCCCCGACCCCGACCCCGAGCGCCTCCGAGTCGACCCCGGCCTCGCCGTCCAACCCGACCCCGGTCGCCTCCGGTTCGAGCAGCGCCCCGGCGGCACCCTCGCCCAACGGTGGCGGCGGCGACCTCGCCGAGACCGGTGGCGGCAGCAACACCGGTCCGATCGTCGGCGGCGCGGCGGCACTGCTGGCGGGCGGCGCGGCGATCGTGGTGGCGACGCGCCGCCGGCGGGCTTCGCACTCGTAACGTTCGAACGTGCGGGGCTGGGCCGGGACTTGTCTCGGTCTAGCCCTCCACCGTCTCCAGCCACAGCTTCACGTACCGGTCCACATCCACGTCCAACCCCACGTCCACCAGGGCCTGTTCGCGTGCCCCGTCGTGGATCTCGGACTCGCCGTGGCGGGAACGGCGATCGACGACGGTCTGGCCGCGGGACGGGCCGGGGGCGAGGGAGACCTCCACCGGCAGGAGGCGGGTGGTGAGGCCGGCCGGGTCGGCGACCGCGCAGACCGCGCCCGCGTCGCCGAGTCCGCCGGTGGGGGTGGGGTCCCCGGAGGCGGCCGGGTCGCGGTGGGCCAGCAGATCGCCCGCCAGCCTCAGCCGCGGCTCCGTGCTCTCCCGCAGGCGCTGGACATCCGCGGCCGGGACCTGGACCCGTTCGAACACGTCCAGGCCGTACATCGTGATCGGCACCCCGGCGGTGAGCAGGATCGCCGCCGCCTCCGGGTCGTGCCACACGTTGAACTCCGCGACGGGGGTGGCGTTCCCGACCGCCACCGCGCC
The DNA here is from genome assembly GCF_024519455.1 of Streptomyces sp. STR69. Taxonomy (GTDB): domain Bacteria; phylum Actinomycetota; class Actinomycetes; order Streptomycetales; family Streptomycetaceae; genus Streptomyces. The sequence goes on along the minus strand of NZ_JALJRY010000010.1, from coordinate 149,130 downwards.
GCCCATGAACACGATCCGCTCGATGTTGCGGGTGACCTCCGGGAACGTCCGCAGCAACAGCGCGATGTTCGTCAGCGGCGCGGTGGGGATCAGGGTGACCGGGCGCGGAGACGCCAGGATCTCGCGGCGCAGCAGCGTCACCGCGTCCACGTCGGCGGGCCTGCGCGCCGACGCGGGCAGGCCCATGTCGCCCATGCCGTCCTGCCCGTGGACGTGCGCGGCCGACCGCGCCGGCTCGATCAGCGGGCGGGCCGCACCGCGCGCGACCGGGATGTCACCGGCACCGGCGTGGTCCAGGACGATCAGGGTGTTCCGTACGACCTGGTCCACGTCCGTGTTCCCGGCCACACAGGTCACCGCGCGCAGGTCGAGTCCCGGGTGCCGGACGGCGAACAGCAGCGCCAGGGCGTCGTCGACCCCCGTGTCGCAGTCGATGATCACGGGGATGGGCTGACCGGTCACGGCAGGGTCCTCTCGACTCAACGGTGCTGTTCGGTTGCGACCTTACGCATCCGCCCACAGTTCGGCGCCGCGCGCCCCGACCCGGGCGGCGACGTGGTGCAGCAGTTCGGCGGCGGGCAGCGGTTCGACCCGGCGGCCGTCCCGCAGCCGTACGGCGACCAGGCCCGCGTCGGCCTCCCGTTCGCCGATCACCGCCTGGTACGGGACCAGTCGCGCCGCCCGGATACGGGCACCGAGGCTGCCCTCGACGGCGACCTCGGCGCGCAGCCCGTGGGCGAGGGCCCGCTCGACGAGGTCGTAGGCCTGCGCCTCCTGCGCCTCCGACACCGGGAGGACCACCAGCTGCACCGGCGCCAGCCACGCCGGGAACGCCCCGCCGTGCTGCTCCACCAGATGCGCCACCGCCCGCTCCACGCTCCCGATGACACTGCGGTGCACCATGACCGGCCGGTGTTTCGCGCCGTCGGCGCCGATGTAGTGCAGGTCGAAGCGTTCGGGCTGGTGGAAGTCGATCTGGACGGTGGAGAGGGTGGCCTCGCGGCCGGCCGCGTCCTCGATCTGGACGTCGATCTTCGGACCGTAGAAGGCGGCCTCGCCCTCGGCGGACTCGTAGGCGATGCCCGAGCCGTCGAGGACCGCGCGCAACAACTCGGTCGCCCGGCGCCAAAGGGCCGGATCCGCAACGTACTTGCCGCCGTCCCCCGGCAGTGAGAGCCGGTAGCGGGAGGCGCGGATGCCGAGGTCGGCGTAGGCGCGGGCGATGAGTGCGAGGGCTGCGCGGGCCTCCTCGACGGCCTGGTCGAGGGTGCAGAAGATGTGCGCGTCGTTGAGCTGGATGGCACGGACCCGGGTCAGTCCGCCCAGCACGCCGGAGAGTTCGGAGCGGTACATGCCGCCCAACTCGGCGATCCGGAGCGGCAGTTCGCGGTAGCTGTGGGAGCGGGAACGGTAGATGAGGGCGTGATGGGGACAGAGGCTGGGGCGCAGGACGACCTCCTCCGCGCCCAGTCGCATCGGCGGGAACATGTCGTCGCTGTAGTGCGACCAGTGCCCGGAGATCTCGTACAGCTCACGCTTGCCGAGAACGGGCGAGTACACGTGCCGATACCCGGCAGCGCACTCCAACCCCCTTACGTACTCCTCCAGTTGATGCCGGACGACGGCACCGTCCGGCAGCCAGTACGGCAGTCCCGCACCCATCAGGGGGTCGGTGTCGAAGAGGCCGAGCTCTCGGCCGAGACGTCGGTGGTCGTACATGGTGAACTCCTCGCGAAAGAAGAGACCGAGAGGCGAGCACCACGCGTCGAAGCCCCGGGGCTTCGGCTTGGGTCAGCAGTCAGCGCGCCGGGACACTCTCCGGCGTCGTCGTCATGGCGGACACGAACGGCTTGGCGCGCTTCATGCGGCGGACCGTAGCAGTCGTACGACGGCCACCGCGACGGAATTGCTCAGGCGAGCTTCTTCAGCAGCTCGTCCGCGACCGGTGCGGAGGACGCCGGGTTCTGGCCGGTGACGAGGTTGCCGTCGACCACGACGTACGGGGCCCACGGCTCGCTCTCCTGGAAGTCGGCGCCGAGCTCCACCAGCCGGTCCTGGAGCAGCCACTTCACCTTGTCGGCGAGGCCGCCCTGGGTCTCCTCGGCGTTGGTGAACCCGGTGAGCCGCCGCCCGGCGAAGGCGTTCGTACCGTCCTCCTTGGTGGCCGGGAGAAGCGCGGCCGGGCCGTGGCAGACCACGCCGAGCGGCTTGCCGGAGGCGAGGGCCAGGGTGAGGAGCCGGCCGGAGTCGGCGTCGACGGCGAGGTCCTCCATCGGGCCGTGGCCGCCGGGGTAGTAGACGGCGGCGTAGTCGGCGAGGTCGACCTCGGTGAGCTTGACCGGGTGCTGGAACTCGGCGCTCGACGCGAGCACGCCCGCGACCCGGTCGGCGTTCTCCTGGCCGCCGTTGTAGTCGGGGGCGAGGCTGCCCCGGTCCACGGGCGGTACGACACCGCCGGGCGTGGCGACGACGACCTCGTGACCGGCCGCCTTGAAGGCTTCGAACGGGGTGACGGCCTCCTCGGCCCAGTAGCCGGTGGGGTGCAGGGTCCCGTCGGCCAGGGTGAGGTGGTCGGCGCCGGTCAGCACGAAGAGGATCTTCGACATGGGGGTCTCCAGGGCGGTGGTCGGTGAACTGACTCCGACAGTAGGCGGGGTGCGGACGGGCGGCCAATGAGGAACCGAATGCCCGGTATTGGTTTTCCGATGGGGCGATCCGGTGAGGGTGATCCGGTTTCTCACCCGGACGGCCCGGAGCGCTGGTGGGCGGGCGCGGGCGATGGTGCCGTGGGAGCACGCTCCGACATCCGCGTCACGCGTCCGCCCCAGGAGGGACCCTCGATGACCCGTTCCCCGGCCCGTGTCCTCCTCCTCGCCTCGGCACTGTCGGCGGGCACCCTGCTGACGGCCGCGGGCTGCGCGAACGAGGCCGCCCTGCACAAGGTGACGAGCGCGCCCTCCCCCTCGGTCGTACGAACCCCCGCGGCGCACGCGTCCCCCGCCGCGGCCCCCGTCCTCACCCAGGCGCAGGCGCAGACCGCGCTGATCACGGACCTGGACCTGGGCGCCCCCTGGACCCCGACCCAGGGCACGGCGACCTGGCGCGACAGCCTCCTCAAGGCGAAGACCGCCGACCCCGACTGCCAACGGCTCCTGGACGCGCTCTACGCCGACGAACTCCTCGGCACCCCCGCCACCGCCCAGGCGGTGATCGGCCTCGACGACACCGACGACGAGGCCCAACTCCACTACCAGGTGGCCGCGTTCCGGTCCGCCGACGTGAACCGCACCCTGGCCTGGCTGAAGACGCTCCCGCAGAAATGCGCCCAGTTCACGGCGACGACCACCCGCTCCGGCCCGCAGACCGTGACGGTCACGGAGGCCACCCTCCCGAACGTCGGCGACGCCCGCGAGGGCCTCCACCTCACCCTCACCGGCACCACCCCGGAGGGCGACCAGTCCACCCTCACCCTGGACACCGCCGCCGTCCGCATCGGCGACGACACCATCACCCTCACGGCCGGGGGGCCGGCGAACGTACCCCCGGACGCGACGAGCCGGGCACTGGAGATCGGGGCGCAACGGCTGACGGATGTGCAGCGGCAGGGGCGGGTGCAGATCTGACAGTCGGCCGCACCCGACCAGCGCTCGGTTCCCTGGCACCTGGCGTCCGACGCCTCGCGCCTGGCGCCTCAGGCCTCGACGGGCCGCCGCGAACGCGTCGAACGGCCGCCGTCCAGGTGGACCACCACATGGGCGTGAAACCGGTCCACGGACTCGTCGACGCTGCGGATGAAGCCCGATTCGGCGGTGCCCCGGGTGTTGCCCATTCCTCTGAAGAGGGACAGGCGGAAGCCGGTGATCTGGGCGCCGTTCTTGGGGAGGATGTCGGCCGGTTCGGGTCGCAGACGTTCCAGCGTGCCGCGCGGACCGCCCGCCTGCCCCTCCAGCACGGCCTCGACGTGGAGATCGGCCGGTGCCTCGGCGAGCCTGCGGACCAGCCGCTTGGCCCAGCTGAGGGGATAGCCCTGGTCGGGGGCCGCGATCTCGATCGACGTCCGCAGCTTGCCGGTGCGCAGGTCCGCGCAGAGGGCCAGCACACCGGGCGTGCCCTCGATACGGAGTTCGGCGTCGAGTCTGCCTTCGGCGCAGAGCCGGTCGGCGAGGGCGGCGCGGCGGGAGGCCGGATCGGTGCCGCGCTTGGCGCGCTGCACGGGCAGCACCTTCTCACCGAGTTCGCCGCCCAGCCGCAGGCACACCTGCCGCACCAGCCGTTCCCAGCTTTCTACGACCTCCACCGCGCGCGGGTCGCCCTGGCACAGGGTCTCGGCGTCGATCGCGTTGCGCACCGGGACCCAGGAGCGGCCCATGTTCTGGAAGCCGTGACAGCCGGAGTTCTCGTGCTGGAGGTAGTGGAGCAGTTCCTGGAGCAGCCAGGCGTGCGCCGCGTTCCCGACGCCCTCGTGCCGGATCAACATCTGTGCCTGGTGGGCGACTTCGGCCCAGGACAGATGCCAGAGCGCCACCTTGTTCTTGCGCCGCCCGTCGAGCTTGACCTCCACCAGGGGACTGCCCTCCAGCTCGACATCGTTGGAGAGCGTGATGACGGCCTCATATCCGCGCCGGGCCGCTATGTCCGCGTAGGCCTGCACCTGGTCCGGCTTGAGGGGGTTACCGTTCGTCTTCGTCTCGACGAGCGCGGTCCACAGCTTGCCCGCCCGCTCGACCCGGATCACCCCGTCGGGCCGCCGAGGGGACTCTCCGTTGGGCAGCGTGACCTCGGTGAACGTCTCCATCCGGCCGACCGGGGCGCCGAAAGCCGCCGTCAACCGCCGTCCGAACTCGGGCACTTGAGCCATCACCGACAGCAGTACTGAGGTCGCCCGGGTCTCCCGCTCGTGATCGCTCTTGAGCGCGGAGGCCGGGAAGAGCCGGGCCCCCCGCCAGGAGTCGTTCTCGGCGAGGGACTTCTTGGCCACCTTCGGCAGGGTGACCTTCTTCTTGGCGGTACGGGGACGGGCGGGACGGGTCGGGGCAGTGGCCTCGGGGCCCCCGGGAACCGACTCGACCGCGGGACTCGGCGGCTGCGCGGGAATCGCGGCGACGGCTTCCGTCGTACGGACTTCGGTCGCGACCTCGGATCCGGATTCGGCCTCGGACTCCGCATCAGGCGCAGCCTCCACATCCACGTCCGCGTCGTCGTCGATGTCGACGCCGAAGTCCGTTGCCACACCGGCCAGTCCGGACTCGTAGCCCTGCCCGATCGCCCGGAACTTCCAGTCGCCGCCCCGCCGGTAGAACTCGCCGAAGAGCAGCGCGCTGACCTCGCCGGGATCGTCGATCGAGAAGCGCAGCAGGCTCTCGCCGGAACCGTCGGCCAACGTCAGCCGCAGGTCCTGGAGTTCGGAGAAACGGGCGCTCTCGTAGCGGCTCGCGGCCACCACGATCTGTTCGACGCCGGCCGGGATCGCGGTCAGGTCGAACGTGATCCGGTCCTCGCTGCCGTCCGCCGTCGGTGCCTTTCCGAGCAGTTGCACACTTCCGTCGGCGGCGACGGGGTTGTTGTAGAAATAGAAGTCCCCGTCGCTGCGTACCTTTCCGTCCCCGGTCAGCAGCAGTACGGAGACGTCCGCGTCGCCCTCTCCCGTCGGACTTCCCCAGCTCAGGCTCATCAGCACCGAGCCGATGTCCTCGCTCAGCGACGCCAGACCGACGTTCCCACCCTTGACCATCTCGTGCATGAGGCCCCCCAGATGCACGGCCGCGCGAGCTTCCCCCCGCGACCCCTGTTTCGTAGCGATGTGTGACGCGCCCCACACCCTGCGCATCACCAGCACCTTAACGCTCCGGAATCACCCGTATCTCCGGAACAGCCTCAACGCTTCTCGTACGGATCCGCCGGCTGCTTCACCTGGGTGACGGTGGTCGCGTCGAGGAGTGGGGGCCATGCTCCGTCCGTGCCGAGTCTGCCCTTGGGTAGCCAGGTGCCGGTGACGGTGACCCAGGTGTCGGTCTGGGGGGCGTCGTCGGACTCGGTGCCTCTGATCTCGACCTTGCTGGTCGTCGCGTCGGCGGCGCAGCAGGTGACGACGAGGCGGGTGACGTACCAGGTGCCGTTCGAGCCGTGGGTGACGAAGCCCGTCATACGGACCGTGCGGCCCTTGAGGGAGTGGCCGGTGTCGTAGATCGCCCGTGAGCTGTACTGGGCTACCGAGATGTCCAGCACCTTGGCGGCGGGCAGCGCGGGGAAGGTGCCCACGCCCTGTGCCGCCAACTGCGCCTGCTCGCGCCCCGCGCTGTACGAGCCCAGCGCCGGGGGCGGGAAGAGGAGCAGCGCGAGGGCGGGGAGGGGGAGGAGCCAGGCGATGCGGGGGCCGCCGTGGGAGTGCGCTTCCTCTTCCTCCTCTTCCTGTTCCTCAGGTTCTTCGTGTGTCTCCTCGTGGTCCCTGTGGAGCATGCCTCTGACAGCCGCCACGACCCCCAGCAGCATCAGCAGCGAACCGGAGATCACCAGATACGGCCGCAACGCCGCCTGCACATACCGCAGATACAGGTCGCTGAAGAGAGAGATCCGCAGCACCGCCCCGCCCGTCAGCAGGAGCAGGACCGCCGAGCCGTAGCTCCTCACAGCAACCACCAACCCACCAGCGTGCTGCTCGTCACGGCGACCAGCCAGGTCGTCGAGGAGAAGCGGAGGGCGAAGGAACGGCCGAACGTGCCCGCCTGCAGTGCGATCAGCTTCAGGTCGACCATCGGGCCCACCACCATGAACGCCAGTTTCGCCGCCGGTGAGAAGCCGCTCAGCGAGGCGGCGACGAACGCGTCCGCCTCGCTGCATACGCACAGCACCACCGCCAGGAGGGCCAGCAGGAGCAGTGACAGCCAGGACGAGCCCGTGAAGATGTCCAGGATCGAGCGCGGTACGGCGATGTTGAAGGTCGCCGCAGCTGCCGCGCCCAGCACCAGGAAACCGCCGGCATGGAGGAAGTCGTGCTGCAGACCCGCGACGAACGCCTTCACGCCCACCGTCGCGTGGGTGGGCCGGGTGCGCCCTGGGAGTCGTAGCCACTCCTCCCGGCCGAAGCGCGCCCACAGCCAGCCCATCACCACCGCCGTCGCCAGGGACGCGACCAGACGGCCCAGCACCATCTTCGGCTGGCCCGGGAAGGCGATCGAAGTGGCCACCAGGACAACCGGGTTGATCGCCGGGGCGGACAGCAGGAAGGCCAGGGCCGAGGCCGGGGCGACCCCACGCCGCATCAGGCTGCTCGCCACCGGTACCGACGCGCACTCGCAACCCGGGAGTACGACTCCTGCCGCGCCCGCGATCGGGACGGCCAGTGCCTGGTTGCGGGGGAGGAGCCGGGTGAACACCCGCTCGGGGACGAACGCGCCGATCGCCGCCGAGACCACCGTGCCCAGCAGCAGGAAGGGGACGCCCTGGACGGCTACCGCCGTGAAGACCGTCCACCAGGCCGCCACGGGTGGGGTGTAGAGGTCGATCGCCAGCATCGGGCCGAGGACCGACACGACCGTGGCGATGGCGATCAGTGCCGCGCCGCCGAGTACCGCGTAGACCATGGCGCGTACGGCCAGGCGCAGGCCGTCGACCACGGTCCGTTCGTTCTGCACGCGCCTGTCTCATCCCGTTTCGCACGATTACGCCTCGTACTCGTACGTGGCACGGTAACCGTCGGCGCTGTGCGGTATCCCCGATTTGTCAAAGAGGAGGCTGTGCGGGGGCCGGGCCGAGGGTCGTGGTTCCGGGGGCCGTACGGTGGCCGAGGCCCGTGCGGTAGGCGTCGAGTGCCGCTTCCACCCGGCCGGTACGACGGAGCAGGTCGCCGAGCATCCGGCACAGGTCGGCGAGGTCACCGGCCGCGCCCGCCCGCTCCAGGAGGCTGAGGGCGCGGACGTAGTGTTCCTCGGCCGCGTCCGTGTCGCGGGCGTCCTCGGCGATGATGCCGAGGAGGCGGTGGGCGGCGGCGGAGTGCAGGGCGCCGCGTTCGGAGCTGAGGTCGCTGAGGACGTCGTGGAGGAGGGTGGCCGCCTCGTCGGACTTGCCCCGCTTGTGCAGGACGTCGGCCAGCTCCACGGCGACCTGGCTGCTGTACAGCGCCGCCCGCTTCGCCGTCAGCATGGCCAGCGCCTGCCTCAACTCGACCTCGGCACGCTCCAGTTCGCCGTCCTGGGCGTAGACGTAACCGCGCATCCAGTGGCAGTTGGCGAGTTCGGTACGGAACTGGAGCTGGCGGTACAGCTCGGCGGCCTTCGCGAGTGACGCGTCCGCCTCGGCCACCCGGCCCTCCGCTATCAGCGTGCGCGCCACCGAACGGTGCATGCGCGCCAGCAGCGCCGGATCCGCGACCTGCGGGGCGAGCGCGAGCGCCAGCTCCGCCGCCTGGGCCGCCCTCGCGTGGGCGCCCATGTCCATGTACGGCCCGATCGCGCTCGCGTAGAGGAGCAGGAGGGCGTCGGGGTCGTGCAGGCCGCCGCGGTTCAGCTCGTCGAGCGTGGACTCCAACAGGTATACGGCGTAGCGGAGTTCGCCGGTGAGGTAGTGCGCCACGGCTCGGCCGCGGATGGCGGGGACGCGGGCGGGGAGGGGTTCGTCGGCGAGGCGCTGCTCGGCGCGCTCGAAGTGCAGGCGGGCGGCGGTGAGATCGCCGGTGTCGAGGCCGCACTCCCCGAGTCCGAGCAGGGCGATGGCTTCCTCGTCGACCAGCCCGTGCGACTCCGCCTCCGCGAGCAGTTCGGCGTACTGCTCTGCCGCCTCCTCCGACTCCCCGGTCGCCAGGGTGCGTTGGGCACCGGTCAGCCGTAGGCGCAGCTCGGTGGCGAGGTGGGCGGGGCGGCCGGTGGCCAGCTCGTCGTAGGCGACGCCGAGTCGGTCCGCGAGGTGGCGCAGCGCGTCGTCGGAGGGGCGGACCCGGCCGGCCTCAAGGGTGGAGATGTACGCGGGTGTGTAGGCGGGCTCGGCCAACTGCCGCTGGGTGAGCCCACGTTCGTGCCGCAACTGCTGGACCCTGCGCCCGATGACTTCCGGGTCGTCCCGTCTCACCATGCATTAATCATGCCAGTAAGCCGAGTTACAGACTGGCGAGTAACTCAGTTACATGGAGAGTGAGTTGATGAAGTCCTCGAAGCGGCGACGGGAGACGGTCAGGACGGCTCCGCCAGGGTGCTTCGAGTCACGGACCGCGATGTGAGGGGTGCGGTCAGCGACTTCCACGCACTCACCGCCATTGGTGCCGCTGTAACTGGACTTGCGCCATATCGTCCGTCGCCCGGTCTCCATAACGTCTCCATCACGCGCGCGATCAGGTCGGCGGAGTCCTTCACCGGGAGAGCCCCCGCCTGCAGGCGAGCGTATTTGACGGAACGCTCCCTGATGATGTCCGGGCTGGCGGTCATGTGTCCCTGGTCGTAGCCCTCGGAGTAGTAGATGTCCGGGTCGTCGTCGAAGCGCAGGAGCGTGAAGGAACCCATCATTCCGGTGTGCGCGCCCACGGAGAACGGCAGCACCTGAATGTTCACCCAGGGGTTGTCCCGGTAGCTCACCAGACGAGCGAGCTGCCTGTGCATGACCTCGTGGTCACCGACCATCCGGAGCAGCACGGACTCGTCGAAGATGACCCACACCGCGGGCGGCTGCTTCTTCTCCAGGATGCGCTGCCGTTCCATCCGTGCCGCGACCAGCTCCTCGACCCTGTCCGGCTCGTCGACGGTCAGCAGCGCCGCCGCGTACTCCGGCGTCTGGAGCAGGCCGTGCACCAACTGGCACTGGTACGTGGAGATGAAGGCCGCCTTCGCCTCCATCTCGGCGTACGGCTGGAACCACTTCGGCAACTGGCTCCGCAGTACCAGCTTGAGCAGGCGGCTGAAGAACCCGTCCGTCATGAAGGCCGCGTCGAGCGCCTCGGCGAAGGTCCGGCTCGGGACCTTCGACGCCGTCTCGACCTGGCCGATCAGCGAGCCCGTGCAGTAGATCACCTTGCCGAGCTGCTCCAGCGTCATGCCGGCCGCCTCGCGCAGGCGCCGCGCCTCGTAGCCGAAGTAGTCCAACGGGGACGCGCTCGGGTCGAGTTGACGAACGTGGACCATGTGGCAGCCACCTCCGAGTAGTTACGGCCTGTCGCCGAGCGTAACCACTGCGTCGCAACCCGGTGACGGGAATCACGTAACTCCCCCTGCCCCGCCTGCCGTACCGTGGAGAAATGTCCCCTTTGGCCAAGATCAGCAGCGCTTACGGGCCCCGCTTCGCGGAGTTCGCCTTCGAGCCCGCCTTCACGGCCGCGGTGGACCAGCACGTCGCCGAGCTGCGGGAACGCCTTTCGGCAGGCGGCCCGGATCTGACGCCCCCGCCCCCGGACCGCGCCGACCTCACCGACTACGCGCTCGGTTTTCTGGACGCGCTCGCGGAGCTGGACTGGCGGGAGCCGGTCGGGCACGACTACGCGGTGTGCAGGCTGACGGCCATCAGCTGGCTGGTACACCGGCACGGGCTGCTTCCGGAACAGCGCCGGGGTGACTGAAAACAGGTTTCCGTTGGCTCAACTCCCCTTGAAGCCCTTCCCGTTGCGCACTCCAACCCCTTAAGTTAGGCACGCATTAAGCGTGCTTAACTCTTCGCTGTTGCCGTCGCCGTCACTGTCGTTGCGAGGTTGGTATGTCCGCGCGTTACGTCAGAGGATTCTGCGCCGCCGTCATCGCCGTAGCCGCCCTGATCGGCGCGGCAGCGGCAAGCCCGGCCAAGGCGGCGGACCGGTCGTCGACCGGGCACCACGCCGCTCATGCCGCTCACTCCGGCGGCAGCATCATGTCCTTGCGCGAGTAGAGCGGCGGGCCTCCGGTCTTGACCTTCCACCCGCCCGCGACGGTGACGGTGTTCCCGTACGGCCGGCGCAAACGGTTCTCGTACTCCGGGAAACCGCGCCGCTCGCCGACCTGCCACTGGTACGTCCACGTGCCGTCACGCGGGTCGACGATCAGGTAGTGGGGGATGCCCATGGCCGGGTAGTCGCGGCTCTTGTCCTCGTAGTCGGTGCCGGGGTTCGACGGGGAGACGATCTCGACGGCCGGCAGGGGCACGGTGGCCTCGGCCGTGGTGACGACGAGGTCGGGGATACGGAGCTTGCCGAGGCCTTCGTCTCCGGTGACGGTGGCCTCGAAGACACCGACACCGTCCGGCAGTTGCGGCTCGGTCATACCGCTGTCCCCTTTCAGGCAGTACGACCGAGCGTAGCCGTACCGTCACATGTCCGACGCCCCCGGCATCTCCGTCCGCTCCCGCACCGGCTGGTTGCCCATCGCGTCCGCGCGGCCCGCCTGGTACGCCGTGAGGCTCCCCTTCGCGTTGGTCGTCTCGCGCTCCGCCGTCGTCAGCATCCGCTCCCAGCGCTGCCGCATCGGGGCGATCATGCCGCCGCCGACACCGACGATCATGATGCCGGCGACGGTCCCGAGGGCCGCGTAGAGGACCGGCTGGGTGACCGAGGTGGCGATGCCCGCCTGGCCGAGCGCGGCGATCACACCGAGCGCCATGATGCAGGCCCAGACGATCGTCGCGAGCATCCTGCCGTACGACATCGACGACAGCGCGCTGCCCACGATCCCGCGGACCGCGTTGGCGATGGCCATCGCCACGACGATCAGGACCACCGCGACGATGCCGCGCGGCAGCCAGGCGACGATGCCGTTGATCATCGTGCTGACCGGGTTGGAGCCGAAGACGCCCAGCGCGAGCTGGAGGGTGATCAGCATCAGCGCGTAGTACACGATCTTGCAGACGATGCCGGTCATGTCGTACTTGGAGTCCCGCAAGTACCGTTCCGTACCGGCCCGTTCGGACAACCGCTCCGAGCCGACCCTGCGCAGTACCCGGTCCAGGACGCGGGCGATCATCTTCGACACGAACCAGCCGATGGCCAGGATGACCAGGAAACCGACGAGCTTCGGCACGAACTGCGCGACCTTCGACCAGGCGTCGTTCAGCCCCTGGGTGAAGTTGATCGCGAGGTTGGATTCGGGGACTGCCATGAGCGGCACTTCCTTCGGTGGGTACTACCGGCCCCCTGTCACCAACCAGTGGAGCAGTGCGGCGGAAGCGTGGCCGCGTGGGCTGAGCCGTACGGGTGAGGGGCGTCCGGTCGGCCCCTCGCTGTGGGGACGTGTTCGCCAGTTCGGCGAAATGCTTCCCTCCGTTTGATAGAAAGCCCTTCCATCGGACTCTCTCCGTCTGCCAATCTCTGTTCGCCCACCCCGGCTGTCATGTCCGGGGCGAGCGTGGACATGGACCGTCGACTGGAGCCCCCGATGTCCCGAACCAGGACCCACCGCCTCGGCAGAGCCGCCGCAGTCGTGGGCAGCGCCGTCGCCCTCACCGTCGCACTGCCGTTCACCGCCTCCGCCGGTGTGCTGCAGAACCTGCCGGAGAACGCGACCACGTACGAGAAGAACTTCGAGCCGCTGTACGACTACGACACGGACTCCTGCTACCCCGCCGCCGCCATCGACCCCGACGGCAACCTCAACGGCGGTCTGAAGCCGACCGGTTCCGTCACCGGTAGCTGCCGCACCGGTCATCTCGACCACGCCAACACCTACTCGCGCACCAAGTGCAACAACGGCTGGTGCGGAACCATCTACGCCAGCTACTTCGAGAAGGACGAGGCCTCCCCGGGCATCGGCCACCGCCACGACTGGGAATGCATCGTCGTCTGGGTCAAGGAGGGCGACTCCACCCCGTCGTACCTGTCCGCCTCCCAGCACGGCGACTTCGAGACCGAGGCGGTCGCCGACGTGCCGATGAGCAGCCAGCGCGTCCAGGTCGTCTACCACAAGGACGGCCTGAGCACCCACGACTTCCGGTTCGCCAAGTGGGGCGAGACCCCGGAGAACGACGACGGCGCCTGGCACCAGGAGAACCTGCTCACCTGGGAGAACATGGCGTCCAACCTCCGCGGCATCCTGAACGCCTCCGACTGGGGCGACGCCAACTTCCCGCTCCAGGACTCCCGCTTCGACGACCACCTCGACAAGGCCCTGCCGAGCGGCATCACGTTCGACCCGTACGCCTGACCGGCCGGCCCCTCTCGTCGCACCGGACCCGCACGGGTCACCGCCCCCACGGAGCAAGGGAAGACCCCCCGCACATGTTCACTGCAACAAGCACGAGCACCGAGACCACCAAGAGATCCCGGATCGCCAGGGCCGCCCTGGTGGTCGGCACCGCCACCGCACTCGCCGTCGGCCTGGCCGGCAGCGCCGACGCGGCGATCCTGACCCCCCTGCCCTGGAACGCGAGCACCTTCCAGAACAAGTACATGCCGCTCTTCGACTACGACTCCGACGGCTGCTTCCCGGCGGCGGCCGTCGACGCGAGCGGCAGGCTCAACGGCGGCCTCAACAACAGCGGGTCGATCACCGGCGGCTGCCGGACCGACCACCTGGGCAAGGCCAACACGTATGCGCAGTCCCTGTGCAAGAACGGCTGGTGCGCGTACGTCTACGGGCTCTACTTCGAGAAGGACCAGACCCTCAACGGCGCCGACGCCTTCGGGCACCGTCACGACTGGGAGTCCGTCGTCGTCTTCCAGAAACAGGGCGACGAGCGGCCCAGCTACCTGGCCGCCTCCCGGCACGGCGGCTACAGCACCCACCCGATCAACGAGGTGCCCATGAGCGGCAACCACGTCGAGATCGTCTACCACAAGGACGGCGCGAGCACCCACGCCTTCCGCTTCGCCAAGTGGGGCGAGACGCCGGTGGCCTGGGGCAACGGCACCTGGGACACACCGGCTCTGGTCACCATGGAGAACATGGCCAAGGCGCCCCGCGACGCCCTGTGGAACTCGACCTGGGGCAAGGCCAACTTCCCGCTGACCAACAACTTGGTGAGCAACATCAACAAGGCCCGTCCGTCGGCGGTCCCGGCGTTCTGACCGCGTCCCGCACCACGGCCGCCCCCAGGCGATCACTTACGTCATCGCCTGGGGGACGTGCCACGTGATCACCCTCGCGACCGCCCTACGCTGACGCCATGACGTCTGCCGCCGCGCGCACCGCACTGGACCTCACCGCCGACCTCCCGGTCCCCGACCTGGAGGACTTCTACCGGGACCTGCACCGCCACCCCGAGCTGTCCGGCCACGAGCACCGCACGGCCGCCAAGCTCACCGAACGCCTCACCAGGGCGGGCTACGACACCGCCGAGGGCATCGGCGGCACCGGCGTCGCCGCGGTGCTGCGCAACGGCGAGGGCCCGACCGTGCTGCTGCGCGCCGACATGGACGCGCTGCCGGTGCGGGAGGAGACGGGGCTGCCGTACGCCTCCACCGTGGACGGTGTGATGCACGCGTGCGGGCACGACCTGCATGTGACCTGGCTGACCGGCGCCGCCCAGGCGCTGGCCGCCGGGCGGGACACCTGGTCGGGGACGCTGGTCCTGGTGGGGCAGCCCGCCGAGGAGACGGGCGGGGGCGCGGCGGCGATGGTCGCCGACGGCCTGTACGAGCGCGTCCCGCGTCCGGACGCGGTGCTGGGCCAGCACGCGGCACCGGGCCCCGCCGGGTTCTACCCGCACTCGCCCGGCCTGATCATGTCGGCCTCCACGGACATCGACATCGAGATCCACGGAGTCGGCGGCCACGGCTCCCGCCCCGAGGCGACGGTCGACCCGGTCGTCACGGCCGCGTACCTGGTCACCCGCCTGCAGACGGTCGTGTCCCGCGAGATCGCCGCCCGCGACTCCGCCGTCCTGACCGTGGGCCGCATCGAGGCCGGCACCCGGCACAACATCATCCCGACCACCGCCCGGATCTCCCTCAACCTGCGCACCCAGTCCGCCGACGTACGGGACCGGATGATCGCCGCGATCCGCCGCATCGCGTCCGGCGAGGCACTCGCGGCCGGCTGCCCGCGCGAGCCCGAGGTGACCATCGGCACCAGCATCCCCACGGTGGTCAACGACGCGGACACCGACCGCCGGATCGCCGCCGTCCACACCGAGGTCCTCGGCGCGGGCACGGTCTTCGACCCCGGCCCGGCGACGGGCAGCGAGGACTTCCCCAACCTCGTCCCGGACGGGGTGCCGTACTCCTACTGGTTCGTGACGAGTACCCCGGCGGCCACCTGGGACGCGGCCCCCGGCACCGACCTGATGGAGAAGTTCCACGCCGTCCCCAGCAACCACAGCCCGAACTTCGCGCCCGACCTGGTGACGGTCGTGCCGGGCGTACGGACCCTGGTCTCGGGCGCGTTGGAGATCCTGACCGTCGACTGACCGGCCCTATGGCTGGAGTTGGAGCAACTGTTTCCGCACATGGTCCAGGGCGCCCGCCCGGCGGCCTGGGACACGTCCCCTCAACTCGGCGAGCGCGAGGCCGAGTTCGCGGGCGGTTGCGGGGTCGTGGATCTGGCCCCACTGGTGATGGGCGCGGTCGACCGCCGCCTCGACGGCGGGCACACCGGGTGACTGTCCCGCCGCCAGCCGCGCGGTCGCCACCGCGAGCCAGGCCCGGCAACTGCCCACCGGGTCCCCGGCCAACATCGCGAGATCGGCCCGGACTTCGGTCCAGTGCAGCGCCTGCTCCGACCCCCGACCGTGCGCCCGTACGGCGGCCTGCTCGTGCTCGGCGGCGAGCGCGTCGGCGGCAGGGTGACGACCGGCCTGGACGGCATCCGTGATGGCGGCGTGCGGGTCGGTGTCCCGGCTCGGGGCGGCGCCTTCCCAACCCCGTTCATTTTCCGGCCCGTCCGGGGGTCCCCCCTCCGGGGGAGTCTGAGGGCGAGGCCCCTTCAGGGCCGACGGGGGTCTGGGGGCGGGGCCCCCGGGGACGCCCGCACCGACAACCCCCGGCGAGGCCAGCAGCACGTCCGCATACCCTTCGGCCCCAAGCCTCCCCACCGCCAGCTGATGCAACTGCTCCACCGGCGGCCGGTGCCCGCTCCGCAACACCGTCGCCACCGCCTTCATGTACGTCGGCACAGCCACCCCCCGCCGAGGAGGAGGCGGTGCGATGCGACCGTAAACGGCGTGTGTGCGGCCCGAGTCGAGCGGATGGGCCCGCAGCCACTGCCAGGTCTCGGCGTCGGAGTGGAGGTCGAGCAGCAGGGTCGTCGTGCCCGGTGCGCGCAGGCGCAGCTCCTCGCGGATCCAGGCCCAGGGGAACGCGGTGTAGCGGACCGTCGCCGGGGTCGTTCGCGCCAGCGCCAGATGCGGAAGGCGCTGTTTGCGGTCGAGTTGGAGCTGCCCGGTGATGAACACCGTCAGCGGTCCGGGGGCGGTCGCGGCGGCCCGGAGCCGGGTGAGTACCGCCTGCGGCTCCAACGGGTCGGCGAGTTCGACAACGTTGGCCGTCTCCGTGCCGGACAGGACGGCCGGGGCGACGGCCGCGAGGACCGGGAGCACGGACGCCGCGTCCACCAGCCGCCCCTTGCCGACCGGCGAGGCCGCGAGCAGCAACACCGTTCCAGGCATGTGCCCTCCCCCGACTAGAACCTGATGAACCCGATGAACCCGGCAGAGCCGGCGATCACTTGCGTACCGCAGCACCGTAACCTCTGCCCAACCTCTGCTGCTGCAAAGGGTGATGTCGGAACCCGCGATCTCAGGACCGCCGTACCGCGAAGATCGTGGTGTCGTCGGCGAGACGGCCGCGGCAGTGGCGCAGGGTGCCGTCGCGGACGTAGGCGACCAGGCGGGGCGGGTCGGCGATGTGCGGGTCGAGGTGGACGCCTTCGGTGACCTGGTCCTTGAGGGGGTAGAAGACACCGGCGCCGTCGCGTGCCTCGGTGACTCCGTCGGTGACGATGAGGAGGGTCTCGCCGGGGGCGAGGGTGATGCGGAGGGTCGGCGGCGGTCCCTCCAGGCCGGCCAACTCGCCCAGCCCCAGCGGTAGTCCGTGCCCGGGCGGCAGCGACCGTACACCGAACGGGCCGACCACCAGCGGGGGTTCGTGCCCGAAGTTGACGACCTCGACCGTGCCCGGGTCGCCGGCGGGGAAGCTGAGCAGGACGGCCGTGGCGAAACGGTCGACGTCCTCGCGGCCGAGGGCGGCGAGATGCCGGCCGTGGCGCAGCATCCGGATCTCCAGCCGGGCGGCGACCGTCGCGAGGTCCGTCTCGTGGTAGCCGGCCTCGCGGAACGTGCCGAGCAGCGCTGCCGCCGCCTCCACCGCGCCGAGGCCCTTGCCCTGGACGTCGCCGACGAGGGCGCGGGTGCCGTGCAGGCCGGGCTGGATGTCGTAGAAGTCGCCGCCGACCCGGGCGACGGCGTCCGCGGCGAGGTAGACGGCCGCGTGGTCGAGGCCGCCGAAGCCGGGCGGCAGCGGGCGCAGCAGGGTGCGGCGGGTGGTCTCGGCGACGTCCCGCATGTGCAGCATGCGGCGTTCGCCGCGGACCCGGACCACGCAGGCCAGCACGGCGAGGGCCCCGCCGACGCCGACGAGGATGAAGTCGGGCAGGCCGGTCTGGTACTGGCGCGGCCAGGCGTGGTCGGCGAGGACGTAGGTGGCCAGGCCCAGCACCGCGAACACGGACGTGCCCCACACCCCGCAGATCGCGGCGGCGATACCGGGTACGAGCACGATCCAGGAGACGGTCCGGAACTCGCCGCTGGTGTACCAGTCGACCAGCAGGATGGTGACGAGCACCAGCAGCGGCGGCGCCCAGGCGACGCTCCGCCCGCGCACCCGCAGCAGCTGTTGCCGCCGTAGGGCATCGGTGTCGCCGTGGCGCACCGGTATGAGTCCGCGGCCGCTCACGGCCGTCGGTGCGCGACCGGCGGCAGCACGCCCAGCGGTGCACGCATCAGTACGCGACCGACATCCGGGTGCGCGGGTGGGCGTGCTGTTCGAGTTCGTCGACGAAGGCGACCGCGTAGTCCTCGGCGCTGACGAAGCTGCGGCCCTGGTCGTCGGTCATGAACTCGTCGCCGCCGACACGGAAGCGGCCGGTGCGCTTGCCGGGGGCGATCTCGGCGGCGGGGGAGACGTAGGTCCAGTCGGGGTCGTCGAGGGTGCGGTAGTAGGCGAGCGCGTCGCGGTGGGCGCGGGCTTCGGGGAGGTAGGCCTCGGGGAAGCCGGGCTGGTCGCTGAGGGCCTGGCCGGGGGCGACCTCCAGGCCGCCGGCGCCGCCGACCACCAGGAGCCGCCCGACACCGGCCGCGCGGACGCCCGCGACGAGTCCCTCGTTGAGGGCGAGGAAGGGCCCGCGCGGGTCGCTCCCGTCCCTCGGCGGTACGCATGCGGAGGCGACGGCGTCGGCGCCGCGCGCGAGGTCCGCGACCTTCGCCGCGTCCGCCGCGTCGGCCGCCGTCGCGGTGACCCCGGGAACCGGTGACTGGCCGGAGCGGCTGACCGCCAGCACCTGGTGTCCACGCGCCGAGGCCTCGGTGGCGATCCGGCTGCCGACCATGCCGGTGGCGCCGAAGAGTACGAGCTTCATGCGCCCCAGCGAAACATGGGGCAACCGAGGCCGCACCCCGACTTGCCACCGCCTCCCCCGGGGTGTGCATTGGTAGACGGGGGCGAGAGAGAGGAGTGCTCTCATGGCTCATGCGGCACCCACGCCCGGCTCCGGCGGATTCACCGCCCCGAGCGGGCTGCCCGACATCTTCGACGCCCGCGTCCACCGCGTGGCGAAGATCGCGATCCCGGTCGTCCTGGGGCTCGTCTACGGCTACTGGGCGGCGGCCAACCGTCGCAGCGGCGGTCCCATCACCGGCTGGAACATCCTGTTCGGCTTCGTGACGGCGCTGGCGTTCATCGTGCTGTGCCTGGCGGTGGCCCGGTTCGCCCCGCTGCTCAAGCGCGAACTGCACTCGCTGGTGAAGTCCGGCTTCGCGGGCGCCGCGCTCGGCTTCCTCTACAGCCAGACCGGCGAGAGCGTGCTGCGGTCCGCGGCCATCGGGCTCGCCACCACCGCGGGCGTGTTCCTGGTGTTCTTCTACCGCTACTACACGCGCGAGGACGGAGAGGGCAACCGCATCCGCTGACCGGACGCATCGCACACGGTCGTGGGCCCCGGCACCAACTCGGTGCCGGGGCCCACGACTTGTCCGCTGCCTACGACTTCTACGACTCCTACGACTGTTACGGCGCCCAGTTCCAGATGCCGCCGCCGGTCGAGGACCCGGAGGCGCTCCAGCTCCACGAGCCCGAGACGCTCCACGACCCGGATGCCGAGGTGCTCCACGAGTTGGAGTTGTCGCTCCAGTTGGGGTCGTTGTTCCAGTTCGAGTTGTTGCCGTTGGAGTCGCTGCCGTCCTTCCAGCCCGGACACGGGTCCGAGCAGGACGGCACCCACTGGCCGCCGGTGTCGACGAACGAGGCGCTGGCCCAGCCCTGTGCGCCGGCAAGCCAGTACCAGTCGGAGTTCCCGTTGACGCTCTGTCCCCTGACCACGCACTGGACGCGGTCCTGGCTGCCCGGTGAGAGCGAGTCGACGACGGGGGAATGCGTGGTGGGTGACTGCCGCACGTTCAGATCCGTGCGGGAGACGATCGTGCCCCAGATCGGACTGCCGCCACCGCCACCACCGCCATGTCCTTCGGCGTACGTGGTCGGTGCTGCCGCCGCCGTGGTGCCCGCCGCCGCGACGGCGAGTGTGCCACCGGTGAGCAGGGCCGCGGCCAGAGTCCGCAGGGCCGGAGTGGTGCGCATGTTCGGCCTCCTTCTCCCCGGTTCCAGGAAACACCCGTTCGGGTCAACCCTCCACCCGAGAGCGGAACAGCCAGTTCCGCCAAGGGTTCCGAGGCCAGGGCACCCGTTCGGCTTGACATCGCACCCGAATGCAGGCAAATACGCGCACCCGGCTCGCGCCCCGCACGCCCCGCCCGTGTCCTGGGGAGGTGCCCCCACGACTCCGGAGCGCCCTGTCGGCCGTACTCGTCGCCCTCTCCTGCTTCCTGACGCCCTTCGGCGCGCTGGCGGCCTGGGCGGCGTACGGGCTGACCGACTCCGGCCGCTACGTCACGGCGATGGCACCGCTGGCCGCCGACCCGGCCGTACGGGACGTCGTCGCGGACACGGTCGGCGCGGGCATCATGCGCGGCATCCATGTGGACGGGATGCGCGGCACGGTGGGCGGCATGCGCGGCACGATGGCCCCCTTCGTGCACGACGCGGTGCGCTCCTTCACCAAGACCGAGGCCTTCCGGCTGGCCTGGGACGAGAGCAACCGGGCCACCCACGACGCCGTGCTGCACGCCCTGCGCGACGAGGAGGGCAGCGGCGCCGTCACCGTCGACCTCGCCCCGGTCGCCGCCCACGTCAAGCATCGACTCGCCCACGAGCACGTGCCGTTGGCGGACCGCATCCCCGTCCAGCACACCGAGGTCGCGGTCCTCCCGGCCGGTGAACTGGGCCCGCTCCGGGAGGAGTTCCACGTGCTCGAGGTCGCCGGCTTCTGGCTCCCCGTCACCGCCGCCGTCTTCGCGGTCACCGGCATCGCCGTCGCCGTGCGCCGCCGCCGCGCGATCACCGCGACCGCGCTCGGCACGGCCCTCGGCGGCGCACTGCTCGGCCTCGCCCTCGCCATCGGCCGCCAACTCACGGTCTCCGACCTCCCCGCCGAGGTCTCCCAGGCCGCGGGCGGCGCGATCTACGACGCCCTCACCTCGACCCTGCGCACGGTCGCCTGGCTGCTGCTCGGCCTCGGCCTCACGGTCGCCGCGACGGCCTGGCTCACCCGATACGCCCGCCCGGCACGGGAGTTCGTACGACGCCGGCGAGCGCCCGCGGCCACCGCGGCGGACCGGGCACAGCAGGCGACGCGGGCCCAGGCATGACCGATGGCTGCCCACGCGTGATTCCTGGAGGCGTTCCCCGGGATTCCTGATTCCCGGGGGAGTTCCCGGCACGCGTGGGATGATTCGGGCATCCGGCATCTGCGTCCACCGGCGGAAGGTCATCACGTGGGCACCGTGACCTCCGAGTGGACCGCCGCCGACTTCGTACCGGAACGCCACCGGGGCCGCCACTTCACGGTCTGGTGCGCGGGCCTGCTGTTCACCGCCGTGAGCGTGGCCGTCGGCTGCCGTACGGCCGACACCGACGCCGTGACCCCCGTCCCCCAACTCCTCGCCTTCTTCCCCTGGTTGCTGGCACCGACCGGCCTCGGACTCCTCCTCGCCCTGCTCGCCCGCTGGCGGCTCGGGCTGGTGTGGGGAGTGGCGCTGCTCGGACTGCTGGCATGGTTCATCGAGCCGTACGGGAAGAGCGGTGAGCCGGGCGGCCCCGCGATTGCCGAGTTCCGGGTGCTGACCTCCAACGTCGAGTTCGGGCAGGGGACCGGCTCCCTGGTCCCGGTGATCCGGCGGGAGCGGCCGGACGTGGTGTTCGTGGAGGAGTGCGAGTACACCTGCCAGGCCACCCTGCGGCGGGACTTCGGCACCCAACTCCCCTACCGGCAGGCCGTGGTGGCGGCCGGCTCACACGGCTCGGTGATCCTCAGCCGCTTCCCCCTCAAGGGCACGAAGGGCGTCACCGGCACGATGGGCATGCCCGGCGCGGTGGCCGACGTGGACGGCCATTCCGTTCGCCTCCAACTCGCCCACCCCATGCCCCCGTTGCCCGACCAGGTCGGCCTGTGGCGCCGCGAGCTGGGCAGGCTCCGCGCCTTCGCCGCCGCCGACCCCACCACCCCGACCGTCCTCGCCGGAGACTTCAACTCCTCCCAGGACCATGCCGCGTTCCGCCGCATCCTCGACACCGGCCTGCGCGACGCGGCCCGCCTCGCCGGACACCCCCGCACCCCGAGCTGGCCGGAACGTCTGCTGCCCACCTTCGGCACCCAGATCGACCACGTCCTCCTCTCCCCGGACTTCTCCGCGAACAGCGCCCGCTTCCTCGACCTCGCCGACACCGACCACCGCGCGCTGCTCGTCGACATCGCACTCCACCAGCACGAATAGCGCGGAGGGCTGCCCATAATGGGCGCATGTCCCGCGAGTTCCCCATCGGCCTCACACCCCCCGACTGGCTGGTGAGGAACCTCCAACCCCAGCAGGCCCCCCTCAACCGCCCGGCAATCGCCCGCGCCGCCGTCGCGATGGCCCTCCCCCTCGCCCTCGGCCTCGCCACCGGACACACCGCCTACGGCGCCCTCGCCTCCATGGGCGCCCTCTCCGGCGTGATCGGCGACACCGCCGACGCCTACCGCATGCGCATCCTCAACATCGCGATCCCCCAGCTCTTCGGCGCCGTCGGCGTCACGCTCGGCGCGGCGGTCTACGGCCACGGCTGGTACGCGGTCACCGCGCTGACCGCCATCGCGCTCGTCTCCGGGATGATCTCGACGATCGGCGCGGTGGCCTCCGTATCGGGGCTGCTCCTGCTCCTCAACTCGGTGATCGGCGCGGGCCTCCCGCTCCCCGGCGCGTGGTGGCTGGCCCCCGTCCTGATGTCCGGCGGCGGCCTCCTGGTCCTGCTCCTCGCGCTCCTCGCCTGGCCCCTGCGCTCCGGCGTCCCGGAACGGACGGCGGTCGCGAACACCTACCGCACCGTCGCCGACCTCCTCACCACCTGCGGCGACGACCCCGCGGCGGGCTACGACGCCGCCCGCCGGGCCGTCACCCAGTCCCTGAACCAGTCCTACGACCTCGTCCTCGCCCGGCGCGCCCGCCACCACGGCCGCAACCCCGAACTCACCCGCCTGCTGGCCCAGTTGAACGCGATCACGCCGGTCGTCGAGGCGGCCCCGGCGGTACATCAGTCGGGCCGCTCCCTTCCTCCGCAGATCCGCGACACGGTCCGCCATCTCGCGCAGGCCGTCGAGACGGGCTACACCGGTCCGATCGGGCTCGACCTCCCCGCCCCCACCAGCGAGACGACCCGTGCGGTCGACCACGCCCTGCGCCACGCGGCCGAGGTCGTGACCGCGCCCGACGTGGACCCTCGGGGGATCGACGACCGACTGGGCCGTCCGGCGGCCCTCCGCATCCGGGCGGCACGCGCGGCGCGCAACGTGCTGCTCTCCTCCGGCTCCTGGCGCTACGGCCTGCGCCTGGCCCTCTGCATCGGCCTCGCGCAGGTCCTGGTGTCCACCGTCCCGGTACCGCGCTCCTACTGGATCGCCCTGACGATCACCTTCGTGCTGAAGCCCGACTTCGGCTCGGTCTTCTCCCGGGCCCTGCTGCGCGCGCTCGGCACGGTGGCGGGACTGGTGATCGCGGCGGCGGTGCTGTCGGTGGTCCCGAGGGGCTGGTGGGACGTACTGGTCCTGCTCCTCCTGGCCCCGCTGATCCCGGCCCTCACCCCCCGGGGCTACGGCTACCAGACGATGGCGATCACCCCGGTGATCCTGCTCCTCTCGGACATCCTGAACCACCAGGGCACGGCACTGCTCCTGCCCCGCCTGGTCGACTCGCTGATCGGCTGCGGGATCGCGCTGGTCGCGGGCTATCTGCTCTGGCCGGAGAGCTGGCACACGCGGGTGGGGGACCGGTTGGCGGAGGCGGTGGCGGACACGGCACGCTATGTGGAGTCGGCGTTCGGAACTCCTGGCTCTGCCGGCGTGGAGGTCGATCCGGCCGCCCGGGCCCGGATGCGGCGCCGTCTCTACCGCGACCTGTCCGTCATCCGCACGGAGTTCCAACGCGCCCTCACCGAACCCCCGCCCACCGGCCGCCTCGCCGCCGGCTGGCTCCCCCTGGTCGTCGCCGTGGAGCGGATCGTCGACGCGACGACGGCGGCACGGGTGCGGGTGAAACACGGGGCACCGCCGCCGTCCTCCGCCGAGGTCGACCAAGTGGCGCTCCAGCTCCGGGAGTTGTCGGAGGGCGTACGCGAGTCGGAGGTGCTGGTGGAGGTCCGTACGGATCTGACGGGGCCCGCGGGCAGTGTGCTGGAGCCGCTGCGGCAGGAGGTCGCTGCGGCACGGGCTATCGCTTCACCGCACTGAGCGCTCCGCCGAGTTCGGGGTTGATCAGGTCAGGGAGAAGTCGGGATCCGGCAGGGAGAAGAAGGCCGAGATCGCCCGGACCATCCGTTCCTCGTCGTCGTGCAGGTCGATTTCCGCGTGCGGTCCGATCAGCCGCGCCGCGGTGAGGGCGGGTGCCAGCAGATCGGGGTGGCTCCCGACGCCGTAGGACGGGGTCTCGAAGTTGATCCCGCAGACGATGCGTCCGTCGCGGAAGTACTCGAAGTGGGGGCCGTGCGCCTTGGCTATGCAGGGTTCCGTGGTGAAGACGGCGAGTTCACCGCCGTCACGGCACAACTGCTGGTAGTCGGTACCGTCGTAGTCGCCGTCGTCCCAGCCGAACATGTCGTGCATGACCAGCCCCCATTCGCCTTCGCCTTCGTCCTCACCGCCCTTGGCGTACGCGAGCGGGATGCGCCGCACGGAGAGAAGCCCTCGCGTGAGCGCGTCCAACGACATCCCCCGGAAGAAGACGACATTGACCTCCTCGTGGATGGCGAGCGGGCCGTGTATCCAGTGCGTTCTGTACGTGCGGTGCGTCACGTGTGTCATGGAAGGAACGGTAGGGGGAGCCACTGACACTGCCCGCCGGTCGACGAACGGGCAGGTGAACGGGTGAGCGAAGTGGTGGCTGAAACAGGGGGTGTTGACAGAAGGCGTCCCACGCGCGTCGCCCCTGCCTAAGATCGCCGTCCGAGGCCGCTAACCTTACGTGTCCGTCCTGGCCAGGGATTGACGGCTTCAACTCACGCGAAGGGTTGCGCACATGGGCATTCTCACTCTCCTGCGGAATGCGTTCGGCAGGTCACGCAAGGAGCGTGCCGCGGAAGCAGAGAGCGCGGAACGCACTCCTTCGCAGGAACAGCAGACCCCCCGGGAACCGGACACCAAGGTCCCGTCCCCGTCCACAGAACCCGACCTCACCACCCCGGCCCCCACGCCAGTCGCCCAGGTCCCCGAACCCCGCCCGTCCTCCACCCTGGAGGACGACGAACACGAACTCGTGGCCCTGGCCTTCGACAACGTGACGGTCCCGAAGCCGACGACGTCGACGGAAGGGACGGAAGGGACGGAGGGTACGGCGACGAACTCGGCGGAGGCCGGGGTCGAGACCGGGGCCGAGACCGGCGCTGTTGTCGAGCCGCTCGCGGAGACCGCGCCTGCCGTCGAGGCGGAGCCGGTCGCAGAGCCGGTGGCTGAAGCGGCCGAGCCTACGGCTGAGGTGACGCCGGAGCCCGAGGCGGAGCCGGTCGAGGAGACCTCAGCGGAAGCCTCGCCCGAGCCGGTCGTCGAGCCGAAGACAGAGGAAGCCGAGCCTACGGCCGAGGAGACCTCCGAGGCGGAGCCGGTTGCCGAGCCCGAGGCAGAGGGGACCGAGGCTACGGCCCAGGAGACCTCCGAGGCGGAGCCGGTCGCGGAAGCCGCGCAGGAGCGCGAGGCGGAGCCCGTCGCGGAAACCGTGCCGGAGCCGGAAACCGAGCCCGTCGTGGGCACCGAGCCGGAAGCGGTAACGGAGACCGAGCCGGTCGTCGAGCCGGCGCCGGAAGAAGCCGAGCCTGCGGCTGAGGTAACGGCGGAGCCGGAAGCCGCGCCCGTCGTGGACACCACCCCCGAGCCCGAGCCCGTCGCGGAGGTCGTCGCCCCCGAGGCGGAGCCGGTCGCGGAAACTGAGGCGGAGGCGGAGCCGGAAGCCGCCCCCGCTGCCGAGCCGGTCGTCGAGGAGGTTGCGCCGGAGGCGGAGCCCCAGCCTGAGCCCGTCGCCGAGGCCACCCCCGAACCCGTCCCCGCGATCGCAGCCGCTGCCGCAGCCGCCGACGGCGAGTCCGCCCCGCAGGGGCCACCCGCAGTCGACGACGAATCCGTCACGGGTGGTGCGGGTGGGGAAACTATTGAAGCCGAGGGCGTAGCCGAGGCCGAGGGCGTTGGCAGCGACTCCGCCGCCGTCGCCCTCGCCAAGGCGACCCTCACCGGTACCCGGGCGAAGCTCTACCTCGTCCTGGACCGCTCCGCGAGCATGCGCCCGTACTACAAGGACGGTTCCGCCCAGGCCCTCGCCGACCAGACCCTCGCCCTCGCGACCCACCTGGACCCGGACCCCACCCCCACCGTCCACGTCGTCTTCTTCTCCACGGAGGTCGACGGCACCACCGACCTCACCTCCGCCTCCCCCGAGAACGCCATCGACGAGGCCCACGCCGGCCTCGGCCGCATGGGCCGTACCAGCTACCACGCCGCCGTAGAAGCCGTACTCGCGCACTACGACAAGAACGCCACCCCCGGCGCCCCCGCCCTCGTCGTCTTCCAGACGGACGGCGCCCCGGACGCGAAGACCCCGGCCACCCAGTCCCTCACGGACGCCGCGAAGTCCCACGCCTCGGTCTTCTTCTCGTTCGTCGCGTTCGGCGACCACGACAACAAGGCCTTCGACTACCTCCGCAAGCTGAAGACCGACAACACGGCCTTCTTCCACGCGGGCCCGACCCCCCTGGAGCTCACGGACGCCGAGCTCTACGACGGCGTACTGATCGACTGGCGCCCGTAACCACGGAGCAGTACCCGCAGGACCGCAGGACCACGTGCCGCCCGCTTCCACCCCGTAAAACGGGAGGCGGGCGGCACACCCATGTCGGCTACGATTTCAAGGTTCGCAACAACAGCAACACACCGACCTGGGAGCAGCCCCCCGATGGCTCGACACCTCATCACCAGCGCCCTTCCGTACATCAACGGGATCAAGCACCTGGGCAACATGGTGGGGTCCATGCTCCCGGCGGACGTCTACTCCCGTTACCTCCGCCAGCGCGGCCACGACGTGCTCTACATCTGCGCGACGGACGAACACGGCACCCCGGCCGAGCTGGCCGCGAAGGAGCAGGGCATCCCCGTAGCGGAGTTCTGCGCGCAGGCGCACGACGCGCAGAAGGCGGTCTACGACGGCTTCGCGCTGGCCTTCGACTACTTCGGCCGCAGCTCCTCCCCGCAGAACCGCGAGATCACCCAGCACTTCGCCCGCCGCCTGAACGAGAACGGCTTCATCGAAGAGCGCGCGATCCGCCAGGTGTACTCGCCCACGGACGGCCGTTTCCTCCCGGACCGCTATGTCGAGGGCACCTGCCCCCACTGCGGCTACGACAAGGCCCGCGGCGACCAGTGCGAGAACTGCACCCGGGTGCTCGACCCCACCGACCTGATCAACCCCCGCTCGGCGATCTCAGGCTCGACCGACCTGGAGGTGAGGGAGACCAAGCACCTCTTCCTCCTCCAGTCGAAGCTGCAGCACGAGGTCGAGGAATGGGTGGCCGCCCACGAGGAGGAGTGGCCGCAGCTCGCCTCCTCCATCGCCCGCAAGTGGCTCACCGAGGGCCTGCACGACCGCGCGATCACCCGCGACCTGGAGTGGGGCGTCCCCGTCCCGGCGGACACCTGGCCCGAGCTGGCGGCGGAGGGGAAGGTCTTCTACGTCTGGTTCGACGCCCCGATCGAGTACATCGGCGCGACGAAGGAGTGGTCGGACCTCGACCCGGAGAACCGCGACTGGAAGTCCTGGTGGTACGAGTCGGACGCGGGCGAAAACCCGGTCCGCTACACGGAGTTCATGGCGAAGGACAACGTCCCGTTCCACACGGTGATGTTCCCGGCCACCGAGCTCGGCATCCGCGAGCCGTGGAAGAAGGTCGACTACGTCAAGGCCTTCAACTGGCTGACGTACTACGGCGGCAAGTTCTCCACGTCCCAGAAGCGGGGCGTCTTCACCGACCAGGCCCTCAGCATCCTCCCGGCCGACTACTGGCGCTACTTCCTGATCGCCAACGCCCCCGAGTCCGACGACTCCTCCTTCACGTGGGAGCACTTCACCGCCACGGTGAACAAGGACCTGGCGGACACCCTCGGCAACTTCGTCAACCGCGTCCTGTCCTTCTCGAAGAAGCGCTTCGGCGACGAGGTCCCGGCGGGCGCGGCGGCGGGCGAACCGGAGACGAAGCTCGGCGAGCAGATCGCCGACCTGCTCGCCGAGTACGAGACCCAGATGGAGGCCCTCCAGTTCCGCAAGGCCGCGGCGGCGCTGCGCGCCCTGTGGTCGGCGGGCAACTCCTACCTGGAGGAGAAGGCCCCCTGGCTGGAGATCAAGACCGACCCGGAGGCCGCGGCCCTCACCCTGCGCACGGCGATGAACCTGATCCACCTCTACGCGGTGGTCTCGGAACCCTTCATCCCGTCCTCGTCGGCGGCGATGCGCCAGGCGTTCCAGCTCAAGGAGGACACCGCGACCTGGGTCTCCGCCGAAGAGGCGAGGTCGCTGTCCGCCGTCCCCGCCGGCACCCCCTTCACCGTCCCCCCGGTGCTCTTCGCGAAGCTCACGGAGGAGGACCTGGAGACGTACAAGGAGCGGTTCGGCGGCGACCAGGGATGACCCGATGACGTACTGGACGGGGGTGACCCGATGACGTACTACGTCACCACCCCCATCTACTACGTCAACGACGCCCCGCATCTCGGCCACGCCTACACCACCGTCGCCGCCGACGTCCTCGCCCGCTGGCACCGCCGGCGCGGGGAGGACGTCTGGTTCCTCACCGGCACGGACGAGCACGGCCAGAAGATCCTGCGCACGGCGGAGGCGAACGGTGTGTCCCCGCAGGAGTGGGCGGACCGTCTGGTCGAGGAGTCCTGGAAGCCGCTCTGGGACCATCTCGCCATCTCGAACGACGACTTCATCCGCACCACCGAACGCCGGCACACGGACCGCGTCCAGGAGTTCGTGCAGGACCTGCACGACAAGGGCGAGATCTACAAGGGCGGTTACGAGGGCCCGTACTGCGTGTACTGCGAGGAGTACAAGCTGCCGGGCGAGCTGATCGAGGCGGAGGACGGCAGCGGGACCCCGCTGTGCGCCATCCACCGCCGCCCGGTGGAACTCCTCAAGGAGGAGAACTACTTCTTCAAGCTGAGCGAGTACGGCGACCGGCTCCTCGCCCACTACGACGCCCACCCGGACTTCATCCAGCCCGCCTCCGCCCGCAACGAGGTCGTGAACTTCGTCCGCCAGGGCCTCCAGGACCTGTCGATCTCCCGCTCGACCTTCGACTGGGGCGTCAAGGTCCCCTGGGACCCCTCGCATGTGATCTACGTCTGGGTGGACGCGCTCCTCAACTACGCGACCGCCGTGGGCTACAACGAGAACCCGGCGAAGTTCGGGGCCACCTTCCCCGCCGACGTCCATCTGGTCGGCAAGGACATCCTCCGCTTCCACGCCGTGATCTGGCCGGCGATGCTCATGGCCAACGGCCTGCCGCTGCCGGGCCGGATCGCCGCCAACGGCTGGCTGCTGGTCGGCGGCGAGAAGATGTCCAAGTCGAACCTGACCGGCATCAGCCCGCAGTCCCTGACCGCGCACTTCGGCGTGGACGCCTACCGCTGGTACTTCCTGCGCGCAATCGCCTTCGGCCAGGACGGCTCCTTCTCCTGGGAGGACTTCACCGCCCGCTACACGAGCGAACTCGCCAACGGATACGGCAACTTGGCGTCCCGGGTGACCGCGATGACGGCCAGGTACTTCGACGGCGCGCTGCCCGCGCCGGGGGAGGAGACCGAGGCCGAACGCTCACTCAAGTCGGCTCTCCTGACGGCGACTTCGGAGGCGGACCGCCGTATCGGCGACCAACTCGACTTCCAGGGCGGCATCCTGGCCGTCTTCGACTTCGTCCGCCAGGTCAACGGCTATCTGACCGACCAGGAACCCTGGAAGGTCGCCAAGTCCGACTCCCCCGAGGCCCGCGACCGCCTGGTGACAATCCTCTACACGGCCGCGGACTCACTGCGCGCAATCGCGATCCTCCTCGAACCGGTCATGCCGGAGACATCGGAACGGCTGTGGGACTCCCTGGGCGCGGGAGCGACCCTCGGGAGCCTGGCCGACCAGCGGATCCGGGACGCCTCCACCTGGGGCGCGCTTCCGCCCGGCTCCCCGGTGACAAAGGGCGCGGTCCTCTTCCCGCGCCTTGAGGACCGTACGGAGGACTCCGTACAGCCTTGACGGTCCGCGGGCTGGTGCGGCGCGCCCCGTCGCGGTGCCACCATTGACCCCGGGTCAACTCAGCGAGGTCATGCGGGCTCGGTGACGGACCCCGACGTAGACGTGTTCGCGCCAACCCGTAAGGTGCCGCCATGGCAGTCCCCGAGGTCATCCCGATCGCCTACGACCCGAATCAGCGCAGCGGGGCCGTCGGCCGCTACGCGGACGGTCAGTTCCTGGCGTCGGTCACCTACGCGTTCCCCCAGGGTTTCCGTCCCACCGACGGCTGGGAAGAGCAGAAACGTCTCTACACGGTGCTCCACACCTTCGACGCCGCGGGCCGGTACCGCGACTCGGAGATCTGGTGCGCCGGCACCTGGGCCGAGCAGCAGCGCGCGCCGCACGGCGACGGTTCGGTCCTCTCCCAGGCCCGCATCCACCTGGCGAAACTGCTCCGCGCCCTCCCCCGCCGCAGCTACACCGACATCGCGGTCCGGCCCTTCCAACGCACCGTGGACGGCGTCCTGTTCGGCCTGCTGGTCGAGGAGGACGAGGACGGCAGCTGGGCCGAGCTGTACCCGGACCGGCACGCTTTCGGGCCGCCGTGGGACGGTACGTACGACAGCTGAGTCCCCACCCCCAACTCCCTTACAGCCAGGGGCTTTACACTGCACGCCTGGTGTCGGCGCACAGGGGGTGCGCCTGGGGTGGGAGGGGACTCGCATGAGCAACTCGACGGCGTCCGGCAGAAGATGGAGAGCTGCGGCAGTCGTCGCCGCAGCCCTGGTCGGCGGGACACTGCTGCCCGCCGCGCCCGCACTCGCCGTGCACGGAGCGGTCCCCGGCGACTTCAACGGCGACGGCTACCGCGACGCGGTCCTGCCCGCACCCGGCGCGAATGTGGCGGGCAAGGAGGCGGCGGGAGCCGTCGTCGTCCTGTACGGCTCGAAGTCGGGCCTCTCGGCCACCCACCGCAAGACGATCACCCAGAACACCGCCGGAGTACCGGGCACGGCGGAGGCGAACGACGCGTTCGGTGCCGCCACCGCGACCGCCGACCTGAACCGGGACGGCTACGCGGACCTCGTGGTCTCCGCGCCGTACGAGGACACGGCCCGCGGCAAGGACGCGGGCCTGGTCACCGTGTTGTGGGGCAGCAAGAACGGGCTGACGACGGCCACCGACCTGCCGGCGCCGTCGGACATTCGGGAGCAGTACGGCATCGATCTGGCCGCGCTGAGCATCGGTGCGGGCAGCAAGACACAGGTCGCGGTCGCCGGATCTGAGGGCACCCAGGTCTTCAAGGGACCGTTCAGCCGCACCGGCACCTACGGTTCGACCGCGCCCGAACAGAACACCGCCTCCCCGGCGAGCGTCGCGCTCGGCGACTTCGACGGCAACGCCGTGCTCGACCTGGCCGTCACCACCGTGGGTCTCAGCGACCTGAGCGGTGGCGAGGTCTACGTCGACCCGGCCACCACCCTCATGCAGCCGAAGCAGGGCAACGGGTTCATCGCCGCTTCGGGAGACGTCAACGGCGACGGGTACGCCGACCTCGTGGTCGGCGACCCTCTCGACCCCTATGTCGCCGGTGTGGACGGCGCGTTGGGCGGACGCGTCCTGGTCTACTACGGCACGGCGAGGGGTATCGCGCAGAACGCCGAACCCGTGCAGCTCACCCAGGACACCGCCGGAGTGCCCGGCGCGAGCGAGAAGAACGACGAGTTCGGCGGCGCCGTGACCGTGGCGGACCTCAACCGGGACGGACTCGCCGACATCGTCGTCGGCGCCCCGTCCGAAGGCGTCGCCGGCAAGAGCCGAGCCGGTTCGGTGACCGTGATCCCGGGCCGACGCACGGGCGCGCTCGGCACCGGCTCCTATTCCTTCACCCAGGACACCGCGGGCGTCCCCGGCGCCTCCGAGACCGACGACTTCTTCGGTACGACGGTCTCGGTCGGGGACGTCAACAAGGACGGCAAGCCCGAGCTGTTCGTGAGCGCGGCCTACGAGAACAACGCCACCGGCGCCGTCTGGGTCTTCCCCGGTGGCACCTCCCGCCCGACGGCCACGGGCAGCAAGCTGTTCACCGCGCCTGCGGTCGGCCTCACCCAGCAGAGCGGCACGGCCCTGGGCGGGAACGGGCTGCTCTCGCTGATCTGAGGCAACTGCCGCTCTCCGCAGGCTACTTGAGCACCCCTGCCCCGGTCGTGGTGGCGAGCTCCGTCGGCAGGTTCTTGGCGGAGCTCTCCAGGCCGGCCGTGAGGGTGGGCGTCCAGTTCACGGTGGTCTTCAGCTTCTTGGAGTTGGCGGCGTTGTAGGCGGCGACGAGGTTGGTGGCGGTGCCGTTGACGAGGTTGCCGCCACCGGCGATGGACCCGGTGCCGTCCCCGCTGAACAGCTTGCCGACCTTCTGACTCGCGGGAATCTTCCAGTAGTTGTCCTCGGCGACGACCTGCGCCTTGGCACGCGAGTTGACGCTGTACTGGAGGACGTACCCGTTGAGGTTCGTGGTGTCGTAGTAGTTGTTGTAGATGTGGATCTGCCCGATCCGGGCCAGCGGCGCGCGCTGCACGATGCCCTTCCACACGTTGTGGTGGATGGAGACGCGCAGCTTGCCGACGCTGTCGGTGTCGCTGCTGCCGATGAGCATCGTCTTGTCG
This sequence comes from Streptomyces sp. STR69, assembly GCF_024519455.1. Classification (GTDB taxonomy): domain Bacteria; phylum Actinomycetota; class Actinomycetes; order Streptomycetales; family Streptomycetaceae; genus Streptomyces. The sequence goes on along the minus strand of NZ_JALJRY010000010.1, from coordinate 116,536 downwards.
TGGTTGGTGAACTGGTTGCGCTCGACGGTCACCAGGTCCGAGCCCTTGGTGATGTCGAGGTCGCCGTCGTGGATCTGGTACTGGCGCCCGTAGTACGTCGGGTCGGAGGTGTCGAGGCCGGGCGCGTCGGTGAACGTGTTGTGGTCGGCCCAGACATGCGTGGCCCCCCGCAGCGTCACGGCGTCGTACTGCGAGTTCCAGTTACCGCTGTCCCCGTCCGTCGGGTCCCACTGCGGGAAGCAGTCCTGGGTGGCGGCGAAGGTCAGGTTCCGCACGATGACGTTGTCCACGCCCTGTATCTGCAGCATGCCGCCGGTGATCCCGGCCTTGGTGCCGGGCACGCCGACGACGCTCGTATTGGCGGGCACCCGGAAGATGACGTTCTTCCCCTGCTTGACCTGCGCTGCCGCCCGCGCCTTCTCCTGCGTACCGGAGGGCAGCTTGGAGGTGCCGTAGGTGGAGGGGGCGAAGGCCTTGAGGTAGGCGGACAGCGAATACCCGGTCCCGGCCGAGTAGTCGGCGCAGGTCAGCTTCTTGCCGGAGTTGTCGGTGTTCGCGTCGATCGTGCCCTTGATCTTGACGATCCGGGGCGTGGTGTCACTGGCCGACCCGAGCGCCTTCACGAGCTGCGCGCGGGTGCTCACCGTGAAGGTGTGCGCGGCATCGGCCTTCGCACCCCCGGTCGTCCCGGCCCCGGACGAGGCCCAGCCGTCCTTGGCGGCGAGGGTCTGGTGGTACAGGTCGACGGCCGCGGTGGTGCCGGCGGCGTTCGCGTTGAGCACGAGAAAGCCCGCGCCGATGCCCGCGGCGGCTGCGGCAGCGGTGACGACGATGGTGCGGCGCTTGCGGAGGGAGCGGCGGTGGGAAGGGGCGGGTGAAGCGGTGGCGGCCACGGGGGAGTCCTTCGGTGCGGTGAGGGGGTTACGACTCCTCAGTGGCCGTGGGGATCAAGAAGGTTGCCGTGAGCCGCCGACTTTCTTGAGCCGAGCCCCACCCCGCTTCCGCCGGTAAAAGCGCTGGTAAAGTCCGCACACTTGTGCGGAGAGGGTGTACCTCTCCGCGGGGAGGGATGAACACGTGGGCAGATACGCCCTTTCGCGGCGCCGGACGGCGCTCGCGATCTCCTCGGTGACGCTCGCCCTGACGGGCGGCACCCTGCTGCCGGTGCTGGCCGCCGGATCCGCGGCAGCCGCTCCGGTCGCCCCCTGGGCTGCGACCGCCGCCCCGATCACCGGCACCGACGTCGACGCCTCGGTACTGGATGTCGTCACCGCGTCCGACGGCTCCGCCGTGGCCGTGTGGAACCAGTTCGCGAGCACCAGCAGCAACGAACGGAAGCTGTACGGCGCCGTACGACCGGCCGGCAGTGACACGTGGGGCACACCCGCACTGCTCGCGACGACCCCGACCGAGCCCGGCAGCGTCAAGCTGCACGCCTCCGCCGACGGCACGGTGACCGCGTTGTGGGTGGAGTTCCCGGACGAAACCGCCCCGGAAGAGGGGGAGTACGACATCCGCCTGGTCAGTTCCGTGCTGGCGGCCGACCACTCCACCTGGTCCGCGCCCGCCGAACTCGTCGGCGCCGACTCGGCCTGGTACGACGGCGGCATCGACCTCGCCGAGGCGCCCGACGGCACGCTCACCGCGGCCTGGGCCACCAGGGCCGCCAGCGCGTCGAAGGCCGAGGTCCACGCCGCCACCCGCGGCGCGGACGGCATCTGGTCGACCCCTGTGCAGCTCAGCTCCACGGACACGGACGGCGCCGACGCGGCCTACGCGCCGAGCGTCGTCGTCACCCCCGACGGAACGACCGTCGTCGTGTACAAGCAGACCGTGGGCGAGTCCGCCTCGGTCCGTACGGTGTCCAGGGCACCCGGCGCCACCGAGTGGACCGCACCGAGCGCGGCGACCGGCTCCTACCAGTCCATCAGCAACCCCGAGGCCACGGCAGCCGCCGACGGGTCCGTGACGATCGCCTACGAGGCCACCGTCACGGACGAATCCGAGTCCATCCGCACGGCCACCCGCTCCACGGCCGACGGCACCTGGTCCGCGCCGGAGTCCGTGACGGCCACGGACGACCTCGCCGACACCCCGGAGCCGCTGATCGCGCCCGACGGCGACGTGACCCTCGTCTGGGTCGACTACACGAGCACCTTCAGCACTCGCACCGCCACGCGCGACGCGGCCACCGGCGCCTGGTCGGCCGTACGGACGCTGTCGACGTCGTACGTCCCCGAGCAGTACGACACGACCGTCACCGCCGACGGCACGGTGCACGCCCTGTGGACCCAGACGGGCGGCGGCGGACGCGTGCTGATGGAGTCGGTGCGCAGCGACGGCACCTGGACCACCGCCACCCAACTGCCCGGATCGGCCAACGCGTACGTCCGCGGTCGGATCAGCGTCGGCGACAACGGCACCGCGACCGCCGTCTGGACGGGCAACAAGACCGGCACCAGCGTCGGCGTGCTGTACGGCTCCCGGACCGCCTGGCCCACCCTCGCCGTCACCGCCTCCACCGTCCCGGCGACCGCCGCGCTCAAGGGCACCACCGCGTCCAGCAGCGCCTGGGCGCCGGTCTGGCAGCTCAGCAGGCCCACGTCGTCCTTCACGGTGACCGTCACCGACCGGGCCGGCAAGACGGTCCGTACGCTGACCGGCACGCCCGACGGCCTCAAAGCCGCGCTGACCTGGAACGGCCGTACGACATCCGGGAGTTACGCCTCCAACGGCCCCCTGACCTGGACCCTGCGCGCCACCCAGGCGGGCGCGGCCACGGCCGTCAAGCTGGCCTCGGGCACGGTCACGGTCACCGGCGGAGCGGCGGTCGCCCACGACTTCGGCGGCACGTCGACCACTCCGGACGGCACCGGCGACCTCCTCACGCTCAGCTCCTCGGGCGCGCTGACGTATCAACTGGGCACGGGCAAGGGCACGTTCTCCGGCAAGATCAGCGGCACCGGTTGGCCGACGACCGTGAAGGCGGTCCCCTTCGGTGACCTGAACGGCGACCGCTGCAACGACGTCCTGGTCCGGCTGAGCAGCGGCGCGCTGCGCCTGTACAAGCCGGGCTGCGGTGCGGCGCTGAAGCCGTCGACGGCGTACACGACACTCGCCACGAGCGGCTGGAACCAGTACGACGTGCTGACGTCCCCGGGTGACATCAGCGGCGACGGCCGCCCGGACCTGCTCGCGCGCAACACGGCGACCGGGGACGTCTACCTCTACAAGGGCACGAGCGCGGGCAAGCTGTCGGCGCGCGTGAAGCTGTACACCAACTGGAAGACGTACAAGAAGGTCGTCGGCGTCGGCGACCTCAACGGCGATGGCATCGGCGACCTGCTGGCACAGGACAAGTCCAACAACCTCTACCGCTACTACGGCACCGGCCACGGCACGTTCGGAGCGCGGGCGAAGCTGTTCACCGCGTGGGGCGCCTCGTACAACGTGATCGTCGGGACCGGCGACATCACCGGCGACGGCAAGGCCGACCTCGTGTCCCGCGACACCAGCGGCACCCTGTACCGCAACAGCGGTGACGGCAAGGGGTCGTTCGGGGCACGCGTGAAGATCGCGACCGGGTGGGGCGGCTACAAGCCGCTGTCGTAGGACAGTGCAGTGCCGGTGAGCGCCCGGGGTTCAGCGATCCCGAGCGCTCACCGACCGTCCGACACCGTGGAGGAGGGCGGCGAGGGTGGCGGGGGTGAGGGAGAGTATTCGGGTGGGGTCGTCGCTCTCGCGGAGGAGCAACGAGGCGTCACCACAGGCGAGTTCCACACACGAGTTTCCGTCAGCGCCGCCGGAGAACGACGACTTCTGCCACTCGATCACGGCTCACAACTCCTTCAGCAGGCGGTGGACGAACTCCGTGGACCGAACCGGGTCCAGGGAAGCCGCCTCCACCCTACGGAAGAGCGTTCGCATCGAGGCAAGCTGGGCAGCGGCATCAACAAAGGCCGAGCCATACGGCATGTCCCTGTGGACGGTGTCCAACGACGAGACAGGGCCACCTGCGTAGATCAGTGCCGTGCTCGCTCCTCCGAAGCCGTCCACATCAAACGGAATCACGCGGACCGTTACATTGGGGCGCTCCGCCAGATGCAGGATTTCGTCGAGCTGAGCCCGAGCCACACGGCGGTCAGCTACCCGCGTGCGCAACACGGACTCGTGAAGAACCGCCGTGTAAGTGACCGCACCATCTCGTGTGAGCACCACCCTGCGACGCCCACGATGCTCCACCCTTGGTTCGAGCTCGCTCTCGGGAAGCTCCTGCTGCCAATAGGCGAACACGGCTCGTGCGTAGTCCTCGGTCTGAAGCACTCCGGGAACGTGCGCGGTGGCGATCTCCTGGATGAACGTGGCGTGGTGCTCCAGCTCCGCCAGGTCCAGAAAGGCGGGCGGCAGTACACCCCGGTACGACTCCCACCATCCCCGCGTACGGTCCATCGCCATCACCACGAGAGCCTCGATCAACTCTGCGTCGGTACAAGCGTAGTGAGCGGCAAGCCTGCGTACCCGCTCGCCGGTGATACCCGCGTTGCCTGCTTCGAACTGACTCATCTGGGCTGGGGCCACGCTCAGCAGTCCCGCCGCCTCGCGCGATGACAGGCCTGCGGTCTCCCGTAGTTTCCGCAGCTCAGCACCGAGGCGCAGCTGGCGAGCGGTCGGCTGAATCCTCGCGGGCATGCGGCTCCAAGTCTCCAACTGCGCAGTCCTCGATCGGGGTTGAACGTCCCCGATTGGGTGTCAGATTACTGGAACGACTTGCGGGCGCCAAATATTTAGCCCTACCTTCAGCGATGCGACGCACACCCTGCGGAACACCGGGACCCCGGAAGCGCACCGCCCCGCCCTGCCATGACGGCCGCGACAAGCCACCGCCCGCCGACCCGCAACTCCCCCTCCCTGACCAGGAGTCACGCATGCCCGAAACCGAAGAACCAGCCACCCCCTGGGAATACACCCTCACCATCCCCCACGACCTCCGCGCCGTCACCGTCAGCCGCCGCACCCTCCGCCTGATCCTGACGATGCACGGACTGATCGGCCTGGTCGACACCGCCGAACTCCTGGCAACCGAGCTGGGCTCCAACGCCGTACGCCACACGAAAGGCCCTGCAATCCTGCGCGCCTCCTGGAAACCCGGCACCCTCCGCATCGGCGCCTGGGACACGGACCCCGAACCCCCGGAACCAGCAAGGGAGTTGGCCAAGCACCTGGACCTGGAGGACGGCCGCGGCCTGGGCCTGGTCAAGGCCTGCGCCGACCAGTGGGGTTGGCAGCCGCTGTCCAAGAACGGCAGCAAGGGCAAGTACGTCTGGTGCGAACTGACCACGGCGGCCTGAACGTTCCTCCGCCCCTCGAAAGAGTGAACGTCACCCATTCGACCGGACATCTCCGTCCTTGATCCACCTAGGTTGCGCACATGGTCACATCAACCCACGAGGCGACCCACCGGCTCTTCCAGGAGCATCCGGAGGCCCTCACCCTTGTCTTCGAGTCACTGGGCATCCCGCCGCCCACGAAGTCGGACTTCGGCTCGATCACGCCGGACGCCACGGAGATCCGGCCCGTGGAGCGCCGAGTGGACACGGTGCTCAAGTTCGAACCCGCCATGGGAGAGAGCTTCCTGCTCGCCATCGAGGCCCAGACCAAGAAGGACCCGGACAAGGCGAAGAGCTGGGCCTACTACGTGGCGCACCTCAGCGCGAAGTACGACATGTCGGTGCTGTTGGTGGCCGTATGCCGGGACCGGTCGACGGCGAAGTGGGCTGCCGGTCCCTTCGAGTGCGCTGTCGGTCCATGGTCGACCCAGGTCACGCGCCCGTTCGTGCTGGGACCGGGCACTGTCCCGGTGATCACCGACGAGTCGACGGTGACCCGGCAGCCGGCCCTGGCGGTGCTCTCGGCCATCGTCCATAGCGACGACCGGCGAGCGCCCGCCATACTGGAGACGCTGGCCCGCGGACTCCTCTCATTCGACCCAGGCACCACGGCGTATTGGTTCGAAGTAACGGAAGTCGGCTTGGAGAACACTCCGGCCAAGGAGAAATGGAGAGAGCTGATGTCGAGCGTCATCACCCACTTCCCGGGCCACGGGACGCTGTTCGAGGAGAAGTACCTGGAGGGCAAGACCGAGGATCGCGCCTCGCTGATCCTGCGGGTGCTGGAGAAGCACGGTATCGACGTCCCCGAAGACATCCGTGAGCGCATCACCTCTTGCTCCGACCTCGACACCCTCACCCTCTGGTTCGACCGCTCCCTGACCGCCTCCACGGCCGAAGACCTGTTCGTCGAGAGCCCTGAGGCTCCCGGGTCCGGTGCATAACCTTTCGTCGGGGCTGACAGTCAGCGCATAGGCTCCACCGCATGCCTGAACTGCCCAGCCTTCACGAAGCCACCGTCGACGCGATCGTCGGACATGCCGGTGGCGCGACCCTGCCCTTCCAGGAAGCTCACCGGGACGCGGGTCACGCGACGTTCTTCTGGTTCAACGAGCTCGTGGAGAGCGCGCCGGACGGTGACGTGATTCGCCAATTCCTCGTGACAGCAGGGGAGTTGACCCGGACCGGCCTCGCCGAGGTGACCATACGGCCGTCCCTGTGCGACCCCGCCCCCAGCGCCGGAAAGCTGATGCTCACCGACTTCGCCGAGGGCTGGACCCACCTGGGTGACCTGGGCGTCGCGGTGATGCCCGCGGCCGTTCTGCACGCGTACGCCGAGCGGAAGGGCTGGCGCTGGAACACCGACGAGATAACCGACGGCACCGCCGCCCGCGACGAGGACATCGCGCGGATCGGCGCCGAACCCGTCGTAGCGTACGTCCTCGGTCATGACGTGAATCCGGACGACGGTGCCCGCGATCAGGCCGCGGTGGTCGGCGAGCTCGCCCGCGCGGACGACGGGACCATCCGCTGGGGCGGCCTGCTGCCCCAAGGGTGCGTGGGCGCCCCGGTGTTCATGTCCGTCCCGCTGGACGGCAACAGCTTCAAACTGGTCTGCGCGGGAGTCGCCCTGCCGCGCGACGACCATGGCTTCGGCCACCATCCTGTGGCCACCTTCGACGCCGTACGACGAGCCCTGGGCGCACTCGGACCCGACGCTCCGGCGCCCACCACCGTCACCCCGCCCCGCAGACGCCGCTGGTGGCAGCGGCGTAGCTGACCGGCCTGCCGTCCTACGCCGCCGAGTCCGCCAGGACCGGGCCGTTCCCCAGAGCCGCACGTGCCGTGGCGATGTGGGCGAGGCCCTCCTGGGCGACCCGGGTCGCCCGGGCGTACTCGTCGGCCGTGTGGGCCGCGGCCAGTTGGGCACCGGCAGCGCGGTGGCATTCCGCGGCGGCCGTCAGGGCCCGCGTCGCCGTTTCGCCCGCGCCGGCCCAGATCCTCGCCTCGGGGACCGACAGGCTCGCACCGAGCCGCAGCACCCAGCCGCTGGCCTCGACCTCCGCGTCCAGGTCGGACAGGGCCCGCGGCCGGTGCGAGCGGCGCTGCGCGATGACGGCGAACGCCGCCCCGGCTATCAACAGCAGTGCGAGCACGACGTATCCCATCGCTTCCTCCCGGCCTTCACGGTCCACGGGCCGGGCGGTTCCGGCCTCGTACGTCCATGACACGCCCTGCCTCTGTGCAGGCACATCGATATTCCTGTGCGTCGGCTGCGAGGTTTCCATGGCGGCGGGGCCGGTGGGACGTACGAGGCCGGTGTGGTGGTCGTCAGCCTGTCGTGGCCGACGGTGACGCCGAAGCCGACGGGGCGGGTCCGCCGGGGCCTCCGCCGCCCTCCCCGTCGTTCGTCTCGTCCGGTGCCACCGCCAGCGTCAGACGCGCGTGTACGCCCCGGCCGATGTGCCGTCGGTCGTACTTGAGGTAGAGCAGGCCGCCCTCGTGGCCGTTCTGCGGGTAGATCCCGTCCTCGGTGAGGGTGGTGCGGGTCGCCGTGTTGGAGACGTAGGGCTCCAGGACCGCCGTCGCCAGGACCGACTTCTCGTCGAAGAACAGCTGGCCCGTGTGGCAGGTGTGGCCGCCCTCGTAGCCCGCGTCCGTCCACTCGCCGTCGACGTGCACCTTGACGTGGATGTGGACGCAACGGCCCTGGTACCAGCCGGGGAACACCGTCCTGAAGGTGACCTGGCCGTGCCGGTCCGTGTGCCAGGTGCCGCGCAGGAAGCGGTCGTCGTCGGTCGGTTCCTGGTGGCCTCCGCCGCCACCGGGCGGCGGGCCACCCGTCGGAGTACCGGTGGGGGTATCGGTCGCGGTATCGGTCGGGGTATCGGTCGGGGTGCCCGACGGCGGCGCGCCCGTGGGGGCCGGGCCGCCGCCCCCGCCCGCCTCGTAGCCGGAGTAGACGCCGGTCGCGTTGCAGTGCCATATGTCTACGGCCGCGTTGCGGAGCGGTCTGCACGTGTCGGCGTCGATCACCTTCAGGGCCAGGCTGAGCGGGATGCCCTCCTGGTCCTCCGTCACATCACGGCGGATCTTGTCGGCGTCGATGTAGTACGGGCCCTCGACCAGCTCCGAGGTGAGCGTGTAGCAGGCGTCCTGGGGAACGTCCTCCGGCGCCGCCGAGGCGTTCGCCGCGAGGGTGCCGCCGACGCCCACCGCCGTCACCGCCACGCCGCCTGCCACCAGGACCGTACGGCGGGCCAACTGCCCTCTGTCTTCCGGTACTCGGGAATCCGTCATGGCCCGGAAGATAGAGGTAAGAAACATGACATGAACATGAGAATGCGCTGTGAATCCTGTGGCCAAGCGAAAGGGCTCGAAACCGATGCCGGTTCCGAGCCCCAACTCCCGCCGGATGCCTACTACTTCGGCTGCGGCTTCCGCACCGACAGGTGCAGCTCCCGCAGTCGCGTCTCGTCCAGCTCCGTCGGCGCGCCCATCATCAGGTCCTGGGCGTTGCCGTTGAGCGGGAAGGAGATCGTCTCGCGGATGTTCGGCTCCTCCGCGAGCAGCATGACGATGCGGTCGACGCCGGGGGCGATCCCGCCGTGCGGCGGGGCGCCGAAGCGGAACGCGCGCAGCATGCCGGCGAACTGCTCCTCGACGGTCTCGCGGTCGTAGCCCGCGATCTCGAAGGCCTTGAGCATGATGTCGGGCTCGTGGTTCCGGATCGCGCCGGAGGAGAGCTCGACGCCGTTGCAGACGATGTCGTACTGCCAGCCCAGGATGTCCAGCGGGTCCTGGGTCTCCAGGGCCTCCAGGCCGCCCTGGGGCATGGAGAACGGGTTGTGCGAGAAGTCGATCTTCCCGGTCTCCTCGTCCTTCTCGTACATCGGGAAGTCGACGATCCAGCAGAAGCGGAAGACGCCTTCCTCGAAGTGGCCCGCACGCTTCGCGGCTTCCACCCGCACCGCGCCCATGATCTTCGAGACCTCTTCGAACTCGCCCGCGCCGAAGAAGACGGCGTGGCCGGCCGCCAGCGACAGGCGCTTGGTCAGCTCGGCGACGTTCTCCTCCGTGAGGAACTTCGCGATCGGGCCCGTCAGCGAGCCGTCCTCGGTCACGCGGACCCAGGCCAGGCCCTTCGCGCCGAGGGTGACCGCGAAGTCGCCGAGCTGGTCGAAGAACTTGCGGGACTGGGACGCCACGTCCGGTACCGGCAGCGCGCGCACGTGCTTGCCGGCGAACGCCTTGAACTCCGAGCCCTCGAACACGTCCGTGATGTCGGTGAGTTCGAGCTTCGCGCGCAGGTCAGGCTTGTCGGAGCCGTACTTCACCATCGACTCGCGGAACGGGATGCGCGGGAAGGGGGAGGTGACCTCCTGGCCGCCGCCGAACTCCGTGAACAGCTCCGTCATGAGCTTCTCGATCGGCTGGAAGACGTCTTCCTGCTCCACGAAGCTCATCTCGACGTCGAGCTGGTAGAACTCGCCCGGCGAGCGGTCCGCGCGGGCGTCCTCGTCGCGGAAGCAGGGCGCGATCTGGAAGTAGCGGTCGAAGCCGGAGATCATCAGCAGCTGCTTGAACTGCTGCGGCGCCTGCGGGAGGGCGTAGAACTTGCCCGGGTTCAGCCGGGACGGGACCACGAAGTCGCGCGCGCCCTCGGGGGAGGTCGCGGAGAGGATCGGGGTGGCCATCTCGTTGAAGCCGAGGGCGACCATCTTCGAGCGGATCGAGGCGATCACCGAGGACCGCAGCATGATGTTGCGGTGCATGCGCTCGCGGCGCAGGTCCAGGAAGCGGTACTCCAGGCGCCGCTCCTCGTTGACCCCGTCCTCGGTGTTGATCGTGAAGGGGAGCGGGGCGGCGGCGCCGAGCAGCTCGACCTCGCCGACCTCGACCTCGATCTCACCGGTCGGCAGATCCGGGTTCACGTTGTCCGTGCCCCGGGAGACGACCTTGCCGTCGACGCGGACCGTCGACTCCTTGGTGACCTTGTCGAGGGCCTCGTACGCGGTCGTGCCGGGGCGGGCGACGAGCTGCGTGATGCCGTAGTGATCGCGCAGATCGATGAAGAGGATGCCACCCAGGTCGCGCCGATTGTGCAGCCAGCCACTCAGCCGGACGTCGGTGCCGACGTCAGAGGCGCGGAGCTCGCCGCAGGTGTGGGACCTGTACCGATGCATCGTCGTTCATCCAGCCTTCGCGGATCGGGGAGTGTTTCACGTGAAACGTCCGGGGCCGGAGCCCGGACGTCCCAAGGGTACCGGCCACCCATTGATCGCCTCCCCACCATTAACCGGGAACCCCATCGGTGGCACTTATCGATCTCCTCTTCTTAGAGTGGGGCAATGCGCACTGGTGAGCCCCTGCCCGCCGTGGGGGAGGTACTCGCCGCCCTCGCGACCGGTCTGTGGCATTGGGACACCGCCTCGGAGCTGGTCACGGTGGACGCCGAGGCCGCACGGCTGCTCGGGCTGCCCGCCGAGCCGACCACCCTCACGGAGGCCCAGACCCGGGCCAGACTTCACCCTGTCGACTGGAACGAGATCGCCGGGGTCGTCGGCCTTGCCGTCGCCGAGGGCACTCTCGCCGAGGTACGGATCCGGATCATGGACGGGCGGGGCCGGGTGATCCGCACCGTCCGCAGCCGCTCCAAGCCGTCCTACGACCCCGAGAGCCGGTCGTTCGAGCTGATCGGCACCCTCCAGGAGGTCACCGAGCCCACGCCGGGCACGCCCGCCGGACGGACGGCGGTCACCGGTGACTGGCGGCGGTCACGGGAGGCGTTCCTGCTGGACGCGGGCCGGGCGCTCGCGGAGGCGCGGTCCACGGCGGAGGTGCTGCGGGTCGCCGCGGGCCTGTCGATGCCGGGCTTCTCACCGGACGGCCTCGCCGTGTTCGGGGTGTCGGGCGACCGGCTCACGATCATCGGGCACCACGGGCATCAGCCCGGCGACGAGGACCCGTTCTCGCACATGTCCACGGTGACCGACTATCCGGCCGCCGAGGTCGTCCGGACCGGCCGTGCCGTCTATCTGTCCACGCCCGAGCAGTACAAGACGCGCTACCCGGTCACCTGGCCGCTCGCCCAGCACTTCCACCGGCAGTCCTGGGCGTTCCTGCCGCTGACCGTCGCCGGGCGCACGATGGGCGCCTGGATGGCCGCCTTCACCTACCCGGTCGCCTTCACACCGGACGAGCGGTCCGTCCTCACCACGGTCGCCCGCATGCTCGCCCAGGCCCTGTCCCGGGCCGGTGTCGCCGAGTCCGAGCGCGAGCTGACCGACGGACTCCAGCGCTCGATGCTGCCCACGCTGGGCCCGGAGATCCCGGGCATGAGCGTCGCCGCCCGCTACATACCGACCGGCGGCGGTCTCCAGGTCGGCGGCGACTGGTACGACATGATCCCGTTGCCTGGGGGCACCCCCTCTGGGGGAGGCCGTATCGCGCTCGTCATCGGCGACGTGCAGGGGCACGATGTGCGCGCCGCCGGGCTGATGGGCCAGCTGCGCATAGCCCTGCGTGCCTACGCCTCCGAAGGACACCGGCCCGACGCGGTACTGTCCCGAGCCTCCCGCTTCCTGCACGGCATCGTCAACGGCGGCGCGGAGATGACCGACCCGCGCTTCGCGACCTGCCTCTACGTCGAGGCCGACCCGGAGACCGGCGTGCTGGAGATCGCCCGCGCCGGCCATCCCGACCCCGCGATACGCATGGCGGACGGAACGGTGCTGATGCGGCCCACGGCCGGCGGACTGCCGCTCGGTATCGACCCGGACGCCGACTATCCGACGACCACGCTCGCCCTGGAACCCGGCGAGACCATGCTGATCTGCACCGACGGGCTGATCGAGACCGGCGGCCACGACCTGGAGACCGGCTGGCAGCGCATCCGGACCATCCTGGAGGAGCACAAGGGCGACCTGGAGGAACTGGCCGACGCGCTCGTCCAGGCCGTCCACGGGCCCTCCTCGCACCACACCACCGGCCCGCTCGCCGACCGCCGCGAGGACGACATCGCCGTACTCCTGCTGTCCCGGGAGGGCGAGAGCTGCGGCTGCGGCGACACGGTGACCGACCCGCCGAAGATCCGCCGTACGGTGCTCACGGTCGCGCAGGCCGAGCCCGAGCGGATCGCGGTGGCCCGGCAGCAGCTGCGCGAACTCCTCCACGACTGGACCGGCGCCGACCAGGTCGACTCGGCGGTCCTGCTCGTCTCCGAGATGCTCACCAACGTCCTCGTGCACACCGATGCCGACGCCCTGCTGACCGCCGAGGTGGCCGGCGAGCCCGGTGGGCGGCGGATGCGGGTCGAGGTCACGGACGCCGGCGACGACCTCCCGCACAAGCGGCACCCCGGTGAACTGGCGTCCTCCGGGCGCGGGTTGCTGCTGATCGAGCTGCTCGCCGAGACCTGGGGCGTGGATCCGAGGGGCGAGGGCAAGAGCATCTGGTTCGAGCTCTACGAGTCCGACGGCGACGGTTCCCCGGCGGGATCCGTCGTGCCGTAGCGCGCCCGCAGTTCGTGGACGACGCCGAAGACGGCGGCGGTCAGCGGGACCGCGAGCAGCATGCCGAGGATGCCGGCCACGGAGGCTCCGGCGGTGATCGCGATCATCACGACCGCCGGGTGCATCTGCACGGTCCGGCTCTGGATCATCGGCTGGAGGACGTGGCCCTCCAGGACCTGCACGGCGAGGACGACCCCGAGAGCCCACAGGGCGATGACGGCACCCCGGTCGGCGAGCGCGACCAGCACGGCGACCGCGCCGGAGAGGAACGCGCCGAGGTAGGGGATGTAGGCGCCGACGAAGACCAGTGCGGCCAGGCCCACCGCCCCGGGCACGTCCAGCACGAGCAGGCCGATGCCGATGCAGGTGGCGTCGATGAGGGCGATCACGGTCGTCCCGCGCATGAAGCCCTCGACGCCCTCGAAGGCGCGGCGGGCCATGGCCTCGACGAGGTCGGCGGTGCCGTGCGGGGCGAGCGAGCGCAGCAGCCCGGTGGCGAGGTGGGAGTCGCGCAGGAAGAAGAAGACGAGCAGCAGCGCCAGTACGGCCATGGCGATGGCCTCGCCGACGACGCTGACCCCGCTGATCACGTTGGAGGCGGCCGTCCCGCCGAACTTGGCGAGGAGTTCCTTGGCGTTGGAGGCAAGGTCGTCGAGTGAGGTCCCGGCTGCGCCGAAGTGGTCGGCGACGGAGTTGCCCGCGTCCTTGACCGCGTTCACGATCTGGTCCCCGGTGTCGATCAGCGCGGCCACGACGATGTAGACGGCACCGCCGACCACGGCGACGACGGCGACACAGGTGACGGCGGCGGCCACGGACCGGTTGACCCCGGCCTTCACCAGCCGCCGGTACAACGGCCCGAGCAGCGCGGTGCCGAGCAGCGCGAGCAGCACGGGTGTGACGGCGGTCCTGAACTCGACGCAGAGCCGGATCCCGACGTAGCCGACCCCGGAGACGAGCAGGATGACGGCGCACCAGGCGGCGAGGCGGCGCACGGGACCGGGGAGGAGCTGCACGGTTCCAGCCGAACACGCGAAAGGCGGGCCGTCCCGTGGGGACGGCCCGCCCGGGTGACGGACTCAGCAGGTGGGGCCCACCGCGTCGATCCTGGTGCCGAAGTTGGTGTCGTAGGCCTGGGCGTAGTCGCCGGAGAGGACCGGCCGCTTCTCCTGCGGGCTCCAGTCGATGAAGCACGCGTTGGCGTTGGCCTTGAAGGAGTACACGTGGTCGTGCAGGTTGGACGGCATGTCGCGGTACCCGGAGCCGGGGGTCCACCGCCAGGGGGTGCCCGAGTAGTTCCTGTCGTGCCAGAAGCAGATCTCACCGCTCCCGCAGTTCTCGTCCGCGCGGTGCAGCGCGGCGCTCGCCGCCTGTTCGGTGGAGGTGGAGGGGGTACGGGCCTGGGTGGGGCTTGCCGCGCCGGTCAGGGCGAGACAGGCGGCTGCCACGGCGACGGCCGGACTCATGCGGATACGCACGGGTGACTTCCTTGCATTCGACGTCCACTTTCAGCCCGTCTCTTTCCATGAGCGGGACCTTCATGCTCCGTCCGGGTCCAGGTCACCCGGACGGAGCATCCGGACCGGCGTGGACGCACACCCCCTGAACCGGGCCGCGAACGCCCGAAGCCCCGTCCTTGTCCGGACGGGGCTTCGGGCGTTTCCGTTGCACGAAGGCTTACAGGCCGCCCTCGCCCATTCCGTGCACGGCGGGGATGGTGCCCAGCCGGCCCTTCTGGAAGTCCTCGAAGGCCTGCTGGAGTTCCTCGCGGGTGTTCATGACGAACGGTCCGTAGTGCGCCATCGGCTCCCGGATCGGCCGGCCGCCGAGGATGACGACCTCCAGGTCCGGAGTGTTCCCGTCCTGCTGCTCGTCCGCGCGGACGGTCAGCGAGGAGCCGGTGCCGAAGACGGCGGTCTGGCCCAGGTGGATCGGGCGGCGGTCCGCGCCGACCGAGCCCTTGCCCGCCATCACGTAGACGAGGCCGTTGAAGTCCTCGCGCCACGGCAGAGTGAGCTCCGCGCCCGGCGCCACGGTGGCGTGCACCATCGTGATCGGGGTATGCGTGATGCCGGGGCCCTGGTGGCCGTCCAGCTCACCGGCGATGACGCGCAGCAGCGCGCCGCCGTCCGGAGTGGTCAGCAACTGCACCTGTCCGCCGCGGATGTCCTGGTAGCGCGGGGCCATCATCTTGTCCTTGGCCGGGAGGTTCACCCACAGCTGCAGACCGTGGAAGAGGCCGCCGGACACGACGAGGGACTCCGGCGGCGCCTCGATGTGCAGCAGGCCCGCGCCCGCAGTCATCCACTGGGTGTCGCCGTTGGTGATGGTGCCGCCGCCACCGTTGGAGTCCTGGTGGTCGAAGACGCCGTCGATGATGTAGGTGACGGTCTCGAAGCCGCGGTGCGGGTGCCAGGGGGTGCCCTTGGGCTCGCCCGGCGCGTACTCCACCTCGCCCATCTGGTCCATCATGATGAACGGGTCGAGGTGACGGTAGTTGATCCCGGCGAACGCTCGGCGCACCGGGAAGCCCTCACCCTCGAAACCGCCGGGTGCGGTCGTGACGGTGAGCACGGGACGTGCCACGGCGTCGGCCGGCGCGGCCACGCGGGGCAGGGTCAGCGGGTTCTCTACGGTCACTGCAGGCATGTCGGGACCTCCTTGTGCGTCGAGTTTAGTTGAGCGTTGAACTTTCTGCTACCCCACAACAGAAGAAGCCCGGAGGACATTCCCTCCGGGCTTCCGCCCGACCCGCCCGCACAGCGGGCACATCAGTGGCTCACAGCACGGCGCCCCGAGCCTCCCACAGCTCCGGGAAGAACCGTTCACCGGTGCGCTCCCGCAGATACGCGGCCCCCGAACTGCCCGCCGTACCCCGGCCCTTGCCGATCTGCCGCTCCACGACCAGGACGTGCCGGGCCCGCCACAGCGCCCAGCCCTCGTCGTGGCCCAGCAGCGCGTCCGCCAGTTCCCCGAGCGGGCCCTCGCCCCGGAAGGCCGCGGCCCGGCCCGTCCGCGGGAGGCCCGCCCGCGCCGCGAGGAACCCGTCCCACAGCGTCGGCTCCAGCAGCCGCCGGTCCAGCCGGGCCCGCTCGGCCTCCGTCAGCCAGCGCATCGAGCGGGTGCGGTGGTCCCGGCGCGCCGAGAGCGCCTCGATCTCGTGGAACTGCGCGGACTGCCCGCCGCTGGCCGTGCCGAGCGCACCGCGGAACGCCTCGAAGTCGCCCGGCACCATGGTGTCCAGCAACGCCAGCGCGTCGAGCAGCGCCCGCTCGATCTCCCGGCAGCGGCGCAGCCGTCGTACCGCTACGGCGTTCTCGCCCGCCAGCATCCGGTCGCGGGCGTCCGTGAGCTCGACGAGGAGCTGCTTGAACCAGAGTTCGTGCACCTGGTGCACGGTGATGAACAGATGCTCGTCGTGCGCGGCGCCGGCCTGCGGCAGCTGCTGGCCGAGGAGCTGCGGCAGGCGCAGGTAGTTGCCGTAGGTGAGGGTCGTTGTGGTTGGGGTCGGGGTCGGGTTCACGGGGTCTCCTCGTGGTCGTCGCCGAAGCCGTGGGCGTGGCCGTCGCCGAGGCCGTGGGCCGCGAAGTGCTCGCGGGCGCCCGGGAGTTCGAAGACTCCGACGGCCGCGCAGAGCCGTAGCGTCGAACGGGCGGTCTCGTTCAGGCGGCGGGGGTCCGGGCCGGCCGCGCAGCAGTCGTCGGCGACCCGGCGGGCGGTGTCGGGGTCGAGGCCGGCCAGCCGCAGTGAGGTGCGGACGGGGGCGAGGTCCCAGGTCAGGGCGGCCCGGATCAGTTCGGGCAGGGCGTGGGCGGCGGCGGTCCGGTCGGCGGTGGAGAGGTGGGTCCACACCTCGCGGAAGAGGGCGGAGAAGAAACGGTGGTGGCGGCCCTCGTCCCGGGCGTGGTCGCGCAGCAGGTCGCGCACCACGCCGACCACGGACGGGTCGCCCGGCACCTCGTTGAGCACGGCCGTGATCAGCGTCTCGAACACCACCGCCTGGAGGAGTCCGGCGAGGGCGGGCGCGCCGGGCAGCGCGCGGTGCGCGGACGCCCGTAGCCGATCGACGAAGCCGCCGTAGTCCTGGTCCGGTATCGGGATGCCGGTGACGGCGGCGATCTGGTCGGCCAGGTCGAGGCTGTAGAGGGCGTGGTAGCCCTCGTCGCAGTAGACCTTGAAGGCGTCCGGGCGCAGTGCGGCGGGCAGGTCGAGTCCGGTCCGGCCGTTGGCCACGGCCTCGGCGGCCGTGTTCACGACCCGGGTCTCCAGGTGGGTCGTCGACAGCAGGAACTGGTAGAGGTGCCGCACGGTCAGCTCGCGCACCCGCTCGGACGGCAGTTCCCGTACGGCCTCGTGGCGGGCGTACGGCACCAGGGCGGCCGGGAAGAAGACCTGGCCGCGCTCGGTCTCCTCGTGGAACATGCGGCGCACCCCGGTGCGGACGCCCGCCTGCTCATACCAGCGGTCGAGCGGGCCCGGTGGTGTGTCGTGGGTCGTCATGGGGTGCTCCCTTCTCGGCCTTCTCGGCCTTCTCGGTCTTCTCGTCGAGCAGGCGGCCGAGGCGGGTCAGGGCCTCCTCCACGAGGGCCGCGTCGAGCGAGTGGCAGACGCGGAACCAGCCGGGGCGAGGAGCGTGGAAGGCCTCGCCGGGCAGGATGCTGACGTGGGTGCGGTCGAGGATCTCCCGCCACAGCGCGCGTTCGCCGGCGAAGCCGGGGCAGGGCAGCCGGGCGGCCAGGTCGGCCCAGATCGAGCAGCCCGCCTGCGCGGGGGCGTACGGGATGCCGAAGGCGTCGAGCAGGGCCGTGGCGCGGGCGTAGGAGGCGCCGAGGCGGCGGCGGTTCTCGGCGAGGAACGCGTGCACCCGGGCGGGGTCGGCGAGGAGGGTGGTGAGATGGGCCTGGGTGTGGGTGGAGACGGGGGCGAAGTAGGCGAGGGCGCGGGCGGCGGCGCGGATCTCCGGGTCGGTGGTGTGCAGGACGCCCGCCTTGAAGCCGGGCAGCCCGAAGTCCTTCGCGAAGCCCCACACGGTGTGCACGCGGGCGGAGTCGGCGGCGACCGTCCGCAGGCCGGTGAAGGGGCCGGGCCCGAACACGGAGCCGGCGTAGATCTCGTCGGCGACGACATCGACACCGTGGTGGGCCGCCACTTCCGCCAACTCCCTCAGTTTCGCGGGCGGGTGGACCTCTCCGGTCGGGTTGGCCGGGGACGCGAGCGCGACGGCCCGTACGTCCACGCCGTCGCGCCGGGCCTCGGCCAGCGTCCGGTCCACTGCGCGTACGGAGAGCCCGTGGCCGTCCTCCGGGTCCGGCGGGGCGAGGAGCAGCCGGGCGCCCGAGCGTCCCCCGAGGTCCGTGTCGAAGGCGCCGTAGCAGGGCGTGGGTACGACGATCGCCTCGCCCGGGTCGCACAGCGCGGTGGCCACCACGTCCAGGGCCGCCGTCGCCCCGGCCACGACCACCAGGTCCTCGGGGTCGACCGGCCGCTCCCCCGGGCCGGTGAGGTGCCGCGCGAGGTGCGCGCGCAGCTCAGGGGTTCCGTACAGGGGCGCGTAACGGGTGTCGCGGGCCGTCAGCGGGCGGGGCGGCTCGGTGTGCAGGTCCTGGACGAGTCGGTTCTCCGCGGTCCCGAGATTGAGCCAGCCGTCGGGACGCAGCCGGGGGTGATAGGGCAACTCCTCCGCCCGGAAGTGCGCCTCCGCGATGGCGGGCGAACCGACGACCAGGCGGGCGGCCTGCCGGGAGACCGGGGTCACGGGCCGACTCCGAACGCGGGCGAGACGGCAACGCGACGCGGGGTCCGGCGGGGGTCCGGCGCCGATACGCGCGAACCGGCGACCGCCCCCGCGCAGCACGCCGGAACCGACCGGACAGCCCCACCCGCACCGGACCCGACCACGCGACGCACACCCGACAGGACGCCGAGGCCGACGCCCGAGCACCCGCGACTGGACCCGCACCCCGGCCGGAAACCGCAGCCACCGCACAGGGTCCGGCGACCGAACCCACCCCCCGCCGCAAAGCCGGAACCGACCGGACGGCCCCACCCGCTCCAGACCCAGCCACCCGACACACACCCCGACAGGACGCCGAGGCCCACGCCCGGGCACCGGCGACCGAATCCGCCGTCACCGTCACCGCTCCACCCCCGCGCCCTCCGCCACCCCGCCCAGCAGACCCGGGCGTACCCCCAGTCCCATCGACGCGTCGAGCACCGCTCCGTGGAGGAGGCCGGCGAGGGGGCCGGTCAGGTGCCAGATCAGGTCGGCTATCTCCGTGGGGGCGATCAGGCGGCCCCGGGGGAGGGTGGATTCCAGGGTCGCACGTTCCTGCGGGGTGAGGCCCGCCAGGGTGCTGGCCTCGAACATGGGGGTCTCCACCGCGCCGGGGCAGACGGCGACGACGTCGACGGGGTCGTGAACCAGTTCGGCGGCCAGGTGCCGGGTGAGGTAGGCGAGGGCCGCCTTGCTCATGCCGTCCGCGACACGGAAACCCGGGAACTGCGCGACGCCCCCGCCGACACTGGCGACGTTGACGATCGTGCCGCGTCCGCGCGCCCGCATCCCCGGCAGCAGCTGCTCGGTGAGCCAGAGCGGCCCCACCGCGTTGATCTGCAGGAACGCAGCGTCCTGGGTGTGGCCGGGCCCGGGGACGTAGTGCTCGACGGTCTTCGAGCCGACCGCCGCGTTGTTGACGAGTACGTCGACCGGTCCGGGCAGTTCCGCGACCAGGCGTTCATGGTCGGGCCACTCGCCCTGGCGGAACTCGAAGGCCCGCGCCGGGTGCCGGCCGGTGCCGGCCAGTTCGGCGACCAGCCGGGCCGCACGCTCGCGTCCCGAGTGGTAGGTGAACCAGACGTGGTCGCCGCCGCGCGCGAACCGCCGTACGCAGGCCCGCCCGATCCCCGCCGAGCCGCCTGTGATCAGAACATTCCGATTCCGCTCGGTCCGTGCCGCCGCCATGCGGGCCCCCGTCGGTGTGCCGCGTCCGCTCTCTGACGGACCCGCACACTTCCAGCCATCCGGGACACACACCCCGCAACACCGGGAACCCTGCCGACATCTCGTCGGATCGGGACCGGGACTTCAGCAACTAGGACCTGTCCGGTAGGACCTGTCCGGTAGGACCTGTCCGGTAGGACCTGTCCGGCGGATCAGGTCCCAGGCCGCCGAGCAGTTGCTCAGCCGTACATCCTGCGCATCGCGAACTCCACCATCTGCTCGACCGCCTTCGCGTCGAACACCATGCGGTGCTCGCCCTCCATGTCGACGACGAAGCCGTAGCCCGTCGGCAGCAGGTCGATCACCTCGGCGCCGGTGATCACGAAGTACTTGGACTCCTTGCCCGCGTAGCGGCGCAGTTCCTTCAGCGAGGTGAACATCGGGATCACCGGCTGCTGGGTGTTGTGGAGTGCGAGGAAGCCCGGGTTGTCGCCGCGCGGGCAGTACACCTTGGACGTCGCGAAGACCTGCTGGAAGTCCTCGGCGGCCATCTGCCCGGTGGTGAAGGCGCGTACCGCGTCCGCCAGCGAGGGCGGGGACGGCTCGGGGTAGAGCGGTGGCTGCTGGCCGTAGCCGCCCACGCCACCGGCCATCTGCTGCTGGGGCGGGACGTACCCCTGCTGAGCGCCCACGTTCTGGTCGTAGCCGTACATGCCAGCAAGAGTACTGAGTCACAGATGGACGGCTTGGGGTTGCTTCTTATTACCGACGGGTAGCATCATCGTAATCACCACTGCTGCACAACTGCGTACACATCTCGTCGCACACATCTCTTACGGAGTCGTCGCCATGGGGCACTACAAGTCGAATCTCCGCGACATCGAGTTCAACCTCTTCGAGGTCCTCGGGCGCGACAAGCTGTACGGCACCGGTCCGTTCGCGGAGATGGACACGGACACCGCGAAGAGCGTCCTGGAGGAGCTGACCCGGCTCGCGGAGAACGAGCTCGCGGAGTCCTTCACCGACGCCGACCGCAACCCGCCGGTCTTCGACCCGGAGACGAACACCGCGCCCGTTCCGGCCTCCTTCAAGAAGAGCTACAAGGCCTTCATGGAGTCGGAGTACTGGCGGCTCGGTCTGCCCGAGGCGATCGGCGGTACGACGGCTCCGCCCTCCCTGATCTGGTCGTACGCGGAGCTGATCCTCGGCGCGAACCCGGCCGTGTGGATGTACTCCTCAGGTCCGGCCTTCGCCGGGATCCTCTACGACGAGGGCAACGACGTACAGAAGAAGATCGCGCAGTTGGCCGTGGAGCGGACCTGGGGTTCGACCATGGTGCTGACCGAGCCCGACGCGGGGTCGGATGTGGGCGCGGGCCGGACGAAGGCGGTCCAGCAGGAGGACGGCTCCTGGCACATCGAGGGCGTCAAGCGCTTCATCACGTCCGGTGAGCACGACATGGAGGAGAACATCCTTCACTACGTGCTCGCGCGTCCGGAGGGCCACGGCCCGGGCACCAAGGGCCTCTCCCTCTTCCTCGTGCCGAAGTTCCTCTTCGACGTCGAGACCGGCGAGCTGGGCGAGCGCAACGGCGTCTACGCCACGAACGTCGAGCACAAGATGGGCCTCAAGGCGTCCAACACCTGCGAGATGACCTTCGGCGACCGCCACCCCGCCAAGGGCTGGCTGATCGGCGACAAGCACGACGGCATCCGCCAGATGTTCCGCATCATCGAGTTCGCTCGCATGATGGTCGGGACCAAGGCCATCTCCACGCTGTCCACCGGCTACCTCAACGCGCTGGAGTACGCCAAGGAGCGCGTCCAGGGTCCCGACCTCGCCGCCTTCGGCGACAAGACCGCGCCCAAGGTCACCATCACGCACCACCCGGACGTGCGCCGCTCGCTGATCACGCAGAAGGCGTACGCCGAGGGCATGCGCGCCCTGGTGCTGTACACCGCCTCGGTCCAGGACGCGATCGCCGTCAAGGAGGCCGAGGGCGAGGACGCGTCCACCGAGCACGCGCTCAACGACCTGCTCCTGCCCATCGTCAAGGGCTACGGCTCCGAGAAGGGCTACGAGCAGCTCGCCCAGTCGCTGCAGACCTTCGGCGGCTCCGGGTTCCTCCAGGAGTACCCGATCGAGCAGTACATCCGGGACGCCAAGATCGACACCCTGTACGAGGGCACCACCGCGATCCAGGGCCAGGACTTCTTCTTCCGGAAGATCGTCCGCAACCAGGGCGCGGCCCTCAACTCCCTCGCCGAGGACATCAAGAAGTTCCTCGCGCTGGGCACGGGCGGCGAGGAGCTGGCCGGTGCGCGTGAGCACCTCGCCAAGGCGGCCGTGGAGCTGGAGGCCATCGTCGGCCTGATGCTGACCGACCTCGCGGCGACCGAGCAGGACGTCAAGAACATCTACAAGGTGGGCCTCAACACCACCCGCCTGCTGCTCGCCTCCGGTGACGTCGTCGTCGGCTACCTGCTCCTCAAGGGTGCCGCCGTCGCCGTGGAGAAGCTGGAGACGGCTTCCGCCAAGGCTGTGTCGGCCAAAGATGTGCCGTTCTACACGGGGAAGATCGCGGCTGCGAAGTTCTTCGCGGCCAATGTGCTGCCCGGTCTGACCCTGGCCCGCAAGGTCGCCGAGGGTGTCGAGCTGGACCTGATGGAACTGGACGAAGCCGCCTTCTAGCCAGCCGGAGAACCCGTTCCGGGACAGACCGGAACAGCCCGGAACAGCTTCGCGAAACCCCACATCGCCCTTGCGAGGGCCCGCTCCCAACGCCGGGAGCGGGCCCTCGTGCGTCGTTAAGGTGAACCCCATGAGCGAACCCCCCCGCTTCGACCGCGGCCACACCGACGACCTCATGTCCTTCCTCGCGGCGTCCCCCACGCCGTACCACGCCGTGGCGAGCACCGCCGAGCGGCTGGAGAAGGCCGGATTCAAGCAGGTCGCCGAGACGGACGCCTGGGAGGGGACGACCGGCGGCAAGTACGTGCTGCGCGGTGGCGCGATCGTGGCCTGGTTCGTCCCCGAAGGTGCGGCACCCCACACCCCCTTCCGCATCGTCGGCGCGCACACCGACTCCCCGAACCTGCGGGTCAAGCCGCGCCCCGACACCGGTGCGCACGGCTTCCGCCAGGTCGCCGTCGAGATCTACGGCGGACCGCTGCTCAACTCCTGGCTCGACCGCGACCTCGGCCTGGCCGGCCGGCTGAGCCTCCGGGACGGCTCGACCCGTCTGGTGAACGTGGACCGGCCGCTGCTCAGAGTGCCCCAACTCGCCATCCACCTGGACCGGTCCGTGTCGGCGGAGGGGCTCAAGCTGGACAAGCAGCGCCACCTCCAGCCGATCTGGGGCCTGGGCGACGACATCCGCGACGGCGACCTGATCGCCTTCCTGGAAGAGGAGTCGGGGCTCGCGCCGGGCGAGGTCACCGGCTGGGACCTGATGACGCACTCCGTCGAGGCGCCC
Organism: Streptomyces sp. STR69; assembly: GCF_024519455.1. GTDB lineage: Bacteria > Actinomycetota > Actinomycetes > Streptomycetales > Streptomycetaceae > Streptomyces. The sequence goes on along the minus strand of NZ_JALJRY010000010.1, from coordinate 93,220 downwards.
TCCTACCTGGGCCGCGACCAGGAGCTGGTCGCGGGACCGCGCATGGACAATCTGCTGTCCCTGCACTCCGGCGCCGCCGCGCTCACCTCCGCCGCCGCCCGCGAGAACCTGCCGTACATCCCCGTGCTCGCCGGCTTCGACCACGAGGAGAACGGCTCCCAGTCCGACACGGGCGCGGACGGGCCGCTGCTCGGCGGGGTGCTGGAGCGTTCGGTGTTCGCGCGCGGCGGGTCGTACGAGGACCGGGCACGGGCCTTCGCGGGCACCGTCTGCCTCTCCTCCGACACCGGGCACGCCGTGCACCCGAACTACGCGGAGCGGCACGACCCGACGCACCACCCGCGCGTCAACGGCGGGCCGATCCTCAAGGTCAACGTCAACAACCGCTACGCCACGGACGGTTCGGGCCGCGCGGTGTTCGCCGCGGCCTGCGAGAAGGCCGGTGTGCCCTTCCAGTCCTTCGTCTCCAACAACTCCATGCCCTGCGGCACGACGATCGGCCCGATCACCGCGGCCCGCCACGGCATCAAGACCGTCGACATCGGCGTGGCGATCCTCTCCATGCACAGCGCCCGCGAACTCTGCGGCGACCGCGACCCGTTCCTGCTGGCCAACGCGCTGGTGGCGTTCCTGGAGGGGTAGTCAACTCCCGCTTGGCGCATGGGTGTTGTCGGGCCGGGTACCCGGTGTCGGACCGGGCCGACCGGACCGGACAGGGAGGCGACACTCATGGGCCTGGGCGGCTGCATCATCCTCATCGCCGGCGGCGCGATTCTGACCTTCGCGACCGACTGGCACATGCAGGGGGTCAATCTCGACCTGGTCGGCGTCATTCTCATGGTCGTCGGGCTGATCGGCGTCGTGACGTTCAGCAGCATCGCGCGGCGTCGGCGGGTGCTGCTGCCGGGCTCGACGACCGTGGTGGAAGAGGACCGGGACCGCGGCGGATACGGGGCGTAGCCCGCACACGGGCCGAATCGCCCGCACAGGACATCCAAAGACAACCGTGAGCAATCCGTGACGCAAGTCGTATTGTGCGGTTGTGTGAACCTCGTGAAGACTCTGTGCCGTTGAGGGTCCGGGACAGGCAGCCCCGGACCCGTCGCACGATCGTCACGGGGGAGGCTGCTGCCGTGCTCGAACCGCGGCTGGTAGTGCTCATACCGGCCCACAACGAAGCGGACCGCATCGGCGCCGCGATCGAGGGCCTGTGGCGGCAAACCCGTAAACCGGACCTGATCGTCGTCGTCACCGACAACTGCACCGACGACACGGCCGCTGTCGCCGCCTCGCACGGCGCGGACATCTTCGCCACGCAGGGCAACACCCACAAGAAGGCCGGCGCCCTCAACCAGGCCATCGACTGGGTCCTGCCCCACCTCGACGAGCGCGACCTGCTTCTCGTCCAGGACGCGGACACCGTCCTCAACCCCTGGTTCAGCGAGACCGCCATGGCCACCTTCAACCGCAAGGTCGGCGCCGTCGGCGGAGTCTTCTACGGCGAGCAGGGCGGCGGACTTCTCGGCCTGCTCCAGCGCATGGAGTTCCAGCGCTACGCCTGGGAGCTGGACCGCACCGGCGGCAAGGCCCAGGTCCTCACCGGCACCGGCACGATGTTCCGCGCCCGCGTCCTGCGCGAGGTCCGGGACGCCCGCCACTCGGGGCTGATCGGCGGCGGCGACGGCTACTACAGCCTCGCCTCCCTCACCGAGGACGACGAGATGACCAAGGCGGTCAAGACCCTCGGCTACCGCGCCATGTCCCCTGCGGGCTGCGCGGTCACCACCGAGGTCATGACCAGCCTCCCCAAACTCTGGCACCAACGCCTGCGCTGGCAGCGCGGCGCCCTGGAGAACCTCCGCGACTACGGCTGGACCAAGGTCACCGCCCGCTACTTCCTCCAGCAGTTCCTGATGGGCTTCGGCGCGCTGTCCTTCCTGATCTACCTGACCTTCATGGCGACCTACACGACGATGTACGGCTGGCCCGGCGTCTCCCCGTTCTGGACCGCCATCGGCCTGATCTTCGTGGTCGAGAAGACCGTCTCCGTCCGCCGCGCCGGTCCCCTCGCGGTGCTGGTCGCGGCGCTGATGATCCCGGAGATGCTCTACGACCTGTTCCAGCACGCCGTCTACTTCACCTCGCTGTGGGGGCTGGCCCGCCGCAGCGAGGAGAAGTGGGTGGCCACCTAGCCCACCCCTCACGCAAGCTCACGTCAATCACATCCTTCAAGGAGAAGCATTTATGTACGGACGAGTTGTCGGCGCCGGCACGACCGGCGCCGGCGGGGCCACGCTGGCCGCGACGGGCCTGTGGCTGAACAGCATGGCGATGATGGTGGCGGCGACCACGCTGGTGGCGGCGGGGATGGCGCTCTACAAGCTGGCACCGAGGGCGCGGCGGCGCTGATCTCGCCGATGCTCCCCCGTTTCAGGCGTCCTGGTCGTCCCGGTCGTCCATGCCGGCCAGCACGAGGGGGAGACGGTCCGCCCCGCCTTCGGTGAGGCGGACCGGAACACCCCAGTCCTGCTGGTGCACATGGCAGGCGGGGTATTCGTTGGCTGGGTCGTCGTCGCATGAGGCGGCCATCGCGGAGACGTGCAACACCCCTTCCGCGACAGCCTCGTTGAGGGTCAGGGTGCGGTTCAGGTCCGTGCCCGCGCCCTCGCCTGCGACGAGGAGTTCGGGCGGGGTCGCGGAGACGAGCAGCCGGGTCGAGGGGCCGTACCGCGTGTCGAGCTTCTGCCCCGCCGGGGCCTGGAAGATGACGTCCAACTCCAGCTCGCCCGGGGCGACTTCGGTGGCCGCGCGCTGGGTGCGATGGGCCACGGACGCGACCCGCACCGCCTCCTCCGGGAGACGCAGGCGGGTGAGCCGGTGCCGGGCCGACTCGACGACCAGGATCTCGTCGCCGACGAGCACGGCGTCGCTCGGCTCCCGCAAGTCCGTTGCCAGCGTGGTGACTTGGCCGGTCGCGGGGTCGTAGCGGCGCAGCGCGTGGTTGTACGTGTCGCTGATCGCGACCGAGCCGTCCGGGAGCGCGGTGACGCCCAACGGGTGCTGGAGCAGTGCCTGTTCGGCCGTTCCGTCACGGTGACCGAAGTCGAAGAGACCGGTACCGACCGCTGTATGCACTGCCCCGTCGAGGTCGACCCAGCGCAGGGCGGACGTCTCGGAGTCGGCGAGCCACAGCCGGTCGGCGGTCGCGGCGAGTCCCGAGGGCTGCGCGAACCAGGCCTCGGGACCGGGCCCGTCGACGAGCCCTTCGTTGGTGGTGCCTGCGGTGACGGCGACGGTGCCTTCGGCCGGGTCGTAGGCCCAGAGTTGATGCACACCGGCCATGGCGATCCACACCTTGCCCTGCCACCGGGCCACGTCCCACGGGGACGAGAGGCTGACCTCGCGGGCAGGACCCGACGTGGATTCGCCCTGCATCCACTGGCGGCCGGTGCCCGCGAGGGTCGTCACGGCACCGGTGGCGAGGTCGAGGCGGCGCAGGGCGTGGTTCACGGTGTCGGCGACGACGACCGAGCCGTCGCCGAGGAGGGCGAGCCCCTGCGGTTCGTTGAAGGCGGCGGACTCCGCCGTGCCGTCACCGAACCCCCGCACCCCGGAACCGATCCGCCGTACGACGCTCTCCCCGTCCGCCGCCAGCTCGACCAGCTGATGCCGGGTCGTGTCGCTGACCAGGAAGTTCCCGGACGGCAGGGCCAACGCCTTGCCGGGGAAACGCAGCACCGTCGGCTCCGGCTCCGGCGCCACATACGGCCCGTCCCCGCGCCGCAGCGTCCCCTTCGCCGCATGCTCGGTCTCCAGCTCGGTCACCAGCCGCTCGATGGCGTGCGCGTGCCCCTCGCCCGCGTGCTGCGCGACGACGTACCCCTCCGGGTCGATCACGACGAGCGTCGGCCACGCGCGGACCGCGTACTGCTTCCAGGTCGCCAACTCCGGGTCGTCCAGCACCGGATGCTCGACGCCGTACCGCTCGACCGCGTCCACGACCGCCTGGTGCTCGGCCTCGTGCACGAACTTCGGCGAGTGCACCCCGATGATCACGACCGTGTCCCGGTGCTTCTGCTCCAGCTCCCGCAACTCGTCAAGGACGTGCAGGCAGTTGATGCAGCAGAAGGTCCAGAAATCCAGGATGACGATGCGTCCACGCAGGTCGGCGAGGGAGAGATTTTCGCCGCCGGTGTTCAGCCAGCCGCCCTTGCCGATCAGTTCGGGAGTGCGGACCCGTACACGTGAAGCCATACCTCCATCCAACCGCACGGGCTGTGGAAGCATTCCGTGTGGGCCTGGGACAGGGAGGGACAGTTGGCTGTTGACGGAGACGAGACGGCTGCGAGAGGCGCGGGGAGCGCCGCGCAAGGGTTCATGGCACTGCCAGGGCACGTGGAGGACGGCAGGCAGCTGTTCCTGAAGTGCCTGGCGGACACGGTCCGGGTTCTGAGGCTCGATGTCGCCCCCGAGTCAGACGCTGGTGATGAGCGGCAGCGGGGACACCAGGTGCGCGCTGCCTTGCGCAAGGCATGCCGCCAGGAGTTGGTTCTGCCCGAGGCGTCCTTCGGCGTCCTCATGAAGGCGGCGGTCCATGACCCGGACCCGAGCTTCAACCGCCAGTTCGTCGAGCCGGCTCTGAATGCCTTCGGACACCGGCGCGTCCGCTGCGCGCTGCTGGACTATCTGCGGACGGGCACCAACCAGGAGCGGGCAGGCGCTGCGCGGGCCTGGTACTGGTCGGCGCTGCCGCTTCAGCTCTCCAAAGTCAGGGCAGAGGACTCGGACATCGAAAGCCAGGCAGCGGCCGACGACAGGTCTGCCGTGGTGGGTGAGTGGTACGAGGCTGCGCTCCGAGAGTTCGTGAACAACGAGCACCTCGACGTTCGGCGCTCCATTCTCCCCGGACTGCCGCTCCGGACGTCGGCGTACCCGCCCGAGCTGCACGACCTCGTGGAGGTGGCAGTGACAATCGCCCGATCGCATCCGGACGAGTACATCCGTCACCGCGTGGAGCACCAGGTCAGTGGTTGATGAGCCGTTGTCCCTTGGGCCTCTTCGCTCAGCTCAGACCGTGTTTGAGATCTGCCGTACGCCGTTGCTGGAGTGGGTATCCGTCGGACCTGACGGATGGGCAGCGGGCGTTGGTGGAGCCGTTGCTCCCGCGGGCGCGGGTGGGTGGCAATGATCGTTTGCATCTGCCTCGGAGGCGAAGTCTTCGATGTCCCGGCCGGGAGCACGTCGTCCGTGCCGATCGACGGAGCCTTCCGCACCTCCGCCCTGGCGTGCCGGACCTTGAGGTAGCCCGGACCGACGATCGCGTCGTCGAGGGGGGACGAAGACCAGTCGGCGCCGGGTGGGCAGCCCCGTCCTGACCGTGGCCATGGACGGCTCATCGGTGCTGGTGTCCACGTACACGGCTTCCAGTACGCCTATCCGCTGCCCGCTGTCATCAACGACATCGTGATTACGCCACTCTCGGACGTCCGCTGCCTGGATCATGACCGGTCTCCTCCACTCCCTGCTTCCTGCGCCGTGTGATGGTCGGTGAACGCCGCTCAGCGGCGAGGACTGCGGCCCCTGCCGGACCAACCGGTCCCGACACCGGCCGCATACAGGGCGAGCAGCGTGAGGCCGAGGTACAGCAGGCTCGTCGAACTGAAGATCACGTCGGTCGACGTTTCGGTGGCGTGGATGACGAAGGCGATGCCCGATCGCGATGGCTACGCCGTTGCCGGGCGCCTTGCCTGTCGGGACCCGACTATTCGTACGGAGGCCCGGGGCCGGCTGCCCGGCCGGTTTCAGACAGGCCCTTGTCAGCAATCTGACAGGATCCTCATATCGTTCGGCCACAGTGGCCGCCATGACGAACCCCTCTCATCGCAGCTGGCCGGTTCCCGGCCGCTCCGCGCGGGCAGCCCTGTTCACCGCCATCGGCGCAACGGGCCTTGTCGTCCTCACCGCGTGCGGTGGCGGCGGTTCAGGCAGCCGGAGTGACGGAAGCAGCGCCGGCGACGGCGATGTCGCCTCGATCGCGAGCCCGGGCAAGGCAGTTGGGACACCGACGCGGACAACGGACCCCGACGCCGGCCGCCCCGTTATCCGGCTGGACAGCTCCGCCGAGGAGACCAACCGGATGTGGGACAGCTGGCATGCCTGCCTGAGGGCGAAGGGCGGGCCGCTGAAGGGTGCGCCGACCACCCCGGCCGAGAAGGCCGGAGCGAAGGCCTGCGCCTCGAAGCAGCCGATTACGCCGCCGGAGCTGGACCCGGCCAAGAATCCGGACTACTCCGACGACCTGCGGGTCATGGTGAAGTGCCTGAACGCCCACGGCGTCAGGGCCACCATGGTCGGCGACTCCGATTACTCGTTCGACCAGAGCCAACCGAATCCTCCGCACTTCAACGAGATCGAAAACGCCTGCCAGGTGAAAGCTTTCCAGAAGTAGGCGCATACGCAAGGGCGTTGGGCCGTCCAACGGCCCAACGCCCTTCGTTCATGTCGTTCATGTCGTTCATGTCGTTCATGCTGACGCGAGGGCCTCGGTGGGGGTGAGGCGGGCGGCCCTGATGGACGGGTAGACACCGGCGATCATGCCGACGAGTACGGCGCCGCCGAACCCTTCCGCCACCGAGGTGAGCGGGACGACCGGCGGCCAGTGCTGGTAGGTGGCGTAGCCGACGGTGGCCAGGACGCCGAGGACCGTACCGGCCACGCCGCCGAGCGCGGACAGCACGACGGACTCGGTGAGGAACTGGCCGCGGATCTGGCCCCGGTTGGCGCCCAGCGCGCGGCGCAGGCCGATCTCACGGCGGCGTTCGAGGACCGAGATGACCATGGTGTTGGCCACTCCGATACCGCCGACCAGCAGCGCGACTCCGGCGAGTCCCAGGAAGAGGGCGGAGAAGGTGGTCTGGGTGGCGCGCTTCGCGGCCAGCGCGTCGGACGGGCGGCTGATCTGGACCATGCCGGGCAGTTGCGGGTAGACCGTGGCGGGCAGCACGCCCCGGACCGCCTCCATGGCGGATTCCCTGGCCTTGATGTAGATCACCGTGGGGTGTCCGTCGAACTTCAACTGGGCGCGGGCGGCGTCCCATCCGACGAGTACCGAGCGGTCGATGTCGGGGGAGAGCGGGGTCCGGGCGAGGATGCCGATGACCGTGAACCAGCGGTTGTTGATGAAGATCTGCGGGGCGGGTCCCCGGTCGTTCAGTTTCGCGAAGCCGAGCCGGGTGGCGGCGACCGAACCGAGCACCGCGGTGGGGAACCTCTCGGTGGCGGCGTTGAGGAAGCGGCCCGACCGCACCTCGGCGTTGATGGCCGGGAGCAGGTTGACCTCGCTGGCCAGGATGGTGAGTCCGGCGTAGTCGCTGGGGTCGACGCGGTCCGAACGGTGCACGGTGGCATGGGTGTTGGCGACGGCACTGGCCATGGTGACCGGACCGATACGGCGGACCATGTCCACCGATTCCGGCGGGAGCAGGACCGGCGAGTTCGGATTGGGGACCGGCTGCGCCTGGAGCATGTTGGTGCCCATCGCCGAGAGCTCGTTCAGCAGGGCCTTCTGGCTGGAGGCCGGGATCCCGGTGACGACGATCATGGTGGCGATGCCGATCGAGATGCCCAGGGCCGACAGCGCGGCCCGCATCTTCCGGGTACGGATGCCGAGCAGGCCCAGCCCCAGAAGGTCCAGCGGGGCCAGCCGTACCGGCCTGCTGTTCGCCTCGGTGCCGGCGGTCGGCGTCGCGGTGACGGTGGTGTTCATGACCCCTCATACGTGTCGGCGACGAGGCGCCCGTCGAGGATCTCCACCCGGCGGGGCAGCCGCTCGGCGATGTCCCGGTCGTGGGTGATGATCGCGATGGTGGTGCCCTCGTCGTTCAGCTCGGTCAGCAGTTCGAGGACGGCCCGTCCGTTGGCGGTGTCCAGCGCGCCGGTGGGCTCGTCCGCGAGCACCAGCGCGGGGTTGTTGACCAGAGCCCGGGCGATGGCGACGCGCTGGCGTTCACCGCCGGAGAGCTGGTGCGAGAGGTGTCCGGCCCGGTGGCCCAGGCCGACCCGGGCCAGCGCCTCCAGCGCCAGCGGACGGCGCCGGCCGCGCGGCACACCCGCGTAGAGCAGACCGGTGGCGACGTTCTCGGCTGCGGTCAGCCCCTCGGTGAGATGGAACTGCTGGAAGACGAAACCGAGCCAGCGGCCACGCAGCGCGGACAACCGCCGGTCGGAGAGCGAGGAGACGTCCCGGCCGCCGATCTCCACGGTGCCGCTCGTCGGCCGGTCCAGGGTGCCCATGATGTTCAGCAGAGTGGACTTGCCGGACCCGGAAGGTCCGACGATGGCCAGCAGTTCACCGGTCCCGATGGCCAGCGAGACATCGTCCAGCGCGTTGACCCCGCCGGGATACGCCATGCTCGCGTTGCGGACGGTGAGTACCGGACGTGTGCGGTCGGTCATGAGGCCGTTGCCACCTTGGTGCCCGCGGTGATGCCGGTGCCGCTCACTTCCACCAGTCCCTTGGCGAACATCCCCGTCTCGACGGCCAGCAGACGGCCGCCGGGGAGCTGGAGCGCGTAACCGCCGCCGCTCAGCGCGAGCAGCGCGCCGACCGGCACGGCCAGTACGCCCTTCTTGGTCTGCCCGGTGAACTGCACTCGTACGGGTGCGGAGTTGAGGCGGCGCAGCGCCGCCGTGCTGTCCAGCGAGACGGTCACCACCAGCTGCGGTGTGCCGCCGGAGTCACCGCCTGCCTGGTCGGAGGCCTGGGCATCCGTGCTGATGGCCGAGACTGTGCCACGGGCCTCGGAGTTGTCGGGCAGCGTCACGGTCGCCTTGTCGCCCTGCCGGATCGAGTCGACGTCGGTCGCGTCCAGCGGCACCGACACCGACTTGGCGGTACCGGTGACCGACATCAGCGTTCCGGTGGCCGGGTCGCCGGGCTGCGCCTGTACGGCACCGACCCGTACCTCGCCCGGCAGCACCGCCACGTCGCCGGCGCCGAGGACCCCGGTGGAGGGCATACCGACCTGGGTCTGCCACCGCCCGACCGCCGCGATCAGGGAGGCGGTGAGCACCCCCTCGCCGGGCTTGACCCGGACGTAGGACGGCGACGGGGACGGGGAGGGTGAGGGGGACGCCGAAGGGGAGGAGGACGGCGAGGTACTCGCGGCGCCGGTCGGCTCCGGCCGCTGCGCGACCCAACTGCCCGACGCCGGCTGGGCGCCGATGTCGTAGCCGAGCGCCCTGAGGTTGTCCGCGACCACCTTCACGTCCCTGCCCATGAGACCCCTGGTGTCCAGGGGGCGGAACAGCGGTGTGGTCCCGTAGAAGACCGGCACCGGACGATCGTCCAGCCGGTACAGGGACCTGCCCCTGGACACCTTGGTCCCCACCGCCGGCAGCTGGGTGACCAGGCCGTCCTTGCCGCCCTTCACCGACACGGTCCTGCCGTAGCCCAGGGTTCCGTTCAGCGAAAGGGTGCTGGACAGGTCGGTCCTGACCACCGCGACGGTGCTCACCCGGGGCGCACCGCTCGCTGCGGCGCCCGACGGCTTCCCATCACTCCTCACCCCGGCCAGGCTGACCCCCACCACGCCTGCCGTGAGCAGTGCGGCCACCGCGATGACGACCCGTTTCCGCGCTTTCCCCGGCGCCGCGCTGCCGGGCGGCTCGTCGGCCTGAGCGTGCTCACTTCTTCGCACTGAATGCCTCCAGCCGGCAACTGCTCTCGATTTCATCCGAATTGGCCGGCTGGTTGTTGGAGGCGTAGTTCCAGCCCGCGTTGTCGGGCAGCCCGACAACCTTGAGCCCCTTGGAGTTCATGCACCTGATCCATTCGCGGAAGTCGTCCGCGTAATGCGGGTTCTTCTTCGGGTCCGTCTCCACAGGCTGAAGTGGTTGCTTCGAGGCGCAGACCTTCGCCGATGCGGGAAAGTCCGAAGCGTTCACGCCCGGGAAGATCCATTCGGCGCCCGCCGAGCCTTTCGTGTACGTCTTCACTCCGTGGTCCTGAAGGCAGGACACCCAGGCGTTGTTGAGCTTCCGGTGTTCCTCCTCGCTGCCGTCCAGGCGCAGTTGGGGGCGACCGGAGTCGGGGTCGGCGCTCGGCCCGGCCGATCCGGTGCTCGCGGCCGGGCCGGAGATCGAGGCCACGTCGGTGTCACCGGCCTTGCCCGCACCGGAGGATCCGCCACCGCACGCGGTGAGCGCGGAAATCGCCACCACCCCGAGGGCGGCCAACGCGGCGGATCTGGACCTGGTGCTGTGGCCGCATTGGTTCGCCGGGTCGTGCAGCCTTCGGCCGCGCTGTGTCATCAATCGCCGGACCGGCTGATTGCAGCCCGTCCGGCGATTGAGGACAAGGCACAGGGGCCGTCCGGCGATTGAGGACGAACCGGCTACCGGACGGACCCGGGACACATCTGCGGCCACAGCATCAAGGCCTCGCCGGTCATTGATGTTCGGCATGGCGGCCACCATGGCCGAGCGATATGAGGATCCTGTCAGGCCGTAATCAAAAACCTGTCTGAATCGCAGCGCCCCGCCCTATGGTCGGCAGCATGTGCGCACATGTCCTGGTGGCCGAGGACGACGTCAGACAGGCCACGGTGATCCGGCGCTATCTGGAACGCGAGGGCCACACCGCCCTTGTGGTGCACGACGGACGTGCCGCGATCGACGAGGCCCGCCGCCGACCGCCCGATCTGCTCGTCCTCGACGTGATGATGCCGGTGGTCGACGGCCTGGACGTCTGCCGCATTCTGCGGGGGGAGTCGTCCGGCCTCCCCGTGCTGATGCTGACCGCCCGTGCCACCGAGGAGGACCTGCTGCTCGGCCTCGACCTCGGCGCCGACGACTACATGACCAAGCCCTACAGCCCCCGTGAACTGATGGCCCGTATCCGCACCCTGCTGAGGCGCAGCCGGCGTACCGACGGCGGCGCCGCCGTGCCGGACGACCGCCGGCCGACCGACCCGGTCCTGCGGGCCGGCGCCCTCTCGGTGGACCCGGTCCGGCACACCGTCCACCTCGGCGGGTGGCAGGTGGAATGCACCCCCGGGGAGTTCGAGGTCCTGGCGGTCATGGCCGCCGAGCCCGAACGGGTCTTCACCAGGCGGCAGTTGCTGACCCGGACCCGCGGGTCCGACCGCTTCATCACCGAGCGCTCCATCGACGTGCACATCCTGAACCTGCGCAAGAAGCTCGAAGCCGACCCGAAGCAGCCGGTCCTCCTGCTGACCGTCTTCGGGGTCGGCTACAAGATGGCCGGCGGCCCCGAGGGCCACCGTGCGCACTGAGCCCGCGGTGCACGCCGAGACCCCCGAGACCAGGGTGCCGCTGCGCAGGAGTCTGCTGGTCAGGCTGCTGGCGTCCTCGCTTCTCGTCGCCCTCTGCGCGATCACCGCCACCGCCTGGCTTGCGGTACGGACCACCACCAGCGCGATCCGCCAGGAACAGGGACAGGTCCTCTCCGACGACACGGACATCTACAAGACGCTCACCGACTACGCCGCCGTCCACCCGAGTTGGGACGGCGTCGCACCGACGATCCGCCACCTCGCCGACCGGACCGACCGGCGTATCACCCTCACCGCCCAGGACCACGGCCGCCGGACGATTGCGGACTCCGCGCCCGGCACATCGCCGCTGCCGGACCAGGCGTTCGCGGTCATCGACCCGCTGCAGGTCGACCCCGCGCTGTTCCCCGACGCCGGCGCCGACCGTATCGACCCCCGTGCCCTCGGCCCGTTCCGGCTTTCCGCCGCGCAGCGCCAGGATCTCCTCAGCAGCGCGAACAAGCTCAGGAACTGCATGATCAAATCCGGCTTCCCTGCCACGGTCTCCGTTTCGCTCAGCGGTCACCCCAGCATCGACACCGATGACGGCACCAAGGCAGCCGTGAGCCTGGTCAATTGCAAATCCACGCTCCAACTCGCGCTTGTGACACCAGGCGAATTGAAAGCCGTCAACAGCCTCAACAAGCTCATCAAGACCTGCCTGGCGCATCAGGGCCTGCCTGCCGTGGTGCTCGGCCTCACGCTGTCCCCCAAACCGGGCACCGTCGACACCCGAGCCGCGCGGGACTGCGTCAACTCCAGCCGCCGCGAGCAGCTCACCGCTTATGTGTCCCCTGCGGCGCAGCTGTTCGTCAGCCAACCGGCGGGATCGGCGGTTCCGGGCTTCGACCTGTCGCAGGCCAACACCATCCGCATCATCGGGGTCGTCGCCCTCGTCCTCGTGCTGACCATGACCGTGACCGTGGTGATCGGCGTCCGCCTGGTCAGACCGCTGCGCGCGCTCACCAGCGCCGTACGGAACCCGGGCCGCCCGCAGCTCCGCGTCCCGGTGACCACCGGCGACGAGATCGGCCGCCTCACCGCCGCCTTCAACGACCTCTCCGAGCACCGGGAACGCACCGAAGCGCAGCGCAAGGCCATGGTCAGCGACATCGCCCACGAACTGCGGACACCGCTCAGCACCATCCGCAGCTGGCTGGAAGCCACCCAGGACGGTGTGCTCACCCCGGACGACGACGTGACCTCGGTGCTGCTGGAGGAGACCCTGCTGCTCCAGCACATCATCGACGACCTCCGGGACCTGGCGGCGGCCGAGGCCGGCACGCTCCAGCTGCACCGTGAGCTCCTGGACGCGGGCGACCTCCTGCACCACGTCGCCACAGCCCACGGCGGCCAGGCCCAGAGCGCGCGCATCACCCTGGACGTCCGCACCGACGGTGACACCGAGCTGTACGCGGACCCCATGCGGCTGCGCCAGGCCGTCGGCAACCTGGTGTCCAACGCCGTACGCCACACTCCCCCCGGCGGCAGTGTCACCGTGCGTTCCCGCCGGACCGGGAACACCGTCCTGATCCAGGTCAGCGACACCGGTTCCGGCATCGGCCCGGAGGACCTGCCGCATGTCTTCGACCGGTTCTGGCGCGCCGAGAAGTCCCGCAACCGGCACACCGGCGGCAGCGGCCTCGGCCTCTCCATCGCCCGCCGGTTCACCGAGGCCCACGGCGGCAGCCTCAACGTCACCAGCTCCCCCGGAACCGAGACGGTCTTCACTCTCCAACTGCCCTGCTGACCACGGCGGTTCAGGGCGTCAGTACGGTGCGTACGCCCGGTACCTCTGGCTCGGTCCACGCGGTCCCGACGTCGGCCAGGGGCATCGTCCTGGCGGTGACCGCGATGCCGCCGCCGTCGATCTCCTCGATGAGGGACGGCAGTTCGGCCAGATACGCCCTGGTGGACACGGCGCCCTGGCCGTTGCCCTGCAACCCGAAGTTCGCCGAACGCAGTGCCACGGAGGGCACGGCCACCATTTGAAGGTGCCGATATCCCTGATCCGGATGATGGAACCCACCGAAGGCCCCGGCGCGTGAGGATTAACAGCCCACCCATACATGGTCGAACGGCAGCATCTTCACCAGCCCATATCCGGGGTTCACCGTGCGATGGCGGCGCATCGTCGTCCCCTCGCGTGGATCGATTCGCGTGGATCGATGACGACCACGCCTGGGAGACCGGAAGCTCAACTCCCAGCGCTGTGCACGAGGTTGCATGTCATCCAGGAGTTGTCCGGCCGATCGTGTCGCGTGCGCGCCCCTTGGAGTACGGCGCGGGCCACGAAAGGATGTTCGCGCGCTGTCAGCCATGTGAGGGGATCGGTGGATGAAGCAGAATCGGCTCGGTCGGAGCAAGGTACAGGTCACGGAACTGGGTTTTGGGGGCGGTCCGCTCGGTGGGCTCTTCGAGCCGCTCGACGACGAGACCGCGGCGGAGGCTCTTGAGGCGGCGTGGGACAGCGGGATCCGTTACTTCGACACCTCGCCCCATTACGGAATCGGGCATTCCGAGCGCCGTATCGGTGATCTCCTGCGGGGCAAGCCGCGCGACGAGTGGACGCTGTCGACGAAGGTCGGCAGGTTACTGGTTCCGCAGGACCCCGCGGGTCGGACGGACGAACCGTTCCAGGTGCCCGCCACGCACCGTCGGGTGTGGGACTTCACCCGGGACGGTGTGCTGCGCAGCGTGGAGGACTCGCTCGCACGCATCGGCGTCGACCGGATCGACGTGCTCTATCTGCATGATGCGGAGGAGCACTTCGAGGAGGCGTTGCGCGAGGGTGTTCCGGCCCTCGCCGAACTGCGTGCCCAGGGGGTGGTGGGGGCGATCGGTGCGGGGATGTACCACCCGGGCAAGCTGACCCGGCTGGTCGAGGAGTCGGACGTCGACGTGGTGATGCTTTCCGGCCGTTACACGCTGCTCGATCACAGTGCTCTCGACAGCCTGCTCCCTGCCTGCGCGGACCGGGGCATCTCGGTGCTTGCGGCCTCGATCTTCAACTCCGGCCTTCTCGCCACGGCCCGCCCGTCCGCGAGTGCGACCTTCGACTACGCGCCCACCACACCGCAGACACTTGAGCGCGCACATCGCCTGGCGGATGTCTGCGAAGCCCACGACGTGACGCTGCCGGCCGTGGCCATGGCCTTCCCGCTTCACCATCCCGTCGTTGCGGGCATCGTCGTCGGCATGCGCACCGAGGACGAAGTCCGGCGCAATGCCGCGGCGTTCGGCCTGGACATCCCCGCACAGCTCTGGGACGACCTGCGAGGCGAGGGCCTCCTGGACGAGCGGGCACCCGCACCCACCTCGCGATCCGGCTCCGCCTGATGACGTAGCCGCGCTTCTCCTCGCGAGAGCCAACGCAAGTGGGTGTTCGGTCATGGTGATGCAGGGTGTCGTACGGGTGGATCTGCGGGCAGCTCTGCGGGCAGGTCTGCGGGCAGGTCGAACCGCACCCCTTGCCCTCGGGGTGCGGTTGCCGGATGACGCCCGGCAGGACCTGTCCGAAACGTTCCAGGCCCCGCCGACAAAGATCCGACAGCACAACGACACCACGGGCACGCCGCCGTGGGGCTGCCGTGCGGCTGCCGGGGGTCAGCCCGGCTTGACCGCCCGCGTCGCGAAGTAGTGCGACATGTAGTGAGCGGAGGCGTCGGACTGGTGCGGTGCTTCCGCGAAGCCGGTGAGGACGAACCCCGCGGCGAGCTGCCCGCCGATCTGGCCGGTGAGGGTGTGGCTGTATTCAAGAGCGGCATCCGCGCCGAACCTCGTGGCGCGTTCCTCGGCGGAGTACTGCGTGACATCGCTGTAGGGCAGCTTGTGCACGACGATCAGCTCGCCGCGCTCGTCGAGCGCCTCGTGGTCGAACAGGTACGCATCAGGGTTGAGGAAGCCCGCGAGCAGAGTTCCGCCCGGTCGCAGAACGCGGAAGCACTCGCGCCACACCGGTGCCGGGTCCGGTACGAACAGATTGGAGACCGGATGGAACACGACGTCGAACGTCGCGTCACCGAAGGCGCCTAGGTCGCGCATGTCGCCCAGGACGGTGCGCAGTTCGAGTCCGTCGCGCGCCGCCACCATCCGGTCCTGGCCGAGCTGGCCGGGTGAGTTGTCGAATACGGTGACCCGCGCCCCGGCGGCGGCGAGGATCGGACCCTGCTGGCCACCGCCGGAGGCCAGGCACAACACGTCCTTGCCGGTCAGGTCCGTCGGCAGCCAGGAGCGGTCGACCGGCTCGTGCCCGATGAGAACGACCGACCAGTCGCCCGTGCGGGCGCGCTCGACATCCTCGGCACTCACCGGCCTCGACCACTCGTTGCCCTCTCGGACGTACTTGTCCCAGGCTGCCCGATTGTGGGCAACGGGGTCGACACCACTGTCCTGCACGTTCAACTCCCTGCTCCAGCCGCGCGGACACCTGCGGTACGACAGT
Organism: Streptomyces sp. STR69; assembly: GCF_024519455.1. Taxonomy (GTDB): domain Bacteria; phylum Actinomycetota; class Actinomycetes; order Streptomycetales; family Streptomycetaceae; genus Streptomyces. The sequence continues at coordinate 77,443 of NZ_JALJRY010000010.1, read as the reverse complement.
CCGGTGCCGCCAGCCAACACGATCGCGGAGTGCGGGCTCAACGAAATTAGCGGGCCGAGGGTCGGTTCAGGGTGTGACCCGTCGTCGCGTCCACGTGGGCCGGGATCTCCTCGTGCTGGTCGCCGACCGTGAGCGTGCCCGTCGGTTCGAGGACGAGGATCTCGGAGGGGACCGGGGCGTAGGGCTTGTGCTCCGTGCCGCGCGGGACCGTGAAGACGGAGCCCTTGGGGAGGACGACCGTGCGCTCCCCCGCCGACTCGCGGAGCGCGATGTGCAGTTCGCCGGCCAGGACGAGGAAGAACTCGTCGGTGTGGTCGTGGGTGTGCCAGAGGTGTTCGCCCTCGACCTTCGCGACGCGTACGTCGTAGTCGTTGACGGTGGTGACGATGCGGGGGCTCCACCGGTCGGTGAAGGAGGCGAGGGCGGCGGGGAGGGAGATGGGTTCCGTGGATGTCATGGGGTCAGCCTGCGGGGTGTCGGGGCGGCCCCACGAGTGCTAGGAATCGCACATGCCGCAAGGATCCTCTCAGCGTCCTCCGTCGCAGCCTCACCGTGTCGCCGTGATCGTCGACGAGGGCACCAATCCCTTCGAAGTGGGCGTCGCCACCGAGCTGTTCGGGCTGCCCCGGCCCGAACTGGGGCTGTCCGGGCCGCTGTACGAGGTGCTGGTGTGCACGCCCGCGCGCGAGGTGCGGATGAACCACGGGTTCTTCACCCTCACCGGAGCGCACGGCCTCGACGCGGTGGACTCGGCGGACACCCTCGTCGTGCCGGGCCGGCCCGACAACGTCGTACCGCGCGGTGGTGACGTCCTCGACGCGATCCGGCGTGCCCACGCGCGCGGGGCCCGTGTCATGAGCCTGTGCACCGGGAGCTTCGCGCTCGCCGAGGCCGGGCTGCTGGACGGGCGCCCGGCGACCACCCACTGGATGTGGGCCGACCGTTTCCGCACCCTGCACCCGCGCGTGCGGCTCGAACCGGACGTCCTCTTCGTGGACGACGGGGACATCCTCACCGCCTCCGGCAGCGCCGCCGCGCTCGACCTCGGGCTGCATGTCGTACGGCGGGACCACGGCGCCGAGATCGCCAACGCGGTGTCCAGGAGGCTCGTCTTCGCGGCCCACCGGGACGGCGGGCAACGCCAGTTCGTGGAGCGGCCGTTGCCCGATGTGCCCGACGAGTCGCTCGCGCCGCTGCTCGCGTGGGCGCGGGAGCGGCTGGGGGAGCCGTTGACGGTGGCCGGGCTGGCCGCCCGCGCGGCCGTCTCCCCCGCGACCCTGCACCGGCGCTTCAGGGCGCAGCTCGGGACGACACCGCTGGCCTGGCTGACCGGGGAGCGGGTGGCGCTGGCGTGCCGGCTGATCGAGCGCGGGGAGGAACGCCTGGACGTGGTGGCCGCGCGGTGCGGTCTCGGGACCGGGGCGAACCTGCGGGTGCGGCTGCGCCGCGAGACCGGATTGAGCCCGTCGGCCTATCGGCGGCGTTTCGGACCGGCTGCCGGGGAAGCCGTAATGTCATGAGATTCCTCGTACGCGATCGGATCCTCGGCTTCGGTGAGGATTACTGGATCGAGGACCAGCACGGCAACAAGGTGTTCCTGGTCGACGGCAAGGCCATGCGCATCAGGGACACCTTCGAGTTGAAGGACACGCACGGGCGCGTGCTCATCGACATCCACAAGAAGATGCTCGCCCTGCGCGACACGATGGTCATCGAACGGGACGGCGAGCCCCTGGCGACCATCAGACGCAAGCGCTTCTCGCTGCTGCGCAACCACTATCGGGTGTCCCTGGTGGACGGCACCGAACTCGACGTCAGCGGCAAGATCCTGGACCGCGAGTTCGGCGTCGACTACGACGGTGAGCTGCTCGCGCAGATCTCCCGGCGCTGGCTGCACATCCGGGAGACGTACGGCGTCGACATCGTCCGGGAGGACGCGGACGCGGCGCTGCTGATCGCGGTGGCGGTCTGCGTGATCCACCTGGCGGAGAAGGAACGGGAGGACTAACCGGCGTCCTGGTCGGCGGCGGTGCGGTCGCGGGTCCGGCGGCGTGCCTTCAGACGGTCCCCGACGTAGCCGCCCGCGATGGCCAGCACGCCGAAGACCGCGCTGGCCGTCCAGCCGTAGGGGTCGTCCTGCGTCCTGCCCACGAGCCAGATGAACACCGTCACGGGGCCCCATGCGACGAGCACGGTGGTGAGTACGGCCCGGGGCCGGGCGGTCGACCAGGAGCCGTGCGGCGCGGTGTCGTAGCCGATGCGGGCGTAGTGGGCCTGGCGGCGGCGTTCGAGGCGCAGGACCGCCCAGAACAGCACCCACGCGCACGTGCCGACGAGGATCGTCCGGAACGTCGCGGAGGCCAGGCCGACGGGTATCGCGACGAGCAGCGCGGCGGCCGTGGCGCAGGCCGCCGGGTGCCGGGCGGCGAACACCTGGGGTGCGAGTGGGGGGTTCGCTCCGCCCATGCCCCGGTCCAGGGCCAGAAAGGCACGCTCAAGTGCGGCCAGGGTCCGACCGGTCGTGCCGGTTCTGCCGCTCAACGCGCTCGCCCCGGACGCTCCAGGCCCAGCACTCGGTCCTTCAGCGCCGGGAACTGTTCCCTCGTCACGGACACCCGCGACGGGTCGAACTCCACCGTGAGCACCTCCTCGCCGGCGCCCGCCTCCGCGAGGACCTCGCCCCAGGGATCGACCACGATCGAGTGACCGGCCTGGGGAACTCCGGCGTGTGTACCGGCCGTTCCGCATGCGAGGACGAACGACTGGTTCTCGACCGCGCGGGCCTTGGCGAGGAGGGTCCAGTGGGAGCGGCGGCGTTCGGGCCAGCCCGCGGGGAGGACGAGGGTCTCGGCGCCGGCGTCGACGAGGCCGCGGAAGAGTTCGGGGAAACGGAGGTCGTAGCAGGTGCCGAGACCGATGACCGTCTGGGGCAGGCGGACCGTTACCAGTTCGCTGCCCGCGCCCATCAGCACGGCCTCGCCCTTGTCGAAGCCGAAGCGGTGGATCTTGCGGTAGGCGGCGGCCAGTTCACCGGAGGGGGAGAAGACGAGGGACGTGTTGTAGAGGGGGCCTTCCGGGTCTCGTTCGGGGATCGAGCCGGCGTGCAGCCAGACGCCCGCGTCGCTCGCTGCCTTGGCCATCGCCTCGTAGGTCGGCCCCTCCAGCGGCTCGGCCTCGCTGCCGAACAGCTCGTAGGCGAACGCGCCCGTGGTCCACAGCTCCGGCAGGACGACCAGATCGGCCCCCGCCTGTTCGCGGACGAGAGCACCCATCCGAACCCGACGAGATTCGACCGATTCGCCCTCATCTACGGCGATCTGGATCAGAGAGGCGCGCACACTACCACCGTCCTGGCATTCGAGCCGTTCACACGGGCCTACGATCGTCACACGAAAGCACTGCCGGGGTGCCTCACAGCAGCGTAACTTAGCGTTCCAAGACGCCCGCCGACAGCCACCTCCCGCTGGCAACGACGCCTGCCACCCGACCTGTACCGACCTGTACCGACCGCCGAGGGGTCCCGTTCCGTGAGTCTGCATCCCACTCTCCAGCCCTACGCCGACGCCTGGACCCACTCCATCGAAGCGATATCCGAGCTGGTGACCCCGCTCGTGGAGGGAGAGTGGAACCGGCGAACGCCGTGCCCGGGCTGGTCGGTTCGTGATGTGGTCTCGCATGTCATCGGGCTGGACAACGAGATGCTCGGCGACCCGCGTCCCATCCACACCCTCCCGCGCGACCTCTACCACGTCACCAACGAGCACCAGCGGTACATGGAGATGCAGGTCGACGTGCGTCGGCACCACACGGCGCCGGAGATGACGTCGGAGCTGGAGTACACGATCATCCGGCGCAACCGGCAGCTGCGCAACGAGTCGCGGGAGCCGGGCCGGAAGGTGCGCGGCCATGTCAGCACCGAGGTCACGCTCGAAGAGTCCATGCGGACCCACGCGTTCAACGTGTGGGTGCACGAGCAGGACCTGCGCACCGCCCTCGGCCGCCCCGGGAACCTCGACTCGCCCGGCGCGCACATCGCTCGTGACGTGCTGCTCGCCGCGCTTCCGAAGGTGGTCGCCGACGACTCGGGCGCACCGCGCAGTTCGGCGGTCGTCTTCGATGTGCACGGTCCGATCGAGTTCCTCCGTACGATCCGCGTCGACATCCAGGGCCGCGGCAGCCTGGAGACGGCCCCCGCGCTCGGCCCCGCCGCGACCCTGATCCTCGACTGGGAGACGTACGTCCGGCTGGCCTGCGGGCGGGTCCCCCTCGAATCGGTGACGGACCGCGTCAAGGCGGACGGCGATCCGGAGCTGGCGGCGTCGATACTGCGGAACTTCACGGTGACTCAGTAGGCGGTGCGGGAAGCCGGGTCGGTGGGTGGGCGGTTGTCACGCGGGTACGTGCACCGTCTCCACCCGGCTCGCCACCAGCCGCTCGCGCTCGCGGCGGGCCGCCCTGCGCCGTAGCCGCAGGATCTGGCTGACGCCGAGCGCCTGGAGCACGAAGACCACCGAGAACGCGATCGAGTAGTTGTCGCCGGTCGCGTCGAGCAGCACACCGATCGCGAACAGGGTCGTCATCGAGGCCGTGAAACCACCCATGTTGGTGATGCCGGAGGCGGTGCCCTGACGCTCCGGCGGGTTGGCCGGGCGGGCGAAGTCGAAGCCCAGCATCGAGGCGGGACCGCAGGAGCCGAGCACGGCGCACAGCACGATCAGCAGCCACATCGGCGCGTGCTCGCCGGGGTAGACGAGGACGACCGCCCAGACGAACGCCGTCGCGCCGACCGTGCCCAGCGCCAGCGGCAGCCGTGCCGTGTGGTGCCGGGCGACGATCTGACCGTAGACCAGACCCACCACCATGTTGGACAGCACGACGAGGGTGAGGAGTTCGCCGGCGGTGGCGCGGGACAGGCCCTGGGCCTGGACCAGGAACGGCAGGCCCCACAGGAGCAGGAACACCATCGCCGGGAACTGGGTGGTGAAGTGCACCCACAGACCGAGGCGGGTGCCCGGTTCGCGCCAGGAGGCGGCGATCTGGCGGCGGACGTAGGCCGCGCCCCGGTGCGGGAAGGGCTCCGGTTCGTGGCCTTCGGGGTGGTCCTTCAGGAACAGCAGCAGCAGAACGAGGACTACGACCCCGGCGAGCGCGCTGCCCGCGAAGGCGGCCGTCCAGCCGATGCCGTGCAGCAGGCGGGCGATCACCAGGGTGGAGACGAGGTTTCCGGCCATCCCGGCCAGACCCGCGAGCTGTGCGACGACCGGTCCGCGGCGGGCCGGGAACCAGCGGGTGCCGAGCCGCAGCACGCTGATGAACGTCATCGCGTCGCCGCAGCCGAGCAGCGCGCGGGAGGCGAGGGCGGTGCCGTAGGAGGGGGAGAAGGCGAAGCCGAGCTGGCCGGCGGTGAACAGCACCACCCCGATGGTCAGCACCTTCTTGGTGCCGAGGCTGTCGACGAGCAGGCCGACAGGTATCTGCATGCCCGCGTAGACCAGCAGTTGGAGGATCGAGAAGGTGGAGAGCGCCGAGGCGTTGACGTGGAAGCGCTCTGCGGCGTCGAGGCCGGCCACACCCAGGGACGTGCGGAAGATGACGGCGACGAAGTAGACGGAGACGCCGATGCCCCACACGGCCATGGCACGACGGCCGCCGGGCGGATCACCGGGCAGGGACAGAGCGGAACTCGAACTACTACTGCTGCTGCTCATCGGACCTCGCCCCGAGCCAGGTGGGAGAACCAGTCGACGTGCTGGTGCACGATCCCGGCCGCCGCCTCCGCGTCGCCGGTGCGCAGCGCGCCGAGGATCGCCTCGTGCTCGGTGAGCGTCTTGGCGATGCGGTCGGGGTGCGAGTGCATGATGGCGACGCCCATCCGCAGCTGCCGGTCGCGGAGTTGGTCGTAGAGGCGGGAGAGGATCTCGTTGCCGCCGCTGCGGACGATCTCGGCGTGGAAGCAGCGGTCGGTGACGGCGGCGCCGGCCAGGTCGCCCGCGGCGGCCTGTTCCTTCTGCCGCGCGAGGAGTTCTTCGAGCCGGGCGATGAGGGTCGGTGACGCCGGTACGACCTTGCGGACCGCGTGCTGCTCGACCAGCATCCGGGTCTCCACCACGTCCGCGATCTCCTGTGAGGAGACGGGCAGGACGAGGGCGCCCTTCTTCGGGTAGAGCTTGATCAGCCCCTCGACCTCCAGGCGCAGCAGCGCCTCGCGCACGGGTGTCCGTGACACTCCCACGGCCTCGGCCAACTCGCCCTCGGTGAGCAGGATTCCGCCTTCGTAACGCCGGTCCAGGACACCCTGTTTGACGTGGGTGTAGACGCGGTCGGCGGCGGGGGGCTGCTTGACGGCGGGCGGGGAGGAACCGGTGGCGACGAGGGACGGGGACGACATGAGAACAGCATAGATACAACACGTACGCATGAGGACGGGCGTCCAGGATGCGGACGGGACCAAAGGGAACCAAGGAGGGGCACAGGTGCGTCTACGAGGATGCGTTTTCGCGAGGGGAACGCGGTCGGCACTCGGGGCATGTCACACATTCGAGGAACCCGGCCCAGCAACCGCACAACCTTCTGTGCTACTTACGTGTCACACACGTGCGGCCCTTCTCTTTCCCCCCTCCAACTGGGCCGCTCCTCAGGGGCATTCAACGTATTCGGGGTACCTCAGTTGATTACTGCCATTAACGGCATCAAGGGCAGCCGCTTCCGCAGAGCCGCCGCGGTCACCGTGACCGCAGGCGCCGTGCTCGCGACCGGCGCCCTGACCGCGGCACCCGCGCAGGCCGTCACGAAGCCGACGATCGTGGCCGCGGGCGGTTTTGTGATGAACAACGCCACCGGCAAGACGCTCTACACGAAGGCCGCGGACACCAAGCGGTCGACGGGCTCCACCACGAAGATCATGACCGCGAAGGTCGTTCTCTCCCAGTCGAACCTCAACCTCGACGCCAAGGTCACCATCCAGAAGGCGTACAGCGACTACATCGTCGCCAACACCGCCTCGTCCGCCCACCTGATCGTCGGCGACAAGGTCACCGTCCGTCAGCTCCTCTACGGCCTGATGCTGCCGTCGGGCTGCGACGCGGCGTACGCCCTGGCCGACAAGTTCGGTACGGGCTCGACCCGGGCCGCGCGCGTGAAGTCGTTCATCGCGAAGATGAACTCGACGGCGAAGACGCTCGGCCTGACGAACACGAAGTTCGACTCGTTCGACGGCATCGGCAACGGCAACAACTACTCGACGCCGCGCGACCTGACGAAGCTCGCCAGCAACGTGATGAAGAACGCCACGTTCAAGACGGTCGTCAAGACCAAGTCGTACACCGCCAAGACGGTCACCAAGACCGGCGGCACCCGCACGATGGCTGCCTGGACCAACACGAACACCCTGCTCAGCAGCTACAGCGGCACCATCGGCGTGAAGACCGGCTCCGGCCCCGAGGCCAAGTACTGCCTCGTCTTCGCCGCCACCCGCAACGGCAAGACGGTCATCGGCACGGTCCTCGCGTCGTCGTCGATCACGCAGCGCGCGACGGACGCGAAGAAGCTCCTGACCTACGGCTTCGCGACGATCTGACATACAGACACGTTCTTCGGGGGCCTGCCGCATGCCAGCGGCGGGCCCCTCGGCACGTTCAGTGCTTTATGAACGCGGCCCAGGCGGCGGAGGTGACCTGGAGTATCGGTCCGCCGGGGGTCTTGGAGTCGCGGACGGCGATCGTGGTGGGGACGTTGCGGGCGACCTCGACGCACTGCTGTCCGGCGTCTCCGCCGCTGTAGCTGGACTTGACGAACTCGAACTCGGTCACCGGATCTACATCTCCTTGCGAATGGCTTCGATCAGGTCGAGAGCGTTGCGCTCCGCCAGCCCCACTCGCGCGATGCGATCGAAGATCCGACCATGCCGGGCTGCGTCCTCCTCGCTCTCCAACCAGAGCGTAGAAGAAGGTACGTCCATGTGTACGACGTCCAGCGCACCGGGTTCCGCGAACGAGACGATGCTGAACGACCCGATCATGCCCGGGTTGGCGCCTGCCAGAAAGGACACCACCTGCAATTTCACCGTGTCCGTGCGCGCCAGGTCCAGCAGCTGACCCAGTTGTTCCCTCATCACCGCCCGCCCGCCCACGAGTTGGCGTAGCGCGCCCTCGTGCACCACGGCCCACAACTCCAGTGGCCGCTCCGAACTCAGTCGAGCCTGACGGGCCAGCCTGGCCTCCACAAAGGGTTCGATCTCGTCCGGGTCCTCCCACGAACCCGCGCCCACGGCCACTGCCCGGGCGTAGTCCGGTGTCTGCAACAGACCGGGGACAAAGGCGAGTTCCCATGTCCGCATGCTGGTAGCGATGTCCTCCAACGCCACGTACTCGACCATCGCGGAAAGCTGCGGGTACTGGTTCCACCAACCACGAGCCTTGCGTCTCTCACGGTCCGTCCCCGCGAGGGTCAGCAGTCGCCCGATCACCGGCTCGGCCGTCTCGCCGTACAGGTGACAGAGCGCGCGGATGTCCGGATCGCGGATCGGCACCAGCCCGCGTTCCATCTTCGCGACCTTGGCCACCGACGCCGACAGCGCCTCGGCGGCATGCGCCTGGCGCAGCCCGCGCACCTCACGCATACGCAGCAGTTCACCGCCCAGCCGCCGCGCCAGCACGGTCGACACGGACACACCGCGATCAGGGTTTCTACCTGCCATGTCGCCTTCCCTCCCGCCGAGTTGGTCACAGTCTGTGCGGTCACCATACGGAGAGCAAGCAAGTTCGAGTAGAAATTTATGGCCTCACACTTGCTGGCCCATTCATTACGCCGCTACCGTAAGTGCACAACAAGCAACGCAGCGAGACCAGTTGGCGGAAGTGCACCGTGCTGCCCACGGCAGAGCCACCCCACCTGGCCGTTGTCCCCACCCCGCACAAGGAGGTGCGCCCCGGTGACCGACTCCTGCCCTCCCGGACTCCCCGAGCCCCACGACCGCCGCTACGACCACTACGACGCCGTCACCTACACCCCGTACCCGAGCAACATCCCCCGCGCCCGCAGACACGTCGCCCACCTCACCGCCACCTGGGGACACCCCCACTCCGCCGGCGACGCGGCCCTGCTGGCAAGCGAGTTGTGCACGAACGCGTTACTTCACGGCTGCCTCCGCGACCGCCTGTTCCGCGTGGAGACGTCCCTCACCGGCAACGCCCTGCGCGTCGCGGTCACCGACCCGAGGGGTGAGCGACTCCCGTGGCCCCAAACATCCACCCCCGACGACCAGTTCGGCCGAGGTCTCCTCATCGTCCGTACGCTGGCCGCCCGTTGGGCCGTGGAGAGACTCACGGTCGGCAAGACGGTCTGGGCGGAGTTGAACATCGCGGGACCCTGAACGCCCTCGCTTCGGGGCCACCGCGAACCGTAGGATTATTGCAACAGCAAGTGACGTGTGATGCCGACGCGACGGGGGCGGGGATACGGCATGGCAGTGCCCGGAACCGGTGCGGGCCAGGGCGGCGGCCCCGACCTGAGGGTGACGTCCTCCGACCTCACCAAACTCGCCGGCGACCTCGACGACATGCAGGACCACCTCGACAAGCAGGTCAGACGCATGGACGCGATCGTCGACCGCATCGAGTCCGGCTGGCGCGGCCCGGCGGCGACGGCGTACCGCGAGTTCCACCGCGCGGCGACCGAGGACGCCGTACGCATCCGCGAAGTGATGAAGCTGCTGGAACAGGCCGTGCGGATGAGCCGGGACGGCTTCTCCGCGAACGACATCGAGGTGCTGGAGCAGATGCGGAAGATCCAGGTGAACGTCGGCAGCGAGGTCGACAAGCTGTCCACACCCAACGTGGAGGCGACGGGCGATACGCCGGCACCGCCCCGCAGCAGCCTCGACTCCTTCTGATCCTTTCCTTCTGAACGCGGGCCGCCAAGTTCCCGCCAACCAGCCATAGTTGCCGACCGATATCCAGTACCCAGGGGGATCATGTCGACCGGGGCTTCCGCCGACGACGACCACATAACCGTCTCCTTCGCCACGCTCCACGACCTCACCGCCGAGCTGGAGGACATCCTCAAGCAGCTCAACGGCAGACTCGACGACCTCTACGACCGCGCCGAGCCGGTCGTCCTGTCGTGGAAGGGCGAAGCCCGCGAGGTCTTCGTCGAGAAGCTCGACGAGTGGGACCGCTCGGCGCAGGACCTCCAGGCCGCGCAGAAGTGGTTGCACGCGTACGTCACCACCGGGCACGCGAACTACGCGGCGGCGCATCGGGCGGTGCTGCGGGGCTGGGGGGCGGCCTGATGACAGATCGGCCCAGCGACGCCGAACGCCAGGCGGAACGGGACCAGTTGAGAACGGCTGCCCCCGACGCGGGTGGTGGGTTCGATGTGCAGCCCGCCCACCTGTATTACACATCGGCGGTGGTAAGAGACGGACAGTTCGACTACGACAAGGGCGCGACCACACTCGTCGGCGCCCTCAACGCCTACAGCCAGTCGGCAGGCACCGGATGGGGTCCAGACTCCTTCGCAAACGTCTACATGCAGCTCGCCGAGAAGTTCGTGAAGGTCTGGGCAGCCAGCGTGGTGAGCGTCGGTGGCGTCGCGGTCGGTCTGACCGTGACGGCCAACAACTACCAGCAGGCGGACTGGTCCTCGCGTGGCATGTACGGCCCGTCACCCCGCCGTACTCCACCCGCCGTCATCGACAAAGAGCCCGACTACGGGAAGATCAACGACATCAAGTGGAGCGGAACCGGCGAGGACGCCGACTCCTGGGCGATCTCCGGCGCCCTCGGTGAGATCCCCGACTTCCTCGCGGACGTCATGCGACCGGCCATCGCATACGGACTCAACCTCGGCAAGACCACCGAGATCACACCGGGTGCTCGCGACGACGATCTCAAGGGAATGGCCACCGCATGGCGGGAGGCGGCGAGCGCCGCGCTCAAGGCCGGGGACAACTTCACCTCGGCGATCGACTACATGACTGACCCCCAGGGGAACAGCGAGTGGCAGAAGGCCATGAAGGCGTTCTGCCAGTCGATCTGGGGGACCACGGCCTGGGGCCGCAGCCGGAACGCACAAGGGCAGATCGCCCAGCAGGGCGCCCGCGCCTGGAAGACTTCGGGCAATGTGGCGCCCGCGCAGCGCCGGCCGATCCTTCAGGTGCTGCACAACACCGCCGACACGATCCAGAAGACCTGCGACGATCTGGCCCAGGTCGTGAACACTTGTCGGACGACCACCGAGAACCTCGGCAAGGCCGCGGCCAAGGCGACGGTGGTGGACCTGACGACCGGGCTCGATCTCCTGGAACTTCTCGAACTCGCCGCCACCGACATGTTCGGCAAGTTGGTCATGACCTTCCGCCAGCACATGGACAGGGAGGCCGCGGACAGGGCCGTCGAGACCTACCAGCAGGCGTTCAGTGATGCCGCCTCAACCCTCCTCCAGCTGGAATGGGAACTGGACGAAGCGCTCAGGAGCGCACCCACATTCATCGCGGAGGAGGCCAGGGCCGAGGCCTTCGGCGGTCGGTCGTTGAACGAGTTCAAGAAGGAGCACAAGCTGCTCAACGGGGAGAACCCGATCCCCTACAAGTACACGATCGACCTGGTGATGGAGGAGGACCTCGGCGGCGGCCACACCATCGACAAGCACGTCGGCAAAACCGACGCCCAGCTCCTGCAGCGGCTACGCGACCAGGCCAACGCCTCCGGCCAACCCTCGATCCCGGCGGCCTCCACCTTCACAGACCTGGCCTCGGCGCAGAAGTACACCCAGGACTGCATCCGGCAGAAGAGCGGCGCCATCGACGCGTGGCTGCAGACCGGGCCCCCGCCCCAACCCTCCAGCCCCCTCTTCGAAGTCACCTCAGTGAGTTCCGACCCCAACAACCCGCTGGGCGTCAGCCCGGTGACCGGGCGCACCTCAAGGGTCGTCAACGGCCAGGCAACCCCGGTGACCGACGCACACGGCGTCTCCACCCGCCTCAAATACGATCCCAGCCTCGACCCGCCCTTCATCGTGGTCACCTCCATGCCGAAGTAACCGGGCGCAAAAATGGGCTGCCGCCCACCGCAGCACCCGCACCGCCACCGATCCACCCCTCCTGGAAGAGCCGATGACAGCACTGAACGCCGACGCCTGGGCAGATGCCCTGACCATGTACGAGCGACGGTACTCAATCGTCACGGTGGGACCCCGCACCCACCAGGACTGGTCGCAGGACGCGCTTGCACTGTTGCGCAAGGAGGTTTCGGATCCGCGTTCCTGGCGAACCCTGGAGTACTGGTCGGAAGCGGACGAGGAATGGCGCGCGGACTGGCTGGCCCCTTTCGAGGAACCGGGGCCCGACTGGCCGACCGGGCTGTGGACCGTACCTCGGACATCGGTGGAACGATTGCTCGTCATGCTGTCCACCAACTGGCTGGATGTTCCCAACGAAAGCAAATGGAACGACTTCGAGGCCCGCCGACCGGAACTCGAACGCAAGGCCCGCGTGATCCTCTCCCGCTTCCCGGAGGGGACGTCCTTCTACACGAACAGCGGCTACCCGGGCTCGCACGGCGTCCACCCTGCCGACGCCCCGGACTTCTACGAGGCGACCACTGGTTGCACTCCCCTCTCGCAACACGACTGGGATCTCGGCCTGTTCGCGGTGTCCGAGACCGAAGTCGGCATCTTCTGGTCCTTCGACGCCACCTGAGTGCGCTGCCTCTTCATTCGATGCCATCCGAAGGAACTCCATGAACAAGATCGGCAACACCGACGACAGCGCCGGTCTACGTCCCGAACCCCCGGCTCTGGTGGCCACCCGCACCTCCACCTACCCCGACCGCGAAACCGCCCAATGGGCCACCCAACAGGTCGTCACCGCCAATGAGCAGGCAATCCACCGCTGGCTGGCTCAGTCCACGCGCCCCCGCCTGACCATCGAGGCGTCCTGGCCCTCCCGCCCCGAACCGGTCGGACGCGTGCTGCTCCAGGCGATGATGCTGGCCGGGCGGGAGCCCGTCGACGTACGCGCGGCCCGGGTGATCCTGAAGCGGGACGAGTCCCGGCCGCACGGCTTCGCCGTTCACGCCACCTTCCCCGTCTACCTGTAACGACCCGATCCGTAGAGGCTGACCACCGTGCCCCTGAGCCCCCTCGAACACGACCGCCGCTACGGCGAGTTGGACCAGGTGATCCGCGCCTACGCCGGGCAGTCTGCCGACGACACCCCGGACAAGGCGAGCGACGCGCTGATCGCCTACCTCCGCCACACCTGGCACAGCCGGCCGTGGGCCCTGGCCGTCGCCGAACGCCAACTCCGTGAGTACGCCGACAACCCTCCCGGCCGACTCCGCCTGCGTCTCGGCGAGTTCTACGCCATTCCGGACGTCGGCCTTCCCGAATCCGACCTCCAGCAGTGGCTGTACTGCCTCGCCGATCACATCAAGCACAGCATCGAGGAGGGCGAGGTCCCGCCCCCGGCCACCCCCGCCACCCACTGGGAATGGCACGCCCGCTTCCCTGAACTCGGTCAGTTCCTCGGCGGCTGGTTCTCGCAGGACATGCCGGACGAGTTCGACGACCACGACGCGGCGATCGACGACTACCGGGCCTCGACCGATCCGCAGCTCGTCGCCCGTCTCACCGGCGAGCTGCACGAACTGCTCGCCCTGGACATCGACGAGTCCGACTACGCCCTCGCCGTAGCCGAGTTGGGCATGGAGATCGACCCACCGGCGCCGTACTCACCCAGCGGCTGGCTCGCACTGGTCACCGACCGGCTCTCCGCTTAACACGTCCCAAGATCCCCGAGCCGCAAAATCGGCGATCTTCCTTCTCAACAGTGAACATCCGTGCGCTGGTTGGCATATTCGATTTCCTCCGCCCTACGTTTCGCTGCGGAGGTGGTTCATATGATCGAACCCAGCAAGCACAAGCCGAACCGGCAGTCGCCGCAGGACGCCATCGACATCAGCGACTTCGTCTACGCGGCAACCGGAGCCCGCGTCCGGAGGCTGACCATGCCGGACGGGACGTATTGGTTCCCTGCGGTGGATGTCTGCAAGGAGTTGGGACACTCCAATGCAAGGAAGGCTCTCACCGACCATGTTCCCGACGGGCACCGAGAAACTCTCGAGACCGTAACGAATGGTTACGGTCTCAGCGTTCCCGCAGGTCGGGAGTGGCGCCGAGACATGAATCTCATCAATCTTCAGGGGCTGCTCTTCCTCGTCAACGCCTGCACGAAGCCCTCCGCCGCGCCCTTCAAGCAATGGGCCGTCGAAGTGATCGAGACCATCCAGCGCGACGGCTCGTACACCCTCGAAGAAGCCGAGGTACAGCCCACCGACCCCGGAGCCCCTATCGCGTACGCGATGCCCGCGCAGGTCGCCGAAGCCATCGTCCGGCTGGAGGCGCACAACCTTCAGATGGACGGGGAACTCGCGGTCGCACAACGTGAATCGCTGGCGTTGCAAAGAGAGATGCTCGCCGCGCAGCGTGCGACGCTCGTCGCGCAGGAGGCCATCGCCCAGGCCATGGGACGCATCGCGGACCGGCTCGACGTGCTCGCTCTCGACCGTCCCGCTGTCGTCGACGCCCCCACCCTCCAGCCCACCACTGAATCCGTGCTGGCCGACTGGCGGCAACGGCTGTCCGTCACGGAGGACGTGTGGACGGTGGCCGTGGCGATCGCACCGGTACTGGTCGAGGAGGGGGAACTGCGTGAGCCGCTCGAATCGCTCGCGTCGCGTACGGGGCTGACAGTACGCCGCGTCAACGAATGTCTCCGCCTGCTGCGCCAGCACGCCTGCATCCGCTCGCGCGGCGGGACGGAGGACGGGGCGCCGGTGTACGTGCTCAACGGGTCCTGAGACCGGTCTGAACACTCCGGAACAGCGGAGGAGGCGGTCGCAAATCCAAGTTGCGACCGTCCCCTCCAGACGTCCTAGGCTACCGAATCCGCGGACTTCACCCCCAGGTGATCAACCGCTTCGGCTGCTCCAGAATCGCCGCCACGTCCGCCAGCACCTTCGAGCCCAACTCCCCGTCCACCAGCCGGTGGTCGAAGCTCAGCGCCAGCGTCGTGACCTGACGGGGCTTCACCTTGCCCTTGTGGACCCACGGTTGGAGCCTGATCGTGCCGATCGCGAGGATCGCGGACTCGCCGGGGTTCAGGATCGGTGTGCCGGTGTCGATGCCGAAGACACCGACGTTGGTGATGGTCACCGTGCCGCCCTGCATCGCCGCGGGGGACGTCTTGCCGTCCCTCGCCGTCGACACCAACTCGCCTAGCGACTCGGCCAGTTGCGGCAGTGTCTTCGCGTGGGCGTCCTTGATGTTCGGCACGAGCAGACCGCGCGGGGTCGCCGCCGCGATGCCGAGGTTGACGTAGTGCTTGAGGACGATCTCCTGGGCCGCCTCGTCCCAGGACGCGTTGATGTCCGGGTTGCGCTTGATGGCCACCAGCAGGGCCTTGGCGATCAGCAGGAGCGGGTTGACCCGTCGGCCCTGCATCTCCTTGTCCTGCTTGAGTTCCTCGACCAGCTTCATCGTGCGGGTCACGTCGACCGTCACGAACTCCGTGACATGCGGTGCCGTGAACGCCGAGCCGACCATCGCCGCCGCCGTCGCCTTACGGACGCCCTTCACCGGGATGCGGGTCTCCCGGGTCGTGTCGTACGTCGCGGAAGGCACCGAGAGCGCCGAAGGCGCGACCGGCTCGGAGCCGGCCTGCACAGGTGCAGGTTGCGGAACCTGCGCCGGAGCCACCGCCGCGTGCACGTCCTCGCGGGTGATGATGCCGTCCGGGCCCGACGGGGTGACCGTCGCCAGGTCGACGCCCAGGTCCTTCGCCAGCTTGCGCACCGGCGGCTTCGCGAGGGGGCGTCGCTCTACGACAGCGGTCCCCGCGTGGCCGTTCAGCTCCGCCGGTACGGCAGCCGACGCCTCCTGGGCCGGAATCTCCGCGCCCTTGCGGGGGCGGCGCTTCGTCGCGGACGTGGAGACGCCGTAGCCCACCAGCACCGGTGTGCGGGCGGCCGGCTTCGCCTCCTCCACCGGCTCCGGCTTCGGCTCGGGCGGAGCCTCGGCCGAGGAACCCGCGACCGCCACCGCGATGATGGATGTGCCCACCGCCACCGTCGTCCCCTCGGGGAAGCGGAGTTCGTGGACCACGCCGTCGTACGGGATGGGGAGTTCCACCGCCGCCTTGGCCGTCTCCACCTCGCAGACGACCTGGCCGTCGGTGACGGTGTCGCCGGGCTGGACGTACCACTTGAGGATCTCGGCCTCGGTGAGACCCTCGCCCACGTCCGGCATCTTGAACTCGCGTACGGACGCTTCAGCTTCAGTCATCGTCGTCACGACCCTCTCCTCAGTACGCCAGAGCGCGGTCGACGGCGTCGAGCACCCGGTCCAGGCTCGGCAGGTACTCCTCCTCCAGGCGGGCCGGCGGGTACGGGGCGTGGTAACCGCCGACCCTGAGTACCGGGGCCTCCAGGTGGTAGAAGCAGCGCTCGGTGATGCGGGCCGCGATCTCGGCGCCGGAGCCGAAGAACACCGGCGCCTCGTGGACCACGACCAGGCGGCGGGTCTTCTCGACCGAGGCCTGGATCGCGTCGAAGTCCAGCGGGGACACCGAGCGCAGGTCCAGGATCTCCAGCGACTTGCCCTCCTCGGCCGCCGCGTCGGCGACCTCCTGGCAGAGCTTCACCATCGGGCCGTAGGCGGCGAGGGTCAGGGCCGTGCCCTCGCGGACCACGCGGGCCTTGTGCAGGGGGTCGGGGATCGCCTCCGTGTTGACCTCGCCCTTGTCCCAGTAGCGCCGCTTCGGTTCGAAGAAGATCACCGGGTCGTCGCTCTGGATGGCCTGCTGCATCATCCAGTAGGCGTCCGACGCGTTCGACGGGCTGACGATCTTCAGGCCGGGCACATGGGCGAACAGGGCCTCGGGGGACTCCGAGTGGTGCTCCACCGCGCCGATTCCGCCGCCGTAGGGGATGCGGACGACGACCGGGAGTTTGACCTTGCCCAGGGAGCGGGCGTGCATCTTGGCGAGCTGGGTGACGATCTGGTCGTAGGCCGGGAAGACGAAGCCGTCGAACTGGATCTCCACGACCGGGCGGTAGCCGCGCAGGGCCAGGCCGATGGCGGTGCCCACGATCCCGGATTCGGCGAGCGGGGTGTCGACCACCCTGCGCTCGCCGAAGTCCTTCTGGAGGCCGTCCGTGACGCGGAAGACGCCGCCGAGCTTGCCGACGTCCTCGCCCATGATGAGGACCTTGGGGTCGGACTCCAGGGCGGCGCGCAGCGATTCGTTGATCGCCTTGGCCAGCGGCAGGTTCTTGGAAGTCGCGGTCTCCGCCATGTCACTTACCCCCTTCTTCGTCCGCGAACGACGCCTGGTAGGCGGCGAACTGGGCCCTCTCCTCGTCGACGAGCGCGTGCCCGTCCGCGTACACGTGCTCGAAGAGTGCGAACCGGTCCGGGTCCGGCATGGCACGGACCGCTTCGCGTACTCGCCTGCCCAACGTCTCGCTCTCGGCTTCGAGTTCCGCGAAAAATCCCTCGTCCGCGTGGTTTGCGGCCTCCAGATACCGGCGCAGCCGCAGGATCGGGTCCTTCGCCTCCCACGACTCGCGCTCCTCGTCGGCCCGGTACTTCGTCGGGTCGTCGGAGGTGGTGTGGGCGCCCATGCGGTACGTGTACGCCTCGACGAGCGTCGGGCCCTCGCCGCTGCGGGCCCGCTCCAGCGCCCACTTGGTGACCGCGAGGCAGGCCAGGACGTCGTTGCCGTCGACGCGGACGCCCGGGAAGCCGTAGCCCTGCGCGCGCTGGTAGAGCGGGACGCGGGTCTGCTTCTCGGTGGGCTCGGAGATGGCCCACTGGTTGTTCTGGCAGAAGAACACGACCGGGGCGTTGTAGACCGCGGAGAAGGTGAACGACTCTGCGACGTCGCCCTGGCTGGAGGCGCCGTCCCCGAAGTACGCGATGACGGCGCTGTCGGCGCCGTCCATGGTCACGCCCATCGCGTAGCCCGTGGCGTGCAGCGTCTGCGAGCCGATGACGATCGTGTACAGGTGGAAGTTGTTGGTGTTCGGGTCCCAGCCGCCGTGGTTGACGCCGCGGAACATGCCGAGCAGGTTGGTCGGGTCGACCCCGCGGCACCAGGCGACGCCGTGCTCGCGGTAGGTCGGGAAGACGTAGTCGTCCTCGCGGGTGGCCCGCCCGGAGCCGATCTGGGCGGCCTCCTGGCCGAGCAGCGAGGCCCACAGGCCCAGCTCGCCCTGGCGCTGCAGGGCGGTGGCCTCGGCGTCGAAGCGGCGGGTGAGCACCATGTCGCGGTACAGGCCGCGGAGCTCTTCGGGGGTGATGCCGGCGACGTACTTGTCGTACGGGGCGGTCTTGGCGTTCTTGACTCGCTTGCCCTCGGGCGTCAGCAGCTGGACGAGGTCCGGGTCGGCGCCCTTGGCCTTGCTTCCGGCGCTGCGTCGCGGCTTGCGCGTGGCAGTGCTCTCCACGGTCAACGTGTGCTCCTCCGTCGGTCCGGCTCCCCGGGTTCGCCGGGTGCCAGTGCGGCTCACCTGCGCCCCACGGACGCACAGGGTGGGTGCGGTTCGTCGGGAGCAGGCGTGACAGGTGCCCCGGCGAGCGCCCTGCAACAGGCACGTTACCCAGTGCTCCACAATTCTGTGAAACCCCTCCTGACCTGCGATTTTGCTTGGATTTCCAAGTAAATCGGCAAAGCCGGGAACAAGTCCTGGTCACAGCCTTGCAGGGGGCCGGAACAACGGCACGTTATCCCGGTCACCTCAGGCACGGGAAGAGGCCGCGTGTGAGACTTGCCGCGTGTACAGAGACGGAAAAATCAGTGTATTTCTCCTCGATGACCATGAAGTGGTACGCAGAGGTGTCCATGAGTTGCTCTCCGTGGAGGACGACATCGAGGTGGTGGGCGAGGCCGGCACGGCGGCCGACGCTCTGGTGCGGATCCCGGCCGTGCGCCCCGACGTCGCGATCCTGGACGTACGGCTCCCGGACGGCAGCGGTGTCGAGGTGTGCCGGGAGATCCGCGCCCGGGACGACTCGGTGAAGTGCCTGATGCTGACCTCGTACGCGGACGACGAGGCCCTGTTCGACGCGATCATGGCGGGTGCCTCCGGGTATGTCCTGAAGGCCATCCGGGGGAACGAACTGCTGAGTGCCGTACGGGATGTCGCGGCCGGCAAGTCGCTGCTGGACCCGGCGGCGACCGCACGGGTCCTGGAGCGGCTGCGCAACGGCGGCGCCCAGCCGGACGACAAGTTCGACGCGCTCACCGACCAGGAGCGCAGGATCCTCGACCTGATCGGGGAGGGGCTCACCAACAGGGCGATCGGTGAGCGGCTGCACCTCGCGGAGAAGACCATCAAGAACTACGTGTCCAGTTTGCTTTCCAAACTCGGCATGGAGCGGCGCTCGCAGGCGGCGGCCTACGTGGCGCGCAGACAGGCCGAGCGGCAGCGCCATTAGGGACCAAAGACCTCTCCCCCCGGAGGCCTGAAACGCCGACAGTGGTCCTATGTCCGAGGACGCACAGCCGGCCATCGCCCTGCTCTCCCGTACCGACCACGGCAGGGTGGCGACCACCCTGCGGGCGCTGCCCTTCCTGGCCTTCGCCGGGCACATCGTCCAGGACGGCCGGCTGCTGCTGCGCATGCCCCGGAGCCACGGCCACCACCACGCGTGCGTGGGCAGCGTCGTCGCCTACGGGGCCGACAACCTGGACTCGGCCGGGCCGGGCGAGGGCCTGTGGTCCGTGCAGGTGATCGGCACCTGCGAGCCGCACGAGCCGACGGCCGACCAGGTCGAGCGTTTCGGCCCGGCCCGGGACGCGATGGTGTACCTGCGCATCGAACCGCGGCTCGGCACCGTGCACTCGGTGGACGGCGGTCTGGAACGGCGCTTCGGGCCCACCCTGTGACCGAAAGCGACCATCGGCGACCGACCGGTGACTTTCTGTGACAAACCGCAGCTCACAGGCCCGTCTCGTGCCCTAGCATCGGCCGCGTGCCGCCCTTACGTGTACCACCCCCCGTGCCTCACGCGCCCCCGCTGGGCGCCCTCCTCCGCCAGTACGCCGCCGGGTCCGCCGTCACCTGCGAACCCGTCGAACAGGGCCTCCTGAACCGCGGCTACCGGCTCCGCACCACCCGGGGCCGCTACTTCCTCAAGCACCACTTCGACCCCGAGACCGCGGACCCGGCGGCGATCGCCCGCCAGCACGCCGCGACCCGGCGCCTTGCCGACCTCGGCGTCCCCGTCGCCCCGCCGCTGCCGGACCGCGACGGCCGTACGGTCGCCGTCGTGGGCGGTCACGCCTACGCCCTGCACCCCTGGATCGACGGCCGCCACCGCCACGGCGGCCAGCTCACCACCGTCCAGTGCGGACGCCTCGGCGCGCTGCTGGGGGTCGTCCACGCGAGCCTGGAGCGGGTGATGCCGGGACAGCGCGGGGAGTGCGTGCCGGGGGCCGACCCCGCCGACACCTTCGCCCTCATCGACGACCTGCTCGGGCACGTCCGCCGGCACCGGCCCGCCGACGCCTTCGACGAACTGGCCCACCACCGGCTGCTGGAGCGGCGCGAGCTGCTGGAACGGCACGCGGACCGGCGCTCGCCGCGCGGGGGGTCGGTGGGCTGGGTGCACGGGGACTTCCACCCGTTCAACCTGCTCTACAAGGGTGACGCCCCCGCCGCGATCGTCGACTGGGACCGGCTCGGCGTACAGCCCCGCGCCGAGGAGGCCGTACGCGCCGCCGCGATCTTCTTCGTACGGCCCGACGGGGCGCTCGACCTGCCGAAAGTGCGGGCGTACGCGCACGCGTACCGGCGGGCCGCGCGGGCCACCCCCTCCGAACTCGCCGCCGCCGTGCACCGGGTGTGGTGGGAGCGGCTCAACGACTTCTGGATGCTGCGCTGGCACTACGAACGCGGCGACACCCGCGCGGACCCCCAGTTCCCGGCGGCCTCGGCGCTCGCCGTGTGGTGGACGCGGGAGTACGACGCGGTGTGCGAGGCCTTCGCGGAGTACGCCCCCTAGAGGACGACGGAAAACGGCACGCGCGCGTGGACCCCTGTTACGGGGCGCACGCGCGCGTGTCGGGGTGCGTGGAGGTCAGCCGCCGCCCAGGGTTCCGGCGACGGCGCCGGTCCCGCCGTCGGCACCGGGGTCGCCCGTGTCCGTCGGATCCGGCGAGGTACTCGCGGTCGGACTGTCCGACGGTTCCGTGGCGGACGGGGTCGGGGTGCTCGAAGGCTTCTCGGTGGCCGTCTCGGACGGCGTGTACGAGGGCGGGCGCGACGGCGTGTAGCTCGAACCGGAACTCGTGCCGCTGTCGTCCGTCTCCGTGTCGGACGGCGAGGCGGTCGTGTCGTCGCTCGGCGTCTCGCTGGACTGGTCGTCCGTGGCGGACTGCGAGGTGGTCGGCGACTGCGTGGTGCCCGAACCGCCGGTGCCGTTACCGGTGTTGTTCATGGCCAGCGCCACGCCCGCCGCGATGGCGATCACCGCGAGCACGGCGAGGATCCACAGCTTGCCCCGGCCGCTGCCGTGGTTGCCGTGCCCCTCGAAGCCGCCGTCGTCGCCGTTGCCGTAGCCGCCCGGCAGGATCGGCTGCGGGATCTGCGCGGTGCCGGAGGGGTCGCCCTGGGGCATCACGGTCGTGCCGGCGAAGCCCCCCGGCGGGGTCCCCTGCGCGTTCGCCACGGTCACCGGGCCGGTGTTCCAGGTGCCGGTGTGGCCGCCCTGGTCGTAGAGCATCTGCAGGCCGTACTGGACCAGCCCGCGCATCTCCTCGGCCGTCTGGAAACGGTCGTCCGGGTCCTTGGCGAGGGAGCGCATGACGAGGCCGTCGAGCTCCGGCGGGCAGACCCCGTTCGAGGTCTGGGACGGCGGGACCGGGATGTCCTGGACGTGCTGGTAGACCACCGACAGCGGGGTCTCGCCGGTGAACGGGGGCCGCAGCGCGAGGAGTTCGTAGAGGAGGCAGCCCGTCGCGTACAGGTCGGAGCGGTGGTCGACGGCCTTGCCGAGCGCCTGCTCCGGGGAGAGGTACTGCGGGGTGCCCATGACCATGCCGGTCTGCGTCATCGTCGTGGACGCCCCGTGCAGGGCGCGCGCGATGCCGAAGTCCATGACCTTGACGGCGCCGTTGTGCGTGATGATCACGTTCGCGGGCTTGATGTCGCGGTGCACGATGCCGTGCTGGTGCGAGTAGGCGAGCGCCTCCAGGACCCCGGAGACGATGATCAGGGCCTGCTCGGGCCCGGGTGCCTCGGCGTTGAGGAGCAGGTCGCGGATCGTGCGCCCCTCGACGATCTCCATGACGATGTAGGGCACGGACTGGGCCCCGCCCGCGCCGTAGCCGCCCGTGGACACCGTGTCCTCGCCGGAGTCGTACACGGCGACGATCGCGTGGTGGTTGAGGCCGGCCACCGACTGGGCCTCACGCGTGAAGCGGGCCTTGGAGGTCGGGTCCTCGGCCAGGTCGGAGCGGAGCAGCTTGACCGCGACCGTGCGCCCGAGCCGTACGTCCTCGGCCGCGAAAACCTCGGCCATACCGCCCCGGCCCAGTCTGTGGGTGAGCCGGTACCGGCCGTCGCCGACCAGTCCGCCGTTGCCCCACAGTTCCGGTGCGTCCGACATTCCGCCGCCAGCCGCCTCGGGGTCGGACGGGCCCTGAGCGTGCTGCTGTGCCATCAGTCCTCGCCGTCGTTTCTGCCCGCGGTGCGCGCGGTGTTGTCACGGTCTCCGTCGGCCACGCTACAGGCTCGGCGCAAGCCGCCGTTCCGGGATGAGTGCCGGAATCGTCCGGAGACGGACCGGTCATCAAATCGGTACCACGCGCCGTCGTGCAAATTCTGTGTACCGCCGGTACAGCACCTGTAACGCTTCCACGACTCTTCTTTCGCGTACGGTCACGGATCGGGCACCGCGCTTGACGTGTCAGTGCCCTCCGGCAGACTTGGCCGGGAATGGCACATTCGATCACTGAGCCGGCGCCGATGGGGGACACGGAACATGAGCCAGGACGGCCCACACGGCCGGTATACGGGGCGCGCGCTGGCCGGTGGCCGCTACCAGCTGCGCGACCTGCTCGGCGAGGGCGGCATGGCCTCGGTGCACCTCGCCTACGACTCGGTGCTCGACCGTCAGGTCGCGATCAAGACACTCCACACCGAACTCGGCCGTGAACAGGCCTTCCGCGAGCGCTTCCGCCGCGAGGCCCAGGCCGTGGCCAAGCTCACGCACACCAACATCGTCTCCGTCTTCGACACCGGCGAGGACGCCCTCGACGGCTCGACGATGCCGTACATCGTCATGGAGTACGTCGAGGGCCGCCCGCTGGGCTCCGTACTCGACGAGGACGTACGGCAGTTGGGCGCGATGCCCGCCGACAAGGCGCTGAAGATCACCGCGGACGTGCTGGCGGCGCTGGACATCAGCCACGAGATGGGCCTGGTCCACCGGGACATCAAGCCGGGCAACGTGATGATGACCAAGCGCGGCGTCGTGAAGGTCATGGACTTCGGCATCGCCCGCGCCATGCAGTCCGGGGTCACCTCGATGACGCAGACCGGCATGGTCGTCGGCACCCCGCAGTACCTCTCCCCGGAGCAGGCGCTCGGCCGGGGCGTGGATGCGCGCAGCGACCTGTACTCGGTCGGCATCATGCTGTTCCAACTGGTCACCGGGCGGCTGCCGTTCGACGCGGACTCGCCGCTGGCCATCGCGTACGCGCATGTGCAGGAGGAGCCGGTCGCGCCCTCCTCGATCAACCGTTCGCTGCCGCCGGCCGTGGACGCGCTGGTCGCCCGCGCGCTCAAGAAGAACCCGAACGAGCGCTTCCCGAACGCCGAGTCCATGCGCGAGGAGTGTCTGCGCGTAGCGTCCTCGCTGCACGCGGCGGCCCCGAGCATCGTGCCGGGCGCACCCGCGCAGAGCGGCGCGGGCGTCGGCTCCGCGGTGTTCCCGCCGGTCGACCAGGCGGCCCCGGCGCCCACCGGCCCCGTACAGACGCCGTACCACCCGGGTCCGTACCGCGGCACTCCACCGCCCACGCCCTCGCCCGCCTACGGCTATCCGCAGCAGCCGGGCTACCAGACGCCGGCCTCGGTCGGGTTCGGGCAGCAGGGCATCTCGACCCCGCCGCCGTACAACCTGAACCCGCAGCACCCGACGCCGACCCCCGGGGGAGGCGGCGGCAGAAGCAACAAGCCTGTGGTCATCAGCGCGATCATCGTCGCTCTCATTGTGATCGTCTCGCTGATCGCGCACCTGGCGTCGGCCAACAGCGGCTCGGACGACGTGGGCAGCGGCGGCAGCAGTGCCAGTGAGAGCAGTTCGGCGACGGCGGTGGAGGGCCACCGCGACGGCGACACGACGAAGACGATCAAGGAGACCGCGTGCACGGAGCCGGAGGAGTCGTACAACGACCCCACCGAGATCCAGATCCCGGACTTCCAGTTCAAGTACATCGACTCGGTCAAGTCCTGCCTCCGGGCCGCGGGCTGGAAGGTCAAGGTCAAGCCCGAGGACGAGAGCACCTACGGCCAGGGCACGGTGATGGAGCAGTTCCCGGCGGCCGGCACGGACGTGGACCCCAAGAAGATGCCCGAGATCCAGCTGGGCGTCTCGACGGGCAACCCGGCCTGACCCCGTGATGTGGAAGGGCCCGGCAGCAACCGCTGCCGGGCCCTTTGAACATGTG
This sequence comes from Streptomyces sp. STR69, assembly GCF_024519455.1. Taxonomy (GTDB): domain Bacteria; phylum Actinomycetota; class Actinomycetes; order Streptomycetales; family Streptomycetaceae; genus Streptomyces. The sequence goes on along the minus strand of NZ_JALJRY010000010.1, from coordinate 52,707 downwards.
GGGGGTGTTTACAGGTATGGGCCGCCCACCCGGCCGCCGCCCGGCTGGCCCTCCTCGGAGCCGTCACCGACACCGGGCGGCAGGGCCCGGCGCATCTGCTCCAGCTGCGCCCGCGCGGCCATCTGCTGGGCGAACAGCGTGGTCTGGATCCCGTGGAAGAGTCCCTCCAGCCAGCCCACCAACTGGGCCTGAGCGATGCGCAGTTCCGCGTCGCTCGGGATCGCCGTGTCCGTGAAGGGCAGCGAGAGCCGCTCCAGCTCCTCGACCAGCTCCGGCGCCAGACCGTCCTCCAGCTCCTTCACCGAGCTGGCGTGGATCTCCTTGAGCCGCACCCGGCTCGCCTCGTCGAGGGGAGCCGCACGCACCTCCTCCAGGAGCTGCTTGATCATGCTGCCGATCCGCATGACCTTGGCGGGCTGTTCCACCATCTCCGTCACCGGGATCTCGCGGGAGTCCTCGTCCCCGGTGCCACCGAGCGCCATCCCGTCCTGGCCCACGACCAGGATCTGAGGCTTCTCCGGTGACCTTTCGTTCCTCGGCATCTCCATGCCGTCATTCTCTCGCACCCCTACACCTCACCACCGTGGTGCCCCCCTCGTAAGGTGATCCACCGTTTGCCCGAACCCGGAATGCCGGGAAACCCACCCGATGTGACGCTTGTCCCGTGACTCCATGGCTGCGCACCACGGGACTGCTGCTTGTGCTGGGCACGGGTTCGGTGGTGATTCCGTACGGGGGTGTTCCGGCGTACGGCGTGGGAGTGGGGAGTTCGGGCAGTGCCGGGGGCGCCGGAGGCGGTCGCGTGGCGGCCACGGCACCCGCATCCGGCGCCGCCCTTGCCCCGCCCTCTCCCTCCGCCTCCGCCCTGAGGCCTGCTTCCGGTCCCGGCCGCGTTCAGGCCCCCGCCCAGTCCCCCGCTCACGCCTCCGCCGAGCCCTCCCAGGCCGGAAGTCAGGCCGGCGAAGGGCGGGAACGGCCCGGGCGGACGGCTCAGCCGAGTGCGGAGGAGGACGAGAGCGGAGGTGACGACGGCGGCACGGCCGAACCGGCGGCGGACGAGAGCAGTGACGGTGGCCGTTCGACCGGTCCGACGCCCGCCGACTCCGCGTCGCCGTCCCACGAGACGGGGGAGACCGGGGTGACAGCGGGGGTGACGGCGGTCGTGCCGTCCTCGCCGCCGCTCCAGCCGGTGCACCAGACCGTCACCCACGCCGAGGACCCGGCCGAGCCCGTGCTGCGGATCCTCCCGCTGGGCAGCGGCCTGATCCTCATCGGGCTCGGCCTCGGTCTCGCCTTCATCGGTCTCCGGGTGCGGCGGGGTTAGAGCCTCTCCGGCCTATGGCGCGACGAGCAGCACCTTCCCGATGTGAGCGCTGTCCTCGACCACCTGGTGCGCTGCCGCCGCCTCGCTCATCGGCAACTCACGGTCGACGACCGGACGGACCTGGCCGGACTCGATCAGCGGCCACACATGCTCGCGTACGGCGGCGACGATGGCCGCCTTCTCGCCGAGCGGACGGGCCCGCAGCGAGGTCGCGCTGATCGCGGCCCGCTTGCCGAGGAGGGCCGCGATGTTGAGTTCGGCCTTGATCCCGCCCTGCAGCCCGATGATCGCGAGCCGCCCGTTGACGGCGAGGGCCTGGACATTGCGGTCCAGGTACTTGGCGCCCATGTTGTCGAGGATGACGTCGGCGCCCGCGCCGCCGGTGGCCCGCGCGACCTCGGCGACGAAGTCCTGCTCGCGGTAGTTGATGAGGATGTCCGCACCCAGCTCGGCGCAGTAGTCCAGCTTCTCCTTGGTGCCCGCCGTGACGGCGACCTTCGCGCCGACCGCCTTGCCGAGCTGGATCGCCATGGTGCCGATACCGCTGGAGCCGCCGTGCACGAGCAGGGTCTCGGCGGGGCGGAGGTGGGCGACCATGAAGACGTTCGACCAGACCGTGCAGACCACCTCGGGCAGCGCTGCGGCCTGCTTGAGGTCGATGCCCTGCGGCACCGGCAGCAGCTGCCCGGCCGGTACGGCGACCTTCTCGGCGTAGCCGCCGCCCGCGAGCAGCGCGCACACCTCGTCGCCGACCGACCAACCGGCCACCCCGGGGCCGACCTCGGTGATCCGGCCGGAGCATTCGAGGCCGGGGTAGCGGGACGCGCCGGGCGGCGGGTCGTAGAAACCCTGGCGCTGCATGATGTCGGCCCGGTTCACGGCGGTGGCCACCACCTCGACCAGGACCTCGCCCTCGCCGGCCACCGGATCGGGGACCTCGTCCCACACCAGCGCCTCGGGCCCACCAGGTTCGGAAATCGTGATCGCATGCATGAGCCCGACGCTACTCCTCGACATACGGCCGACCGCCGAGGTGTGCCACCGCGGCGACGATCGAGGGCGGGTCACTGCCGCAACGGTCGAGGGCAGGTCACTGCGGCAGCGGCCGGGTGTCCGGGGCGACCTGCGAACCCGGCGAGACCCGCACGATGGTGATGAGCCGGTCCGTGAGCTGAAGCGTCCCGATCGACGGATCGTCGTAGCCGAGCAACCGGTGCCCGCGTACGACGCTCACCACCAGGTCGTCCGTCTCGCGAGGTGTCTTGCCCACCTCGGCCTTTATGACGGGCCGCTCGGTCATGTCGAGCCCGCTGCCCTGCTGGATGAGGTCCTCCATGACCATGCCGGCGGCGGGGCTGAGCACGGACAGGCCGAGCAGCCGGCCGGCCGCGCTGGCGCTGGTGATGACGGCGTCGGCGCCGGACTGCTTGAGCAGCGGCGCGTTCTCCTCCTCGCGCACGGCGGCCACGATCTTCGCGCCGCGGTTGAGCTGCCGGGCGGTGAGGGTCACCAGCACCGCCGTGTCGTCGCGCTGGGTCGCGATGATGATCTGCCGCGCCTTCTGCACCTCGGCACGCTTCAGGACCTCGCTGCGGGTGGCGTCCCCGACGACCCCGACGTACCCGTCACCGCTCGCGGCCTCGATCGCCTTCGCGCTGGGGTCGACCACGACGACCTGTTCCTTCTTCAGCCCCGTCGCACACACGGTCTGGATCGCCGACCGCCCCTTCGTACCGAAGCCGATGACGACGGTGTGATCCCGCAACGCGGACCTCCAGCGGTTCAAGCGCCATTCCTCCCGGGTGCGTTCGGTGAGGACCTCAAGGGTGGTGCCGACGAGGACGATCAGGAAGAACACACGTAGGGGCGTGACGACGAGGATGTTGGTGAGCCGGGCGCCGTCGCTGACCGGGGTGATGTCGCCGTAGCCGGTGGTCGAAAGGGTGACCGTGGCGTAGTAGAAGGCGTCGAGGAAGTCGACCGAGCCGTCCGAGTTGTCGTTGTAGCCGTCATGGTCGGCATAGACGATCAGCGCGGTCGCGACCAGCAGGAGCAGCGCGATGGACAGCCGCTTGGCGACCTGCTGGAAGGGATGCTCGACCACTTTCTTCGGGAGTTTCACCCGATGGGTCACGAGATGTTCGTCCGCCTGGCGGGCGATCGCATCATGGCCCGACTGTTTCACGTGAAACACACCCCGATTCCGGCGACCGCCCAGGGCAGATCGATCAGCTCCGTCCGCTGCCCCTGGCGCGCACCACCCGGCGGTACGACCGCGAGCGCGTCGGCCGCCGCGATCCCGCGCAGCATGGCCGGGCCGTTGTAGTGCAGCGGGATCGCGGAGTCGCCGCGCAGGACGGCGGGGATGAGTCGGGTGTCGTACGGGTGCCCGTGCACCGCCTCCTGGAGGGGCAGCGCGTACGGCTCCGGGGCGGGCTGTGCCGACAGGGTCCGCAGCAGCGGTTCGGCGAGGGTGAGCAGGCCGGAGATCGCGGCGAGGGGGTTGCCGGGCAGGCCCACGAGGTGCTGGTCGTCCTTGATGCGGGCCAGCAGCATCGGGTGGCCGGGGCGCACCTTGACGCCGTCCACGAGGAGTTCGGCGCCCAGGCGGCGCAAGGTGGGGTGGACGTGGTCGACCGGGCCGGAGGCGGTGCCGCCGGTGGTGATGATGAGGTCGGCGGTGCTGGCCGTGATCGCCTTGTGCAGCGCCTTCTCGTCGTCACGGAGCCGGCGCACCGCGGTGACTTCGGCGCCGAGGGCGCGCAGCCAGGACGGCAGCATCGGGCCGAGCGCGTCCCGGATGAGCCCGTCGTGGGGCAGCCCCTCGGTGAGCAACTCGTCGCCCAGGATGAGGACTTCGACCCGGGGGCGGGGTACGGCGGTGAGCGTGTCGTAGCCGGCGGCTGCGGCGAGGCCGAGCACCGCCGGGGTCACCAGGGTGCCGCCGGGCAGCAGGTGGTCGCCGCTGCGGCACTCCTGGCCGCGTGGGCGGATGTCCTGGCCGTGTCCGACGTCCCGGGCCGCGTGGAGCCGGCCCTTGTCGTCGGTGCGGCCGTGTTCGCTGCGGATGACGGCGGTGGTGTCGGCGGGGACCCGGGCGCCGGTCGCGATCCGCACGGCCTCGCCGTCGCCGAGCGGCTCCGACTCCGCGTGTCCGGCAAGCACCCCGTCCTCGCGTACGGCCCAGGGGCCGGGGCCTGCGACCGCCCAGCCGTCCATCGCGGAGGTGTCGAAGGAGGGCAGGTCGCTCAGGGCGACTAGGGGCGCGGCCAGGACCAGGCCGAGGGCGGAGTCGAGGGGCACGGAGACGGGGGCGCGGTGGCCGCCGGAACGGGCGGCACGCGCGGCGACGGCCCGGGCCTCGGGCCACGGGGTGGCCTTGTGCTGACGGGTGTCCGGCGTGCGGGGTGCGCCGGGCGCTTGAGACGTGCCCTGCGGTGGGGGCGGGGGCTCGGCCTGCCCGCCGGTGCCGGCTTCGTTCACGAGGGCGAGTACCTCCTCGACGTCGAGATCCTCGACGTCCTGGGCGTGCTCGCCGGCGTGCGTGTGCGTGCCGCGCGCGGTCATCCGGCGGCGTCCGGACCGGGGGCGTCGGACGGGGTCTCCGGCTTGGCGTCGGACCCGGTCCTGGGGGTGTTCTCGTCCGCCCAGCGCAGCGCGAGGGCGGCGGCCTTGCGGGCGGCCTCGGCGACGGCTTCGGGGCCCCCCTTGCCCTGTGCCGCCGCGTAGCCGACCAGGAAGGTGGTCAGCGGGGCGGCGGGCCTGGCCACTCCGTGGGCGGCGTCGCGGGCGAGGTCGAGCAGGATGCCGGTGTCGACGTCCAGGTCGATGCCCAGTTCGTCCTTGACTGCGGAAATCCATTCATCCAACACGTGCCCATGCTCCCTGATGCGTGCCCTGGCGATGGCGAGGTCGTCCCAGGTGTCGCAGTCGAAGGACGCGACGGGGTCGGGGACGCGGGTGAGATCGAGCGCGGCGGTCAGCCGGCGCAGGGGCAGCCCGGTGAGGCTGCCGCTCGCGGTGAAGCCGCTGATGGGTGCGGCGGAGGTGAGTGCGGTCAGCTCCCGCCGGAGTGCCGACGCGCGGTACGCGGCCACGAGGGGCTGGTCGCGTCCGTCGGCGTCGGTGAGCAGCACGCCTTCGCTGCCGCCGGTCCGCAGGGCGGTCAACAGCCGCCGTACGGTTGCCGTTTCGAGGAACGGCAGGTCGGCGGAGAGGACCACGACGGTGTCGGCCGTGGTGTGCCGCAGGCCCGCGTCGAGCGCGGCGACCGGGCCCGCGCCGGGCGGGTCCTCGCGGGCCCAGCGCACCGGCCGGGGGGTAGGCCGGGGGTCGGCGACCACGACGGTGGTGCGGGCGGCGGCGCAGGCGGTGAGCACCCGGTCGAGCAGGGCCCGGCCGCCCACGCGCAGCCCGGGCTTGTCGGCACCGCCGAGCCGCCGGGCGGCACCACCGGCGAGCACGACGGCGTCGTACGCGTCGCCGGGCGCGGCGTCGGAGGGCTCGTACGCGGTCACCCCCCGAGTATGCGTGCCTCCCTGATCACAGGGAACGTGTCCGGGCCGCCGTGATCACAGGTTGCGCAGCAGTACCGCAGGCTGTTCCACACAGTCCGCCACATACCGCAGGAAACCGCCCGCCGTACCGCCGTCGCAGACCCGGTGGTCGAAGGTGAGCGAGAGCTGCACGACCTGGCGCGCCGCCAACTCGCCCTCGTGCACCCACGGCTTGGGGACGATCCGGCCGACCCCGAGCATCGCCGCCTCGGGGTGGTTGATGATCGGCGTGGAGCCGTCGACGCCGAACACCCCGTAGTTGTTGAGCGTGAAGGTTCCGCCGGTGAGGTCCCCGGGGGTCAGCGTCCCGGCCCGGGCCGCGTCGGTGAGCCGGGCGAACTCCGCGCTCAGCGCCGCCGTGTCCCGCGCCCCCGCGTCCCGTACGACGGGTACGACGAGCCCGCGCTCGGTCTGCGCGGCGAACCCGAGGTGCACCCGGTCGAACCGGACGACCTCCCTCGCCTCCATGTCCACGCTGGAGTTGAGCTCGGGGAACCGGGCCAGCGCGGCCGTGCAGATCCGGGCGAGGAGGGCCAGCACGGAGATCTTGGGCCCGGCTACGGCGTTCATGGCCGCGCGGGTGCGCATCAGCTCGGTCGCGTCGGCGTCCACCCAGCAGGTCGCGTCGGGGATCTCGCGGCGACTGCGGGAGAGCTTGTCGGCCACGGCTCCCCGTATGCCGCGCAGGGGGGTGCGGGTGACTCCGTCAGGCGTGGCGGTGGTCGTTGCCGTGGTCGTGGCGGTGGGGTACGCGGCCGGGGTGGTGGGGAGCGTCGCCGGTGGGAGAAGTGTCGCTTCCTGTGCGGTCGCCTCCTGGGCCGCCGCCGCGCGGAGTGCCTTCTCGACGTCCGCCCGCAGGATCAGGCCGTCCCGGCCGGAACCCGTCAACTCCCGCAGTTCCAGGCCGTTCTCCCGCGCGAGGCGTCGTACGAGCGGGGAGATCACGGGTACGGGACCGTCGCCACGACCGCCGGTCCCGACGGTGGGGGCGGCGGGGGCGTCCGCCACCGAGGTCACGACATCCGCCGCCATCCGCCGCACCCTGCGCCGCCGCGCCGGAGGTGCCCCCGTGCCGTAGCCCACCAGCACGTTCCCCGAGCCCTCGGTGTCGGTACCGGTCCCGGTGTCGGAGGCGGGCGCCCCCACCGCGACGGTCAACAGCGGGGCGCCGACGGGCAGTTCGGTGCCCTCCTCGCCGTAGCGGGCCGTGACCACACCGCCGTAGGGGCACGGGACCTCGACCATCGCCTTGGCCGTCTCGACCTCGACGACCGGCTGGTCGATGGCGACGACGTCGCCGACCTGGACCAGCCAGCGCACGATCTCCGCCTCGGTGAGACCCTCGCCGAGGTCGGGGAGCTTGAACTCCAGTACCTGTGCCATCAGTTGTCGGCCTCCCATTGCAGCCGTCCCACGGCGTCCAGGATCCGGTCGACGCCGGGCAGGTGGTGCCGTTCCAGCATCGGCGGCGGATACGGGATGTCGAACCCGGCGACGCGCAGCACCGGCGCCTCCAGGTGGTGGAAGCAGCGCTCGGTGACACGGGCCGCGATCTCGCCGCCCGGGCCGCCGTAGCCGCCCGACTCGTGCACGACGAGGGCGCGGCCGGTCCGCCGTACGGACGCGCAGACCGTCTCGTCGTCGAAGGGCACCAGGGAGCGCAGGTCGACGACTTCGAGGTCCCAGCCCTCGGCCCGGGCCGCCTCGGCGGCTTCGAGGCAGACGGGGAGGGAGGGGCCGTAGGTGATGAGTGTCGCGCTGCTGCCCGGACGGCGGACCACGGCGCGGCCTATCGGTTCAACGGGTGAGGGCTCGTCGGGGTTCCAGGTGTCCTTCGACCAGTACAGGCGCTTGGGCTCCAGGAAGACGACCGGGTCGTCGGAGGCGATGGAGGCGCGCAGCAGGCCGTAGGCGTCGGCGACCGTGGCGGGGGTGACGACATGGAGGCCCGGGGTCGCCATGTAGTAGGCCTCGGAGGAGTCGCTGTGGTGCTCGACGCCGCCGATGCCGCCGCCGTAGGGGACGCGGACGGTGATCGGGAGGGGCATGGCGCCGCGGGTGCGGTTGCGCATGCGGGAGACGTGGCTGATCAGCTGCTCGAACGCCGGGTAGGCGAACGCGTCGAACTGCATCTCCACGACCGGGCGCAGGCCGTACATCGCCATGCCGACGGCCGTGCCGAGAATGCCGGCCTCGGCGAGGGGGGTGTCCGTGCAGCGGTCCTGGCCGAACTCCTTCGCCAGGCCGTCGGTGACCCGGAAGACGCCGCCGAGGGTGCCGACGTCCTCGCCCATGACGTGCACGGTGGGGTCGGCGGCCATGGCGTCGCGCAGCGCGCGTGTGAGGGCCTGCGCCATGGTGGCGGGTTTGAGGGCGACGGTGGTCATGAGTGCGTCCCTTCCCGTTCGGCCGCGAGCTCGGCCGCCAACTGTTCGCGCTGTTCGCGCAGTTGGGGGGTGGGTTCGGCATACACGTCGGCGAACAGGTCCATGGGGTCGAGCACCGGGTCCTGGTTCATGTGGGCGCGCAGTTCGGCCGCCATGGCCTCGGCGGCGTCGCGGGCGGCCTGGATACCGGCCTCGTCGATGAGTCCGCGCTCGGTCAGCTCGTGCTCCAGGAGGGCGATCGGGTCGTGCGCGCGCCAGGCCTCGACCTCGGTCTCGCCCCGGTATCGGGTCGCGTCGTCGGCGTTGGTGTGGGCCTCGATGCGGTACGTGATCGCCTCGACGAGCGTGGGACCGCCGCCCTCGCGCGCGTGCCGTACGGCGTCGCTCAGCACCTCGTGCACGGCGACCGCGTCGTTGCCGTCGACCAGGCGGCCGGGCATGCCGTAGCCGACGGCCTTGTGGGCCAGGGAGGGGGCCGCGGTCTGCTTGGCGAGGGGGACGGAGATCGCGAAGCCGTTGTTCTGGACCAGGAAGACGACCGGGGCCTGCCAGACGGCGGCGAAGTTCAGCGCCTCGTGGAAGTCGCCCTCGCTGGTGCCGCCGTCGCCGACCATGGCGAGCGCGACCACGTCGTCGCCCTTGAGGCGGGCCGCGTGGGCGAGGCCGACGGCGTGCGGGAGTTGGGTGGCGAGCGGGGTGCTCAGGGGGGCGATGCGGTACTCGCGCGGGTCGTAGCCGGTGTGCCAGTCGCCGCGCAGCAGGGTGAGGGCCTGCACGGGGTCGAGGCCACGGGCGACGGCGGCGAGGGTGTCGCGATAGCTGGGGAAGAGCCAGTCCTGCTCCTGGAGGACCAGCGCGGCGGCGACCTCGCAGGCCTCCTGGCCGGTGGTCGAGGGGTACACGGCGAGCCGGCCCTGCTTGGTGAGGGCGGTGGCCTGCGCGTTGTACCGGCGGCCGGACACCAGCTGGGCGTACAGGCGGCGCAGCAGCTCGGGGGCGGCCTGCGCGGCGGCCTCGGTGCCGAGCACGCGGTACGGCACCGCGTCGGGCAGCAGCGGCGTGGGGTCCGTGCGCGGCTGCCAGGCGGGCGGCGGTGTGGGCCGGTACGCGCCCCGCTGCTCCATGACCGTCATGACGGCACCTCCTCGGGGGGAGTGGCTCGGAGAGACGCCTCGGACGTGCGGCGCCTCCCTACCGATTGTTCGGTCGTCGGCACATTTTGGCTACACGCGGCTCCAGGCTGTGGACAAACGGTTCTCCACAACCTGGAATGAACGCAGTACGTCCATGGTAGGGAGGCGGGGGGACATGGCACCTGAACAAATGGCCGACGGCCCGGAGGCGGGACGTGAGCTGCCGCCCCCGCGTCCGCTCGACGCCATCGATCAGGACATCCTCCAGATGCTCCAGTCGGACGGCCGCGCGTCGATAAGGTCCGTCGCCGAACGGGTGCACGTCTCGCGTGCCAACGCCTACGCGCGGATCAACCGGCTCATCGAGGACGGTGTCATCCGCGGCTTCGGCGCCCGGGTCGACCACGAGCGGGCGGGTCAGGGCACGTCGGCGTACATCACCCTGAAGATCGTGCAGAACTCCTGGCGCACGGTCCGCGAGCAGCTGAGGCTCCTCCCCGGCGCCTCGCACATCGCGCAGGTGGGCGGCGACTTCGACGTCCTGCTGCTGGTGCACACCCTGGACAACCGGGCGCTGCGGGACCTGGTCCTCAACCGGCTCCAGGCGATCCCCGAGGTGCTCAGCACGCGCACCCTGCTGGTGTTCGAGGAGGAGGACCTGGAGCCGCAGGGCTGACCCGCGAAGGCGCTACGACTCCTTCCGGAGCCCTCCGAACACCAACTGGGCCACCGCGTCGGCCACTTCGCGCTCGCCCATGCCCCGTCCGTCGGGCCGGTACCACTCCACGATGGAGTTGATCATCCCGAAGACGAGCCGGGTCGCGAGCCGTACCTCCACGTCGCCGCGCAGATCGCCGTCGGCCGCCGCGGCCTTCAGCAGGTCGGCCACCTGGTGGTCGAAGTCACGGCGCCGCTCCAGGGCCCACCGCTCGGTGTCGGTGTTGCCGCGCACCCGCAGCAGCAGCGTCACGTACGGCAGCTCGGAGGTCAGTACCTCGACCATCCGCCGTACGACGTACTCCAGCCGGTCGACGGCACGCCCCACGCGCGCGTGCTCCTCGTCGAGGATCCCGAAGAGGCCGTCCAGGGCGCGGCTGACGGCCCGGCGCAGCAGCTCCTCCTTGCCCGTGACGTGGTGGTAGATCGACGACTTGGAGATGCCGGCCGCCTTGGCGAGATGCTCCATGGAGGTGCCGTCGTAGCCGCGCTCGATGAAGACCTGGACGGCGACGGAGAGCAGGCTCTCGGGGGTGTACGTGTCGCGCTTGGCGGTGGTCATGGGGTGCCCTCCCGCTTCTCGGTGGCGTACGCGTGGCGGTAGAGCGCCAGGGACGGCGCGTACCGTCCCGACGGATCACGCAGGTGCAGGTCGTCCAGGAGGTCGTAGGCCCAGCTGCGGCCGAGCCTGCGGCTCCATTCGAACGGACCCAGGGGGTAGTTGACACCAAGGCGCATCGCGGTGTCGATGTCCTCCTCGGTGGCGACGCCCTTGGCGACGGCGTCGTGCGCCAGGTCGACGATCCGGGCGACCGTGCGGGCGACGATCATCCCGGGGGCGTCCCCGATGACGCTGACGTCCTTGCCGAGCGCCTGGAAGAGGCCGATCGCCTCGGAGAGGGTCCCCGACGCGGTGTCCTGGGAGGCGGACAGGGCGATGCGGCCGGCCCTGCGGTAGTCGAGGGCGAGGTCGAAGTAGACGACGTCACGGAACTCGACGGAGGTCTGTCCGTCGGCGAGCGCCAGCTGTCCGCCGCCGGGCAGCACCATGCGGGTGCCGTGGTCCTCTTCCTCCTCGCGGACGACGATGCCCGCCTCGCGGATCAGCGCGATCAGGTCGGCGGCGGGGCCCATGTCGCCCTCGACGACGACGTAGGCGGGCGCCTGGGCCGGTTCCGCGGTGTGCGGTTCGGGCAGCTCGGCGTCGTCCCCGTGGTCGTACCAGCCCTGTCCGGTCTTGCGGCCGAGGCGGCCGGACTCGACCAGGCGGCGCTGGGCGAGGGAGGGCGCGAAGCGGACGTCCTGGAAGAAGGACTGCCACACGGAGTGCGTGACGGACTGGTTGACGTCCTGGCCGATGAGGTCGGTCAGTTCGAAGGCGCCCATTTTGAAGCCGCCGGACTCGCGCAGGATCGCGTCGATGGTGGCCGGGTCGGCGGCCTGCGCCTCGTAGGCCGCGAAGGCCTCGGCGTAGAAGGGCCGGGCGATGCGGTTGACGATGAAGCCGGGGGTGTCCGCGCAGGCGACGGGGGTCTTGCCCCAGGCGCGGGACATCTCGTACGCGCGCGTGGCCGACGTGACGTCGGTGGCGAACCCGGAGACGACCTCGACGAGCGGCAGCAGCGGGGCCGGGTTGAAGAAGTGCAGGCCCACGAAGCGGCCGGGGTTGCGCAGGGCGGCGCCGATGGCCGTCACCGAGAGGGACGAGGTGTTGGTGGCGAGCAGACAGTCCTCGCCGACGACGTCCTCCAGGTCGCGCATCAGCTGCTGTTTGACGTCCAGCCGCTCCAGCACGGCCTCGACGACCAGGGTGCAGTCCGCGAGCTCGGCGAGGGTCTCGGCGGGCAGCAGCCGGGCGTGTGCGGCGTCCCGGTCGGCGGCGGTGAACCGGTCCTTCTCGACGAGGCGGTCGAGCCGGGCGCGGATCGCTTCGGTCGCGTCCCGGGCCCGCCCCGGAACGGTGTCGTACAGCCGTACGGCGTGACCCGCAGTCAGCGCGACCTGGGCGATGCCCTGGCCCATGGTGCCGGTGCCGACGACGGCCACGGGGCTGCTGAGGTCGAGTGCTGTCATGTCCGCGATCCTCCCGCACGGGGTTTTCCACAGATGCGGCGGACCCCCTTGTCCCGACCGATCGTTCGGTTACTCTAACTCTGACCGCCTGTTTCCGCCCCTGATCCTTGCCCTGTTCCTGCCCAGGTCATGAGCTCGCAGACGAGTTCTTGAGAAGAGGAGTTGGTCCCGCATGGCCGCCGAACCGACCGCGCACGAACTGATCGCCCGGCATCGGCCGACACTCGACCAGGCGCTCGAAGCGATCCGCACGCGCGCGTACTGGTCCCCGCACCCCGAACACCCGAAGGCCTACGGCGAGCACGGCAGCCTGGACGCGGCGGCGGGCAAGGCCGCCTTCGACGCCCTCCTGGGCACCCGCCTCGACCTCGGCCAGCCCGGCACCGACGACTGGGTGGGCGGCGAAGTGTCGCCGTACGGCATCGAGTTGGGCGTGACGTACCCGCACGCGGACCTCGACGTCCTGCTGCCGGCCATGCGCGCCGGGCAGCGGGCCTGGCGGGACGCGGGCGCGGAGACGCGTGCCGTGGTCTCCATCGAGATCCTCAAGCGGATCAGTGACCGGACGCACGAGTTCGCCCACGCGGTCATGCACACCAGCGGGCAGGCCTTCATGATGGCGTTCCAGGCGGGCGGCCCACACGCCCAGGACCGCGGCCTGGAGGCGGTGGCGTACGCGTACGCGGAGCAGGTCCACACGCCCGCCGTCGCGGAGTGGACCAAGCCCCAGGGCAAGCGCGACCCGCTCGTGATGAACAAGGAGTTCACTCCGGTCCCGCGCGGAACCGCCCTGGTCATCGGCTGCAACACCTTCCCGACGTGGAACGGCTATCCGGGCCTGTTCGCCTCCCTCGCCACCGGCAACGCGGTCCTGGTGAAGCCCCACCCGCGCGCGGTACTGCCGCTCGCGCTCACCGTGCGGATCGCGCGCGAGGTGCTCACCGAGGCGGGCTTCGACCCGAACCTGGTGGCGCTGGCCGCCGAGCGCCCCGGTGAGGGCATCGCCAAGACGCTCGCCACCCGCCCCGAGATCCGGATCATCGACTACACCGGGTCGACCGGCTTCGGCGACTGGCTGGAGGCCAACGCCCGCCAGGCGCAGGTCTACACGGAGAAGGCCGGCGTCAACACGGTCGTCGTCGAGTCGACCGACGACTACAAGGGCATGCTGTCCAACCTGGCGTTCTCGCTGTCCCTGTACAGCGGCCAGATGTGCACCACCCCGCAGAACCTGCTGATCCCCCGCGACGGCATCACCACCGACCAGGGCCCCAAGTCCTACGACGAGGTCGTCGCCGATCTCGCACGCTCCGTGGACGGCCTCCTGGGCGACGACGCCCGCGCGAACGGGCTGCTCGGCGCGATCGTCAACCCGGACGTAAAGGCTCGCCTGGAGGCGGCTGCCGGGCTGGGTGAAGTCGCCCTCGCCTCACGGGAGATCGTCAACCCGGACTTCCCGGACGCGGTCGTCCGGACCCCGGTCATCGTGAAGCTGGACGGTGCCAAGCCCGACGACGAGGCCGCCTACATGAGCGAGTGCTTCGGACCGGTCTCCTTCGCCGTCGCGGTCGACTCGGCGTCCGACGCGGTGGAGTTGTTGCGGCGGACGGTGCGGGAGAAGGGGGCGATGACTGTCGGGGCGTACACCACGGACGAGGGTGTCGAGAAGGCCGTCGAGGAGGTCTGTCTGGAGGAGGCCGCCCAGTTGTCGCTGAACCTGACCGGCGGGGTGTTCGTCAATCAGACGGCGGCGTTCTCGGACTTCCACGGGTCTGGGGGCAACCCGGCTGCCAACGCGGCGCTGTGTGATGGGGCGTTTGTCGCCAATCGGTTCCGGGTTGTCGAGGTTCGTCGGGACGCCTAAGAGCTCGGGGGGTTCGGGGTCTGCGCGAGTGACGGTCCGTTGTGGCTGGTCGCGCCCACGCGGCGGAGCCGCATATCGACACAGCCCCGCGCCCCTAGAGGGGCGCTGCAGTGCTCCAGTGATAGAGAGCCATGGCCACACTCGTCGCCAGGTTGTAGCTGGAGACCTGGGGGCGCATCGGTAGGGCCACCAAGTGGTCGGTGCGCGCGCGTAGTTCGGGTGACAGGCCGGTGCGTTCGGAGCCGAAGGCCAGGACGGCGTCGTCCGGGAGCTTCAAGCCCCGGATGTCGTCGCCCTCCGGGTTGAGGGCGAACACCGGGCCCGGGGGTAGTTCGTCGACCGTCAGGCGCTCCACCGCGGTCGCGTAGTGCAGGCCCGCGCCGGCGCGTACGACCGTGGGGTGCCAGGGGTCGAGCGTGCCGGTGGTGACCACGCCGGTCGCGCCGAACCCGGCGGCGAGGCGGATCACGGCGCCCGCGTTGCCGAGGTTGCGGGGGTTGTCGAGGACCACGACGGGCGTGCTGCGGGGCGTGCGCGCGATCTTCTCCAGGTTGGCCGCGCGCGCGGGACGTACCGCCAGGGCCGCCACCGCTGTCGGGTGGGGGCGCGGTACGAAGGTGCGGTACGTGGTCTCCGGGACCTCCAGCAGCAGCGCGTCGAGGGTGTCCTGTACGTCGGGGGCGAGGTCGGCTGCGAGCGCGAGGGCCGCCGCCCGGTCCGTGGTCACCGCCATCGGGACCTCCGCGCCGAAGCGCAGCGCGTGCTTGAGGGCGTGGAAGCCGTCGAGCAGTACGGCGGTCTCGGCGAGCCGGTGCCAGTCGGCCGCTGCGGGGTCGGTCATGCGGTGAAGCCTACGTGGCTGTGCTCGGGGTTCTCCGGGGCTCGTGGCTCCCCCGGATCTGCGTCCGGCACCGTACGGCCGCCCCGCGTGAACCACCGTCCACGCGCGCGTGCCGCCCAGCCGCCGAGCCGGCGCAGGAACGACGTCGGCAGGAAGACCGCGTCCGTCGCGATCATCGCGAGGGAGAAGAACGGCAGCCCCAGGAGCACGGCGATCACCGCGTGCTCGGTCATCATCAGGGCCAGCAGGACGTTCTTGACCCGCCGGTTGAAGAGGGTGAACGGGAAGGCGACCTGCACGATCACCGTCCCGTAGGTCACGAGCATCACCATCGTGCCGCTGGAGGACAGCACGTCGGCGAGGCCGGGCCAGGGGGAGAAGTAGTCGAGGTGGAGCGGGTAGTAGACGGCGGTGCCGTCCTGCCAGCGGGAGCCCTGGATCTTGTACCAGCCGGCCGTGGCGTAGATCAGACAGGCCTCGGTCGCGATGACGAACAGGGCGCCGTTGTGGATCACGTTCGCGACGACGTCGAGCAGCACCCGGGGCTCGTACGACTTCGCGTACCGCGCGACCGCCCACCACAGGGCCTGCGCCAGCCAGACGCCCCACAGGAGTGCGGGCACGAACCAGTCGCTGTGGAACCGGCCGGCCGAGGTCACCGCGATGAGCACCGCGCCGAGCACCACCCACAGGACGGGCCCGGCCCGGTCGGGAATCAGCTCCCCACGCGCGCGTGCCTCTCGCGTGCGGGCGGCCCGGCGCGCGTCGAGGGACCAGACCTGGCCGCAGCGGGTGAACACCAGGTAGAGGGACATCAGGTGCAGGACGTTGTCGCCGCCGTCGCCCATGAAGACGCTGCGGTTCTGCAGCGAGAGCACTCCGACCATGAAGAGCACCGATGTCGTGCGGGTGCGCCAGCCCAGTAGCAGCAGGACGCTCGCCAGTACGGCCAGCGCGTACACCGTCTCGAACCAGAACTGCCCGTCGGACCACATCAGGGCCGTGAACGCGCCGTTGTCCGCGATCAGTCGGCGGGCGAGGTCCCAGCTCCACGGTCCGTCGGGGCCGTAGAGCTCCTGGCGGTGGGGCAGTTCGCGCAGCAGGAACAGCAGCCAGGTCGCGGCGAAGCCGATGCGGATCACGGCGCTCTGGTAGGGGCCGAGGGCCGACTCGGTGACACGGGCGATGCCGCGCGAGACCGACGGGGCGAAGCCGCTCACCGGACACCTCCCGTGCCCTCGTCCGCCGGGACCGGCCACCAGGGCAGCGTGCGGTACTGGGGCGTGGTCGACACCTGCTCGTCACTCCACTCGGGCGGGGGCACGTTGGTGGTGACGGAGCGGACCTGGACGCGCTGGACGGTGCCGCCCGGTCCGGCCGCGTCGTCCCGGCCCAGGCGCAGCACGACGATGCGGCGCAGATACGTCTCCGCGAGCGTGCCGCGCACACCCACCGCGCGGTTGTTGCCGTCGTGGGTGGCGGTCAGGAAGTCCCAGGCCCGGCGCAGCTCGTTCTGCTCGGTGTGGCTCGGCAGCAGATTGCCGTCGATGGCCGCGCCGTCCTCGGCGGACAGGTCGTACCAGCCGGTCGTACGGGTCTCACCGGCCGCCGTGCGGATGTCGGCGCGCACCTGGACCTGGATGTTCTGCTGCAAGGGGTTCGGCGCGAACAGCTTCCAGTTCTGCTCGAACTCCGGGTAGATCCACTCGTCGATCGCCTTGCCGTGCTGCTTCGTCACCGTGTTCGCGGGCGCGACGTGCAGGAACACCATCCCGAGATGGACCAGGGCGGCGACCGCGACGACCGCGACCGCCAGCGCGGCACCCACCTGATAGCGCAGGGACAGCGCGGCGACCCCGACACGGGCGTCCGCGAGATCACGGGGCGGCTGCGGTTCGGGCGGGGGTGGCTGCTGCGCGGGCACGTGCGGCCCCTCGGGGGCGGCAGGCGTGCGCGGGCCCACTGAGGGGAAGACCGGCGTCTGCTCCCCCTCGGGGGCGTTCGAGCCTCCGTCGTTCGCGTCCATTCCGCCCCGTCTCCGATTCCTGTCCGTCGCACGGAACGGTACTCAGACCCGCGCTCCGGGCACAGCCCCGATCCCCACAGGCCATGCACGTTGGCATGTTGTCCACAGGGACTGCCCGCAGGTTGCCCACAACGTTGTCCATGGGACGACCGGCCGACCCGTTCCCTTCTTCTAGAACGTGTTCTATCTTGACGCTCCGTCAGATCAGGTCTTGCGGAAGGACGGGAACCGTGGACTTCACCTTCAGCGAGGAGCAGCAGGCGGCGGCCGAGGCGGCGGCGGGGGTGTTCGCCGATGTCGTGCCGGACTCCGTGCCCAGTCCGGCGGACACCACGGGTGCCGTCGCCGAGGACTTCGACCGGGCGCTGTGGACCAGGCTCGCCGAGGCCGACCTGCTGAGCCTGCTGCTCGACGAGGAGTACGGCGGCGCGGGCCTGGACGCCATCGCCCTCTGTCTGCTGCTGCGGGAGTCCGCGAAGGTGCTGGCCAGGGTGCCGCTCCTGGAGAGCAGCGCCGCCGCGGCGACCGTACAGGCCTTCGGCAGCAAGGAGCTGAGGTCCGGCCTGCTTGCCCGGGCGGCCCGCGGCGAGCTCGTGCTGACCGTCGCCGCGCACGGCCGGACCGGCCACGACCCGGCCGAGCTCGCCGTGACGGCACGGCGGGACGGCGACCGGTGGCTGCTGGACGGCGTGCAGACGGCGGTGCCGTGGGCCCACAACGCGGACCTGGTCGTCGTACCGGCGCACACGGACGCCGACCGGAGCGTCCTCGCGCTGGTCGCCCCGGACCGGGACGGCGTCGTACTCGCCGAGCAGATCTCCACCACCGGCGAGCGGCTCGCCGAACTGCGCCTGGAATCCGTGCCGATCGCCGTGGTCGACGTCATCGACGCCGACGGCGCCTGGGAGTGGCTGCGCGACCTGCTGACCGCCGGCACCTGCGCGCTGGCCCTCGGCCTCGGCACCGCCGTCCTGCGCATGACCGCCGAGTACACCGGCAAGCGCGAGCAGTTCGGGTTCCCCGTCGCGACCTTCCAGGCCGTCGCCGTGCAGGCCGCCGACCGGTACATCGACCTGCGCGCGATGGAGGCCACGCTGTGGCAGGCCGCGTGGCGGATCGCCTCGGGCGCACCGGGCGCGCTGCCCGCCGCCGCGGACCTGGCGGTGGCCAAGATCTGGGCGGCGGAGGGGGTACGACGGGTCGTGCAGACCGCGCAGCATCTGCACGGCGGGTTCGGCGCCGACACCGAGTACCCCCTGCACCGGTACCACGCCTGGGCCAAGCACCTGGAGCTGTCGCTCGGCCCGGCGGCGGCACACGAGGAGGCGTTGGGGGACCTGCTGGCGGCCCATCCGCTGAGCTAGGGGTCCCGAAGTCCTAGAGAACGAAGCCCGGTTGGCCCTCGTCCGTGACGACCGGGCGGCCCGTGGCGGCCCAGACCTGCATACCGCCGTCGACGTTCACGGCGTCGATGCCCTGCTGGGTCAGATACGTGGTGACCTGGGCGGAGCGCCCGCCGGAGCGGCAGATCACGTGGACCCTGCCGTCCTGCGGCGCCGCCTCGGTCAACTCGCCGTACCGGGCCACGAATTCACTGAGGGGGATGTGCAGCGCCCCCGTGGCGTGACCTGCCTGCCACTCGTCGTCCTCGCGGACGTCCAGCAGGAAGTCGCCGTCCTTGAGGTCGCCGACCTCGACCGTGGGCACACCAGCTCCGAAACTCATGACTCGACGCTACCCGACGCTCCGCCCGACGTGTCCGGCTCCCCGAGCAGGGCCGCCAACTCGGCTTCCCGCTCGGCGACTTGTGCGAGCAACTGATCCGCGATCTCGTCCAGGAGCCGGTCGGGGTCGTCCGGGGCGATCCGGAGCATGGAGCCGATGGCGCCCTCCTCCAGTTCCCGGGCGACGAGGGTGAGCAGTTCCTTGCGCTGGGCGAGCCATTCGAGGCGGGCGTAGAGCTCCTCGCTGGCGCTCGGGCCGCGCTCCGCCGGGGCCGGTCCGGCGGCCCACTCCTCGGCCAGCTCGCGCAGCAGCGGGGCGTCGCCGCGGCTGTAGGCGGCGTTGACCCGGGTGATGAACTCCTCGCGCCGCTTGCGCTCGTCCTCGTCCTGCGCCAGGTCGGGGTGGGCCTTGCGGGCCAGCTCGCGGTAGAGCTTGCGGGCCTCCTCGCTGGGGCGCACCCGCTGCGGGGGCCGTACCGGCTGGTCCGTGAGCATCGCCGCGGCCTCCGGGAACAGGCCGTCGCCGTCCATCCAGCCGTGGAACAGCTCCTCGACCGCCGGCATCGGCATCACCCGGGCCCGGGCCTCGTCCGCCAGGCGGATGTCCTCGGGGTCACCGCTGCGCGCGGCCTTCGCCTCGGCGATCTGCGCGTCCAGCTCGTCGAGCCGGGAGTACATCGGGCCGAGTTTCTGGTGGTGCAGCCGGGAGAAGTTCTCGACCTCGATGCGGAAGGTGTCCACCGCGATCTCGTACTCGATCAACGCCTGCTCGGCGGCCCGTACGGCCCGCTCAAGCCGCTCCTCGGGCCGGGGCGCCGCACCGTCCACCGGGGCGGTGCCGGCCGTATCGTCCGCGGGGCTGGTGCCGGCCGCGGCGCCCCCGATGTCCTCGCGCACGGCGCCCTCACCCGCCGGGGCTCCGGCGGCGGACGGCACCTCGGCACCCACCTGCTCCGGCACCGGTTCTCCAACGGGCGCGGACTGGGACTGCTCAGCTTCCGGGGTCGTCACCCGACCAGCGTAGGCCACGGCCCGACCGGCGACGGGGCATCGGCCGCACCGGTGCCGTGCAGCGTGGGTCGTCCTGCCGCTGAAGCGGGACAAGGCCGGGGACGGGGTCCGGCTCCCCGTTCCCCTCCCCACCGCCCGTGCGCCGCCTAGACTCCCAGCTCCGCCGCGATCCGCCCCGACCGCACCGCCCCCACCAGCTCCGCGTGATCCGCCTCGGTGCGGTCGGCGTAGGCGACGGCGAACGTCGCTATGGCCTCGTCCAGTTCGTCGTTCTTGCCGCAGTACCCGGCGACCAGGCGCGGATCGGCGCTGTGGGCGTGGGCGCGGGCCAGGAGGGCGCCGGTCATCCGGCCGTAGTCGTCGATCTGGTCGGCGGCCAGGGCGGCGGGGTCGACGCTGCCCTTGCGGTTGCGGAACTGCCGTACCTGGAACGGCAGTCCGTCGACCGTCGTCCAGCCCAGCAGGATGTCGCTGACGACCTGCATCCGCTTCTGCCCGAGCACCACGCGCCGGCCCTCGTGCGGGACGGGCGGCGCCTCGAACCCGGCGGTCAGCAGATGCGGCACCAGCGCCGAGGGGCGGGCCTCCTTCACCTGGAGGACGAGCGGTTCGCCGCGGTGGTCCAGCAGCAGCACGACGTACGACCGGGTGCCGACGCTGCCCGTGCCGACGACGCGGAAGGCGACGTCGTGCACCGTGTGCCGGGCGAGCAGCGGGAGGCGGTCCTCGGAGAGCGTGCCGAGATACTCCTCCAGGGACGCCGCGACCGCCGCCGCCTCCTCGTCCGGGATCCGGCGCAGCACCGGTGAGGCGTCGACGAAGCGGCGCCCGCCGTCCTCGGCGGCCTCGGTCGACCTGGCCGCGAACCGCCCGCTGGTGTTGCCCCGCGCCTTCTCGGAGACCCGCTCCAGCGTGCCGAGCAGGTCACGGGCGTCGGCATGGGAGACCAACTCCTCGTCCGCGATGGCGTTCCACGCGTCCAGCACCGGGAGCTTCGCCAGCAGCCGCATGGTGCGGCGGTAGGAGCCCACCGCGCCGTGTGCCGCCGTACGGCAGGTGTCCTCGTCGGCGCCGGCCTCCCGGCCCGCGAGCACCAGCGAGGCGGCGAGCCGCTTGAGGTCCCACTCCCAGGGGCCGTGCACGGTCTCGTCGAAGTCGTTCAGGTCGATGACCAGGCCGCCGCGGGCGTCGCCGTACAGGCCGAAGTTGGCCGCGTGGGCGTCGCCGCAGATCTGGGCGCCGATCCGGGTCATGGGGGTGCGGGCGAGGTCGTGGGCCATCAGCCCTGCCGAACCGCGCAGGAAGGCGAAGGGGGTGGCCGCCATCCGGCCCACCCGTATCGGTGTGAGCCCGGGGATACGGCCGCGGCCGGACTCCTCGACGGCGGTCACCGCGTCGGGGCGGGAGCCGTCCAGGTCGAGAGCGGCGTGCGCGCTGCGCGGGACGCTCTCCCGCAGCGACTTCCCCTCCTCCTTGGGCGATCCCTCCACCGGCCAGGTGGCGAAGCCCCGCACCCCGGGCAGCCTGCGCCCCACACCGATTCCGGCCTCGGTCATTCCGACCGCCTCCCCCGCACTTGCGCACGCACGAACATCAACTCGCGACGACCGTACAGCCGGTGGCGAAAACACGTCAGACCCTGTGGACAACTCGGCGCCTGTGGAAAACCCACGCGGCCTCAGCAGTTGCCCGACTCCCACCCCTCGGGCAGATGCACCTTGGCCCACTCGCCGAGTTCCCGGAGCGCCGGGTTCAAGGCCTTGCCGGCCTCGGTCAGCCGGTACGAGACGCGCAGCGGCGGGCCCTCGTCGACCTCGCGGACGAGCAGGCCGGCGGCGCCGAGTTCGGTGAGCCGGTCGGAGAGCATGCGCTCGCTGATGCCGGGGATCGCCCGGCGCAGGTCGGAGAAGTGCATGGGCTGTGCCATCAGGACGGCCACGATCGGTCCGGTCCAGCGCTTTCCGAACAGCTGGAAGACACGGGTGATGCCCTTGTCGACCTGCTTGCACAGGTCCGTGCCGTGTTCCTGCTCGACCGTCATGGCTTCAGGGTACTGCCCTCTTGAATGGGGATGAAAAAAAGTAAGCACCTATGTTATTCATAGTCGAGTACGAAACTTTAGCTACTGCGCAAAGTGTTCGCTCGTCGAGCCCAGCCCCCTGGAGACCCCCATGGCCACGCTTCTGCACATCGACTCCTCCGTGTTCCCCGCCGGCGCCTCCGCCTCCCGCGCGGTCGCCGACGCCTTCCGCACGTCCTGGGAGGAGCAGCATCCCGAGGGCACGGTGATCCACCGCGACCTCGCCGCGCACCCCGTCCCGCACCTCACCGCCGATGCCCACACCGCCGGTTTCGCCGACCCCGCCGCGCACACGCCCGAGCAGACGGCGGCCTTCACCGAGCGCGTGAAGCTCATAGAGGAGCTGGAGCAGGCGGACGCGGTGCTGATCGGCGCCCCGATGTACAACTTCTCCATCCCCTCGACCCTGAAGGCCTGGCTGGACAACGTGATCCTCATGGGCCGCACCGCCGGCACCGAGGACTCGAAGATCAAGGGCACCCCGGTCACCGTGATCGCCAGCCGCGGCGGCGCCTACGGACCCGGCACCCCGCGCGAGGGCTTCGAGTACGTGCAGACCTATCTCCGCGCGGTCTTCGTCGACGCCCTCGGCACGGAACTGGAGTTCATCGTCCCGGAGCTGACCCTGGCCCCGCAGAACCCGGCGATGTCCGACCTGATCCCGCTCTACGAGGCGTCCCGCGAGCGCGCCCTCGACGACGCGGCGGCCAAGGCCAAGGAACTGGCGGAACGGCTCGCCGCCTGAGGCAGGCCCGGACCTGTGATTGTCCTCACCTGAGGTGAGAACCACACAAGAAGAAGCCCCCCAGGTCCGAGACCTGGGGGGCTTCTGTTGTGCGCGAGGGGGGAGTTGAACCCCCACGCCCTTTCGGGCACTGGAACCTGAATCCAGCGCGTCTGCCTATTCCGCCACCCGCGCATTGGGTGTGTCTTCGGGCTGTTCCCCCAAGGGGCTGGCGCCTTCCGACATGCAGAAGATTAGCACGGTGCCCGGGGTGGATTCACATCCCTTATCCGCACCCCGTGACCTGCCCCGGGGACCGCCAGGGACCCCTTCCGAACACCCCGCCCCCCTCGCTACGTATCAACGTGGGCCGGTTCACGTATCAACCTCGTACCGGTAGCGGCCATCTCCCCAGGAGGCGGGCAAGGTCCACAGTCAGGTGCGGGACACTTGTCTGCGGGCCCCTCTACGATCCTGGGCAGAAGTAGTGCAGAAGGAGTTCGACGGGCCGACAAGGGGGAACCAGCCGATTTACCGGCGCGTGGATACGATCAGTAAGCAGTACCAAGGCAGCCGGCACGGCAGTCGGCACGACAAGCAGTGCGGCCACGACGGAGGAGGTGCCCCATGGGAGTCCTGAAGAAGTTCGAGCAACGCCTCGAAGGTCTGGTCAACGGCACCTTCGCCAAGGTGTTCAAGTCCGAGGTCCAGCCCGTCGAGATCGCCGGTGCGCTCCAGCGCGAGTGCGACAACAACGCGACGATCTGGAACCGCGACCGGACCGTCGTACCCAATGACTTCATCGTGGAGCTGAGCACGCCGGACTTCGAGCGGCTCAGCCCCTACTCCGGCCAGCTCGGCGACGAGCTCGCCGGCATGGTCCGCGACTACGCCAAGCAGCAGCGCTACACCTTCATGGGACCCATCAAGGTCCACCTGGAGAAGGCGGAGGACCTCGACACCGGTCTGTACCGGGTGCGCAGTCGTACGCTCGCCTCCTCCACCAACCAGCAGGCACCCGGGGCCGGCGCCCCGGCGGCACCCCCGGCTCCGGCCGCGGGACGGCCCGGCGGCTACGGCTATCCGCCCGCCGGCGCGCCCGCGGGCGCGCCGCCCATGCCGCCCTCGCCGCCGCCGGGCCGAGGCTCCGCGCCGTATCTCCAGTCGGCCCCGGCCGCCCCGGCGGCAGGCGTGCGGATGCGGTACTGGGTGGAGATCAACGGCGCCCGCCATCAGATCTCCCGCGCGACGTTGGTGATGGGCCGCAGCACCGAAGCCGACGTGCGGATCGACGACCCCGGCGTATCCCGCCGGCACTGTGAGATCCGGACCGGAACGCCCTCGACGATCCAGGATCTCGGGTCCACCAACGGCATCGTGGTGGACGGGCAGCACACCACCCGCGCTACGCTCCGCGACGGCTCGCGGATCGTCGTGGGCAGCACCACCATCATTTACCGGCAAGCCGAAGGGTGAAGCGGGGGCAATGTCAGAGCTGACCCTCACGGTCATGCGGCTGGGTTTCCTGGCCGTACTGTGGCTGTTCGTGATCGTGGCCGTGCAGGTCATCCGCAGCGACCTGTTCGGAACGCGTGTCACACAGCGCGGCTCGCGACGGGAAGCCGGACGACCGCAGCAGCAGGCCGCCCGGCAGGCGGCGCCTCCGCAGCAGCGCCAGCAGCAACCGAGCGGGGGCGGCCGGCGCGGCCGTAACGCCCCCACCAAACTGGTCGTCAGCGAGGGAATCCTCACCGGCACCACAGTCGCGCTCCAGGGCCAGACCATCACCCTGGGCCGGGCGCACGATTCGACGATCGTGCTGGACGACGACTACGCCTCCAGCCGGCATGCCAGGATCTACCCGGACCGCGACGGCCAGTGGATCGTCGAGGACCTCGGATCCACCAACGGCACGTACCTGGACCGGTCCCGGCTGACGACCCCCACACCGATTCCGCTGGGCGCGCCGATCCGCATCGGCAAGACCGTCATCGAGCTGCGGAAGTAGTGCCACGTCATGAATGAGCGCGAGCGGAGCGAGCACGCACCGGCGGACCGCCTGGCGGACCCCGGCGCGCTCCCGACCGGAGGGTGGGCACCGTGCGGATGTACCCGGAGCCGACGGGCGAGGTGCGCATGAGTCTGTCACTGCGCTTCGCCGCCGGATCGCACAAGGGCATGATCCGCGAGGGCAACGAGGACTCCGGCTACGCCGGTCCACGTCTCCTCGCGATCGCCGACGGGATGGGCGGCCAGGCCGCCGGTGAGGTCGCCTCCTCCGAGGTGATCTCGACCATCGTCTCGCTCGACGACGACGTGCCCGGCTCCGACATCCTCACCTCGCTGGGCACCGCCGTGCAGCGGGCCAACGACCAGCTGCGGATGATGGTCGAGGAGGACCCCCAGCTGGAGGGCATGGGGACCACCCTGACCGCCCTGCTGTGGACCGGGCAGCGGCTCGGCCTCGTCCATGTCGGGGACTCCCGCGCCTACTTGCTGCGCGACGGGGTGCTGACCCAGATCACCCAGGACCACACCTGGGTGCAGCGGCTGGTCGACGAGGGCCGGATCACCGAGGAAGAAGCCACCACGCACCCGCAGCGCGCGCTCCTGATGCGCGCGCTCGGCAGCGGCGACCATGTCGAGCCGGACCTGTCGATCCGTGAGGTCCGCGCCGGCGACCGGTACTTGATCTGCTCCGACGGGCTGTCCGGAGTCGTCTCCCACCAGACGATGGAGGAGACCCTCGCCAGCTACCAGGGCCCCCAGGAGACCGTGCAGGAGCTGATCCAGCTAGCGCTGCGCGGTGGCGGCCCCGACAACATCACGGTGATCATCGCCGACGTCCTGGACCTCGACACCGGTGACACCCTCGCCGCGCAGCTGTCGGACACCCCGGTGATCGTCGGCGCGGTCGCCGAGAACCAGCTCCACCTGCACGACAACGGCATCATGCAGACCCCGGCGGGACGCGCCTCCGGGCTCGGCCGCCAGGTGCCCGGACAGGGCGGCGGGGGCGGCGAGTTCGGCCCGCCCGGCTCCGGCGACACCACCGGTTACGTCCCCGCGGGCAGCTTCGGGGACTACACCGACGACGACTTCGTGAAGCCCTCCAAGGGCCGCAAGTGGCTGAAGAGATCCTTCTACACCGTGCTCACGCTGGCCGTCATCGGCGGCGGTCTCTACGGCGGCTGGCGCTGGACGCAGACGCAGTACTTCGTCGGCACCAACGGCGAGCACGTGGCGCTCTACCAGGGCATCAGCCAGGACCTCGCCTGGGTCTCGCTCTCGAAGGTGGAGAAGGACCACCCCGAGATCGAACTCAAGTACCTGCCGCCCTACCAGCAGAAGCAGGTCAAGGCGACGATCGCCGAAGGCGGTCTCCAGGACGCCCAGAAGAAGATCGCCGATCTGGCGGTGCAGGCCTCCGCGTGCAAGAAGGAGTCCGAGCGCACGAGTGCCGCGAGTACGGGCTCCACGGCGGGTCAGGGCCAGGCCGGCGGCACCACGGGAACCACCAGCACCTCCCTCACGTCCAAGGCCACGCCGTCACCTTCGGCCTCGACGTCCCCGTCCCCGACCAAGTCTGCAACTCCCAGCCCCGGTCCCAGTCTTTCGGAGGAAGAGCAGCAGGTCGTCTCGCAGTGCAGCAAGCAATAGGCAAGCCGTGAGAGGCCCCGTCACACGATGAGCAGTTCTACCAATTCGCCGACGCACCACACGTCCACGATCGGCTCCATCGGCGCACCGAGCAGACGCAACACCGAGTTGGCGCTCCTGCTGTTCGCAGTCGTCATCCCGGTCTTCGCCTACGCCAACGTGGGTCTGGCCATCAACGACAAGGTGCCGTCCGGCCTGCTGAGCTACGGACTGGGCCTCGGCCTGCTGGCCGGCGTCGCCCACTTCGTCGTACGGAAGTTCGCCCCGTACGCGGACCCGTTGCTGCTGCCCCTGGCCACCCTGCTCAACGGCCTCGGACTGGTCGTCATCTGGCGGCTCGACCAGTCGAAGCTGCTGCAGTCGATCAACCAGGCGGGCAACGCGGCACCCCGGCAGCTGCTGTACACCGCGATGGGCATCGGACTGTTCGCCGTCGTCCTGATCTTCCTCAAGGACCACCGCGCGCTGCAGCGCTACACCTACATCTCCATGGTCGGCGCGCTCGTCCTGCTCCTCCTGCCGCTCGTACCGGGTCTCGGCGCCAACATCTACGGCGCGAAGATCTGGATCTCGGTCGGCGGATTCTCCATCCAGCCCGGTGAGTTCGCGAAGATCGTGCTGGCGATCTTCTTCGCCGGCTACCTGATGGTGAAGCGCGACGCGCTCGCCCTGGCCAGCCGCCGCTTCATGGGCCTGTACCTGCCGCGCGGGCGCGACCTCGGCCCGATCCTGGTGGTCTGGTTCATCTCGATCCTGATCCTGGTCTTCGAGACGGACCTCGGCACCTCGCTGCTGTTCTTCGGGATGTTCATCATCATGCTGTACGTCGCCACCGAGCGGACCAGCTGGATCGTCTTCGGTCTGCTGATGTCCGCGGCCGGCGCGGTCGGCGTGGCCAGCTTCGAACCGCACGTCCAGCAGCGTGTGCAGGCCTGGCTGAACCCGATGAAGGAGTACACGCTCAGCAAGACCGTCCCCGGGCACTCGGCGCAGTCGATGGAGGCCCTGTGGGCCTTCGGCTCCGGCGGCACCCTCGGCACCGGTCTCGGCCAGGGCCACTCCGACCTCATCCGGTTCGCCGCCAACTCCGACTTCATCCTCGCCACCTTCGGCGAGGAACTGGGCCTCGCCGGCATCATGGCGGTCCTGCTCATCTACGGCCTGATCGTGGAGCGCGGCGTCCGCACCGCCCTCGCCGCCCGCGACCCCTTCGGCAAGCTCCTCGCCGTGGGCCTCTCCGGCGCCATGGCCCTCCAGGTCTTCGTCGTCGCCGGCGGTGTGATGGGCCTCATCCCGCTGACCGGTATGACGATGCCGTTCGTCGCGTACGGCGGTTCCTCCGTCATCGCCAACTGGGCCCTGATCGGCATCCTGATCCGCATCAGCGACACCGCCCGCCGGCCGGCCCCCGCGCCCGCCCCCAGTCCCGACGCCGAGATGACCCAGGTGGTCCGCCCGTCATGAACAAGCCCCTGCGCCGGATCGCGCTCTTCTGCGGTCTGCTGGTCCTCACTCTGCTGTTGCGCGACAACTGGCTCCAGTACGTCAAGGCCGACGGCCTCAAGGACGACCCGAAGAACCGCCGGGTCACCATCGCGCGCTACTCCACCCCGCGCGGCGACATCATCGTGGACGGCAACCCGATCACCGGTTCCACCGAGACCAGCACCTCCGGGCTGAACGACCTCAAGTACAAGCGCACCTACAAGAACGGCGCCATGTGGGCGCCGGTCACGGGATACGCCTCGCAGGCCTTCGGCGCCAACCAGCTGGAGTCCATCGAGGACGGCATCCTCTCCGGCACCGACGACCGGCTCTTCTTCCGCAACACCCTCGACATGATCACGGGCAAGGACAAGTCAGGCGGCGATGTCGTCACCACCCTCAACGAGGCCGCGCAGAAGGCCGCGTGGAGCGGTCTGACGAAGCAGGGCGGCAAGGGCGCGGTCGTCGCCCTCGACCCGTCCACCGGCAAGATCCTGGCACTGGCGTCCTACCCGTCGTACGACCCGTCGACGTTCGCCGGGAACTCCACCTCCACGGACGCCAAGGCCTGGCAGAAGCTGCAGAAGAAGTACGACCCGAACGACCCGATGCTCAACCGGGCGCTGCGCGAGACCTACCCGCCGGGCTCCACCTTCAAGGTGGTCACCGCGGCCGCCGCGCTGGAGAACAACCTGTACTCGTCGGCCGACACGGCGACCGACTCGCCGCTGCCCTACATCATGAAGGGCACCACGACCGAGCTGAAGAACGAGGGCAACATCCCCTGCAAGAACGCGACCCTGCGGGAGGCGCTGCGGGTCTCCTGCAACAGCGTGTTCGGCAAGATCGGCTCCGACCTGGGCAACGCGAAGATGCTGGCCGAGGCGAAGAAGTTCGGCTTCGACGCCGAGCAGTTCACGCCGATCCGCTCCAGCGCCTCGGTCTTCTCCGACAACATGAACTCCTCGCAGACCGCGCTCTCCTCGATCGGCCAGTTCAACACCGCGGCGACCCCGCTGCAGATGGCCATGGTCGCCTCCGCGGTCGCCAACGACGGCAAGCTGATGAAGCCGTACATGGTCGACAAGCTCCAGTCGTCGAACGTCGACACCATCGCGCAGACCGAGCCGCAGGAGATGAGCCAGCCGCTGTCGTCGAAGAACGCGCAGATCCTGCAGTCGATGATGGAGACCGTCGTCAAGGACGGCACCGGCAAGAACGCGCAGATCCCCGGCGTCACCGTCGGCGGCAAGACCGGTACCGCCCAGCACGGCGTCGCCAACAGCGAGAACCCGTACGCCTGGTTCGTGTCCTACGCCAAGCTCGCCGACGGCAGTTCGCCGGTGGCCGTGGCCGTGGTCATCGAGGACTCCAGCGCCAACCGTGACGACATCTCCGGCGGCGGTCTCGCGGCCCCCATCGCGAAGAGCGTGATGGAGGCGGTCATCAACAGCAAGAAGTGACCCCGCTCACGTCCCCTTCACATCGGTGCACGTTGCGATACCGGTCCTGTATCGGGTGACGGGCTTGGCCAGGTCACACAGAGCCAGCCGGGTACGGTAGGCCCGGACGGCTAGCCTCCGACCGCACACCCGTGCGGGTCGGGACCGACGGAGAGGGCTGGTAGGGAACTATGGAAGAGCCGCGTCGCCTCGGCGGCCGGTACGAGCTGGGCCAGGTGCTCGGCCGTGGTGGCATGGCAGAGGTCTACCTCGCCCATGACACACGCCTCGGCCGCACGGTGGCGGTGAAGACGCTGCGCGTCGACCTTGCGCGCGACCCTTCCTTCCAGGCCCGGTTCCGCCGGGAGGCCCAGTCGGCCGCCTCGCTCAACCATCCCGCGATCGTCGCGGTCTACGACACGGGCGAGGACTACGTCGACGGGGTCTCGATCCCGTACATCGTCATGGAGTACGTCGATGGCTCCACGCTCCGTGAGCTGCTCCACAGTGGCCGCAAGCTGCTGCCGGAGCGCTCCATGGAGATGACCATCGGCATCCTCCAGGCCCTGGAGTACTCACACCGCAACGGCATCGTGCACCGCGACATCAAGCCGGCGAACGTCATGCTGACGCGCACCGGCCAGGTCAAGGTGATGGACTTCGGCATCGCCCGCGCGATGGGCGACTCCGGCATGACGATGACGCAGACGTCCGCGGTCATCGGCACCGCCCAGTACCTCTCCCCGGAGCAGGCCAAGGGCGAGCAGGTCGACGCCCGCTCGGACCTCTACTCGACGGGCTGTCTCCTCTACGAACTCCTGACCGTACGGCCGCCGTTCGTGGGCGACTCCCCGGTCGCGGTCGCGTACCAGCACGTACGCGAGGAGCCGCAGCCGCCGTCCGTCTTCGACCCCGAGATCACGCCCGAGATGGACGCGATCGTGCTGCGGGCCCTGGTCAAGGACCCCAACTACCGCTACCAGTCCGCCGACGACATGCGCATCGACATCGAGGCCTGCCTCGACGGCCAGCCGGTCGCGGCGACGGCGGCGATGGGTTCGGTCGGCTACGGCGGTTACGGCGACGACCAGGCCACCACGGCCCTGCGCTCCGACGCCGGCGCCACCACGATGCTGCCCCCGATGAACCCGGACGACGGCGGCTTCGGCTACGACGACCGCCCGGACCGGCGCCGCCAGCAGAAGAAGAAGACGAACACCTCGACGATCCTGCTGGTCGTGGCGGCGGTCCTGGTGCTGGTGGGCGCGATCCTGATCGGGAAGTGGGCGTTCAGCGGGGACGGGGGCGCGGACAAGCCGTTCGCGGCGCCGAACTTCGTCGGCCAGACCTACGACACCGCGAAGACCATGGCCGTCAACTCCGGCCTGAAGCTGGCCGAGCCCACCCGCAAGGCCTGCGCGAACGCGCCGAAGGGCAGCGTCTGCTCGCAGGACCCGAAGTCGGGTGTCGACGTCAAGAAGGGCGACACCATCAACCTGGTCGTCTCGACCGGCGCCCCGAAGGTGGTCGTACCGAGCGTCCTCGGCCAGAACATCGACGACGCCACCTCGACGCTCACGAGCGACAAGTACCAGTTCAAGGTGGAGACGAAGCAGAAGGTCTCCGCGGAGGACCCGGGCACCGTCCTGGACCAGGACCCGAAGCTGGGCGCGGAGGTCGAGAAGGGCACCGTCATCACCCTGACCGTCGCCAAGGCCCAGGCGAAGTCCACGGTCCCGGACGTCAGCGGCAAGAGCTGTGACGACGCCAAGGCGCAGATGACCGCGAACAACCTCGTGGGCAACTGCACCGAGGTGGACACCAGCGACCCCAACCTGGTCGGCAAGGTCGTCTCGACCGATCCGCAGGCCAACACCCAGGTCGACAAGAACTCCACGGTCAACATCCAGATCGGCAAGTCCACGCAGGTCCAGGTCCCGAACGTGGTCACCCAGACGGTGAAGAACGCCAAGCAGACGCTGCAGCAGCAGGGCTTCACCAACATCCAGTTCGCCGACGGCAGCGACCAGAGCGACAACGCGATCGTGACCGGGATCGACCCGGGCGCCGGCAACACGGTCGACCCGAGCAACACGACGATCACCCTCACCACCGTGAGTGTCGGAAACGGCAACAACAACGGGGGAAACAACGGGGGCTTCTTCGGCGGGGTGACGGGAACGGCATTCCGCACGGAGGACTGAACAGAGGAATAATTCCCTCGCAGGTGAGACCCGGATGGGCGTTCCGCAATTGCTGTTGATTGCGGAACGCCCATCGGTCTTTTAAGGTCTTCCTGTTTCTCCGGAAACAGAAACGGGTCCCCTGACCAGGGAAGGCAAATGAAGAGAAGAATCATCACGGCAATGCTGGCGGGCACGGCTTCCAGTGTCCTGCTGACCGGTATCACGAACTCCGCGTACGCGATCCCGCCCGCACCTTCGTGCTCGTCCAACATGTGCACGTGGGACAAGAAGGACTACAAGGGGTCCCTCTACACGTCGGCCCTCCACAAGGGCACGTGCTACCTGGACGTACGGGTACGCTCGCTGGTCAACAAGAAGAAGTACAAGGTCCGCTACTACCCGGACAAGAACTGCGCGTCCGACCGTCATTACGACGACATCTGGGGTTATTACGACCTGGAGGCGCAGACCGGCTGGGCCGTCTACAGCTACAAGCGGATTTCATAAGGACGCCGCGGTGACCGGCCGAATATACGGTCCGGTCACCGCAGTTCCTTAGGCGGTGTCCGCGCGCTGTCCACCTTGTCGACGCGGACCAGTTCGCCCCACACCACATACCGGTACCGGGACGTGTACACCGGTGTGCAGGTCGTCAGCGTGATGTAGTGGCCGGCCTTCTTCTTACCGGACTCCACGGGGATCTGGGCGAGGGTCTTGACGTTGTACTTCGAGGTCTCGGGAAGAATGTCGTAGACCTTGTAGACGTACCACTTGTCCTTCGTCTCGAAGACGATCGGGTCGCCCTTCTTGAGCTTGTCGATGTTGTGGAACTTCGCGCCGTGGCCGTCGCGGTGGGCGGCGAGCGTGAAGTTGCCGGTCTTGCCGGTGGTGGGGAGAGCGGCCTTGACGGGGTCGGTGTAGTAGCCGGCGACGCCGTCGTTCAGGACGCTCGTCTCGGTGCCCTTCTCGACCAGCACCTCGCCGTTCTTCATGGCGGGCACGTGCAGGAAGCCGATGCCGTCCTTGGTGTCGAGCGCGCCGGGGCCGGTGTCCTTGTCCTTGGACCAGTTGTTGCGGACCTTGTCGGCCTGTTTGTCGGCCGTGCGGTCGGCGACGACGTTCGTCCACCACAGGGAGTAGACGACGAACAGGCCGAGGATCAGGCCGGCCGTGATGAGGAGTTCACCGAAGAGGCTGATCATCTTCGCGATCGGACCGGTGCCGCGAGGGCGGTCCGGCGGCGACGCGGGCGTGTCGGTCTGCTCTTCGGTGTCGTCGGTGGTCGCTGCCACGTTCATCTGCCCCTACTCGATGAGCGCATCCGGCTTGCCCTTGCTGCGCGGCCGTTCCTCGACCATCTTGCCCCAGACGATCAACCGGTACTTGCTGGTGAACTCCGGCGTACAGGTCGTCAGCGTGATGTAGCGGCCGGGTTTGGTGAAACCGGAGCCCTTGGGGATGGGGTCGATGACGCTGGTGTTGCTCGGCGAGGTCACGGGCAGCGTCTTCGTCATCTTGTAGACGTAGTACATCTCCTGGGTCTCGACGACGACCTCGTCGCCGGGCTTGAGCTGGTTGATGTACCGGAACGGTTCGCCATGGGTGTTGCGGTGCGCCGCCAGCGCGAAGTTGCCGGTCTTGGCGTCCGGCATCGCGGTCTTGAGGGCGCCCTCGCTGTAGTGCCCGACCATGCCCTTGTCGAGCACCTTCTTGTTGCTGACGCCCTCGGCGATCGGCGCCACCACGTCCAGCTTGGGGATGTGCAGGATGGCGAAGCCCTGCCCCGGCGAGAACTCCCCCGGGGCGCGCTTGCCGCTCGCCCAGTCGTTCTGCAGCTGGCTCGCCTCGCTGCCGGCCTGGGCGTGCGCCCGTACGTTCGTCCACCACAGCTGGTAGGTGACGAACAGCAGCATCAGCACGCCGGTGGTGATGAACACCTCGCCGATCGCGCGGCTCGCGACGACCGCGGCACCCGGCTTGTTGGCCCGTTGCCGCCGCCGTGCCTCGACCCGCGAGACGGGCGCGCCGGATCCGCCGGACGCACCGACGGCACCCGATTCGACCCCCTCGGCGGTCTCCTCCGCCGACCCGACGCCCCCATGACGCCCGTGACGGCCCTTGGCGGCCTTTCTGCGGGCCGCACGGCCACCCGACGGGGTTCCTGTGACGGAGGAGGCGGATGAGGCGTCAGACGCCGGTATGGACCGGCCGTGGCCTCGCCGTACCGGCGGCGGGTCCGGTATCCGCAGCGCCATGGTCTCTTCGTCGACCGGACCGTACGGCACCCCGGACGCGCCCTGGGCCGACGCGTCGTACCACTCCTCGAACGCGCCCGGCTCCCCGTACGGCTGCTCCCCGTACGAGGCCTCGGACTCGCGCTCGGGGCGCAGCGCGGTCACGCCGTGGCCCTACCCACCACCGGGGCGAGCCCCGCCGACCTCGCCACGGCACCCTGGTCGCCGCACTCCGCCAGCCAGTTGGCCAGCATCCGGTGGCCGTGCTCGGTGAGCACCGACTCCGGATGGAACTGGACGCCCTCGACGGGCAGTTCGCGGTGGCGCAGACCCATGATGATGCCGTCGTGCGTCCGGGCGGTGACTTCCAGCTCGGCCGGGACGGTGTCCGGCTCGGCCGCCAGGGAGTGGTAGCGGGTCGCGGTGAAGGGCGAGGGAAGTCCGGCGAAGACGCCCCTGCCCTCGTGCTCGACGAGCGAGGTCTTGCCGTGCAGCAGTTCGGGGGCACGGTCCACGACGCCGCCGTAGGCCACCTGCATCGACTGCATGCCGAGGCAGACGCCGAAGACGGGCACCCCGGTCGAGGCGCAGTGCCGCACCATCTCGATGCAGACGCCGGCCTCCTCGGGGGTGCCGGGGCCGGGCGAGAGGAGGACGCCGTCGAAGCCGTCCTGGGCGTGCGCCGTCGACACCTCGTCGTTGCGCAGCACCTCGCACTCGGCGCCCAGCTGGTACAGGTACTGGACCAGGTTGAAGACGAAGCTGTCGTAGTTGTCGACGACGAGAATCCGTGCACTCACTGGTTGTCCACCGTCACATCGTTGAAGGGCAGCAGCGGTTCGGCCCACGGGAAGACGTACTGGAAGAGGATGTAGACCACGGCCAGGGCCAGGACGAGCGAAATCAGCGCCTTGACCCACGCGTTGCCCGGCAGATGCCGCCAGATCCAGCCGTACATGCCGTCCCTTCCGTCGCACCACGGCACCAGACTCACGCCGTACGCCACCAGACTAACGGCGCAGCGCGGCTGGTTTCCCGGCCTCCACAGGCTGTGTGGAGTCCAGGTGTGCCCAGACGATCAGCCGGTGGCTGTGCCCCCACTCCGGATCGCACGTGGTCAGCGTGAGATAGCGGCCCGAGGCCGTGTACCCGGACTTACGTGGCACAGGATCGATCACCTCAATGTCGGTGGGCACTGTTTTGTAAGGCCCTTTGTCGATCCGATACGTGAACCAGGTCGTCCCGTCGGTCAGCACCACCGCGTCACCCTTGCGGAGCTCGGGAAAGTCCACGAAGGGGTTGCCGTAGGTCCGCCGGTGCCCGGCCACCGCGAAGTTCCCGACCTGCCCGAGTTGCGCGGTACCGGCGTAGTGCCCGAGCCCCTTCTGGAGGGTGCTGACGGCCGTGTCCTCAAGAACCGGCTTGTTCCACGTGAAACCAAGCCGCGGGATGTACATGATCGCGAAGGGCTTGCCGTCCTTGTACGCGGCCGGTCTCGCCGGGGCGGTGGGGGTGGGGGCCGCCTTCGGGCGCGCGGTCTGCCGCGACCACTGGTTCTGCAGCTGGTGGATCTGGTCGCTCATCGTGTGGTCGGCCTTCACACCGGTCCAGAAGAGCACGTAGACCACGAAGAGGACGATCAAGGTGCCCACGGTGATGCAGAGTTCGCTGACGCTCCTGACGATCACGCGCACCGGCAGCTCCCGTACGGACGCCTACTCCACTGGCTTCGCGTAGTGCAGATCCACTGTGCCCGAGTACCCCGGAAGAGTCACCGTCCCGTCGTCGGTCACTTTCCACCCGAGCCCGTAGACGTTGACGTACACCATGTAGTTCTGGATCGCCTTGGACGCCGCCAGCGCCTGCTGCAGCTTCCCCGGGTCACCCACGGCCGTGATCTTG
This sequence comes from Streptomyces sp. STR69, assembly GCF_024519455.1. Taxonomy (GTDB): domain Bacteria; phylum Actinomycetota; class Actinomycetes; order Streptomycetales; family Streptomycetaceae; genus Streptomyces. Next base: position 17,338 of record NZ_JALJRY010000010.1, on the reverse strand, counting down.
TACGGCGGTGAGTAGACCCGGCCCTGGAGGATCAGGGTGTTGCCCACACAGCGCACGGCACTGGTCGCGATCAGCCGCTGGTCCATGACCTTGATGCCCTGGGCGCCGCCCTGCCAGAGGGCGTTCACCACGGCCTGCAGGTCCTGCTGGTGGATGACCAGGTAGTCGGGCTGCGGCTCGGGATAGCCGGGGAGCTTGGCGGTGGCGTTGGGCGGGGCGTCGTTGAGGGTGACGGTGACGGCCTTGCCCTTGAGTTTCTGCGCGCCCGCGCTCTGCTCCAGTTTCGTCAGCTTCTCGTTGTCGGCGCCCGTACCGGTGTCGTCCTCCTTGCGGAGCGCGTCGACCTCGTCACGCAGGACGCCGTTGGCGTCGTTGAGCCGGCCGTTCTTCTCGCTGCGGTTCTGGATGAGGTCGGACAGCTTCAGCAGGGAGGCGTCCGTGCGGATGTTGGTGCCCTTGGCGGTGTTGAAACTGGTGAAGAAGATGAGCCCCGCGAGCGCGAAGACGGCCACCGTGAGAATCCGCGCGGGACGGAAACGGCGGATACCGGCAGGACTGGTACCCGTCCCGGGGGAGTCGGCAGAATTGCTCAACGTACCCTTATCTCCTTCGGCGCCGCGGAAGCACTACGCTAACGGACGCCCGGGGGAGCACTCAGTGTCCCCTTGTACGCTGCCCCGGAGCCCGCCCCAGTTCCCTGCGCGGCCACGCAGCGCATCGACAGGAGAGACCCTCGTGCCGAAGTCACGTATCCGCAAGAAGGCCGACTACACGCCGCCGCCGGCGAAGACGGCGACCGCCATCAAGTTGAACAGCCGTGCCTGGGTCGCTCCGGTCATGCTGGCCATGTTCGTCATCGGACTGGCCTGGATCGTCGTCTTCTACGTCACCGACGGCTCCATGCCCATCGACAGCCTGGACAACTGGAACATCGTGGTGGGCTTCGGCTTCATCGCCGCCGGGTTCGGTGTCTCGACCCAGTGGAAGTAGCGGCGGAAGCTGCGGCTGCCACCCGGTGAACGCAGCTCTGCCCACGGCCTTCCACTGAGTTATCCACAGGCCAGAGAAGTATCCACAGCGGGCCTGGGGAAAAAGAACGACGATCTGTGGATAACCCACTGAGTGTTGACGCTGGTGTGACTGACACACCGGCAACCGCAAGCCTGTTCGCCCCCTGCCTGACCTGCACAAACACGGGTCAGCGACAGGGGGCACAGCTGTTCTCCACGGTATGCACAAGATCCGCCACGCACTGTGGACAACGGTTTGATATCAGCTGAGCTGAGCCGTCCTGATCAGCGTCAACACCACGACGATCACGAGTACGACCGCACAGGTGCCGTACTGGATCAGGGCGCGGCGCTCGCGGGGGGCGTGGACCATCGCGTAGCCGGTGATGACTCCGGCGACGAGGCCGCCGATGTGGGCTTCCCAGGCGATGTTCATTCCCGGGTTGAAGGTGAAGATCAGGTTGATCACCAGGATGGCGATGAGCGGCCGCAGGTCGTAGTTCAGGCGGCGCAGCAGAATGCCGGTCGCTCCCAGGAGCCCGAAGATGGCGCCGGAGGCACCGAGAGAGGGCTGGTTCGGTGCCGCGATGAGATAGGTGAGCGCGCTGCCCGCGAGACCCGAGACGAAGTAGAGCGCGAGATAGCGGGCCCGGCCGAGGGCCGCCTCCAGGGGACCGCCGATCCACCACAGGCTCATCATGTTGAAGATGATGTGGATCGGGCTGGCATGCAGGAACATCGCGGTCAGCAGCCGGTACCACTGCCCGTCGGCGACGCCCTCGTACGGCGGGTAGCCGTTGGCCGAGGCCTTGCCGAGCAGCTCCAGATGGTTGGTGAACTGGTCGCCCACCGACGACAGCTGAACCAGATACACGGCGACGCAGAGACCAATGAGGATCTTGGTGACAAGCCGAGGATCCGCCGCCACCGTGCCACCGGCGATCGTGCGAGGCTGGGCGGCCGTCGGGGCGTGCCCCGTGCCGGAGCCGTCGCGCACGCACTCCGGGCACTGGAAGCCGACCGAGGCGCTGACCATGCACTCGGGGCAGATCGGGCGCTCGCAACGGGTGCAGCGGATGCCGGTCTCGCGGTCCGGGTGGCGATAACAACCCGGCAGGCTCTGGGCGTCCGTGGGCCGCTGTTCCTCCGGGCCCTGCGGGCTGCCTGGCGCCTGATCCATGGGGTCCCCTCAATCCTTCGTACGCAATGCACCGCCCCGCCCTTCCTTACGGATGAACGGGGCGTTTGGTTCCCGGCGGTAAGTACTGGTGTCGGCCCTGTGATCTAGCGGGTCTCGACGACGACCGACTCGATGACCACGTCCTGGAGCGGGCGGTTGGTGCGCGAGTTGGTCTGCGTGGTCGCGATGGTGTCCACGACCTTCTGGCTCGCCGCGTCGACGACCTCACCGAAGATGGTGTGCTTGCGGTTCAGCCAGGCCGTCGGGGAGACGGTGACGAAGAACTGCGAGCCGTTGGTGGCCGGACCGGCGTTGGCCATGGCGAGCAGATAGGGCCGGTCGAAGCGGAGGTCCGGGTGGAACTCGTCCTCGAACTGGTAGCCGGGGCCGCCGGTGCCGTTGCCCAGCGGGTCCCCGCCCTGGATCATGAAGCCGCTGAGCACCCGGTGGAAGACCGTGCCGTCGTAGAGCTTGTCCTTGGACTTCTCGCCCGTTTCGGGGTTGGTCCACTCACGCTCACCCGTGGCGAGCTCGACGAAGTTCTGGACCGTCTTGGGCGCGTGGTTCGGCAGCAGCCGGATTTCGATGTCGCCAAGGCTGGTCTTCAGGGTGGCGTAAAGCTGCTCGGCCACGATCTGCCTTCCGTTGTCTTTCTGTGACCCCCAGATCCTCGCACGCCAACCGCGCCGAGTCGCCCGATGGCCTCATGGGCGGGCCGTTCCACCGGATCCGCTTGCAGAAAACCGGCCGAGTGCCTCCGGGACAGGGGCAGGCGGCAGGGATCCGTGGCATTGTCGACGACAAGCCCCCGTTCCCCCAGTTCCCCCGTATTCATCCGCTATTACCCGTGATCGTGACCCGGATGCCCGTCCTCACATGCCCCGTAGCCCTCTGGCAGGCATGATCCGTATTTGGGTGGACAGACGAAGAAACGTACGCCACCGAGGAGGAGGAACCCGTGACCCGCATCGACAGCGTGCGCTCCGCGACCGGCTCGGCGAAGGACAGCGTGCTGCACGCCGCGGAAGTGGTGGCGCCCTACGCCGACACGGCCAAGGACAAGGCCGCTTACTACGCCCACGAGGCGCGCGTACGACTCGCGCCCAAGGTGTCCCTGGCCGCCGACCAGGCCCGTGTGCAGTACGACGCCCATCTCGCCCCACGTCTGGAACTGGCCCGCACGCATGTGCCGCCGAAGGTCGACCAGGCCGCCCAGGAGGCCGCCGTCCGCACCCGCAGGGCCGCCCAGCAGGCCGCCGAGTACTCCCGGCCGCGGATCGAGCAGGCGGTCGCCGCCGCGGGTCCGGTCAGGGACGAGGCCGCCGCGCGCGGTGCGGCGGCGATCGCCGCGCTGCGTGGCCAGGTCTCGCCCAAGGAGATCCAGAAGCTGGTCCGCAAGCACGAGCGGCGGGCGAGGGCCGGCCGGCTCGCGAAGGGGCTGGCAGTGCTGGGCATCCTGGCGGGTGGCGCTTTCGCCGCCTGGAAGTGGTGGGACAAGCAGGCCAACCCCGACTGGCTGGTCGAGCCCCCCGCCGCGACCGAGGTGCCCGAGACGGGCCGACTCTCCTCGGTGGACGGCAGCGATCAGTCCGTGCTCGACCCCGAGGTCCAGGCGAAGCAGGCCGAGGACGAGGCGGCCGTGGACCGCGACGAGCACCTCTGAACATCCGACGAACCGTCAACATCGAGGTGGGGCAGGAGACTTGAGAGTCTCCTGCCCCACCTCGATGTTTCACGTGGAACAGTCGCGCGGGCCGGAGACACTCCCTTGATTTACGCAAGCTGCCCACGATGACGTTTGCAACGCCCCAGGTGTACAAGTACCGCACAGACTCCCTTAACGGACTGCACACCCCTGATTACACGACCGTATTCAGCCAGCTCACACACGTCCCGCACATGGGGACACACGTTCCCCACACCATGCCGACCACCGCCGCGACGACCCGGCGGACCTCACCCGGTACCGATATTTGCGCAAACAACTGCAACGACGAGCCGCCGTTTATGTGACGCACGTCACCTCGCGGGCACAAACAAACACCGGCCGGACGCCACTGAGGGCGACCGGCCGGTGCGGGATGTGGAGCCTAGGGGAGTCGAACCCCTGACATCTGCCATGCAAAGACAGCGCTCTACCAACTGAGCTAAGGCCCCGCTAGGGAAGCGTCCGACCGGCACAACCGCACACCGGTGGGCTTCGGAGACCAGCGTACCGGGTCACCCCCGGTATCTCGCAAAAACTTGGGGCTCCCGGTGGACGACCACTCTCCGTAAGATGCTCGTCGTGGTTCGCTAGAGCGAACCGCGGTTTTGGGGAAGCGATGGGGAGACGCAATGGACGCCGCACAGCAGGAAGCCACCGCCAGAGCGCGGGAGCTGCAGCGGAATTGGTACGGGGAGCCTTTGGGGGCGCTCTTCCGTAAGCTCATCGACGATCTTGGCCTCAACCAGGCTCGTCTCGCGGGGGTGTTGGGACTGTCCGCGCCGATGTTGTCCCAGCTGATGAGCGGTCAGCGGGCGAAGATCGGCAATCCCGCGGTGGTGCAGCGGGTGCAGTTGCTGCAGGATCTGGCGGGCCAGGTCGCGGACGGCAGCGTCAGCGCGGCCGAGGCGACCGAGCGGATGGACGAGATCAAGAAGTCCCAGGGGGGCTCGGTGCTCAGCAACACCACGACCACGACGAGCAGTTCGGGAGCGCCCACGGTCAAACGGGTGGTCCGCGAGATCCAGTCGCTGCTGCGGTCGGTGGCCGCCGCGGGCGACATCATCGACGCGGCGGACACCCTCGCCCCGAGCCACCCCGAACTGGCAGAGTTCCTCCGGGTGTACGGCGCCGGCCGTACTTCCGACGCGGTCGCGCACTACCAGTCCCACCAGAGCTGAGCACCACGGCCCGGCCGTCGATCGGGGGTTCGACAGCCGGGCACACGGCAACTGCCGTAAGGGGGAGTCGTATCGCTCGTCTCGGGGGAAGCAACGGAGGTAGCCGAAGGGGGAGGAGCGACGAACAGCCATGGGTGAGGTCTTCGCTGGCCGGTACGAACTGGTCGACCCGATCGGGCGCGGAGGTGTCGGCGCCGTCTGGCGCGCCTGGGACCACCGCCGGCGCCGCTATGTCGCGGCCAAGGTCCTGCAGCAGAGCGACGCGCACTCGCTGCTGCGCTTCGTACGCGAACAGGCGCTGCGGATCGACCACCCCCATGTGCTCGCACCGGCCAGCTGGGCCGCCGACGACGACAAGGTCCTGTTCACCATGGACCTGGTGGCCGGCGGTTCGCTGGTCCATCTCATCGGGGACTACGGCCCGTTGCCCCCCGCGTTCGTCTGCACACTGCTCGACCAGCTTCTCTCCGGCCTCGCCGCGGTGCACGCGGAAGGTGTCGTGCACCGGGACATCAAGCCCGCCAACCTGCTCCTCGAAGCCACCGGCACGGCCCGTCCACGCCTGCGGCTGTCCGACTTCGGCATCGCGATGCGGCTGGGCGAAGCGCGCCTGACGGAGACCAACCTCGTGGTGGGCACGCCGGGTTACCTCGCGCCCGAGCAGATGATGGGCGCGGAACCCGACTTTCCCGCCGACCTGTTCGCCGTAGGACTGGTGGCTTTGTATCTGCTGGAGGGGGCCAAGCCGGACTCCAAGGCGCTCATCCAGTACTTCGCCGAGCATGGGACCCCGGGGGCGCCCAAGAGCGTCCCCGAGCCGCTGTGGCAGGTCGTGGCGATGCTGCTGCAGCCCGATCCACAGGCCCGCTTCCGTACGGCCACGGGGGCGCGCAAGGCGCTCGCAGCGGCCGTGGAACTCCTGCCGGAGCCCGGCCCCGACGACGAGTTGATCGAGATCTTCGACCAAGTGGGGCCGCTGCCAACGGGGTTCGCGCCCGAGGGGCCGCTGATGCGGGCTTCCGGGGTGGACACGGGGTCGACCACGGCTCGCGTGACGGGACCCGGGACCAGTGCGCATACGGGTGCGGGTGCGGATACGAGCGGTGCGGATTCTGCCCTCCTCGACCCACGCCAGGACATCGTCTCCCAGCCGTCCGCGCCAACACCGACCCCCACATCGACTCCGACTCCGACTCCGACCTCGATGTCGGACACCGGCAGCTTCCATCTGCCGCCGCCCCCGCAGACTCCGCAGATTTCCCATGTCCTGCCCTCCCCCCAGCCGCGCGCCGAACCCTCTACTGCTTCATACACCGCCCAGGTCCCGCTGGTTCCGCCTACCGCGCCGCCGTTTCCGCAGCACCGTGGCAGGCGCGCCCGGCGCCGGCCCGGGCCGCCCGCGAAGGTGGCGATACCGGTCCTGCTGCTGGCGCTGGCCTGCTACGCGGTGGGGTTCTGGGCGCTGGCCCGCGTCTGACCGACGGGGGCCGGGAGGGGTACGGCGGCTACGTCGCGGCCCGGCGCCTGGCCGCCACCGTCCACGCGCCGAGCGTCGCCAACAGCACGCTGCCCGCGCCGATTCCGGCCACCGCGAGCACCTTCATCGCGGTGTCGCCTCCCCCGCCGCTCCCTGTCACGGCCGCCGCGCGGTCCTGCGCGGTGACGTCGAAGGCGTTCCGGGGTTCGGACCGCCCCGCGTACCCGGGCCCCGCGTGCGCCGTACCGGCGACACGCACGCGCAGCGTCACCGGGAACGGCCCCTGGCCGAAGTCGTCGGCCACCTGCGCGGCGAGGTGCACGACGAGGTAGTACGACCCGGCGAAACTCATCCCGCTCTCGTGGTCGACGACGAAGTAGCGGTTGCGGTACTCGACGGGCGGCAGGGCTTCGAGGGCGGCCGATCTCGGACTGCCCTGATAGCCGACGCCCGCCTCGTCGACGGGGGCGCGCACGGGGTTGTAGAGCGCCAGGTCGAGCGCGCGGCTCACATAGCCGCTGCCCGCGTTCGAGGCCTCCAGGTCGGCGGTGACGGAGAGCTGCTGGCCCCAGTCGACCGGCACCCTGTAGAAGAGGGTCCCGCCGGGGGTGATGTCACCTCGCCACACGCCCTGTCCGACGGCGACCGCCCCGGCGAACCCCGAGCCGCCCGCACGGCTCCGGACCTCCCCCGTGACGGGCTCGGGCGACGCGGAGTTCCAGTCCTGCGGCGCGTCGGAGGTACCGGCCTGGGTGAGCGGCGGTTCCGACACCACGGTGAGTTCCAGCCCCCAGGTGTCCGGCGAGGAACCCGACGCGTCGACGCGTTCGACGACCACGTAGTACTGGCCGTCCCCCTTGCACAGCGCGTTGCCCGTCTCCCGCGCGGCCCAGGCGGCCACGGGGTGCGGGCTCCTGCTGGCCCCGAAGGTGGCGCTCCGGTGGGTGCAGCCGGTGCCCGCGGTGTTCTGCAGCGACACCCTGATGCCGTCGGTGGCGGCGACCGTGGTACCGGCCGGGGGCACTGCGGTGACGGAGGCGTAGACGTCGGACACGGCGTCGAGAGTGAGGCCGTAGTAGAGGGTGGCTCCCTTCGGAAGGGAACTCCGGTACGTCCCGCCGGGTTTCAGGCCTACGGCGTCTGCCGCCCCGGTCGCGCCGTTGACGGCCTGGTCGCCCTTGTCGTACCCGTAGGAGCCCGGCGCCCCGGCCGCGGCGGCGGGCTGCCCCACCAGGGCGACCGCCGCGCACAGCACGGCGGCGACGACACCGGCACGTCGTACGACACCGGCGCGTGGCGCGCCCCCTACGGGCCGTACGACGCGGATGCGCCGCGCAACCCCGACGGGTCGTACGGCCGCCCCGACAACGGGTGTACGGCCGCCCTGTGCTCGCGTCCGCGTCCGCGTCCGCCACCACGCCGTACGCCGCCGCCCCATCACGCGCCACCCCTCGTCGTTGCTCCGGACGTGGCCCATCCTGCCCCGCACGCGCGCGTGGCATCCCGGCAATTCGTGCGAGCGTCCGAAACGCCCGGGTCGTGGCGGCCGTAACCGGGTTCGCGCGACGGCGCAACACAAAGCCCCGACCGCCAGGCGGTCGGGGCGTGCTCAGAACTGGATCTCGGTACTCACGAACCCGTGGGCACGGAGTCGGTCGCCTCCGTCCACAGATCCTGCTCGGCGCGATCCGCCTGGATCTGGCGGTACACGAGGAGCCCGCCGATGGCGGCCAGTGCGACCAGGAGAAGCTTCTTCACCGCGCGACCTCGTCTTTCCTTGACGTAGGGGACCTCTGTCGCCCGACTATACACACCGACCGAGACCGATCGGTGACCTGCCTCCGCGGCCAACTCCCGCCCGGGACAGCGCAGTAGAAGCGGATGGAACCGCTCCGATCGGAGGGTGATCACACCTCCACGGACCGTTAACTTGGCCCCGATTCCTCATCTTCCTTCACTTTTAGGGCTTCTTGCACCCATTCGAGTGGTGTTCATCAGAACATCGACGCGCCACGGCCGCCGGTCCCACACTTCGCGACGCCCATACACATCATGAGGAAAGTACGCAAATCGCCCAACCTGAAAGTGAGGGGCCATGACCCAGATCAAGGTCATGAAGCTGTGGACCGCCTTCGTCACCGCCTTCATCTCGCTGTGCACCGCGCTCGGACTCATCACGATCACCGCGACGGCCGCCACCGCGGCGACGCCCCGTTCCGAGGCGACCCGCACCAGCGCCACCGCACAGCCGACGGCACCGACGATCTCCCCCTGGTCCTTCACCAGGTCCCTGCCCCCCACGATGAAGCAGCGCATCCGGGCCGAGGCCCACGGCAAGTCCCCCAGCTGCCGCCACCGCCCGCCGGCGGACACGGACGAGGCCACGGAGACCGGCGATTCCACCGAGCCCGACCACACCGAGCAGACGGCACCCCTGGCGGCGCCCCTCCAGCGCTGACGCCGGACACGCGCCACCTCACCGCTCACCCACCGCCCCGACATCTCTGACACAGCGGCGAACTTGCGTACAACGCTCCAGAGAAGACCCTGAAGACCCCCGGCCCGTCGCGGCCGGGGGTCTCACTGCTGTTCCCTCGACTCCGCGCGCGCCGCCGCTCGGCCATGTTGCCCCGGCGCTCTTGTCGGTCAACTGGTCTGCTGCTGCCGTGTATGTGCGGACGGCACATATTCGAGGGCGGGCCACTGGGCGATCTCACGGTGAAACCGTGGAAACGACACGGCAGGGATCGGCTCTACGTGAACCTTCCGGATGAAAAAGGTCAACGGGGGTCAGCCGACCCCGTACTGCGGTCCTGGCCCCACCGCCTACCAGCTGACCGTCGCCGTTGATGTCGACCGGTGATGCCAAAAGACCCCCAGTCTGATCGACTGGAGGTCTTCGTGCTGGTGGGGCTAACAGGATTTGAACCTGTGGCCTCATCCTTATCAGGGATGCGCTCTAACCAACTGAGCTATAGCCCCGCCGCGCTTTGCGGAGTGTGTCCCGCGCGCTGACTCCTGAAGATTAGCGCACGACATGGGCAGTCCCAAAATCGATAGTCACAGGACCGCCGACGGAGGTTTCAACCCCCGTACACCCGCGTTCTCGTCCGACTTCTCACTCGTCCTCGGCGAGCGTCAGCTCGATGCCGCCGACGAAGCCGGCGGAGAGGTTGTAGATGAACGCGCCGAGGGTCGCGAGGGCCGTGGCAAGGACGACGTCGATGACCGCGATGATCCCCGAGAAGGTCAGGACGTGCGGGAGGGACAGGAAGGACTGCAGGTCGAAGCCGTTCGACTCGTTCGAGCCGGTCGCCTCCGAGATCGTGCCGCCGACCGTCGAGAAGACCCCCATCGCGTCCATGACCATCCACAGCACCGCGGACGCCACGACCGTGCAGATGCCCAGCGCGATGGAGAGCAGGAAGCTGACCTTCATCACCGACCACGGGTCGGCCTTGGCCACCCGCAGCCGCGCCTTGCGAGTGCGGGGCGCGGTGCGCGCGCCCGTGCGCGGACGCCGTACGGCACCGCTCTGGGCGGCGGCGGGCGCCTGCGTGGGATAGGCCTGCGGCGGGTGGTAGGGCCCGGCCGCCTGCTGCGACTGGCGCTCACCGGGCAGGGGCGAACCCGGCAGCGGGGACGCCGGCGGCGGCGCGGCCGGCTGGGGCGCCTGCTGCCCCTGGGCCGGAGCCTTGGCGCCGGCGGCGGCCGACTGCTGGGTGCCCGGACCTCGGGTGTCCGTCACAGTTCCCCCCTGGGATCCTTGCGGGTCGGGCGCGTGCGAGTCCGTCTTCTTCACGTCGATCGCACGCAGTTGGGTCGTGTGCGGATCTGTCGCGTTCGCGGCGGAGCCACGGCCGCCGCCGTCCGTGTCCGTACCGGTCGATCCGGCGCCCGTGGCTCCGCTCACGATGACTCTCTCCTCGTGCTACTCGACCGAGGGTGCGTCACCCTCGTCCGTGCCGGTGGTCGCGACACCCTCGGCGGTCTCGTCGACGGCTTCGTCGCCGACGACTTCCTCCGCCTCGGATCCCGCCTCGGCGTTACGAGCGATACCGACGACGGCATCGCGCTTGCCCAGGTTGATCAGTTGGACGCCCATGGTGTCACGGCCCGTCTCCCTGACCTCGTTGACTCGCGTACGAATCACACCGCCGGACAGCGTGATGGCGAGGATCTCGTCGGTCTCCTCGACCACCAGCGCGCCGACGAGAGAACCGCGGTCCTCGACGATCTTGGCGGCCTTGATACCCAGGCCACCGCGACCCTGGACGCGGTACTCGTCGACGGCGGTGCGCTTCGCGTACCCGCCGTCTGTGGCAGTGAACACGAACGTACCGGGTCGAACAACATTCATCGAGAGAAGCTGGTCGCCCTCGCGGAAACTCATGCCCTTGACACCGGAGGTGGCACGCCCCATGGGGCGCAGTGCGTCGTCCGTGGCCGTGAACCTGATCGACTGTGCCTTCTTGCTGATCAGCAGCAGATCGTCCTCGGACGAGACGAGTTCGGCACCGATCAGTTCGTCGTCGGAACCGTCCTCCGTCTCACGGAGGTTGATCGCGATGACACCGCCGGAACGGGGCGAATCGTAATCCTTCAGAGGCGTCTTCTTCACCAACCCTCCCTTGGTCGCGAGGACCAGGTAGGGCGCCGCTTCGTAGTCGCGGATCGCGAGGATCTCCGCGATCGCCTCGTCCGGCTGGAAGGCGAGCAGGTTCGCCACGTGCTGCCCGCGCGCGTCGCGGCCGGCGTCCGGAAGCTCGTACGCCTTCGCGCGGTAGACGCGGCCCTTGTTGGTGAAGAACAGCAGCCAGTGGTGCGTGGTCGACACGAAGAAGTGGTCGACGATGTCGTCTTCCTTGAGCTTCGTGCCGCGTACGCCCTTGCCGCCGCGCTTCTGGGAGCGGTAGTCGTCCGCCTTGGTGCGCTTGACGTAGCCGCCGCGCGAGATGGTGACGACGATGTCCTCTTCGGCGATGAGGTCCTCGATGGACATGTCGCCGTCGAAGGGCACCAGCATCGTCTTGCGGTCGTCGCCGAACTTCTCGACGATCGCGGCGAGTTCCTCGCTGACGATGCCGCGCTGGCGGACCGGGGAGGCCAGGATCGCGTTGTACTCGGCGATCTTCGCCTGGAGTTCGTCGTGCTCCTGGATGATCTTCTGGCGCTCCAGGGCGGCCAGTCGGCGGAGCTGCATCTCCAGGATGGCGTTCGCCTGGATCTCGTCGATCTCCAGGAGGCCCATCAGGCCCGTACGCGCGATGTCCACGGTGTCGCTGCGCCGGATCAGCGCGATGACCTCGTCGATGGCGTCCAGGGCCTTCAGGAGGCCACGCAGGATGTGCGCCCGCTCCTCGGCCTTGCGCAGCCGGAACTTCGTACGGCGGACGATGACCTCGATCTGGTGCGCCACCCAGTGCCGGATGAACGCGTCCAGGGAGAGGGTGCGCGGCACACCGTCGACCAGGGCCAGCATGTTGGCGCTGAAGTTCGACTGCAGATCGGTGTGCTTGTAGAGGTTGTTCAGTACGACCTTGGCGACCGCGTCCCGCTTCAGGACGATGACGAGGCGCTGGCCGGTACGGGACGACGTCTCGTCGCGGACGTCCGCGATGCCGCCGACCTTGCCGTCCTTCACCAGGTCGGCGATCTTCTGCGCGAGGTTGTCGGGGTTGGTCTGGTACGGCAGTTCCGTGACCACCAGGCACTGGCGGTTCTGGATCTCCTCGACCTCGACGACCGCGCGCATGGTGATCGAGCCACGCCCGGTGCGGTACGCCTCTTCGATGCCCTTACGGCCGACGACCAGCGCGCCGGTCGGGAAGTCGGGGCCCTTGATGCGCTCGATCAGCGCGTCCAGGAGCTCCTCGTGGGAGGCCTCGGGGTTCTCCAGGCACCACTGGGCGCCCGCAGCGACCTCACGGAGGTTGTGCGGCGGGATGTTGGTGGCCATGCCGACCGCGATGCCCGCCGAGCCGTTGATCAGCAGGTTCGGGAAGCGGGCCGGCAGGACGGTCGGCTCCTGGGAGCGGCCGTCGTAGTTGTCCGTGAAGTCGACGGTCTCCTCGTCGATGTCACGGACCATCTCCATGGACAGCGGCGCCAGCTTGCACTCGGTGTAGCGCATGGCGGCGGCGGGGTCGTTGCCCGGGGAGCCGAAGTTGCCGTTGGAGTCCACCAGCGGCATCCGCATCGACCACGGCTGCGCGAGGCGGACCAGCGCGTCGTAGATCGAGGAGTCGCCGTGCGGGTGGTAGTTGCCCATGACGTCGCCGACGACACGGGCGCACTTGTAGAAGCCCTTCTCGGGCCGGTAGCCGCCGTCGTACATGGCGTACAGGACGCGGCGGTGGACGGGCTTGAGGCCGTCCCGGACGTCGGGCAGGGCGCGCGACACGATGACGGACATCGCGTAGTCGAGATACGAGCGCTGCATCTCCGTCTCGAGCCCTACGGGCTCGACGCGCTGGGCGATGACGCCCTCTTCAGGCGTACTGGGAGTGTTCTCGTCGGCCATTGCTGGTGGGGATCCTTCCTGGTGCGGTCAGCTGAGACCGACTCAGATGTCGAGGAAGCGGACGTCCTTGGCGTTGCGCTGGATGAACTGGCGGCGCGCCTCGACGTCCTCGCCCATGAGGACCGAGAACAGGTCGTCTGCCTGCGCGGCGTCGTCCAGGGTGACCTGGCCGAGGACGCGGTGCTCCTGGTCCATCGTGGTGATGCGCAGCTCCTCGGCGTTCATCTCGCCGAGACCCTTGAAGCGCTGGATCGAGTCTTCCTTGATGCGCTTGCCGTTCTGCCGGCCCAGCTCGATCAGGGCGTCGCGCTCGCGGTCCGAGTACGCGTACTCGAAGTCGTCACGGCCCCACTTGATCTTGTACAGCGGGGGACGCGACAGGAACACGTGCCCGGCCTCGACCAGCGGTCGCATGAAGCGGAACAGGAAGGTCAGCAGCAGGGTGCTGATGTGCTGGCCGTCGACGTCGGCGTCCGCCATCAGGATGATCTTGTGATAGCGCAGCCTGGCGATGTCGAAGTCCTCGTGGACTCCGGTGCCGAAGGCGGAGATCAGTGCCTGGATCTCCTGGTTCTGCAGGATCTTGTCGATCCTGGCCTTCTCGACGTTGAGGATCTTTCCCCGGATCGGGAGGATCGCCTGGTACTGCGGGTTCCGGCCGGACTTGGCCGAGCCGCCGGCGGAGTCACCCTCGACGATGAAGATCTCGCACTTGGTGGGGTCGTTCGACTGGCAGTCGGACAGCTTGCCCGGCAGGGACGCGGTCTCCAGGAGGCCCTTGCGACGGGTGAGGTCACGGGCCTTGCGGGCCGCTACGCGCGCGGTGGCCGCCTGGATGCCCTTGCGGATGATGTCCGAGGCCTCGTTCGGGTTGCGGTCCAGCCAGTCGTTGAGGTGCTCGTAGACCGCCTTCTGTACGAAGGTCTTCGCTTCGGTGTTGCCGAGCTTGGTCTTCGTCTGGCCCTCGAACTGCGGCTCGGCCAGCTTGACCGAGATGATCGCGGTCAGACCCTCGCGGATGTCGTCGCCCGTCAGGTTGTCGTCCTTCTCGCGGAGCAGCTTCTTGTCGCGCGCGTACTTGTTGATCAGTGACGTCAGCGCGGCCCGGAAGCCCTCTTCGTGCGTGCCGCCCTCATGCGTGTGGATGATGTTGGCGAAGGAGTACACACCCTCGGTGTAACCACTGTTCCACTGCATCGCGACCTCAAGGGACAGGCTTTTGTCCCTGTCCTCCGCCTCCAGGTCGATGACGGTCGGGTGCACCACATCCCCCTTGCGGGAGTTGAGGTACGTCACGTAGTCGACGATGCCGCCCTCGTAGTGGTACGTGACGGTCTTGACCTCGTCCTTCTCGTCCGCACCCGCCTCGTCGGCACCGGCCGTGGCCTTCGCCAGCTCGCGCTCGTCAGTGAGTTTGATCGTCAAACCCTTGTTGAGGAACGCCATCTCCTGGAAGCGCCGCGACAGCGTCTCGAAGGAGTACTCGGTGGTCTCGAAGATGTCCGGGTCGGCCCAGAAGGTGACCGAGGTACCGGTCTCGGACGTGGCCTCGTGCTGCGCGAGCGGGGCCGTGGGGACGCCCAGCTTGTAGTCCTGGGTCCAGCGGTAGCCGTCTGTCCTGACCTCGACGGCGACCCTGCTGGACAGCGCGTTCACTACAGAGACGCCCACTCCGTGCAGACCGCCGGAGACCGCGTAGCCGCCGCCCCCGAACTTGCCGCCCGCGTGCAGCACGGTCAGCACGACCTCGACGGCGGGCTTGCCCTCGGACGGGACGATGCCCACCGGGATGCCGCGGCCGTTGTCGATGACGCGCACGCCGCCGTCGTGAAGGATCGTGACGTCGATCGTGTCCGCGTGGCCGGCCAGCGCCTCGTCGACGGAGTTGTCGACGACCTCCTGCACGAGGTGGTGCAGGCCGCGCTCGCCGGTCGAGCCGATGTACATACCGGGTCGCTTGCGGACCGCGTCCAGACCCTCGAGGACGGTGATGGCGCTGGCGTCGTACGAGGCGGTGACCTCGCCGTTCGAGGTGTGAGCCCCGCCGTTGGCGCCGGCGTCGGTGGACGGGATGTTCTCGTTGGGGTTGCCGGAATCGGCCACGAAGCGCCCTTTCTGGCACAGCACAAGCCAGGCTCCCGGCGGGTGGCCGGTGCGGCTGCGGCGTGTTGCGTTGGTAAGCCTTAGTCAGCGTTGCTCGGTGTGTGTCCCACAAGTGGGGCGGGATTGCTTCCAGTCTACCGGTAGCGCCGACATGGATGGGGGTTTGCCGGTACCTGAGTCCTCATGTGCCGCCCTCAACCGGTCTCTCCCGACTCCCCATATGCGGAACGGGGCTCGAAGAGGCTTACAGCGGCACTCAGCGCTTCCGGGTATGAACCCTTTGCTACTCCTGGGTCAGGTCGGTATTCGCAACCGCGTCCGGTCGCCCGCCGGGGCCCGCGCTGTGATGTCAGTCACCCATAGGTGTCGCCGGGACCCGTGCTGCCGGGAGCCCGCAGCGGGCCGTAGCGGCGGGGCGGTCCACCGGGGTTGAGCACCTTGATCATCCGTACGGTGCCGTGCCCCAGGTCCTCGTTGAGCCTGGCCACCAGGGTGGGCGTGAGGTGCCTCAGCTGGGTCGCCCAGGCCGTGGAGTCGCACTGCACGACCAGCACCCGCTCGTCCTCGTCGTACCTCTCCGGTACGCAGTGCTTGGCCAGGTCCTCGCCGACGATCTGCGGCCAGCGGCCCATCACACCGCCCACCGCGGCCGGCGTCTCCCATCCGCGTTCGTTCAGCAGCCGGTTGATCGCAGCGCCGAGTGCCATCGGGTCGCGGCCGTCGGCGCGCGCGCCGGAGCGCAGCCCCCCGCGCCGCGCCTGTTTCTTCTGCTGCGCCGCGTCCCCACGCGCGCGTGCCTGCTCCTTCGCGGCGCGCAGCGCCACGCGCGCGAGGTCGACGCCGGAGGGCTCGGCAGCCTTCTTGGGCGCGGGCTCCCCGGCCGCGGGGCGCTCGGGACGCGGGGCAGGCTCATTCGTGCTCATACGCGCTCCACCGCACCCTCCGCCACGCTGTACCGCGTCCCCGCCAGTACATGCGGTACGTCGTCGTCCACCGCCGCCGTCACCAGCACCTGCTCACCGGGCGCCACGAGTTCGGCCAGCCGCTCCCGACGCCGGGTGTCCAGCTCGGCGAACACGTCGTCGAGCACGAGCACCGGCTCATTGCCCTCGGCCCTGAGCAGGTCGTACGACGCGAGCCGCAGCGCCAGCGCGTACGACCAGGACTCCCCGTGCGAGGCGTACCCCTTGGCCGGCAACTGACCGAGTTTGAGAATCAAATCGTCCCGATGGGGTCCTACGAGGGTGACGCCCCGCTCGATCTCCTGCTTGCGCGCCTCCGCGATCGCCGCCATCAGCTGCTCGTAGAGGTCCTCGCGGGTGTGCGCCTCACCGGGCGCCGACGGCTTGTACTCCAGGGCCACCGGCCCACCGCCGGGCGCCAGTTGCTCGTACGCCTTGTCGGCGAGGGGCTGCACCGCGGCGATCAGATCGAGCCGCTGGGCGAGCAACTCGGCCCCCACGCGCGCGAGATGCTGATCCCATACGTCGAGCGTGGACAGGTCCATCGACCGCCCGCCGTGCCGCCGCGCCAACGCGGCCGACTTCAGCAGGGTGTTGCGCTGCTTCAGCACCCGCTCGTAGTCGGACCGCACCCCGGCCATGCGCGGCGACCGCGCGGTGATCAGCTCGTCGAGAAACCGCCGCCGCTCCCCGGGATCCCCCTTCACCAGGGCGAGATCCTCGGGCGCGAACAGCACGGTCCGTACGATGCCCAGCACATCACGGGGTCTGACCTGCGAGGACCGGTTGATGCGGGCGCGGTTGGCGCGGCCGGGGTTCAACTCCAGCTCGACCAGCTGCTGCCGCTCGCCCTGTCTGACCTGGGCCCGGATGATCGCGCGGTCGGCGCCCACCCGGACCAGCGGGGCGTCGGAGGAGACCCGGTGACTGCCGAGGGTGGCGAGATAGCCGATCGCCTCGACGAGGTTGGTCTTGCCCTGCCCGTTGGGGCCCACGAACGCGGTGACGCCGGGGTCGAGCGGGACGTCGACCCCGGCGTACGAGCGGAAGTCGGCCAGCGACAGATGCGTGACGTGCATGGTCGTTCGCCGACCTCCCCCAGGTTGTGGATCCACAGGCCCGGGGCCTGTGGATCTGTGGATTACTTGGTCTCGACGGCGTGGCCGCCGAACTGGTTGCGCAGGGCCGCGATCATCT
>NZ_JALJRY010000109.1 GCF_024519455.1 Streptomyces sp. STR69 | reverse complement strand
CCGTCACCGGCGGCCTCCAGGACAACGGCCAGTCGATCCTGCGCAGCAACGACACGGTCATGGGCTCCAACTTCGGCGGCGACGGCGGCGACACCCTCACCGACCCGGCCAACGGCTGCAACATCGCCGAGGAGTACGTCTACCTCGCCCTCCAGGTCACGCAGAACTGCGCGATCAACGACGGGAGTTGGGTCACCGACCCCAGCAAGATCACGTCGTACAACGTCGCCCCCGCAGACAACGCCACCGGCGAGGCCCGCTTCATCGCCCCGATCACGGCCGACGCGAAGAACAGCTCGACCTGGATCGCGGGGGGCCGGCACATCTGGGTGCAGACCCACGGCTACGCCATCCGCAGCGGCGACGAGTGGACCAGCGTCTACGACCTCGGCGCCGGGC
>NZ_JALJRY010000108.1 GCF_024519455.1 Streptomyces sp. STR69 | reverse complement strand
AAGCCGCTCAGAACAAGGCTGCCGAGGCCGAGGCTGCCGCCAAGGCCAAGGCGAAGGAAGCCAGAGAGGAGCTGTGAGCAGGAGCGAGAATGCACTTCCGGACGTATTGGGCGGGCAGAAGGAAAGGATGCACGTGGAGTGGGCCGATGCGTCTGGCCGGGATTGTTTCATCCGCACTGGAGGCCATTCGCGCGGCATGACTCCGACAGGGCTGCTGTAAAGGAAGTCGTGGCCGTCGGGGTTGTCTTCACGATATTGTGTATTCGTTTACTTGCGATGCTGGCGCGGGATGTATGTTTTTTGATGGCTAGAGGGGATTCCCCGACCGAGCTTTGGATCCGTGATAGGCTAACATGTTCCAAATAAAAAATCGATGGCACGAGAAATAGGTATGAATCAGGCATGAAT
>NZ_JALJRY010000107.1 GCF_024519455.1 Streptomyces sp. STR69 | reverse complement strand
CCCCGAGACCGCTGGTGTACTTCGAGGAGAGGTCCACCTTCGCGGTGTTGACCAGGTGGCTCTCAAGGTTGATCTGCCCCGGCGTGCTCTGCCTCAACGGGGTCCCGACGGTGGGCACGGTCACCAGGTGCAGCATGCCGACCGCCTCGCCGTCGGCGTCGGTGATCACGGGCGAGTAGATCCCGCCGTCGATCTGCATGGGCAGCGTGCCGCGCAGCACCTGCTCGGAGAGGAAGTCCGAGACCTGCCCCGCCGCCGTGCCGTCGAGATCCGCCTGGAAGGTCTGGTGGACGTGTTCGTACAGGGCCCTGGGGTCGATCACCGAGTCGACGCCGTAGAGCGGGAGATCGGCAGGATCGGCCGGCGCGGGCAGCGAACCCGGCGCGGGATCGGCGGTGGTGAGGTGCCGGGGGAACCAGATCGTGGTGGGACCGTGCGACACCG
>NZ_JALJRY010000106.1 GCF_024519455.1 Streptomyces sp. STR69 | reverse complement strand
CAGCCAGTTGTGGTCGCGGACTATCGGGAGCGTGGCCCAGAGCTTGCCGAGACCCCAGGTCGCACCGGCGCCCGCCGCCGCGAGGGCGATCAGGACCACGGCGTAGATCAGGTGGTAGTCGGCGAAGGGGTTGGACGACATGCTCAGCGTGCCGTCGGAGAGGTGCCTGGCCGGCGGCCACTCGGCGATCCACATCAACGCCATCATCGCCGTGCCGGCGACGGCAGCGAGCCGCAGCGCGACACCGGAGACCAGCGCGATGCCGACACCGAGCAGACCAAGCATGAACAGCCAGTTCGCCCAGCCCGCACCCGCCCAGTCATGGAACGTCGACTCCATCGGACCCGCAGCCACCGAACTCAGAAAACCCTTGGTGGGCGAGCCGCCATCGATCCAGCCCTTGCCGGACGGAGTCGCATAACCGAACCCGAACGTCTTGTCCAGGAACGCCCACAAGAAGACGAACCCGGTCAGCAG
>NZ_JALJRY010000105.1 GCF_024519455.1 Streptomyces sp. STR69 | reverse complement strand
CCTTCGCGGGTTCGCCCGAGGTGACCCCGCGGAACTTCTGGCAGACGACGATCTTGCGTGCCGGGTCGCCCTGGATGGTGATGCGGGAGAGCCGGGCCGTGTCGCCGTACGGCGTGGAGTTGATGCCGACGATGTCGAGGCCGGGGGACTTCACGGTGACGTTGTCGAGGACGACATGGCGCTGGTACTGGGTCTTGCAGTTGCCGCAGGAGCGGTAGAGCTTGCCGAAGTTCTCGACCTTGAAGTTCCTGATGACGAAGGTGCCGGGGCCGTTCTGCTGGAACACCTTGTCGGCCGCCTTGCGGGCGCCGCCGCCGTCGATCGTCATGGTCTGGTTCGCGGCGGTGCCCTTGAAGGTGGCGGCGTCCTCGCCGACGTCCTCCCACCACACGTTCTTCAGCGTGCAGGTGCCCCGGCAGTGGATGCCGTCGGCGGCCGGCGAGCCGATGATCACGTTCGAGACGGTGGCCTTGTCGGCCAGCTCCAGGATCGGCGGCTGGTTCTCGGCCTGGTCACCGCC
>NZ_JALJRY010000104.1 GCF_024519455.1 Streptomyces sp. STR69 | reverse complement strand
GTCTCCGGCGGTGTGTGGGGCCTGAAGAACGGCTACGCGCTGATGGTCGGCGGCGACCCCGAGAACATCGCGAAGGTCCAGCCCGTCTTCGACGCGCTCAAGCCGGAGGGCGAGTTCGGGTTCGTGCACGCCGGCAAGGTCGGCGCCGGGCACTTCTCCAAGATGGTCCACAACGGCATCGAGTACGCCATGATGCAGGCCTACGCCGAGGGCTGGGAACTCCTGGAGAAGGTCCACTCCGTCACCGACGTCCGCGAGGTCTTCCGCTCCTGGCAGGAGGGCACCGTCATCCGCTCCTGGCTGCTCGACCTGGCCGTCAACGCCCTCGACGGCGACGAGCACCTGGACAAGCTCAAGGGCTACGCGGAGGACTCCGGCGAGGGCCGCTGGACCGTCGAGGCCGCCATCGACAACGCCGTACCGCTGCCCGCGATCACGGCCTCCCTCTTCGCGCGGTTCGCCTCCCGCCAGGACGACTCGCCGCAGATGAAGATGATCGCGGCCCTGCGCAACCAGTTCGGCGGCCACGCCGTCGAGACCAAGTA
>NZ_JALJRY010000103.1 GCF_024519455.1 Streptomyces sp. STR69 | reverse complement strand
TCGACCAGTGGGGCGTCGAACTGGGCAAGGTCCTCGCCAAGCGCGTCGAACCCGCCCTGACCGAAGGCGCGGACGTGCCCGGTCTCGACTCCTCCACCGCCGCGCTCGTGGCGACCTACCGGACTCTTCGTAACGCGCAGAATTCCCAGGAAGTGAACTGACATGCAGCTCGGACTGATCGGCCTCGGCAAGATGGGCGGCAACATGCGCGAGCGCATCCGCCGCGCGGGCCACACCGTCATCGGATACGACCGCAACCCCGAGATCTCCGACGTGAGCGACCTGGCCGAACTGGTCGACAAGCTCGAAGCGCCGCGCACGGTCTGGGTGATGGTCCCGGCCGGCGCCCCGACCCAGTCGGTCGTCGACGAGCTGGGCGAGCTGCTCCAGCCCGGTGACACGGTGGTCGACGGCGGCAACTCGCGCTGGACGGACGACGAGAAGCACGCCGAGGAGCTGGGCGCCAAGGGCATCGGCTTCGTCGACGCGGGCGTCTCCGGCGGTGTGTGGGGCCTGAAGAACGGCTACGCGCTGATGGTCGGCGGCG
>NZ_JALJRY010000102.1 GCF_024519455.1 Streptomyces sp. STR69 | reverse complement strand
AAGCACAAGCAGGACCTGCCCGGCAAGAAGGTCCGCGCCGAGGGCTCCGACCCCGGCAAGGACGCGACCGTCAACCGCGCCTACGCGGGCCTGGGCGCCACCTTCGAGCTCTACCTCAACGCCTTCAACCGGCACTCCATCGACGGCGAGGGCCTGCCGCTCAACGCGTCCGTCCACTACGACGTGAAGTACGACAACGCGTTCTGGAACGGCGAGCAGATGGTGTTCGGCGACGGCGACGGCGAGCTGTTCCTCGACTTCACCATCCCGGTCGACGTCATCGGCCACGAACTCACCCACGGCGTCACGCAGTACACCGCGAACCTGACCTACTTCGGCCAGTCCGGCGCCCTGAACGAGTCGATCTCCGACGTCTTCGGCTCGCTCATCAAGCAGTACTCGCTCGGCCAGACCGCCGCCGAGGCCGACTGGCTGATCGGCGCCGGCCTGCTCGCCCCGCGCGTCACCGGCGTCGCCCTGCGCTCCATGAAGGCCCCGGGCACGGCCTACGACGACGACGCCCTCGGCAAGGACCCGCAGCCCGCGACGATGGACGGCTTCATC
>NZ_JALJRY010000101.1 GCF_024519455.1 Streptomyces sp. STR69 | reverse complement strand
TCCTGTACGGCCGGGTTCTCGTAGTTGAGGTCCGGCTGGTGGGAGAAGAAGCGGTGCCAGTAGTACTGCTTGCGGACGGGGTCGAAGGTCCAGTTGGAGGCTTCGGTGTCGACGAAGATGATGCGGGCGTCGGGGTACTGCTTGTCGTCGTCGGCCCACATGTAGTAGTCGCCGTAGGGCCCGTCGGGGTCCTTTCTCGACTCCTGGAACCACGGGTGCTGGTCGCTGGTGTGGTTCATGACGAAGTCGATGATGACGCGCATGCCCCGCTGGTGGGCGGAGTCGACGAAGTCCACGAAGTCGGCGAGGTCGCCGAACTCGGGGAGGACGGCGGTGTAGTCGGAGACGTCGTAACCGCCGTCGCGGAGGGGGGATTTGAAGAAGGGGGGCAGCCAGAGGCAGTCGATGCCGAGCCACTGGAGGTAGTCGAGTTTGGCGGTGATGCCCTTGAGGTCACCGATGCCGTCGCCGTTGCTGTCCTGGAAGGAGCGGACCAGGACCTCGTAGAAGACGGCGCGTTTGAACCACTCGGGGTCCCGGTCCTTGGCGGGAGTGTCCTCGAAGGTGTC
>NZ_JALJRY010000100.1 GCF_024519455.1 Streptomyces sp. STR69 | reverse complement strand
CGACATGCTTGTCCGCGTCCCGCGTGTCGAAACGCCCCTGCCGCAACGACTCCCGCGCCTCGGACAACGTCAACTGCACGTCGACGGTGTGATCGCGCCCATCCACCCGGACGGTGACGCGATACCCGCCGTTCGAGCGCAGATACGGCAGTTGGAGCGCGAGGCTCTCCCGGCTCAACACGTCCCGCACCTGCTCACGCACCGACTCGGGCACATCATCGGAATACCCGAGCGCCTCGTAGACCTGACCGCGCAGCCCCTCGATCACCTCGTCGGAGAACGGCTCCGCATAGACCAGCCCGACCGTGCCGTCCGGGAGCGAGCCGTAGGACGTCACGTAGGTCGACGAGAGTTGGCCGGGCGCGGACGGCGGGACGGTCGGGGCGTTGGAGGTGGGCCAGGTGAGGGTGCCGTCCGCCGGGATGGGGGTCGTGTCGGGGTCCTGGACGGGGCCTCCCTCAAACTCACCTGTGTGGTCGTGGAGTTGAGGGCCGGCCGCAGTGACGTTCTCGATCGTGCGGAGGTAGCGGCGGGGAATGTGCACCGGGGCCTGGGTGTCGGCCATCAGAC